>JAUICH010000030.1 GCA_030427505.1 Verrucomicrobiia bacterium
TCCGCAGCGCGGGCACGGGAGGCATCAACATCGTGGCTGGTTGGGACGGCTCCACGGGCCTCACCAACGGTATCGATACCCTGACCCTCGCCGACGCGGACACCTCTGATCCCTCGGGCATCTTCGACATTAGCGCGATCCTGGCCACGATGAATGATGGGGATGTGGACAACGACGCCGCCGGCCGGGATGGCGGTTCCGTGACCATTGGGCAGAACGCTTCATCCGTCTATGCGGTGAGTGTCGGCAGCCGCTATGGCGATACGAATCTGGCCGCCCATGACCTCACGATGAAGGGCAGTAACAGCAACTCCGGTGGCTCGGGGGAACGGTATTCCCAGCTGGGCTTCCGGGATACGGGCTATGAATATGAGCTGGCTCTCGCCAACGCCGCCAATGAAGAAAAGAACGAATGGTGGGGGAATGCCGCCGGGAACGTCCGCGGCAAAGACTACATCACGGATCTGGGCGGCACCCGGCTGGACGACGGCGAATTTGACGGCGCGGGCAGCGGCGCCACGGGGGACATCAATGTCGAACTCAGCGGACGGCTGGAAATGCGCACCAGCGATGACAACCGCGGCTACGTGCAGATCGGCCACGGGGGCTCGGTCCGGCAGGGGATGGAAAACCACGATACCAGTTCCCGCCCCACCTTGACGACGCGAGACGGCATCACCCTGGATGCCGGGGATACCAACCGTCAGTTCTTCGGCACCACTTGGCGGACCAATACGGAAACCAATCCCTTTGAAGGCGCGGATTTCATCGTGGACGGCGACATCAACATTCATGTCGGTGAATACATCTTCATGAACGCGGATGACGATGCGATTAATGACACGACGGATTTCGCCGGCGGAGACGGCAGCACGGGCATGTATGCCCAAATCGGCCACGGTGGTGACGAAAACGTGGGCAGTTACCATGGGAATATTTCCGTAATCGCGGAAGGCACCCGGGGAAGCACGGGCGTTGGCATTGAAATGCGGAGCGGCAACGGGCACTCGCGCTTTGCTCAGATTGGCCACGGGTCCAACTCCGAAGGTAACCGCCGCACCATTCTCGACCAGCGTACCGACGGTAACATCACGGTTCGCGCGGAAACGGGAGCCGTGCGGATGATTGGCTACAGTCTGCTTCCGGACGTGGACGAAAACACGGCTCTATCAGCCAGTTCGGGTTTGGATTCCGAACATCAGTACAGCCCGGTGCAGATCGGCCACGGTGGCGCCTATGCCAGCCAGGCCACCACACATGCCACCAATCCCGCCGTGTCCGGAGTATCGCCGATTCTCCCGGACAACTCGGCCTTTGGAAACATCTATGTGTTTGCCGGTGGAGTCTTTAACGATCCGGAAGTTGGCGAAGTCGGCATCCAAGCCGAAGCCGGAAATCAGCAGGCATCTTACGCACAGATCGGTCACGGCGGCTACAACCTGCGGGCCAATTCCAGTGGGGCGAGCACGGGCTTCAGCGGGAACATTGACGTCATTGCTGACAAGGGCTCGATCTACTTTGCCGGCGGTGAGGAAAAACGTTCTCAGCGCGACTGGGGCTATGGGTTCAACCACGCGATGATCGGTCACGGCGGCTACAACGTGGATGGCGACTACGAAGGATACATCAATGTTAGCGCGGGACAGGGCACGGGCGCTACGTCGGGAGACATCACCTTCCTTTCCGGCCGCATGCAGTACAGCCCGGCGCAGATCGGTCATGGTGGAGCCAATTCCAACGGCAACGTTTCGGGAGACGGCACGTCGCAGATTGACGTCCTGGCCAGCGGAGACATCACCTTCACCTCCCGGCCTTCCGGACCGACGGATGCCTACAATCTTTCGACCGACTACCAAAACGACTGGAACAACAATGCCACGCGAACCAGTGGCAACCGCACGCAGAACAACCTGCGCAATAAGTACTGGGAGACCAATGTCCGTTACGCGAAGATCGGCCACGGCGGTTACAACAGCGACATGACCGTGACGAATAACGACATCAACGTCACGGCCCAAAACGGCAGCATCGGATTCACGGCGGGAGACAACAACCGGGACTTTATCCAGATCGGCCATGGCGGCTGGGAAGACGGGAGCGACAATAACACCAGCGGTAATATCCTGGTTAGCGCGGAGAATGGGGACGTCATTTTTGACGCCTCCAGTGGTGGATTCCTTTCCTATGAGCGTTCGTCCGTGGGCGCCGAGGTTATCCAAGAAGCCAGGGGCTTGGAAGCTTTCGCCCAGATTGGGAACGGCGGTTACGAATACGACGGCGATCACACTGGCTCGATCACGATCGATGCGGGTGGAGACCTCCTCATGTTCGGGCCCCAGAGCGGCGGGAATGTCGCCCAGGTCATGGACTTCGCGGGATTCACCGTTCGCGGCAGCACGCTGACCGCTTTCCAGGAAGCCACCAGCCGTCAACGGACCTATCAGGCGAGCAATACCAACATCGATCCTGGGACGATCGTTATTGATGTTACGGGTACCAACGTGGTCGATTCCGACAATGGGGATGGCACCGGTAAGCTGATGCGCGGTTCCAATCAGGTCGGTACCGTGGACTATGCCACTGGCCTGCTTACGTTTACCGACACCGCGGAAACCAATGACGGCCTGATCCGGATCAATTTCGACTACAAGTTCAACGGCGGAACGAGCGTCAATGACGAACGCGCCCTGGAACTGGAAGCCGCTCTCCGGCCTGAGGATGCCAACCTGGCGCACGGAGGCGTCATTGCGGGGTCGGTTTCCGTGGTGATCGACGGAGACAACAGCGCGGGTCACCGCGCCGTGTATCACGACCTGCGTGGAGATGGGGTGCTGCGCGATTCCGCCGGTCAGTCCGTCGGGTCCATCAGCTACAATACGGGCCGGATCCGGTTTAACGATACGCTCAATGACTTTGCCACTCCGGACGAGGTGACGGTGAACTACAGCTACTCCGACGGGAACGCGGAGCGGGCTTATGTGCAGATTGGGAATGGTGGCTACGGCGCGGCGGTGGGAGGCTACAGTTCCGCGGGCTCCAGCGGAAAGATCGATATCGACGCGGGCGGAGACGTGCGCGTGCACGGCGGCATTCACGAACGCAACTACGCTCAGATCGGCCACGGTGGTCTGGGTAACCAGAGCCAGCACGGCCAGGACCCCACCGTTGGCGATGGCGGCCTGATCGACATCAATGCCGGTGGCGTCGTGGAGATGCTCGCCGGACGTGGCTTCAGTTACTACGACAACGAAGGCTACGCTCAACTCGGCCATGGCGGCCGGGATTCGGATGGCCGGCACCAGGGCAACATCAATATCGTGGCCGGTTCGGGCGAAGCCGCCAGCATTCCAGGCATGGACGGCGGGGGTGCTTCCGCCCAGGGCTTGATCTTCACCGCGGGCGTGGGACGGGAAGCCTACGCACAGCTCGGTCATGGCGGATACGGCTCCCGGTCGCATTCGGCTAACGGCAGCGGAGGAGAAACCGGACTGGTTGGCGACATCAATATTGATGTGGATGGCGATGTCCGCTTTACCGCGGGAACACTGCTGTCCAACTTCCGCGACTACGATGACGGCCGGGTCTATACCCAACTGGGCCACGGCGGCTACGACGCGGACACCGCCAACGGTAGTGGCGCCAATGGCCGGGTAGCGGGGCACACTGGTTCCATTGACGTTCTCAGCGAAAGCGGGGGCATTTATTTCAGCGCTGGCGATCACGAAGCGAGCGGCTTGGGCGAGGGTTACGGCATTCTGCACTATGCCCTGCTGGGTCATGGCGGGTATGGCACGAATGGCTCGCATTCGGGCGACATTACCGTCACTGCCGCCACGGACATCGTTTTCCTGGGGGGTGAGCGCACGCACGATGACTCCACCGACAAGCGGAACTTCGCGATGCTGGGCCATGGGGGCGATTCCGACGCGGGGAATTTTGGCTCTCTGAACCCCAATGGGTTCGACACGCATACCGTCACGGCCGGGAATGACATTGTCTTCACCGCGGGTGAAGGCCGCCGTAGCTGGGTCATGCTGGGCAACGGCGGGTATGGTTCGCGCGGCGATTCCGTGGCGAACCTGAACGTTAACGCGGGTGGTGACGTTCTCTTCACCGCCGGCATCGGGGTGGATGCCGGCTACCAGATCAATGGCGAGATGTCCAAGGAGATCGACATCGGAACCTTTGAGCTTGGCTGGGCGCCGCTGCGCTATCGCGGCGTGAACGCGGACTCCCTCATCATCGCGATCGATGGAGCGGCTGATGGAACGGGTGACTTTATCGACGATGGCAGCGGAAACATCATCGACCCAGATAACATCCTCGGCCTGGGCGTTGACGCTCAGATCGGCCGCATTAACTACAACACCGGGCATGTGCGGCTGGATGTCGTCATCGACGGCGACACGGGCAATGACGTCATCACCAAATACACCACTGGCAGCGGCAGCAGCCTGAGCAACCGGACCGAAGGCGCCGGCGTCAATGGAGCCTTGGACTTGGTGGCGGACTCCGGGCCCGCGCTTAGCATTACCGGAATAGCCTCCGCGTTTAACAATACCCGGGGCGGGATCAACAACATCGAAGAAACGGTCGATACCCTGAACGAAAACATTGGGATCCAGCCCGGCAGCTTCACGATGACGCTTCCTGACGGAACGGTCATTACCGATGTGGATGGCGGTAGCGGTACCGGATTACTGATCCGGGACGCAAATCCGGGGGACATCGTCGGCCAGATTGACTATGTCAACGGCGCCTACGGGTTGACGGAGATCATCAACCCCGCTGGCAAGACGGGTGTCACGGTGGACTACGCGGTGGATCATGCGATCGGTTCCGATCTCTCCTTTGCCCAGTTGGGGAATGGCGGTTATGAGGCGGACAACCCGAATGATAATGCCGACACGGTGGGGGAAACGGGTAACATCCATGTGAAGCTGGATGGCGACCTGAAGTTCCACGCCGGGGACGGGAACTATAGCTATGTTCAGCTCGGACACGGCGGTCCCGACAACAAGGGGGCGCACAGCGGTAGCATTACCGTCGAAGGCCTGACCGGCACCAACAGTGGTGGCGTGGTGGAGTTCCTGGGCGGCACCGCCAGCAAGGATACCACTGACGCCCGCGCCTACGCCCACCTGGGTCATGGCGGCTACGACGCGGACGGCAACCACTTCGGCGACATTACCATCCGGTCCGGAATGGATGCCATGGGCAACGGCATCAATTTCCGGGGCGGTCTGTTGCAGGACAACTACGTGCAGTTGGGCCATGGCGGCCGCGACTCCCGTACCGGAACGGCCGATGAAGCATACGGCCTGCATGGAGACATTATTATCGACACGGTGGGTGATATTAACTTTGTGGCCGGAACGATTGGCGGGCCGGATACGAGCACTCAGGACGGCCGCATCTATGCGCAGCTCGGTCATGGCGGTTATAACGCGGACACGAAAAGTGACGGCACGAACCTGGACGTGAACGCCGTGGACTACGCGGGGCCGGTGGGTCACAACGGCGAGATTTCCGTCACCACGTCAGAGGGAGACATCAACTTCATCGGTGGCGATACCGCCGCCGGCAGCGAAGGCAATGGCACCGGGAAAATTCATTACGCGCAACTCGGTCACGGCGGTTACGGCGCGCAGGGCGATCACCATGGAGACATCTCCGTCGAAGCGACTCTGGGGAAAATCAATTTCCATGGCGGCACGACTTCGGACAACAACAATTACAAATACAACTATGCCCAGCTGGGCCATGGCGGCGCGAACGCCCGGGGTCAAATGGGCCGGCTGGGTGAAGCCATCAGCGTGATGGCGGGTGGCGACATTACCTTTGAAAGCGGAGACGGAAACAATGCCCGCCGCAGCTACGCCCAGCTCGGTAATGGCGGCTTTGACGCGGATTATCCGAACCCGGGCGATCCGGGTTACGCGGACAATGACAATGCGCTGGCGGTTCTCCCGACAGCCGCGGAACGCGTGGGCAACTGGGCGGACATCACCGTGGAAAGCCTGGACGGAAACATCACGTTTACGGCCGGTGACAGCATCGAGTCCTACATTCAGATCGGCAATGGCGGCAACTACAACGATGGCGATCACGGCGGTGACATCACCGTTTATGCGGACCGCGATGGCAGCAACCTGGGCAGCGGCAGCGGGAACATCAGTTTCGACACTTCGAACGGATCTTCCGGCACACGTTTCGCGCAGATCGGTCATGGGGGTATCTATGCTTCCGGAGGACACACGGGTGATATCGATGTGGATGCCGGGGCGGCCATTACCTTCCGCGGTGGAGCCGGCGGGAGCTATGCACAGATCGGACACGGTGGCCGGAACAGTCACCGGATGGGCCGGGGTGGGAACTCGACCTCCGGTTACTCCTACACCAACAACAACGACCGCTACTATCCCGGCACCCATACGGGTAGCATTACGGTGCACTCGGGTTCCGACCTGACCTTTGCCGCGGGCACGACTTCCGGTGACCAGGCCTACGCGCAGATCGGTCACGGCGGGGTGCGGAACGCGGCCATGGAAAACGAAGGCCACACCGGCGCCATCGAGGTGATCAGTGGTGGCGCGATCTCATTCACCGCGGGCGACCGCAACCAGTCCTACGTGCAAATCGGGCACGGAGGCTATGAAGCCTTCGGTAACCACGGCATTGTGCTGGCGGAACAGAATGTCACGGGAGACACGGTGCTGAGTACCGCGGCCATGGCTGGAGACGGCACGGAAGCGTTCCTGGGCAGCGCCTTTACCGTGGGCAAGATCGTTCCGGGTTCGGTGACCATCACGGTTAATTCCGGCACGCCGGTGGTCTACACGGACGACGGTAGCGGGAACATTGTTGACGGTGGTTCCACCAGGGTGGGCCGGATCGAGTATTCCACGGGCCGGGTCTTCTTCGAAACCGCGATCGACGCGGCTGGTGACGGTACCACGGCGGACTACGGCTTGTTTGAAGTGGTGGACGACACCAGCAGCACCATCCTGGTGGAAGCGGTGGATGACATCACGTTCTCGGCGGGGACGAATCCGACACGGGGCGATCAGGCCTACGCCCAGATTGGCCACGGCGGCGCGACCGCGAACTTCAGCAATACCCGCCTGCTCATTCCGCAATTGGCGGCCCAGCCTGACATTACCACTACCACGGCTTACCACCTGAATACGCCTAACACGACACCCGTGGGAACGGGGGGCGACGTGACGGTCCGCACCACGGGTACGGATGCCAACATCAACTTCACGACTGGCGCGGACAGCGACACCTATGCGCAGATCGGTAATGGGGGCCGGGCCAACCGCGGCAAGCATTCCGGGAATGTGACGGTGGACGCCACGGGAGACGTGACCTTCCTGCGGAACAATCCGCTGGCCACCATCACGGACCAGGCCTACTCGGCGGTTACGGGTAGCGATGTGAACCTGGGTTCCAATGTGGACGTGGCCGCGGGTACCTTGACCATTACGGTGGACCTGGATGGCTCGAATGGCGGTCCTTACCATTTCTATGACAACGGCGAGGGTGGACTTGTGGACGTGGACGGAAACATCGCGGCCGCTGGAACCCAGGTGGCGACCATCGACTATGACGACCGCCGGCTGACTTGGGATGGGGCTTACGATATCAACCCCGGTGGGGATGAGGTGACCGCCACCTACAGCTACACCAACGCCCTCCGGGCCTATGCCCAGATCGGGAATGGCGGCCAGGATTCGGAAGCCGAAAACGGCCGTCTGAACATCATCGCTCACACGGGCGACATCGACGTTTCAGCTGGCGGCGATGTCCGGTTCCACGCGGGCAATCACTACCAGTCCTATGCGCAGATCGGGAATGGCGGTTACGACACGGACGGGAAGAGCAGCGGGGAGATCAAGGTGGAATCCGGCGGCATCATTGAGTTTCTGGCGGGAGAAGGTTCCACCACCAACTCGGATGGGTCCTATGCCCAGATCGGCCACGGTGGCCTGGGGTCCAGTGGCGCCCACAGTGGCGGCATCGAAGTGACGGCCGGTGACGGTACGGCGGGTAGCCACAATGGCGGCCTCTATTTCCAGGCGGGCGACACCAATGGCGCCTATGTGCAGCTGGGCCACGGGGGCACGAATGCCAAAGCGGGCGGCAACCAGTCTCTTACGGACGCGGACTATGGGGCGCCCGCCGGATTCAGCGGAGACATCACCGTGCACAGTGTGGGTTCCATTACCTTCCTGGGTGGCACCACCAAGAACCTGGAAGGCAATACGGATGGCAACCTGTATTCCCAGTTGGGCCACGGCGGTTATCAGACCGATACGACAGAAAGCGGAACGCTGGAAGATCCTAACACGGTAACCGATATCGCGGGCCACAGCGGAAACATCAGCGTGACCAGCACGACGGGAGACATCCTCTTCTCCGGCGGCAGTCTGGCCAACGGCAGCCTGGGGGATGGCCGCGGCCGTTTCCACTCGACCCAGCTGGGTCACGGCGGTTACTCAGCCTATGGCAACCACCACGGTAACATTTCCGTGGAAGCCACGTTGGGAGAGATCGCGTTCCGAGCGGGATCCTCCACCGACAATTCCAACGAAAAGATCAACTTCGCGCAACTGGGACATGGCGGCTATGGGGCCCGGGGCGATCACGGCTTGACGGGTGAAATGATCAGCGTCCTCGCGGGGGGCGACATCAGTTTCTACAGCGGGGACGGAAATAATGCCCGCCGCAGCTATGCGCAACTGGGTCATGGTGGTTACGACTCGGATAATCCGAACCCAGCCGCGCCTTACTACCATCCTGACCCGGGCAATACGGACTACGGTCCGACCGCCGCGGAACGGGTGGGGAACATTGCCGACATCATGGTGACTAGCACGGACGGAAGCATTCTCTTCCAGGCGGGCGCTTCCATCGACTCCTATATCCACCTCGGCCACGGCGGCATCAACACGGATGGCGACCATGTTGGGAACATTACAGTGAAAGCGGATGAAGATGGCAGCAATAGCGCCGGCGGCGGAGGGAACATCACCTTCGACGCCTCCGAGAACGCCAACAGCACGCACTACGCCCAACTGGGCCACGGGGGTTACCAGACTTCTGGAGACCGGACGGGATTTATTGACGTGGATGCCGGCGGGGCCATCACCTTCACGGGTTCCCGGAACAATTACGCGATGATTGGGCACGGCGGCCGGAACGATCACCGGGTGAACAATGACAATTCGGACGGGGGCTCGACCGATCCCGTGAAAGAGAATGCCAATGACCGGTATTACCCGGGCGTCTTCTCGGGCGACATTTCCGTGGATGCCGGAGACGACATCTTCTTTACTTACAATGCCAGCACCGGCAGTAGCACCGGTTCGCTGCAAATCGGGCACGGTGGATTCCGAACCTCCGCCACGGCGGACATGGGTCACAACGGCTCCATCACCGTCATCAGTGGTGGCGAGATCTACTTCGAGTCCGGGACGCGGGGGCAGACGAGTTCACAGATCGGTCACGGCGGTTACGAGTCCTACGGCAATCACTACGGAGATATCTTTGTCCAGGCCACGGACGGCGTTTCGATGATCGCCTCCACGACCACCGCGTCGGCGGATCAGTCCTACACAATGATCGGTCACGGTGGTTACGACGCGGACTTCAACGCGTCCCGAGCCACCACCATTGAGGGCGCCTGGGGAGATCCGAATCCCTCCCCGCCGGCGCAGAACGCCCCGACGGGCTTGATCGAACAAAGTGGCACCTGGTTCCACTTGAATACGCCCATCACGAATCCCGGTGGGAACTCTGGAGCCATCACGGTGTTGTCCGGGGTGAATGAAGCGGGAGATATTCTAAACGGAGATGCCTCCGTTACCATCACGGCTGGTTTCGAAGACGACACCTATGCGCAGATCGGTCATGGTGGCCGGGCGACGAATGGCGATCACAACGGCGACATCATCGTTCGCGCCACGGAGGATGTGAACGTCACCGGCGGCCAGGACGTCGAGGACGAAAACTATGCCCAGATCGGGCACGGCGGCCTATACACTGACACTAACTCAGGCTCCGGCTACAGCGGTAAGATCTGGGTGGAAGCGGGCGTGGATGGCGACGGTGGCGCGGTCAATGTCACCGCCGGAACAGGCGAAGAAAACTATGCCATCATCGGCCACGGGGGACGTGGCGCGGATGGCGACCACAACGGAGACATCACCGTTCACGCGGACAGCGGTATCTCGGTACTGGGTGGTTCGGGGAATGTCACCTTCGCCCAGATTGGCCACGGGGGCCGGGAAGCGACTGGGGCCTTCTCCGGTCTCATTACGGTGGTTACCGACAACGGTCCGCTTACTCTCCGCGACGGCTCGGATAACAACTCCTACTCCATGATCGGCCATGGCTCGCATGAGGGCACCAGCACGGGGACACGGCAGGGCGCGATCTACATTGAAGTAAACGGCGAAACCTCCCTGGAGGATACCGGCGGCCCGGGCTTCCGCATTGGCCACCGCACGACGACGGGTGGGGGCATCACGAATACCGAGCTGGTTTTCTTGAGCGAGACGCTGGACTTCGATGCCAGTTCCGCGGCCACTGGATTTGACTTCAGTGGTGGCGGAGACGCCACCGTGCTGGCTACTCAACTGGAAAACAACCTGGGGGTGGGGAACGTGACCTTTGGCGCTCTGGGCGGCAACACGCTGAACTTCCAGGAAGCCATCGACTACACCAGTTCCTACGACTTCAGCATTTTGTCGGAAGGCGACGTGCAGGTGAATACGGGCATTCGCAACCGGGGTGACGGCAATCTATATGTCATCGGCGGTTGGGATAAGGATACCGGCCTGGCGGATCTGGACTTTACTTCGATGCCTCCGCTGAGCCTGCCGCTCTTTGACGCGGAGGTGCTCCGCGCGGATGCCACCCAGGCCGGCTTTGGCGTGAGTGGGGGTTCCGTCATCGTGGGTGGCACGGGCGCCACGGACGCTGGCTGGTTTGCCTCCGGCGAAGGCCTGACCTTTGCCGCGGGTGACTCGGTGCAGGTCCTGGGCGGCGGCACCACGGGCGCCTACGGACAGATTGGCTATCGCACCATCAACGCCAGCGACGATGCCCTGGGCGACATCGAGGTGGTGGCGAAAGACGGCGGTGTCCTGGTCCAGGGCGGCACGGACACGGATACCTACGCGCAGATCGGTCACGGTGGAGATTACTCCACCGATGGCGACCTGACGGGAGACATCCTGGTGGATTCCATCGGGGATGTGGTGCTTCAGGGCGGGGACGACAACCGCACCTCCGCGCGCGTCGGTCACGGCTCGGTCTATAACGAACTGGACATCGCCGAGGGGGACATCACCATCGACGTTAGTGGCGGTTCCCTGCTCCTGACCGGAGGCACGGACCAGAACATCTCCTATGCCCAGGTGGGCAATGGCGGCCAGGACAGTGGTCTGGGAGACAAGACGGGAGACATTACCGTCTACGTTTCCCAGGATGTGACTCTGACCGGCGGCACGGCGGACAACACCTTTGCCCAGGTCGGGCACGGTGGTTTGAGCGCGGACAACGTCACGCTGGGCACCCCGGAAGATACCGATCCCGGTACCGTGCTACTGGACGTGACCATGATCATGGCCGGAAACGATGTGAACCTGAATGGATCCACGACCTCCGGAGCGGACAGAGCCTATGCCCAGATCGGGAACGGCGGTCTGAATGCCAATGCGCAATCCAGCGGGAACCTGATCGTGATGGCTGCGAATGACGTGAACCTGAACGGCGGTATCGGCACGGGAGACTACGCGCAGATCGGCAATGGCGGCGCGGGCAGCTCTGGCGACATGGAGGGCGCGACCTTTGTGGATGCCGGGAATGATGTGAACCTGAATAGAGGCTCCGGTACCAATGCCTATGCCAAAATCGGCTTGGGCGATCACATGATCAATACTGGCATTGGCGGCACCGGGACGCGCAGCGGGGACATTCAGGTATCCACTGGCGCGGACCTGAATTCCACGGGGGGCATGGTGGGCCATGCCGATCCCCTGGTGGGTGGTCCGAGCAGCACGGAAGGAAACACCTTTATCGTCATCAGTCCGGTGGATCCGGCGGATGGCGTGCTGGGAACCGGTACCATCACCACGGACGCGGCCACGGTATTCAGCAGCGGCGAGTCCGGCGAACTGCGGATCTACATCCCGGCGCGGGCACAGAATCTGATGGCGGTGGGAACCCAGCTGAACGGCACCCTCTTTGTCGGCTCGGCCGCCACGGGAGATCCCCAACGGGCCGACGAGTTCTTTGCCTCGGAATCCGAGCACAGCAACCTGTCCGATTCGGTGGACTTGGCCGATCTTTATACGGGACTCACGGATAGCACTTCCCAAGAACGCTACCTGGAGAACAAGACGGTCATCCAAGTGACCGAAGACACCGCCAACTACTCGACCACGCTGGGCAATTACAGCCTCTACCTGGACGAAAGCGATGGCGGTTCCTCCGGCGGTAGCGGCTCAGGTTCAGGCTCTGGAACTGGTACGGATACCGGTTCTGGCACGGGCAGCGGATCTGGATCGGGCTCCGATTCCGGAGACACCGATACCGGCGGTACTGGTGGCGACGAAGGTATTGGCGGCACCGGAGTCACGGATACCGGAACCGGCACGGAGACTGAAGGTATGGGCGGCGCCGGCGGCTTGGCCGGCGAGAATCCGGACCTCGTCACGCTTCCTGACGGCAGCGATGCGGAGGTGCTGGTGGACGGCCTGCTCCTCGTTCAGGATGGTGTGGTGGGCTTTGCCCCAGGAACCGTCTCGGACACCTTTGTGCCGATTGGCGGTGTGATTTCGGAAGAATTTCTGGACGATTACCTGGGTTCCGAACAGACCGACGATCTCGGTGACAGCCTCGGCAATGCGACGGTCACTGGCTGGGGCGAACCGGGCGTGTTTGCCTTCGTGTTCAGCTACAGTGCCACGGGCGATCAACCCACTTCGGCTTCCACCTACAACAGCTTCCTGATCTTTGGCGGGGTTGGCGGGCCGCCCGTGGCGATCGGGATCGACAACGGGGACGAGATCAAGTCGATGATCGAATCTCAACTGTCGGCTCTCGGTCTGACCGAGGTAGATCTGCTGGAACTGATTGAAGGAGACGGAAATGGCGAAGGAGATGGAGACGGCGCCGAGGGGGATGGCGATGGCGAAGAAGCGATTGACGAATAAAGCTAAGCCATGTAAGTTGTTTACGGTTTCTTTGCGAACAAAACTCCGCAATTGCCTGCCAATTCTGTAAGTTAGTAAGGATGTTTGAATTTGAAGACTCTGCAGTAACCGCTGCTCCGGTGGCGGTTCCTCCTGTGGTAACAGGGTTTGAGAACACCGCGAACCTTCCCGGCGTTCTTGTCTACCCTGCTTCCGGCGTGTCTGGAGCGAACGTGGTCGCGGTGAGCCCACGGTTAGTAGCTCCGGGCCTTGTTGTGGGGACAAACGGGAGCGGAAGATGAGAGCAGGGGAGTGATCCGTCCACTTTAGTGGTTGGGTTAGCGATACACCACCAGTTCTCAAGCCCAGGGCACGCCGGCGTCTCCAGCGCCGGCGTGCTGCTATATAGGGGAGGAACGTTTTTAGCTTCTTGCGGCGTGGGAGAGTGCGTCTCTATTGTTCCCACCCGCCCGCGGCCCGCGCTTTCCTGACTTTCACACCCATATTTCCCGTTCCATGGATCAGACACCTTCTCTAAAAGACAAAAATGTTCTCGTCATCGGAGGCGGCAGCGGGATCGGGCTGGGCATCGCGAAAGGGTTCGCGGCGGAGGGCTGCCAGGTGGTCATCGCCGGGCGGACGCTGGCGAAGCTGGAGGCCGCCGTGGAGGGCACCGCCATCAAGACCCACCCCTGCGACGCGGCGAACCGCTCCCAGGTGGCGGCGCTGCACGGGTGGTTCCTGAAAGAGATCGGTACCCTGGACATTCTGGTCTATTGCGCGGGCATCAACGTACCGAAGCGGAATTTCGCGGATGTCCATCCGGACGACTTCGACAACGTGATGAAGGTCAACACCACGGGCGCCTTCAATGTTCTCCACACGGCCCTTCCGGACATGCGGAAACGGGGGGATGGCCTGATTTTCAACGTCGTTTCTCTGGCGGGCATCCAGAACGTCCAACTCGCCGGCGTGCCCTACGCCGCCAGCAAGATGGCCCAGACTACGCTCGGTACCTTCGCCAACCTGGAAGCTCTCCCTGATGGTGTGCGCGTTACCAATGTTTACCCCGGCGAAACGAACACCCCTCTCCTCGACGACCGCCCCGTCCCGCCCCCCGCCGAAAAGCGCGCCCAAATGGTCACCCCGGAAGACGTGGCCCTCATGGTGGTGAGCATCGCCAAACTGCCGAAGCATACCTACGTGCCGGAGATTGTAATTACGCCGACGTATATGCCACGGTTTTGAGGGGTCGGCGGAGACGGCTTGGTCGATTTGCGAATCTTCAGAAAGCCAGGACTCCTTCAGTCTGGTGGAGGATGGCGCGCATTTCTTCGGCGGCTCGGGCTGGGGGAGCGCCGAAGTAGCGTTTGAATTCACGGTTGAACTGGGAGGGGCTTTCGTAGCCGACGCGGAGGGCGGCGGCGCTGGCGGTTTCGCCTTCGTGGACCATGAACATGCGGGCTTTGTGGAGGCGGACGGATTTCAGGTATTGGAGGGGCGGGCTGGAAGTGACGGCTTTGAAGTGGTTGTGAAAAGTGGAGACGCTCATGCCGGCTTCGCGGGCCAGCGAGCTCACGTCCAGGGCCTGGGCGTAGTCGGTGTGGATGCGGCGGAGGACACGCGATACCTGGCCCAGGGTGCTCTGGGGATTGGCCAGGGCGCGGAGGGCGTGGCCCTGGTCTCCGGTTAGGACGCGGTAGGTGATTTCGCGGACGATCTGGGGGCCGAGAATACGCGCTTCCTCCGGAGAGGCGCGCAGGCTTTCCAGCAACCTCACCGCCGCTTCCGCCAGTGGCGCGTTCAGGGGGCTGGAAGCGACTCCCCGGGCGGGGACGGGAGCCGTGGTGGGGCCGGTGTCTATTTCGAGCAGCAGCTTCGAGACTTCGGTAGGGGAGACGCTGACGGATACGGCCAGGAGGGGTTCGTCCGGGGTGCCGAAGGTCTCGCACTCGAAGGGCAGGGGAATGGTGAGGACCAGATAGTTGGCGGCATCGTAAGTAAAGACCTGGTCCTCCAAGTAGCCACACTTCCGGCCTTGGGCCACGATCACGATACTGGGCTCGTACGCGATGGGGGAGCGGGGAATATGGGCGGCGGAACGCATGAAATGAACGTCTGGAAGCGAAGAGCCGATAAAACCCTGCCGGCCACCCGCCAGACCGGAAAGGAGCTGTGTCATGCGCTTGAGGGAGGGTTCCAGGTCCGGTGGTTGGTTCATAGTGAGGTAACCAAATTAGGCAATAAAACGAGTCAAAATTACAGCACTACTACGACCATTTGTAGAATCAGGCAATCCATTGCGAGAATCAGGCCTATCGTGAAACCGGGAGATGAGGGAGTATCAAACCATCAGCTGAAGGACCGGCCGGGTCCGCTGGCTCAATGCAATGACCAACCATTAAGAGAGACTTCCATCATGAACGTGAACAACAAGATCGCACTCATCACGGGCGGCAGCCGGGGGCTGGGCCGAAACACGGCACTGGCACTGGCTAAGAACGGCGCGGACCTCGTTCTCACTTATCGCCAGGGTAAGGAAGATGGAGAAGCCGTAGTGTCAGAAGTAGAGAAACTGGGGCGCAAAGCCGCCTTGCTGCAACTGGACGTAGCGGACCTGGGCCAGTTCGAGTCCTTCACCGCTGCGCTGGGCAAAACGCTTGAAGACCATTGGCAGAGGAAGGACTTCGATTTCCTGATCAATAACGCAGGCATCAACAGCCCGGCGCCTTTTGCGGAGATGACGGAGGAGAACTTCGACCGCCTGTTCCTGGTCCATTTCAAGGGGGTTTACTTTCTTACGCAAAAGCTGCTTCCCAAAATTGCGGACGGGGGTGGGATTGTGTGCATCTCCACGGGATTGGCGCGCTTCGCGATTCCAGGATACTCGGCTTACGCGTCGATGAAGGGAGCGACTGAAGTCTTTGTCCGATACCTGGCGAAGGAGTTGGGATCGCGAGGCATCCGGGCCAATGCCGTGGCGCCGGGAGCCATTGAGACCGACTTTACCCGGGAAGCCCTGGAAAACCACGCGGGGATGCGGGAGTTCATCGCTTCCCAGACAGCGCTTGGTCGCGTGGGAGTGCCGGACGACATAGGTGGCGTGGTCGCTTTTCTCTGCTCGGAAGAAGGCCGGTGGGTGAATGCCCAGCGTCTGGAAGCGTCCGGAGGGATGTTTTTGTAAGAGGTGATCCGGCTGGCCGGGAGCCTGGAATGGAGGGCTCCCGGTTCCTTACTGGCCTTGGATAGGATAAAAGGCTATCGCGGAGTTGATGAGTTAGGATGGAAGGTAGATTCGTGATCTCCATCTGAGAAAACGATACCAACTAGATGTCTAATATACAAGTTATTCAGACTGGCGATTGGTGCTATGCTAGTGCACTGACCGCCTTAAAATGATGAGCGCTTGGTCTGAATAAAGGGCCGTTGCCAAACGGACGCGGTACGGTCTTTTTGGCCGGTGCCTTCGTTGCTCGTCAGTTGGTTATGGTTCACATAGCCGCCTTCCTCGCGCCTTGGCCCCGGCCAAAAATCCTCGCCAATCATCCGTCACTTTAGCTCTGCCTAATGTGGTGATTGCGAAACATCTAGACGAAATCAATTAAGTCATAGAGCCGGGAATTTTTATAATCGCGGTCTTCTTTTCCAATCTCCGCGTTGCTCGATCAGTCGTTGAGATTGCTCAACTCCCTCTTCGCGCCTTGAATCTGAAAAAGAATCCTTCGCAAACACTACACTAGGGACTCGAGGTAAACACACTTTGGGAGTAAAAAGCTTATTGGTGATCAACGAGTTAGGACGAACGTTCCGTTCATTTTTTTGCTGACAAAAGCCGCTTTGAGGTCCATCTTTCCTCAAACCCTGCCAGGCGGCTGAGCGAGACTATTGTTTCCTCAAGCGAAACGACTTCATGGGAGTGCAGTGCTGAAAAGCCTGTGTTAACGTGGGTCGCTCGGAGACCATCAGTATCGGTCTTACCAGTCGTCGGGTGGGGTTCGCTTTTTTTGGCTGGGAACACTCCGGAAATCCCGCCATTCTCCGGTCGCAGGCGGGCATCACGCCCTCTGCTCCTAGTTGACCGGTGTCATGACCCCCTTGAGCGCCCTCCTCAGAAGCGTTTTCGCTTTAGCCGCTGTTTCATTGGTTTGGGTGGCCCTTCCTGTTCGTGGGCAATTGGATGATTGGCCCGCTCCCCTGTCTCCGGAAGATGCGCTGGCGTCCATGAAAGTGCGGCCCGGACTGGAGATCGAGCTGGTAGCCGCGGAACCCCTGGTGATGGACCCCGTCGCTTTCGACTGGGACGCTTCCGGCCGGCTTTGGGTCGTGGAGATGCGGGATTACCCTAACGGGCTCACCTGGAACCAGCCGGATGATCCCATGAATGTGCCGGGTGGGGCCGTGAAGGTACTGTCCGACTCCGATGGCGACGGCCGATATGATGAAGCGACAACGTTTCTGGATGGCCTCCCCTATCCCACGGGCATCAAGGTGTGGAAGAAAGGCGTTCTCGTCACTGCGGCGCCGGAGATTTTCTATGCCGAGGACACCGATGGCGATGGCGTGGCGGATGTTCGCGAGACTTGGTTCGAGGGGTTTTCGCGTTCGAATCAGCAGCACCGGGTGAATGGCCTGGCCTGGGGCTTGGACAACTGGCTGCACGTTGCCAATGGCGATGGCGGCGGCGTGATCGCCACGCCGCACGGACGCGACGAGGTGGACATTCGGGGTAACGATCTGCGGATAAATCCCGTGACCAAAGAGGTGGCGCTTCTCTCCGGAAAAACCCAAAACGGGCGATATCGCGATGACTGGGGGAACTGGTTTGGGTGCAACAACAGCAATCCGCTCTGGCACTACCCGCTGCGCTACGAATGGCTGGAGCAGAACAAGGCCGTGGCTCCGCCACGCGCCTATGTGGATGTGCCTGAAGAACCCGGAGCCGCGCCGGTCTATCCCCGGAGCGAGACCTTGGCACGGTTTAATGATTACGATCGCGCGAATCGTTTTACCTCGGTCTGTGGACCCACGATCTATCGGGACATCGCGCTGGGGGCTGAGTTTGAGGGGAACGCTATTGTTTGTGAACCGGTCCACAACCTGGTGAGCCGGCAGGTCCTGACTCCCAATGGTGCTACCTTCACTTCGACCCGTGCGCCGGATGAGCAGGAGAACGAGTTTCTGGCTTCCACGGACAACTGGTGCCGCCCGGTTTCCGTCCGCACGGGTCCGGATGGCGCGCTGTGGATGGCGGACATGTATCGGCTAGTTATTGAGCACCCGGAGTGGATCCCGCTGGAGTGGCAGACCAAGCTGGACCTTCGCGCGGGGAGCGATCGTGGCCGGATTTACCGCATTTATCCAGCCGGCAAACAGCCGGGTCCCGTTCCAGCTTTCGATCCATCCAGCGGCGCAGCGCTGGTGGCCCTGCTCGAGAGCCCGAATGGAACGATCCGGGATTTCGCGCACCAGAGCCTGCTCTGGGGTGGAGATAGGGACCGAAAAGAAGAAGAAGCCACCTTGGCGGCTCTGCGGCAGATGGTGAGGGTAGGAGACCGGCCCACGGCGCGGATGCACGCTCTGAGTGTCCTGGCTGGACTGGGAAGATTGGACATCGACTCCCTGGTTGTTGCCCTGAGCGATACCCACTCCGGCGTGGTGAGAAACGCGCTTTGCTTTGCAAAAGACAGGGTTTCCGCCCGCCAATTGGCCGCTCTGGTGAAGCCACACCTGGGCGACGCCTTTGTCGCGAAAGAGCTGGCGGGTGTCCTTGGGGAGATGAAGGAAGAGGCGGGAGAAGATGAGAACGCGCCCCTACTTCTGGCCGCCTTGTTGCTGCGCTACCGGGACGAACCGTATGTGACGGCAACGGCGCTCAGTTCGGTGAACCGGGACAATCTTGGCGCTCTCTTGAGGCGATTGAGCCTGGCTTATACGGATGAGAGGGGTTTTCGAGAAGAACTAAGCCAAATGGTTCCTGATGTGGAAGCGCCACCGGTGGTGTTGATGGAAAAGTTGGCGGCCATGACCATGGAGTTTCATGAAGACTCCGCGCGGGGGCGGCTGGTGGAAACCCTGGTTTCCGCCATGGACCGGGAGGCAGACCGCGGAGGCGGTGGTTCTGATGGGGTGGCTAGGCCCTGGCAGATAGCGGTATTGAACGGTTTGCTTAGCGGGGGAGCCGGGCTGGATGATGTTTCATCGAGCCCGGCACAGCGGAACAAACTGAACCTCCTGGTTTCGAGAGCCCGAGGGGCCTTGGTTGGAGAGATTCTTCCAGAAGAGCAGCGGGTGGATGCGATTCGTCTCCTGAGTTGTCGTGCGGTATTCAATGGGAAGGAAGACTTGGAGCTCCTGATTGGCTGGCTTTCTCCGCGATATTCCCCCGGCGTACGCGAGGCTGTTTTGAAAGCCTTGCGCCGGGCCGCGCACCCGGACACAGCGGCCAACTTGATCGCGAGATGGGACTCTCTGGGCCCCGCCTCTCGTGCTGGTGCGCTGGCTTTAATGGTAAGCCGTAGAGAATGGACATTGTCTCTTTTGGGGGCCCTGGAGGCGAGAGAGATTCCTCCGACCCTGATCGATGCGGCCACGCGTCAGCGGCTGACGGGTTCCGGTGACGAAACGATTCGTTCCCGCGGGCAGGCGATCTTTGCCGCCGCCATCAGTGCGTCCCGCCAAGAGGTACTGGACCGTTACGAGGCGGCGTTGGAATTGCCGGGAGATCCCAAGGAGGGAAAAGAGGTCTTTGGCGGGTTGTGTGTGGCCTGTCACCGCCTTGAGGGAGTGGGCAATGCGATCGGGCCAGACCTGACCGCACTGACGGATCGTTCCCCCGAGTCTCTACTTGTAGCCGTTCTGGATCCGAACCGGGCGGTGGAAGACAAGTTCATGACCTACCAGATTGAAGCGAAAGACGGCAGTCAGATCTACGGCCTGATTGGCGACGAGAGTGCCAATAGCCTCACCTTGCGTGGGGCCGACGGAAGCGAACAGCAGATGCTTCGCTCCAACATAGTTTCCATGACCGCCTCCGGCCTTTCGCTGATGCCGGAGGGCTTGGAGGGCGCACTCTCCCCGCAGCAGACCGCGGATCTCATCGCTTACCTGGGAAGTTTGAGCCCGGTCGAGACGCCGGTGCCCGTAGTTTCCGCGCGCGTGCGGCCCCGGGAGGGTGGAGCCTTCGAGCTCCGGGCCTCCAAGTGCCGTGTTTCCGGAACCCATCTTGTTTTCGACAAAACCGTGGACGCCTTGACTGGATGGGATTCAGAGGATGGCCGTGCCGAATGGACCGCCGTTCTGGACCGTCCCGGCGACTACACGGTGGAATGGGAGTATGCAGCTCCGGTAGAGTCCGCGGGAGTTCCCTGGCAACTCCTGGTAAACGGAAAGAAAGTTCTTTCCGGCGCCATTGAAAGTACCGGTGGGCGGGACACTTTTCGAACGACCGGGATCGGCCCGGTTTCCCTGGCCGGAGGGGACAACAAGGTGGTGCTGAAATCCGGTGACGGCGCGAAAGGCCCGTTCCTGGACCTTCGCATGATCCGGTTTGTGCCGGGCCGGTGAGAGGGGCGTGAGTTTGAAAGCGTTTCTTTCCGCACCCATCCTCGGGACAGGGCCCGGTTACTTTGCCGCGTTGCGCCGCAGGTTGGCCACGGAGTAGGCGGGGTCGTCCGGCAGGATTTCCACCTCCACCATGGCGCCGGCTTTGTCCAGCATCCGGCGGCAGTCCGCGGAAAGGTGGCGAAGCCGCAGGTTTTTTCCCGCCTGGCGATAGCGTTCAGCGAGAGAATTGATGGCTTCCAGACCGGACATGTCGCAGACCCGGGCTTCGCCAAAGTCGATGACGATGTTCGGGACGTCAGACTTGGCTTGAAAGTGGTCCGAGAAGTCCCGCACGGAACCAAAGTAAAGCAGGCCCTGGAGCGAATAGATCTTCTCCTCCGGGGTTTCCTTTTCCACGCGGACGAAGACGTGTTTCGAACTCTCCCAGGCAAAGACCAGGGCGGAAAGGATGATGCCGATGAAGACCGCGGTGGCCAGATCGTGCCACACCACGGTGACGAGCGTGACGGCCACGATCACGAGGACTTCCGATAAGGGGACCTTGCCCAAAGTCTTGAGCGACGACCACTCGAAGGTGCCGATGACCACCATGAACATGACGCCGACGAGAGCGGCGATGGGAATCTTCTCGATGACGATGCCGCCGGCCATGATGAAGAAGGCGAGGGCCAGCGCGGCGGTGATTCCCGAGGTTCGGCCACGGCCACCGGATTTCAGGTTGATCAGCGATTGGCCGATCATGGCGCAGCCGCCCATGCCGCCGAAGAGGCCGGAGAGAAGATTGGCGCCGCCCTGGGCGAAGCACTCCCGATTTCCCTGGCCGCGGGTCTCGGTAATTTCATCGATGAGCTGGAGCGTCATCAGCGACTCGATGATGCCCACCATGGCGATGATGAAGGCGGTCTTCAGGATAAAGGTCCAATCCGTGGCCCAGGCGATACCGGTGGGCAGGGAAGGGAGGGGAAAAGAACCCGACAAGCGGCCCTCCGGATTTCCGGCGGACTGCGCGAGCACGTCCGAGACCGTGGCGGTATTCTCGAAAAAGAAGAAAGAGATCAGCCCCACGGTCGCAATCGCCATCAGGGAGGATGGCACCGCCTTGGTCAGACGGGGGAAGAACTGGATGATGAGCATGGTCAGCGCCACCAGGCCGACCATGACGGCCAGCGGCTGGGGCTGGAGCAGTTTACCGGTTCCGGGGTCCAGGAAAGAGGGAAACTGTGCCATCAGGATGACGATCGCCAGGCCGTTGACAAAGCCGATCATTACCGGGTGCGGCACCAGCCGGATGAAACGCCCCAGTTTCAGGACGCCAAAGAGCATTTGAATGACCCCCGCCAGCATGATGACGGCGAAGAGGTACTGGAGGCCCAGGCCTTCGCCTAGCTGGTCCCCGTGCTGGACGGCTTTCCCCGCCACGACGGAAATAGCGCCGGTTGCGCCGGAGATCATACCCGGACGGCCGCCAAAGGCCGAGGTGATGAAGCCCATGAACACCGCTGCCCAAAGACCCACCAGGGGGTCCACCCCGGCAGCGAAGGAAAAGGCGATGGCTTCAGGTACCAGAGCCAGGGCCACGGTCAGCCCTGAAAGAATATCGTCTTTGAAGTTACCGTTTTTCTTGCGGAACAGGTCAAACATGGTGAGTCGGCGAGAAAGGCGGCGTGCCTCGGGGGCGGACCGCGACCGGCTCTCTGCAATCGTGTGGGAGAATAGGTGACTAGGTTGGCTGAAAGGCTGCCGGCTATCTCTTCGTGGGAGACACCCGGCGGCCAGGCGCGACCATATTCAGGCCCGGTAAAGAAATGGCCCGGTCATCCATGGATGACTGAGTCCCGCGTGTCCGTGTTTGGACCACGGTCAGGTTTGCTTCTTCACCCGCCCAGCGGCGCGCGAGCGCCTTCTTTCGCCTCAATTCGCGGAACTGCAACCGGGAACTTCTCCAGACTCGAACCAAAACCGGCTGTCAAACGGAGCGCTCAGGCGCCGGGATACTCTCTCCGCCACACGGTTTGCGGGAGGGCGCGTGGCGCCTTGCTCCGCGGAAGGCGGGCTATTGCGGCGGAAACTCCACCAGCTTCCAGTACGCCTCAATCATCTCCAACAGGTCTGTAAAATCGCGGCCGGCGTGGGACTTCACAATGTAGCCGGAGACGTTCAGGTCGTAGGCGTTTGCCCGGTCCCGTTCGTCGCAGGACGTGGTCAGGACAAAGACGACCATCTTTTTCAGGTTGGGATCGGCGCGAAGTTCGGTCAGGAACTCAAAACCGTTCATCCGGGGCATGTTCAGGTCCAATAGAATGAGCACCGGATACGGCACCTTCTTTTCATGCTCGCCACGCAACATCGCAAGGCCTTCCAGGCCGTGGTGCGCACGGTAGATTTCGTTGGCGATCCGGGCTTTCTTCAGGGAGCGCCTGACGAGTTCGGCTTCGACGTCGTCGTCGTCAATGAGTAGAAGCGAGATGGGTTCGGCTGCCATTGGTGGAGTGATTTCCCGAATTGGGGTTGACCGGTGGAGTCGCGGGTAGAGAAATGATGAATTCGGCGCCCTGGCCTTCTTTGGAAACGATAGAGATGGATCCGCCAATGCGCTCGACCAGTTTGGCCACGATGGCCAGTCCCATTCCGGAGCCTTCCACTTCGTCTTTGGACTTCAGCGTTTGAAACATGCCGAAAATCTTTTCGTGAAACTCCGGCGAAATTCCCTGTCCGTCGTCCTTCACGGAGTATTCCACATTCTTACCTTTCGCTCTGCCCGTTACCTGGATCGTGCCCGATTCGCCCCCGTGGTGTTTGCAGGCATTGGAAATCAGGTTTCTCAGAATCTGTTCCAGCGGCACTCGCCACGTCGTGACTTCCGGCAAGCCGGGTGACACCTCGATCTTGAAACAGGAATGCTGATCCAGGATGTCCGAGGCGATATTTTCGGCCATTTCCGCGACATTGACCGGTTCCGGGTCATTGAGATCCCGCGCGGCTCGGGAGTAGGTGAGTAAATCGGTTAGCAGAGTGTCGAGCCGGCCCACGCGCTGCTTTAGTTGAGACAGGTGCTTCTTGCTTTCCTCTGGCAGCAAGTCTTCGCAGTCTTCTTCCACCCAGGAGGCCAAGTGCCGGATCGACCTCAGAGGCGCCCGCAGGTCGTGGCTGGCCACGTAGGCAAATTGATCGAGGTCTTCATTGCTCCGCTCCAGTTCCCAGCGGGCATGCTGTTGTTCGGTCAGGGCGGATTCCAGTTTCTGGTTCACCGTTACCAGTCCCGGAATATTCAGGGCCCTGGGCATGTGGAAAATAATGGCAATGGCCGTCGCCCAGGAGACCGCCGCGGTGATGCCTTTGACCAGACCAGAGAAGCGGTACCAAGGGTGCCAGAAAATAGTGGCTTCAATCAAGTGAACTAAGCCGCAGGCCAGAATGAACGCAGCGAACAGCCAGACCAGCCGGACAAACAGGATCTCGCGGTGTTTTCTCCACGCAAAGAGCAAGAGCGTGAATGGAATGGCCGTGTAGGCCGCGAAGATCATGGAGTCGGAAATGATGTGCAGCCACCCGTGGCCCGCCGTCCAGTCGCCACAATGCCAACGGTCGGGGAAACCATCCGTATCGAAGAGGTGCTTGAAGAACTCAATCATGGTTCGGTTCGGAAAGGATGAGGCCGGCCACTAGGCAGAGTGGACAAATTCAGATTTGATCCAATCGACGATGGCAGAGAGGGTTACGAAGCCCATGTAGGTTTCAGCGAGTTTGTCGTAGCGAGTGGCCACGCGCCGGTAGGATTTGATCCGGCAAAAGAAATTCTCCACCACCGAACGCTGTTTACCCAATTGCTTGTCATATTCGATGGGATGCTTGCGGCTTTTCATTGGCGGGATATTTGCTTTGCCGCCGTCAGCTTCGATCTGCTGGCGAAGCGCGTTGCTGTCGTAAGCCTTGTCGGCCAGCACGGTGGCTCCATCGAGATCGCCAAGGGTTTGGCGCGCGCTTTTGCTATCGTGTTCGTTGCCTGGAACCAATAGCAGCGCCACTGCTTTTCCCGTTTTGTTGACCACGGCGCTTACCTTGGTGTTGCGGCCTCCTTTGGTTTTCCCAAGTTTCTGATCTTCAGCGCTTTCCGCCGAACGAGCCGCGTCTTGATGACACTTCACGTGACTGGTGTCCAGGATGCGCAGCTTCTCGGTTTCGGGAAATTCATCGACCAGTTGCATCAGAATCTGGTCCCACAACCCGTTTGCACACCATCTACGGTAGCATCTCCAGACGCTGTTCCACTTTCCAAAGCGGCGGGGCATCTGATTCCACATCGAACCGGTGCATAGAATCCACCAGATTCCGTTAAGAGTCGCGCGCGAATTCAACATCTTGCGGCCCTTAGCACTTAAGTTAGCCGCCTTCCAGTGATCAGATCAATTTTTTTAGCCGTTGAAAAACCGGCTCCGGCATCTGATCTGCTCGATGGACATCCATCCTTTACTATTTCGTAAAACTTAACATTCTCAACCACTTATATTTGTCCACACTGCCTAGTGCAGTGACCGCCTTAAGATGATGGGTGATTGGCGAGGATTTTTGGCTGGGGGCAAGGCGCGATGAAGGAGGCTATGCGAATCATAACTGACTGAAGAGCCACGAAGACCCCAGCCAAAAAAGACCGGTTCCCGCCCTGCCGCCAGCGGCTCTTTGTTCAGACCAAGCGCTCATCATTTTAAGGCGGTCACTGCACTAGGGTGTGTGGACAAATTGGCGGACGGCCCTGCACGAGACCATTTTTCGGCTGGCAAGGCGCGCCGAACGCCGTTGGGTGGTCCCAATAGAGTAAGGCGGAACGCAGCCAGGCGGAAAATGGGCCGCGTCTATTGAAAATTCGCCGCTTGCGGCGCTCATTTGATCACCTTTCTGCATCCATACCGGGCGGTTCGGGAATTTGTCCATACACCCTAATTCAATCCCCCTTTTCTCACTTTCTTCTCTGGCTTGTTTATCGCCGGAAACAGGTTTCTTTTCGTAATTTCGCTCTAAGAATTCAAAACAGGCTCTATACCGGCGTTTCTGTCCCTCTGATCTCTGCGACCTCTGTTCACAAAAACGCGTGACCTCTTGACCCGTCCCCGATTACTCCCCATTTTTGCGTCCTTTTGCGCCTTATTGCGGCTATTTTCCCATCGATTCTTCTCCTCGTCCCTGAACCATGGAAACGTCCCCCGTCCCCGACCGCCCTTACTCCGACAACACGGAGTGCTTCGTCGCCATCGTCGCCAGCAAGTACAACGCCCGCTATACCGACGCCATGGTGAAGTCCGCTCAGCAGGAACTGGAAGCCATCCTGACCCGCGTGGAGATCGAAACTGTCCGCGTGCCCGGCGCTTACGAAATTCCTCTGGTGGTGGAAGAATTCTGCCGCGAGTTCCGTCCCAAGCCCGACGCTGTCATCGCCCTGGGCGTCATCCTGCGCGGCAAGACCGCCCACGCCGACCTCATTGGCGAAAGCGTGACCCGCTGCCTGCACGACAGTTCCAAGGCCCACCTCATCCCCGTCGTCCACGAAGTTCTCCTCCTCGACAATGAAGAACAGGCCGAAGAACGCTGCCTCGGCGACCGCATCAACCGCGGCATCGAAGCCGCCCGCTCCGCCGTCGATATGATCCGCATCATGCGCGCCCTGCGGGGGCATGACGAGTGATCGACTGCGCTAGATACGTCATACAGATCGGACACCACTCTTTTTGACCTCAGAGAACACTGAGGTCACAGAGAGATGAGCGGGACGGATGCGCTGGGGTTACTCGGTTTGCTTAACCGCTGATTACACGGATAGACACAGATATTTGTTCTGAACCGGACGGTCTAAACCCAGAGGATACCTTGTTCAGATCAGGACCGGTTTTCCTTCCTCCTCTGACGGTCCCAATTTCCTTAATTCGTCCGCCAAACCAAATCTTATCTGCGCCCATCTGAGTCATCTGCGGTTTTCTAGTCGTTCGGCTCCAGCGCGACCGCCTCGCTCATCTCTCTGTGACCTCAGTGTCCTCTGTGGTTTTCCCACCTCCGCGGTCCCGAAACCCACAGATTCCCAGTTTTTGCGTCCTTTTGCGCCTTTTTGCGGCCAATCTCTCCGCCCCCAGATTTTTCGACCTTTTCTCTGGAAACCGGGCCGCTTCGGCTGCATTCGTTGCATTCCCCATTTTGCCCTGTATTCCGACCTCATCACCCATGTCAGACGCCCCTAAGAAACCTCCTGGACGCCGCCGCGAAGGCCGGGAGGCCGCCCTGCAATTTTTGTTCAGCCACGATCTCAACCGCGAGGCCGCCGCCGCGTTTGAGGAAGGCTCGCCCTTTTGGCAACTCCGCACCGCCAAGGCTCCCGTGCGCGCCTTCGCCATCGAACTCCTCGCCGGCATCGTGGCCCACCTGGCCGAGTTGGACACCGCCATCGAGGCCGCGGCGGAGAACTACTCCATCAGCCGCATCACCACCATCGACCGCAACATCCTCCGCCTCGCCGCCTACGAACTCCTTTACCGCGACGACATCCCCAATGCCGTCACCTTTAACGAAGCCGTGGAAATCGCCAAGCGCTTCGGCACCGAAGACTCCCCCCGCTTCATCAACGGCGTCCTCGACCGCATCCTCCGCGAACGCACCACCAGCCAGGCGTGAACGGCTTCACCAATTCCCAAATCCGCGCTCTCTGCTGAAGCTCACGCTGGAAGAATGACCACAGAGGACTCAGAGGTCACAGAGAAGAGAACTGGGACCGAAACCTTTTTGACCACAATCGAAGCGAAGCAGAAACTGCCGAGCGCCGTTTTTCGTTAACCACAGATGACACGGATGGACACAGATAGATTTGGGTCAAAAGACACCTTCTAATACATCAGGCACAATTTCCTTAGAGACCGCATAGAATTTCAACAAGAGTTCAGCAACTCCGGTTCACCAGTTCCAGACCTTCCTAAAGTCGCCACCATCAAAAACCATCAGTGCCCATCTGAGTCATCTGCGGTTAGTAAACCAGTCGCCCGAACCACCCCAAATCTCCCGCCCACTCATCCTCTCTGTGCACTCAGTGTCCTCTGTGGTTCATCCATTAGTCCGCCCTTAGCACCTCAGTTAGCCCATGCGTCTCTTCAAAAAGATCCTCCAGCATTTCACCAAGCCGGACATTGACTGGGATGACCTTGAGGAAACCCTCATCTCCGGGGACCTGGGCATTCAGCTCACCACCCGCATCGTCGATACCCTCCAGGACAGGGGCGGCAAGCTGAAGGGCGAAGACATCGTGGCCGTCTGCCGGGAAGAGATCGGCACCATCCTGGGCGACGACGCCCCGCCGCTGACGCCGAACCCCGCCTCGCCCCGCGTCATCCTGGTGGCCGGCGTGAACGGCACCGGGAAGACCACCTCCACCGCCAAGCTGGCTTACTTCCTCAAGCAGCAGGGCCACTCCGTCCTGCTCGCCGCCGCCGACACCTTTCGCGCCGCCGCCATCGAGCAGCTCCAGGTCTGGGCCACCCGCCTGAACGTCCCCATCCACACCGGCCCCTACCAGTCCGACCCCTCCGCCGTCTGCTTCGAAGCCCACCAGGCAGCCATCCGCGACGGCATCGACTTCGTCCTCTGCGACACCGCCGGCCGGCTCCACACCCGGCACAACCTCATGGAGGAACTCAAGAAAGTCCGCCGCACCCTTTCCAAACAGGACGACACCGCCCCCCACGAACGCCTCCTCGTCGTCGATGCCACCACCGGCTCCAACGCCCTCGCCCAGGCCAAGGAATTCCACAAAGCCCTCGACCTCACCGGCCTCATCGTCACGAAGCTCGACGGCAGCGGCAAAGGCGGCGTCGCCGTCGCCATCAAGAACGAACTCGGCATCCCCACCCGCTTCATCGGCACCGGCGAAGGCATGGAAGACTTCCAGCCCTTCGAACGGAAAGAGTTCCTGGAGAAGCTGGTGTAAGTGGCAGCCACACGCTAGGTTTGGGGGTCCTAACCATCATGAACCCCGCCCCCTCCCGCCGCACTTTCCTCCGCAAGAGCGCTTCCACCGCAGTCTTAGCTGCCACGGCAGGCTCCGCTCCGTTTCGATCTTTTCTGGCCACTTCCTCTCCCTCCACCCCGGAAGCCTCTATCCAAACCATCCACGCCGAACTCTGGCGGCGTTTCGTGGACGAGCACGGTGTCCTGATCGATTTCACGGACCTGAGCGGCGCCGTCGAACTGCCCACGCCGGAGGAATGCCGGGCGGGGAAACCGAATGCGCTGGGGTGGTGGGCGCCGAATGAGAATGGGGCCATGTTCAATGGCTTCTACCTGGACGGCCTGATCCTCCGGGCGCTGGCGACGGGGGAGGCGGAGGACCGGGCGAAGGCGCGGCGGTTGGTGGAGGGACTGCTGCGGCTGGCCTCGTGCAGCGAGGTACCCGGCTTCATCGGCCGGGGCTTCGGCACGGATGGGAAGACCACCTGGCCCATGGGATCGAACGACCAGACCATCCCCTGGTTCTACGGCCTGTGGCGCTATCTCCAGAGCGGCTTGGCGGACCAGGAAGAACCGGCGTTGCGGAAGCGCATCGTCGAAAAATTTACGGAAGTGGCGAATGTGTTAGTGGAAACCGGCTGGCGGATGCCGGCGGAACCGCCTTTTCACTTTCGCGGTTCCTTTGCCCAGTTCTCCTGGGAAGGCGCTCCGCGCCTGCTCTTTGTGTGCAAAGCCATGCACCAACTGACCGGGGATGCTGCTTGGGACGCGCGTTACCGCGCCGCCCTGGACGAATCCCAGGACCCCGCGAACGCGGACAGCAGCCCCACCCGTCTCCAGATCTGCGAGCGCGGCATGCACTTCGAAGCCAAGCCGGATGGCAAGATCCACCGCGCCACCTGGACCGGTGCCTCCTCCGCCATTTCTCTGCGAGGCCTGTGGGAGATGGAAGACGACCCGGACCTCCGCGCCGCCTACGCCCGCGGCCTGAACGCCACCGCCCGCGAAGCCGCCAAAGGTATGACACAACGCCACGACTTTGACCCGGACGCGGACCTCTACTACGAGCCGGACTGGAAACAGATCAACGCCCTCTGGAAACCCCAGCAGACCGAGCAGGACGCCGTGGACCTGGCGCACCTCCAGATCAAGGAGATCAACCGCCTCTCCCCCGCCCGCCGCGCCGAACTCGGCACGGCCCGCGAACCCATCTTCGCCGCCTGGGTCACCACCCTCAGCCCGGACGCCGGCTTAGTGAAAGAGTATGAGGCCGAGATCCTCGCCACCATCGCGCATTTCAAAGCGGACAAGATGTACTTCGTCTCCTTCTTCCCTCTGGAAAATGCCTGGTGGCGGGTGCAAACGGTGAAGGAATCCTGACAAAGCTACCAAAGAACTCACCGCGCCCTGGAAGGGCGCCCGCACAAAGCGAAGGCCTTGAGGCCTGGTACCCTAACAGATTACCCATTGCGCCCTGGAAGGGCGCTCGCGGGCGTGGACCGGTCTAACCGCGCCCAGATCTCCTCCCAACATTCGCGAGCGAGCTCCCAGCCCGCAACCGCGTCTGCCGCCTGATACCAAGGCTGAAACCCTTCTTTTTGCGCTGGCGCCTTTCCCCCACTTCCCGCTACCCTGACTACGTTCCATCCCGGCGTCATGAAAGGCCTCTGGCAAAAAGACATTCCCGAACTTCAGGGACTTGATCGCAAGGAACGCCGGGAACTCTTGAAACGCGCCTGGCAAGCCTCCCGTTGGCTCCGCCTCAATTTGCGCATCTTCCAAAGCGCGTTGATCGGTCTCTCCTTTCCAGCGTCGATCTTCCTCACGGAATTCGTCGTGGGTGAACGGACGCTTTTGGGCAGCCTTCCGCTGTATGTGGTGATGGTGACGATTATCAGCTTCGTTAACACTCGATATATCTACAATCCGGAACTCGCGAGGACGCTGGCCAGGCTGCCAAGAGAGTAGCGACTCCGTTCCGATTGACACGATTGACACGCCGGACACGGAAATTCTCCAAAACAGTTGGCCTTTCACCTCCTTCCGTCTTGCCGGCCGCCAGGACTCTTTGCTAAAACGTCAGGGTTCCAACCTAACCGCCACAACGACACCTCATGCCCGGAAAATACGAACTCAAGAAGGCCAAAGACGGCCAGTTCCACTTCAGCCTGGTCGCCACCAACGGCCAGATCATTCTCGCCAGCGAGATGTACAAGACCAAGCGCAGCGCCCTGAACGGCATTGCCTCCGTCCAGAAAAACTCCGCCACCGACAAGCGCTACGACCGGCGGGAGAGCAAGAACGGCAAACCCTACTTCGTCCTGAAAGCCGGCAACCACCAGATCATCGGCCAGAGCGAAATGTACGAAACCGCCAAGGCCATGGAGAACGGCATCAAGAGCGTTCAGAAAAACGGTCCCACTACCAAGGTAAACGACATCAGCGGAGCCTGAGCATAGCTCCAGTCCGCCATATCTTGTCCGGTCTACTGAACCCGCGTAGCCCCCTCGCGTTTACTCCTCTGGAGCGCCTGCGTGCTACGTGGAGGGCCGTTTCGCTTCGCCCTGTTTTCCCCGGCGAGTACCTTTTCCCGGCCCGGGGTTGCATCCTCTGTTCGGCCTCGACTTGGGCCGGGCGTCCCGCTATCGTTTCCACGACTGGCACTAACTCATGCCTTTATGAAAACTCTGCCCCTCGCCCTCGTTCTTTTCGCCGCCGGGTTAGGTCCCTTTTTTACGGCTTCCACCGCCCAAGCCCAGGTAGCCGTTTACCGGCTGGACTTCGAAAAAGAAGGCACCAGCATCAACTACAGCTTCTACAATGAAGGCTACGTCATCGCCGAAGCGGCGGGCGGCCCGGCGGACTGGGTGCTCACCTTCCAGGAAGGCGCCCAGCGCTACTATACTATCGTGGAAGATTTCGGGAGCCTCTTCTACCCGAACAAGGGCCGCGAATTCAAAGCCGTCCTCTCCGCCGCCGCGTCGACCGGCACGCCGCAGACGACTTTTCTCCTTATTGGCAATCCCAGCAAGGACGTTTCCTCCGGCAATGTCCGCGTGAAAGTCGCCGCCGAGCTGCGGGGCTATTCCCTTTCCGCCGACGACGAAAGCAGCGTCCCCTTCGACGACCGCGAGGGCAACGTCGGCTACGCCGGCATCACCAAGGTCTCCGCTCATTTCCAGGAACAGCGCACCGGCGACGCCAACGGCGCCAACCTGACCGTGGAAGAAACTCTCACCGATCTTCTCGCCTACCTGGAACGCCGCGGGTATGTGGAATTCGTCGTGGAAGATCCGGCGGCGGACGACACGGCGGATAATACGGACAACACCACCACGCAGGGCCAGACGCAGGCGAACTGAGGCGGGAACTGGCCAGCGTCCCGGTTCGGCCGCTGCTCTTCAAAGAGGGTAACCCAGCGGTGTGCCGCGCGAAAACCGATGGCAGCGAATGACGCGCCGCCATCTCTACGATTGCCCGGTTCCAAAGTTCCTCGCCCGGAGGTCGAGGACCACCTTCAGAACCGGCCCCTAAAACTAAGGCGAAGAGTTAGTCCGAACCAGACTAATCGCCTGACACGGCCTCCACTCAATACGCCAACTGGCGGATCACTTGATCCTGCTGCTGCTGCAAGTCGGCGGGAGAGACGTTGTTCACCGGCCCGATGCCTTCCGCCTTCTCACTATCCGGAGAGACGGCGCAACCCGTCGAGATCAGCATCGTGGCGGCAAACAGGGCGAGGGCGAATCTGAATTTCATGCGCCCATGGGTAGCATAACGCGCTGAAAACGAAAACCCTTTTTGCGCCAACCTTTCAGGGAAAACACGCCCTCTCCCGCGATGTCGCCCACTCCGGCAGGCTACTCCGGCGTCTTGAGAAACCGCTCGGGAAACTCCGCCGCCGGGGAGCCGTCTTCGCGGCGGTGAAGGAACTTCGTGCCCCGGTCCTCCAGCAGCGGCAGGTCCATGCCCGTGGTTTCCTCCAGGATCTCGAAGAGCCGCCGGTTCATCTCCTCCACGGTGTCCGCGAAAGCCGGATCGGCGATCAGGTTCTGGGTTTCGCCCGGGTCCTCCCGCAGGTCGTAAAGTTCGTCCGTGTCCCAGATGCCGTGGTAGCGGATGTACTTGTAGCGGCCGCCGCGCAGGGCGTGCATGGTGGGCGTCTGGGGGTAGTTCCGTTCCCAGTAGTATTCGTAGAGCAGGTAGTCGCGCCACTCCGCCTCCTCCCCTTTCGCGAAGGCCAGAAAACTCCGCCCGTCCATGCCCTCCGGCGCCGTGACACCGGCGGCCTCCAGAAGGGTGGGCGCGATGTCGATATTCGCCACCACTTCGTTCACCACCGTCCCGGCCGGAAACGCTGCCGGCCAGCGCGCCAGCATGGGAATCCGGATGGAGTCTTCGTAGGCGCAGCGCTTGTCGATCAGGCCGTGCTCGCCGAAGAGGAAGCCATTGTCCCCCAGGAACAGGATCAGCGTGTTGTCCAACTGCCCCTGGTCTTCCAGTTCCTTCATCAGCAGGCCCAGACTTTCGTCCACCGCCAGCAGGGTCTCGCAGTAGCGGCGGTAGTAGGTGGCCAGGTCCAGGTTTGTGTAATAGGCAAACTCCACCCCGTGGCGGCTGTTCCGCTGGTTTTGCACCCACATGGGCACGCCCCGGAATTTTTCGGGCGCGGTCTTCCAGTCTTCCCGCTGGAGAAAAGGCTGGTCCTCATAGCAAAAGGCATGGCGGTTGGCCGGGATGAAGTCCGCGTGCACGGCCTTGTGCGAGAGGTAGAGAAGGAAGGGCTTCTCCCCTTCCCGGCCCTCCAGCCAGTTCAGGGCGTAGTCTGTCAGCTCATCCGTGATGTAGCCCTTTTGCGGGACGCGTTTCCCATTGATGTTGAAGCCCTCCTTCGACACCTGGGGCACGTAGCGGCCCTTCACTTTTCCATCCGCTGGATCCGTGAAATACTCCCCCTGGCCCTTGAAACTGAGCCAGTAGTCAAATCCCGGTTGCGGATCATCGATGTCCCCGCCCATGTGCCACTTCCCGATGAAGGCGGTCTCGTAGCCCACCTCCTGCAGATACTTCGGGAAATAGGTGATCCCCTCCCGCACGGGGTGGTAGTTGTCCACCACGCGGTGGTTGTGCGCGTAGAGACCGGTCAGGATGGACGCCCGGCTGGGCGAACAGAGCGAGGTGGTGACGAAGGCATTCCGGAAGTGCACCCCCTCCCGCGCCAATCGGTCCATATTCGGCGTTTTCAAAAAGGGATGGCCCAGGAACCCCAGCGCATCCCAGCGCTGATCGTCCGTCAGCACCACCAGGATGTTCGGCCGGGAGGCGGAAGATTCTGAGTTTTTCTCCGCCGCATCCGCCGGTTTGGTTCCTCCAAGATTCAGCCAAGCCAAACACCCCGCGACCACCATTCCCGCGGCGCGGGCGGTGGCTGAACGAAAACCGGGAACACAAACACGAAACAATAACGACAATGACAGAGGGCGGGCGGGAGTCTTCACCCGCCCAATGGACCAAAGGGCACCCGCCACGTCAATGGCGTGAATGGCTTAGTCCTGTCTACCCGCCAGCAAGTTTGCCAAACAAGACACGAGGCGACAGGTGGTCCTCGACCTCCGGGGTCCGAGCCGGATTGGCAAAGAAACTCGCGAACCGGGCCAGCGATCTATTGCGGCGATTTGATGTCCAAGCAGGGGCGAAAAGTCCCTCCTACTGCTTTCGAGAACGCGCTCGGAGATCGCGTTCCACCTTTTTTGGGGCGGCCGCTAAAGGGATAATCCGCATTGAGGAGATACCCAGAGCAAAAACCAGCCCTCAGACCGTGGCGTCCATGGAGCGCAGGCGGCGGCTCATCTCCTTCATGAGATCCAGGGCAAAGGTGGGGTGCTGCTGCACCAGGAAGGTGAACCGTTTCTTGTCCACCACGGCCAGCTTGGCCGAGCCCTTCACTACCGCCGAGGCGCTGGCCGGCTTGGAATCGATCAGCGACATTTCGCCAAACAAACCTCCGGCTTCCACGGTTTCGACGGGTTTCCCGTGAACCAGGATTTCCACGGCGCCGTCCAGCACGACATACAGGAGATCCGAACTGTCACTCTCTTCGATCACCTTGGCGCCGTCTTCGAGCACCAGGGGATCGTCTTCGTTTTTAAAGAGGTTGGCAAAATTCATCGAGGTCCCTTTTCTAAGGGAGTAAGCCGAAAATGGCAATCTTAATACCAGGGGCTCAGAACCCCTTGTTCCAGAGGATGTGCGTCCCGGACTTGCCCGGCACCACGATGTCTTTCCACCCGTCGCCATCCATGTCCGCGACGCGGATCTGGAGACCGATGCCAGGACCCTTACCCGGTTCGCCCTTCGAGATGACGCGCTGGGTAAATTCCAGCGTCTCCTTGTTCAGGTCGTAGTAGACCACCATCACGGGATCCTCCGCGCCTGGGTCTTTTCCGGAGTGGGCGTAGTAGCGTTTGCCGGTGATGAGTTCCGGCTCGCCGTCATTGTCGATGTCTTCCCACGCCAGGGCGTGCGCCTGGGAGAAGCGGCGCTCGATCTCGTAGGTGCGCCAGGTGGTGGAGCCGTCGGACTGCGGTTCCTGCTGCTTTTCCCACTGGATGCCGTAGCTGTGGCCGTCCGCCCAGATGATGTCGTTCTTCCCGTCGCCATCCACGTCGGTAATGATCATGGGGCAGCTACCGTGGGGAAACTGAAAGTCGTCGTGGTATTTCCAGGGCCCGGAGTAAGGCCCCTCCGCCGGCCGTTCGTACCAGCCGTTCTTAAAGATGATGTCCTCCAGGCCGTCGCCATTGATGTCGCCGAAGCCCATGCCGTGCCCGTTGCCGCTTTCGGCCACGGTGTGGCCCTTCATCGTGGGCGCGTCGCCTTCGCCCTTGGCAAAGGACCAGATGACCATTGGGTTGTCGTCCTTCCAACTGTCTTCCAGGTACTCGGGCGTGCCGTCACCATCCAGGTCGTGCATGAAGGTCATTTCATTGTTTCCCGTACCGGTGTCCATCAGCAGGTGGGCTTTCCAACCGTCCTCGGCGCCGTAGCCGTCCGGGCCGGGGTTTTCAAACCAGTTCACCTCCGTGGTCATGAAACCGCCGGACACCACGTCCAACAGACCGTCGCCGTTCACATCATACAGGTGCTCGCCATTGGTCTGCATGTAGTCCGCGCCAAAGGGCTCGATGCGGCGCACTTTCTGGGGCAGAAAATCCGGCGCGGCATACCAGTATTCGCCCGCCGAGACATCCAGCTTACCATCGTTGTTAATATCACCCACGGCGCAGCCTTCGTTATTGTCCACGCGCAGTTGCTGGATTTCCCACTTCAGGGACGGCGGCGCCTTCGGCTTCTTCTGCTGGGCATACACCAGCCCGGCGACGCCAAGCAGGAGAACGGTTGTCAGGGGGACGAGCTTTTTCATAGGAGAACTTTCTGGAGAATGAAATCGTGAGAATCTTGGGATACGTGTCAGGAATCTTCCTTCGGCCATTCCAGGTGAGGCAGGACTCGGGCCTGGGCGGGGGAGCCCTTGACGTCTAAGAGTTCGACACGCACGGAGTCCCATTGTTCACCCAGAACCCCGGCCACGGTGAAGCGATGCACGCCCTCAGGTAGTTCCACTGTGACGGTGGCGGAGGTTTCGCCCTCCGGCAGCTTGATCTCTTCGCGGTCCAGGAAAAGGCTCAGGCCTGCCTTGCCTTCCACCTTCAGGGCAATCTCTCCCGCTTTCTCCGCTTCCACGTAGAAGCGGGCCACGCCCCAGCGGTCATGCTTCCGGCCCACCACTTCCGGCATGTCGCTGGTGGGCAGGCTGCCGTCCACCCGGGAGTAGGCGTTGAACCACTCGTAGCCTTTGAAGTCTTCGGCAAAGATGACCGTGCCCAGGTGGCCCACCGCGTCGCGGGTGCGGTCGTGCGGTTGCAGCAGCGCCCAGTGGCGCACGTAGCGGTTCGGCGCGGTCTTGAAGTCGCCTTCCTTGCCCAGCTCGGAAAGGAAGCGGACCAGGTCCACAAACTGATCTTCCCGCAACGACGCCGTCAGGCCCGGGGGCATCAGCGAAATGGGGCTCACCTGGTTGGAGGCGATCTCAGACTTCGGAATGCGCTGTTCCTGACCGGCGGCGTCGCGGATGACGAGTTCGTTCGCGTCTTCCCGCGCGATGGCGCCCGCGATGGCCTGGCCGGATTTCGTGGTAACCAGGGTGGTGTGATAGCCTTCCTTGATCTTCTTGCTCGGTTCGAGCAACGACTCGATCAGGTAATCCACCGGAGCGCTGGAGCCGATGCTGACCAGGTCAGGGCCGATCATGCCCCCCACTCCGCCGATGGCGTGGCAGACCGAACACTGGAGCTGGAACTGCCGGTAGATGCCTTCCCCCCGGTGCGGATCGCCATGCTCGGCCACGCGCTGCATCATGGCTTCCATCTCCTCCGGAGTCAGTTGAGTTTTCATGGGCTTGAGGTCCGCCGCCTTCTGGATGGCCGCGATCAGGCCCTGCGGGTTTGTCGCCGCGCTGCCTGCTTTCTGCACGCCCAGCAGGGCGATCTCCTGCGGCAGCTTTCCGCTTTCCAAAGCGGCGGCCAGAGCCTTCGGCCCCTGTTTTGTGGAAAGGAAGGCATCGTAAATGCCCACGGGGTCTTTTCCGTCTGGCGAATCCGCCAGTACCGCCACGGCCAGCTGCGCGCCGTTTTGAGGATTCATCATCGTCCGCCCGATCACCCCCAGGGAGCGCTGACGATAGTTCAGGTTCGTGTCCTTCGCCGTTTGCTCAAAGAGTTGAGCCGTGGGCTGGCCGCCCAGGGCGCGCAGCCCTTCCATGGCGGCGCGGGCGCGGGCTTCGTCTTTGTCCGCCTGCAGGAAGGCGTCCCGAAGCGCCGGGCGGGCGGCTTCCACTTTCCAGAGCCCAGCCAAGTGAGCGGCGGTTTCGAACTCGGTTCCCGAAGCGCTGGTCAAAATCCCGGAGATGGGGGCCAAGTCCCCCGCCGGTTTCAGCTTCCGCAGTTTTTCCGCATCGACGAAAGCCTGCAACATGGCGGTCCGGACTTCGGCGGACACCTCCGGCTTCTGCGCGGCGGCGAAGAGACGGCTTAGTTGATTGGGATTTCCCACCTTCGCCAGGAAGTCCGCCACCTGGGCTTCGGCCTGGCCGGTGTAGTCCCCGGCTTCCAGATAGTCCAGCACCTGGTTCACCGCCACCGGACGGTTCAAGGCACGGGCGGCGAAGAGCAGCTTCGCGGGATTGTTAAAGGGATCGCCCGTCTCCGCGCCGCCAATCCAGCGGTCCTCGTGCTCGCGAACAATCGACCAGAGGGCGAAGTCCAGGAACTCGTCGAGTTCCTCGCCCCGGTCCAGCACGCTCAGCGCCAGGGAGACCGTGTCCGCGTCCGGCAACTGCGCCAGCACGGAAATCGCCCACAGGCGCACTTGCGGGTGTTCGTCCTCCAGCGCCTTCGCGGCCAAGCCATGCGCATCCTTCACTTCCGCCGCGCGGTAGTAGAGCGCCCGCAGCGCGGCGGCCCGCGCCCGGTAGTCGTCCGCCGTCAGCAGTTCGCGCAGCCAGTCTTCCCGCAGGACGTTCACGTTTTGCGCCGTCCACAGGGCCTCCAGCAGGTGGTGGGTGTAGCCTTCGTCGCTCTTGTCCAGCGCGGCGACCCACTTTTCCAGCGCGGGCATGACAGCCTCTTTCCCCCGGCCCCGCAGTTCTTCGCGGGAAAAATTCCGCGTCCAGTCTTCCGGCGCTTTCAGGTAGTCCAACAGCGCCGGGATGGGCGCTCCCGCGATGTCAGGCCGTTCCACCAGGTCCCGGCCTTCAAAGGTCACCCGCCAGATGCGGCCATGCAGGTGGTCGCGGCGCGGGTCGCGGAAGTCCACCTCGCCGTGTTGAATGATGGGATTGTACCAGTCCGCGATGTAGATGGCGCCCTCCGGCCCCATCCGCACGTCGATCGGACGGAAGGCCCGGTGGGTGGAGGCCACCACGTCTTCCTGCTGCACGGAAATGTAACCGCTGCCGGACGGCGAAACCTTGAAGCGGTTCACCCGGTCGCCCCGGAAATCCGGAGCGATCAACATACCCAGCCATTCCTCCGGCACATGGCGGCCGCTCACGATCTCCAGGCCGCAGTGCTTCGGCTGGCCGGGGTTCAAGCCGTGCAAGACGCGTGTCGCGCCGGGCGAAGTCAGATACACCGCGCGGGGAAAGAGGTAATTGATCCCCTCAAAGCCCGCGCCGTCCGTGGCAAAGCTCTGCCCCCAGCGGTCAAAGGCGTGTCCCCAGGGATTGATCAGCCCTTTCGCGAACACGTCCAGGCGCTGCGTCTCTGGGCGGAAATGCCAGATGCCGCCACCCATTAGCCGGCGCACGCCATAGGGCGTTTCGATGTGGCTGTGGATGTAGATGGACTGGTTGAACCACATCATGCCCTCCGGCCCGCGGCGGAAGGTGTGGACCAGGTGGTGGGTGTCCTCCGTGCCGAAGCCGGACAGCACCACGCGCCGCCGGTCGGCCTTGCCATCACCGTCGGTGTCTTCCAGGAAAAGCATCTCCGTGGAGTTCGCCACATAGACGCCGCCGTCCCCCGGCAGCACGCCGGTGGGGATGTGCAGATTCTCGGCGAAGGTGGTCACCTTGTCCGCCACGCCGTCTTGATCGGTGTCTTCCAGGATGTAGATGCTGTCCGCCTCTTCCTGGCCTGGTTCTATGTGCGGATAAATGGCGCTGCCCACCAGCCAGAGCCGCCCCTGGGAATCCCAGTTCATCTGGACAGGCTTGGAGATCATGGGATCCGACGCGAACAGCTCGATCTTCGCGCCTTCCGGCAGGTGAAAGCTTTCCAACTGAGCGGACACGGCAGTGTCCGGAATGTCCGTCAGGCCGTTCTGAGCCCGCGCCGCCTGAGGCGTCCAGAGAACCGGTGCCACCGCCATGGCCATGGCCATGGCCATGGCCAAACCGTTCCGCGCCACCTTTTTGCTTACCTTCGTCGTCATGAAATTCATCGTTCCCTATGAAAAGTGGTTCGCCGCTCAGGGTTGCGTGTTCCGCCCCAGCACGGCGGCCTTCAGGTCCTCGATCCGTTTTTCCTCCTGGCGAATGAGGGGATCGAACATCGGAATCTCCTTCGCGTTCTGTCCCTGCTCGTGTTTCCGGAAGAGGAAGAGATAGGTCTCATTCACCGGACGCCAGCGGTGAAAGAAGAGGCGGTTCTTTTCGTAAATCGCCTTGTTCAGCGTCTGGAGAGATTCCGGGTCGTCCTTCAGCTTCGGCATCTCCAGGCCCAGGCCCGCCACGATCTCCTGGGAAACGCGCTCGTAACCTTTGTCTCCGTAGTGAACGCCATTGCCGGTCAGGGGCTCTTTCGTGGGGCCTTCCTGGACGCCGCCCATGCGGGTGAACAAATCCACAAACCGGGCCCCCTGCTCTTGGGCGAGTTCTCCCGTGGCCTGGCTGACGGCGGCCAGCTTCCGGTTGTTCTCCGTCTGGTCCGGCAGCGGCGCGCCCAGGTTCTCCAGCGGCGGCGGACTGACCAGCACGATTTCCCGCAGGTTCTCCCCCGCCGCGGCCTTTACCCGGCCAATGAGGTCGCCATAGGACTGGATGAACGTGTCCTTCGCGGAAGTGACGTTTTCCACCTTCTCCCGCGTCCAGTCCGCGCCCTCACCCATCGCCGCCACGGTGCCGTAGCAGAGAACAACGACGTTCGGCTTCAATTCGCTGACGAGTTTATCGAGCCGCTCGCGGCCTTCCTTCGGTTCGCCAAAGTAGGACCGGGCATCGCCAAACGGTGTGTCCCCGCTCCAGCCCAGGTTGCGGAACTTCACATTGGCCGCGTCGCCACCGGCGGACAGGAGCAGCGCGGTCTCGATGTGGCCGAATTCCTGGGCGCGTTCGATAAAGGTCGAGCCGATCAGGACCACCACGTCGTTGTCTTGAAGCTTAAACGGCGCTGGTGATTTTCCGTCCTGCGCTGACGCGGCTCGCGGTGCCAGCAGCGCGGCCGCCGCCAGGAAAAAAGTGAATGCGAATGAACAAAGTTGAGATAGGCGAACCATGGCGGGGAAGGCTTTTCAGGAGGGAAGGCCGCGGCAACCGGCCCTTCGTTAGTGGGGGCAAACGCCAATATACCGCCTACGGGGTCAGGACAAGTGCCTTTTCCCTGGCGCATGAACGCCGCGAGACCTGAATACCGCCCCCTTTTCCGAAACACCGGTTCAACCCACCGGGGGCAAGCTCCCCTCTTCCTCCCTCTCTCCCCACAACAAATCCGAGGGCCGAAGGTCCGCCGCATACCAGCCTAGGCCGCAAGGCCTAGGTATTGCCGTCCCCCCCTTGTGATTCGAGGGCTGAAAGCCCGGCGCATCAGGTGGGGGGCGCTCGCACAATCTCCATGAGGCGGGCTTTCAGCCCTCGAAATTTAGAAAGATCCGAATACCTGGGACTGCGTCCCAGGCTGGTATGCGCCGGGCCGTTGGCCCTCTTCGGGGAAAGGGGAAGAATGCCCAAAGCGGCAATCCCGGCCATCACGCCTGGTCATCGTGGAACGCCTCACGCCAATGGTGACCGGACTTGGACTCTTCCGCCGGCCTGCTTTCACCCCACCGGGGGCAAGGCCCCTTCTTCCCGCACCCGGAACCACCCAGTCAGGCTGAGGCGTTCGCGGAGGGCGGGCTGCACGCCGTGCCAGAACTCTCCGCTCAGGAACACCACCAGGGTGCCGAGCCGGGGGTAAATCTCTTTAAACGGTCCCTTCACCCCGGCCTCCGAATCGGTGAACAGGCGCAACTGGCCCCCGTCTTCTTTGCGCCAATGCTCGTTCAGATACAGGCTGGCGGTGACGACGCGGCTGGCGCAGTCCCGGTGCCGGTCCAGGTGTGGCTGGTAATAGCCGCCCGGCGGATACATCGCCAAGTGCCCTTCAAAACTGAACAAACCCAGAAACAGACGCCGGTTCAGGGCCGTTTGCAGGGCCTCCAGTTTATCGAAATAAACCCGCTGCGCCGCGGTCAAGCGCTCCTGGTCCAACCACCGCACATGATCCGAGCGCACGCTTTCCACCACGCGAGTCTCGGTTCCACGGCCCACGCCCGCCTGACGGAACTCTCCTTCCCGCCAGAGCCCCCTGGCTTCCCGCCCCAGAGCCCGCGCTTCCTTTCCCGTAAGAAACCGGGGTACGGCACACCAACCCCGCCCGGCAAGATTGGCGGTAATGAGGTCAATGGGGTCCGGAGCGGCAATCCCGGATACGCCAGCCGGCGCGGTCGTGCTCATTCAGGGCCCGCGAAAGAGGAGCCCAATGGTTAACGAAGAGGAGATCCGCGATTTTTGGCGAAGTGCAATGCAATTTGTTGGCCGAAAACCATTCCGCATTCGCGCGACGAATCTCCAAGAGAATCCACAACTGGTTCAAAGGCCGACCGCGATCTCCGAGCGCGTTCGCGAAAGCAGATCTGGGCTGCTCCATCGCCCGGCTTGGACTTGAACCCTATGTTGTGGTCGAGAGCTTGTGTCGCTTTCAAAGGTGCGCCGGTATTTCGCAAAAGCACCCGCCGTTTTGACACGCCTACCCGGCTCGCGATTTCCTTTGCCAGTCCGGCGCGGACTCCGGAGGTCGAGGACCATCTATCGGTAAATCCGCTATCCCGTCGCCACCGCCTCTTCCAAGGCGGTGAGCAAAGCCTCGAGCATGAACTCCACAAACGGAGTTCCCTCCCCTGCCTGGTCGGCCTTGGCCAAGGCTTGATAATAGGCCTCCTGCCGGTCCCGGACAATTGTCTCAACCGGCAGGTAGGCCAAGAGCGGTTGCCAATTGCTCAGGATCAGGGTCTGCCAGAGCCTTCCAATCCGGCCATTGCCATCCGCGAACGGATGGATGAACTCCAACTCATAGTGGAAAAGACTACTCGACACTAAAGGATGTTCCTTTGTCCGGTTCAGCCAGCTTAACAAATCATCCATCAGATAAGGCACCCGTTCCGCCTGGGGCGCCATATGCACCAATTTGTCTCCGTGAAAGATCCCGACACCTTTCCCGCGAAAGCAGCCAGCTTCATCCACCAATCCGGCCATCAGAAATCGATGAGCGGCCAGCAGATCATCCCGCGCCCCGGGGTTCCAGCCTTCCATGGCTTCGTAAGCGGAAAACGCGTTGCGGACTTCCTGAATTTCCCGCGGCTGCCCAAACACCTGCTTGCCATCCAGAACGGCGCTGACCTGCTCCACGGAAAGGGTGCTATTCTCAATCTCTAGCGAGGCTTGAATCGAACGAATACGATTCATGCGCCGAAGTTGGGGCGTCAGCCTGCTTTCCGCCAACGCTGTAAACCTCCCCACCTTCTCGCTAATTTCCGCCACGAGCCGCACGATCACAGATGTCGGGGCATAGGGTGGCCGGTAGGATTCTGGCTCGCTCATCTTGCTTCGTTTTCTCTGCCTCAATCTGGTTTGACAGTGTGGCGCTTTCCATCCGCTTTCACCAGCCTTTCACCGCCTCAGGATCCACATCACCAGCGACAGCAGCAGGCTCAGCAGAATCATCGTGGTGACCGGGAAGTAAAACTTCATGTTTGGCCGGTCGATCACGATGTCTCCGGGCAGCCGTCCCAGGCCGGGCCAGGGACCTAACTTTCCCAAGAGCGGCCACAAGACGCCCAGCGCGACCAGGATGAGCCCGGCAATGATCAGTGGCTTGAACATGTGGGTGTAGAGTCAGGATACTCCACGCCTTCGACCCATTCTCAAAGGTCTTTTCACAAACCGGCCAGGTTTCGGGAGCGGGAAAGTTTCGCGAAAAGCCTCTTCGGAACCGGACCGGCTTCCCGGTCTGAAACAGAAAACGCAACCCGTTGAGGATTCCCAGCTTTGCATTTTCGATGACGTGCGCGAGAGACTAAGCAGTATGGAAAAAATGGGGACGGAACGGCGCGAGACCACCGATTGCCTGGCGAAGCACCGCGAACGGGGACGAAGCGAGACGGAAAAGGGTCCGCGCCACCACGCGGTCTCCACCAGGTGGCGCAATCTTTTCTTCGCCCCCTTCCGGATCCGGTTCGTTTTCTAATTTGTCCACTCTGCCCAGACTCATGACGATTGTGTGCCATTTCTCCAGGATCTGCTGCCTGGCGGTTGCTGCTTTGCTTCTTTCTGCCTGCGGGAAACCGAAGAAGCCGGATCAAGCCCAGAAGCCAGAAGACGACCCGGAGGTCCCCAAGATCACCCATGGCGTAGCCAGCGGCGATGTTTCTCTGAGCAGCGCCATCATCTGGAGCCGGGCCGACCGGCCCGCCCACATGATCGTGGAATGGAAGACCCATGGTCAGGAAGCGGAGCCCTGGCGGGTGGATGGCCCAGACGTGCTGGAGACCGACGACTTCACCGGCAAGCTGCTCTTGACCGATCTGCCGCCCGGCACGCCCATCCGCTACTCGGTCCGTTTTCAGAGTCTGGAAAATCTCAGCAAGATCAGCCAACCGGAAGAGGGACGCTTCACTACCGCCCCCTTCGAAAGCCGGGCGGTGCGCTTTGCCTGGTCCGGTGATACCGCGGGTCAGGGCTGGGGCATTAACCCTGAGTGGGGCGGCATGAAGATGTACGAGACCATGCGCCAGGCGAACCCGGACTTCTTCATCCACAGCGGCGACGTCATCTACGCGGACAACCCCATCACGGAGGAAGTCAAACTGGACGAAGGCGGCAAGTGGAAGAATCTCGTCACCCCGGAAAAGAGCAAAGTGGCCGAGACGCTGGACGAGTTCCGCGGGAACTACAAATACAACCTGCTGGACCACAACCTGCGCCGCTTCCAGGCGGAGGTGCCCCTCCTGGTGCAGTGGGACGATCACGAAACCACCAACAATTGGTACCCGGACGAGCAACTGTCGGACGACAAGCGCTATACCGTGAAGAGCTCCGCCCTCCTGGCCGCCCGGGCAAAGCGAGCCTTCTTCGAATACATGCCCATCCGTTCCGATCCAACAGACCCCGGCCGCATTTACCGGAAGATTCCCTACGGTCCGGACCTGGACATCTTCCTGATCGACAAGCGCAGCTACCGCGCGCCGAACAACCCCAACCGCCAGGCGGAAGCCAGTAGCGAAACCGCCTACCTGGGCGAAAGCCAGCTCTCCTGGCTGGAGTACGAACTCATCCAGTCCAGCGCCACCTGGAAGATCATCGCCAGCGACATGCCCATCGGCCTGATGGTGCGCGATGGCGAAGAGGACTTTGAGAACATCGCCAACGGAGACGGCCCGCCCCTGGGCCGGGAGTTGGAGCTGGCGCAATTGCTCAGCAAGCTGAAGGAAAACCACGTCTCCAACGTGGTCTGGCTGACAGCGGACGTGCACTACGCCGCCGCCCACCACTACAGCCCGGAGCGCGCCCAGTTTAAAGACTTCCTGCCCTTCTGGGAATTCGTCAGCGGCCCCATCAACGCCGGCACCTTCGGACCGAACGAACTGGATAACACCTTCGGCCCTGAAGTGAAGTTCCTCGGCATCCCCAAGGACATGAAGCCAAATCGCCCTCCTTCGGCCGGGTATCAGTTCTTCGGCCTTGTGGAATTGGACGCCAAATCCAAGGACCTGACGGTCAAACAGTGCAACGTCGCCGGTGAATGGATTTATCAAGTCACCGTACCCGCTGCCCTTCCTGAGGAACCCGTCAAGCTGGACGACCTGGACCTGAACGAAGCGCCAGAACCCGCGCTCAAAGCCAACCCCATCCCGGGGATGGAGGCTCCAGATACACCTGAACAAAGTCTCGATCCGGAATCTCCACAGCCGCCAGCCTCCAAAGAGTAGAAACCTCTGTCTCTTTATAACGGAGAGGACAAAGGATCATTCACAGCCAGCTCGTATACTCCGCCGAATCCGGAGCCTCCCTGGCCCAATTGTATATATAGAAAAACGGACGCCTCGCGAGTTGCGAGAGAGGTGTTCGCTCCCCGCCTCTCGCCAGCGCGTCCGCCGCAGAGTTTACTAAACAAGATAACTAAAGAATTAGCGCTCGCCGCGCTTTCGCCGCAATCGCGGGGCGCGGCTACACGGGTAATCGCCTCAACATGGTATCCTCCGTCGCCGCGCTCCCCTGCGCGATCTGGAAATACATTCGCCTCGCTTCCGGATTTTCCTGGATCATCTGCTCCAGTTCGAACTCTTCCTGCATGCTCAGTTCGTTTTTGAGGTCTCGGCTGAGCAATTCAAACAACCGTCCTTTGTTTTTGGCATCGTATTCGGGTGTCTTCATAATGATATCAATCCCAGATTTGGGTGAACAAGCCCCGTGGCCTATCATAGAGCAGGAAGATTGCCAGAGGCTCTGAGTTTCGCTTACTAGATTTAACCATGGTAGCGGGTCGGGGTACACGGCCACAATGGAGGATTATGAGCTTGTCGCTCACCATCACCCCTGTAGTATCGCAGATACCCCCGGGGGGCTGTCAAGTCTCGATCCATCCCGTTCCCGGAAACCGCTGCCGCCCTTTTCCGCAAACCACGGGAGAAGCGGAAATTTTCTGTCCTGAAATACTAAGCCAGTATCTGGTGACGGGAAAAATGAGCCGGTTGCGCGGTTTTTCGACTCGTCTGGTTCCCGCCTTGCTACTAGCAGGTCCCACCCTATGGTCCCTATCTCCCCGCCCATGCCCGTTTTGGAACACCCCTTTTCATTCGACCCCACCTATGGCTACCAGTTCGAAGAGCTTCTCCAGATAGATTCGCCGACACCTCCGGAGGATTTCACCGACTACTGGCGCGGCCGCTACGAGCATGTCCGGTCTCTGGCCGCCAACCCGAAGCTGACACCTCTAGAACAACCAGCGCCCCCAGCCTGGAATGCTTTCGAACTGGAGTTCGCCACCACCAACGACATCCGTATTCGTGGCTGGGCGCTGGTTCCCAAAGATGGCGCGCCAAAACGCGGCCTCATTTTCGGCCACGGCTACGGAGAAGTCGGCGGCCCGGTGACGAATCTCCCGTTCTTCTCGGATGCGGTGCTCTTTTTTCCCTGCCTGCGCGGCTTGGGCCGCAGTGCCCACCCCAGCCTGCCAAATACGCCGGACAAGCACGTCATCCACGGCATCGAAGACCGGAACCACTACGTCCATGGCGGCTGCACGGAGGACGTATGGATGGCGGTTTCCGCCATGATCGAGGCCTTTCCTTCCGTGGAGGGCCATATCGGCTACCTGGGCATCAGCTTTGGCGGCGGCATCGGGATGTTGTCCTCTGCCTGGGAGGAGCGCATCGGCCGGGTGCATGTGAACGTCCCCAGCTTCGGCAACCACCCGCTACGCCTCACCATGAAAAGCCACGGCAGCGGCGAGGCGGTACGGCGCTATGTTTCCCGCCACTCCAGCCAGGATGTGCTGGGGGTCCTGCAATACTTCGACGCGGCCACGGCAGCCGCCCACGTCCGGCAGCCCACCCACGTCGCGGCGGCTTTATTTGACCCTTTCGTCACACCCGCCGGACAGTTTTCTGTCTATAATGCCTTGCGCGCGCCCAAGGACTTGTTCGTTTTGGAAGCCGGGCACTTCGACTACCCGGAGAAAGAGCACCAGGAGAAAGCCTTGCGCGCCGAATTGGAAACCTTTTTTGCCCCGCTTTGAAAGCGTGAAGCGCCAATATCATCGCTGGTACAGTGAGCGGCTCAGCAGAGACATGGAGTTGCTCGTGTTCGGCCACGCCGGAGCGCGCGTCCTGATCTTTCCGACTCGGGACGGACGCTTCTTCGAATACGAGAACCTGCGCATCGTCGATACGCTGAAGAACAAGATCGAGGCCGGGCATCTCCAGCTCTGGTGCGTGGACAGCCTGGACCACGAGTCTCTCTACTGCTACTGGGCCCGGCCGGAAGACCGCATCCTGCGCCACATGCAGTTCGAGGAGTACATCCTGGAGGAAGTCTTTCCTCTCATGAACGAAACCAACGGCCACCCCAGCACCGTTGCGCATGGCTGTAGCCTGGGGGCCTATCACGCCGCCAACATCACCTTTCGCCACCCCCACCTCTTTACCAAGCTGGCGGCTTTCTCGGGCCGCTACGACCTGACCCTGGAGGTGGAAAGCTTCACCAATCTCTTCGAAGGGTACTACGACCAGAACATCTACTTCCACACGCCCAGCCACTTCCTTCCCAACCTCTCCTGCGAGGTCATTCTGCAACACATCCGGGAAGTGGAGATCACCCTGGTGATTGGAGAGGAGGATCCCTTTCTCCAAAACAATCGGGAGCTGTCTTTCACCTTGCAGGAGAAAGGCGTCAACCACGCGCTCCACGTCTGGAACGAACGCGCCCACCGCGGCTACTATTGGCGGCGCATGGCCCCGCTCTACCTGTGACCAGACAAGCGCCGCCGGCGCTCTGCCCGCGAGGGGAGTCTCAGCCTTTCAATTTTCCAGGTGTAATGGCCGCAGGTTTTTCATACGGCCGTCTCCCTGAGGCCCCGTCTGGCCCGTGGTGGCCTGCGCGGCAGCTGGTTCCTCGGGAGAGGTGTCCAGCACCGCCGGCCGCTGACGCACCGCACCGGGAGAGCTACCTCCCTGACGCTCCGCGTTAAACCGCTGTGCGACTTCGTCGCGATGGTTCGCCCACCACTCACTGGCCCGCTCCGCGTCGAAGAAATCGCCACCCGGATAGCCTGTGTTCCGCTTGAAGGAAATCATGGCCTGTTTCACCACATCCAGATTCGAGTCCGTCTTGGCCACCCGGAGCAGGGCGTCGTTCGCTTCCAGGTTGGTGCTGCCCTCTAGTACGTATGCGGCCCGCGCGCGGCGATCCCACAGTGTTTCCGGATTCTGGATATAGGCGATCAAAATGGTCAGCGGAATGTCACTCTCCGACGCCGCGGCGGGAGACAGCTCCTTTACCGGAAGCGGCGCCGCGCTCAGGCGGGACCCCGTGGCATAGATTTGCTGTACCCGCAGAACTTCGGAGCGGGCGGCGTTGCGCAGCGCTTCCTCTTGGGACGAATCCAGGAACCCCGTCAGCTTGTCGTAGGAAGCACGATTTGACGTACTGATGGCCTCGTCCGCCAGTTCCGTCAGTTGATATCGCTGCTCCACGGCGCTCCACGCGGCCCCCACTGGGTCGTCCATGCCTCCCGGCCCCTGCTTCGACAAGACCGCTTCTTCCAGAGTGGATATCTTCTGAAAGGCTTCCGTCACCGGCCGGTAAAAGATCATCGCCAAGGCCAGCAAGACCAAAATTTGGGAGGCGACGAACACCAGCGCCACCTTCCAGTAGGAAAAGAATAAGCCAGAAGGCTCAGACTCCAGGTAGTCCTCATAAAAGCCCATCTCCGCTTCTTCCCGTCGCGGACGCCGTTCGCGCCTAACGGGCTCGGCTTGAGGGGAAGCCTGAGCTTGTTCCTGAGCCGGCGCCGAACGCCCGGGCTCATTCACGGGAGCCTGAGACAGGGGCGGAGGTTCCTCCCGCGCTCTGGCGTCCCTTGCCGAACCTTCGTCGTTTTCGCGTCCGGAGGTGGAGAGTGGCTCATACTCCGGCCAATATCTCTCATCCAAAGGTGCATCCGGGGGCGATTGCGGACGGGACTCGTCCTCCGAGACGTCACCCAAACCACCGGACGCCGATTCGCCAAAAGCAAACTCTGGGTCCTGAAACTCTGGCCCGGCGCCGCCGGCACTCTCTTCGGAGTCAAACTCGAAACCCTTCTGCTCCGGCCCGGAAACGTCTTCGCTCTCGGGAGAAGCATATTCCGGAAAATCCCGCGGCGGCTCGCTGAACATCGGCACGTCCCGCTGCGACTCATCAGTGGCGGGCGAATCCCCCATCTCAAAGGGCGGTTCCGAGCCTTCTTCGTCGTTTACACTGAAAAGCTTCAGAAAAGGCTCGGAGCCGGAGTCGCCAGTCCGCGTGGAAATGAACGGCACCTCTTCTTCCAGTGCAGGTGGTTCGGAATGATGGGGCGGCTCCGCTTCTTTCTCGCGCTGAGGACGCCGTTGGCGCGTATCGCCATACGTTCCGCTGCTGCTTTCGTTCAGGGCTGGGCTCTCAAACGAAGACAGAGCGGTTTCGTCGAACTCTAGGCGGATGTCGTCTTCCCCCTCCAGGGAATCCAAGTCCGGCGGTTCGCTATCATTGGCGAAGTCTTGACTGGACATCGAGGCAGATCTCGGTCGCGGCATAGGGCACCCCTTCAGCGGCCCGTAAGCTGAATAGGTTAACTTAACCTAAAAATTAATACGAAGCAATCCTCGAACCTGGAGAATGAGGATTCGCCTCTGGAAGAAATGCCGCCAGATTCGCGCCAAATGCCCCACAATCAGAGCCTTAAGTGAGCCGGATCAGAGAAAATAATCTGGCTCGTTGCCCGGCTTCCACTTGATGTTGCAGCCGGAGCTGGGTTGCCAGGCCGGTTCGCTGGTCTGGCCGGTAGCCAAGGTTTCGTCCACCGCCTTGCGTAAATCCTCCCCGGAAATCTCCCCTCCCCGTCCGGGACGGCTGCCGTCAAACTGGCCTGCGTAGGTCAGTTCCAGCTTTTCGTTAAACACGTAGAAATCCGGCGTGCAAGCCGCGGCATAGGCTAGCGCCACTTCCTGCGTCGCATCATAGAGGTAAGGAAACTTCCAGCCGTGTTTCTCGGCGAACAGCACCATCTTGTCCGGGGCATCGTCCGGGTAGTTGCCCACGTCATTGGCATTGATGGCGATGGTCTGGACTCCCTGACCTTCATATTCCGCCGCGAATTTCCCCAAGGCATCCGCCAAGTGAATAACGAACGGGCAATGATTGCAGACAAAGGCAATGACGATGGCTTTCTTTCCAGAGGACAGCTCGGCCAAAGAATGTTCGCTTCCCTGGCCGTCGGGAAGCCGGAAGTCCGGCGCCGGAGCGCCGCGTTCCAATCGGAAGGTAGAGGGTACTTCTGCCATGACTCCTCCCGGCTTAACCCAAGCCTCCCATGGTCTCAATGGAAAATTCCCGTATTTCGAATTCTTGACTTTCCAGAACGGTGCATTACCTAAGTTGCTTTTCCCCTCTTACGAATTTTACACTGGAAGATCATGGCCACCATTGACGTCATCCTGCGCGAAAAAATCGACACCCTCGGCGCCGAAGCCGATGTCGTAACCGTACGCCGCGGCTTCGCCCGGAACTTTCTGATCCCTCAAGGCAAGGCCTACGAAGCCACTCAGGGCAACCTGCGCCACATCGAAAAGCTGAAGCAAGCCCGCGCCCAGCGTGAAGCCGAGGAAATGGTGGAAGCCGAAAAGGTCGCCCAGAAAGTCCGCAAGGCCAAGCTCACCCTGGAACTCGCCACCGGCCAAAACGGCAAAGCGTTCGGTTCCGTGACCACCACGGACATCGCCAAGGCCCTCACCGAGAAGACCGGCGTGGAGATCGACCGCCACAATTTCGACCTCGAGAAACCTATCAAGTCCACCGGTTCCTTCGACATCACCGTCAAAGTGCACCCGCTGGTCGAGGCCGTTCTCAGCCTGAAAGTGAAGGCCAAAGACGATCAAGGCGAGTCCGCCGGAGAAGAGGCCTAAGCCCTCTTCCCTCGCCTGTTTTTGGGACGAAGTTCACCTTTCTTTCTTCCCTCCCGCCGGTTCTAGGCATAGCGTAGCAGATACGCGAAAGTTCCCGCTTTCGGGCGGGTGACGCCTTCAGCAACCGCTCCCGGAACGGGTGCCTCTTTGCCCGGCCCGTCCTTTACAGGGACGGTAGCCCTGTTTGGTCCCGCGGCGCGTAGCGGGATACATTCACAAAAGCCAAGACAGTCCATCGTCCTACCCTTCTAGAACCACCTACCGTCCACAGACCAAATGCCGCCGAAAGTTGGGGATGCCGCCGAGCAATCGAACTCCCAAGGTCCGGCCGCGGCGCGCGACCGGAAGCCTTCACTCAAATCGGTGCCCAAGGACGGAGGAGGTGGTTATTCACAGGATATTCACCGGTCATTACCAAACAGCCGGGACGCGGAGCGCGCCGTTCTCTCCTGCATGCTTCAGTCCCCCACCGATGTCATCGGGGAAGCCATTGAGAAATTGACGCCGGACCACTTCTACGTCCCGGCCCATGGCACCATCTATACCGTCCTGATCGAACTCTACGATCAGGGCCAGGCCATCGACCTCATCACCCTGAACAACCGGCTCATCGACCGGAAGCTCATGGAGCAAGTCGGCGGCGCCGGCGCCGTGGCGGAGCTGCTGGACATCGTGCCGACGGCCGCCCTGTTTGACTACTACGTGGGCATCCTGCGGGACAAGTTCATCCTGCGGCACGTCATCCAGACCTGCACGGAAAGCGTGACCCTGGCCTACGAAAACCAGGAAGACGTGGGCACCCTGCTGGACAGCGTGGAGACCCGCATCCTGAAAATCCGCGATGCCACGGGCAAACAGGAAGGCATTCGCGAAATGCGCCACCACGTCCTGCACGTCATCGAGTCCATCGAAGACATGTACGACAACGACCAGGGCGGCATGACCGGCCTGTCCACCGGCTTCAAGGACTTGGACGAAAAGACCAACGGCCTGCACGGCGGAGAAATGATCGTCGTCGCCGCCCGCCCCAGTATGGGGAAAACCTCCTTCGTCATGAACCTGGTGGAGAACGTGGCGATCGACAGCGAGCACCCGAAGGCCGCCGCCGTGTTCTCCCTGGAAATGAGCGCCGAACAGCTCGTCCAGCGTCTCCTTTGTTCCCGCGCCGAGGTGGAGATGCAGAAACTGCGCGGCGGTTTCCTTTCCCAGCAGCGGGACTTCCCCCGCCTGCGCGAAGCCGCTGAAGTTCTCATCAACGCGCCCATCTACATCGACGACACCCCGGGCCTCACCATCATGGAACTGCGCGCTAAGGCCCGCCGCCTGAAAAAGAGCTACGACATCCAGCTCATCGCCATCGACTACCTGCAGCTCCTCAAAGCGCCCAGCCATTTCAAGCAGGACAACCGCCAGCAGGAGATCGCCGAAATTTCGGGCGGCATCAAAGCCCTGTCCAAGGAGCTGAACATCCCCATCATCGTCCTCGCCCAGCTCAACCGGAACCCCGACGCTCGCGGCGGCACCCCACGCATCAGCGACCTCCGCGAATCCGGCGCCATCGAACAGGACGCCGACGTCGTGGGCCTGCTCTTCCGTGACGAATACTACGCCGACGAAGACGACAAAGAAGAAGTCGAAGGCCGCGCCACCCTGGACATCGCCAAACAACGTAACGGCCCCACCGGCGCCGTCCCCCTCACCTTCATCAAGAAGTGGATGCGCTTCGTCGACCGGGCGCATGACGATGATCCGTATTCTTGACAGGAGAAAGGCTTAACTAATAAAGCCAACTACTTCCTGTAAATCCCAAATCCCAACAACACTCCCTTGAGGAGCGGAGCAAACGCCGTTGATGAACCGGGACAAGCACTCCGTGGCGGGCATGGTGCTGGCGTGTTCAGTAAGAAGTAGGCAAACTTTCGCTCCGAAAAAGCCTTGAGGCGACGATGACGCCGGGTGTTTCCCGCAGTGTGTGAGCGCTGGAGCATCCGTAACCATCGCGGCCCGGCAGAAATTTGAGCCGTTCATCGCCGAGAAGCTTTACCGGACTTCACTTCTCCACATAGCCTGGCACGTTCAGGGCTATTGGTTGGCTCGTGGGTTCATTCTAGGGTCAAACCTTCGAACACTGTCCACTGTGATAAACAGGAAAGAAGTGAACCAGAAACATACCATCCAATCAAGGTCGTCATCGGACAATGCTTTCTGAACACTTCTTACTAATTCAGGATTATCATATCCATCTATATCAAAAGGCACATCCAAGGATCGTTGGCCGCCGTGATGTGGATGAATGTAAAATTCACTATCTTTAAATGACGCTTTCAGCAATGAACGAACTAGGTTCATCACATTGTCGAACTCGCGCTCAAACTCTTCGGATTCACTATTCACTGGAGGGTTATACTCCTTGCTGTCGAACAAGCATTGAAACTCACTTTTCGTCAACTCAATCTGTTTCATAATAATCTAATATATAACTCCAATTCCGCACCTTTCTTTATATAACTCGAAAATGCATTGATGAACCTCTCTAAGCGCTTTCCCTCGCCCTGGAGAACAGTGAACGTTCCAAACAGGTGGTGTATAAAAAGGGGTCAGTCAAGAATGGCACGTAGTTAAGCGGCCTTTCGGTGTTGTTCGCGGTGTGGGATTTCCTGGTATTCGTGTCGCGGTGAGGTGAGATAGGCATGCGGTTTGGGCCTTCGTTTGACGGCTCTGGGTTCGCGCCGGAAGGGGCGGAGGTCGAGGCGCTTGGTGGCGCAGATTTCGATGAACTGGCGGTGGCGCCGGCGGCGTTTGAAAGGTGTGCCAGCCAGTACGCGGAAGGAGCCTTGCGAGGCGAGCACAAGATCGAGGATACCCTTGAAGCTCAGTTGCCAGGTGGGCAGGCCCGCTTCGGTGGCCGCCTCCTGCATGACGGTGCGCAGGAGGTTGAGGGCGATCATCATCATGAGCACGCTCTTTTTAGCCATTGCCGGGGTACGCACCTCAAGGAACTCCAGGCCGAGCGTGGTCTTCAGGTCGCGCAGCTTGAGCTCAATCTCCCAACGCCGGGCATAGAGTTCGGACAGCGCCAAGTCTTCGTGTTCATCGGCATCCAGCAGCGTGGTTGCCAGGACGAGATTGCGCAGTTGCCCGGTGCGGTCTTCAAAGCTCACCTTAATGAGACGCACTTCCATCGTCTCGGGCAGGGCGTCCCACTGCGCCTGGCTGAGGTCGCTGGTCTTTGGGAGCTTGTCAGGCTTGCGCCACGTGACCCGCCGGGAAAGGCGGCTGAGCTTCCGGCCCCGGCGCCAGTCGAGCTTCCGGTGCCGGGCGTGATGCAGGCGCATGAGCACGTGGCCGCCTCGCTCTCGGACCTTCGCTATCAACTGGTAAGAACAGAAGGAGCGATCCCCCAGGAGCAGGTCGCCTTTACTCACATGATCGATCAGCCGGTGGGCCACGCGGGCCTCGTGCTCGCGGAAGTTGGAGCACTCGATGGCTTCCCAGCCGTCGTGACTGAGGTTGAGCAAGCCGGTGATGCCCATGACCGGGAAGCCGCAGCCCGGCTTCTGGGAGGAAGGCTGAGGATAGGCCTTCTGGTTGGCTTCCGTGTCCATCAGCTTGAGCGAACTGCCGTCGATGGCCTTCAACTGGAAGCCCCGCCAGAGGTCTTCTTCTCGCCGTCCGCGCCGCAGAGAGTCGAGCACGCGCCGGTGGATGTTCTTGAGGAAATCTTCGCTCACCCGGCAGCGTCCCTGACAGTAGCCGCTGGTGTCGCCCTGAGGCACGGGCAAGCCGGCTTCCTGGTACCAGCATTGCAAGAGCCCCAGGGCCTTCAGGCAGGAAGCATTGCCTTCCAGAATCTGGGCGAGCCAGGCCCAGAAGACCGGCACGTGACCGAAGCTGCGCTGGCGTTTGGTGGGATCGATGGAGGCCAAGAACTTCGCGGGCAAGACTTTGCCGAAGAGCACGGCGTAGCCGCTCAAGGAATCCCGGATCACGCTGGCCCGGAACCGAGCGGTGCAGACTTGCAGGCGGCGCTTGGCGGTGGCAATAATGGTGGACGGAAAGTTGGTTAGGACAGGTTGTTTGGTCACGCTAATGACTCGCTCCTGACCGGCTTTCCGTCAGCTTACTTTTGACCGAAATCGGCGTTAACTACGCGCCATTCGGGTCAGTCAAAAAATATTGATTACCGGCAGACCTCCCCTAGCGTCTCCACGAGCAGCTCCCGGCCCCCGTCATCAAACAAAATGTACCGCCGGTGGTCGCCCCGCACCATCAAGTGATAACACGCGCCGGGAAACTCAATGCGCAACGCTCGTGACATGTCCTTTTTCTAGCCGTGATGGGCGAGAAGCTTTATCGGATTTCATTTCTCCACATAGTCTGGCACGCCCGGGGCTATTGGTTGGCCCGTGGGTTCATTCTTTTTAACGTCGCTGCCGAACAGTTACTATCTCGATAGATCAGTATGATCTGGGATCCACCATCAAAATTGAGTTCAACTGAAGCGAGCTTCTCGGTATCGATAGAAAGCCGCTTCACCTCTGCTGATAACAACTGCCTGCGCCACAACTCCCGGAAGGGGGCTTCGGCAATCTCAGCATCTTCATCGATTGAATTCTCAATGTCGGCTGACAACCCTTCGCACCAATGAGCTTGCCCAGCTCCGTCAAGGAATATGTGATGGAGTGTTTTCCGCCCCTCGATCTGCATTAGTAGAATATCTACATCGTCTGGCGCGCTTCCAGCAAAGCGCACAACCAAGAGATTCGAAATTTGGCATCCGGCAAGTTCGGAAACTGAGTATTCTGATCCAGTAAAGTCTGTCATTTTGTCAAAGGGAATTCATACCAAAGTCCGCCGACCGCCTTGCGAGCAAGTTCTGCAGCATCAACACCAGCATCCCAGATGGCTGCGGGATCAGTCCCACGTTTGCTGGCAGCTGCACCTCGGTAAACTATCCAACATTCGCCATTTGGATGGCGAACGATATATCCATTACCTACCATAGTCATCCACGCCTTTCCTCCTGAAGGACTCGTAACTCATCGCGCAGGGTTGTTCCGAACCATATCATCAGTCACGATCCGCTGCAGGCCGCGCTGTTTCTGGGAGAATGGGAACGCTGAACAGTCTTTTTCACTTGTTAGGCCAAGGACGAAAACCTAATCTCGAAGCGACATCATCCGGGAAGTCGCACGCCTACCGAAGTTGTGGCCGAGACTCCTCCCAACCCACGCGCTTGGAGGGGCGGACGCCGTTGAACCGGGACAAGCACTCCGTGGCGGGCATGGTGCTGGCGCGTTCAGTAAGAAGTAGGCAAACTTTGGCTCCGAAAAAGCCTTGAGGTGGCGGTGACGCCGGGTGTTTCCCTCAGTGTGCAAGCGCTGGAGCATCCGTATCCATCGCGGCCCGGTAGAAATTTGAGCCGTTCATCGACGAGAAGCATTACCGGATTTCATTTCTCCGCATAGCTTGGCACGCTCAGGGCTATTGGTTGGCTCCTATAAATCAACTGCGTGTTTTGCCCCATTTTTCTTTAGGTATCTTCTTGTCCCCCAACAATCTGGAGTCAAGACATCCAAGGGTGTTTGTCCACTCGCATCAAGTTCATTTAGATCTACACCCGATTGATGCAGGAGCGAAACTGAATCGACACCCCCATATTTCGCTGCCAAGTGAATAGCACCTGTCAAATTAGCTTTATTACTAATAAGCCAAGACAGCACTTCTACCTGATCAAAAATTGCAGCAACTTGAGCAGGAGTCTTGCCATTCTCATTCGGCCTTTCCAGAAACCCCGGAACCTTAGATAGTTCTTTTAGAGATTCCAAATCTCCTTCTTGAATTAATTTTGTTACATCTTCAAGCTCTTCAACTTTCTCATCTCTATTGCATAGGCTTACGACTTCCTCCCAATCCTTCCCAAGCTCCACATCCCCCACAAATACATTACCCTCTCTGGACAGTTCAATGTCTCGGCCATCTCCAGTAAAACCGACCACTAAACGTTTTCCGTTAAATCTTTTCAGCTCATCCAGACTATATGCAGTTTGCAGATATATTGAACTAATTGGAGATTCATAAAGCGGGTGCACAAAGCTTCCACCGTTTGAATTCAACAGAGCCGATCGATAGTCATCAGGAAAACCAAACTTCAGCCTTCCTTCAGCATACTCAATATCGCGTTCGTCAACGCGTCTTTTTCCATTTACAAAGATTTTCATTCTTTATTCAAATCTATTTGATGATTCTTAAAATAGGCATCCATCAGGGCGCCTGGATCATCTGGATACAAATTCGGTAAATGAACATCATTGGCACGCCTTCCTAGTGGATTGTCACTATTCAGACTAGCACTTTGTGCTTTTTCCCATGTTTCATTTGTCCATTCTCCTAGAGGCGATATTACAAAATCGTAGACACCCGGATCAGGATTGATAAAAAAATCTGCCATATCCGTCGCGATCGCCTCGGTCATATTCCCCCCGTTCTGGTGCGCTTCGGCTGTTCTGGGCATTAACGCTGCACCTATTGCAGTCGTAACTGCCAAGGGATTAAAATAGCCAGCTCTTCTAAGTGCATCTCCACCAGTGTGTTGAAAAGCGTCATGAACCGTCTTGGGAATTAGTTGAAGGGTTTCCCCATCCCAGTCGTGATGCCAAACATGGGTCTCTTTGAGGCGGGCCGCTTCTTCGGGATCGAGGCTCTTCCATGCTTCCGCAATATCCTTCGCACTCTTTTCAAACTTGGTCGAAAATTCCATTCTCACCACCTCCGCTCCCCCGAAGTATACAGGGCGCCCAGCTTCGCTAAACTTAACTTCGAGACCGGGAAAGTCCTTGTCAAGCTTGCGCAATGCTTCGTCCGAAACTCCAGTTAATTCCCTCAACATCTTAGAATTCACGCTTTTTCCGGCAAATTGGAGGTTTCGAACCCTTCGAGCACCGACTTTGAATCCGTTTTCAATAATTGCTTCAGCTACAGCTCTCGCAGTTTTCAGCTTACTCAAGCCTATTGGATCAAACTTCGACCAAGGATTCTGCACGACATAGGCATACAAATTCGGTCCATCAACAAACCCCACCGGGTCACGGGTCATCCAGGAGCCAGTATCCAAATCCCGGTAGCGCATGCCTTCGTTGAGAGCGCCCCAGGGATCTTCGTCTTTGGTGTTGGCCCGCTGGCGGTCTTCGGTGGTGCCTTCCTCGCGGGCGCGGGTGCCGTAGGCTTCGTAGGAGGCTTTGTAGTTGAAGGCCAGCGTGTCGTCCGTTTCCGCCACCACGTCGCCGCGGCTGTTGTAGTATTTGTAGCCGGGGTCGCCGCCTCGGAGACTGTAGAGGATGCCGCCGATGCCACCGCCCCAGTCGCTGCCGCGGAAGAATTCCACCGCCGGTGATGCCGTGCCCACCGTGGCGGCGGTGTCGTACTCCTGCACGCTGAGGCCCGCGCTGAAGCTCAACCAGGTGTCCACGCCTGCCACGCCATGTGGCGCGCCGCCATTGGCGGCGGCCACCTCCGGCGCGAACACGGCGATGACGCGGCCCGCGGTGTCGTTCACCGTCTCCGTGCCGCGGCCCAGCTCATCGGTCACGATCCACTGCAGGCCGGTGCTGTTTCCGGGAGAATGGGAACGCCTGGTAGTCTATTTCGCTTGTTAGGCGAAGGACGGGAACCTACTCTCAAAGCGACATCATCCGGAAAGTCGCACGCCTACCGAAGTTGTGGCCGAGGCCTCTCCCAACACATGCGCTTGGAGGGGCGGACGCCGTTGAACCGGGACAAGCACTCCGTGGCGGGCATGGTGCTGGCGTGTTCAGTAAGAAGTAGGCAAACTTTGGCTCCGCAAATGCCTTGAGGTGGCGGTGACGCCGGGTGTTTCCCGCAGTGTGCGAGCGCTGGAGCATCCGCAACCATCGCGGCCCGGCCAAAATATGAGCCGTTCATCGCCGAGAAGCTTTACCGGACTTCACTTCTCCACATAGCCTGGCACGTTCAGGGCTATTGGTTGGCTCGTGGGTTCAATTCAAACTTTGGCTCCGAAAAAGCCTTGAGGTGGCGGTGACGCCGGGTGTTTCCCTCAGTGTGCGAGCGCTGGAGCATCCGTAACCATTCGCGGCCCGGTCAAAAATTGAGCCGTTCATCGCCGAGAAGCTTTCCCGGATTTCACTTCTCCACATAGCCTGGCACGCTCAGGGCTATTGGTTGGCTCGTGGGTTCATTTCTCTAAATAGCCTGGCACGTTCAGGGCTATTGGTTGGCTCGTGGGTTCATTTCTGAGCCGTTCATAGTCGAGAAGCTTTACCGGATTTCACTTCTCCACATAGCCTGGCACGCCCGGGGCTATTGGTTGGCTCGTGAGTTCATTCCTTTTCCCCTTTTGCCGGAATGAATCTGGAGAATCTCGTCAATTGAATATGTGGTAACATCAAGGTTCCGAAAATAATGTTCTATACTTTTCGCCTCTTTTAAACCTCTTATTCCTCTAAAGGCTCTTTCAATCCCTGATCGCAGATCTATGGCTTTTAGCATCAAACCACTAGCGGCTTCCACGGACAGGCCGTAACTTTCTATAGCCACCTTAAATTCATTTAGAAACTGTATGATACGGTGAAGAAGTAACGCGTTAATCATTACTTTCCTCCGGAAACGATTAATAATTGGAAATGCAGATCTTCCAAACACTGCCGATTGAGAGCATATCATGCTAGGCATATGTGGATAAACTTTGAGAAGCGATTCAACAAAACGATCCATGCGGTCTCTGCTTTTTTCTGCGTAGTAGCGGTGAAAGTCTACCCAAGACTCTGACATCGCAGCGTCAATCCCCCTCTCAATCTGGCGGAGAAAGCAATACGCTTCGAGAATAGCAATCGCTTCAACCGAAATCTTATTACTCATTACCAAAATTTCCACCAAGGCTTCGGTTTGTAAACTGGGTTCAGGGGTTTCAGGTCCAACGGCTTGCCTCCTGTATCGAACCTAACACCTCTAGGAATTCCAGCGATTGAAGATGTTGGGAGATTGGGATGATCAAATTCCACATAAGATCCATCGCTAAATGCTTGACCAGCATTCGGTTCGGTTTTCGGAAAGGGCGCTCGCATTGCGTCCACCCCTCCGTGTCGATTAGCATTTATTGCTTCATCAGTCTTAATTCCATTTAAGCTACTTTCATCCGGTTTAAGCAGGTGTTTGCGATCAGTGTAATGTCGAAATCGCTCGCTTGCACCTTCCGGGGCTTCAGACTTGGTCCTCGGTCCAAAACCGGGCAATCGGCCTCCGAAAAACTTGCCAAGACCACCTTTAATCAACAATGCGGCTGTGACAAGCTTGCCTCCACCCGATACGCCTTTCATCGTCCGGGTTGCAGGATCAAGGTTCTTACTGGTAAGCCCCCCTTGTTCAAAGTCGAAAGTGGCCTCAGTCCCGCTGATCGCTTCATGTATCTCATTGGTACCGATCAGATCTCCGACGAGACCAAAAACACCAACGTAGGCCCCCATGCCCCATCCATCCTCCTCCGCCACCTGCCTAGCCGCAACGCCGACTGTCATCCCTCTCTTAGCCGAATGTTCAAGACCTCCAATTACGTCATTAGCTGAAGGGAAAATTCCCGGCATAATTGAGAAATCGCCGACTACAGGCACCTTGGGAATTTCATTTAATACTTTCTTGAGTCCCTCTCGCGAATCCAGTCCCAAGGGATCGAACATGGTCCAAGGATTCTGCACCACATAGGCATACAAATTCGGTCCATCCACAAACCCAGCCGGGTCGCGGGTCATCCATGAACCGGTATCCAGATCGCGGTAGCGCATGCCTTCGTTGAGAGCGCCCCAGGAGTCTTCGTCCTTGGTATTGGCCCGCTGGCGGTCTTCGGTGGTGCCTTCCTCGCGGGTGCGAGTGCCGTAGGCTTCGTAGGAGGCTTTGTAGTTGAAGGCCAGGGTGTCGTCCGTTTCCGCCACAACGTCGCCCCGGCTGTTGTAGTACTTATACCCAGGCTCGCCGCCGCGCAGGCTGTAGAGGATGCCGCCGATGCCCCCACCCCAGTCGCTGCCGCGGATGAACTCCACCTCCGGTGAAGCCGTGCCCACTGTAGCGGCGGTATCGTACTCCTGCACGCTGAGGCCCGCGCTGAAGCTCAGCCAGGTGTCTACGCCCGCCACGCCATGCGGCGTGGCGCCAGACTCGTCCCGCAGGGTGCGGCGGGTCCTGTAGTCGTAGGCGTATTCGTAAGTGTTCGACAGGGCGCCGCCCATGCCGTCATCCACGAAGTCCACCGCTTCCAGGAGGCGGTTCTCCTCGTCGTATTCGTAGGTATCCGTGCCATCCGCATCCGTGCGGGTGATGCGATTGCCCACCGCGTCATAGGTGAAGGAAACGGTGGCGAGGTTCGCGCCACTGCCGTCGGTCTTCACATAACCGGTCACCTGGTTCAAGCCCAGGGTGCCGCCGGTGGCCTGGCCGTCGATTTCGTAGGTGTAGATCTCGTCGTCATTCCCGTCGCCGTCGGTGTCCACGGTCTTCAGGGTGCGGTTGTGGGCATCGTCGAAGGCATATCCGGTGTCCTGGCTCAGCACGCCACCCTCCAGGATCTGTTCCTGGGTCAGGCGATTCACGGCGTCGTAGCTGTTGATGACGGATCGCGTGGGCCAGCCGGACATGGTTTCGTCGATCCGCGCCACGTTGCCCACCGCGTCGTAGGCGTAGGCATACTCATAGAAGATGTCTTCCACCTGCTGCGTGCCGTCCTGATAACCGGTGGCCAGGGTGGTCTTGCCCGCCGCGTCGTAGCTTTTCACC
>JAUICH010000031.1 GCA_030427505.1 Verrucomicrobiia bacterium
CCCCCCCCCCCCAACAAGGTGATCCCCGGCCTCCGGGGTCCGAGCCGGACCGGCGGAGCCCTCGCAAACCGCGCGTCCGTCAAGATCCTGCGAAGCCTCTCGTCGGGCCTCTCACGGAGTTTCCCCCAGCGTTTTCAGACAGAAACATACCCCGTCCCCAGCTACAAAAACGGTACCGCTGGGACCACCCACACGCGGCGGACAGCGAGCGTTCTCACGATCCCGGCACTTTGTGAAACACTTCCCAGGCCGGACAATCCAGCCGCGCCGTCGCTTCCCACTCCTGTCCAGCACCCGCCCTTTCCACCCACTCTCGATAGTCAAATCCCCTCAAAGGAAACTCAACCTCCAGTGCGCCATCTGGAAAAAGCGTCACGTAAGCCGCGGATCTGTCGCGCCAAATACCCGCTTAAAGATCCTATTGGGATCCGGCATCTTGATTACCACATTCCTCTTCGCCCCCGCAATGGACGGCTCAACGCAATCCGTCCACTCACGCTCAAAATTTAAGGCCCGATAATCTCCGGATAGCACCCGGCAATCCCCATCAGCACTCAACAATATCTCCACCCGGCGTCCGCTCCCCCAGGATTCCCAGGTTCCAGAGAAGGCCCGCGCCACTCGCTCCCGCTCCCACCACCATTCCACTTTGCGTAGCGGAGCCCACAGTTGGTAAAGTCCCCTGCGGCATTGCCATTCCCATATCGCCTGCGGCCCCACACACCCGCTGCCCGGCACCGTCCCTGATCCTGACGGATAAACACCCGGGGCCACCAAACCGCGCCCCCACCAGACATAACTCAAAACATAAGCTGCAATAATAAAAACGAGCAGACTCGCCGCGATAAAGAGCGGCCGCTTCCAGGCGCCGGCCACTTTCGGTTCTTCTGGAGGGGACATCGCTTCGTTCACCGGACAACAACGTAGCGTGACTGGAATTGAATGGGAACAGCCTTTTTCCCGCCATGTGGTCAACTACACGCCGCAGCCAGAGCCGCCAGAGGAAGACTGACGCGCACCTTTTCCCGTCAGCGCTCCCACGGCGGTTCTCCAGGTTCTATTCCCCCACCTTCCGAAACGCCGCTGGCTGGCCCTCCTCCGGGCCGCCTTTCTCCAGCAAAACACCGCCATGCGGCAGCACTTGGACAGTCAGGACACCGCCGGCGAGGTCCAATTGCACGATGTTTTCGCCTCGCGAGTGTTCCCGCAGCACCAGCCTCGCGCGCCCCCCGGCGGACGGCCCCGGGTTGGACGCTCCACCCCACCATTGTCCGGAGAACTCGCCCCACGAATACGTCTCCGAGTTCACGCGGCCTGACAGGTCGCTGTCCACCCGAATCTCCAAGCGTTGTCCGCTCGCGGATTCCCAGGTGCCGGAAAAACTCCGCGCCAGACTGGCCCGCCCCCACCAGCCCTCCCAGTCGCGCAACGGCGTCCACATCTGGTAGAGCATTCCGCGCACGTTTTGACCCAAGCTCGGATAGCAACCATAGAGCGGAGGCCTGAGATCACGGCCATATCTTACATACCCTATATAGTAGGTCGCACTCAGCAGGAATACAGCCAGCACCACGAAAAAGAGCGGCCGCTTCCAGCCACCGCCACCACCACCGGCCGCACCCAGCTTCCCCTCTGCTTCTGGCCCCCGTTCCTTCATGGCCTCTCCTCCTCCTTCTCCCCCGTTCGCGAAGGATTAGTCACGGCGTTAGACCTTCCCTCTTCCAGGCCTTCCGGAGACTTCCCCTCCCGGTGAAACTCTCCCAGGACTGTGAGCGGCGGCGCGACGTCCGTGTCCGGCGCGCCGCCAAAGTCCATGACCCTCAATCCGCCGCTCTCAAAATGGAGTTGCAGGCAGGAGCCCGGGTTCCGGTAAAACATCAACACGGTCTGTGCGCTTCCCTTCTCTGCAAAGGCCGTTTCGAAGTGGTGCCTGTCCAGGCGCGGATCGTCCTCGCACCGCAGCCGCCCCTCCACCCAGGGCCCGTCGCCTCCCGGTTTCCAGTCCTCTCGGAAACGCAGCTGAATGTCCAAGACGCGGCCGTCCTCCGCCACCCAGGCGCCGGAACATGACTCAATGCACTGTGACCACAGCGACTTTTGGATTCGCCAGAATTCCCATTCCCGCAAGGGCCCCCAGACCGGATAGACCCGCTCCTCCACCCAGGCCCTCCACCCGGGTACCTCACCGCCAAACGGACTCGGATTCGAATACGGCTTCGCGTTCTGCATGCCCCGCCCCCACCACACATAGCTGAAATAATAAGCCACCGGCAAACCGGACAGTAGCAACAGCACCACAAACAGCGGCTTCTTCCATGCACCGCTGCCCGCGTCCTGCCTTTCCCCGGCCGATGACCGTCCCGCTTCGTTCATGGATCTTCCCTATCCTTCTTCTTGTGCTCCAACGGAGGTCCGGTCTTTTGGCCCACGGGTTCTTTTTCCAGTCCTCCCGGAGACTCCCCCTCCCGCCGGAATTCTCCCAGGATTTCAGCGGCCGGCGCAGTACCTGTATTCGGCACTTCGCCCCAGTCCCTGACCGTCAAGCGGCCACCCCCGAAATTGAGCTGCCGGTAGGGGCTGGAGATCCGCCAGAAGATCAGCACGGGCCGGCCGGGCCCAGGGTCCGGAACGCCTCCGATGAAGTGGAAACCGTCCAGGCGCGGATCGTCCTCACACCGCAGCAACCCCTCCACCCAGGGCTTTTCGTCTCCCCACTGCCAGTCCTCGCGGAAGCGCAGCCGAACCTCCAGGACGCGCCCATCCTCCGCCACCCAGGCGCCGGAGCACGACTCGATACACCGCGACCACAGCGGCCGGTTGTACCGCCAATAGTCCCAGAACCGCAAAGGTTCCCAGACAGGATAGACCTGCTCCTCCACCCACGCCTTCCACCGGGAACCCTTGGCGCCCACGGAACCAGCCCCCGTGTAAGGATGGGGATCGTGTAAATACCGCCCCCACCACACATAGCTAAAATAATAAGCCACCGGTAAAAAGACCAGCAGCAGCACCACCAAAAAAAGCGGCTTCTTCCAGCCACCGCCGCCACCCGCACCCGGCTTTTCCCCTGCTGTTGTTCCCCCTTCTTTCATGGCCGTTCCTCTTCCTCCTCCAGGTCTCCCGTAGGCTCTCCCTTCCGGTAATACTCTCCTAGGATTTCAGTGGGTGGCGCGCCGCCCGATACGGGTGTTTCGCCCAGTTCCAAGACACTCAAACGGCTTCCCCCGAACTCCAGCCGCAAGGGCGGGCTCCCGGTCCGTCCAAACAACAGCACGGGCCGATTCGGTCCCGGCTCTACGAGTCCTCCGAGAAGGTGGTAACCGTTCAGGCGCGGATCCCCCTCGCACCGCAGGCTCCCTTCCACCCAGGGTTCGTCACCTCCCCAGGTCCAGTCCTCGCTGAAACCCAGTTGAACTTCCAGGATGCGGCCGTCCTCCGCCCCCCAGGCACCGGCACACGACTCAATGCACCGCGACCACCGCGGCCTTTCGAATCGCCAGAAATCCCAATACCGCAAAGGCTCCCAGAGAGGATAGACCTGCTCCTCCACCCAGGCCCACCACCGGGGACCTTCGGCCTCCAGCGGATCGGGCTCCGTATAGGGACGGGGATTGAATAGATTCCGGCCCCACCACACATAGCTTAAATAGTAAGCCGACGGTAAGAGCAACACCATGAGGACCATGCTGAAGAGAATTCTCTTCCCGCCGCCCCTGCCTTCGGCGCCCGCCGTCTTCACCTTTTCTCCCCGGTCCGCGCGCCCTTTCATGGTTTCGCCGCCGCCTCCTCCGGCGTGGCCTCTGCCCGTTTAAAGTCACCCACCGTCTTGTAATACGGCAGATCGTTCGGGTCCTGAGATTCCGCCAGCTCCAGGACCGTCAGCCCGCCGTGGTAAAACTGGAGCTTCAGGTCCTGGTCCGTGTATTGCCCCAGCCACAGCGTCGGGCAGTCCGCATACTCGCTTTCCTCACCCCATACGAGTCCCTGGTAGTCCAGGCTGGGCTTTGCGGCGCTCCGCGCCCACCCCTCCACCCAGGGCTCGTTGCTCCCCCGGGGCCGGTCTTTCCGGAATTCCAGTTGAATCTCGATGACGCGGCCGTCTTCCGCCACCCAAGTGCCGGAGCACTCCCCCGCCCACCGCGTCCACAGTTGCTTGATGGTCCGCGTTCTCTCCCAGTCCCGCAGCGGCTGCCACAGCGGATAGACCCGCTCGTCCAGCCACGCCCACCTCGAGTGTTCGTAGTCCCCGAAAGGCTCGGGATTGGTGTACGGATGCGCCTCCGTGATTCCCCTTCCCCACCACACATAGCTGAAATAATAAGCCACAGCTAACAGGAACAGCAGCAACGGCACCACCAGAAGCGTCTTCTTCCAGCCAGCCTGGGGGCTACGCTCCTCCCCAGCCGCCACTTTCTTCACTTCATCCGTCTTGCCGCCGTCTCTACTTAGGTTCCGCACCCACCAAATCTAACGCACCGGAAACGGACACGAACAGCCTTTTCACCCCCCAAACCCGAAGACCCGCCAGGGGCGAGGAAGCTAGCCCCCAGCTCAGGCCGCCCCGCCCGGCTGCTTCATCAAGCGCCGTTCGCCACCACGGCTCACTCCGTTTCAAACGACACCGCCGGCCAGAGCGCGGGCACGGAAAGCCAGCGTTCGGAAAACACCCACACCACGACGCGCGGCAGCGGTCCCCCGGCGAACCCCTCCCACCAGTCCCGGGCCACATCCGTGGGGCCCCCGTAGCGATACATCAGGTGCACCGGCTCCGACAGCTCCCGGGTGAGGTGAGCGTGAAGCCCGCTGCGGTCCGCGAACAACTTCTCCGCGAACGAGTCCCCTATCAAATGCACCCGCGCGGCGGGGTGCTCCATTTCCGTCAGCCAGCCCGCCGCCTCCGCGTCCTCCCCCACCACGCGAAACGCCGGGGTCTCGTGCGGCGTCACCCTGACTTCGTGATAGGCATACTTGAGGCGCAACATTTCGGCAATGTCCGACTCCAGTTCCTCCAGTTGCGTCTCCTCGGAGAATCTCGACTCCGGGGAAGCGGAAAACGTCCCGGAAAAATCCGCCCGGATCTCCTCCGCGATCTCCCCGGCCGCCAGCCGGGCCCCCGCCGGAGCCCAGTGCGTATCGTTAGGCCGGAACAGAGGGAACGTCTCTCCGCCGTGCTCGAACCACCGCTGGGCGAGAAAACGCTCCGACAAGGGAACGGCGTCCACTTCGTGCTCGCCGGCGAGACACTCCAGCATCGCCCCCACCGGCGTATTGACCGGGCCGTGAATCTCCGGCGCGTAGAGCGTATTGGTGGCAATGTCAGGATACAGCGTCGACTTCACTGGCACGACCACCACCTTCAGGGCCACCCTGCGTTCTTTCAGCGCCTGGTCAAAAGCCCGGATCACCTCCACCGGACCCGTGCCCGGCTCCCAGCGTCCGTCCTTCCAAAAGTCCTCCAGGTAGTGCCCCCGCTGTCCGTAGAAGAAAAATTCATTGAGCACGCCGCCCGTCAGCAAGCTGCTCTTTGCCCGGAGCGCCTCGCGGATGATCTGCCGCTCCAGCCCGATGCGTCCCTGTTCCCGCTCCGCCGCGGCCGCCCGGGCCCGCTCCCGCGCCACCGTGCCGGCATCAGTGGTTTCTCCCACGATGGACGCGTAAGACACCCACCACTGCGGCAGGTCAAAGCGCTCCGGCGCCGTGTCTATCTGGCGGAATCTCTGGTAGTAACCGCTGACATTTTCCCACGGTTCCAGCGTCAGCTTCAGGCGGTCGCCCTTGCGCACCAGGCCCATTGGCGACAGCCGACGCTCGTGGAAGGCATACCCAATCACCGCGCCCTCAGCCGCGGGGCCGTCTTCCGCCACGTTCACCGCCACTCTCACCAGCGCGTCCGGATACGCCGACGCCGACGGGTCCGGCACCTCCACCTCGCTTACCACCGTGGCAAAAACCGTCACCGGCCCGCCCTCAAAGTTCAATGGCGATTCATCCCGGCCTGCCCCGGCGCCACGAACAGACAGCACCAGAGACACACCGGCAATCAGACAAGACATTAGCCACGGGTTCCTCACAGCGGGATCTTAGTGAGCGAAGAAACGAATGCAACGCCGTTTTAGTAGTGTCCCTATCTGATTGAGCGCCGGGAAGCCTCCATCGGGCGTTATGTAGAGCGACCTGGCCTCGAAGTTTTCTTCTTATCACTAGAGGCTTAAGGACAAGAGAAAAGACGGTTGGAAAGGTCATCCAACAGGGCATCGGCGTGATACTGGCTACGATCTCGTACGACAAAAGTCGGAACTCGATTGACCGGATTGCGTTGCTCTCGCCCTCACCGCAACTGCTTTCTTCTTGTTGGAAAGATTGTTGCCCATTTCGCTCGCTCATCTTGAAAAAACTATTATCTTTTTCAAGATGAGCGTTAACGAAGAAATGCAGAAAAAATTGGACTGGGGGGGCTCCCGGAAGGGCGCTGGTCGGCCAAAGGGCGCGACAAAGGTAATTGTCTCAGCAACCATCGATCAGTCGTTGAAGGAAAAAGCGCTTTCAAAATGGGGAAGTAATCTATCTCGACTTCTCAACTCACTTCTGGTGGGATATGTGGCCGGTAAAATAGACGCAAAGTCCCTGCACCCATGAGCGATCAGCATCATATCACTCTAGAGATCGAGGGCACGGCCAGTGAAGACGGGCACGTAAGGCTATCGCACTTACTAAACAAGCTCTCGGCATTGGCGACCGCACTAAACGGAATCGACCGCATGGTTAGTAGTACTGGACAGCCAACACTTGACTATCGGGTCGTAGACTTGGGACACTCCAGCCCTGCTTACGTAACCTTGGAACCCATCGTAAAAGAGAATGTCTTGAAGAAAGCAAAGCAGCCAGCCGAAGCTTACATTGACACTCGGTTTAACCGTATTTTTGACGAGTTGGACCTTATTAGGAAGAGGCAAGTCTCTCCGGAAATGGATCAAACAACTCTTCTTAGCATTGAGACAATCGTCGAAGGGCTTGGCCGCCAAATGAAGGCCGCAACAATCAAGAATCACAGCCGGGTCGTGCGCCTGGATTCTGAGTTTCAGCGTAGCGTAAGTATTCTAACTCAAGAAGATGCATCCTACGGCGGGTATGAAGGAACCTTGGATGCCGTGAACATCCACGGCGGTGCCAAAACTTTTTGGATTTTCCCGAAGATTGGCCCAAACAAGGTGAGGTGTAACTTTCTGCCCGGCACCCAAGGAGAGGTTAAAGAGGCGTTGGGCCATCATATCCGTGTCGTAGGCATCAAATACTTTCGCTCTGGTTCGCCATATCCTCACCGAATATCAGCCCAAAGTTTTGAAGTCCTCGACGAGGACTTAGAAGAGTATCACCTAACTGACATGCGCGGCATTGGTAGCGGGCTACCCGGTGGAATGACGTCCGTTGAGTTTGTCAGGGCGATTAGGGATGAATGGGACTAGGGGTATGGAGAAAGTCTATTATTGGGATGCCTGCATCTATCTTGCATGGCTAAACGAAGAGACCACCCACGGCGAGGAGTGCCTACGCGCCATTTCTTCGATTGCGACTGAGAATCGGGAGAGGAAAAACACCGTGATTACCTCGGCTATCACGTATTGTGAAGTTTTGGGCCTAATTGAAGAGCGAGAAAAGGTATTTCGAGGTTCGTTTAGATCGCAAGATCACACAGCCTACGATGTGGATTCCGCAATCGCAATAAAGGCCAGAGAGCTTCGGTCTCACTTCATTCAGAACCCAGAGGGTAATAGAAAGCTAGCAACACCAGATTCGATCCACTTGGCCACTGCGATCCTTTATAAGGCAGATGAATTTTGGACATTCGACGACGGAAAGAAGGACAAAAAGTCAATTGGGCTCCTAAACTTGAATCGACATCCGGCACTGGGCGGGCTCGTTGTTTGCAAGCCATACATCGCGCAGCCGAATCTGATTTGAATTTCAAATCGGACACTACCGCCGTTTTGTCCGCCGCCAGCCGCTTCCCCCGGCACCCGGCACCCGGCAGCGTTTTTTCACGACCATCCGGCCCGCTACTCCGCCACCCGCCGGAACCCCTTCCACTCCCGGCGCACCCGTTCCGGCTCCACCTTGTCCTGGCCTATCGTCACCGGAGCAGGCTCGCCCGGCGGGGGTGGTGCTTTCAAAACGGAGAACCTCTCCAGCCGCAGAGACAGGCGGCCGTCCTCCAGCCACAGCAGCAAGAACTCGCCCCCAAACGTCCCGGTCCCGATGCCCACCTCATCGCTGCCCGCGCCCACATAGGGCGCCGCCCAGGTTCCCGAAATATTCAGCTCCGGCACGGCGGTGCACTTCACCACCGCCTCCCCGCCCGGCTCCAGGTGCACCTCCACCAGCGGCGGATCTTCGTTTTCCTCAGCCGCCGCCGCCACTGGTGTCGCCTCAGGCGCCCCTTCCCAGCGGCCGGAAAAATTCCGCGCCGTGCGGCGGCGCGACCGGTCCTGCTCCCAACGGCGCACCGGGTCCCAGAACTGGTGGAGCCGCAGGTCCGCCTGCCCCCGCCACCCCGGCACGTCCCGCCATTCCGCCCAGGACCGGCCAAACAGATCATAACTGTAGTAATAAGCCAAAGGCAACATCACCAGCAGCGCCAGGGCCACCCACACCGGCCGCCGCCACGGCACGCGCGGCGAGTTCTCCCCATTCTCAGAAGATCTTCGGCTCATGCGTGGTTGATTCATGGTCAGGTTTATTGTTAGGTTTATGGTTGGCCGGCGGCCTGGCTGGCGGCTCCTTCCGCGGCGGCCCCCTCTCTCGCCCGCCGGAACGTGCTGACGAGCCGGATGACCCGCACCCATTCAAACATACCGGGCCCCGAAGACGAGTTCATGTCAGCATACCACTGGATCGTCAGCTCATCGCCCTCCAGCGTCAGCGTGGCGCCGCCCTTGGAGGGATCGGCGTCCGTCAGGTCCGCCTCCAGAGTCGCGGCGCCCGTCTCATAGGTATTCCAAGTCCCCTCCACCTCCACAAAAGAAAAGTGCCCGGACCGGATCCACCCGCCACCGTCCCCGTCCAGGCGCACCTCTAGGGACGGCAGCCCGGCGTCATCCGCCGCCACCGCCCACACGCCGGAAAGATTCTTCCTCACCCGGCCCCGGCGCCGCGCCTCCTCCCAGTCCCGCAGCGGCTGCCACGCCCGGAAACAAAGCTCCAGCGCCGTCTCCTCCCAGCCCGCCCCACCCGGCACCCCCACCGCGCCATAGTCCATCATCTCCCGCCCGATCAATGCATAGCTAGAGTAGTAAGCCGCCAGCAGCAGAAACGACACGAGCAAAGCCGTGAAAACCATCCGCCGCCATGGGCTGGAAGACGCTTCGCTGTCATTCGTATCCGTGGCATTCATGCGCCATTCACTCCCGTCACCGGTTCGCCTGCCCGGCCCGGCGGTACTTGCACTCCAGGCAGTCTTCCTGGAACATTTCGTAAGTCCCGGGCCCCATCGGTTCCAGTCCCTCCACGAACCACCCGAGGGATAGAATACCCTCTTCGAGCTTCATTTCCACGCCCCCCTTATTCCGGTTCCGGTCGATCAGCACCGCTTCCAGAACGTTCCCGCTCACCTCCCAGGTGAACCACGTTCCTTCCATTTCCGCCTCTGGGAAGTCAGCCGAGCGGAGCCACGCGCTGCCGTCCTCATTCAGACGGATCTCCGGCGCTGGAGGCCCAGTTCCAGCCATCTCCAGAGACCATACTCCAGACAGGCTTCGGCGCACCCGGGCCCGATGCCGCGCCCTCTCCCAGTCCCGCAGCGGCTGCCACAGCAGATACAGCCGGCACCTCGCCTTCCCCATCTTGTCATCCGGCGAAAAATACCTGGGAGCCACCCCAGGGGGAAACGAGCCATGGATGGGCCTGCCACCCGGTTCCATCTCCCGCCCCATCCATACATAGCTTCCATAGTAAGCCGCAGACAGCAGGAAGAAAACGAGGACCGCGAGGAAAAGCGGCTTCTTCCAGCCGCCGGACCCCGCCGCCGCGCGGGCCTCGCGGTCCGGATGGACAGGTGGCTTCGTCATGGCTCACTCAGTCACTTTCCGGAAGCCAAAGGCCGCTACCGGCTCGATGCCTGGATCGCCAAGATCCGGTTTCTTATCACGCTTCCAGGACCAGGAACTGATCGTCAGCCGGCCCTCCGCGTCCAGGCTCAGAGACCGCATAGGCTCGGACGCGCAGAATCCATCTCCTCCAATACCCAAAACCTCATCCGGAGAGTCCCCCGATCCACAAAGGAGAATCGCATCCGTCTCCGCCCAGGGAAAATCCGCGGACCGGATCAGGACATGGACGTAGCCGGACTGCTCCCCCTGCACGAGAACCGTGGCGGTGCGTCCGTCTTCCAGCGCCCACTCACCCGAGAAGGTCTTCGCCACCCTCCAGGAAAGCCGCGCCCTCTCCCATTCCCGCAACGGCTTCCAAAGGAAGTAAGCCACTTTTTCCGCCTTCAGCTTCAGCCGATCTTGGAAGGAAGCGTCCGCCCTCTGCCAAAAGTAGAAACCGTCATTTCCCGCCGCATTCACCACGTCCCGCCCCCACAGTACATAACCCTGGAGATAAATCGCCGGCGGCAGCAGCAAGACCAGCAGCGCCATGAAAAGCGGCCTCCGCCAGGAAACGCCGCCGCGCCCGTCCCGGGAGGCCGCGCATTCTCGCTCTGCCTTGCCTTCCTGCTTCCTGCCGCTCATCCCCTTCAGGCTAACCAATTCCAATCGTGGAAGAACAGCCCAAACCGCCCGTCGCCAAACCAGCCCAGCCAATGGAATAAAGAGCCACAAATCAGAGAAAGCAGACGCCCCTCGCCCCCACCACGCCTCCGGCTGCCTGCCGCAAAGCAGTCCGAGCCGGACTGGCGGAAAAGATTCGGCGCACCCAAGAGAAGCTTCGCTTCCCCGGCCATTCCATGATTCAGCGGATATTTTTGACCGATCTACGCTAACTTAAAAAGCTACGCAACTTCAGGGCATAAGTCAGGAAGGTTCGCCACCCGCCAAAAAAAACACATCGCCCCAGTCATACGCCCACGTCTCTCTAACCCCTCTCCTTGTTTGACTTCGCCATGTCTTGCCTTCGCTGCGCTCCGGCCACCTTCGGTTGTCTATTTGCCTGCGCGTTGCTCCGGCTAACTCAGGCTACGCCTTCGTTTCCGCTACGCTTCGATTCCTTGTTTGACTTCGCCATGTCTTGCCTTCGCTGCGCTCCGGCCATCTGCGGTTGTCTATTTGCCTGCGCGTTGCTCCGGCTAACTCAGGCTACGCCTTCGTTTCCGCTACGCTTCGATTCCTTGTTTGACTTCACTGCGTTCCGTCTATCTCCGCTACGCTTCGATTCCTTGTTTGACTTCACTGCGTTCCGTCTATCTCCGCTACGCTTCGATTCCTTGTTTGACTTCACTGCGTTCCGTCTATCTCCGCTACGCTCCGATTCCTTGTTTGACTTCACTGCGTTCCGTCTATCTCCGCTACGCTCCGATTCCTTGTCTCCCCATCTCCCCATCTCCCCATCTCCCCATCTCCCCATCTCCCCATCTCCCCATCTGTCGCAAAACGCCGCCACGCCCCACGCTCACCCTCTCCCCACCAAAACGCCGCCACGCCCTATTCCCCCGCCGCCGCCCGGCGAAACTCCGCCATGACCAAAAAACCTGAGCCATCCGACGCCTTCAGGCCGTCCGACTCGTCAAAGGTCCACACCGTGAGCTTCTCGCTCCCGCCCTCTTCCAGCAGCGAAATTAAGAAGTAAGCCTTCGGAAGACCGTCCGCGCCCGCCACGGAAAACTGAATGACCGCCCCCGGCACCGGGCCCGGTTCGGAAGTTTCCTCCGCGCCCGACACGGCGATCCAGGTGCCCGCGCCGTCCAAGTCCGGGAAAGCCTCCGAGCGGCCCACGGCATTTCCCTCCGGGCCCAGGTCAGCGGGGTCCCCCTCCGGGCCCAGCTCCAGGAAGACCGCCGCACCTTCCGCCGTCACCCAGTCCCCCGAAAAGGCCCGCCGCATCCGGGCTTCCCCCTCGTCTCCCTCCCCCTCGTCTCCCTCCCCCTCGTCTCCCTCCCCCTCGTCTCCCTCCCCCTCGTCTCCCTCCGCTTCGGCCTTCATCGGCGGGCCCGGATCGGTGACCGCAGCCGGGGCCGCGCCGGGGCCGGCAGCCAGTAGCGCCAGATCCCGCGCCTGCTTCTTTCCCGCCGTGGCCGAAAGCCCTAACAGAACCGCCAAAAGAAACAGAAAACCAAAGAAATACCGCCGGTCGCGCGCCGCGTCCCCCTCCCTCTCCGGTTTCGCGCCGTCTTTCCCATACCCGCCATTCGTTTCGTTGCCGCCTTTCATATAGCAAAGACGCGACTTCTAACCCGGCCCACCCGAGGAGAAAAGAGAAATTCGCCCCACTTCCCACCTCCCCTGTCCTTCGCGCCATACCCAGCCACCGGTACGGCGCCCCGCTTTCCCTGACAGCGCCAGAAATCCTTCACAAAACCAGTGGCCTGCGGCGCGCCGCCGAACCGCCCAACCGTTCACGCCACGGAATGCCAACAGAGTGAGAAGCCAAAAGCCCGCCGCGCCTACGGAGCCGGATAAAACACCGCGCCTTCCCCACCCACTAAACCCCTCTCCTCCTCCGGCGCCTCCTCAAACTCCGCGACGATCTGGATGCCCCCCTGACCTCCATCACCCAACAGATACACATTATCATCTTTGAGATCGCTAATATCGTTCCCTTCAAAGCGTGGCGAAAGGCTCACCCTGGCGTCGTGCTCCCCCAAGACAACCAACGAGCCCCAAATGCCGTCAAAATTCAGCCTTCGAAAATCTTTAGAGCGGATCGCGCAAACTCCGTCCCGGAGCAGCTCCAGCTCCACCTTACGCCCGTCCGGTAACTCCCAGTTGCCGGTGAAGTCCCGCCTGGCCCTGGCCTGGGTGCGCTCGAAATCCCATTCCCGCAGCGGGGTCCACAGGCGGGAAGCAACGATCAAAAGTTTGGCTTCCCGTTCCGACAGTCCCCCCGGATTCATCCACAACCGGTTCGTGACCTTTCGCCCCCACAGGGCATAGCTCCCCACATACGTTCCCACCAACACTAACAAAACAACCACCGGTGCCAGAAGCGGCCGCCACATGGCCGCCCGGCTGTCATCCGTTCCCTCCTGAGCTCTGTTTCTTTCGCCCTGTCCCATGTCTGGAGAAACTACCGCAGCCAGTTAGGACAAGGAAAGTCCCATTTTCCCAGAGCCACTGCCGGCGGCCGCGTTCAGCCGCGTTTCTTCCCACCCCACGACGATCAGTCCGACACCTTCCGGAACGCGCCCAGATACTTCATCGACGTCTTCTTCCCCACCGGGGCAAAGGGATCGAACAAGAGAAACAGTATCTCCAGCTCCTGCCGCTCATAGTCCATTGCCAGAGAGCTCTCCTCGTGCGCCAGGTCCCAGGCCTCCGGCGTTTTCAGCACCACTCTCCAGGCGCCCATTTCCCATTTGACCGACCATTCACCTTGAAAATTCGCCTCCGGGAAGTCCCCGGAGCTCACCTTGCCAGCCATCTCAGGATCCAGCTGAAAGGTCATGCGGCGCCCGTCCTCCCGCTGCCAGGTGCCGGAAATCTTCCGCGCAAACCGCAGCCGGAGCCGCTTCTTCTCCCATTCATGCAACGGCCGGTAACATTCCAGCACGAAGAGATGCCACTTCAGCCGCTGCTCTCCAAAGGCCATCGCGCCCCCGCCGGGATCGATCACAATGATGTCCCCCGCGGCCTTGTTGGGATAGGTCAACTTCCGGCCATACACCAGATAGCTCACATAATAAGCCGCGGGCAAAAGAAAGACCGCCAGCAAGAGGAAAAAAACCATCCGCCGCCAGACACGCCGGCGGGCATCCCCTGGTCCTGAGCTTTTCCCGGTCACCCCCACAGGTTACCCCGCACCGGGCCCCGCCGGACAGCACAATTCCCCTTGCCCCACTCGGAAAAAGCGCGGCGCGCTCCACCCCACCTCCATCCCGGAGACGGGAAAGGCCACGGACCACCGCCCTACGAACCTGACCTTTACCCACATTTTACATAACTTGTAAAGTAAGCCCTATATCTGCCTGAAACGTCCGTGGAATCCCAGATTTTCCGGGGAAGCGAAGCTTCTTTGGAGTGCGCCGATCAAAATCGGCGCTTTGGGGAGGGTAGCCGGAGGCGAGGCGGGGAAAAAAGACGCCCGCTATCTCTCCAAACCGTTCCCATTACCCCTTCTCACGACCCATCCCAGACTCTCCCAAGACCCCGGACGAGACCTATTGTGACTTGTGGGTAAAGATCCCTTACAAACCGCTCCCCCCCTACGGCCCATCCAGTTTCCGGAACTCATACCGCGCCCCCGGCGCCACCATCCCCGGGCGGCTTGCCTTGTTGACCAGCCGCAGCCCGCCGCCGTCTCCGCTCAGGTAGGCGAACCACTCCGCCAGCCCCTCCTCATCCCAGAATCTGCCGAACCACTCCTGCCCCGGAACGCGGCCAGACTGAAAGTCACACCGCCCCTCGAAGTGCAGGTCAGGAATCGAAGCCGACGTCATGCGGAAACGATTCTGACCATTCACCATGCGGAACTCCAGCTCCACCGTCCGGCCGTCCTCCAGCCCCCAGCGGCCCGCGAAGTCCCGCGTCAACTGCCGGTAGTCCCACTGCCGCTCCCACCGGCGCATGGGTTCGTAGGCCACATAGACCCGCTCCATGACCGCCAGGCCCAGCCGGGAACCGAGCGGCCTCTCCATCCCCACCGGCGGAAAAGCAAACATCTCCAAAGGCTCCGCCATGTCCCGCCCCCAGATAACATAGCTTACATAATAAGCCACCGGAAGCAGCAGCAAGAAGACCAAAGCCAGAAACAGCGGACGCCGCCACCCGGGCCCACCGCCAGCGCCACCTTCCCCGCCGCTGCGTCTGCCCAGGCGCACCCGCCTCAGGGCCGGGCCGCTCCCTTCGCCGCCGCCGCTCTCCGCGGGCAACTTGCCTTCCTCTTCCGTCATGTCGCGCAGGCTGGCCCCTCCCCTCCTTCCACGGCCAGCCAATTCGTGTCCCCCGTCACGCCTGAACCGGCGGCGGCCAGAAATCTATTCGTCCTCCGCGCTGTCCGGCTCCGCCGCCATCTTTTCCCACTCCTCCACCCTCCGAAACTGCGCGCCGCCTTCCCCGCCCAGCCAGGAGAACGTCAGCACGCCCTCTTCGGAGATCGAGAAGTGTTCGCCTGAGAGAAATCTCGCGGACGCCGGTCCGCTGGAACTCACAATGTGAATCCCGCCGCTTCGTTTGCCCACCAGAGCAAACCACGCCCCTTCGTATTCCAGAATCGGAAAGTCTTCCGACCAGATCCAGCCCCGGCCACCGGCATCCAGGTCCATTTTAACCCGGCGGCCATTGGCCGTTTCCCAGACCCCGTTCGCCAGCCGCGCCAGCCGCTCCCGCGCCCGCCGCGCCTCCCACTCCCGCGGAGGGGTCCAGAGCTCGTAAAGCTTCTCATCCAGAGCACGCCTCCACTCCGGTTGCGCCGGCGGAATGACGGCATACAACTCCCGCCCCCACCAAACATACCCCAGAACATAAGCCACTAACGGAACCACCAAAACCAGCGCCGCCATGCCCAGCGGCCGCACCCAGCCCGCGCGGCTGGCTGACTCGTTCTCCTGGCGATCTCTCTCTCCGCTCATTCCCTTTCCGAGTAACCCGTCAGAAATCCGGACCCGCTTCCGCCTTCTTCCCCCACTCGCCCAACTGCCGGAAGACCATGCCTTCGGGCGGCACGCCGTCCCGCGGGACGTAGCCCGAAAACGCCAGGTGCGCAATCTTGGACGCTGGTTCGGTGGGTTCGGGATCGAACGGGATAAACCCTGAAAACGTCAGCTCCGCAGCCTCCGTGACCGTGAAAAACCAGGTAGAGACGAGGCACCCGCGCTGCCCGTGAAATTCCAGCGGCCGCTCCCTTTCGGCGGACGGCACCCCATACCCTTCCTCATACCACCCCCCTTCAAACTCCAGACTCGGAAAATCCGCTGAGTGCACGGCGCCCCGGCCATCCGCCTCCAGCCGGATCTCCACCCACCGGCCGTCTTCCATTTCCCAGACCCCGTTCGCCCGCCGCGCCAGCCGGGCGCGCTCCCGCGATGCCTCCCACTCCCGCAACGGCTGCCACATTTCATAAAGCCGCTCTTTCGCCGCGATTTCCCATTCCGGCTGATCGTCCATGAAAAACAAATCCAACTCCCGCCCCCACCAAACATACCCCAGGTAATAAGCCACCAACGGCAGCAGCAGCACCAGCGCCGCGATGCCCAGCAGCTTCAGGCCGTCCCACGTCCGCCCGGACTTCGCACCGGTTCCCCCGGGTTGTTCCTCCTTCGTCTTCACCGGAAAGATTCCACGCCGCCACCCCATTCCTTTTCTTCTCTCCACCTGGCTACCGTCCATTCTCCCCCTCCTCCTTTTTCACCTTCTCAAACATCAGCGCCGCTTTTCCCGGACGGGTGAACCCCGGAATCACGAACTCGCCGTCTTTGCGGCCCGGATCCACGACAATCGTGCTCACCCCCTTCCGGTGATACAGCTCCACAAACCCGCCCCGTTCGTATCTCCCCGTTTCCTCAAAGATCGCGCTCCAGCTGTCAGGCCCCCACATCACGACATAGAAATACCCACTATAGTTCAGCCACGGCAAGTCATCCGAAGAGACCCGCCCCTCGCCCACGGAGTAGCCCTCCCGCCGGCCGCCCCAGTCCACCAGCTCCAGCGTCAGCCGCCGGCCGTCCGCCGTTTCCCAGGTGCCGCTGAATGCCCCCGCCATCCGGCGCAGTTGCCGCCGGAAGTCTCCCGGCCGCAGCGGGTCCCACAGCGGATACAGAAAGTCCCCTACCTTGTTCCCCCAGTGCGGCCCCGGCCCCATCGGCACGTCGCCCGGGTAGGGCAGCCAGCGCCCGTAGACCAGGTAGCTGCCATAGTAAGCCACCGGCACGCAGAGCAACAGCAGCACCGCCAGCAGCAGCGGACGTCTCCGCGGCACGCCGCCAGCTTTCGCTTTCTTCTCCCGTTCGCCATCCAGCTTCACACCCCAGAGGCTAAGCAGAAACGCCGCCCGAGAGACAGCCGAAAAAACACCACCACCAGCCACCCGTTTCCGCCGGCGAATCCAGCCCCACGGCGGGCCCCCCAGGCGTGGATCCGGCCCGCTCCGTCACTTCCCGAAAACCTGAGATCCTCCCCACGCCCCGCCAGGCGGCGCCCCCCCCTATGGTGCTTTACCCACCCCCTCCCAGCGAAAGAACGCCACCTTCCCGTCCTGACTCAGGTAAGTCCGGCTCGACAGCGGCGTTTCATCGTAGCTGGCCGCCATCCCCCCGTCCTGGTATTGCTCCAAGATCAGCTTGAGATCCCTTCCCCCAAAGAAAATCAGCCATTCCATTCGTGCCCCTCCATACTGCCTAACCGCGCGCCACGTTCCCTCTCCATTCGCGGCCGGAAAATCATCCGATCTGATTTCCCCCTTGCCGCTAGCCCGCAGCCAGATCTCCAGCGACTTCCCGTCCTCCAGACGCCAGGCGCCGTTCACCGTTTCAACCAAGTCTTGCCGGAACCTCCATTCATCTACCTGGCGCAGGGGTAAGTAAAAGTGGTCCAGCGCCATCTCAGCCCGGTACTTCCAGGAGTCCTTCGTCTCGGCGGTGATTTCAGGGCCACTCCGAACGTACGTTCCCGCGACCGTTCTTTCCCTGCCCCACCAAGCATAACTCAGATAATAGACCACCAGCAGGCCAAGGAAAATCGCGGCGGACAGGAAAAGCCGCCGCTTCCAGTTCTCCGGGGTCCTGTCTCCGCTTCTATTCACCTCTGTCAAAGTACCGCGGTTCCCGGTAAAGAACATACACCTCCCCTTCTTCCCCCAAGTAGCTGAACTGAAAGAGAGGCGTCACATGGTGGCAATACTTCAGCCCTCCGTCCGAAAGAAGCTCCAGATACGGACCGTGGCGCGAGTAATCGAAATAGATCGTGGTCTCAGCCGTTCCTCCCACGCCGCCGGGCGATTCCGATCCACTCCATTCGCCCCGGCAGTTCGCCATCGGGAAATCCTCCGACGTGACCGAGCCCTTTCCGTCCGGCCGCAGGTCCACCTTCAGGCATCGCCCGTCTTCCAGGGACCAAACGCCATTCGCCGCCCGCATCGTGCGCCGTTCGGATTGTTTCTCGTCCCACCAGCGAACCGGCGACCAGAACCGGTAGAGCGTCACCGTCACCCGGTCCCGCCAGGACGGCTCCTCCGGGGGCGTGCTTCCGCGAACCTTGGCCACCAGCGCCCTGGCGGAATAGGACGGAAACCCCATGCCCCGCCCCCACAGCACATAGCTCCCATAATAAGCCATCGGCAGCAAAAAGACGAGCAGCAGCAAGATAAACACCGCACGCCGCCAGGAGCCGCGCCGCCCAGGGCATGCGTTGATCTCCGCGTCTCCGCTCATGCCCCACAGGCTAACGCACCCGGTTCACGCCGGGAAAGCCGAAATCCCGTCCACTTTCACCAAAGGGCCTCAGCCGCCCCTACAGGGCGGGGAGAGAGGTAGGTTCGCTCTCTTTCCAGGGATTCAAAAACCCCTGGCTATCACCTGGCCCGCCGTCGGCAGGCCCGTGCCCCCCCGGCATCCGGGAAAGGCGATCCCAAAAAAGCCGGGGGCCCCAACGGGGCCCAAGGGGATAGCCCGGGGTTTTCATAACCCCGGGAACCGCACCCAAACACATTCGCGTCCTGTAGGGACGCAAGAAAACGTCCTCCATCTCATTTCCCGGCCGTCTCTCCCAGCCGCGCTGCCCGGCCCCGTGCCTTTCCCGGTCTGGGACCGCTTTCATTTCTATTCCCGCCAGGCCCTCATTCACTCTTCCCCCACCCGGTGAAACGCCGCGCCTTTCCCGCCGACGGGAACGCCCTCCTCCAGGCTGCGATCCGTGGAAATGACCGTGTGAAAAATCAGGTCCGGACCGTCCCGTTCCACCAGGATCCACAGCGGCATCCCGTCGGCCATGACGCTGCGCTCGCCCGCCTTACTGAAACGCGCCTTGCTCCAGTGACACACATGATTCAGGGCCGGAAAATCCTCCGACTGAAACTCACAATGGTAGTCCCCGGGAAACGACAGCGTCACCTCCCGGCCATCCGGCAGCGCCCAGGCGCCCGCGTAGATCCGCCGGTCCCTCCGGAAATGCCACGCGTCGTCCCACTGCCGCAGCGGCTCCCAGAAGCGGTAAAGTTCCTTCACCCCCTTTACCTCCCATTCGGGCGCCTCCTCCTGATAGGGAAACTGCATGGCGTGGCTCTCTTCCAGTTTCCTCCCCCAGAACCAATAACTGGCCACATAAGCCCCCGCCAGAAAGGCCCCCACCAAGACCATATTGAGAAGCAGCCGCATCCAGGTCCCGCGCGACTCGTCCCCCCTGCTTTCCGTTTCCGTTTTCGTTTCCGTTTCCATACTCAGTTCCGTTTCCATGACCGCTGGAACCTGGCGACCTGCCCGTCTTCCATGAGCGGCTGAAACTTCGCGCCCGTTCCCTTGTCCGTCCAGTGGAGCGTCAGCCTGTCCCCTCTGAGGACCACCACCGTCAGAGGCGGCCTCAGCCCCGTGGCCCAGAAAACAGTGTGGTCATTCTCCTGGAAAACGCCCGCCATCCAGCGGCCCTCGCAGTCCGCTTGCGAAAAGCCCTCCGACCGCAGCCAGCCCCGCGAAAACTCCCCCAGCCGGATCTCCACCCCGCGCCCGTCCGGCAGCGCCCAAGTGCCGGACAGCTCCGCCACCGCCCGGTCCCAACCCCGCTGCGTTTCCCATTCCCGCAGAGGCCCCCACATTTGGAAGGCCCGATAGTGCGCCGTCTGCCGCCACGTCATCGGAGTAGTCCCGTCCCACCGCGGCGCCTTCAGGGAACGGCCCCAGGCGACATACCCCACAAGATAAGCCAAAACCGGAAGAAGCAAAATCAGCCCCGCGACCACCCCATGCCGCCTCCGCCCGCCGGACACCGGCGCGCTGTCTTTCACCTGCTCAGTTTCTTCCCCCTGCTTCGTCACGCCCGTGAGATTAGGTCAACCCGGCCACCGGAGGACAGCGGAATCTTTCGACACCCGTCCTCTCATTCCACAAAATCCGCGAATAAATCCCACCAGTTCCCACCAAACCAGAAAGCGAATTTGGAGTGCGTGTGGCAGAGGACGGCCCCGCCGTCCGGCGACACCGCTTTGGCAGCGGGCGAACCATCTCAACACGCCAGGTGAACGGCCAAAGGCCGCCTCCTCATTTACCTTCCATGGCCACTTGAGCCTCCGGCCCCACCTTCGCAAACCCGTGCTCCCAGCCGCTGCATCCCTCCGGCATCCGCCTGGCGAAAACGTGGAGCGTACCTTCCTTTACCACGATCAGGATGTGGTCCCCCAGGACCGCTTCATCGGGATCCATGACAGCAAAGTAAACCTTGTGGCAGGACTTCAGCCCACTCCAGGACGCCCTCCGGTCCAGAAGCCAGACCCCTTCCAGCTCCTGAAAAGCCTCCGAACGCACCTTGCACCAGTCAGCGTCCAACCGCACGGTCAGGCGGCGCCCTTCCGCGTCCTCCCAGGTGCCGGAAATCTCCCGGCAGGCCGTGGCCCGGTAGCGCTCCGCGTCCCAGTTCAGCATCGGCGACCAGAGACAGTAGACCAGCTCATGACAGGGATTCGGCTGGCAGCCCCCACCCACCGGTTGCCAGTCGCGCACCCAGGAAAAATACCCTCCTAAGTAAGCCGCCGGAAGACCCACCACCATCACCACCACAAAGGCCAGCGGCATTCTCCAGCCCGAACCACCCGTGGCCCCATCTGACGAACCCCCTTCATCTTTATTCTCCTCTTTCATCCGCCTGCTTCTTCTCCTCCTCCCTCCGGAATACCCCCATGGGTTGCATCACCTGGCCATTCCCTTCCCCCCAATCCTCTGGCCAATCCTCTGGCCATTCCTCCCGCGCCAGGCCCACCTGGGACACCGGCACGTTCAGCACGAAAGTTAGTTCCCCCTCCTCAAACGAAAAGATTGCAACCTCCGTATCATTCGCCGTCTTCAAAACCACCAGGGGAAACCCGAAGTAATCAGTAGTGTCCAGTCCAGTCCACCGGCCCACAAAGGTCCTTTCGCCGGAATCATCAATCATCACCATGCCCTGTCCGTTCGGCTTCAGGCCGATGTACAACCGCCCATCATCTTCCGAGACCCATTCGCCGGCGAACTGCCTTGCAAGGCGGACGCGTTTCACCCACTCGTCCCAGGCCCGGAGCGGCGCCCAGAACTCATGGAGTCCTCTCATCACCATCCATTGTCCGTCCAACGGAGCGTCATTCGTCATTCCCCGCCCCCAGAGAACATAGCTTCCATAGTAAGCGGGGAGCAGAATCAGCGCGACGAGCAGCGCCCGGCTCCAGCCCGCGCCTTGCGGGGTGGCGCCGCCGGAGGAAAGGTGAGGGGCACTCTGCGGCGAATTCACACTCACTCCTTCTCCCTCTCGAAAGTGCCCGCGGACAGCATTTCGCCGGTCCTCGTGGCGGCTTCATTTCCATACATCACCTCCACGGATCTCAGGTCCGCGCCGCCCGCCTTCGGACTCTTTTTTCCAAAGGAAATCATGAACACATCCTCGTCCGGAGACAGGATCATGGCCACGTTCTCATTACAGAACTTGGCGCTCTCGAATCCAGCCCATTCTCCCGCGAACGTTTTTCGCGATCCCTCGCCTTCGCCTTCCCACACCGCGAGCCCCCTTCCATTCTCTTCCAACTCGACACGCAGCCGGCTCCCATCTTCCCCCACCCACCTGCCATCGAATTGGCTGGCATACTGGACCCGAGCCTGCCGCGCGTCCCAGGCCCGCATCGGCGCCCAGGCGGAATACAGCGCCCCCCACGCCCGCCACTGCAAGGGCGTGGGCTCCTCCGGCAGGCTTTTTTCCATGTCCCGTCCGTAAAACACATACCCCTGATAATAAGCCGCAGGCAGAAGAAACAGCAGCAGCAGGATGACGTATAGCCCACGTCTCCACCCGCTGCTCCCCTGACGGCGCGAGCCCCCATCCTCCCAGTCCGCGTCACCGCTCATGCCCCGGAGACTAACGCACCAGCCTCGTGCTGGAAAAGGCCAAACCCCAGCGCTATGGCAAGAGACGCCCAAGCCCTTTCGCCTGGGGGGATTCGGGACGCGGGATTCGGGACGCGGGATTCGGGACGCGGGATTCGGGACGCGGGATTCGGGATTCGGGACGCGGGATTCGGGATTCGGGATGCGGGATGCGGGATGCGGGATGCGGGATGCGGGATGCGGGATGCGGAATTCGGGATGCGGGAAAAGCGTTGGCGCTTCCCATGAAGCATGGCCAGGCCCCAACGGGGCCTACGTGGATAGCCCAGGGTAAAACCCTGGGTGGGGCGGCGACAGAGGTTTGCGCCCTGAAAGGGCGCGCGTGGCGCTTGAGCGGGGAGGTGGATTGGATAGGTGCCCAGGCAGGAAGAAAATGGGGCCGGCACGTCCGCCCTTTCAGGGCGGTATGGTGGGTGGGGCGGGTTCCCCGGGGTTTCACCCCGGGCTATCGACGGGCACGCCCTTGGCGTGCGGGATACGGAATGCGGGATGGTCCGGTGCCGGACTGGCGGAGATGGGAGGGAGGCGCATCCCGCATCAGCGCTTTTGGCCCTCATCCCCCCCTACTCCACCCGGCGGAAGCGCGCGCGATACCCGTCCGTGTCCTCCGCCGAGGTCCAGGGAATCTCGAACATTTGCGAAGACAGCCCCAGCCGGTCCTCCGCGTCCAGCTTCACCATGACATAGCCGAGGATGTTCCCGCCGACAGGCTGGATTTCGTAGAGATACAGCTCCGCCTTCCACTCCGGCGGCTGGGAACTGTGCGTCAGCTCCCAGATACCCTCAAAGTTCACCTCCGGAAAGTCCGGCGATGCCATCACAAACTTCATGTCCGGCTTCAGCCGCAGCGTCAGCCCCCGCCCGTCCGACAGTTCCCATTTCCCCGACACCGCCCGGCGCACCCGCGCCCGGTCCCAGTTCCGTGGCGGTTCCCAGAATTTATAAGCCCAATGCTCCAGCCACAACGGCGGCGACCAGCCCGTCACATAATCAGGCTCAAAGTAATTCCACCGCAGGTCCTTCCCATACTTCACATACCCCCAGTAATAAGCCGTACCCAAACCCACCAAGCTCACCAGCAGGAAAGCCGCCGGCATTTTCCAGCGGCCCCGTGACTCCGCCCCCGTCCCGGACCTTCCATCCAGGCCCGCTCCGGCGCGGGACGCGCCCTCATCCCCTTCCTCCAGCTTCGCCTTTTTCTTCTTCTTCTTCAAGGCCGGCAGGATAGTCGAAGCCCGGCGCCGAAAGACAGCCCTTTCGATACTCAAAAAGAGACGCCCACTCCCCATCCGAATGAAATCCCCAGAACGTCCAAGACCCGTGCCAGACGGAAGACCCTGCCGCGAAGAATAGCCAGGCCGCCCTCATCGATTCAAGGCGCCGGGAACCGAAGGAGCTACCGCGACGAGCCGCCGCTTTCGCCAGCCACCCGCCCGCTGATCTCTCTGCGCCGGTTTCAATCCTCCACCTTCCGAAAGGCCGTGGTGGGACCGGGGTCCGGGGCCGGGTTCAGTCCGCCGCCGCTTCCCGCCGGTGGCAGGTAGTGGGTAAGGAACAGCGTGCCCCCCTTCCTCAGCCGCATGACCAGGCACAACCGCCGGGAACCCCCGTCCCAGAGTTCGACCACCTGCTCATCCCGAGACAGGACGCTCGCGGTCCAGCGGCCGGAACAGCTCAGTCCCGGATAGCTGGTGGAGCGGGCTTCTCCCAGGCGGGCCTCGTCCAGCCGCAGCCAGACGCGGCGGCCGCCCTCCGCTTCCCAGGCGCCGGAAAAGTCCCGCGCCACCCTTTGGAGAAGACGCAAGTCCCGCCGGGCATCCCTCTCCCGAAGAGGCTTCCATACAGGGTAAAGCGCGCGGTTCAGAGACCGCAGCCAGGGCAGAGGCATCTCCCTCGTCTGGTGAGCGCCACTACTCAGGAGGCCCCGCCCATACCATTCATACCCTAAAAAGTAAGCCGCCACCGCCGCCGCCAGCAGGCCCGCGGCTACCATCGCCGTCCGCCACCGGGCCCCACGCCTGTCCGGAGCGGCACATGCTCCCAAGCCAGCGCCGTCTTTCTCTTGGTCCATCCTCCCCATATCATGACTACGGAGCCTACGCCCCACTACTTGCAAAAAAGAAATCGCGCCCGTCCGGCTTCGGACCCACCCTAACAATCCCAACACTCACCCCAACACAAAAACATCCGTGCCCATCCGTGATATCAGCGGTCAATAACCAGCCTGTCTGTCCGGCTTCGTCCCCTCCACCAGTCCATCCTTTTGCGCCTCTTGCGCCTTTTTGCGGCCATCCCAAAAAACCCGCCCGTCCGGCATCAGCACCGCCCTAACAATCCCACCCCTCCCCCTTACACAAAAACATCCGTGCCCATCCGTGACATCAGCGGTCAAAACCTACCGGTCCGTCCAGCTCCTGCCCCGTCCATCCAACCAATCCTTTGCGCCTCTTGCGCCTTTTTGCGGCTATTCCAAAAAACTCGCCTGTCCGGCTCGGACCACCCGCCCGTCCGGCTTCGGACCTCACTGATTCCCATTGATCTTCGACACCACCTTCCCCGATGGGTCTTTCAGTTCCACCACCTCATCAGACGAGATGCCGAACTCGATGCTCACCAGCACGCCCGGCGTGTCCTTGTATTCCTCCGCCGCCTTCTGCCCGGCGGACAGTTTCTTCTTCTTGCTGTAGCAAAATACCTTCACGCTCTCCCCCGGCGCCAGGGTGGTCCCGGCGGGAAACGTCCACGCCGCGTCGTCCTCCACCAGAGTGTAGCCCGAAAGATCCGCCGCCGCGCTCCCCTGATTTGTCACCACCACGTAGTCCGGGCTCTTATCATTTACGTCCGTTAGCACCAGCGCGGTGGCGGGCCCCGCCCAGGCTGTGGTGATGGCGGCGGCACCGGCTATCAGCGCCAGGGCCAGGATCGGGAGAAAAAGGGACAAAGAGCGGCGGAAAATTGGGCGGCACGGTTTCATGATCTTTTGACGAGAGAAATAGAAGACAGAAACAGCCAATCGCCTCAACTTTCACTCCCAGCATGCAACGAATTTGTGACAGAAATTTTTTACTTAATTTTTGAATAAAAACATGTAAGATATTGATTCTAAATAAATAATTTATTCATCGTATTAACCCAATCAGACCTCGGTCCGCACTGGTTTTCCAACGGGGTGACCGGTCCTGTTCTCAGCCCCCATACATCACCCGGTCCACCCCTTCGCGGGATCTTCCCAGCTCGGGACACGGGAATCCCGGCTCGCGATCCTGCATCCGGTAGAACCGGACCACGGCCCGCCGCACCCTGGGCTTTTGCCGGTCCAGCACGTCCGCAAACGCATTTCCCCCCAGGTCCATCAGCGCCCACGCCAGCTCGCACGCATAGGTCTACGCCTCCTCCCCCCCTTCCCGCGCCACGCTCGGCGCGTAGCCCATGAGCCGCTCCAGAGACTGGGCATCTTACTTTTCCAACACATAGTCCAGAGCCATGCTTTGTTCGTGCGTCAGGCCGAAGGGATCCTCAAGCATCATGACATCACGTCCTCTGAATTCGTCCCCCGGCGGGTTTGGAGAAAGGTTGCACCGCGCGGCCGCCGAGACCCACGCACGCCATCCCCACCGCCTTCCTGGCTACCCGGACCCACTGTGCAAACGTGTTCGCCTTCTTTGTCCTGATCTGACCCTTCAGCCTACTTAGAAGTTCTGACACCATGGCTGGTTCACGGCGTGCCCTTCGCGTCAGACCCGCCTTCTTCATTTCCAAATTTCTTACCCACGCCGCTTGCCCCTGACCGCTGAGTTTTCCACTAAACTCAGCCGCATACAAAAATCTTTTGCGCCATTTGCGCCTTTTCGCGGCCATTCCGAAACCTCCCCTCAGCTTCCCCCCTTAGACCGGGTTGCAGGGGCGGCGATCCGGCTACAATGCCTGCTCCCGGCCTGGCACCGGGCGTCTTTCCTGACCGGGCCGCCATCCCCAGGGGGATGCGCCGGACCCACGGCCCTCGATATTTAAGGGGACCCGTTTTCCTGGGGCTCGCGCCCCAGGCTGGTATGCGCCGGGCCCTTGGCCCTCCGGCCCTGAGACCCCGGTTAAGCGATTTCATCGGGGATCCGTCAGTGCCAGTCGCCGCCGTTGCAGGGCTCGACTTGACCGGTCACCGCGCTTCCCCGAGCGCCATTCAGGCTAACACCCTCACCAATCAAAAAAGATGCCCACCGCTACTCAGAATCCGCCCCAAACTCCGCCCGGAGTTCCTCATACACACCCATGGCGATAGCATCAAAAACATACCCCGCTTCAATGGCTTTCCGGAGAACCTCATAACAAGAACGCCGGTGACGCCGTGCCCTATCAGAGTCGCCAGTCTCCTGAACCAGCAGGGAAAGCTTATGGTGCGAAACAGCGAGATCCCGTACCGCTTCCACCGATAGCGGATTCGCCTCATAGAGATTCTCGGCGATTTCCAAGTCCCTTTCGTAATTCTCCAGCGCCGCTTCCAGGTCGCCCGCCTCCCCGCGCGCACGGTAGACATCTCCTAGCCTGTTTAGAGAAAACGACACGTCCCGCGCCGACTCCCTCGATTCGGGATTGGCTCCGTAGAGCTTTTCGGCGATTTCCAAGCCCTTCTCGTATTTCTCCAGCGCCGCTTCCACGTCGCCCGCCTCCCCGCGCGCGCGGAAGACATCTCCCAGCTTGTTGAGAGAAACCGACACGTCCCGCGCCGACTCCCTCGATTCGGGATTGGCTCCGTAGAGCTTCTCGCGGATTTCCAAACCCTTCCCGTATTTCTCCAGCGCCGCTTCCAGGTCGCCCGCCTCCCCGCGCGCACGGTAGACATCTCCCAGCCTTTCTAGCGAAACGGACACGTCCCGCGCCGACTCCCTCGATTCGGGATTGGTTCCGTAAAGCTTTTCGGCGATTTCCAAGCCCTTCTCGTATTTCTCCAGCGCCGCTTCCACGTCGCCCGCCTCCCCGCGCGCACGGTAGACATCTCCCAGCCTGTTTAGAGAAAGGGAAACGTCCCGCGCCGACTCCCTCGATTCGGGATTGGCTCCGTAGAGCTTTTCGCGTATTTCCAATCCCTTCTCGTATTTCTCCAGCGCCGCTTCCACGTCGCCCGTTTGCCCGCGCGCACGGTAGACATCTCCCAGCCTTTCTAGAGAAATGGACACATCCCGCGCCGCCTCCCTCGATTCGGGATTGGCTTCGTAGAGCTTCTCGCGGATTTCCAAACCCTTCCCGTATTTCTCCAGCGCCGCGTCCAGGTCGCCCGTTTGCCGTCGCTCCCAGTAGACATCTCCCAGCCTTTCTAGAGAAAGAGACACGTCCCGCGCCGACTCCCTCGATTCGGGATTGGCTCCGTAAAGCTTTTCGGCGATCTCCAAGTCCCTTTCATAGAACTCCAGCGCCGCTTCCAGGTCGCCCGCTCGCCCACGCTCAACGTAGACATCTCCCAGCCTGTTTAGAGAAACCGACACGTCCCGCGCCGACTCCCTCGATTCGGGATTGGCTCCGTAGAGCTTCTCGGCGATCTCCAAGTCCCTTTCATAGAACTCCAACGCCGCGTCCAGGTCGCCCGCTTGCCCGCGCTCACGGTAGACATCTCCCAGCCTGTTTAGAGCAACGGACACATTCCGCTCCTCCGTCAGAGACTGTGGGTCAGCGTCGTACAGGTTTTGGTAGATCGCCATGGCTTCCGTGTATCCTTCGAGCGCCTCATCAAAGTCGCCAGGCTGCCCCCGTTGGATCAGAACGTCGGCTCTCTTCAAAACTGCGGACCCGATCAACCGTTGCGCCCGAGGCTCCAGCCCGCCCACGGCTCGCAGGCGGTTGGCGCAGTTCAGCGCCTCTTCTGAATAGCCGATAGCCAGAGCAAAGCTGCCGTGAGTCTCCTCAAAAATAGTCCGCTCATAGTAGAACCATCCCGCGCTGGTCAGTGCCTCCACCCAGGCGGGATCCGTATCTAGGAGGGCGCGGTATAGCTCCGCCGCTTTCGCGGGGCGGCCTTCCGCGCTGGCGCTGTCCGCGGCGCTCAGGAGGGTGCGGAGCTGTTCGCGGGCCTGGCGTTCTTCCTCTTCCCGGCGGGCCAGGTGCCGTTTGGCCTCCGCCAGGATGGTGTCCTCGCGGGGGGCCAGGTAGTCCAGCGCGGCATCGATGCCGCCCGCCCCGGATTCATCGGCCAGGATGCGCTGGAACTCGGCGGTCACGTCGCTGATCTCCCTATTTTTGTAGCCCTCTCTAAGGTCCGCAAATACCCGCTCGATTCGCTCCATCCGGTAGGCGTGTTCCGCCTCCAGACGATCCAGTCCCGCCTGTCGGGCATCGGCGTCCTTCAACCCCGCCAAACGCTCTTTTTCCGCTGCGTAGTCATTCCGCGCCCGCTCCCGCGACTGGACTTCCCAGTGGCCGATAGTATCCATCGAAGCCACCGCGGCCGCCGTCTCCTCACCCTTCTGCCCAACCAGCCGGTAGGTGCCCCAGACCATCATCCCCAGCACCAGCAGTAACGACACGATCACCAACCACAATCTTAACCCGTCCGCCAGACCCGCCCGCATTTCCTCATGCATTTCGCCCTGCCCCGTCTCGATCCGCTCCACCCCGTCCTTCAGTCCCTTCAACCACTCCCGGAACTCCGCGTGCCGGGCCTCCGTCTCGCCGCGCATCCTCAGGACGGCGATCTCCAGTTGATCCCATGAATTGAAGGAGTGCCTGATATGGCTGTCGGTCTCGAACATCTTCGGCTCGCCAGCTTTTCCGTGAGCCTGAACCTCCGTCCACTCCTGGCCGCCCGCCCGGAGGGACTCACGATACGCGGCTTGCAGGTCCCGCCGTTCTTTCTGATACGCCGCCGGGTCCGGACAGATGGCCCCGTCCCGGGGCAGGTCCAACTGATCGATCGCCCGGTCCCGGGGCGCGTCCGGTCCGGCGATCAAGAGCCAGGTTTTCTTTCCCTTCGCCCGGGCATAGTGAAACTCCGCCTGCGTGTAAGAAAAACGGGCGGGCCCAGCCGCTCCGCCACCCCCTTCCGCCCTGGCCTCAGCGGCGGCTGCTGCCGAGGCCGCGGCGGCGGCGGCCACGTCCCGGCCCGGCTCCGCCCCATACCCGGCGCCCACGATCTGGATGAGCCCGTCGCAGGCATCGATCTTTCTCTCGTGAAGCATCCGCAGGCTGCCCGGCTCCGTGCCCCAGGTCTCCATGAAATCGCCTTCACACCCCAGAAACTGGAGCACTTGGCCCACCCGCGTCCGCAGCGCCCCAAACTCCGCCGTGACCGCCGAAATGAAGTACTTTGGCCGCGGCCCGGGCGGCAGCGCTGCCCCCGCCTCTACTTTCCCGGATGCCGGATTTTCTGGCGAAACCGTTTCGTCCATGGCGCGTCTAACAAACTCCCACCAAAAAAAAGATTCCAGGCGAAACAGGGCCGTCCCCAGCCATGCCCCTCCCACCCGGACCGTGGTAACGCCACCAAATAACCTCCCCGGCCAACACGCAAGGTATAAATCACCATCCCCCCCACCCACGGCGCCAGGCCCAAACCGGCGGCCCGCCAGCGCCTCCGTCCGGTAACCACCCCACCGGTCTTCCTCCTCCCCCCTCCCGCAAACAAGTGAGGACCAGCCCATTGCCAGCCGTCCCAATTTCTTCCAAGATGCGAAACTCCATTCGCCCAACTTTCATCCCCCCTCCTCCTCCTCCAATCCGATTCCCCTTCACCCCACCCCAGACCATGAAACACTCCTTCCCTTCCCCCAAACACCGCCCCCTCCTTCTCCTGCTTCTTCTACTCAGTTCCCTCTGTTCCCTCCTGTTCAATCCCATCCCAATCACCGCCGAAACCTCCCCCACCCCCCAGAAGCCCAACGTCCTCCTCATCCTCGTCGATGACCTCGGGCGGGAGCGCGTGTCCTGCTTTGGCGCGGAGGAACAGCAGACTCCTAACATCGATGCCATGGCGGCGCGCGGCATGCGGTATGACAACTTCCACGCCATGCCCGTGTGCCACCCCACCCGCGTGGCCCTCATCTCCGGCCGCTACCTCCACACCATGGGCAACCCGAAGTGGGGCTACTACGTGACCGGCGACCGCAAAGCCGCCGCCGAGCAGGAAACCCTGGCCCACGTCATGAAACGCGCCGGCTATGCCACCGTGGCCGCCGGAAAGTGGCACCTCCAGATGCTGAAGAAAGACCCCCAGCAACCCCACCGCATGGGCTTCGACGAATACTGCTTCTTCGGCTGGCACGAAGGCCCCCGCTACTGGGACCCCCTCCTCTATGAAAACGGCCAACTCCGCGAAGACACCGCCGGCGCCTACGGTCCCGACCTCTACCTCCAGTTCATCCTGGACTTCTTCAAGAAACACGAGGCCCGGAAAACCGGCACCGCCGAGGCCGGGGCGGATCACCAGCCCGTCTTCGCCTACTACCCCATGGCCCTAAGCCACGCCGTGTCCGACGACCTGGCGCCGAACCACCCGCCCCACGGCCCGAATGGCCGCTACATGACCGTCACCGAAATGGTGGACGACATCGACCGCCTGATGGGCGAGCTGACCGCCGCCCTCGAAGAGATGGGCCTGACTAACAATACCCTCATCTTTTTCACCACCGACAACGGCACCTCCCAGCACTACTTCAGCAAGCATGAAAATGGCGAACTCGTCCGCGTCTATCCCGGCCCCGTGGCCTTCCGCGGCGGGCTGAAAGTGAAAGGCGGCAAAGGCACCTACACCGACTGGGGCACCCGCGTCCCCACCTTTGCCCTCTGGCCCGGCCACATTCCCCCCGGCGCCAGCACGGACGCCCTAACCGACATGTGCGACCTGCTCCCCACCTTCGCCCACCTGACCGGCGTCGCCTCCCCCGGCGCTCCCGGAGATTCCCCCAGCAACGCCGCCATGAAAGCCAAGCAGGAAACCGCCCTGGGCTTCCCCACCGACGGCCAGAGCTTCGCCCCCCTCCTCACCGGCGAAGAAAGCGCCCTCAAGTTCTTCCCCGGCCGCGACTGGATCGCCCCCCAGACAAGAGACAACATCGCCATCCGCACCCGCTCCTGGAAGCTCACCCGCAAAGACGGCGGCCAGCTCTACGACCTGGAAAACGATCCCCTCGAACAACACCCCATCCCCGCCAAAAAAGACACCGAAACCACCGCCCAAGTCCGCGCCGAACTGGAAGCCCTCATGGCCGGGTTCGGCTTCGAGGTGGGTAGCGGGAAAGGCGAAGGAGACGATAAGGAGAAGAAGGATGGCGAGAAAAAAGGGAAGGAATAAGTAGAGGAACCAATATAGAAGTAAATGCGAGAATAGATCCTTCTCTCGGTAGAATGCAGCAGGCTTAGGACCTGGCGGCGCCAACATCTTAAACAACTTCCCCCACCAGTACTGAGGCGCAGCCTCTTTGGAGTGCGGCGATCCTTCGCCGCTTTGGGAAGGCGGGTTCGTACGCTGCACAGCGAATCTCGTAAGCCTGGCCGCGTTCGATTGCCGCCTTCTCTTGTGGAGAAAACGATAGAGATTGGGAAATACGATGTGGTGGGAAGAGGGCGTGCTTGATGAAGGCGTCAGCTGGGAGAGGAGAGTAAAAGGGAACGGAAGAACGGATCTTACTTCGGTTCTCATTCCAGATCGGGCGCGGTTGGGCTCTCGAGGATGATGGGTCGTTTTTCGAACCCGCCATCCCAAAGCGGCGAAGGATCGCCGCACTCCAAAGAAGCTTCGCTTCAGTCATACATTCCACGCTCAATCACAAGTCTAACAGCTTCCCCCCAAACCACCCCTCCCCTCATTCACTCAAAACTCATCCGGCACCTTCAGCCGATCGATCTTAAACGTCCCGAGGCTCTTCTGGAACGCCGCGCTTGCCCGCAGTTGAAACCACCCGGCTGAGCACCAGGGGTAGTGCTCCGCGCGCGTCACCAGACCGTGCTTCACCGGGTTCTCCATGACATAGCGCAGCCGGGCCAGGTAAGACTTCTCATAGCTCAGCGCACTGTCCCAGAAGTTGTGCCACACCTTGCGCTCCGGCGTACCGTCCAGACCGTTCACCCAGATCGCGCCGCGCCGGTGCAGTTCCGCCGTCAGGTCCCTCAGGGAATCCCGGACCTCCCGCATCTCCGATATCTCCTCCTCTTCCGTACCCGGCGACTTCCCGATCCAGTGGTAATGATTGGCAAACACCGCCCACGCCTCCAGCCGCCAGCCATGCCGCTCCGCCGTCTCTAACAAAGTTCCACACAAAAACCGCAACCGCTTCCGCGACCCAAACCGCGGCGCCTTCCCATACGTCCCAGCAGTCACCATAAACGTCCCCGGCGACGCCACAAAATGCGGCGGCGCATGCGGCCAAGACAGGGGAAAGTCCGTATCGGCCCCGCGATCGCCTTTCCCGGAGGAAACCTCTTCAGGTTCAGTTCTACTTTCAGACATGTAAAACGTTCATAACACAAAGGACACCCCCAGCAACCCCTCAACCATACCACTCTCGACACGGTACTGAGGCGCAGCCTCTTTGGAGTGCGGCGATCCTTCACCGCTTTGGGATGGCGGGTCGGAAAAACCAGCAATCAACCTCGGAAGCCCAACCACGCTCGAACCAGAATGAGACCTGAGGAACGTTACCATCCGCGGATTTGCTGATCCCTTCCAGCTGACGCCTTTATCAAGCACGCCTTCCTCCCACATCGCATTTCCCAAACTCCATCGTTTCCTCCACAAGCGATGGCGGCCAACCAACGCGGCCATTCCCAAAAACACTCACCCAGAGCACCCCCCTACCCCTTCGCCGTCTGGAAGTAGACTTCCTCCTGCGGCTGGATGACGACGAAGCCTTCGCCTTTGAAGTGCATCTGGAACGTCTCGCCGCTGCCGCGGCCGAGGAAGGTCTTGAACGAAATGTCCGTCTTCAGTTCCGGCTCCAGGTTGCCGGACCAGGCGACCGTGGCGTTCGGGTCCGTGGTCACGGGGGAGTCCGGCGTGACCATGAGCGTCACGGGATCGTGATGCGTGGTGATGGCCAAGAGGCCGTGGCCTTCAAAGCGCATGTTGAACAAGCCTCCGGCGAGCATCCCGGTTACCCGGCGCATCATCTTGATGTCCCAGATCAGGCTGGGCTGAAAGGCCAGCACGTCGTTCCCGTTTACCACCAGCGCTTCGCCGCCGCCGCTCATGTGGAGGATGGAGACCTTCTTGCCCTCGTCCGCCAGGTAGAGCTTGCCGTTGCCCTCCGCCTTCGTCATGCGCATGCCCTCGCCCGTGACGGCGCGCTTCAGCGCCTTGCCCATGCCGTGTTCCAGGATGCCCTCCCGCGTGAAGCGGATGGGCCCCCGGTAGGCCACCATGGACCCCATCTTGGTCCACACCACGCCGTCCAGGTTCACTTCCAGGAGACGCTCGTTCTCCAGCTCAAAGTCCCCCTGCCCCAGGTCCTGCTGCTGGGTGGAGGCCACGAAGTCCGTGAGTCGGTATCGAGACATGATTGTTTGCTGAGTTGGTTCGTTAGGTAAAAAGAAGCGATCTGAGAATTCTTGAAGGACGGAACGCAACAAAGCTCCGCCCTTCGCGGGCCGCCGTGCACCCTCGGCGCCCCACTTTTGCACCGCCGCAGATTAGGCCCACGCCCCTTCGGGGTCAATGGGCTTTCGTGTCGTGGGCGGCGCCTTTTGACCCGCCCGGCTTCCCCATTTCTTGGTACTAAAGCTATTATATTTTCTGTGCAGCGGGATCCATCGCCCGCCTGTCTGGGAACCCCCTCCCTGACCCGCCGGCAACAGCGGCAACAGCCGGTCACACGGGTGTTCCACCACCGGCGGCACGGCGCTTCAAGAGAGATTCTTCCCAGCGCCTTCTCATTCCTCGATAGCCTACCCCAAGCCGCGCGGCCCTGAAAAGGAAGACTCAGCGGGACCCGCGCCACCACCCGCGTTCCCTCTCCACGGACCCGGGATGAAAAGCACTCCGCACGATCCTCTCATGGCGAGCCTGACCAATTAGAGAAACCTTTCCTGACGGATTCGAATATGCCACTCTCCTCCATCCCCGGCTCCCCCGCCCGCCGTTCGTTCCGGGTCCGGCAGCAACCGGGATCGCTGATCGCCGATCGCCCTTTCAGACAGACCTCCATTCACCACCCATGGCCACGAGCTACAACGCCTTCGAAGTCCAGTTCCTCAATCAGACCGATGAGACCCTCACCGTTCAGGGCGCCTTTCCCACCAGCGGACAGTGGATCCAGGGGGAGGAACCCAGCCCCGGAACGCAATGCCCCGCCAACGCGCAGGCCGGCCCCTGGGGCGCCGAATCGTTCGCAAAGAATGAAGGGAACGGCGCCTACATTGCCTTGCAGGGGTCTGGCGGTCACACCGCCACCATCGTTTGGTCCATGCCATGGAATGGCGTCGCCACCTACGAAATCAGTTCCCAAGACTACGTCGCCCTCAATAGCAAGATCCAGCCCGCGCCGGACAACGCCCACCTGAAGTGGACATTCGACCTCGCCCCACGAGTCACCGCTACGGGTCCCGCCTGATCCCATCTTCCGCCTCCGCCCCATACACCCCGATCACCTCGATCAGGCCCACGAGGTTGTCGTTCAGTTCCTCCAGATCCTCCGCCGGCACCCACCACTCCGTGTGGTGCGCGGCGCCCACCTGCTGCACCGCATACCGCGCCATGAAATCCGCCCGCACCTCAAAGCGGGTCACATACCCCACCCTACTGTCCCGCACATTCCACCGGCTGGCGATCTCGATGGCATAGGCCTCATTCGTCACCGGGTAAAAGATCGGCTGCTCCGGCAGACGCGGCGGCCACCTCCGGTAGCCGCTCTCCTTCACCAGCGCCAGCTCCTCCGGCCCCGTGGGACGATACAGGGTGGTGGTTTCCGTTTGCATAAACAATTTCACGCTCTCGCGCCGGGATACGATTACCAGACTTCCAGCGCCCGCGAGCGTCACTATTCGGCTTCCCCCTTTCCTGATCAATTGTATTTTCCAACGGCATTGGCAGATCAGCAATCTTTCTTAGTTGCCACCTTCCGTCCCAGAGAATCCTACCGTTTGGGCGGCCCGGACATCCGCACCATCACACGCGCTCCTTCCTCTCTTCCCGCCACCGCGCGGCCGTCTCTCTCGCGGTCCCGCCCACCCCGGCATTGCAAATCCGTTCCCGCCAAGGTAAGCAAGAACAGAGACCGAACGAGCCCGAAACAGCACCGTGCCCCTCCAGCCACAACATCGCCGCGTTTACCACGTCTTCCTTGCCTCCCCCGGCGACGTCGCCACCGAACGCAACGCCGTCCGCCACTTCTTCGACGGCTACAACCGCGACACCGCCCACCTCTGGGGCGCCCGCTTCGAAGTCATCGATTGGGAAAGCCACGTCACCACCGGCGCCGGGCGGCCCCAGGCCCTCATCACAAAGCAGACCCTCGAAAAATACCGCCCCTCCCTGGCCCTCGTCATCGGCATCATGAACCAGCGCTTCGGCACCCCCAGCGGCGCGGCGGAGTCCGGCACCGAAGAAGAGTTCCACTGCGCCATGCGGTTCCGCGAAGACAGCGGCGGCGAGTTCCCCGAGATCAAGTGGTTCTTCCGCAAGGTCGATCAATTCACCGCCCCCTCCGATCCCGCCCAGCTCATGCCCGCCGTGGAGCAGTGGCAGAAAGTGCTGGCCTTCAAAAAGCGGATGCAGGACCTGAAGAACCCCATCTTCTACACCGAATACCCCAGCCCCGACACCTTCCCCGAAGTCCTCCGCAGAGACCTCAATCTCTGGCTCTCGGACAATGCCCGCCCCTGGGCCGAGGAACGCGCGGCACAGCTTTCCAGTCAGCCTGACACAGCCACCCCCGCGCCACCCACCGGGTTCGACCGCGAAGCCTACCGCCAGGCGCTGTTGAAACAGTTCGACAAACTGAACTTCGACCTCCTGGACACCACCGGTGCGAACTACAACGCCGTCCGCCTCTGGAGCGTCTTCGTCCCCCAGTCCGTCCGCGAATGCCATCAGTTCAATCCTCGCCTCCTGGAGATTCCCAAGGATCAACAGAAACGCATGCTCGAAGCCGGCGAAATCTCCGCCGAAGAATTCGAAAGGGCCAGAGCCGAAGCCGAAGCCGAACAACTGCGGGAGGCTTACTTCAATCAACCCCTCCGCCCCGTGCTCGAAGTAGCGGAAGCAGCCTTTGCCACACCGGCAACTCAGCGAGTTCGCGAGGAAGGACACAAGCTGGTCATCCTGGGCGACCCCGGGTCCGGTAAATCCTCCCTCATCCGCTACCTCGCCTTGCGCTGGGCGGACCTTGCCGAACCGGCGGCGCCCGCCACACCGCCCATCCCCCTGGTCATCGAACTGCGCCTCTACGGCCCGTGGCAATGTCAGGGCCAGAAAGGCTTTGTCCGCTACCTGGAGGAGGCGCCCTACTGGCACGAATGGTCCGCCGGTCTCCTTGAAAACCTTCTCACCCAGCCCGGCGTGGCCGTGCTGCTCCTGGACGGCCTGGACGAAATCTTCGACCCCGCCGCCCGCCAGGCCGTGGTGCACGACATCCAGCGCTTTGCAGGAAAGTTTCCCCACGTGCCCATCCTCCTCACCTCCCGCGCCGTCGGTTACCAGGCCCAGCCCCTCCGCGACGCCGGGTTCCGACACTTCATGCTGCAGGACCTGGACAGCGCGCAGATCGCCGCCTTCATCGCACGCTGGCACGAAGAAACCTTTGACGATCCTGACGAAGCCACCCCAAAACGGGAACGGCTCCAGAAAGCCATCCACGATTCCCGGCCCATCGCACAGCTCGCGGGCAATCCCCTCCTGCTCACCCTGATGGCCATCCTGAACCGCCACCAGGAACTCCCTCGTGACCGGACCGATCTCTACGCCCAGGCCTCCCGCCTGCTGCTCCACCAGTGGGACACCGAGCGCGCCCTGAGCGAATTCCCAGGTCTCAGGACAGACATCGGCCCTCGGGAAAAAACCGAAATCCTCCGCCGCGTCGCCGCCCATATGCAGGCCAGCCCCAGCGGCCTGAAGGGAAACCTCATCGACGGCGAAACCCTAACCGGCCTCATCGAAGGCTACCTGAAAGACGAACTAAGCATCACCCCCGCCCGCGGCGCGGCCCACGCCGTGGTTAAGCAACTGCGGGAACGAAACTTCATCCTCTGCTTCCTGGGCGCCGACAGCTACGCCTTCGTCCACCGCACCTTCCTGGAGTACTTCTGCGCCGTGGAATTCGTCCACCAGTTCAATGTCTCGAAGGAACTGGACATCCATGGCCTGCTGGCCCTCTTTGAGGCCCACTGCCATGAGGACGAATGGCGAGAAGTATTAAGACTCATTTGCGGCCAGATCGATGAGAAGTTTGCCGGGCAGATCATCGAACGGCTGATCGCATTGGCGGATATAGAAAATTGGGATGGCGAATCTTCCCTACCGGAATTGCTACTCGCAATAGAGTGCCTAATTGAGGTTCAGAATACGAACCGCCTAGCAAGGGAAGGATCAAACTTACTTATGGCAACGGCAAGATGTTTTCTTGACGGGATAGACCCTTCCGGGGACTTCATTCTTGATATCGTATGTGCGGCTAGGGAACTAGGAACTCGTTGGCCAGGAAAAGAAAGCTTCTCCTTTGCAGATCTATCCCCAAGTTCGGGTCACGTAAGCAATAATCACTACTTTCTTCAATGGCCAGAATTTTTGGCGGGGGTGTTTGGTAAGCGCTCTTGGATCGAAAAATTACTGGAAGACAGAAATTGGGAAATTCGTTGGGGTGCAATGGGAGCTCTGATAGAAATGTGGCCGGATGACTCCACACGCAAGCATATTACAAAACGGGCGATTCAAGACAAAAACCAATTTCTCCGTAGCGGTGCGCTAGAATTTCTCGCCAAGACATGGCCGGATGCTTCGACGCTAGGGATTCTCTTAGAGCAAACAACCAAGGACCCCAGTTTTGATGCTCGCGGTTCAGCCTTCCGCGCAGCGAGCAAAATGCACTCCGAGTTTGGCCACTTATTGGCAACGAGAGACTTAAGCGGACGCTGGCCTTTCTTAGACCCCTTGAAACCCATTTCACGCGGGCACATCGAATTAGCGGCTTCAGAATCCGGTACCCCCCCCGATGAAATAGACGCCACCGTTGCCTCTCTGTCTGCTTTCTTGGGCTGGGATGTCACCAAAGGTGCTAGTTCTGAAAACGGGAATCAGAAATCCTAAATTCCGGTATACAAACATTCTCTTCGGACCACTGAGACACAACCGTCCACCACCCAACTCAAAACGTCTTCCAATTCCCACACCCTACGAACCGATGAGATTCTTAAACTCAGTCACCGAGGAATAGTTCTTTCCCCTTGGGTTGTTGAGCAGGCCATGCACCACCATTTCCCGGAGCAGCTTGGTATCTCGACTGTTTAAAAGTTTAGGATTCCGGCGCAAACAAGTGCCGATCAGCATGTTTTCCAGAAACACGATATCCCGGTGCCCATTGGGGCTCGGTTTGGCGTATTGCTCGGTCTTGGTGAACTTTGGAATCAGTGTCAGGAGTGGCGTGCCCTTTCGCGAGGCGATCGCGCTATTGTAGTGTTTGAGCTTGTGATCGGTAAAACACTCCTTGCGAAACGACTGCCTCTGCGCAAGCCCCACATACCAAGGAAGCTCGCCTCTCCCAGCCCGGATGGAAAAGAGGTAGCAGCCAATCGCCCCGGAAAGCCCTTCCTCCAATTCTTTGTCCACCCGCTCCCAAAATGAAGTAATTGCCTTCCTATCACTATCTATCAAACCGCTAGCGGCCTTGGGAATCGGCATGGGACTGTATGGAAAAAACTGCATGAACCGCTCCTATAGGCTTTCACATCATACATGGCAAGTCTTCGAGGAATGATCCGCCTTGGAGCTCTCTCCCATCCAGCTCTTATTACCCGTCAAGGTAAGATCCGGAATTTCTCAAGGAATCCCGGTAACTCCAATGCCGGACCCTATCAGCTTCGGCATCCTTCCTTGAGATGAAATGCCGCCAAGTGACGGCGGACGGCGTGTCAAACCAGAACGAACTGAGCCCTACGCAGCCTCGTCCCTTGCCCCACCGGCATTTCCCGCTAGGATTTCCAGACGAGACCAGACCAAAGCGCCCCCCGCACTTCCACGTCCAGCGTCCCAGGCCCCTACAGAGAACCTTCGTCCTAACACCTTTCCTCCCTACCCATGAACCCCGCCCGCTTCTCACTCCACCACCACCTCCTCCGTTCCCTCCCTTACCTCCTATTCGTACTCTCCCTGACACTCCCCCCGCTCCTAACCGCGCAGACCACCCAGGACACCCCCGCCAAAGACCAGGAAGAAACAAGCTCCCCACCCGCCTCCGCCCCCACCCGCCCGAACATCCTCTTCATCATGACCGATCAGCAGCGGTGGGACTGCGTCGGCGCGAACGGGAACACTCTCATCCAGACCCCCGCCATGGACCGTCTCGCGGCGCGGGGGGCGAACTTCACGCGGGCCTTCGTCGCCTCGCCCGTGTGCGTGCCGTCGCGGGTCAGCTTCTTTACCGGGCGCTACGCCCATTCCCACCGGAACCGCGTGAACTACACGCCCCTCGACCCGTCTGAAGTGCTCATGCAGGCGCGGCTAAAGGCCGCCGGCTACCGCACCGCCTCCATCGGAAAACTCCACTACTACCCCGCCACCAAGGAAGAGGCCCGGCGCACCGGCTTCGATCACGTGGAACTGCACGACGGCGTAAAAGCCACTGACCTGTGGTCCGACTACGTGAAGTGGCTGCGCGCCGAGCACCCTGACACGCCCACCAACTACCGCGCCCTGGCCAAAGACATCGCCCCCGGAAAGAACCCCTACCGCGCCGCCCTCCCCACCGAACTGACCGATACCGCCTGGACCGGCGCCCGCGCCCGCGACTACCTGAAAAAACTCACCCGCCCTGACAAAGACACCACCACCGGCAAAGGCGGAGCCGCCAGCGCCGCCGCCCCTGCCGCCCCCTTCTTCCTCTACGTCTCCTTCTGGAAACCCCACTCCCCCTACGAGATCGCGCCGCCCTACGACTCGATGTATGACAACGTCACCATCCCCCTGCCCGAGACCTTTACCGAGGCCGATCTGCCGTCCCTCCCCCTGCCCCTGCAAAAGCTGGCCACCCGGGGCAAAGGCGGCCTCCAGGTGCTGGACCCCGAGCGGCTGGAGTGGGTCTACCGCAGCTACTACGGCGCCATCAGCCACGTCGACCACGAGATCGGCCTCCTGCTCGACGTCCTGGAAGCCAGCGGCCAGGCGGACAACACCCTCATCGTCTTTACCTCCGACCACGGCGATCAGCTCTGGGAACACGGCATCGTGGGCAAGAACTGCTTCTTCGAGTCCTCCATCCGCGTGCCCTTCATGCTCAGCCTGCCCGGCCGCGTCGCCCCCGGCCAGCACCGCGAAGAGATGATCCCGGCCGTGGACCTTCTGCCCACCGTCCTCGACTTCGCCGGCCTGCCCGTGCCGCCCGAAGTCCAGGGCCGCAGCTTCGCCCCGCTCATCGACAACACCGGCCGCCCCTACATCCCGCACGACGCCGTGTACTGCGAGAACATCATCCCCGAAGTCATCACCAACGGCTCGCTCGACCTGCCCTTCGAAAAAGGCCGGGGCGTCGACGGCATCCGCCACCCCGACGCCAAGATGGTCCGCACCGGCCGCTGGAAATACTGCTACTACCCCGACGGCTACGCCGAACTCTACGACCTGCAAGCCGACCCTGACGAAACCACCAACCTCGCCGGCCTCCCCCAGCACCACGAAACCGAAGACACCCTCCGCACCCGCCTCCTAAACTGGCTCATCAACAGCCAGGAAACCGACCAAATCGCCCCCCGCTGGCTGCTGCCGTAGAGGGGGGGGGAGGTGGTGAAGGTTTGAAAGGTAGAGCCTGAAGCCGGAAGCCAAACGCTAGACCGTTTGCCAAAAGTCTGTTCGTGAATCGCCCGAGCGCAAAATGGCTCGTGGCGAGGCGCTTTGAGGTCACGGATTGAAATCCGTGACCGAAAAGGAACGAAGCCACGAGGAATTTGGTGCCGGGTCTCCATCCTTTCCGAGCGAAGCGAGCTTTCTTCCTTCTTCCTTCTTCCTCTTTCAATTTCGATTTGCGAACAGACTTTTGGCAATCGGTCTAATATCCAGGAGACCAGGCAGAGACCCGGCGGTGCGTCCTCCTGACAAAACTCCCTTGGGCCACCGGCCCAACGCATACCAGCCTGGGTCGCCAGGCCCAGGTATTTCCGGGTCTCACCGGTTATGAGGGCTGAAAGCCCGGCGCATCCAGTGAAGGCATTCGCTACTCCTGACGGATGCGCCGGGCTTTCAGCCCTTATGGTCTTGGCGTGGACGTTTCCTGGGCCTGGCGACCCAGGCTGGTATGCGCCGGACCTTCGGTCCTCCAGCCCGCCAGGCCGCAACCATGGGTATCTCCCCAAACTAAGCCACCTGCGTAATCACCTTCACCCGGCCCGCCGTCCAGTCGGCGAAGAAATACAACGCCAGTTCGCCCAGGAAAAACGGATCGTCCGGCGGCGCCAGGTAGCCGCCCGGCCGGTCATACGCCTCATACCCGATGGCGGCCACATAACGAAATTCCTCGCCCACCCTGGGAACCGCGTCCGCGAACACCGGCGCGCCGCCCACGCGGAAAAAGGCATCGCCCCCCAGGAAAGTCTCGCAGGCGCTCCAGTAAGAATCTTCACCGGTGGGAATCTCCGCCGCCGTCATCTCACGCAACGTCAGCGGGCATTCCGGAAACGGCACCGCTAGGCCATCCGCCGCGTTCGCCGGAGCCGCCTCCCCCACCACCGAGGTAAAGATCGCCCGCTTCTCTTCCCAGTCCACCTCATACACCTGCTCCGCCAGTAGACCCTCGTAATTCACATAGCTAAACAGCGGCCACTCCCGGCGCCCCGGCTCCGGCGCGCCCCCGCCCCAGCGCGGATCCTCAAAGTCCACCACCGCCAGCAGCACCGGTTCCCCCAACTCCGCCCGAGGCCCCGCCGCCCGCCAAGACTCCCCACCAAAACGATGATGCCCCCACTGACTCACGGAAGATGAAGCAGATCCCGCCGCTTCTCCCACCACCCGGCCCGCCACAAACCCCGGCATCAAGAACTTACCCACTGGATGATACTTCGCCTGAGACATAAGAGGGGTGGGATGGTGACCAGAATACGAGGCGGAGACGATTAGAGTGAAGGAAAGCGGAAGGGGGAGAAAAGACCTTCTCACCATCCTCACTACCTTTTCGCCTGCCGGTCAAGCCATAGCACCACCAGGCCAAGGCCCGAGCCCGAGAGGCCCCTGCGAAATCCTGTCCCTTCAACTCCCCCCCCCAACAAGACTGAGGCGCAGCCTCTGTGGAGTGCGGCGATCCTTCGCCGCTTTCCCTCGGTCTCAAACTGACAAGCCTAACAGAAGCGTTGAAAAAGTGACAACGCGCGGAATCTTGCGTCAGCCAAAGGGATGGAGCAAACACCAGCCCACAATTGCACGCACCAAGATCTGACAGGCATGTCGGGAACTAAATCTCACCCGCTATCCCAAAGCGGCGAAGGATCGCCGCACTCCAAGGAAGCTCCGCTTCAATACTGAAAAGGTCCGGCACTCACCATTTTAACACCAAGTCCATATCAGGTAACGCTCACTACAGAAACAAGGCTCGAATCCCCCTCTCACCGCAAGACCCCAACGGGGTCCACGCCGAAAGCCCAGGGTTTCAACCCTGGGTAACGCGCACCCTAACTTTAGCGCCCTGAACCGAAGCGCAGCGAAGGTAGACTGCCCGTCAGTGCAGCCCGAAGGGCGAGCGAAGCGAAGTCAATGGGCACGCGTCGCGAACCCTTAGTCCTTCAGCGCCGCAGCCACCGTCACCGCCGACACCAAGGACCCCAACGGGGTCCACGCCGACAGCCCAGGGTTTCAACCCTGGGTAACGCCCTCCCTAACTTTAGCGCCCTGCAAGGGCGCGCGTGGCGAACCTTCACTCCGCCGGCACCGCCGCTGCCCCCACCACCGGCTCCAGCGTCAATCGTCCGTCCGCCTCATACACCACCCGCCAGGGCTCCGACAGCACCGAGCCGCGTTCCGGCTCCGTGACGGTAAAGAACGCCACGTCCGTCCCGAGCGCGTCCGGCCCCGAACCTTCCGCGGAAGAGGAGGAAGAAGCCCCTGCCTCCGCCCGGTCCACGAACACGGACGCCGTCCCCGGCAGCACTTTCATAATATAGTAGTGTCCCGGCGGCATCGCGATGTGGAACAGATCCGCGTCCTTCGCCGCCCTGGCCACCGGCACGGCGGCCATGCCCGAAGCCGAAGCCGAAGCCGAAGCCGAAGCCGAAGCCGAAGCCGAAGCCGAAGCCGAAGCCAATCCTGAACCGGTCTCCGATCCCGAGCCCGCTCCCGGAGCCTCTTCCTTCGGCGCTGTCTCTACCTTCCCCGCCCCCGCCGCCTCTGGCGCTGGGTCCCCCGGCCTCACAAACCCCTCCGGCAGGCGATACCCGTAGTTCTGGTGACTGCCCTTCCCGCGCGCCGCCTCCGGCATCCGCGCCTCGTTCTCCGGCTGCTCCGCCCAGGCCGCGTTCAGCACCCCGCCAAAGATGAGGTACCAGTCCCCCCGGCTGCCTTCGTTAACTCTTTGTCTTTCTCCTTCTCCGCTACCCGCTCCATTGTCCCTAACATTTTCACCATGGCTCGCGCTGGCTCCGCTATTGCCGCCAACCCTTTCGCCGCCATCGCGGCGGCCATCGTTGGCTCCGTTCCCGTCCACCATCGCGCCGCCGTCATTACTAACATTTCCACCAACCGGCCGCCGCCAGAGCTGCGGCGTTTCCATCCGCTCGAAACAGCGCGGCCAGGCCAGGAGCCCCGCCGCCTCCCAGTGCCGCAGGTCCCGCGAACGCAGCAGCCCCAGGCAACCGCTCTCCCCCAGGGGCACATCCAGCACCCGGGCACAGAGGACAAGGTAGAACCACCCGTCCACCGCCTGGGGATAAATGTATGGATCGCTAATGCCCGCCCAGCGCCGCGTCTCCCCCTCCCACTCCGATTCATAAGGCGCGTCCGCGCTGTCCGCCGTTTCGGCAAAGGTATCGATCAACGGGAACAGCGGCGCCGGTTCCGTCCGCCACGTCATGAGATCCTCGCTCAGCGCCAGCCCCACGCCATCGCCCCCCGTGCCCCGGCCCGTGAAAAACATCCACCACCGCCCCCCGTGCCGCAGGATGCTGCCCGTGGCGATGTGCCGGTCGTTCCACGTGCCCGGCAGCGCATACAGCGCCGCCCCCTCATTCCGCCACCCCACGCGCCCATCCGCCGAGGACAACACCCCCGCCACGTCCGCCGCCGGCGCGCTGGCGTGTCCCACATGCTTAAACAGGTCATTATCCTTCCACCGCCGTTCCTTCCCAATCGCCTTCGGCAGCTCCAGGTAAAACACATGCCACCGCCCACCAGCCTCGCCGCCGTCCGCGCCATCCTCACTCTCCACATCCCGCACAAACCAGTTATCCCAAATCCACATCCCCGGCGGCTGGTAGCGGTGGGGGTCGGGCGCGTTGACCGTGGCCACGTTCTCCGCCTTTCCTTTCAGATCGCCCACCGTCTCCTGGGCCCGCGTCTCAGGTAACAATGAAAGAACGCTAGAACACGAAAAGAGAAAAAACACCGCGAAGACAATCCGTACCCGCACTTCCGCCATTCCCCAAAAACCGCGCCTCCACATACTCGGACCAGATACCAAGTCCAATCTCCGTTCAGTTCCAGACACTTGCGGCTTCACCTTGGCAGATCCTCCATCGCTCCCATCCACAGGCCGTGATCGTCACTCCCCCTCGGACCCTAATACTAAAACCGGCCCTTTTGCCAAACCTCAAACTTCTCCAAGGTTTCCACCGTCTCCTCGCCAGACACCACCTTCGCCAAAGCGGCAATAAAACCGCCATGCGGGTGCCCGGCTTTGAGCGCCACCTTCACGTTCTCCTCCAAGGGCCAGTATTCAGTTTTCTCACCGGCCTCTAGCAGCTTCTTCAGAGAAGCGAGAGATTCCGGATAGGCCTCCCAACAATGAGCACAAGCGTAGAAGTGCAGCTCACATAATAGGGGTGGGTAGCTTGGATTCTGCTCCCAAGCCTTCTTTAGTAACGCTTCGGCGTCGCCGTTCCGGCTTCTCAAGAATAGAAGCTGGGCATAATTCCCGAGGGCGTTCGCGTTGTCAGGCTCTGATTCCAACGCTCGCTTGTAGAGCGCTTCCGCTCCGCCTTGATCTTTGCGGACGTTCTCTAAAAAGACTGCGTAGTTTCCGAGGGTATTGACGTGGCCAGGCTCCGCTTTCAACGCTCGCTTGTAGTAGGCTTCCGCCCCTACGTAGTCTTTACGCACATTCTGGAGAAAGAGCGCATAGTTACCGAGGTTGTTCGCCTGGTCGGGCTCCGATTCCAACGCTCGCTTGTAGTGGGCTTCCGCCCCCACGTAGTCTTTACGCACATTTTGGAGAAAGAGCGCATAGTTGCCGAGGTTGTTCGCCTGGTCGGGCTCCGATTCCAACGCTCGCTTGTAGTGGGCTTCCGCCCCCACGTAGTCTTTACGCACATTTTGGAGAAAGAGCGCATAGTTGCCGAGGGTGCTCGCGCGATCAGGCTCCGATTCCAACGCTCGCTTGTAACAAGTCTCCGCACCATCTAGATTTTTACCAACAGTTGCTAGAAAGCTTGCATAGCTTTCGAGAACTCCTGCTCCGCTCGGCTCAGCTTCTATCGCTTGCTTAAAGACAGATTCCGCCTTTTCAAAATCCTTTCGAACATTTGCAAGAAAGACAGCATAGTTGGCAAGATTATATGCGTGACTGGGATTCGAAACAAATGATCGTTTGTAGAGAACTTCTGCTCTTTCGTGATCCTTGCGAATTTCTGACAGAAACTTCGCATAGCTACCGAGAGAATTGGCATCATTGGGCCTTGCTGCCAACGACCGTTTAAAGTATGCTTCCGCTCTATCGTGATCTTTTCGAACGGTTCTCAAAAAGACCGCATAGTTCCCAAGAACGGTGGCCGAGCTGGGTTCCGTTCTCAAAGCTCTTTCGAAATAGATCTCTGCTCTTTCGTGATCTCTGAGAACATCAGTTAAAAAGACGGCATAGTCTCCCAAAAGGTCAGCATATATAGGTTCACCTTTCAGCGCATTAATGTAAAATTGTTCGGCATAGCTTAATTTTTTTTGGTGCAGTTCCGTCGCCAAAAAACTGGTTGCCAGAGACCCCGCAGGAAGCGTTCCCGCAAGATACTTTCTCAATTCGGAAGCGTCAGTACCAAGACAAAGCTCCTTCAAGGGACCCATCACCAAGGACTCCATTGCCGCCTCTCCCTTATCGAGCTTCTCCAACTGTTTGAGCCGGTAAATAACCTGACCGGCGTCTTTCTCTTCCGCGGCTTTCTCTACTACTTTCGATAGGTTCCGAACCGTCATGCCCAGCATATTGAGCACGGCTTGTTCGATGGAGGCGTAGGCATCGTAAAGGTAACCCCGGCTGCGGCGAAAGATGTGGGGTTCTTCGGTGAGCGCCAGTCTGGGGTGATAGGGAATATGCAGGCTCAGGTCCACCTGGCTGCCGAAGGCTTTTGTCAGGCTTTCAGCGGCCTCATTTTCGCGTTGTTCCACCAAGTCATCCTCTCCATTGGGCACCGGGCTGAGTACCACCCTTACCTTCTTTGGAGATATATTGTAAAGCCGCAATGAGCGGAGAAACTCGGCGGTGCCTTCCTCGTTCTGGCGATTCAGCCCCATGATGACGACCAGGTAGTCCGCCAGGTCGCGGGTGCAGATGCCGGATTCGTCCGAAAAGCCGGTACGGCTATCGACAAAGACGAAGTCGAAGCACTTGGAAGAAACGATGATCTTCTTGAAAGCTTCGATGAGGGGCTTCCCCACCCCGTCTTTATAGAGCTGCCCCAAGCCTAACCCGTCGAGCCGCTCCTGGTAGTTCCCGTCGAAGCCTCCGGCGGGCATGATCCTGAGGAACCCGTCTGGGTTTTGCCGGATTTCTTTGGGAACCGTGTACTCGTAGGAGTATTTCTCTACTACTTCCTGGGGAGAGAGCGCAAACAAGTCCGCGGACTCGCCTTCCTCGCAAGCCTCGCTGAGAAGATCGATGAAACCGGGAAGTAATTCATTTTCCTTCCCGGCTTCATGACGCATGAGATAGGAAATCCCCGGAGCCTCCAGATCCATGTCGAGAGCCAGGACTTTGTATCCCCGGCCCGCCATGATGCCGGCGACGTTGATCAGGGCCATGCTCCGGCCCACCCCACCTTTGAACGAGTAAAAGGTGACGAATTCGGAGCGCGGCGTGAAACTCTCGGTGGGCTCAGTCACGCGGCTTCCGCTTCTATGTGTTGACTGACCAGTTTCGCCGACATTCGTTTCCTGACAAACACCTCGCCGCGCTCAGCTGCATCTTTGTCGAAAAAGGCAAGAAGCGGTGTTGGATCTATACTTTTCTTCGTCGCGAATTCTTGTGTTTCTCGCTCCCGAGGGACCGCATGCTCCTCCGCCCACTCCTCCACGGCCTTCCGGATCTCCGCATGGTAATCGGGCGCGGCGGACTGGATGGTCTCCACCACTCTCGCCTTTGCCGCTTCGTTCGCCGCTTGCGATAGAGCATGCTGATCCAATGCGACGTATAGCGAGTCGGCCACGGCTTCTTCGTCCGGCAGCCGTTTGAGAACCTGCGCCACGGTCCGGTAGCCGCCTTCCTGTTCCAGCAAGGCGGAGACGACGATCACGCCTAGATGGTCCGGCAGCGTTTCAGCCAATTGCGTCCAGAACTCTGGCGGGACCGGCGCGTTGAGGTCCAGCAGAGCGTACAGCACGGCTTTGACCTGGGGCTCCGGAAGCGTTGCAAAGGCGTCTTTGTTAGACGCCAGGCGGTGGAGATCGGTCGTGATCTCCTCTAATCCGAAACCTTTGGCCAGGCGGAGCAGCGCCGCCACGTAGCCGCTGTTATCACCTTCCTCGCCGGGATTCTTAACGAAGCGTTTCACCAAGGTGAGCGCCGCCTCGCGGAGATCCTCGCGAGTCATTTTCGAAAGCTTCCTTTCCCACCGGAGGATGGGTTGGTCTGGCGTTTCGTCCGGCACCACCACCGGCAGGGTTTCCTGGCCGCGCAGGGCTTTCTCCAGCCACTTCAAGACCACGTCATACCCCTCGCCATCGAGCTGTGTGATGACGTTTTCCTCAAAGGCAGGTTCAGTGGGTTCACCCATATTCAATCTACTAAATAAAGCGGAAAAAGGAGCGCTTCGCCAGTGATTTCGCGATGCACCACCTCCGGCTGTGGGAGGAGCGCGGAGGGGTTCGGATCGAGAGGCCTGGTCATGCCATAGTCCGCCGAGGAGTCGGCAACGGGACTGTACCAGCAATACTGGTCGGCTTCCGCGATGGTGGGCCGGAACAGCTCCAGCGAACCCCATGAGCCCATAGACCGATAGGAAAGCAGAACAAGCTTATCCGTCTCAGAACAGTCTCCCAGCCCCAGAGCGGTCCGCACCTCTTCGCGAGTGCGTGGCAGGACGTCGAAGGGGTTCCGACTGGAGTCCGCTTCATTGAAGGTGGCCCAGACGACGTATCTCCCCAACCTGGCCCGGCGGAGGATCCGAAGCTCGCGAGGGTGCGCGGCAGGGCCTTTCATGTCGATCTTCCGGATCAGCTTCTCGCACTCGGTGTCGCTCTTGGTCACCCCAGGAGACTCACTGATGAGGATTGCATAATTGGAAATCGGCGTGGCCCGCCCCAGGCACTCCGGGATGGGATCGGGAAGTCTGCGGCCATTGAATTGGTTGCTCCGGCAGGCGTTCCTCCAGCACTCCTCGGGAGCGTCCACCCCGGCGCTCAACTCCCCGGCGAACTTTTCCAGCAGTTGGCAAAAGAGATCGAACGTCAGAGCCGTTTCCGCCTGGATATTCGCCGAGACCCGGCGCCACCGCGGACAGGCCCCGGTTTCCCAGGCGGTCACCTGACCGGAGACGAGTGTCGTTTGGTCGGGACTGAGTGCGGTGACGGCGCGAGAATACATGACTTCCCTTTTTGCTGGTTAAAGCCTTCGGCATAACCGAATCGGCAGGGCGAATCAAGCTTGGCTTTTCAAGTTGTGGGCGCCGCCCATTGCCAAGATCCGTGAGCAGTGAGGTCGCCGCGAGAAGCGGCACCACTTCCCCCCCAAAACCGCCCCTACTCCGAAGATAGGGGTTCTCCCCGATTGACGGGCTGGCGCTTTGTTGCGTATTCTCACCATCCGGCAAGGAAGGGAGGGGTTCACGCCGTGTTTTTCGGGTTGGCTACATCCTTCCGCCGGCTCGCCTGCCGCCTTGTCCGCGGCCGGGGGCACATCAGGCAGCGACAACCACCATCATCACCACCACCCTAACAAAGTCACAGACACCACCCTTATCGCCATGAACCTTCGTGACCAAGCCAATGACCTGCTCAAAGTCCTGGCCTCCGAACTGCCCGCCGGCCTCGCGCCCGCGGACGCGGACTTTTCCCTGGACGGCAACGACGAGTTTTTCCTGACCCTGGAAGACCGCATCGTCGTCATGTTTTACCTGGAGGAAGAGCTGAACTCCTTCATCCTGACCCTGCCCATCGCCAAACTCGGCGACGGCCCGCTGCGCGAGGAAATCCTCCTGGAACTCATGAAGGCGAACTTCGCCTGGAACATGACGGAAGGCGGCACCCTGGGCCTGGACAAAACCACCAACCTCATCTGCCTGAGCTACCTGGTGCCCCTGCCCCTGGACCAGCCCACCCAGATCGCCACCATCGTCAACAAGCTGGCCTCCGTGCAGCAACACTGGGAGCGCGCCCTGAAAGAAATGCAGGGCGAAGGCGAAGGCGCCACCGGCGGCGGAGACTCCCCGGACCCCATGGACATGCTGTCCGCCCGCGCCTGAAACCGCGCGGCGGGCCACCGGTCCCGCCCGGCCACTCCCCCGAAAGGCCCGGCGGGCCGCGTTTCCACCCACACCTTTTCATTGCTAACCTAGTTCCTAACACACACTAACATTATGTCAGGAGTTCATAATAGTCCCGTCGGCGGCGTGCCCATGCACGGCCTCCAGGACGTCGGCCTGCGGCAGCACGACGCCCCCCAGGGCGAAGGCCGCGTCCGGCACCTGGGCGGGCACGACATCCCCCAGCATCCGCGCGAAGCGCGGCAGGAAGGCCAGCAGCGGCTGGATAACACAAATGTTCACCTGCGCAGACTCTCCGCCTTTGGCGTCGGCCTGGCCGCCGTGCTGCGCTGCCTGGTCGCCATCGGCACCCTGGGTATTTCCGAAGGCATCCGCGCCGGCATCGAGAAAGCCATCGAGTGCTACGGCACCAAGTCCACGCCGCAGGTCCCCGTCAAAGTCACCATCCCCGGCACCGGCCAGGAGGTGGACCTGGACCCCTCCATCCTGCCCAGCCGCATTCCCAAGGACATGACCGCCGAGGATCTCCAGCGCGCCGTCCAGGAAAAGATCGACCGCGGTCACGACCTCGTTTCCCAGCTGAACGGCGACACCCACGACGGCTCGCCCTGCACCCTGAAAGACATGACCGACATCATGTTCTTCCTCCAGGCCAAGAGCGAAGGCGCGAAAGGCAGCTGGGAAGCCGGCGCCTTCACCATTTCCGACCCCGGAAACCGCATCAACAACTTCCTGAACACCTGCACGGGCGCCTACCAGCGCGACTCCTCCCACATCTCCGACTTCCAGTTGCTGCCCGGCGGGTCCCATCGCGGCATCGACTCCTTCGGGTCCGGGAAAGACCTCGACAGTTTCCTGCCCCACGGCAAGACCACCCTGCTCTTCGGCAAGCTGCCCCAGAGCGACGGCCTGAAGATGCCCGAGGAACGTCTCTACCTGAAGATGGAGCCCTACGGCGCCTGGCTCTTTGCCCCCAAAGTGCAGAACGACGACGGCCCGCACCGCTACAGCTCCTGGCGCGACATCGGCGCCGCCATCGGCCACAGCCTCTCCTTCCTGGAGACCCGCGGCCAGGGCAGCGCCGCCGGTTCCTTCAAGGAACGCGTGCCCAGCAGTGTTAAGACCTCCTTCAACGAGATGGTCGAAACCATGCCCCGGGAGATCCAGGAGATCCTCACCGAAGGAGATCCCACCGACAAGTCCAAGGGCATCCGCTTCATGCTCGCCAACGTGGACCTCGCCCTCCAGGAAGTGGAAGCCGGCAGCGACGAACACACCGCCCTCACCGAGTTCGCCACCAAGGTCCGCCAGGACTACGACCACTGCGGCATGCGCTTCGGCAACGAGATTATCTTCACGCAGCAGGATATTGGGTAAGGGCCCTGCCTGCAGGCGTTGGGGCCTTCGGCCCTGATGCAGGATGCAGGATGCAGGATGCAGGATGCAGGATGCAGGATGCGGGTAGCTGCGGACAGTTTCTGTCGCGGCCACGTTTGACCTGAGTCCTTGGACTGGCAAAGACCTAGACGGCTTGTTTCACACCACCGGGCAGGGGATTTCATCATCCCCTGCCCTTTTTGTTGGGATGGCAGGCGGCAATATTATCAGCCTGAAGGGCTCGGTAATGAAGACATTGGCCAGTCCCGCGAAGTCACCCTGACACGCTCCCCAACACAACTGAGGCGCAGCCTCTCTGGACCCGCCAGTCCGGCTCGGACCGGAGATCCTTACCTACATTTCACATAACCCATAAAGTAAGTCGGTATCTGCCGAAAATGTTCACCGATTCCCAGGTTCTCCGGGGAAGCGAAGCTTCTCTTGAGTGCGCCGAATCTTTTTTTTGGCGCTCAGGGGTGGGTAGCCGGAGGCGCGGCGGGGGAAAATGACGTTCGCTTTCTCTCCAATCCGTTCCCATTTCCCCTTCTCACGGCCCATTCCAGCCTCCAAAGACGCCGGACGAAACCCACTGTGACATGTGGGTAAAGATCAGGATCCTTCGGCGCTTTGGGATGGCGCGAACGCCTTACAATGCCACTTCCTCGCTAGACCGAATCGCGCACTATCACCAGTGCCCCAGCCGGTATCTACGCTGACGCGACTGTCGAAAATCCCTTCTTCGCTCATCGTCATCTCCCATTCCCGCACAACCTAGACCGAATGAAAGCGGCGAAGGATCCTGACCTTTACCCACAAGTCACATAGGCGCGATGGTACCGGTTCCGCTTTTTAAGAAGCCTTCCTCAATCTCATCGCGAACGGGGACGCGCAGCGTCTTTGGACTGCGGTGATCTGAATCACCGCTTTGGGGTGGGAGCCGGAGGCGTGGCGGGAAAGGTTTGGCGAACGCGATTCTATCTAACATCCCCTTATGCCCGATAGTTTCTGGCCAAGTTCATGCCAGTCCAGTATGTCCTGCTACGGGAGACAAAGCCTCCCGGCGAATGGGGTAAAGAGTCACGGATCAGAGAAAACGGACGCTTCTTACCCCCGCCGCGCCTCCGGCTACCTGCCGCAAAGCGCCGATTCTGATCGGCGCACTCCAAAGAAGCTGCGCTTCCCAGGAAGATCCGGGATTCAGCGGACATTCTCGACTCAAAAAAACTTACTATACAAGTTATGTGGCTTATGGGTAAAGATCAGGAAGGATCGCCGCACTCCAAAGAAGCTGCGCCTCAGTACCGAGATTGGAGTCACGGTGAGGTGATTCGCCGAATGCACCCAGAAATCGATCGCGTTCCACCTACCGGCAGCGCCCGCAAAGGTGGTCCCCGACCTCCGGGGTCCGAGCCGGGCTGGCAGAGAACTCGGGAACCGGGCATTCGAAGCTTATCCGGCAGCACCGTTTTCTTCCACACCGATCCCCCACCGGAGGAAACTGGAATCCACCCCTGGCTTCCCTAACCGCCCCACAAAGAGACCGTAAACGTCACCCGGCGAACGCGACCGGAGATCTATCGCATTCCACCTTCCAGGATCTAGCGTCCCCTTCCATGACTGAAGCGAAGCTTCTTTGGACCTGCCCGTCCGGCTCGGACCGGAGATCCTTCCTGATCTTCACCCGCAAGTCTCATAACTCCACAAGTAAGCTCTATCCCTGCCGAAGTGGTCCGCAAGATCCCAGGTCGTCCGGGGAAGCGAAGCTTCTCTAGAGTGCGCCGAATCTTCTTTCGGCGCTCTGAGGTGGGTAGCCGGAGGCGCGGCGGGGGAAAAGCCGTTCGCTTTCTCTCCAATCCGTTCCCATCACCCCTTCTCACGGCCCTTTCAGTCTCCAAAGATGCCGGACGAGACCTATTGTGACTTGTGGGTAAAGATCAGGATCCTTCGCCGCTTTGGGATCGCGGCTTCGCCTAACTTATCGGCTGGCCCGTCTGCCTTGGTGCGCCGTCGAACCAAGTTGCCCTCTCGTTCTTACCTCGCGCAAGTACGCTTTCTTTTTCTCATAGCCTTGCTCGCGGTTTCGGCTGACGCCAAGTTCCAACACCATCTTGGCTTCGCAGCTGCAACTCCACTCTCACGCGTCAATCGCCAGCGAAAGCGGCGAAGAATCGCCGGTCTGAGCCGGACAAGCGGGTCCAAAGTGAACGCGCCTCAGTACCGAGATTAGGGTCACGTTGGGGCGATTCGCCGAACGCGCCCGGAGATCGATCGCGTTCCACCTTTCAGGCGAACGTCGCCCCAGGGCACGAACCCGGGCCCACAGCCTCCAGTGCCCCGGAATTTTTGCCCGGGGCACTCTCAGGCCTGCGATCGTCAGCTCAGCGGCTCCAGGGTGTCCTGGTCTGTCAGCCCCAGGGATGCGCGGAACTCGTCCAAGTTCCGGTAGACTCTTTCCCCGTTTACCCAGACCACCTCGGCCTCCTGGCCCGGTTTGAGAATCAGTGCCGCTTGCTTGAAAGACTCGCGTTCCACCTTCGTGGCCGCATTCTTGAGCTCCAGCTCGGCGATGCCGGTCGTCAGTTCGGCGATTCTCTGGGTCTTTTCCTTGGCCTCCTCGTGGTAACGGGAAGCCAGTTCCGCCTGCACCTTGAGAATCCCCTCCAAGTGCCCGCGATGTTGTGTATTCACTTCGGGAGTCCCGTCGTACTCCAGGTAGACCTTATCGTAGTTCCGTTGGTGGCCCAGCTGGTTACTGGTGGCCTGAGAAATCTGGGCACGCAGGTTGGCGATCTCCGCTCTTTTCGCGTCGATGGCCGCGCTGTACTCTCCCTGCTCGGGATTCGGCACCAGCACCTTGCGGGTAACCTGGAAGCTCATACGGTCATATGCCACCTCCATGGCTCTGGCGGAGGGGGCCGTTTCCTGCTCGCCCTTCTTTTCGGGCGACGCGTGGGTCAGGCCCGCCCGGGAAGGCACTGCCTTCTCGAGTTTCAGCTCGCCCTTTTTCTTTGCCACGGTCTCTGCCGAAACAGTGGCCTGGATGGTCAGGGTGTTCTTACCGGGATCCAAGAAGGCGGCCGCCTCCGCCACCTGCAGGATCACCTTGTCCCCGCTCCGGCTGCCCAGGGAAAAGTCGAACCGCAGCTGATCCGTCACATCCTGGGAGACCAGGGGCGACTGACTGACCGACTCGTTGATCAGATTGGCCAGCAGGCGGTCCAGGTGGGAAGGAAGTCCCTCCACGTCAATCCGTGTCACCCGGGCCACGAGTTCCACCACCTGGTGGCCGCCCCGGTGGACCAGCTTCGGAACCATCTCCATCTGGCAGTGCTGCAAGTGCAGGCTGTGGTCGCGCAGCAGGTGGTAGCGCACCTTGCTGTCCACCACATCCGCCACGAGGATCTTCCGTTCCGGGTCGATCTTCAGGGTCGCGAGCCCCATCAGGAAATGATCATCCGGCCCGCTTCCCAGCGGATACATTTCGCCCTGGACATGCTCCAGCACGCGGTTCTGCATGCCCACCGAGATTTCCATCTCCGCGTCGGCGTCGCTCAGCCGGTGAACTGGCTGAGCCGGGAAACCGTCCGGCCATCCGTCATCCACGAAAGAGTGCGCGTAGATGAATTCCAGCCAGTCCAGGATGGCGTCCGAGGTCACCCGGTAGACCTTCACGGCTTTCTCCAGGTCATCCAGCCTCTGGTCGTCAAAGACGTCCTGCTCGCTGAGCACCGTCACCGTTTTCTCCAGGAGCGCGTCGCGGTATTGCTTTTCATAGTTCAGGCGCTCCGTCACCGCTTCGTGAACGTCCGCGCGCCGGTTCATCGCTTCTTCTCCGATGAGCTCCCGGATGGCCCGCGGGGAGTTTCCGTCCGGCGCCTGGCTCGCAAGATGCATGAGCCGGTTCACCTGGTCCTGGCGCTCGGCGATTTCTTTCTCCAGCCGGTTCACCACCTCCTGGGGGTGCAGCTCTTTGGGCAACAGCTTTTCCACTCTCTCCCTCGGGTCGAGCGAGGGCAACGCATTCAGGGTCCCGGAAATGGGGAAGATCACAGTCAGTACCAACAGGAACAGGATTCTTTTCATGTAGGGTAGATCGTTGTTAGTGCCAACAAGGGCATTGACGGTTGTGACGGACGGAGACGGAATCTTATTCGAAAAAACTACTTCCGTTCCTCTCCCGCCATCCACTACCACCGAGATAAAGACCCAAGCTAAGAAGATATTTCTTCTGTGGCGGCACGCGCCTGCCTCTCTATGCGAAGGAAGAATCCCGGCCCGTTCACTCTCCTCTTTGAGAGCGATCCCGCAGCTGCCTTCGCTAAGCTTTGCCTTCACGCCGGGCGGCTATCTCCGGCTCCGCCTCCGATTCGCATCAGGCCCGAAGCCCCCCTAACATCCCCATAACCCCCTGACGCTGCGTCGCTTAGACCTCTCAAAAAAGCGCCAAAAGGGGCCCGAAAATTTGAGCGGGGCGGCCCTCTTTCTGTCAAAGAACCGGACGGGTGACTCCCTCTTTCCGGCCAATCCCGGTGTTTTCATCGGGCATTGCCATGCGTAGAGGACTGACCCTGAACTGGTTACGAAAAACCCCTTTCATGGCCCGAACCCCTATTACTCCCTGGTGGCTGGTGCTCTGTTTCGCCTTGGCGGGCGCCGGTGTAGGCTCTTTTCCGGCCCGGATGTTGGCCAGTGAAGCGGCCCCGAAAGCCGCGCCCGAAGCTCCCAACAACGCCAACGTAACAGCAATCGCAAGCGCAAGCGCTTCCGCCCCAGCCTCCGACCCTTCCACCAATCCCAGCACCCCCGCCGCCAACTCCCCGGCCGCGGCGTCTCCGGCCTACACCCCCAACGTCGCGCCCGGCGCGGCGCTGCACTACGAGAAAGACATCCGGCCCCTCTTGAAAACCCACTGCTTCCACTGCCATGGGGAAGAGCGGGAACTGAAGGGCGGGCTGGACCTGCGGCTGCGGCGGCTCATGGTGGCGGGCGGAAAAAGCGGGCCCGCGCTGGCGCCCGGATCGCGGGACGGCAGCCACCTCTTCGAGCTGATCTCCACGGGAGAGATGCCGCCGGAGGACAGCCAGGCGCTGACGCCGGAGGAAATCGCGCTCATCGGGAAATGGATCGATGCCGGGGCGCCGACCGCCCGGCCGGAGCCGGAGGACCTGGGGAACGGCGGCCTCCTCATCACGGAAGAAGAACGCTCCCACTGGTCCTTCCGCCCCATCCAGCGGCCCGCCATCCCCATTATCACAGCATCCCCGGCAGGCCCGTCCGGTGAAAAGGGCGAATCGAAAGAAAACCCTGACACTGCCACCAACAGCGCGGCTTCCCCGGCGGCCGCCCCGGCCTCCTTCAATCCCATCGACGCCTTCCTCCTGGCAAAGCTCCAAGAAAAGGGCCTCGGCTATTCGCCGCGCGCGGACAAGATCACCCTCATCCGCCGCGCGTATTTTGACCTCACCGGCCTGCCGCCGTCGCCGGAGGACGTGCGCGACTTCCTGGCGGACGAATCGCCCATGGCCTGGGAGCGCCTCATCGACCGCCTGCTCGCCTCCCCGCACTATGGCGAGCGCTGGGGCCGCCACTGGCTGGACGTGGCGGGCTACGCGGACTCCGAAGGCTACAACGACAAAGACGCCGACCGCCCCGACGCCTGGGCCTATCGCGACTACGTCATCCGCGCCCTGAACGCGGACATGCCCTGGGACCGTTTCATCGTGGAGCAGCTCGCGGGCGACGAACTGGCCGGCGCCACCGCCGCCGGCGCGCAGGCCCTAACCAAAGACCCCGCCAAGCTGGACCTCCTCACCGCCACCGGCTTTCTCCGCATGGCGCCGGACGGCACCGGCTCCAGCCCCGCGGACCTGGAGGACGCGAAGAACCAGGTCATCACCGAGACGGTAAAGATCGTCTCCTCCTCCCTGCTCGGCATGACCATCGGCTGCGCGGAGTGCCACTACCACCGCTTCGACCCCATCCCGCAGGAGGACTTCTACCGGCTGCGCGCCGTCTTCGCGCCCGTTTACGACACGGAATTCTGGCGGAAGCCCAGCGCCCGCCGCCTCTCCCTCATTTCTGACGCGGATGCTAAGACCTCCGCCGAGATCGAGGCGGAGGCGAAGAAGGTGGACGCCGAATACATCGCCGAAATGATGCGCGTCGTCGGCATCATCTTCGAGCGCGAGCTGGAGCGCGTCCCCGAGGACAAGCGCGAGTTCGCCCGCACCGCCTACGAGACCGATGCCAAGGAACGCACGCCGGAGCAGGTCAAGTTCCTGACCGAGGAATACCCCGCCGTGAACGTCCAGCGCACCACCCTGCACCTCTTCCTGGCGAACTACGAAGACGGCGACGAGCTGAAGAAAGACTACGAAGCCCTCCTGAAAAAGGCCCAGGGCATCCGCGCGAAAAAGCCCCAGCCCGACTACGTGCGCATCGCCACCGAAGACACCGGGAAAATCCCGGTAACGCATGTGTTCTACCGGGGCGACCACACCTCTCCGGAGGAAGCCGCCGTGCCGCCCGGCGGCCTGACCGTGCTGAGCCAGCTGCGGCCTAACACCTTTCCAGAAAACGACCCCACCCTGCCCACCACCGGCCGCCGCCTGGCCTACGCCCGCTACCTGACCAGCGGCCACCACCCCCTGACCGCCCGCGTCCTGGTGAACCGCTTCTGGCTCCTGCACTTCGGCAAGGGCCTCGTGAATACCCCCGGCGACTTCGGCGCCCAGGGCGAGCGCCCCTCCCACCCGGAGCTGCTGGACTACCTGGCCTCCAGCTTCATGGACGGCGGCTGGCGCCTGAAACCGCTCCAGCGGCTTATCATGACCAGTCAGGCCTACCAGCAGAGCTCCCGCCGCCACGACCGGGGCGACGCCATCGACGCGGACGCCCGCCTGCTCTGGCGCATGCCCGTCCGCCGCCTGGAGGCGGAGACCGTGCGCGACGCCGTCCTGGCCGTCAGCGGTACCCTGAACGATCAGCCCTACGGCGCGCCCGTGCCCGTCAGCGCGAATGACGACGGCCTCTTCGAAGTGGCCGGCGGCAAACCCTCCGCCGATCTCCACGAGCTGCGCCGCTCCGTTTACGTGGAAATGAAACGCACCGAGCCCGTCTCCCTGCTGGAAGTCTTCGACGCCCCGCGGATGGAGCCAAACTGCGAGCGCCGCCAGTCTTCCACCGTCACCACCCAGGCCCTGTCCATGATGAATGGCGACTTCGTCCTGGAGCAGTCCCGCCACTTTGCCCAGCGCGTCCTGGACGAGTCCGGCGCCGGAGCCGGCGCCGCCCTCCTGGCCCGCACCGCCTGGCGCCTCGCCTACGGCGCCCCGCCCAGCGCCGATCAGGAGGTGGAGCTAACCCTCTACCTCGCCGAGCAGACCCAGCTCTACAAATACAGCCCGCCCCCCGCCGAGAAAGGCCAGAAACTCCAGGAACCCCAGCAGCTCGCCCTCGCCACCCTCTGCCAGGTCCTCCTCGGCGCGAACCAGTTTTTGTATGTGGATTGATGGGGATAGGGAGCCAGTAGCAGACAGTTAGTTTTTTTGTTAGTGTTGGTATGGTTTGATGAATGAATGATTGAATAAAGGGCCGGAGATTTGGAATGGTGCCACATTGAAAAATCCAGGAATGGAAAAGACCGAAAGACAAATCCTGACAAGAGCACCAAGCAGCCCCGGACAAACGCCAAACACCACGCCACCACCAGAAGCGCCCTGCGTAGAACCTCTCTTACCCTTTCCCTTCGCAAAAGCGATCGCGCCATCAATCAGGATGACCAACAGCCGGACAGAACCCAGCGCCAGCAACGCCAAAAAGGTCAAAAGGGCCAGCAGTCTCACCCTCTTGGGACCAGCCGTCCCTTCAGCACGCAACGCTCACCATAGCGTCCCCTCATCCCAGACCGCCCCACTCTCCCCGGCCTGGAAAGCTCCGTTCTCCCCGGCATGGAAAGCTCCGCTCTCTCAGGCCTGGAAAGCCCCGCGCTCCCCGGCCTGGAACGCCCCGCTCTCTCAGGCATGGAACGCCCCGCGCTCCCCTTCCCAGACCGCCTGTCTCCCCCCGGCCTGGAACGCCACGTTCTCTCAGGCCTGGAAGGCCCATCTCTCCCCTTCCAAGACCGCCCCACTCTCCCCGGCCTGGAAGGCCGGCCGCACAAAGCGAAGGCCTTCAGGCCTGGTACTCTCACGCAAAGTTTGTAGCGGGCTGGAAGCCCGCTCGCGGACGACCTTCGCTCTCCTGCCTTCGCCTTTGTATTCGTATTCGGCCCCGGCTCCTTCGCGGACACCCCTTTCTTCCTCGACACCCTCGCCAACATTCACGACTCCCGCACCCTCGCGAGCGGGCCTCCAGCCCGCAACCCTATCGCTCGCCGAATTTCCAGGCCTGAAGGCCTTTCATGAGAAGGCAGTCAAAAAGAAAATCAAAAATTCATTTTTGGTAAATCCAAAGAGCCAGGCGTGGATTGAGGTTTAAGGATGGGGTCATGACCAGAACAACGGA
>JAUICH010000006.1 GCA_030427505.1 Verrucomicrobiia bacterium
ACGGCCTGGTGTTTATCTCCGGAGGCGCAACGAGCGCGTTGACCTTTATTGATGACGACACGATGGCGACCGCCTCGAGCTCGAACGTGGCGAGCGCGGAGAGTCTTAAGGCCTATGTGGACGCACTAGAAGCCAGCGTGGTCATGGACGCCGACTTTGACGCAAACACCATCTTGGCGGCGACTTCGGATGACACTCCGGCAGCGGTGTCAGTGGGAGAGGCCACCATGATCGGCAGGCAGACCGGAGGCAACATCGCAGCAATTGCGCAAGTCTCCTCCGGAGAGAAAACGGCGGGCACTGAGGCGGCACTCAGGGTGTTTTCGCCGGCTGACGTTGTCGACATGATCGACGCCCATGCCACCGGCGGCGGTGGTGGTGGCGGCATGGGTCCGGCGATCGAGCGCTTTCGCGCCGCAGAATTGGAAGCTTTGGAAGCCAATTTCGCGCCCCTGGAAGTGGTCGACGAGGGGACCGTGATTCTCACGGTTGCCGCCTTTGACGATACCACACAGGAATTCAGGCATGGGACCTTCCAGGTTCCGGCCGACATTGATACGAGCGGAACTGTTACCTTTCGCGCCTACGTCTATGCCAAGACAGCGGCAGCTTCGAAAAATGTGGAGCTCACCTTCGATCACCGGGCCATCGCGGACGGAGAGGCGGTAGATGGTGCCTACACCAGCGAAGTCAGTTCGGACACGGCAATCGATTCGACCCAGGACGATCAAACGCTGGTCGAGTGGACGGAGACTGTTTCGAACCTCGGGTGGGCTGCAGAAGACCTGGTTGTCTTTCGGCTGAGCCGGACGGAACCGACCACCAACGATTTAAGTGGGGATCTCTATCTCGTCAATTTCACTGTTGAAATCCCAAGATCCTAACCTCAGATGACACAGAAACTACAGATGATATTGGTCGTGATTGCCTTTCTAGGCATGGCTGTGCCGGCCATGGGTCAAAGGAATTTTGACGGAAACGACTACGTTTCGACGAGCTATTCGGGGGTGTCGGGGGCCGGGGCACGGTCGGTTTCGTTCTGGGTGAAGACTGCTGATACTGGCTTGCGGCATATCCTTTTTTACGGGTCGCCAACTACGGGTAACGCCTTTGAACTATTCACGTGGTCATTCTTTGGGAGCGGCCGTCTCGTTGCGAGTATCAATGGTACTTACTATTGGGGTTCAACAGTGATCTACGATGGGTCATGGCATCATTGTGTGTTTACTTACTCTGGCTCTGGCTCACTCTCTTCTGGCATGAAGATCTACATCGATGGGATTCAAGACTCCATCGGGGGAGGTTCCGGCGGGGGAACTCCCAACACAGGTACCGCGTACAATATTTCATTGGGTTACAATGCTTCTGCATCCAGCAACTATTTCCTTGGTCAACTCTTTGATGTGCGAATCTACTCTCGTGTCCTAAGCGCGGCAGAAGCCCGGGAATTGGCGTCGGGAAAACTTTCAACAGTGCTGAATGGTTGTGAACTTCGCTTTGCCCTTTGGGGCCCAGATGCGACTGCATTTCTTGATCTCAGTGGGCACGGGAGGAACGGAACGAACAACGGCAGCACGGCCCACACTACTTCTCAGCCTCCGGTCTTTTCTCAAGTCCTGCCGGCTCGGCGAGAGCCTGTCTGGCTGGCGTTTCAACTTCAACCCGAGCTATGGCGATGATGTTAGGATTTATCTTTTCTCTGATTCTGATTTTCGACCCGCAAACGGGCCGTGTGCTGGACCGCGTCGAGTCCGCGCACACGCCGGACTTTTCGTCTCGGGCGAATGTGGATGTGCTCATCAATCCGGCGGAGCCGGAGACGGCGGAACCGTGGCAGCACTGGATTGTCGATGAAGGCGTGCTCCGGGCGATGACCACGGCGGAGATTGAGGCGTTTTTCCCGGAGCCGGAACTGCCCTTGCTGGAGCGGCTGGCAGCGGTCTGGGGACAAGCGACCGCGGCGCAGATGGTGCCCTTTCTAACGCTCAGAGCTGGCGTCAAGGACGCCGTCGAAAGTGGCGACGCGGTGCAGATCGAGGCGGCGCGTTTGTTGATCGATTCGGTGGATGTGTCGGGCGATTCGGAAAAGGAAGCGCTGAAGGCCGCGCTCTTGGCCGAGTTCCCATCGGCGCCCTGACTGATTGAAAGCCTTTTGCATGGCGGCTGCAGAGGCACCGCAACGAACAGACTCCCCGATTTTTCATGGCTGACGCTGACAAAGAGTTCAAGTTCCGGATCTCCGTCGAGCAAGACGGAGCCGAGGCTTTTGAAGAGACGGCTGACGGAATCGAAAAGCTGGAAGGAGCTGTCGAATCAAGCGAAGCGAAACTGGCGGAGATAGACCAGCGCTGGATTGCGCTGACACATCGATTCGAGGAGATCGGCCAAAGTGGCGAGACCGTCGAGGGACAGATCAGAGCAGTCAACCAAGCCGTCGAAGAGTTCAAGGCCGATCTCTCCAGCATGGGCGAACTGGACGAGCAGGCCGCATTCTTTCGCGATCAGTTGGCGGCTTCGGCGGATGTGGCAGCCGAAGCTTTCAGAGAACTGGAGGCGGAACTGACGACTCTGGAACAAACGGCGCCACTTCCAGAGCCACCGTTGCGGCGGATGGCGGACAGTGTCGACTATGTTTCTCAGCGGTCCAGGAGAGGCAGAGAGGAACTCGAAGCGTTGGCCATGGCGTTAGACTACATGCCTGGCGCCGCCGGCCGGGCCGGATCGGCTCTGAGGGTTTTTGCGGCCGGTGGCGGATTGGCGGCCGCGATCATGGCCGGACTCGACCTGGCGATCCGAGGAGTGGGTGAAGCAATCACCTACTTCGGCAATGAATGGGAAAAGGTGCTGGAAGGCCCGACCCAAGCGGTCAACGATTTCCACGCCGCCGCCGCGCGCGAGACTTTTGCCGCTGCACAGGAGTTTCAAGACCTGGAGGACAGCTCCGCAAAAGCGGCCACTCGCTACTCTGAAGCTTTGGCCGCGAGCATCACGAATCTCCAAAAGCGGTTAGACATCCTTTCGAGAACTGTTGCCCTTGAGAATCAACTGGATCAGGCGGAAACCGCAAAGGCTCTGGCTGAAGTCGACCGAAAGGAGTCAGAGGGAAAGCTTTCGCCGGAGGAAGCAGAGAAGGAGCGGCAACGGCTGCGGAGTGAGTCCGAAGATCGCCAATTCGGCAGAGAAGCTGAGGCCGAGAAGGAACGTCTGGAAGCGGCCAGAGAGCAGAAGCGCATGGCTGATCGGGAGGTGGAGCGAATCGAAAATGAACTCAAAAGTCAGAGGGAAAGAAATGCCTACGATGAAGTTCCCGAAAAACTGAGAAACGAAGTCGGTTACGCAACGGACGACTTCAACATCACGAAAGGAATTCATGGTCATGACTCGGTGAGGACGGCAAACGCCGCTGCGGAATTGGCAAAGGCGAATGACGCCGTCGAGAGGTATCGAGCACAGAAGCAGGCGGAGATTGATCTTGAGACCAAGAGCCTGGAAGACGAATTGGAGGCAGCAAGGAAAGCGCAGGAAAGCGCTCGCAAAGAGGTCGAAGATCAACAGCGTGTGGTTGAAGACGAACTGCCGTTAAAGGAGAAGATCCACGAGGCGGAGAAAGCCGGACGCGAGACGAGCGATGAAACCGCTCTCAAGGGGATTCGAGACCGGGAGCAGAAAAAAGCCGAACAGGAAGAGGATAAGAAGAAGCGGGAGGCGGAGAAGCGAGACCCTTTCACGGCGGCGCGAGATGACATTGCTGGTGAGGTCGGGGGGATCGTCCCGGCGTTTGACGGCGCCTCGATGAACAGTGTGATGGGACGCGCCGGTGAACGGCTGCAGAATGCCGCGAGCCAATTGCGCGCCGCCCAGAATCCAGAAGCTCTGCGAAGCATGCTGCAACGCCTGGAGGTGCTGGTGGACACCCTGGTGGAGCATGCCGAGCTCACCGGTGACGGTCCAACGAGGGATTACCAGCGGCTCGACCAGAAGATCGACCATGCGCTGAGCCAGATCGCGAACCTGCGGAACAATCGCAGCAACTAGGCATGGCGAACTATACGATCAACGGCCAGACTCCGGAAAACGGCCGCATTGACAGCGGCACGATTCAGCAAAGCAACCAGGGCCCGGGCAGTTTCACGTTCACCGTCGCCGGCGACTGGAATGGATCGCTACCTTACGACGTCGGCGACCAGGTCACGGTGAACAAGGGCGGCACCCGGTTTGTGGGAACCGTCAAACGGAAGCCGCGGCGAACCGTGAACTCCAACGGAGACGAAGCCTTCATCGTTACGGCATGGAACGGATGGCGCGACCTGGAGGAAACTCCGTATCTGCAAAGCTGGTCGAGCATCGAGAAGTATGACACAGCGATCTCGCGCATTCCGGTACCAGCCGTTGCGCTTTGTCAGGACGATGACGGACTGCCGGTGAAGACGGGAATCCAGATCTCTCAGATCATCGACTTTGCGATCAGCAAAGGAGCGAACATCACGAAGGGCTCCATTTTCGCGGGGATCGACGCGCCGGCGACCGACATGCAGGATTGCACCTGTGCGGATGCCATTCGCTATCTCCTAAGATGGACTCCGGACGCCGTGGTCTGGTGGGCTGGGAAACAGATCAACATTCAGCGCCAGGGAGCCTTGAGCACCGTTTCAATCTCATCAGCGCCTGGTGAGATGCTGGACTTCTCCGCCGAGAGCTGCGACGACATGGTCCCCAATGGCGTGCTGGTGGCCTGGAAGACGACTCATTCCATCGACGACCAGGAAGTGGTGGAGTGGATTCGGGACACGGCCGGCGACATTGATGAAGCTCCGTTTCTTACCGCGACTTTCAACCTTCAGGGCACGCAGGTTCGGGGGGAGAAGGTCAAGATCGTGACCCGGACCCGTCCGGACCCAGATGAGCTGGAAGCAGATGAAGCCAAGCGTTTCTTCCGTGGGAACATCGAATGGCTGAGCACGGTGAGCTTGGATGACATCGCCATTCAAGGGCTAACCTACGAAATCATCGCCGCCGAGAATGAAGATCCCATCTACAAAGATGGAACCGAGACGGTCAACGACAACGCCCGGCCGTTTGGGAAAAAGGACGGTGACGACACTGAGATCGAGGACCTGCCCCGGCAATTGGTCGACGGTCAACTGCGGCCGTGGATGCACAAGATCGCTCTGCCGGTCCGCGTTCAGGCGACGGTTTTCTACAAGGGTGACAACCCGCAGATCATTAAACGAATGGAGCATGTCGCGTGGTCCACGGCCGCGGGTGCTCACTACTATTCCATTCAATTCGACCGGCAACTCATCCTGACCAACGCCCAGGGCCGGACCTACAAACACACTGACTCTTATGAGATCGGTGAGTCACCGGTGGAAGGATTGGCGAACACCATTTTGGAAACCTGCCAGGTTTCCGCGTGGGAAGGCTTCGCAACCGGCGTTGCGGAAGGAGACTTTCTCGATGCTAAGCTGGGGGAGAAACTGAGGATTTCCGGCGCCATGGACACAGGCGCCGTGATCCAGTCTCTCAGCGAGAATGTGGTCGACGAAACCGTTACGGCCTCATTCGGGTTTCCTCAACACCTGAGCCCTCAAGACATCAAAGAGCTCAACCAACTCGCGGTCAGGAACCGGGTGTTTCCCGTCTCGGCGAAAATGAGGACCGAGGCTGAAGCCGGCGCGGAGGGCGGTCCCCAGGGTGGAGTGTATCAGGCCACACCAACCGCGAACGCTCAGCCGGCTGAAGGCGGCGCGAACCTTTCCGGCCTGCCTTGGTCGCTCATTGATTGCAGCACCTGGGATCCCGACGCGCTGGAGGCAAAGTGCAAGCTCGCGCCCGGCAGCACTCTGTCCAGTGGCGCGGGAGGAGGAAAGGAAATCACCATCGGGAACTATGATGACGTCCACACTCTAAGCGCCGGAAAAGTGCTCTACCTGAAGGGCGTGGGAAGCATCGGCGAAGAGTGGACGGTGACTTTGGAGTTTGGCGACATCTGGAGCGAATATCCAAATATCGGAAAGTGGAACGAAGACGATGAGCAAGAGGAGTTCTACTACTTACTCTGGCGTTTCGTGGCGGACGACGACGCGGACCATCTGAAGAAGCCCGGCAAGGCATTTCCGGGAATCAAGGGAGTGCGGGTGGCGGAGTTTAGCCATCTGACGCTGAGGTTGATCACGGTGCAAACAGGCACCGGATCCAAGAGAGCTTTGGAGTATCCGCTCGCTGGAGCCAAAGCGACTCCTGAGTCTCTCTGAGGATGCACATTCGATCCTACAGCAACGCGGACTGGTGTGGGGATCTGGTTGGCTTTTTGCCGATCCCTCTACAAATCCACGATCCCGAGATAGATGGCTGGAAGCTCGCGGTACCGCATCCTCAACGGCTGACCGATGCCTGCCTGAACACGGCGCGGTTTCGAATCGTTGGAACATTTGCCGGCATTCTTGGCAGCGTCACAGTAGACGACACTTTTTACAGCTTGATCCACACACAACGCTCAGAGTCGTCTCCGGGCTCAGATATCGAACCGGAAGCGCCAGGAGAACCTATGAAGGTCTCGAGCTTCACAACCTTCTACCGAAGCTGGAAGCAGGAGCATCCGCTGGCTGGCACACCGCCGTCGTTCGCGCCTGACACGGCGACTCCGGGTTTTCAACTGACCATTTACAATCACTTGATCGTCGGGGAGTCGGGCGGAGTACTTTGGTCGGAAGATTACGAGATGTTCATGATCGGCTTGGAACTCGCAGTGAACGGCGGTTTTGTTCGAGATGGCCCATCGGGTGGTTTTATTTTTGGGGGAGAGGCAGAGGCCGGGGATCCCGAGTCTGGCACGGTTTCAGACTTGGTCGTGACGTTCTTGGGGGTCGAGGTGCCGATGATCGATGACGGGGATGAACCAGACGAGCCGCTGACTGGGTCGCTAGCCATCGAAATCGATGAAGAGTGGGAAACCCCCGAAGACTAGGGCCATGCAAAGCTGACGCAGAACGGTTGCAAGAGGACCCCACCTCGCTATGGAACGACAGAGCGTGACCGTAAAAAGACAAAACCGCTGCAATTTCGGCTAAAACCGGGCGCGAATCTACAGGAGGCATATCGCTCCCACGGTTTAGTGGGAGGCCATCGCTTTCTCGGAGGGGGGCGTTTTCATTTTCGGTGTTTTGAGGTGCGGTGGAATCTTGGACCGCTGACTGGGCTGAATGGGGAGAGCTGTTTCGATTTGGTGTGGAGACTGCTGGTTGAGCGAGGACTGGTAGCGCTTTTCTTGGGGGAGGGGCTACGGGCTTCGATGCAGCTGAAAAAGGGGCCATTGGGGCGTTCTTGAGCGCGTCTGAGCAGCCTTCATTGACGTGCATTTCGTGCTTGCGGGTGCCAATTAGGGATGCTGTCCAGCGTTGTCGTAAAGGGGGGGGCGTGTGCCAATTTGCTGCTGAAGAGTGGCGATCTATTGCCGGTATGCCAGGGCCTTGGGGACTGTTGTGTTTCGGCTGTGAAGTCCGTCAGGCTTTGGTCTCGCTTGGTCGCGGACTACAAATCCGGGAATGGAATGGGAGGCCGCGGGGGCTGGAAAAAGAAGAGGCCCCGCGGTGTGCCGTACCGCGAGGCCCTTCTGTTGTCCCGACTGCGTTGGTTGACTGTCCCGGTAAAAAAACTTTCGGAGTCGTGCCGGGACCGGGACGTCTTATGGGAGAGTGCCGTTGAGTTTCTTGGACCGCCCGTTGATCTTGACGAGGGACCACCACTGGTCGTTCAGGGTCCGGAATTGGGCCTGATCGGAGGCGTGGTAGCGGTCGATGTATTTGAGGAGCTTGTCGCTTTCGGTGGTGACCTGGGTGAGGCGGGCTTTGTCGGGCGCGCCGGCTTCGGCGAGGGCGTTGAGCTCGCGGTCGAGGAAATCGACGGCTTCGGGGACGGCGGTGGCGCCGCCTTTGAGTTCGCCGTCTTCCCAGGCGATGGGGTAGGTCTCCGGCTCCTGGGGCGGAGTTTTTCCGGTATTGGCCATGAGACCGGCGATGTCTGGTGAGGAGAGGGGCTTCGCGCGGACTGCTCCTGCTTCACCTTCTTCTTCTACTTCTTTCGCTTTGGGAGGGACCGTGGCACCGGTCACGGGTTGGGAGACCAACAGATGAGCCGGAATTTCATCGCCGGTGGTGGTGACGTCCTGATCGGGATCGCCGGTCGTGTCGGCGATGTCGATTTCGTCAAGGTTGGGAGCGGCGGGCAGGGGTTCCGTTTTCGGTTCGGTGGGATCGGCTTCCGGCGTGACCGGGGTGGAGAGAGGGTATTTCTCCATGAACTCTTCCTGCTTCCGGCGCTTGGCTTCGGGAGAAAGGTCAGGAGCGGCGGGCGCCGCGTTGGCCATGGGCGCCGGCTCCGCCGGTGCTGTTGCAGCGTGCCCGGTGGCGGCATCCTTCTGATCCTTCTTGGGATTGTAGGAAAGCTTGAAGCGGGGCTGCCGGGGAGCCCCGTCGCGGCGGGGAATGAGGACGGAGGTTTCCATGATCTCTGGCGGATCGGGCACAAGGAGGGGGGCCACGTCCAGATCGGCGTCGCCACCGGGGAGTTCGCCGATGTTGGAACCGCCGCGATTAAAGTCCACGTGCCGGGGCGCCACGGGCGGGGTGGGGGTGTAAGAGACTGGCCCCTTGGCGTGGCGGGTGGCGGGCTGTTCGGTCACGCCACCGTCTTCGGCCCGGATGACGGTGGGGGTGATGAACATCATGAGGTGCTTCCGCTCGTTGCGGTTCTGGCGGTACTTGAAGGCGTAGCCGAGAACCGGAATCTTCGAGAGGACGGGGAATCCCTGGTCGATTTTGTCGTCGATGGCCTGATCCAGGCCGCTGATGGCGACGGTGTAGCCGGACTCCACTTGGATGGGCGCGGTGTAAACGCGGGAAGAGGCGATGGGGAAGGGGTTCCCATCGATGATCTCCGTGCCGATGATGTCGGACACGGTGACGGAGATGTTCAGCAGGACCGAGTTTTCGGCCATTTTCTTGGGTAAGACATTAATAACCGTGCCGATGGGCAGGTAATCGACGGCGGAAGTCTGGGTGGCGCCCGCGCCCAGGCTGGTGCTGGCGCTGGAGGCCAGGACGGGCTGGTTGATGACGCTGCGGAAGACGACTTCCCGGTTGTCCAGGGTGAGCATGCGGGGGAAGGACGTGGTCTTGGTATTCCGGTCGTCCAGGAGGGCGCGGAGGCGGACGTTCACGTCTTCGAAGCTGAGGATGGCGGAGGTCGGTGGGCGCCAGTCGCCGCCGCGGTTGAGGTCGATGGTGTTTTCGATGCCGCCGAGGGTGGCGCCGTAGCCGCCTTCCAGGGTGCCGGTCCAGTCCAGGCCGAACTCGGTGCGCGGGTCTTTGGAAAGTTCGAAGAACTTCATTTCCAGGGCGATGACGGATTGGGGCTGGTCGGCGGCGGCGAGGTAGCCTTCGATCCACTGGTGCTGCTGGCGGGTGGCCACCACGTAGAGGCTGTTGGCGTCCGAGTTCCAGATGACGCGGGCCTTTGGGCTGTCGTCATCGTCATTCCGGCCGGCGGCCCGGGCGGCACCCGCGACGGTGGCGGGCCCCAGGGGATTGGCCGTGGAGGCCAGGGGATTGGTGGCGAACTGGGAGAACGTATCGACCGAGGCGGCGGGGGCGATGGTGGCGAGCCCGCCGGTGGTGGGCAGGTCCAGGATGGCCCGGACGTCTTCGATGAGTTTGCTGGGTTCGCGGGTAAAGGTGTCGGGCGCGCCCTGGAGGCTCAGGTTGCTGGCACTGTTGTTGCCGTAGCCATTTCCGGAACCGATTCCCTGGCCGGCGGCTTGGTTGTTTTTGGTGACGGTTTCCTGAGAGTTGTAGTTGATCTGATACACGCGCCCGATGAGCTCGGTGTCGTTGGCGGGGCGGAGGTACCAGAGGCCTTTTTCATGGATAAGGGCGATGCCGTTGGCCTTGGCGAGGGTCTCCAGCGCGGTGAAGGGGCTGGTGCGGAGGCTGAAGGTGACGAGGCGGTCGGCGCTTTCCGTGCCGTCGGGCAGCCCAAGGAAGGAGATGCCGGCGTCGGCGGCGAGGAAGCGCAGGACGTCGCTGAGGAGCGCCTTACTGAAGTCGTAATCCCGGGGCGGAGCGTCCCGGAGGGGATTCGCGGCCGCTTCGTAAGCGGGAGAGTTTTGGAGCGCGAATTGCTCGACGACCTGCGCCTGGCCGGGTTTGGCGAACCCGGCGGCGAGGAGAGCGGTGATTAAGAAAGCCTTAACTTTCATGGCAATAAACAGTCGGTCGGCACAGAATTTTCGGAACTTTTGGAATTATGGATGTAGAATTCCTAACTGTAAACATAATTTTCATAATTTCTAGCAAATTAAGGTTTGACGAAACCGGTAAATTTCATAATTATTAGAATACCTGAACTCTTAAAAAGCCGACTTCCGGGTGGAGTTTTCCTGAAGCCGCCCTCGCTCTGGCCGCCACGAAAAGACCGGTTCCTGAATGAAGCCGGAGCCGGGCGCCAGCCTCCAGCGAAGGGGGACAAGAAGGAACCACCGGGAAGCAGCCCAGAGAGAGTTCGAAGCACCGATCCGACACGTTATGGAGGGTATCACCGAGCGCACGCCACTAGGATTTCGCATTCTGCACCTGGCTCAGGAGCAGGAGATCAGCGATTTCTACGCTACGCCGTGGGAGCAACTGGTTTACCGGAAGCACGGACACCTGGTGTACGATTCCTTTGTCTGGCAGCCGGAGACGCTGCCGGAGGTGACGCCCGGCTGCGAGGACTACGCGATGACGATTGGCGGGCTGCGCTTTCGGGTGAACCGCATGTCCACGCGAGGCCGTTTCCGCTGGGTGCTGCGCCTGTTGCCGAGCCGCATTCCCAGCCCCGAGGAGATCGGGATGCCGCCGGCGGCGCTGAAATGTTTTTTGGAAAACAAGCACGGCCTGTTCTTGGTCTGTGGCGCGACGGGCAGCGGGAAGACGACGACGATCGCCTCCATGCTCACGGCCCGGGCAATGCGGCGGAGTGAGCACGTCATTACTTTCGAGGATCCCATTGAGTACGTGCTGCCGACGGATCTGCCGTCCCTGATTTCCCAGCGGGAGATCGGCAGCGACGAAACCTGCTATACCAGTTCCCTGCGAGCGGCGCTCCGGCAGGCGCCGGATGTGATCGTGGTGGGAGAGATCCGGGATGGGATGTCGGCGGAGATCGCGTTGCAGGCGGCGGAGACGGGCCACGCGGTGGTGGCGTCACTGCACACGTCCTCGGCGGCGCAGACGGTGCAGCGCTTTTTGAAATTGATCCCGAAAGAGCGGGTGGAAAGCGCCATGCTGTCCTTTGCCGACAGCATGAGGATGATCCTGTGCCAGCGGCTGCTGCACGACGAGACGCGGGACTGCCGCTTCAGCATTCACGAGCTGTTGCTGGAGTATGATTCCGTATGCGGGGTGATCCGCCGGGGCGAGTTCAAGAAGCTGGAGCACGAGTTGGAGACCGGGCTCGCGCGGGGCATGCAGAGTTTCGACCGCAGCCTGCAACAGCGGGAGCAGGAAGGCTGGAAGCCCAGCATCAAGCGGCAGACAGGCTACTCCGACCACGAGGTACAGGAGTACCTCTATCACGAACAGGCGATGCTTGATTAAGCAGGAGACACGACATGCAACTGGCAGACATCAAAGACGTTCTCACTTTCGCGGCGTTCCGGCCGGAGCCGGACAACGGCAACGCGGCGTGGTCCAAGCGATTCGCGGGGAAGCGGCACCTGCTGCTGAACATCAACCGGACGAACGTGAGCTGGCGCTCAGTGAGCAAGCGGGGCGCGATTGAAGACGCGGGGCAGGACGAGGGCGAGTTTCGCGACCTGCTCAACCGCCATGTGGAAGAGTGGCGCTCCATGACGGAGCAGGGCTGGGTGGGCGTGTCTATCAACCAGCGCTTCATGATCACCCTGGAGAGGAACCTTTCGCGGAAAAAAGGCTACCGGGAAACCATCCGGAAGAATCCGAAGACGGTGATCGGCGGCAAGTTCGACCGGGGCAAGTCCTACGGTATTTATCACAGCCCGGAGACGAACAGCAGTCTGCTGCTGGCCTGCGACGAGTCCTTCATCCGCTCCGTGGAGGAGGGGTTTCGCGCGGTGGGCCTTCGGCCGGCGCGCATCGCGGCGGGGTTGTTTTCCATGATCCAGGACCTGGCCGAACAGGCGCACCGGAGCAAGGAGTGGAGCAACGTGGAAGACCTGGTGCTGGTGGCGGCCTGCGAAGGCTCTGTCTGCGCGTTGCGCCAACGTCTGGGGCAGTGGACCGAGCTGCGGTGCCGGAGTGGCCTGGACCCCTCCGACCCTGGCCCGGCGTTGCAGGTCCTGTCGCCGTTTCTGTCCGGGGCTTCACCGCAGACGCGGCTGGTCTTCATGAATAGCGAGCCCAACCACCACTACGGCCAGGCTCTCTTGGAGCGGATGGGCAGCCTGATTGTCGAGGAGGTCACGGAGGACAACCAACTGTGGCGCTGCCTGACCGCTAACTGAGAAAGAGAGCCGAGACCCAACCAGAGAATTCACGACCATGGAGCTCAACGATACATTTTCCCACGACCTGAAGACCGAGCGCCCGGGTCTGACCGGCGGGCTGCCCAGTTCCTACCGGGTTGTGCCGCTGCTTTTCTATTTGACGCTGGTGGGGGCGTTTGGCCTTTCGGTTTTCTACTACCTGGAGCACCGCCGCCTGGCGGACGAGCAGGATCGCTGGACGGCCTACACGGCGGATCAGAACGCCCGGAAGAGTCAGCTGAGGCGGGAAATCTCCGACGTGGAGATCGAGAACAAGCGGGCCGGACAGGTGGTGGAGTGGGTGGACACCGCGCAGGGTGTGCAGCCCCTGGCCGTGGCGATTGCCAAGTCGGTCGACATCGGGGCCACCATCGACACCCTGCATTTGGAGCGCGACCCGGAGATACCGGCGCAAATTCACCTGACTCTGAAACTGAACGGAGACGTCCACGAGCAATTGGACGCGACCATGCAGGCCGTCCGGATGCAGCGCTACCGCTCTTTCTCCGCCGAACAGACGCAGAAGGAGAACCTGCTGGACTACAGCTGCCGGCTGATCTGGATGGGCAAAAACGAACTATCGAACTGAGTAAACCGCGAACGGAATTCACCTTGCCATGAAAGAGAAACAAATGGCCTGCTTCATCCTGGTCCTGCTGATCGCCGGCATGGGGTATGGCACCTACTACCTGCGGCAGAAGAAGCAGGAAGCGCAGAGCGCGGCGGAACAGGCGCAGCGCCAGGCGCAAAGCGCGGAGGACGAGCGGGTGCAGGCGGAGACTTCGCTGAACAATCTGAAACGGGAAAGCGAGGGTCTGCGCGGTTTCTACCGCCAATGGCTGCCGCACTTTGAAGCGGTGCAGAACGTGCAGGCGGGGGAGAGCATCGTGATCGACGCCATTCGTAGCGGTTCCGTGTTCAGCCTGTCGCAGCGGTTTGAAGAAGAGAAGGGAAAGAAAGACACCGTCATCCCGCAGATCGTCCAGGCGCACGTGGTGTTTGAAGACGACTACAGCAAGACGGTGAACTGGATCGGAGAGATCGAGCGTTCGCTGCCGTCGGCGCGGACGTCGCGCTGCGTGATCACGCCCGGAGACACGGGGAACGACGTGCATGTGGAATTGACGCTGGAGATTCCGGTATTCGATCCGCGAGAGGTCAAGGCCGAAACGCCCGAGGCGAAACCCGACAAGCAGTCATGAGCCCTATTACCCAAAGAAACTGGATGGCGGCCGCGCTGGCCGGAGGGCTGGCCCTGGGGGGCGGCGGGTTGCCTGTGTTCGCGCAGAAGACGGGCGAGGTTCTGGAGCCAGAGCCGAACCTGGAGGAGGCGGAAGAGCTGGCGGCCGTGGGGCTGCTGCCGAATGAGATTGTCCCCATGCGCCTGGAAGCCGGGGAGCGGAATCCCTTCGAGCGGCGCCCGGACCTGGAGGCGGAGAAGAAGGTGGAGAAAGGCGTGGAACTGAGCGAGGAGGACCGCATCCGGCAGGTGTTTGCCCGGCTGGAGGTGCTGGGCATCCGCCGTTCGGAGACGGGGGTGCGTGTCCTGCTGGGAGACATGATGCTGCAGGCGGGGGACATTGTGCCGCCGGTGCTGCCGGACCAGACGCAGACGCTGGTGGTGAAGTCCATCACGGAGGACGAGATCGAGCTGATCTGGACGACCGACCATGACAAGAAGCGGCCGCGCCGGGTGCAGATACCGGTGGATATGACGCCGCGCGTAGCCTTTGTGCTCAGCGGGCAGGAGAAGGAAGGGCCGTCGCCGCCGGTGCTGACCACCCGGAAAGTGACTGCCCCGGAAGGTACCTCCGACGGCCGCTACCGCGTAGAGCGCGGCGTGGTCCAGGACGCGGATGCGGACCCGGAAGAGAAGGAGGGTGAGTCCTCCATTGCCGGCGGGAGCGAGACCCCGTGAAGAGAACTTCCGATGCGAAGACGCGAACAGGCCTTTACCTTTGTTGAAATGCTGGCGGCGGTGTCCATCTCCGCGCTGGCCTTCGGGGCGGCCGTGCTCGCGTTTCGCAGCATTACGGTCAACCAGGACCGGCTTTCCAGCCTGGTGGACCTGGAACTGGGGACGGACACGATTTCCAACTACTATGCGCAGGACACAGACACGGTGTCCGTGTATGCCTCGCCCAACTATGGCCGGGCGGCCTTCGCGGAAGAGATGCGCGAGCTGTTTTGGGAGGACCTGCAGTACAGCTCGGCGGTGTACTGCCTTTCCCGGGACGAACTGAACACGGTGCGTCCCACGACACTGACCTACGACGCGGACGACCCGCCCCGGATCGACACGCCCAACGGATTCAGGGCCTTTCTGAGCGCGCAGATTCCGGAGGCCAGCCTGTTCCTGGACTACCGGGGCGAGCCCACGGGCGCGAATGCCTCTATCTTTCTAATCGGTCCCGCCACATCCGAAACGGAGATGCCGGTGCAGGCCGTGTATGACATCGACTTTGTGACGCCCAGCGGCAAGACCGGCACCTATGCCTCCGTGAGGCGGTACCGGGAGGGCGCGCTGACGCACTACTACGACATTTACTACGAAGGCCAGACGGGCGACGCCTTTCAGCCGGTGTTCGTGCACTTCGAGCGGGACACGCGGCGGGCCGTGAACGAAGGCGCGGCGATCGACCGGTTCAAGGCGGCCAATGGCATGCCCTTCTACTTTGTGTGGTGGCCTGACCCGGCCAGCCTGTTCCTGGAGAAGGTCAGCGGAAGCATTGCCTACGGAACGGACGATCCTCGGGAAGCCTATGCCCACATGGGGGGGCGCACGCCTTACTTCTTTGCGGTGCCGATGTATCCGGCGCTTTGACTTTTTTCCTAACTGAAATCTCAAATGAACTTTAGCGCACAGAACGCGGCCAGACGCCGCCGGCGCCAGGGCCAGCGTGGGTCCGTGCTGGTGATCGGGCTGTTGCTGGTGGCGTTTGGGACCCTGGGCATGACCGCGTGGGTGATGGTCATCCAGGGGCGGGCGGGTTTGGTGGAGGCGCTGGAGCATTCCGCCAGCCGGCGCATTTCACTGGAGAACAGTAAGGCGGTGGCCCGCCGGGCGCTGAGCGAGTTGGCCATGGGGTCGGACAGTGGCTTGGCCAGCAACTATGAGGTGACTATTCCGGACGGCTGGGGCTCGGTGTCCATTGCCGCCTTCGCGGACGCGCCGCTGGCCTACACGGGCACGGTGCGATACAACCAGGTGGGCGGGGTGGCCCCGGTGGCCTACTCTCTGGACGTCACCGCGGCGCTGGGCATGCGGGTGCGGAACGCGGACAACGACGGCTGGACTCAGGAGAGCGTTTCTTACCTCTATGAACTGAAGTCCCGCAGTCCCGCCTTTTCGGGACAGTACCTGCGGCTCCATACGCCCACGCTGACGGAGGGCGCGAGCCGGACCACCGGCGGCAGCCTGGGGGTGCGGGGGCATACTATTGCCGAGGGGCCGGGCACGGGGCTGTCGCTGGCGCATGAGTCCACGCGCTTCGCGGCGGCGGATGGCATTTCCACGGTGGCGCTGCCGGACGCTGGCGGCGGGGTGGTGCTGCCGGATAACGTGGCCTTTGTGCCCCGGACCACGGGTGTGGTGGCGGGGACGGCGGCGGACTTTTCCGGCCGGCTCAGCGTGGTAAAGAACGACGCGACGGCTTGCAACTCCCAGTGGCACCAGGCCACCAGCGGCACCTACTACGCGGTGGATGGGGCCGTGCCGCTGAACAGCACGGAGGAGACTGGGGGGGAGAACCCGGCGGTGTCTTCCACCGGCACGGGGGAGGTGCGGATCCGGCTGGCGCACGCCCTTCTGGACCGGGATGTGGTGATTTCGGGGAACACCAGCACGCTCTACCTGATTGGCCAGACGACGGCGGCGGGGAAGGCGGCGGCGGCCAGTTTCGATCCGTTGCGGATCGTGCTCGTCCAGCCGGCGGGGAGCGCCTTCGACCTGGGCCAGATAGAGTTCCAGGGGGAGAATTCGCGGCGCCTGATCCTGGCCATCAAGAAAGAAGGGGGCGGCTCCGCGGTGCAGTTGAGCATTGTGGGAAGCGGGTTTCCCGTCTGGCGCGGCCTGTTTGACTTCGAAAACTTTGACGCCTCCGTGACGCACGCCGGCACGGCGGGATGGTTCGTGGAAGGCGGCCTGCGGACGGACCGGGGAATCACTGGCGGATCGCTGGTCCTGCGGGAAGACACCGCACCGGGGGATGTGCTGCCGGGCATGGCGTCGCGGGACGGCTGGGTGGAGGCGTACCGAAACTGAGGATGAAAGCGCTCAAGACACAGCACGGGGGATATACCCTGGTGGAAACCCTGGCGGCCACGGCCCTGGTGGCCCTGGCGGTGGGGGCGGCGTCCGTGCTGAGCCTGACCATGAGCACCCAGGAAGAGATCATGAACCGGGTATCCCGGGGCATCGCCTACCAGGAAGCGGCGGCCCGGCTCTGGCAGATGGGGTACGAACCGGCGGAGATTTCCAGCCTGCTGCCGCCGGAGGACACGGTGCAGTCCCTGACCTTCACGGCGTTGACGGGCACCTTTCCGGGGCCGGTGGACATGGAGGGGGTGGCCTGCACGGCCGTCCTCCTCAGCACGCCGCCGGCATCCGGCGTCTGGGACCCGGGTGAATGGACCGGGGGGAAGGGGGCCGATGACGTGACGCGCACGCATACGATGAATCTTTACCGCTACGACAACCGCTGAGAGCCCCTGACTCCTGGCATAACTGGAAAGCTGAACCATGCTTAAGAAAGTCGCCCTGACAAACATCCACAGCGGACGCCGCATCAGCATGCTGGTGGACTCCGACCAGGACGACCGCGCCCTGGTGGGCGCCGGTCCCGCCCCGAACGAGACGGCGGAGATCTCCGACATCACGGGCTTGGACGAAAAGGTCCAGCGGATGACGGCCAAGAAGAAGTCGCTGGACGACCGGGTGGCGTTGTTCAACGGGTTGGCGAAGTGTCTGGAGCGGAATCTTTCGGCCATCAAGAGCTTCCAGCTCCAGGCGAACCGGGTGAAGTCCCCACGTTACCGGGGGGCGATTGGCGACATTGTGCACGACCTGTCCATAGGCGAAAAGATCAGCGACGCCATGGCGCGGCACCGGGATATTTTTCCGCCGGAGATCCTGGCGCTGATCCGCGCGGGGGAGGAGGCGGGCGAACTGCCCCAGGTGTGCCGCCGCATAGGGGAGAGCCAGAAGAAGTCGCTCCGCATTGTGAAGAAGCTGAAGGCGGGGCTGATTTATCCCGGCATCGTGCTGGCGCTGGCGGTGGGGGTCATCATCATCATGAGCTTTACCCTGGTGCCCGCCATGTCGAAACTCTATGGCTCGCTGCACCATGAGCTGCCTCTGGGCACGCGCATCCTGACAAAGATGTCGGAGGTGCTCCTGCAACAGCCCTGGCTGGCGGCGATACCCGTGCTGGGGTTGGTCCTGCTCTTTAAGAACTGGAGCCGCATCATGGGAAACCACTCGGTGCAGAAGCTCATGATCCGCATTCCCACGGTGGGGAACATCGTCAGGAAGAATGCCGCCGCGATCAGCTTCCGCTGCTTGGCCATGCTTATCGACGCGAACGTGCGCCTGGGCACGGCGCTGAAGATCACGGCGGACTCTTCGGCCCACATCTACTACCAGACGTTTTTCCAGAACGTGGGGCGTCACATCAAACATGGCATGACGCTACCGGAAAGCTTCCTCATCGAGTCCCACTGGCTGGGGGACGACGGGCGGAACATCTGTGGGGTGATGGACATCGCCTCGGAGACAGGGGCGGGGACGGAACTGCTGAACGAGATCGCCGAAGACTACGAGGAGGAACTCGATAACATCGCCAATCAGATCGACAAAATCATGGAACCGCTGACGATCGTGATCCTGGGCGGCGTGGTGGGGCTGCTGATCTACGCCATCTACTCGCCGGTGTTTCAGCTCGGAGACGTGCTTTTCAACAATAAGTAGTCAGAATTTTGATAAAAATCATAAAAATGACTTGAAATTTTTTATTGTAATTCTAGAAATTACGATTAAACTGAATACACACAGTTACCGATACCATCCCAATGAAAATCAATGTAATCCGTCCGCGGCGCATGAGCGCCTTCTCTCTGGTCGAAATGCTGGTGGTGATCGCCGTCATCGGCGTGATTGCCGCTATCGCGGTTCCGAACATACAGAAGATCAACCGTTCTTCCCGGTATGCCAAAGATCAGCGCAACGCGCAGCAGATCGCGTCCGTCTCGGCTTCCGCCGAAGCGGCTGGACACAACTTTGTGGGCACCCTGGATGATGAAGCGGACGTCATTCCGCTGGTGGTGGGCGGCCACACCATTACGGCGACGGAGAACCCGTCTCTGGAAGGCACCTTCTTTGGCCTGCCAAACCTTTCCACGACCGATCAGACCGGCGCGGCGAATTTTCTGAGCGTCACCACGGACGGCCGCCTGGTTTACGATCCGGACGAGACCGCCATCACCGACGACTACTACAACTAATCCGCCAGGTAACTTCGCCGATTTACAAGGCATGGCTGCCGCCGGCGGGGAGTGTAGAGCCCTTCGGCGGCATTTCCATATCCAAGAAGGAAACTTCGAGAACCCAAGGTGACTGTTTCTGACATGGCACACAACTGGCCCGGCGCCGGGAGGAAGGCGGATACCGCGAAGGCGTCCGCTTTCACTCTGGTGGAGGCCCTGATCGTGATCGCCATCTTGGGAATTCTGGCCGCGCTGGGAGTGGCAGCGTTCTCGAACTCCGCCGAAGACACCCGCCGCGTTCTCGCGCGGCAGCAGCAGGCAGAAGTGCAAGGCGCCGTGAACGCCTGGGTGGTGACGAACTCCAGCCAGCCGGGCACCAGCCTCAGCTCGGCCCGGACGGCCTACAATAACGCTTCGACCAGTCTAGCCCGCCTGCAACTGGTGGGCGGCTACCTGGATTCCTCATCCCTTTCCCACCTGACGAGTAACACGACCGACGCCAGCAAGGTCCAGAGTGATGCCCTGAAGAAACTGGGGCAGCATCTGGAACTCTCCGACTGGGCGGCTGGGAGTTACCCCATGGTGGAACTGAAGTAACGATTCACTGCTGTGTTGTCATGAAAACGACTGCTACGAAGACGATCCGCGCCTTCTCCCTGGTGGAGGTACTGGCGGCGGTTACGATCATCGGCATCATTGCCTTCCTGGCTTTGCCGAACATTGTCGCCATCAAGGAAGATAGCGAAACGAACCTGGCGATCTCCCGGGCGGAGGCGCTGAACATGAGCATGGCGTCGCTAGTCCAGGCGAATGGGCGGGACCGGGCCATCACGCTGTGGAGCGGCGCCGCGGACGAGCAGGCGCGCTATGACCTGCTGGCGGCCTACCTGTCTTTCGCGCCGGCGGAATTCACTGACTACGTGCCGGACGGCTATGCCATCACGCTGCCGTCGTCGCTGTCCTCGCTAACGAAGGTGAGCCTGGCCGATGCCGAGGGCACGGCCATCAGCTACTAGAGATCTGAGATTTTCAAGAAAGGAAGCTGAAGACACCACCCTGACATGCACACCAATGAACAGACATCCGCGAAGTGGTCCCGGGGCATCTCTCTGGTGGAGATGCTGATCGTGATCGCCATCATCGGGGTGCTCAGTTCCATTTCGGTGGTGGCTTACAAGAATGTTAAGGAGAAGGGGAAAGAAACCGTGGCGACGAGCCTGGTGGAAACGCTGAACAAGGGGACGCGGAAGTTTGGCCACGCCATGTGGGAACTGGACTACCCCGCGGAACTGAATGACGCGACCGAGGAAGTGTATTTGCTGAAGACCTTGCAGTACCGCGACGCCAGCGACCCAAGCACGGGCGCGCCCTATGTGCGGCCGGACTGGATCCCGCTTCAGTCCAGTAGCACGGACGACTACCGCCTTTACTGGCGGGGCCGCAGCTGGGGCCTGCTGAAGCCCGGTGAGGCGGGCGCGGGTTTGCTGGTGGATTTCGACGGTTCGGACATGGGCACGATGCAGTCATTTCCGGCTGGTTTCGAGCTGGCTCGTTCCGGCCGCTAATACGCACTTCTTTCCTTCATTATCCTAATGGCTCCTTACCAGAATAGCCCTGAAAACAGCGTCCTCGCCCAGGCGGCGGTGGCGCCACGGCATGGGGAGCCGCCGGCGATGCCGTTTGAAGGTTTTGACGAGGATATGGGGACCTTCGCGGGCTCTCTGTTCTCGGTAGAGGGCATCGCGGTGCAGTTTGGGCTGATGCCGGTGGAACTGGCCCGCCAGACCTGCTCCGTGGAGGCGGAGAGCCTGCTGCGCCGCCTGGGGCGCTTCCCGAAAGGGGAGGACCCGTGGCTGCCGGTCTCCACGCTGGGGCCGCTGCTGATCTTTGCGCACTGCAACCCGAAGTCCACGGAGTGCTGGGGCGTGCCGCCCTTTATGGGAGTGCGGGTGGTCATCAGCGAGACTGCCTACCACGACATCCGGAAAGACTTTGTGGCCCGGCTGAACAACACGCCGCTGCCGGCGGAGAACATGCTGGAAAGGCTGTCCCAACCGCTACTGAACCCGCGGGACTTGGACGGGGCCTTTGACTGGCTGATCACGCACTACCCGTTTCACGAGTCGGAAAAGGAGCGGCTGCTGCGGCACCGGCAGGACCAGATGGACCGCCACGGGTTCCTGGGTATCGCGGAGTACAACGCCATGGAGCCCAATCTGGGCGTGGCGCTGGACTACCTGACGGAGGGACCGTCCCGGCTGTGCTTCAACCCGGAAGACGCGCCGCGTCAGCACATGTTTCCGGTGGCCATGCTGGAGAAGCATGGGGTGTTTCCGGCGTTCTGCGGCACGCGCCGGGTTTATCTGCTGTGTGATGGAGAAAGTTTCTACTCCTTTGAAGATGAGTGGCTTTCGTCCGGAAATGACCCCGTGGAATTCGTGCCTGTCCTGGCGGACCTGAAGGAAATCCGCAAGGCCATCACACGGGACTCCAACAAGGTGGCGGAGCCCGCCATCGACACCAGCGAGCTGTCGCGTGATTACTCGATGATCGGGGACCTGAACCTGGTTCAGATCGATCCCCTGGACATGGCGGAGATCGACCCCGCGAACGTCAATCACACGCCCGAGGAGCTGATGCACTGGGTGCTCTACACGGCTATCGCGGCCCGCGCGAGCGACCTGCACATCGAGAAATTCTACAACTTGGTCCGCTTCCGCGCCCGTATCGACGGGAAGCTGAAGGTCATCTTTTCCTGCCCGGAGGAGATGCTGATGCGCTTCATCGCTCTGATCAAGAACTACTCGAACATGAAGCAGAGCCGGCAGGACGCGCAGGACGCGCGCTTTGCCATGGCGATCGGCAAGCGCCGCATAGACGTCCGCGTGGCGGCGGTGCCGTGGCGGAAAGAGCACCAGAAGCTGACGCTGCGGTTCCTGGACAAGCAGGACGGGCTAAAGGAGATGGCGGAGCTGAACCTCTCCAAGCAGCAGAGCGCGATGATCAAGCGGGCGATGTCCCGCGACCAGGGGATGATCCTGGTGACAGGCCCGACGGGCAGCGGCAAAACGACCACGCTCTACGCGCTGATCAACAGCGTGAACGAGGAGGACATCAACATCCAGACCATCGAGGACCCGATCGAGTACGAGATCGAGGGCATCAACCAGACGCAGACCGACTCCGTGAACGGCATTACTTTTGCCTCCGGGCTGCGCTCCCTGCTTCGGTCCGACCCGGATGTGATCCTCATCGGGGAGTGCCGGGACGAGGAGACCGCGACGGCGGCGGTGAACTCCGCGCTGACGGGGCACCTGGTGCTGACCACACTGCACGCGAACGACTCGCTGCGAGCCATTTCCCGGCTGCTGTCCATGGGGGTGGAGGCGCACTTGCTGTCGGACTCGCTGGCGCTGACCCAGGCGCAGCGGCTGGTGCGGAAGCTTTGCAACTATTGTAAACGGCCCATGCAGGCGCCCGAGGCGCTGCAGGAGATGATGGCGCGCCAGGGGGTGATCTCCGAACCCCTGAAGGAACCCATCTACGGTCCGGTGGGCTGCCCGGAATGTCACAACACGGGCTACTCTGGCCGGATTGCGCTGATGGAGCTGTGCGAGATCACTCCGGAGATCAGCGATTTGATCGAAAGGGAAGCGCCCATGAACGAACTGCGGGCGGCGGCCCGGCGCAATGGCTTCCGTTCGCTTTTCCAGGAGGGACTGATTCAGGTGCTGACTGGCCGCACGACCATGGATGAGATCAAACGCGTCAGTTACACCGCCTACTGAAGATTTTTACTTTTTCAATATTGAAACCGAAATCCACTCGCTTGCTGTCCACCCTATCCACCAGACGAAAATGAATACCAATCTGCATCCTGATTCCCACCCCCAGCCACAGCCTGGCGACAACGACGGCTTCGCCGGCCGCCGGGTGATGGTGGTCGATGACGAAACCGGCATGCAGGCCATGGCGAAAGCCATCCTGGAAGCCCTGGGGCACCAAGTCATCTTGGCCGGTAGCGGGGAAGAAGCCGTTGAAAAATACCGGGAAAGCCTGATGGCGGGCCAGCCTATCGAGCTGGTGGTCATGGACTTGGCGCTTCCTGGCGGCATCTCCGGCATTGAAGCCCGGCAGCAACTGGCGGCCATGGACCCCGGGGTGCGGGTGATTGCCAGCAGTGGCTACCTGGGAGAAAACGCCCGGGTGGCGGCGCGTCAGCAGGGCTTCATCGGGGTGCTGCCGAAGCCTTACACGGCGGAGCGCTTGGACGGTGAAGTGCGCCGGGCCTTGCCTGCTTGATTGTGCCAGGGGGCTGGCTGGAAAGAGTTTAGTCTCATAGTTGGACAAAATGTTATCAGGCGTAGCAATTGTGAAAAATTCTTAAATTTGCCTCTAAGACTTGCAAACTATGGGATGTTTCGTTAGAGACGACTCATGCAATTTCGTGGGAGGACTGCCATTCTCGTTGCCTTCTGTGTAGGGCTTTTCGTCACGCCGGCCTTTGCCGCACAGGACAGCCGGGTCCTGTATTTGGGGGACTCCTTCAGTATGGGGGCCTTCGGATACACGATGGACTCCCGGCTCCGGGACGCCGGCTTCCAGGTATATACCGTGGTGGCCGGGGGGGCGACGCCTTACTACTGGCTGAAAAACTACCCGAACATTTCCTGTAGCATCGGCTTCTGGAAGAAGACGCCCACCACGGAACAGCGGCTGGGCTACGTGAAGGCGGTGCCAAAGATTGAGGACCTGATCACGGAATACTCCCCGGAGATCGTGGTAGTACAGACGGGTGTGAACCTGTATGCCGCGCTGCGCAGCAAGCGGCGGCCAAAGGAGGAGAATGTGCAGGAGGTGCGCAGCCTGATCGACCAGATGTGCCGCGTGGTCTCGGAAAACGGGGCGCAGTCCTACTGGATTCTGCCGCCCAACTCGCACCCGGAGCGTTACCCGGCGGACCTGCAGCGGGAGTTGGCCGACCTGATGAAGGGCGTGGTCTCCGAATACAATGGGGCGGTGTTTGAGAGTCAGAAGTTTACCCATTTCACGGATCCGTATCCGGAAACGGACGGCATTCACTACGGCCCGGAGGAGGCGCAGCAGTGGGCGGAAAAAGTGGCCACGGATTTTGAGGTGTTCTCCAATCTGGAGCGGACCTACGCGGCCCGGATGCCCTCGGGAAAGCCCATCAGGGCCGTGCCGGTAAAGCTTCCGGCCGGTCCGGTCTCGGAAAGTTCTTCTCATTCCTCTTCGGTGGCCGTCGCCGCCAACAACAACAAGACGGCGGAGGAAGAGAATAACACGCGGCTGCGGAACATGCTGGTGCTAAAAGCCCGTCCGGTGGAAGAGCCCCCGGCGGCGGAAGCCGAAGCCGAAGCCAAGGCGGAAGCGGACCCAGCCGCGGCGAAGGTGGAAGAGGTGGCGCAAAACGTGGGCGGAACCGAAGTGATGCCGGAAACGGCCAATGGGGTGGCTGGCGCCGCGGAAGAAAACGCGCCGCCGGCGGCGGAAGCGCCCGCCACGGTGGCGATTGAAGACGGTGTGTGGCGTCCGGACAGCAACGCGGAGGTGGAACTGCGCCTGAAGCTGGCGGAGAAATCCGAGGTCAAGCACCTCAACGACGTGCCCTACAAAAACGCCATGGGGGTCTTTGAATACGAAGTGATGGAAGTCAGTGATGGCGAATACCCGCACGACCGCATTCGCGTGGCCCACATGGTGGTCATGGAGCGGGAGACCACGGCGCCGACGCGCTTCAAGATAGGCTCCACCTTCTCGCTCCGCCTGGTGCCGCTGGCCAAGTACCCGCGCCTGCAGCAGATCTACATGATCGACGACCTGCGGCCGAACTTCGAACTGCCGATCTACGTGTGCACGTTTGAGTGAGGCGGAGCAAGGCCGCTGACCGGTCCGGCCCGGCTTCCAGGTGTGGGGAGCGTGTGGGTTAGGAGGTTTTCGAGTTAATGGGGGCCGGAATTTTTTCCGGCCCTATTTGTTCTATTCTGAAAGTACGGCCGTGCCGTTCTCGTAGTCCCGGAGAAGGGGAAATACTTTACGATGAACGAACGACTACCGAAGACTGTAAGCCCACTGCGGGCGATGCGAGTGGCGGCCCTGGCCGCCGTGCTGCTGGGAGGCGCGGCGCTGCCGGCCTGGTCCATCAGGAACAGCAATGAGGAGCCCTGGGTGGCGGGGTCTATGGAGGCGCGGGCGCCGGGTCAGACCCAGCGGCTGGTCTTACCGCTGCGCAAGACCCAGGTGCACCTGGAGATCACCGGCGGCCTGGTGAAGGCGGAGGTGAACCAGGTCTTCAAGAACGACACGGCCAACCGGCTGGAGGCCATCTATACCTTTCCGCTGCCCTCCACCGCCACGGTGACGGACATGGAGATCCGCATCGACGACCGGCTGATCCGCAGCGTGGTGAAGGAAAAGCAGGAGGCGAAGGAGACCTACGAGAAAGCGAAGAAAGAAGGGAAGAGCGCGGCGCTGCTGGAGCAGGAACGGCCTAACATGTTCACCATGTCGGTCGCGAATTTCGGGCCGGGCGAAAAGGCGGAGGTAAAGCTGACCTACGTCCAGCAGGCGGACTACCAGAAGGGGCTCTACTCCGTGACCTTTCCCATGGTGGTGGGACCGCGCTACATTCCCAAGGATGGCACGGGCCGGGGAGCGGACGACGCGGACCGCATTTCCCCGCCGGTGCTGCCGCCGTGGATCGACCCCGGCCACCGGCTGACGCTAACGGCGGAGGTGAGCGGGCTGCCGGTGAAGGAGATCAAATCTTCCACCCACGCGCTGACGGTGAAGACCGCGGGGAAAACGGAGAAGGTCTCCCTGGCCCGGCCGCTGACGCTGCCGAACAAGGACTTTGACCTGGACATCTACCTGAAGGACTCGGCGGACGCGGACTTTTCCCTCATCCGCACGGACGAGGCGGAGGCGACCTACGGGCTGATCTCCGCCTTTCCTTCCACTGAAGAAGCGGAAGACGAAGGAGTCGTGGACCTGCCGCGGGATGTGGTGTTCTTGATCGATACCAGCGGCTCCATGAGCGGGGCGTCCATCTCCCAGGCCCAGGCGGGTCTGCTGCGGTGCCTGGAATCTCTACGGGAGAAAGATCACTTCACCATTGTGCGCTTCTCTAATAACTACTCGGCCTTCAGCCCGGAACTGCGCGCGGCAAGCACTGACAAGCTGGCTGATGCGAAGGCCTATGTGGAGGGGCTGGATGCCAAAGGCGGCACGGACATGCAACTGGCGCTGGAGTATGTTTTGGATACCCCAAATAGCGAGGGAGCTTTGCCAATCATCGTCTTTCTGACGGACGGCGCGGTGGGGAATGAGGACACCCTGATGCGGCTGCTGAATAACAAGCTGGGTCACTGGCGGCTCTTTACCTTCGGCATCGGCTCGGCGCCGAATGAGTTTCTGATGCGGAAGATGGCGGAGCTGGGCCATGGGCAATCCCGCTTCATCCATTCCCACGAAGATGTGGGCGTGGTGATGTCTGACTTTTTCAAGACGCTGGACGCGCCGGTGCTGACGGACATTCAGCTTTCCTGGGAAGATAAGCAGGGGAACCCGGTGCCGGAGGTGGTGTGCTATCCATCGGTCTATCCGGACGTGTTCGTGGAGCGGCCGTTGCAGGTGGCGGCGAAGTTTCCGGCCGGCTTTGACGGCGACCTGATCGTGAGGGCCAAGCAGCACGGGAAGCCGGTGGAGCATCATTTCCCCTTTTCCAAGGCGTCGGAAGTGAAGGATGGGGCGGTGACCAAGGTGTTTGGCCGGGCGATGATCGAGGAACTGAGTTACCGCCACCTGACGGCGGACGGAGCGGTGGAGCGCGACGCGGTGAAGGAGGAGATCGTGCGGGCCTCGCTGGACTATCAATTGGTCTCGCAGTTTACCTCGCGCGTGGCGGTGGAAGAAAAGCTGACTCGCAATGTGTGGGGCAAGCTGGTTTCGACCCGGGTGCCGACGGCTCTGCCGGAAGGCTGGGAAACGAATCAGTTCTTCGGCACGGCCACCACGGCGGTGAAACAGCTGGTGCTGGGCGGGCTGGCGCTGCTGGGCGTGGTCTTGCTGGAGATCTTTCGCCGGTGGCGGCTGAAGGGCTACCGGTGGCGTGGCGCGTTTTCCTGAAGGGTTCCCGGGAGGGGCTGATGAACGCGGCTATTCGATTTCTTCAACTGGTTGGTTTGGCTGCCGCGCTGGCCTGGGCTGGTCCGCCTACTGTGGATTGGGTGGACCGGTTTCAGGCCACGCGGGAGTCCCGCGCCTTTTGGCGGGAACTCCTGGCGGCAGCGGAACCGGGCGGAGTGGAGAATGCCGCGGCGGCTGAGGACAAGCGTTTGCCGCGGGGCGAGACGGCGGCGTACTGGTTGAGCGTGCCGGGGGTGGGAATCGAGACGCTGGTGGTGTACGGCGGAGATGAGGAAAGCTTAAAGCGTTATGCGGTTCTGGATGGTGGCGAAGTTGGAATGGGAACGGGCACGGAAGGACCGGTGGTGATCAGCGCGCACCGGGATCTTCATTTCCGGCCGCTGAAGGACTTGGAGGAAGGTGAGGAATTTTCGCTGCAGGATGTGTTAGGTCAGACGAGGCGGTTCCGCGTGGTGGCGGAAGAAACCTTTCCAGCGGACGAACTGCCGGAGCGCATTCGTGCAGGCGGCGCCCGTCACGCGGTGGCGCTGGTGACGTGTTACCCCTTTTACTACGTGGGCCCCGCGCCGGAGCGGTATGTGGCGTGGGGGGATGAGGTGGAGTAGGGGGAGACGAGGAGAACTCTCAGAGCTGCTCAGTCACGGTCAGGTTGCGGAAGTCGATGGACATCTCTTTCTTGGGGTGGACCTGGAGGCCGATGGGGCCTTCCGCCACGGCGTTTTCGGAGACGTAGGTCATGACTTCTTTGCCGTTGAGCCACACTTTGTACTCGGGGCCTTTGGCCTGGATCTTCATGTGGTTCCAGTCGTCCAGCTTGAGGAGTTCAGCGACGCCTTCGGCTTCCACGGGGTAGCCTTTCTTGGCGATGTAGGGAGAGGCGGTCATGTCCCGCTTCAGCGAACCGGAGATGCCGATCTGGATTTGCTGGGTTTCATCCCGGACGAAGACACCGGAGTCCACGGTGCCTTCGCCGAACTTGAAGTCGAGCTCCATCACGAAGTCTTTGTAGGACTGCTTTGTCCACAGGATAGAGCCCGCCAGGGAGGGATCGCTGTGGGCCTTGAGCACGCCGTCCTTCACGTCCCACCAAAGGTTTTCGGCTGGCAGGTCCCACGCATCGAGGGACTGGCCGTCGAACAGGGACTGCGCTTCCGGTCCGGCCTGCGCGGGCGAACCCGCGAGGAAGGTAGAGAAAACGAGGGCGAGGGCGGCGTGAGTGCTTTTCATCTTGTGAAACGAGGAAAGGATGGAAATGCGGGGAGGCCCGGTCTTACTTCACTTCCTGGATCAACAGATTCCGGAACATGGCATAGAAGGGTTCCTCTTTCTTGCCCACGCCGTGGACCTGGAGACCGATGAAGCCTTCGGAGGACAGGCTGTCGTGGAAGTCCGCGCGAAGCTCACCATTGAGGTAAGTCTTGAAGTGGTCGCCGATGGCTTCGATCCTGACATGATTCCATTCTTCCGGCTTGTAGAGCCGTTTGCCCTGCTCGGTGAAAGCGGCCGCGTCGCCGCCGATGATGCCGGGGAAGAGCCAGCCGCGGCGCGCTTCGTCGTAGACTCCGCTCATCCAGGCCCGGTCCAGCTTGTTGGCGTCGATTTCCACCTGGTAGCCGTGCACGCGGCCGGCGGGGATCTTCTTCACCTTCCCGTCCGCCAGCGTGATCTCTGTTTCCTGGTCGAAGGCGTGGGAGCGGATTTGCACGCCGCTGTTCTGTTCGGGGTGGGTCTTGAAGTCGTACTCCAGGATGAAGTCGCTGTAGGTTTTCTCCGTGCAGAGGAAGGTGTTTTCCGTGTTCGGCACGCTGGTGCCGACGATGACGCCGTCTTCCACCTTGTAGTTGGCTTTGCCGCCGCGCTTCACCCAGCCGTCCAGAGAGGTGCCGTCGAAGAGTTCCACCACGCCGGGATCGCCTTTTTTCAGGGGTGCGGGTTCATCGGCCTGGGTCAGGGGAGCGGCGGTGGTTACCAGGGCGGCCGCGAATCCGGCTGCCAGCATCTTTGTCAGGAGGTTCTGTTTCATAAATGGATGTTTTTCAATGTGGAATGCGGGCTCGTGTCCTCAAGGGGGAACCACGGGAAATTTTGGGCTGCGCTTTTGGCGTTCCGCTGACCGTCACCCGGACGGCGGGCGTGGCACTGGGTCTTCTGTCAAATCGTAGTCGGGGGGGATTGAAGGGAGATAGAGGGGAGTGAAGGAGGGGGGCTCTGGGGAGCCACTCTTCGCATGCATCCGGCCAATTTGGCAGTCACTCGGAGATTTCGCAATGCCGCATTCGCGCATGGAAATAGCCTTGCCACGGAACCCCTGTCCGGCATCCTGAGGGTCTTTCCCCCAAAGTATCATCGATTAGCCCCGACTGCATGACCATGAAAACTCCCCTCTACTGTCTCTCTGTCTTCACCGCGCTGGCGCTGGCCTTTCACCCGGTCTCCACCGCCCTGGCCGATGCGGTGCCGGAGTCCGCTATCGAAGGCGCGAAGTATGAAACGGTCTCTTATAAAAAGACCACGGACGCCAATGGCGAACCCGTGGAACTGAATCTCTGGGTCTTTAAACCGGAAGGGTGGAAGGCGGAGATTCGCCGCCCGGCGATTGTGTTTTTCTTCGGTGGTGGCTGGCGCAATGGATCGCCGAAACAGTTTGTGCCCCATTGCGAATACTTGGCGGAACGGGGGATGGTGGCCATCACGGCGGAGTACCGCATCAAGAACACTCACGGTACCAGCCCGCTGGAGGCGACGAAGGACGCGCGTTCGGCAGTGCGGTGGATTCGCGCGCACGCGGCGGAACTGGGGATCGACCCGGACCGCATCGCGGCTGGCGGCGGATCGGCGGGCGGTCACCTGGCGGCGGCCACGGCCACGATCCCGGACGTGAATGAAGCGGGGGAGGACACCGGCCTCAGCGCGGAGCCGAATGCCCTGGTGCTGTTCAACCCCGCCGTGGATCTGGACCGGCCGGAGCTGAAGGAAAAACTCGGCGAGGAAACGTATCTGCTGATGAAGGGCATTTCGCCGCTCCAGCACGTGACCGCCGCGCTTCCGCCCACCATCATTTTCCACGGCGAAGCCGACCCGACGGTGCCCTTTTCCACCGTGGAAGCTTTCACCGCAAAGGGCAAGGAACTGGGCGCGGACGTGACGCTGAAAGGTTATCCGGACCGCGTGCATGGGTTCTTCAACTTTGGCCGGGGCGACGGCAAGGACTACGAGACCACGGTGGCGGAGATGGATGAGTTCCTGACCGGACTGGGGTGGCTGAAGGCGAAGTCGTCCTGAGTGGCGGTAGTAGTGCGGAGCCGGTTTTAGCATTCCGGCTCGGGGCTTTGCTTGGACCCTAACGCACTTCCTGACAATCTCTGGTCTTCCAGTGACCAAAATGAAACTTCCTCTTTCCAAGCGTTCCCAGGCTGTTGCCCTGGGGTGTCTTCTGCTGATGGGAGGCGCGGGTTACACTGTCTTTTCCATTGCCTATCTCGCGGTCCAGGCGAAACCTCGGCCCTTTGTCGAGGTGCCGAAGGGCACGCCGGGGCGGGATCTGGTCCTTTATAAGAAGACCACGGATGCCGAGGGGCAGCCGGTGGAGCTGAACCTGTGGGTCTTCAAGCCGCATGGCTGGACGGCGGCGGACCGGCGGCCGGCGGTGGTGTTTTTTCATGGGGGCGGCTGGAAGAATGGGGGACCACGAAGTTTCCTTTCCCAGTGCCGTTACTTTCAGTTGCGCGGGATGGTGGCCATGACGGTGGAATACCGGCTGAACGGCACGCATGGCACCACGCCGCGGGAGGCAACCCTGGATGCTCGCTCTGCGATGCGCTACGTCCGCGCCCACGCTGCGGAACTGGGGATCGACCCGGACCACATCGCCGCCGGGGGCGGGTCGGCGGGCGGTCACCTGGCCGCCGCCACGGCCACGCTGACGGATCTGAACGAAGAGGGGGAAGACCCCAGCATCAGCGCCGTGCCGAATGCGCTGATCCTCATCAACCCGCCGCTCAATCTGGACAAGCCTGAGATCGAAGAAAAGCACGGCCGCGCCGCCTACGAAATGATGGCCGCCCTCTCGCCCTACCAGCGCGTGACCCCGGACTTTCCGCCCACCATCATCTTCCACGGCACGGAAGACAAGGCGGTGCCCTACGAATCGGTCGTCGAATTTGTGAAGCAGGCCCAAGCCATCGGCGTTCCTGACATTACCCTCAAGACCTACGAAGGCCGCGACCACAGCGCGTTTAATCCCACGGCGGGGGATGGCTCGGATCACCGGCAGTCGATAGCGGAGATGGATGAGTTTTTGGTTAGGTTGGGGTGGTTGGAGAGATGAAGAGATGAAGAGATGAAGAGATGAAGAGGTGTGCAGTGATGTTATAGACCTGACAGTTGGTAGTTCTGGTTTGAGTCTTTGATTCACTGGAGGCATTTAAATATTTTACGGAACTCGAGATGGAGGTCTCGCTATCAATTAGAAGCTCTGTTGACAACGAGTGGTTCCCGAATGTTTGTGAACGATAAAGTCGATTCCCCCATTCACTTTTACAGCGTCAGCGAGGCGTTTGGGGAGTTTTTGAACTTCGCGGCGTATCCGGTGAGGACTGGGGGGAAGGTGTGGCCGACTTCGGAGCATTACTTTCAGGCGCGGAAGTTTGAGGACAAGGGGTATGCCGAACAGATCCGGAAAGCGAAGTCGCCGATGATCGCGGCGCGGCTGGGGCGGAGCCGGAAGGTGCCGCTCCTGAAGGATTGGGAAAAGGTGAAGGACTCGGTCATGCATGTGGCGGTGACGCAGAAGTTTGCCCAGCATCCTGAGCTGGCGAAGTTGTTGCTTTCCACTGGGGAACGGAAGCTGGTGGAGCACACGGTGAACGACCGCTACTGGGGAGACGGGGGGCGATGGCTCCGGGAAGAACATGCTGGGGCGGATCTTGATGACAGTTCGGGAGGAACTGAGGCGGAAGGGTTGAAGGCGAGGGTTCCTGGCCGTCCGGCGAGCGTGGTTATTGACTCGGAGGCCAGCGAACACGCTCGCACGGATAGAGGATGGTGTTTGAGAGGAATTAGTTTTCCTTCGCGAGGGCGGCGTCGCGTTCGGCGATGAGTTGGTTGATGGCTTCGTCGGCGGGGCGGATTTCGAAGGGGCCGGTTTTGACGCCGGGGTGTTTGGACATGAGGGAGATGGCGTGATTCAGGTCGCGGGCTTCGAGAAGGAGGATGCCGCCGAGCGTTTCCTTGGTCTCGGCGTAGGGACCGTCGGTGACTTCGACCTGGCTGTCTTTCATCCTGAGGGTGACGGCGTTGCTGGCGGTGTCGAGGGCTTCGCCGCCGAGGAAGTGGCCGCCGCGGCGCAGTTCGTCGTCGTAGGCGAAGCATTCTTCCATCATTTTCTGAGCTTCTTCCTGGGGCAGGGCGGCGAATTTGGCTTCGTCGTAGAATCCTAAGCAGGCGTATTTCATGTGGTTAGGTTGGTTGGGTTGGATTGGTCTGTTTGTCGCTTGTCTTGGTGATGAAAGCCGGATGTGATTGGGACCGGTTTTTCGTTCAGTGGGTTACCCAGGGATGAATCCCTGGGCTATCGACGTTAGGATCTTTGGTCCTTTTGAGTTTGCGGGCCGGATGGCCCGGAGACCTGGAGGGACTGTCAACTGGGGGTGGAGGGTGAGGCGTGTAGGGAGGGAGGGCGCTTTCTCTCCCGCCGCGCCTCCGGCTACAATCCGCAGAGCGGCAAAAGAAAATTTGCCGCACTCTAGAGACGCCGCGCGTCCCTGGTGGCTCTTTGGATGCTACGAGCGCGTTGTGGTTGAAGGTGGTCCTCGACCTCCGGGCGAGGAACTCGGGATCCGAGCGCGCAAATGATGGCGGCGGGTGGAATCTTGGCGGTTCTGGTTTGCGGGTGGTGATGTCCAAACCAGGAAGAACTGTGGCTGTGGACTGCTTTCGTGAATCTACCTGTCCGGCTCGGACCTCGGAGATCGCGTTCCACCTTTCCGTGGCGTTCGCGTTGGGGAATTATTCGGTGTTCAGTTCCTGGATTCGTTTTTCAGGAAGCGCTTTTCGGGTTCCTGTTGGGCGAGTGTCAGGGCCTTTTGGAAGGCTTGCTTAGCCTATATGGTATGGCTGAGGCGGCGATGTCTTCGAGGCGGGTGGCGATCTCGGGCTGGAGTTCGCGGAAGCGGGCCTGGCGGCGGAGGCGGTCGATGACGCGGAACTTTCCGGTGGAGACAAGCCAGGCGGGCGGATTGTCGGGCAGGCCCCGGGCAGGTCAGGTGGCGAGGGCGGCGGCGAAGGCTTCGTGCAGGGCTTCCTCGGCGAGGTCGAAGTCGTGGAACACCCCGGCGAGGGAGGCGAAGACGCGCCGGGACTCGGCGCGGTAGAGGACGTCGATCTGCTGGTGGAGATCGGGGGAAGTGGGGTCGCTGGTGGGTGGGGACCTGGAAGTTTGGGACAGGGAGTATGATTTCGAATTCATACTTTGGCTGTGAATCGGTGGTGCTGGCGATTTTTTTTGGCCTTCTGTGAATCTCAATCCGAAGTTCCCCCTTGTCTCTCATCTGACAAATCGTTCTAAGATTGGAGGTATTCCTTTGAATCTCCCAATGAAGTCTTCTGCACCGTTTCCTAACCGTTTTTACTGGCTGCTTGCGTTCATGGCTGGTCACTGGGTGTTGTTGGTTGTCTCTCTGGCGTCTGGTTTCTTATCTCCGATTCCGTTGCTTCAGGCTCCGTTGCTGTTTCCCAATATCCGGGAAGTATGGGCGCCGAGTTTTCCCGGGCCCTCTGCTCATCTGGTTATCTTTTTGAACAGTTTCATTTCGGGAACGTTTGTCTGGTACCTGGTGAGGCTGGTGGCTCAGGACACTCGTTCCGCCAGGTCTCTTGAGGTTTGGCCCCGCCGGTGGCCCGCTATTCTCAGTCTGGCTTTGAGTTGTCTCGCCATGGTGGTGTTTCTGTTTCTGGCAACTGTCCTGATGGCGGTTCCTAAATCCGGAGGCGAATCCCAATCGATTATTCCTATTCACTCCGCCTTTCTCCTGACCCTGCCGGCGGCCGCGATGGGGGGTGTCACGATTATTCTGGTTGCTTCGAGAAAGCTCTGGATGAAATGGCATCGCCCGGTTCTTCCGGTGATTGCGATTCTGGCGGTACTGATTCTGAGCGTGTTGGCTTTTGGTCTTTGAAGCGTAGCCTTTCTCTCAGTGCGGATGTGGGAGGTACCGGCCCTCACACCTCAAAGACTGAAGCCGAGTGAATCTCTTTTTGGGGTTGACCGGTCCGGGACTGGCGCTCGTAGTGGTAGCAGCGCCAGGTGGCGTGGTTCTTTTCATGAAAACGCTTGGGAAATGGGGGTTGGGAATGCGGTGGCTGCCGTCGCCGTTCCCGCTGTTGGTGTTCTTGTTTTCGCTGGGGCTGCCGGGGCTGTCTTTCGGTGAAGAGAAAGGCGGAGGGGAGGCGCTGGACTGGGACAGCCTGGAGCCGGCGGCTCCGCTGCATCTGATGGGCTCGGCGGTGAAACTGAGGGACGCGCTTTTTGAAGTGTACTTGTTTGAGGACGAGCGGCGGAATCAGTTCTACGACTCGAATCGCGGGTTTTTCATCAGTGATGATGGCTTTGCGATCTGCCCCCTATTTCCCGTGTGTGTCGGACGCCAACTGGGGTTTGGAGTGATAGAGGCGGGTAAAGGAGGCGTGCCCACGCTGCTGGAGGCGCCGGTGGTGTATGGGCTGTTTCCGGAGGCGGATCTGGCGCTGGTGAAGTTCGAGCACCGGCCGGCGGGGCACCTGTCCCTGGCGGCGCGGGACGTGCCCCTGGGGACGTGGGTGGCGCACCTGACGCCACCGGGACTCACGACGCCGGAGTATGGACCGGTGCTATTCCACGGCCGCACGGCGGTTGCTAGCGCGGACTGGCTGAAGGGTGTCGTGGATCCTGTGAAACGCTACAGCATTGCCCTGCCGCGGAGGAGGAATGACAGCGAGGTCTATCGCCAGGGTGAGCCGCTGGTCGACGAGAGCGGTGAGGTGGTGGCGGTGCTGGTGGGCTTCGGGAACCTGGGAATCCAGACCTTGCGCTATGGGGTGCCGGCGAACGAGTTCCGGGACCGGGTGGATGACGCCATGCGGGAGGGGAAGCCGATGACGCTGCCGCTGCCGGAGGCGGTGAACCCGTACGATCCGGCGCGGCTGGATCCGATGTACTTGGCGTACGGGGGCGCCATGCTGGGCGGGCGGGTGGCGGAGGCCCGGGGTATCCTGGAGTCTCTGTCGGAGAAATACCCGGACAGCGTGGGCGTCCGGAACGAGCTGTACCGGTTTGGATTCCAGACCCTGGAAGCGATGAAGGAGGCGGGCGCCCCGGACTGGGAAGCGCAGGCGAACCGGCTGCTGGTGGAGGTGGTGACTCACCGGTATGCGAAAACGGATCCGCTCTGGAGGCAGGCCCGGTACCATCAGCGTCTGGGCGCGCTCTATCGCCTGTCTGACAAGGAGGAGGATGCGGTCCGGGAACTCACACTGGCGGACAAGTTGGACCCGGACTGTCAGGCGTGTGTGGACCTGGCCGTCTTCTACCAGGTCCGGGGTGATGAGGAGCAGGCAAAGCACTACCTGGAGCGCGCGGCGGAGCGGTGGCCGGACCACATTGGCTTTTGGGTGGAGCTTGGAAAGATGTCGGAAGGGGAGGCCCAGAGGACGTGCTTCGGCCGCGCGCAACTGCTCCGTTCGCTGTATGGCGCGAAGTAGGAGAGGCACGGGAGGAGGGGGCGATGGAAGTTCAACTGATATCCGAGGCGGAAGGGGCCACCAGCGCTACTTCGAGCACTTGTCGTCGATGATGTTGATCTACCCGGACGATTTCGAAACTTCCGATCGCTGAAATGGCTCCAAGATACCTGAGACCTTCTATCTGATTGTATCTATGACCAAGAGGTTGAGATCCTGCATTTCCATACGTGCCAAATGTTCAGGCATTTCCACGCAATCTATTTTTCCGTAGTGGGCGGTGAACTTGAAGAACTTTCGGTCTCCGGGTTTGGCGTCAACTTCCACAAGGTCCACCCTAGCCTTTCCCTTCCAGACATCTCCAAAAACCAGTTCACTTTTCGAGTTGCTTGAAATGCCCATGCCACCATAGACGTCGCTCAAGTCTGGGAAGATTGTCAGATTTCCTGGTTCCGTAATTACGTAAAAGAAGGAATTGGACCGGAGTGCCCCCACGATCTGGTCGTTTAATCTGACCGGTATGGACAGCGCGGCGGCCCGTACCTGTGGTTCGCGGTAAAAGCACACCAGAACTTGCCCGCCGACCACGGCGGAATCGGGTAGTTGCATGGCGGAGAATTTGGTGATCGAAACGGTTGATGGTCCGCCGCAGCCAAATAGCAAGAGGATCGAACAAAGGCAAACGGATCGAAGGCTTCCTTTTTGTAGTGAGCTTAATGTCATAGGGTTGTAGTACCGGTTGAAGTTCATGAGCACGCTGTATGGCATGCAGTGGGGGAGGCGAGACGGCGGGTTGTGGACCGCCTGGACAAGCCGTCTCCGCTAACGGATGCGGTTCATCGTCACGAGGCTGAGGCCTTTCATGTCCTGCTGGGCGCGTGCTTCGGTGACGGCCTCGCAGGTCCATGCCCATCTGCCTTCCAACAGTGAATCTGCTCCATAGGAAACGCGGACATAGTAGATCTCTCCCGCGGCGGCGTTCATCTTCAGGACCCTTGAATAGACGCGCGTGCCCAGGGCGCCGCCATAGACAATCTGGTTGTCGTTTTGCCTGACGATCGACATCTTGTGGGAGCCTGACCCGTCTGCGTGGATCACTTTTTCCCCTGGATCACAAATCTGGAAGAAGTAGCAGTGAGGGGAAAGGGCCCCGGCCAGTTTCCCATTTATCTGGACAGGCATGGTGACCGCGCCACCCAGGAGGGTCTGTTCGCGATAGAAATAGATGAGGGCCTGGTCTTTGTAAAGAGACGCGTCCGGCGGTTGGGTGGGAGAGACGGTCCCCTGATGGATCGCCACGGTATTGGGTCCCAGCAGGCAGCCGGGGAGGGTCAGGTGCAGGGGTAGGAGGATCAGCAGGTTCCGGAGTCTCTTGGTCATGTGAAGGGGAATGCTTTTATTTCTTAGATTTAGAGTTAGAAAGCCCGGCGGCTGGTCAGGGGACCATGACTGGTTTCCCGGAGAAGGGGCAGGTCATGACGTCGCCCGAGCGTTTGCCGCGCCCGTCGACCAGGCCCTGGCCGGGCGCGTAGGGGCTGAGGTAGAGTCCCGCCCGTCCGGAGGGAATCAGTTTTGCGGCGTTTCGCGGCATACTGCTGGTGGTGGTGGCGGAGGGCTCAGGCTCTGGAGAGGTAGGCCGTGGGGCGGAGGTGGTCTGAGGGGACGCGGGCGCGGGTACCGGCTCTGGCCGCGGCTTTGCCGGGGAACTTGTTACCATGGTGGTGGTTGCGGGGGGCTCCGGCTCAGCTGGCCTGGGTGGAGCGCTGTCCGATTGGGGGGGGGCTGGAATGTCCAGTGACCCGGGGTTGAGTGACAGGAGGCGAAAGGTCCGGCCTGCTCCGTCGAAGTTGAACCACGGCACCTGGCGCTCGTTCGTGGTGGCGGCGACGGCGTCGCTGACTTCGAGGAAGGCGTCGAACGCGCTGACGCCCGGCCGGGCCAGGTGCTGGAGGAGCGCGGTGGTGAAGGGGCTGTTTCCGGTTGTGCCGTCCAGGGCGACCTCTCCGGGCGAGCTGGCGAACATGATCATGGTCGCTTTTGGAATGGAGGCGTCCGGCAGGGCGCTCAGTCCGCCGGTAAAGGTGGCCCGCGTGGTCAGCCAACCGCGGGTCAGGGGATTGTTCCGGCAGCAGTCCAGAATGAGTAGTTTAGCGGGCAGCCCGCAGGCGTTCATGTCTTCGAGCACAGCATCCAGGGAAACGGTCTGAGTCCTGAGCTGGGCGGCGGAGGTGAGCTCGGCATCCGTGGGCAGCAGGTAGTTTTTTCCGGCCACTTCCATGCCGTGTCCCGCGTAGTAGAACAGGCCCATGCTGGCTCCGGTGGCCTGGGCCTTGAAGGATTCCAGCCCCTCGAACATCTTGTCCACCCCAGCGTCCTGAACGGTGATGACCTTGAAACCCACGCCTTCCAGGAGCTTGGCGATGGCGGCTGCGTCCCTGGAGGGATTGGGGAGATCCTGCGCATGCTGATAGTCGCCATTTCCCACAACCAGGGCGACGCGATCTTCCGCCCGCAGTTGCTGGCCGGCGGAGACTAACAGAATGGCGAAAAACCACAGGAGCCCTTTACGGTTCCAATTGTGAATGTTTCCAAAGTTCATCGGGAGTGAACCTATTCGCTTTCAGCGCGCTCCGTCAAGGCCAGCTGCCCCCTGGCAGGGCATTGTAACCGCCTTTCATTTGGGATTGACCGTGCTGTCTATTTTTCGCCCACTGATCGCGGCGCTCGGAGCCTGTTCTAACATGAAAACTTTCGTGAGTCTGTGTGTGGGCTGGTTCATTCTACACGGGTGGGGCGCCGCGACACGGGCGGTGGAGGCGGTCACGGCCTGGAATGTGAAGACGGTGGAGTACGCCACGGGGGCGTTCCGGATGGTGCCGGCGGAGGCGGGGGCGACGGTCTGGTGGGTGGAGGCGAATGAGAACGGGGACTTCCACTTTACCGAAGTGCGGCGGGATGAGGCGGCGGTTTACCTGCGGGATGAGGGCCGGGACTACAACCTCATCCTGAACCTGGCGGAGAAACGGATTCTGCTTAGCAAGGGAAGCACGCGGCCGGAGGAGGCGCGCGTGCTATATACCATTACCCAGGTAAAGGGCGGGGAGGGAGCTCCGATGGAGCAGACCGAGGCATCTCCGCCTGGCGAGGGTGGGGAGGACGGCGATCCCACGAAACTAGACTGGGACGGGCTGAAGGAATTTCCGCCGGTGGAACTGGTGGCGGCGGCATCGAAGCTGAGGAAGGCGGTCTTTGAGGTGTTTCTATTCAGGGGCGGGAAGCGGGATCAGTACCACACGGCGTATCGCGGGTTCTTCATCCGTGCCGATGGCCTGGCCGTCTGCCCTTTGTCTCCCCTGTGTCTGAGCGGCGGCCAGGTGGAGTTTGGGACGAAGACGTCCGGGGGCGTGATGGTCTCGCTGAAGGCGCCCGCCGTTTACGAGACGTTTCCGGAGCTAGACCTGGCCCTGGTGAAGTTCGAGCACCAGCCGGCGCGGCACCTGACCTTCGCGCCGGAAGGGGTGGGCCTGGGTACGTGGGTGGCACTCCTGACTCCTCCGGAAGATCCTGCTCCGGTGATGGGGCCGGTTCTCTACCACGGCACGGCGGCTCCGGCGGCGGGGGAATGGCTGAAGGAGGAGGTGGAGATCCAGGAATGCTACAGCCTGGGGCTGCCGCGGGGGAGCCGGGATACGGACACCTACCGCATGGGGGCGCCGGTCGTGAATGAGAAGGGGGAGGTAGTGGCGGCGTTTGCGGGTTCCCAGCCTGTGGACTTCCAGGTTCTCCGGTTCGGGACGCCGCTGGCTGGTTTCGGGGAGCGGGTGGAAGCCTCCCTCCAGGCGCCGGTGCCTGTCGCCCTGCCGCTTTCGGAGGCGGACAATCCCTACGTGCCCGCCTGGAGGGACCCGGCGTATGAGGCGATGGGCAACGCCATGATGAGGCAGCGGTTTGGTCAGGCCCGCCAGCACCTGGAAACGCTCGCGAAGCGGTATCCTGATACCGAAGCGCTCAACAGCTTGGCCTACGATATTGGTAACGCGGAGTTGCAGTCGCAGTTGCGCTGGGGGGCGACGAATACTGGTGCTCTGGCGGAGAAGCTGGTGGCGCTGGCCCAGGAACGGGAGGTGCTGGACGAGGCCCCGGACTGGAAACGCGCGCGGTATCACCTGAACCTGGGCATGGCTTACCAGGAAGCTCAGCAGGCTCCAGAGGCGATCCGGGAACTGACACGCGCGGACGAGTTGTTTCCGGAGTGTCAGGCCTCCATGAATCTGCGCGATGTATACCGCTTTCTGGGTGACCGGGAGAAGACCCGGCAGTACCTGGAACAGGTGGTGGAGACGTGGCCTTCACGGATTGAATGCTGGGTGGAACTCTCGAAATACTTGGAGGGGGAAGCCAGCGAGGCGTGCATCCGCCGGGCGCAATTGCTCTGCAAGTTCTATGGGGTGCAGTAAGAGCCGCGCGGAATGGGAGGTATTTGAAACATGGCAAAAGACGCAATCGATTCTACCCGCTCGCTGTTCCTGGGCAGCCTGGCGATCTACGTGCTGTGGTTTGTATCTCTGCCGGCGGCGACGGAGAAGCTGCACCTCTACCAGGAGGCGCGGGACCTGATGGCGTGGATCTACCTGAAGGAGCAGATGGGCGGGGATGGTGCGGTGATTTTTTCCCAGTTCGAGGCGGATCAGGCGGTCACCGGCTTCGAGTTTGAGCACGGGCCGGCGGCCCCCTAGGGGGGCGAGGCGGTGGAGTATTTCCCGCTTAGTATTTCGGCCACCTGGCCAAGCGTGACGAGATACGGCATAGAGCGGGAACCCGTAGTGCCGGACTCGCGGGATGAGGCGGTCTCGAAGATCCTGCGCCTCTACCGGGTGAAGGCGGAGGATTCCGGGGCACTGCCGCTGGACCGGTATGACCTTCTCTACCTGGCTAACGGGACTTCGTTCGTGATTCCCCGGGGGACGGGCGGCGACAGTCCTGGAGCGGGGGCGGTCCCTTGACCCTGGAGTTCCACGGTATTGGGATTCCCTGGCGCCGTATTTGATCAAGCACGGGTTCGGCGGAGACCGGGAGGACCTGACGGCGGTGTCCCCGGCGCTGGCGGCCTTTTTGGTGGAGACCGATCCCCGGCTGGCGTCGAACGGGGTGGAGGTTTTGGGGGTTTCGCTAGGGATCGGGGCGTTCTTTGCGTCGTTGGGGTTGTTTCTGGCGGTCTTGGCTTTTGTGATGCTGGGGCCGCTGCTGGCTTTGGTCCGGGTGGATTCAAAGGAGCATTCGCAGCCGTGGATCATGGTGCTGAAGCGTCACGGGGCTGGCGGGCCCGCGAGGGCGCCAGGGGGGTGGTTTTGTTAGTCTCCGGCCTGTAGGCGCTGCTGCCTCTGTGGGTGATGGTTCAGCAGCTCTGGCACTGGCTATTGCTGGACGGGATGGCCGGTGGCTGCTGCCCTTTGGGTTTCTGGGCCTGCTCTTTACCGCGGCGGTGTGCGGCCTGGTGGCTAACCAATGACTGCTGCCGTGTCAGTCGGCCGTGGGGCGGACTGAGAGAAGAGCCGGCTTGGGGCGATCCCGTCTTTACGGATTGCTTTCCCATCGACAGGGGCGGGCGTTTGGGTGAATGATTTGGGATGATGAACGTCCGTAGATCTTTCGTGGTTGGTGGCTTGGCCTGGCTTTTGGTCTCGCCTTTGTTCCTGGGAACCGGATTGGTGGCCCGCGCGGCGGGAGAGGCAACTGCGGAGGCGCCGGAGGGGGCCGCGCTGCTGGTGGAGGACCCGCTGGATGACTCCACGTTTAAAGCGCACTGGGTGAAGGCGAAGGGGACGTTCGCCATTGAGGACGGGGTCTTCACGGCGCGGGAGATCCTGGAGGAAAATCACCACGCGGGCGCGGGCCGTCTTCAGCCGGTAGTGGACGGCATCCTGGATGTGGAGTTCCGCTTTGTGGAGAGCAGCGAGGTGCAGTTCGGCCTGGACTACACGACGGACGAGAAGAAGGATCACCTGCTGCGCGCGGTGGTCAAGAACGGCACGGTATCGGCGCGGGCCGGATGGGGCTGGGCGAAGACGACGCGGATGAAACCCTTCGGCCCGAAGCCGGTGGCGTTGGACGTTCCGGCCGGGGAGTGGCACCGGGGACGGATCGAGTTTCGCGGGCAGGACGTGATCATCCGCATCGATGGGAAGACGGTGTTCGCCGCTTCGGCGGAGACGCCGCTGAAAGACGTGCAGAAAAACCGCCTGGCGCTGACGGCGCGCGGCGTGGCGCAGTTCCGAAACCTGAAACTCTGGAGCCTGGACAGCGTGGCGGACGCGGCGTGGGAGAAGCGGTTTGAAAAGGCGCAGCGGGAGCTGTGAGGTTAGGGTGAGACAGGAAAGGGGCGGGTGATTTCGTTAGTGGGGGGCGTTGGCGAAATGACAAGAATTTCGACACCGGATGAACTGACGCCCGGGCAGTTTACCTTGATCAAGGTGGATCCATTCACAGGCGTGCCGGTGGACGGGTTTGGCAACTGGCTGAGGGCGGACGAAATTCGATTTTTGATATTTGAATGTGAAGCAGATGCTCGCGCATTTGGAGAGAAACAGTTAGTGGAGGACCCATTGCATGAATGGATGTTGTATGACTCGGCAGGTGTTACTGCCGAGATCTACAACGATTTGAAGACGCTGGAGGAAGCCGCAGGTCAGAGAAAGAGGGATGGTTCGTTGTTTCAACGGCTAAGAGCCGCTGCCGAAAGCCTGCTTTCGAAGCGCACTCGTCATTATCGGGAGGGCTGCATGTATCAAATCGAACTGGACGGAGAAGTCATCGGGGCGACACGGCTGGAAATGGGCGATCCTCCGATGGGGGTGGTTTACGGGAAAATTGTCTTTTATGCTCTGGAATCTCCCTATGCATTCTTAAAGAATTATTGCGAGTCTCTTCAGATCCCCATCAATGAGGAGGATGAGGAACTGGAATTCATCGATATACAGAACATGGAAGGACTGAAGGTGTACCGGGGTGACGGTGTGGAGATCGCTGGGGTTCCGGGAGCGGCAGTCACGGGTATGCGGGAGGAGGGATATATGATCACCATTCTGGGGGTTCCGTATCCTTTTTATGCAGAGGAGTTTCCCCGCCATTGCGAATCCTACCGGAAGCGGTTTGGTGGAGGTGATGCCGGTTGAGTCGCTGGATAAGAAGGAGGCGGGTAGGTGTGAATTGTACTGGGAGAGGTAAAAGCGCTGAAATCTCTTATATCTTTATTCGCTCATTCAGATGCCTGAGTTTGACCCATTTGCTTATAAAACATTGAAAGAAATCTATCGTGCCTATGATCGGTACTTTAAAGGATTGGATAGCGAGGGGAAGATATCAGAGGCAACCCTTTTTTCTGATTCAAGAGATCTTCTTATCAGTAGTAAGGAGATCGTTTGTTCCTATGGCTTAATCTCTGAGGGCTACTATTCAGAGGATGGTTTTCTCGATTTTTTAGAAAACGTCGTTTCTCTTTTCCGGAGTGATTCTCGAAAGTTGGTTCTAAACCCTGACCTTCTGACCAAAGCGCTCGACTACGATCTGCTTGGAGAGTATTCAGTGTGGGGTAGGTTTTTCATGGACTATGGGAAAATAGGCAGTCGTAGGGAAATTGCTTTTTCAGCTATTAGTAGTGAGAACTGTGAACGGTTTGCGCCAAAATTATTTGAAATATTCGGTGAAAGTTTCAGCGGAGACCAATAGGTGAGGAGCGGCGACGGAGTTAGTGAAGTTTTCTCCAGTTTTTTCTTAGATGATCGCTAACATTGCGCTCCCGGCTTTCTTTCCGCACAGCTTGGCGACGTTTCTGGGGATCTTCGTCATTGCGGCGATTGAGGGGTGGTTTTTGATGCGGGGCTTGAAGCTGCCTTACGCGGTTTCTTACAGGCATGCGCTGGCGGCGAACTGGCGTTCCACGGTGGCGGGGATTCCGCTGGCGTGGGTCTTGTGGATGGTGGGGTTGGTGCCAGTGGCATACGGTGGCGCGGCCTTGGGGATCCAACCGCATCCGGCGGTGGTGTCTACCTTGTTTCAGACGGCTCTTTCCGGTGGGGCCATCCCCACGGAGTGGACGCTGGTGGGGAGCGCGGGCGCACGGCTGGTGTTGTTGGTTCCTTTCTGTATGGGGTCGGTATGGATCGAGCGGCGCACGTTGAAACGGCGGCTGCCGGATGGTGACGTTGCGCTCCTTTCAAAGGCGGTGATCCGGGGGAACCTGGCTAGCTATAGCCTGTTCTTAATCCTCGGCGTGGTGGCGCTCTGGGGCGCGATGGTGAATCTGCCGGAGCAAAGGGCTAGGTTTGAGGAACTCCGGGAGAAGCAGGAGCGGTCCCGCGAGCAGAGGAGTCAATTCCAGGAGGAACCGGGTGGCGAGGTGGAAGAGGCGGGCTCCGGGCCGCAATGGGAGCGTACCGGTATGGAGAAGACGGGCCTTGATCCGGAAGCGCGGGACGGGCAAAATGAGCGAGCCAAACGCGTGGCTAACCATGAGGTAAACGATGGCTCAGTGGCAATGGCAGTTTCTTGGGCATACGCACGGCACCAAGGTGCAGGATCTTGAGGAAGCGTTGCGCTGTGCGGTGGGGTCTGCCCGTATGGCTGAAGAAAATGAGATACCGAAACGGCTGAGGGCCATTAAACAACTGGCGGTCCGGCTGCTGTCGGCGAGGATCAAGTTGCTGAAGTCTCGGGGATCGACCAAGGTGGAAGACGTTCGCGAGGCCGGGATTGAGGCGATCCTTGAGGAGTTTGGGCTGGAGTCGATATTCGAGGGACGGGCTGGCGGGGAGGGTCAGGCGAAGTGAGTTGACATGGGTGTTTGTTGAGTAGGCTTGGCGTTTCTGTTGGCGGGCTGTCTGATGAGTTGTGATAGGGGTGTCACGGCGTGTTCGGACACGCCTTTGGGCCGGGCGGTGGCGGTGAAGCGCTTGGACCTTCCGTTGCGGCCTTCGGCTCACGCGGTTTATTTCCTGGACTGAGCGGATGGGTTGCAGGATCTGGAGCGGTATGTCCGGTTTGACCTGGCGCCGGGGGAACTGGACGCGGCGGTGACGGCCTTGGTGGCCGGGAACAACCGGGCCTACGGGCGTACCCTGGCATATCCGCGGGTAGCGGTCTCTGCCGCGGACTTTCCGCCGCCGCGTCCGGACTTCCTGCCGATGGCGTGGCGGGACCCGGGCTCGGTGACGGCTGGTTATTTTCGTGGGGAGGGGGAGCCGTTTGCCTGGCGCATCCTGGTGGATGAGGGGCGGTCGCGGATTTATCTCTACCAGGGCGATTGAAGGGGGGAGGGGCGTGGCTTTTTGCTTTGAATCCGGGGGATGGTTTGGCTAGCGTTCTTATGGAGCGCGGGGCGTCTGGTATCGCGTTTCTTTTTATCGTTCTTTAGTGAATATGTTAGACAAGCTCTTTCCGAAAATGGACTGGTTCCCGAGTTGGGTGGGGAGGTTTTTCTGGGTGCCGTTGGCGGCTGGTTGCGCGGCGTTGCCGGGAGGCGGGGCTGCCGGTTCCGCGCCACTGGGGGCTTCGGGGATGGTGGTAGACACACTGCTGAAGACGGAATTGGAAGGAGTGGATGACACGGAGGTAGTGGTGACGTATGCGGAGTTTCCGCCGCACACCACGCTGCCGAAGCACTGGCACCCGGGGGAGGAGTTTGCCTATGTGCTGGAGGGCTCCGCCACGCTGTGGCAGGAGGGTAAGCCGGACACCCTGACCAAGAAGGGGGACGTGGTGAAGGTGCCGCCAAAGCAGGTGCACACGGCCATCACGGGGGACGAGGGGGTGAAGCTGGTGATCTTCCGCGTGCAAGAAAAGGGCCAGCCGGAACGGGTGCTGGTGGAGTAAGGTGGGCTCGCCTATGAGGCGATGGCTGGAACGGGTATTGGGCGTGGTATGGGTGGTGGCGCCGGAGCCTGGTTGGCGGATGAGCGAGTCAGAAATTGAATGACGTATTCCGGTTGCGGTTACTTTTCAGTTCGGTGACACCTGAGCCTTTCTTCGCCAATTCCGATGATTTCAGCTTCGATGATCTGAGTGGTCAAAGATTGACGGATCTTATTGGGATCCGTTGGGGAGACTGCCCTGAGAATGTATTCGATGTCGTGTTGCTTAAGACGGATGGTTCGCCGTATTGGAATCGAATTTATCTGGATGCGGGAATTGGGTTCTGGGCCCAGGTTTCGAAATCGGATGCTCTGAGGGAAGCAGGCGAAGGAGTGTGTGTAGACTTGGGTAGAAAACTAGATCTAATAAAGGAATTGGTAGGTATTGCGGTCTGCCAGGAAAACTGTGATCTGAAAGCCAGTCAGATTGAGGTGGAAATAGGTAACTGCATTGTTTGTTTGGAGCCCTTCTGGTTGGAAGGAGTTGAGGCGAGCAAGGTTTCGAAAAAGAGAGAGCGTTGATGCTGGTCAAGAAGGAAGGGAATTGACTCCGGGGGGATTTTCCTGAAGAAAGGCGTCGGATCTTTTTTTATCCGCATGGAGCGTCATTCTCACCTAGGCCGTTTTGTCTCGGATGTTGCATTCTTTGCGGCTCTGACGCTGTGCCTGAGTGTGGAATGTCCCGCCGAGAACGGCGCCGATGCTCGGAAAGAACTTCAACCAATAAAGATGACGATGGCAGAAGCGCAGAAACTTTTCGACGCCCTGGAGGGAACGTGGGAAGGCACCTCGAAGATCTGGCTGGAGCCGGGGAAGTTGTATAACGACTCACCGATCCGGGGAACGTTCGAACGCGTGCTGAACGGGAATTTTCTGCGGCACACTTACGCGAGCGGCCTGGTGTTTGAGGGGGTGAAGCACCGGGGGGAGGAGACGCTGTCGTTTTCCCCTGAGAGTGAGGCTTTTGAGGTGGCGTGGATCGATACGTTTCACATGGCCCACGGCATCATGCATTCCACCGGGAGCGCCAGCGAGGGCGGCTTTACGGTGAAGGGCAGCTATGGGGCGGGGCCGGACAATCCGCCCTGGGGCTGGCGGACAGTATACCAGGTGGCGGACGAAGATCACCTGACGATTACCGCGTATAATGTGACCCCGGACGGGCAGGAGGCGAAGGCGGTGGCGATTGAGTATGCGCGGGTCGCGGAAAATGACTAGCCCCAGTGTCTTGGCGGATTTGAAAACGGTACGGCAACAGGAAGTCGATGGAATGGTATTCATGGAGATTGAATGAAAAGTGAATGGACATTCGAACCCACCTATATTTCCAGACAGAAGGTGATGAGACCGGTTACCCCCGCGGATCACGAGGCGGTTGCGAAGCTGCTGGATGAGGCGTTTGCGCCGAGTCGCTATGAATCGGCGCTGGTGGCGCGGCTGCGGGAGCGGGAAAAACCGGTCCGCGAGTGGGTAATGGCGGAGGGGGACGAAAATGAGGGCGGTGGTCTGGCTGGGTACGTCTGTTATACACGGGCTTTTCGGGGAGACGAGGTGATTGGTTACCACATGGCGCCGGTGGCGGTGCGGGCGGATTTGCGGAAGCAGGGCATTGGCAGCGCGCTCATACGCGAAAGCCTGAAACAGGTGGGGGATGGCGAAGGGCCGGTATTTGTCCTGGGCGACCCCCGGTACTACCGGCGGTTCGGGTTCGCGCGCGTTGAAAGCCCGGTTTGCCCCTTTGACCCGGGGAACGAACATTTCATGGCTCTGCGCTGGACGGAGGGCCCGGCCTTTACCGTAGGGTATGAGGAGGAGTTCGGCGAGGAGTGACTGGCTGCGTGAGCCTGGTGGCGTGGGGATTTGCCGGTCCCCGTAGAGTGGGTAGGGGGGCGCTCGTTCACCCGACAGTTTACGGGTCGAAGAGATCGGAAATGGTGTTTGATGCCGCGAAGCGGCCTTTGTTAGCGTGGTAGCTGATGCGTGCCCCCATTGTGCCGCCAATACTTGTCTCACGGGTTTCCTTCCTGATCTGGGCGCTGATTCTCCCGGCGTTTGTGGAGGTGCGAGCCCAGTCGCCGTTGAAGCCTCCGGATCTGCCTTCTGAGGAGCCTTTTGCCGTGGCTACCGTGCTTCGCGATCCGGCGGCTTTGAACGGAGCGCACGATGTGGAGTTGTCGCCGGATGGCACGCTTGCTTATGTCGCGGGGAAGGGTGGGGCGTTTACGGTGGTGGACGTGACGCACCCGGCGGAACCGGAAATTTTGTGGTTTCGTCAGGACAGGGGCTACCTGACGGACTCGGAAACGGTCCTCGTGGGGCCGGAGGCGGGGAGGGTTTTTCTGGGGACGGATGATTTTCTTTCGGTGGATGTTTCGGAGCCCCGGCAGGGGAGGTTCGACGCCCGGCTGCGAGAGGCCGCGTCCATCCAGACCATCAATGGCATGGCGCGGCGGGGAAACATCATCGTGGCGGCGAATAAGGAGGGGCTCTTGAATGCCTTTGAGGTTTCGGATCCGGCGGCGCCCCGGCTGGCGGGGGTGCTGCGGACGCGGGAGGGCTTCGGTATCGACTATCCGCATGACGTGGATCTTTCCGGTCCGTATGGGGTGGTGGTGGATCCCAACAAGTTTGGCGCCGGTCCGGGCCGTTTGGCACTGTTTCGCCTTTTTGGCGGGGCGGATGGGGCGGAGCTGCTGCCGGAGGGCGAGTGGGAGCTGACGGGTAAGCTGGAAAGCGAGGTCTTGACGGGTGCGAATCGTGTCCAGGTGGGCCCTGCTGGATGGCGCGGGCGTTATGCTTTTGTGGGGGGCAGCTATTCGCCGGCGATCAGTGGCGGCGCCCCCATGGCGAAGGGGGCGGTCGTGGACCTGGCGGATCCCGCGGCGCCTCGCCTGGTGGCCACGGTCGATTTTCCGGACGCGCGCGGGCCTAATGGCCTGACCCTGGCCGGTCCGGAGGGGCGGGTCTGGTTCCTGGCTGGGGGGCAGACGATTCTGGCCTGTGACCTAACCGACCCCACACAGCCGAGACCGGTCGCCGTCTTTACCTCGGCGAAGGCCTTTCCCACGCCGGATGACAACGCGCACGACCTAGTCTACCGGGATGGCCACCTCTACGTCACCAGCCAGGGGGATGACGCGCTGGTGATTCTGCGCGTGGTGGATGAGGGGCTCCTGGAGTTGCTGGGGAGGGGAGGGTGACAGAGTCGAGAGGGGTGTGTGAATTCATTCCTTATCTGCTAAGAAATAATATGCGGGAATACGAATACGTGAGGAAGCGCGGACTTCGTTTTGAAGGGGGAGTTTCCCGCACGAACGAAGGCGGATGAGGTGGCGGCGGTTATCGCGCGGATAAATGAGCGTTGGAGCAAGATGGAGCTGACTCGTCCGTGGGGGAGGACCGATTGACGAGGGCTGGTCTGGGTTGTGACGCGTTTTTGGCTTGGCAAACGCTGTAAGGCCTGACTTATTCCGAACTCTTGGTCCCGAAAAATTGAGACGGGATGAAGGGACAATCGATGAAAAACAGCTGTATCACCATGGTGCTCTTGGCTGCCGCCTTTTGGCCGCTGGCCGCTCTATCTGAGACATACTTCAATCAGGAACATGAGTTTTCGATTGAGTTTCCCGAGGGGTGGACGGTGAAGGGCTCGATGAATCCGGAGACGATCATCAAGGCGGTGTACCGGGACGAGCAGGATCGTATCGCCCAAGTCACGATCGCGGCCTACGAACTGCCGTTCGAAGTTTCTGAAACGGAAGCCAATACGCTGACGGCGGACGATATGTGGGAGGGGCTGAAGAACCAGTTTGCGGACTTTCGCATCAAACGCCACGGTTCTGGAACCACCAAGATCCGGTCCCGCCGGGTGGTGTGGAATTTTGTGGAGGTCATGGACCCGCCCCAGGCGAAGATGGTGGGAAAACACTACAACTTCATTCGCGGGAGGTACCTGTATCGCGTCTCGGCGATGGCGGATTCCGGAATGAACTTCTACAAGGAGGTGCTGCCGAAGATGGAGGCGGCGATTGCCACGCTGGCGTTTGGTTTGTGAAGTTTCCGGTCACTTTCCGAGGCCGCCGCGCTGGGACGTGACGGGGGAGGGGCGGCCGGATGAAAGGCTTTCCGGCGAGGCTTGACTCCGGGGAGAGGTATCGGGCAGATTGTGTGGGCACCCTAACTTTCCCACCAAGTGGGAGTAGGGGAATATGAAACCACCCACAGAGAAAAGACCTCATGGCTTGTCCGATTTGTAAGAACCTGTTTTCCAAGAAATTATTCACCTGCCCGGAGTGCGGGGATGTCCGCTGCGAGAGCAACCGGTGCACGGGACGGACGGGGAAGGCGTACCCCTTTTCGGCGCGGGCTGGGGGAAAGTGTTCGGCCTGCCAGCAAGAGGGGCGCTCGTTTCCGGGGAAGTATCTTCAGTCGAAGTGATAGGTTTTACCGGTCGCTCAGGAGGGGTGGGGTGTTGGATCCAGCCATGAGCATCCGGAAGTATCAGTCGGGCGATCATGAGGCCATCGCGGAGATTTTCACGCGGGCGGTGCATGAGGTGGCGTGCGAGGCGTACACGCCGGCGCAGTGCCGGGCGTGGTCGGAGAAGCGGCCGGACCCGGAGCACTGGGAACAGCGCTGCGCGGCGAAGCAGCCTTTGGTGTTTGTGAGCGCGGGACAGGTGGCGGGCTTCCTGGAACTGGACCCGGACGGTCACATCGACTGCCTGTATGTACACCCCAGGGAAGTAAGAAAGGGTATCGCTTCCGCCTTGATCGATCACGCGGTCCGGACCTGCGCGGAAGCGAGCCTGACCAGGGTGTTCGTCGAGGCTTCCCTCTGCGCCCGCCTGCTATTTGAGAAGAAGGGCTTCCGCGTGGTGGAGGAGCGGGTGGTGGAACTCGGCGGGGAAAAGCTGGTGAACTTTGCGATGGAGTTGAGGCTGGGGGACGGTAGCCTGCGGGACGGTCCGGCGCCGGACTGGTGGAGAGGGGATTCGGGAGGCGGAGCCGAGGACCAAGGAAGTTTTGGGTCGAGAGGGGCGTCAACGTCGTGCCATTTTTGACTGGCCCAAATGCCCTCCCGAAACTGGCGTCATAGCGTGCTGTCCTGGGAATGGACATTTGTCGCGGGAGGAGCGATCATTCTTTTTCGCGTCATTCGAACCCCGGCTGGCTGGTGGGCCCTTTCTTTAGAACGAGAGGGCTACCGGACCGGCCTAACATTCGCCCCCTAAACCGAGTCATTCACCTTTTCCCCCCGCGAACCCCATGCCTATCATCGAATCCAAACAAGCAGCGCAGGAATATGATGTCATTATCGTCGGCTCTGGGGCCGGCGGCGGACAGACGGCTTATACCCTGACCCTCGCGGGACTGAAGTGCGCCATGCTCGAGGCGGGCCGCGACTACAGCCCGGAGATGGAGACCGCCATGTTCCAAGCGCCGAATCAGGCGCCGCTGATGGGGGTCTCCACGCCGGACAAGCCTTTCGGCTTTTGGGACGCCACGGTGGACGGCGGCTGGGAGGTGCCGGGCGAGCCCTATACCCAGGCCAGCGACGACCCGGGCTCGAAGTTCACCTGGTGGCGTGCCCGCATGCTCGGCGGCCGCACGAATCACTGGGGCCGCATTTCCCTGCGCAATGGCCCCTACGATTTTAAACCCTACTCCCGCGACGGCCTGGGTTTTGACTGGCCGATCTCTTACGAAGAGCTGGAGCCTTACTATACAAAGGCGGAAATGCTGGTCGGTGTCTTCGGCACGAACGAGGGCATGGAAAACACGCCCAACTCGCCTCCGGGTGTCCTGCTCCCCCCGCCGAAGGGCCGCGCGGCGGAACTCTACGCGCAGAAGCACGCCAAGAAAGCCGGCGTACCCATCGTCTCTATCCACCGCGCCGTGCTGACCAAGACGCTGGACGCGGATACCATTCCAGCTAAGCTTCATCCCGGCGACAAGAAGGCGCAGAAGATCGTGGGCGACGCCATGCGCGCCCGCGCCGCCTGTTTCTGGGCCACGCCCTGCGGCCGCGGCTGCAGCATCCGCGCGAACTACCAGAGCACGACGGTTCACCTGCCGCCCGCCCTGGCGACGGGCAACCTGGACATCATCCCGAACGCCCACGCGCGGGAAGTCCTCATCGATGGCAAAGGCAAAGCCTCCGGCGTCCTCTTCATCGACAAGACCACCGGCAAGGAAGCACGCGTCAAGGCCCGGGCCGTGGTCCTCGCCGCCAGCAGTGGGGAGACGGTGCGCATCCTCCTCAATTCCAAGAGCGCCCAGTTCCCCGATGGCTTGGCGAACAGTAGCGGCCTCGTGGGGCGCTACATCATGGACACTGTGGGCGCCTCCCTCGGCGGCCAGATTCCCGCCCTCGAAAACCTGCCGCCTCACAACGAGGACGGCGCCGGCGGTTCGCACTTCTACTCGCCCTGGTGGCTGTATAAAGAACAGCTGGCAGGCAAGCTGGATTTCGCGCGAGGTTATCACATCGAGTTAGGGGGTTCCCGCCGCATGCCCGGCGGCCGCAGTCCGGTCTCGGCGGACAGCAGCGAGGGCGCCTACGGTACGCGCCTGAAGGAAGAGGCCCGCCGCTACTACGGCTCCCACGTCGGCTTCTCCTGCCGCGGCGAGATGATCCCCAACGAAAACTCCTTCGCCGAACTGGACCCCGACGTGAAGGACAAGTGGGGCATCCCCGTCCTGCGCTGGCACTGGAAGTGGAGCGATCACGAACTCAACATGGCCACCCACGCCACCAAGACCTTCGCCGCCATCATCGAAGCCATGGGCGGCACCGTGCGCGGCACGGTGAAAACCGGCAAGGACGCCATCGATTTCGGCGGCTCCATCATCCACGAAGTCGGCGGCGCGCTGATGGGCGCCGATCCGAAGAAATCCGTCTGCAACGCCTGGAACCAGACCTGGGACGTGAACAACCTCATCCTCAGCGACGGCACCGCCTTCCCGTCCAACGCGGACAAGAACCCCACCCTCACCATCATGGCGCTCGCCTGGCGCAACGCGGAGCATCTCATCGAAGAGATGAAGAAAGGAAACGTGTAATACTAACATTACCACCCCCAAACGGCCCCGATTCACTCATTCATTTATTCATCTTTTTCCGACCCATGAACGCTTCCGAAGACTCCTCCCCGCGCATCCCTCGCCGCACGGTGCTCAAGTGGTTCGCCGCCACCACCGCCGCGCTCAATACGCCCGGCTTCAGCAACTTTCCCGCCGACGCGGCCGCCGCTGAAGCCTCCGGCGTCGCTGCCGCCACCGGCTACGGCACCGACCCCAAGGTGAACCAGATCTACAATCCCGGCGACTTCTGGCCCCTCACCTTCACCCCTGAGCAGAAGAAAACCGCCACCGCGCTTGCCGACGTCATCCTGCCCGCCGACGACTTCGGCCCCGCCGCCAGTTCGCTCCGCGTTCCGGATTTTATCGACGAATGGGTCAGCGCCCCCTACGGCTCCCAGCAGAACGACGCCAAGGTCGTCATCCCCGGCCTGAAGTGGATCGAAGACGAAGCCCAGAAGCGCTTCAGCAAAGGCTTCGCCGATCTCACCCCGGAAGAGCAGACCGCCATCTGCGATGACATCTGCTGGCCCCGCAACGCCAAGCCCGAGTTCAAGGAAGGCGCCCGCTTCTTCGACAAGTTCCGCCAGATCGCCGCCGGCGCCTACTACAGCACCCCCGAAGGCTGGAAAGCCATCGGCTACGTCGGCAACCTGCCCCTCGTCCAGTTCGACGGCCCCCCGCAAGAGGTGCTGGACAGGCTGGGGGTGACGCAGACGGTGGCGTGAGATTGGTGATGTCTTTGGTTAGCAAATCGCCACGCCGTCAGGGTCAACGGGGCCAGCGCTCTTCGTAAAAGGGGGGGCGCGAAAGGTTGTTCGCCGGTGTTATTCCGCGATCTTGTACAGCGCCGTATCGCTACGCAGCAGGAGCTGGCCGGGCAGGGGGATGAGGGAGGCCATGATCTGGCCATCGATTTCGTTTTCCGCCAGCACTTTGAACTCCGGGCCGGCGGCGATGACGGTGGTCAGGCCTTCCTGGCTGCTGAAGTAGATGCGGTCTTCCACCAGGATGGGGGAGGCGGAGTAGTTGCCCTCGATGCGTTCGGTCCACTGCTCTTCCCCGGTCCTGGCGTCCAGCGCGGCGGCGATGCCGCCGTCCGAAATGATGACGAGGAGGTCACCGGCCAGTTGGGGTGAAGGCTTGGTGGGAATACGCTTGGTTTCTGTCCAGACGACTTCGGGTTCCTTGCTGGCGGTACCGGGCCGGAGGGCAAAGAGTTCCGCCTGGGGGAAACCGGTGATGAAGTAGATCATCCCATGGCCATAGACGGGGCGAGGCACGGTGGAAAAGCCGTCGCCGTGGTCGAACTTCCAGATTTCTTCCCCGGTGGCGGGATCATAGGCCACGATCCATTGGGAACCGGAGCAGATGAGCTGGGGCTGGCCTTCGTGCTCGATGAGGATGGGTGTGCAGTAGGCTTTGCGGCGGTCGCCGTCCTCGGCGCGGTAGGGCGGACGGGCCGTTTTCCAGGCGGTCTCGCCGGTCTTCTTATCCAGGGCCAGGACGTATTGGTCGTCGACTCCGTCACAGATAAGGATGAGCAGATCGCCCGCGATGAAGGGCGAGCTGCCGGGTCCGACGTTGTGCACCAGGGGGAAACGTTTTTCCCAGACCACCTGATCCGTCCGCGTGTCCAGGCAGGCGGTGCCGTAGGTGCCGAAGTGGCAGTAGAGGAAGCCGTCCTCCAAAACCGGGGTGGGAGAGGCGTAGCTGTTCAGGGTGTGGATGGGGTCCGGGTGGGAGAACTCCAGCAATTGCACGGTTTTCAAAACTTCGCCTGAAGCGAGATCCACCGCCACGGCTTGGAACTGCACGGTGGCGGCCACCTGCCGGGCCTTTTGCTGTTTGGTCTCCACCTGGGAGAGAAGCTCCGCTTTCTCCTCTTCCGTGGGAGCGCGTTCGGTGGCGGTGGTCATCCACACCACGCCGTCCGCGACTACGGGGGAGGACCAGCCTTTGCCTGGGATGGGCGTTTTCCAGGCCACGTTCTCTTCTTCCGTCCAGTGGAGCGGCACGCCGGCGGCGGCGGAAATGCCGTTCCCGGAGGGACCGCGGAACTGGGGCCAGAAAACGTCCGGTGAATTGTCGGCCCGGAGCGGCGTGGCGAGGCACGCCAGCCCCAGCCAGAGAGCGCTGGCGTAGAGGATTGGCTTCATGTGGGATCGGGGATTCTAGGAAATGGGCAAAGCCGAAGCCCGCGTCCGGAAAGCGGTCCAGTCTAGGACAGGGCCACGCGGAGCCCGGGATTGAAGACCAGGAAGGCGGCCGCGGCGCCGAGGATGACGGCGATGATCCAGGCGGTCTTACCGCTAATGACGGACTTCTTCACCAGGACCAGCAAGGCGCCCATGGCCAGCCAGATGCCGACCTTGATAAAGATCCAGACGGGCCAGCCGAGCTGCAGCCGGGCCAGCAGCCCAAAGCCCGCCACGAGGATGAACACCAGGCCCACTCCGTGGAAGACGGAGACCATGACACGGTGGCCTTTCGGGCTGTCCTTGGTCAGAGTGAGCATGCCGCCCACGCCCAGAAAAAGGGACATGATGCCGACGATGTGGAGGATTTTATAAATGCTGATGGCGTCCATGGGATGAGAGAGCGGTAGTTCGCAGCGTTTAGGTGAAAGGATGGGGGCTTTGTCAGGCACGCCCGGTGGTCCAGCACCGGGCATAGGACGATGGCAGAGAAGTTCAGCTCCCGCAAGCGATAGCGGTCCGCTGGGAGGCAGGAAGCGGTGCCTGTGAAAGGGATGTAGTTTCCCTGGTGGAAGCGGCCTTTTCTTGTAGAAAGCGGGATAATTTCTGAATTTTAAGAAAATTTCGTTCCAATTATCAAAATTGCCGCTCAAAGTAGAGAGTATCTGTCCCTAACCCGACGATTCTCGACACATGAACCTGCCAATTCTGTGCCGGGCCGCTCGGTCCCTCCGGGGATCGTTCCGCGCCCTACTCCTTACCGGTGCCGTGCTGGGCTTCAGCCTGGGCACTGAATCCGCAAACGCGGAAACGTATATCCAGACAGGCCTGACGAATCAGCTGACGCTGAATGACCTGATCCGCGAACTTCCGGTCCTGTCCCGTCAGAAGGAAAAGTCACTGGCCGAGCAGGGCGCGGTGCAGGAACTGGTGCTGCTGCACGAGCGGAAGATGCGGGGCGAAGGCCTGCCGGACCTCTACCAGGCGGCGTTTTCAGCTAACTACAGCACCATCCTGGAAGCATTGATCGACGGACGGATCGACGAAGCGAGCGGGCGTCAGTTGTTGCAGGCGCACCGGTTGCTACTGGACTCCGTCACTTGCTGGCAGGCGAAGCCGAACCGGGACGAGGCCGAGGGCGAAGACCTGCTGCGCCGGCTGTCGCTAACGACTCAGCAACTGGTGGACCTGGACAAAGAGATGGGGCCGGTGCCGATTGAGGTGCAGACGCCCCTGATCAACGGGCACCAGGCGTGGATCGAAGAACTGCTGGTTTGGGGCTGCCATTGCCGCTTTCTGAGCCGGGGTGAAATCGGTCATCTGCGCGTGCTGGCCTCCCGCCTGGAACGGTTTGAGGGCTACTACAAAAAAGACGGCCGCCTGACCATGAGCGAGCGCGAACGGCTCCACGAACGGCTCATCGAACTGCACCGCGACCTGATCGCGGCGGTGCAGGATTAGGTGATTGGACAGCCGAAGTGTGGCGCGGAGCGAGTGGCTGGATGCGGGCGAGTTTGGGCTTGGGATGCGGGCGAGAACCTTGCGAACCGGGTGGGAGTGTATTAGCGGGGAAATGTTTGTCTGAATAGTGAGGTCTTGGGTCTGACTGTCTGGGCTTGTCTGAAACGAGCTTATTGGAAAAGTTGTGTGATTTTCGGATGGAGATTTGCGGGAGTAGGTGGTCTGTGCCGGAGAGGCGGCCTTAGGGGAGCTCTGCATGGGGCTGAGTCCAGTGGTGGTCAGCGGCAAGAAACGTTTTTGTAAAGATTAGGATTTCCGTCAGGTTGTGGTGTCTGCTTAGCTTAAGAGACATAGAAGAGTCATGGCTAACGAGCCGATTGTAATTCTTCACGGATGGAGTGACGGCGCCCCTTCTTTCAAACGATTGGCTGAGTTTCTGAAGGAGGAGCTTAACCGGGACGTGGAGTCCATCTTGCTCGCCGATTGGCTTTCGATGAATGATGAGATCACGTAAGCTGACCTGGCGCGGGCCATGCAGGAGGCGTGGAAAGAGAAGAAGCTGCCGGAAACGCCGCGTTCCGTGGATGTGGTGATTCACAGCACGGGCGCGCTGGTGGTGAGGGAATGGATGACGCATTTCTTCGAGCCTGACACAAACCCGGTGAAGCGGCTGCTGATGCTGGCGCCGGCGAATTTCGGATCGCCGCTGGCGCACAAGGGAAGGGCGTTTTACGGCCGGATTATCAAGGGGTGGCGAACGGGGTTTCAAACCGGCGAGCGGCTGCTGCGAGGGCTGGATGTATGTGGACGTGACGCTGCTTCAAAACCGGATCGACAAGGACGGCCTGGACTCTCTGGACATCGGTATTTTCGCGGCGCCGCGCGTGGACGACCCTGGTGAGGTGCCGCCCGGCAGGGCCGTGGTGGGGTATCCGAAGAACCCGAAACCGGCGACCCTGAACGTGGAAGAAGTGCGGCGGGTCTTCGGGGTGAACCGCACGGTTCTGGTGAACATCCGGGTGGAGCGCGCGCTGGCCAATGTATTCAAAATTGGCCGGCCGGAGGAGTTTTAGAAAGACCTCCTTGTTCGACGGGAAAAAGAAATTGGCCGAGGCCTCGCCAAAGGTTATTCTTCACCCGTGACCGCCGAGGAAATCAAACGCCTTCCGACGGAGGAAAAGTTCCTGATCATGGAGGCGCTTTGGGACGACCTCCGTGAGCACTTCGAGCGCGCCGAGATGCCGGAATCACATAAAGCTCTTCTCCGTTCCCGGCGCCAACGCGTCCAATCTGGTGAGTCGAAGCTTCTAGACTGGGACGGCGTGAAATCGTCCATCGGTCGTCCATGAACCGGATCCAGATTTCTGAGGAGGCACTTCAGGATCTCAACGAGGGATTCCTTTTCTACGAGGCGCAGCAAACCGGTCTCGGCGATTACTTTGTCTCTTCTCTAAGGTCGGACATCGAGCGCCTTCGAATTGCAGGAGGGGCTCACCGAATCGTTTTCGAGGATTACCACCGGCTGATCTGCAGGGTTTTCCCATTCGCTGTCTACTACACCCATGACGCCGATCAGGTGATTGTTTGGGCCGTCATCGATCAACGTCGCGATCCCAACTGGATTCGAGAGCACCTCACCGAATAGGTCGAACAAGGCAGCGCCAGCAACCTGATCCCGCTCCGGTCCGTATACGGCCACCGTAGCTGTGGCGCCCGGATCGGGGGCTTGGCTTGAATAGTCCTTTGTGACCGTGCCCCGGAGGACGGTGGTGGGGCCGTCAGGTCCGGGAGAGCTGGTGCTTGCTGGGTGGATTATTCCGCCGCGAGTGGGAGATTCAGATTCTTCCGTACGGTCGCCAGGTCCGTGGTGGGGAGCTGGCAGGCGAAGTTCCGGCAGACGTAGGCGGTGGCTTTGCCGTTCTTGCTGGCTTGGCCTGCGGTGTAGGGGGCCAGGGTGGTTAGGGCCTTGGCGGCGTCTTCGTCTCCGTCCGGGCGGAAGAGGAGGACTTTGTTAGGGAGGTAAGGCTCGCGGATGGCCTGGAGCATCTGGTGGGTGTCTTCGCTGTCCGCGCTGGGGGCGGCGATGACGATTTCGTAGCTTTCGCCATAGAGAAACTCCAGGGCGACGAGTACCATGGGGTAGGCGGAGGGCTGCTGCTCGATCTCGGCGGAGAAGGCGGCGACAAGTTCCTGGGCTTTCGTTTCGTAGTCCGTGTTCGCCGTCATGCGGTGGAGGCGGACCAGGTTCAGGAGGCCGATGGCGTTGCCGCTGGGCGTGCCACTGCCGAAGAGCCGTTTGGCGCGGACGAGCAGTTCTTCCGAGTCATCAGCGGTGGTGAAGAAGCCGCCGTGTTCTTCGTCCCAGAAGTGCTCGAGCATAAGGTCGTTCAGGCGGACGGCGTGCTCCAAGTAGGGGAGTTCGAAGGTGGCTTCGTAGAGATTCAGCAGACCCCAGACGGTGAAGGCGTAGTCTTCCAAGTGGGCGGGCAGGCCGGCTTCGCCAAGGCGGTAGCGCTTCACGAGGCGGCCGCTTTCATCGCTGAGGGTGGAGAGCACGAAGTCCGCGGCCTTCTTCGCGGCGGCGATGTATTCCGGCTGGTCCAGCGCGGTGCCGGCCTGGGCGAAGGCGGCAATCATGAGGCCGTTCCAGTCAGTCAGGATCTTGTCGTCTTTCTGCGGGTGGACGCGGCCTTCGCGGGTGGCGAAAAGCTTCTGGCGCAGCGGCTCCAGCCGGGTGCGTTCCTCATCGGTGAGGAGGCGGGTCAGGTGGGGGATGCTGGTCCCGGTGAGCTGGCGGGTGGCTTCGTCGCGGAAGTTTCCGCCGGGCTTGATGTTGTGGGTCTGGATGAAGAAGTTCCCATCCGCTTCGCCCAGGAGGTCTTTGATTTCCTCGACCGTCCAGACGTAGAACTTTCCTTCCTCGCCTTCGCTGTCCGCGTCTTCAGCGGAGTAAAAGCCGCCTTCTTCGGCGGTCATGTCGCGCTGGACATAGGTGAGAATCTCGCGGGCCAGGCGGGCGAAGTCCTCGTCGCCAGTGGCCTGATATGCCTCAACGGCGGCCATGACGGTCTGGGCCTGGTCGTAGAGCATTTTCTCGAAGTGGGGCACCAGCCACTCCGCGTCCGTGGAGTAGCGGTGAATGCCGTAGCCGACCTGGTCGTAAACGCCGCCCTGGTGGATCTCTGTCAGGGTCTTTTCCACCATGGCGAGGGCTTGTTTCTCACCGGTGCGTTTCCAGTAGCGGAGAAGGAACAGGTGGTTCCCGGGAATGGGGAACTTCGGGGCCCGGCCAAAACCGCCGTGGGTGGGGTCAAAGCGATGCTGATACTGCTGGTAGGCGGTGCCCAGGGTGGCCTGGCTGACGGCGCCGCCGGGGGAGCCGATGCTCATCTGCTGAAGCTGATCGGAGATGCTGGCGGCGACTTTGGCCACTTCCTCCTGCTTGGTCTTCCAGGCTTCGCTCAGCTGGGTGAGCACCGTCTTGATGCCAGCGCTTCGGCCGGGGACGTCTTCTTTCGGGAAATAAGTGCCGGCGAAGAAGGGAAGTTTGTCCGGCGTCATGATGACGGTCATCGGCCAGCCGCCGCCACCGGTCATGCCTTGGGTGACGGCCATGTAAACTTCGTCAATGTCGGGGCGCTCTTCGCGGTCCACTTTTACCGGGATGTAATTGGCGTTGATGAGGGCGGCCACCTCTTCGTCCTCGAAGGACTCGTGCTCCATGACGTGGCACCAGTGGCAGGTGGTGTAGCCGATGGAGAGGAAGATGGGCTTGTTCTCTTCCTTTGCTTTTTGGAAAGCAGCCTCGCCCCAGGCATGCCAGTCCACGGGGTTGCGGGCGTGCTGGAGGAGGTAGGGGCTCTGTTCGAAAATGAGGCGGTTGAATTCCTCGCCCCCATCGGGCGGAAGCTGAGCAATTTCCTCTTGGGAGGGAAGGGGTTGGCGGACGTGAGCCGCTTCGCCGGGGGCGGAATCTTGGGCGGAAGCCATGTGTAAAAAGATGCCTAAGGCACTGAGAGTAAGAGTGAAGCGAGCAGTGAGGGGCTTGAGAGAGGGGGGATTCACGATACCGCACCCTTACACGGAAAGCTGGAGGCCGCCACCGAATAGGGAAGGGAGGGGCAGGCGCGAGCCTGGGGCGTGGTGGGTACTAGCGGAACGGAGGAGAAACGATCTTGCGCTTCGGGATTGCGTTCCGTTTGCCGGCATTGTTAGGCTGGAAGCGTTCTACCCGATTTATTCTTAGCTTTTCTTCCATCCATTCTAAATGAGCTCCGCCAATGCTCCCGCCCCTGGCATGCCTGCCGGTTCGCCCCCACCCATGAGACCCCAGCCACCCACTTCCGGGTTGGCCATCGCCTCGCTGGTCCTCAGCATCTTGGGCCTCGGACTCCCTGCGGTGATTTGCGGTCACCTGGCCTTGGGAAGCATCAAGCGCTCCGGCGGAACGGAGGGCGGCAAGGGGTTGGCCATCGCCGGGCTGGTCATAGGGTATCTGTCGATGCTTGTGGGCATTTTTGTCATCATTGCGGTGCTGGCCGCGGGGGCGGCGATCAAGGAGAGGATTCCGATCTATGAAACGCGGAGCGACATTGTGAGTCTGTCGCTCGCGCTCTCCACCTATCGGACTGAGTACGGGGAATACCCGATGCTGGGCGGTGCCGAAAAGGGGAAGGACTTCAGCATTGTGCCGGACCAGGCGTTTCTGGATCTGATGACCGGGCAGAACGTCCAAGGGCTGAACTCCAGCGAAGTGGCTTTTCTGGAGCGGGAGGCGGATTGGAACCAGACTCCTGAGGGAGTTCTCGCGGACCAGTGGGGAAATCCGCTGGAAATCTATGTGGATGGGGACGGCGACGGCACGATCACGGTCGATGGCGTTCCATTTTTGAAAACCGTGGGCGCCCGTAGTGCCGGTCCGGATGGAGAACCGGGCACGGAAGATGACGTGACAAACTATTTCAACTAATCCCAACCAGCAAAGCGCTGGTTTCGGATTGTCTGCGAATTCTCCTGAGGGATTCGGGGGACGAGAGTTTCCCAAATCTACCGGCCGGGAGGAGCAACTGCGAAAAGTCAAAAACCCGGACCCCGGCCGGGAGGTGGCGGCGGGAAACCACCGGGTCCGCGGGGTGGACGGCCGCCGCCGGGCGGAGGGGGAAAACCGCCCTCGCCGCCAGCACCCGGAGGACGCCGGTCGTTATTGCCGCCGCCAGGTTGGCCGCCGAGCGGTTCTTTCCGGAGTGGGACAGGGGTGCCCCGAAAGTTCCGGGGAATGACGGGCCAGTCCTGGGTGAGGAAGTAGGCATACGTGCCCTCCGGAAATTCGGGGGTCACGCAGAAGCGGCCGTTGCACTCATCCAGATCGCCGGAGCCTTCCACGTAAGTATAGTCTTCGACAAAAGCGCCGTCGTACCGGCCGCCGGGACCGTTTGGCGCACTGGGGCGGGCACCGGTTTTTAGCTGATAGCTGGAAGTGAGGATCTTTACCGATGACTTGGGATTCCGGGGATCGGAATAGCCGGTTAGGTGATAAATGGGAAAACCGTCTGCCGCCCAGCCGATGAGGGGCGAGTGCTGCCGGGTGCTGGCCCCGGCTTGGCTAACGAACAAAGTGGGTATTCCGTGGTAGTGGTAGGCGCCGTTTGGCTGCACATGGGCGAAGCTGGCATCCAAGCCCAGGTCGATGGCCCCGCCGAGCGGTTCGTAGCGCCAGCCCAGGCTGGGATCTCCCTGCCAGTACTCCGCAGCGCCGGGGTCAAAGAACACGCCATTCAGGGCTATGCCGAAGGGGCCGTTCATCGGCGTGATGGAGGGCGCGGCCTGGGGATCTTCGGGCAGGATGATCTGGTAGCCCTGGGGTTGAATGGTGTTGGGGTTATTCTCGTTGGGAAAGCGTCCCACCTTGTGCTCCGGGATGCCATTGGCGCTGACGGCCTGGCCGCGGGGAGTGTCGCGAAACTCGTGCCGGCTGGCGGCGGGCGGGTTCTCCGTGGCGGGAACCAGGCGCAGGGGCTGGGCGCGGTAAGCGGTGTGTTTGCGGAAGTGCTGACCCCCTCCAGGTCTGCCGCCAGGCGGGCCCTGGGCGATGACGAGGGCGGCCATGGAAAGGCCGCCAACTAACAGTACCACCAAAAAGGCGCCGGGTCTGAGAGGGGTCATGCCGATGGAACCAAGGTCAGGGTAAGGGGTTGCGAATTTTCCACCATTTTGGAGAACAATACCAAGGCCGCTGACTTGGTGGGCAAGTTCTTTTCTCTACCGGCAGTCTCTGGGGCAGGCGTTTTGATCGTTCCGTGTTCCACCAAAGTACAGGGCGCGCAGACTGATTTTGCCGTCCCGGATGAAAGGGGAGCTTCTGCCCACGAATCCGCATTTGCACAAATCCCCGGTAGCGGGATCCCGGAAATGAAACCGGCCTGTTTCCCAGAGACTGTCGTTTTCGATCAAGACCTTTCCTTCCGGGCTGGCGGGTTCGATCCGGTAGTCTCTCCAGAACATTTCGGTAAATTCCCGATCCGAGAGATGGGCGACTAGCTTATCATCCAGGTAAACTTCAGCCGTAAATGGCTCGTCCAGTTCCTTGCCATACCATTTGGCGTGTAGCTTTTCGCGAATCCGGGGAATGACAGCCCAATCGATCACTACATACAGGACACTCAATGCCACGATTGCGCTTTCTATCTTGTCCATGATGCGAGGGGGGATTGTCATGAACTCAGTCACCGCTGCCATGTGGGAGGATGGAGGAAATGACGGATGGGGTTAGCCGTCTGGTTTCGGCAGCCAGGAGGCACCCGAAGAAAAAGGGGAGGGCGATGAGCGAATGGATCAATTGGGGGCGCACGTCACACGGATGGGCAAAGTTCCACATTTCAGGTGAACGCGGGAAGCGCGCCGGAACTTTCGTTTTTCGAGAATAGACAGAGGTGCGGAGGAAGCGAGAGAAAACGCGTCCCAACATGGAAGGGGGGACCTCTTGGGAGTCTTGGGAGAATACCGAGGGGAGAGGAGGGAGTGGTGCGCGGCTGAGATCTGAGCCATTCTCACCGGGTCTTCCTGAATCTCGAAGCTAACGGGGACGCGTAGCAGTCCTTGGACTGCGGTGATAGGAATCACCGCTTTGTGGTGGGAGCCGGAGGCGTGGTGGGACAGGTTTGGCGAACGCGGTCCCAATATACGTTCCTTCCTGCCTGTACGCTTCCGTGGATATTTAGGCCAAGTCTGAAGCTCATACCGTGTGTGACAAAGTCTTCTGACGAATGGGACTGAGAGACACGGATCAGAGAAAGCGAACGCTCCTTGCCCCTACCTCGCCTCCGGCTGCCTGCCGCAAAGCGCCGATTCAGATCGGCGCACTCCAAGGAAGCTGCGCTTTCCCGGGCGGTGGAAGGTATTTGGGAAGGTTTGAAAACGGCGGCTGCGCTTTCAGATTTCTCAGTGAATTCCGGGTAAAGATCAGGCTGAATTGCCGCTGTCTCACGGATGTCCCGTGAAACTCTCCGGCAGCCAGCCGCCGGTGGCTTGAAGGGGAATTTCGCTACCGTGAGGGGTGACCCAGAGTGAGAGGGCGTAGCGTTCCGGAGTAGCCTGAATGGTGGAGGCGGGAAGCGTGGTCTTCCATTCGCCCGTGGAGGAGGTGGCTACGGTGTGAGTGGCGAGGGTGAAGTGGTTGGTCAGGGTGCGGCTGCGGTTTTCTCCGGCGGTGACGGCGGTGGTGAGGCCGGAGGCGGTGAGGGCGATGTGGAGGTCTGCGATTTTACCCTGGGTACTGGGAAATGTGGCAGTTAGCTGGCCGTCCGGGGTGAGTGAGGCGGCAAGCACTCCGGCATCGTCCGTGGGAAGTTTGAGGGATTCGCGCTGGAACCAGCCGCGCCATTCCTGGCCGTTCACGACGAAGCAGGGGGTGTAGGCATTCCGCAGGTGGCTGGAGTGGACGTGGGTGTACTGGCGGGCGGTGCTTTCGCTGGTGGCGAAGGGATCGCGCCAGCCGAGGCGGTTCCAGTAGTCCACGTGAAAGGCCACGGGGACAACGCGTTTCCAGAGGTCGCCGCTTTCCGTCAGCTTGCCGAGCCAGGCATCGGCGGGAGGGCAACTGCTGCAGCCCTGGGAGGTGAAGAGTTCGACCAGGGCGGCACGTTGGGCGGGGCTTTGGAAGGTCAGGGGGCCGGGTTCTTCGGAGAGGGAGGGAGTGGGGTGCGCCATGAGAGAGAGAATTGCTACGGTGGCGGCAGCCAGGGAGGCGAGGAGGGGGGATCGGGAGTTCATGACGGGATAGAGGGAGGTGCCGGGTTGCTTTCCGAAAGCATAGACGGGAGGGCGTTTCGGTACCTTTCTGGTTTTTCGGGAGGAGATGGGGCGTGGGGGGTGTCTGTGTTGGTGACTTGAACAGGAGGAAAGGGAGGGAACGGAGAGGGGAGTGGAGGTCTTTGGTGGGAGTGGACAGGTTGGGGGTTTCGGCCTAACATCGGCTCTTCCGGTTTTTCCTGCCGGGTATCTCATTCCCTTATATCTTTTCTGTTTATGAAAGCCCTGACCCTGACGGCCTATAACGAGTTTCAGTATGGCGACGCACCGGATCCCCAGCCGGGGCCGAGCGATGTCCTGGTGCGGGTACAGGCCTGCGGCATTTGCGGGAGCGACATTCACGGGATGGACGGCTCCAGCGGGCGGCGCATTCCGCCGATCATTATGGGGCACGAAGCGGCGGGCGAGATCGCATCCGTGGGCGCGGAGGTCAACGACTGGAAAGTGGGCGACCGGGTGACCTTCGACTCCACCGTTTACTGCGGCGAGTGCGAAGCCTGCAAGGCGGGTCAGGTGAACCTGTGCCCGAACCGCAATGTGCTGGGCGTGTCCTGCGGGGACTACCGGCGGCACGGGGCCTTCGCCGAATTCGTGGCGGTGCCGCAGCATATTTTGTATCGCGTGCCGGAGGGGCTACCCTTCGAACAGGCGGCGTTCGCGGAGCCGGTGTCGATTGCACTGCACGGGGTGAATCGTGTGCCGCTGAAGCCGGGCGACAGCGCGGTGGTGATCGGCGCGGGCCTGATCGGGCTGCTGGTGGTGCAGGCGCTGAGGGCGAAGGGCGCGGGCAAAGTCATCGCGGTGGATCTGGAGCAAAGCCGCCTGGACAAGGCGCTGGAGCTGGGCGCGGATCATGTGCTGATGTCTGGACCGGACGTGCCCGCGAAAGTGCGCGAACTGGTGGGGAATCCCGATGGCGCGGACGTGGCCATGGAAGTGGTGGGCTTTGGCCCCACCATGAAGCTCGCGGTGGAGTCCGTGCGCAAGGGCGGCAGCGTGGGCTGCGTGGGCAATCTCCAGGCGGAGGTGCCGTTTCCCTTGCAGGCGGTGGTAACGCGGGAGCTGTCCGTGTTTGGTTCCTGCGCGTCGGCGGGCGAATACGGCGCCGCCGTGGAAGCCGTGGCGAGCGGGGCGATCAAGGTGGAACCGCTCATCAGTGCCGTGGCTGGTCTGGACCAGGGCGGTGATTGGTTTCACAAGCTTCACGACGAAGGCGGTGAATATTTCAAGGTGATTCTCCAGCCCTAACAAAGCGCCCAAGTTACTTGCCTCCTTTTTAGACGATGTCTGACGCTTTACCTGAATTCGATCTCTCCGGCCGGGTGGCCTTTATTTCTGGCGCGAGCCGGGGACTGGGGCTGAAGTTTGCGCGGGCCCTGGCCCGGGCGGGGGCGGACCTGGTGGTGACGAGCCGCACCCTGGAATCCCTGGAAGGCACTTGCCAGGAAATCGAAGCGCTCGGACGGAAGTGTCTGCCCCTGGTGTTGGACGTGCTGGATTACGACAGCATCCAGCAGGCGGTGGATTCGGCGGTCGAGCATTATGGGAAGATCGATATCCTGGTGAACAACGCGGGTTGCAATCGCCGCAAACCAGCGGTGGAGGTGACCTGGGAGGACTGGAACCTGATTCTGAATACCAACCTGCGCGGCGTCTTTTTCCTGGCTCAGGCGGTGGCGAAAAAGGCCATGATTCCGGCGGGTTATGGGCGGATCATCAATATCGGTTCTGTGACGAGCGTGGCGGGCTACGCGGGGCTCGGTCCCTACGGCGCGAGCCGGGGCGGCACGAAACAGCTGACCATGAGCCTCGCTCACGACTGGGGCGGGCACGGCATTACCGTGAACTGCCTGGCTCCCGGCTGGTTCCGGACGGAGCAGAATAAGGTGATGTATGAGGACGAGGGCTGGGTGGAATACCTCAGCGAACGCATTCCCGTGGGCCGGCCGGGCGGCGAGACGGACCTGGACTCCGCAGTGATCTTCCTGGCGGCGGAAAGCAGCCGCTACGTCAGCGGCCAGACCCTGCTGGTGGACGGCGGCATATCCGTCGGCGCGGTGCGGGCGGTACCGAAGAAGGCGTAGCTTTGGGCGGCGGGGTTGGCCGCGAAGAGGTAGGGGTTGGAATAGCCGCAAAAAGGCGCAAGAGGCGCAAAAAGAGTTGGTGGTTGGGGTTGGTTGCGAAGGGGTGGGGATTTGGAATGGCCGCAAAGAGGCGCAAAAAAGGGGTGGAGCGGAGCCTGATGGCTTGAGGTGGGGAGGTTGTCTAGCGCAATCCGGGGTCGATTGCCCTTGAAACACCCGGCTGGTTCCTCAATCCTACGCGCCAAAACCTATGAGCGAGAAGATGGGAACCGAGTCGTCGTTGAAATGGGGCATCCTGGGAACGGGGATGATCGCGGGCAAATTTGCCACGGATCTGCCGGGAGCGGAGCGGGGGACCCTGGTGGCGACGGCGTCCCGGGGGCAGGAAAGCGCGGATGCCTTTGCCGCGAAGCACGGCGGCCGGGGCGTGGCCGGTTACCAGGCCCTGCTGGACGATCCGGAGGTGGAGGCGGTTTACATTTCGCTGCCCAATGGCCTCCACAATGAGTGGGCCATCAAGGCGCTGCGGGCCGGAAAGCATGTGCTCTGCGAAAAGCCCGGCGCCCGGAACACGCGGGAAGCGGAGGAGATGTTTGCCGTGGCGGAGGAAACGGGGCAGGTGCTGATCGAGGCCTTTATGTATCGCGCCATGCCAGTGGTGAAGAAGGTCATCGAGGTGGTGCGAAGCGGGGAGATTGGCGACCTGCGGCTCATCCGGTCGAATTTTACCTTTTGCCGTGAAGCCAGTATGGAAGACGCGCGGTATCATCCCGATCAGGCGGGCGGTTCGCTAATGGACGTGGGCTGCTACTGTCTGAATTTCTGCCGGGCCCTGACCGGAATGGAGCCGACGGAATTGCAGGCCATTGCCCGGCTGCACCCGGCGGGCGTGGATGAATACGCCGCGGGCACGCTGCGCTTTGGCGAAGACATCTTGGCGACCTTTACCTGCGGGATGACGGTGGTGAGCGATGACAAGACGTTCATCGCGGGCACGAAGGGGCGGATCGAGATTTCGTCTTTCTGGTTCGGCCAGCAGGGGTTCCGGCTGACGCGGGAGGATGGGCAGACGGAAGTCATTGAGGCCCCGGCGACGAAGCCGCTTTATGCGATGGAGGCGGATGCGTTTGCGGAAACAGTGTTGGATGGCGTGGCGCCCTGGATTACTAAAGAGGATACCCTGGGGAATATGGCGGCGCTGGATGCGTTGCGGTTGAGCGCGGGCGTGCCGGTGCCGGGGATTTGAGGGAGAGTGGAGGGCCGGATTCTTTTTTGGACAGGAGGGAATGGAGGAAAGGGATATTTCTTTGGTTACGATTTTTGGTAATGTGAATTTTTGAAACCCTGACAAAACACCCCCAATGCAAGAACTGACAGCGATTGACCTTATCATTTTCTTCGGCTCCCTGGTGGCCGTCATGATTGTGGGCCTGTGGGCGGGCCGGAAGGAGGAGGACTCCAGCGATTTCTTCCTGGCGGGCAACAGCGCCCGCTGGTGGGGTGTGGCGGGTTCCATCTTTGGCTCAAACGTTTCGGCCAACCACATCGTGGGCATGATGGCGATCGGGTTTTCCGTAGGCTTTGCCCAGAGCCACTTCGAGATCAGCGCCATCGCGGGGCTGCTGCTGATGTGCTTTGGCTTCCTGCCGGTTTACCGGAAGCTGAAGGTCTTCACCCTCAGTGAATACATGAGCCGCCGCTATGGTGACGAAAGCCGCGTGGCCTACGCCGTCATCATGCTGGTGGTCATCGTGGTCATCCAGATGGTGCCCGGTTTTTACATCGGAAGCCGGTCGCTGAACATCCTCTTGAAAGGGGATACCGGGCACCGGGCCATTGCGTCAGCGCCCGTGAACGAACAGGGACAGGTCACGGCTATTGAGATTTCTTTCGAAGGAGAGAAATACGGCACCGCGCCCACCGTCACGCTGGACCCGCCGCCGGCGAACGCGAATAGCCTGAACCTGACGGCGGTACTGGAAGGCGAAACCGTGACGCGGGTGGAACTGAGCGAACCCGCCACCGGTTACGATCCCGCGAAACCCGCGCCCGCCGTGGTGTTCAAGGGCGGCGACCAAAACGTGCCCGCCATCAGTCCCGGCGACGTGGACCCAAAATGGTTCGTCGTGGGCATTTTGGCGATGGCCATTATCACGGGGCTTTATACCATCTTCGGCGGGTTGAAGGCCGTCATCATGACGGACGTGTTGCAGTCCGCCCTCATGCTTATTGGGGCGCTGGTCGTGGGTTGGGCCACCTTTTCCCAGCCGGAGATCGGCGGCTGGACGGGGATGCGAGAGCTGGATGCCGCGGCGGAGAATGGAAAGATGCACCTCTACCTGCCCGCCAGTCACGGGCAACTTCCCTGGACGGGGGTTTTGTCAGGCTTGTTGATCCTGCACTTCTACTACTGGGGGACGAACCAGTTCATCGTGCAGCGGGCGCTGGCGGCCCGCACCGCGCGGGAAGCACGCTTCGGCACCATTGTGGCGGGTTTTCTGAAGTTGCTCATTCCCTTCATGTCCATCGGCGGCGGTATCGCGGCCTATTACCTGTTCAAACAGCGGAACCTGGACGTGCCGCAGGACGCGGCCTTTACCGTGCTGCTGAAAACCGTGGTGGCCCCCATCTTCCCCGGCCTGGTGGGTCTGGTGGCGGCGGGCCTGATCGGCGCCATCCTGTCCAGCCTGGATTCCATGCTGAACTCCGGCGCCACCATCATGACGATCGACTTCTACAAGCGCTACGTGAACCCGAAAGCTTCCGAGCATCGCCTCGTCTTCATGGGGCGGCTCTGGATCGGCATCTTCCTGGTGGCGGCGGTCGCGCTGTGCATCCTGACGATGGACCCGAACTCTGAGAAGGGCTTTTTCCTGATGATCGCCACCCACCAGTCCAAGCTGATCGCCGGCGTGGTGGTGGCCTTTGCATTGGGGATGTTCTGGAAACGGGCCACCCGGGCGGGCGCCATCGTGGCCATCGTCGCGGGCGTGGTGTTTTCCTACGGCCTGCCGCCGCTCTACGCGGCCACCTTGGGCAGCGACGAGGCTTTCTTTGGCCCACAGTTGAACTTCATGCACGCCGTCTTCCTGGCGGCGATTTTCTCCACCATACTGCATGTGGTGGTGAGCCTGATGACGCAGCCGGACGAAGAGAAGAGCCAGCTCACCTGGACGGGCCTGGGCGGGCACGATCCCTCTGTGCTGAAGCGCCTCGGTCTGAAGCTCGCGCTGAGCCTGGCGATCTTCGCGGTGCTGGGCGTGCTACTCTACAAAGGCATTCTGCCGCCCCTGGTGGCAGGCTTGACCGGCGGCCTGTGGGCCTGGCTGATGTTCCTCATGACCGCCCTGGCCGCCGTGAAACGCGCCAAAGCCGGGGTGGGGGACCTGGAAGACTGCGCCACCGCCCTGTGGAAAGAAGACCGCTTCTGGGCCGGGGTGCTGGCCGGGACGGCGGTGTTCTTGATGTATTATTTTGTGTAAGCGGGCTCAATACGGCTGAGTGTTAACCAATTTGACTCCTGGTGCAATTTTTGCGAAAGAGTCTTAGAGATGGAGTTTGCCGAAGACTTGCCAGATAGATGTCCCCCAAGCCAAGCCTCTGAGCCAGAAAACCTTACCGTATTTAGATTGGTGGGATCGAGCCCTCCCGTTGAGCGTGATTTTCAATCCCAATGGGCACTATATCCTGCAAAAAGGGAGCGTTTCAGGAGAAGTCCAGGGGAGTGCAAAGCCAAAGCGGTTTCGGTCTTTACAATCATGAAATCTGCAAGAGAATTGCTGAAACTTCCGTCTCATAAGGGAGAGAAGATCTTTGGCTTCCAATTGCAATCTGAGCACGGTCCGGTCCTGAGTAGTGCGCACACCATACGAGAAGGGCATTTATCCTGGTGGAGGACCAGAGCATTCAAAATATCGGAACTGTCTTCTGAGACCTCAAATATTTTTACTAAAGATGAGTAGAAAGCTAATTTTACGAGAAGTTTGGGAGTTTTACGATTCTCCAGAGCTATTCATCGCGATAGACCAACTGAGAAATCGATTCCTCTGCTTGCTAACTGAGCGTGGGGAAGTCGACTCTTACGTTTGTATTCAGATATCCCGCAGGCGCTATTTTGACTTGCTTCGTGGAGAAATGGATCTGAGAACAGCGCTCGAGAACCCGGAGATTCCAGAATATTTCGTTGTCTCGTATCAAGGTGAAATCGAATTTGAAGCAGAGCCCTTAGGAAAAAGCAAAATTCCAGAAGATTGGCTTCCTGAACCTGGTTACTTCGCCACCCATGTCTGGGAGTATTTTTTGGAACGCTATCAAGCGGCGGTCAAGGCAGTTCAAAAGGAACTGATCTCGTCGTGTTGGGGGAATTCTATTGTTTGTGCGCCAGGACTTGGGGTGAAAGCAATAACAGCAATCACGGCGCTCTGGAAAAAATGCCTGCCATCTCCCGAAACGAAGGCAACTCCGTCATTCAGCAAGAATTTCTTGAGGCTACAAAGCCAACAAGAGAATTCCGAGAGCCGCAAGGGTTTCCAGAGCAAGGTTGAGCGATGGGTGCTTTCAGATTCAGATGAAACTAGGGCCTCAAGTGAGACAGAACTTGCGCTAGCGGCCTAATGTCTTTGGCGGTACTGCAATTACTCACCAGCCACTTCAATTCAATTGAAGTGCGTGCTTCGCTTGACGAACTTCCAGAAGACTTGGAGTCAATCAATCCAGGGATAGATGTTGCCCATACCATCGCTCAAAGGGAGGATTCTCAGGAACATTGGAGAGTCAGCCTAAAGGTAAGTGTATATAGCGGGGAGAACGGATTTTATCCTTACAGTGCTGAGTTCGATATTACGGGATTTTTTGAATTTGAGGAGGAATTTTGCAGCGATAAGACAGTACAGGACTTGGCGCGTATCATTTCTGTAAACGGGGCCGGGATGCTCTTTGCTTCGGTTCGAGAGTTGTTTACGCTCTTAACCTCTCGGGGACCTTTCGGTCCAACTCCACCATTGCCGTCTATAGACTTCAGGGTAATCAAACCAGACCCTCCTGAATACGTTCGTAAGACATTTCCTCAATCGGGTGTGAGCGAGGATTGAGTATCTAGATCCGACTTCGATTGGCCTAACATTAGGCCGGAAGGTATGGAAATTCGTGATCTTAGCTGACAGATTCAGATTCTGAAATCTGAATAAGAGCTTCAGTAAGCTCTCTCGAAAAAGAGCAGAAAAAATTTGCACGAGTGTGCAGATTTGAAAGTGTTTTCAAGAAGGTAGCAAGATCAAAATTTTGGTGAACAAAAAGCTGCAATGATGGTCTAATTACGTTGAAACCATTACGCTTCCGAAAGCGTTCTCCAACTGACCCTTTTCTTTTTAACCCCATATGAATCTCAACAAACTCACTGTAAAAATGCAGGAGGCTTTGCAGGCGGCGCAGGAGGTGGCGTCTTCGAAGTCTCACCAGGAACTGAGTTCCGCCCATGTCTTGCTGGCGCTGTTGCAGCAGCCGGAGGGCGTGACGCGGCCGGTTTTTTCAAAACTGGGGGCCGACCCGGACGGGCTGGCCGCGAAGGTTTCGGAATTCCTGGACCGTCAGCCGCGCGTCAGCGGGGGTGGCGCGAGCGGGCAGCCTTATTTGGGCAATGACCTGCGCGACACCCTGAACGCGGCGGACAAGAAGCGCGAGCAACTGAAGGACGATTACCTGAGCGTGGAGCACTTCCTCCTGGGGCTGCTGGACGGGAAGTCCGGCGTGGCGCCGATTTTGAAGGAGGCGGGCATTACGGAAAAAGGTCTCTTAACCGCCGTAGCCTCAATCCGGGGCGCGCAGCGGGTGACGGATCAGGATCCGGAAGGCAAGTACCAGGCGCTGGAGAAATACGGCCAGGACCTGACAGCCGTGGCGCGAAAAGGCGAGATCGACCCCGTGATCGGGCGGGACGACGAGATCCGCCGTGTCATGCAGGTGCTGTCGCGGCGCACGAAGAACAATCCCGTGCTGATCGGGGAGCCCGGCGTGGGGAAAACCGCCATTGCCGAGGGGCTGGCCCGCCGCATTGTGAGCGGGGACGTGCCGGAATCGCTGAAGAACAAGCGGCTCATCGCCATGGACATCGGTTCCATGATCGCGGGGGCGAAGTACCGGGGCGAATTCGAGGACCGGCTCAAGGCTTTCCTGAAGGAAGTGACTGAGAGTGAGGGAGAAATCATCCTTTTTATCGACGAACTTCACACCATCGTCGGGGCTGGCGCGGCGGAGGGCGCGGTGGACGCGAGCAACCTCCTGAAGCCCCAACTGGCCCGCGGGAAGCTGCGCGCCATTGGCGCCACCACGCTGGACGAGTACCGGAAACACATCGAGAAAGACGCGGCCCTGGAGCGGCGCTTCCAGCCCATTTACGTGGGCGAGCCGAGCGTGGAGGATACCATCGCCATCCTGCGCGGCATCAAGGAACGCTACGAGGTGCACCACGGGGTGCGCATCCAGGACGCGGCCCTGGTGGCGGCGGCGACTTTGTCCGACCGCTACATCGCGGACCGGTTCCTGCCGGACAAGGCGGTGGACCTGGTGGATGAGGCGGCCTCGCGGATGAAGATCGAACTCGACTCCATGCCGACGGAAATCGACCAACTGGAGCGCCAAGGCATGCAGTTGGAAATGGAACGCCAGGCTCTGGCCAAGGAGAAAGACGAAGCGAGCCGGGAACGCCTGGCGAAGGTGGAGAAGGAGATCGCCGACCTGCGGGAGCAGAGCGATGGCCTGAAGGCCCAATGGCACCAGGAAAAGGCCGTGATCGACGAAGCCCGCAAGGCACAGGAAGAGATCGAGGCCGCGAAGACCGACCTGGAACGGGCGCAACGCGAGGGCAACCTGGGCCGCGCCAGCGAGATCCAGTATGGCCGGATTCCGGAACTGGAGAAGAAGCTGAAGGAGAGCGAGGGCAAACTCGCCGAAATGCAGCAGGGGAACCGCCTCCTGAAAGAAGAGGTCACGGAGGAAGACATCGCCCGCGTGGTGTCCACGTGGACGGGCATCCCGGTGTCCCGGCTCCAGGAAGGGGAACGCTCCAAGCTGGTGCAAATGGAAGAACGGCTGGGCGCCCGGGTGATCGGGCAGAAGCCGGCCGTGCTGGCGGTGTCCAACGCCGTGCGGCGCGCCCGCGCGGGCCTGCAGGACGAGAACCGGCCCATCGGGTCCTTCCTCTTCCTCGGACCGACGGGGGTCGGGAAGACCGAGCTGAGCCGCGCGCTGGCGGAGTTCCTCTTTGATGACGAGAACGCCATGGTCCGCCTGGACATGAGCGAGTACATGGAGAAACACAGCGTGGCGCGGCTGATTGGAGCCCCGCCCGGTTACGTGGGCTATGAGGAAGGCGGCCAGCTCAGCGAGTTGGTGCGCCGCCGGCCCTATGCCGTGGTGCTGTTGGACGAGGTGGAGAAGGCCCACCCGGATGTCTTTAATATCCTGCTCCAGGTGCTGGACGACGGACGCATCACCGACGGCCAGGGCCGCACGGTGGACTTCAAGAACACCGTCATTATCATGACGAGTAACATCGGCAGCGAGTTCATCATGGCCGAGACGAATCGCGAGCAGCGCGACGCCAAGGTCCTGGAAGCCCTGCGGCGTCACTTCCGGCCCGAGTTCCTGAACCGGGTGGATGAGACCATCATCTTCGACCGGCTGCACGACGAGGACCTGAAAGCCATCGTCCGCATCCAGTTGGAGCGGGTGATCAAACGGCTGGTCAAGCAGGGCCTGACGCTGGAGCTAAGCGAAGAAGCGCTGGACTTCATCGGCCAGGAAGGGTACGACCCCGCTTTTGGAGCGCGGCCGCTGAAGCGGGCCATTCAGAAACACCTGCTCGACCCGCTAAGCCTGGAAATGCTGGACGGCCACTTCAAGGAAGGCGACCGCATCCGCGCCGGGCTGAGGGACGGCCGGGTGGTGTTTGAGAAGGTGTAGTCAGGGAGACTGCTGAACTACCGGCGCGTATGTCCAGGGCGAACGCTCGCTAGCGGACCTTCACCCGCAATCCGCGGGGAGGAAGGTCCGCGGGAATGAATCCCTCGGCTTTGCGCGGATAGGGCCTTCAGCCTTCGGGGGGCAGCCGGGTCTTGCGACCCGGCAGGGTGTGGACTGCTTCGAACCCTCGTAAGAAGTAGAGGATTCGGGATCCCAAGGAATTAAGCCCGCGGATATTCTTCAGGTGAAAATCAGAACGGGCTTCGAAACGATCCGTCCGGCCCCGGCGATTTACTTCGCCGGGGTGGTGACGACTTGATTGATAATGCGGCCCGAGAGTTCTCCGTCGAGCGTGGCGCCATCGCTGACGAACTCGATGGCCCACACGTCCAGGCCCTTGGACAGAACGCAGTCTTTTTCCAGGCGCAGAGACCGGCCCCGGAAGTACACCTTCTCAGAGAAGTAACCGCTCAAGCTGGCGGTGTCCGCCGTGAAGGCGACTTCCACCCCAGTCTGGGGGGCGGTGTACTGGAGGGTGCCGCCCACAAAAAGGGTGGGCGACTCGGGCGCGACTTCCTGCCGGGCTTCGGGGCCCAGGTATTCCATGACAAAGCCCTTCGAAGTCAGGCTGTAGTAGCCCAGATAGAAAAACCAACCCGCGAGAGCCAGCACCAGCATGAACAGGAAGACCAGTGCGGTGAAGCATCCGCCGCAGCCCTTTTTCCTGTTACCGCCGCCGCCTTTTGTCTGGTGTGCTTTCCGGCCTTTGGATTTCGCGACCTGATCCGTTTCGTCGGGCCGCGCCGTGCCGGTGGGGCTGGGGAGAGAGATGGGAGGCGGCGGGGGAGGAGAAGCAGGAGCGCCCGGAGTGCCAAAGGGAGGGATCGGTTCGGTCGGGTCGTCGTCCGCGTCGAGCCGTTCGTAGGAATCCGCCGGAGCGGGGATGCTGTCGGCTTTGGTGGGAAGGGGTTCTTCGCCCATGGGACCACCGTGGCCGGGTGGAATCTGACCTGGATTCTGCTGGGGATATTGGGGCGGCCTTCCGCCGGCGTCCCCGTAGGGATCGACGAATCCGTGGCGTCGTTGGTCGGGATCACTCATTTTGAAACAGTTCGGGGGATGACCTGTGGCAAATATGACGCAAGTCCCCGCCCGGGATCAAGTCACCAGCCTTAGGCAGCCCTTTCCTATGGGGCGAGAATAAAGTAAAGTAAAATTAAGGTTACGCTCGTTTCAAACCATGGATTTGCCAGATATTGAAAGCAGAAAAGGTACCTTGATGGAAGTGAGGGGCGTGCTGCTGAGTTCGCGGGGTAACCTCCCCAACAACGACGGGCTGCGCTTGGTGATCTACGAGAAAGCGTTCGATCCGGATGCAGCCGGATTGGAGAATTTGATTGAGGGCCGTTTTAGTGAAAATGGTTGGGGTGGAAGTTGGAGAAACGGCGTGTTCTCCTACGTTCACTATCATAGTACCGCGCACGAAGTGCTGGCCTGTTACGCGGGAAAGGCGACGGTCCAGTTTGGCGGGGAACAAGGGGTCGCCCGGGAATTCGTCCCGGGCATGGCGGTGGTCATTCCCGCCGGAGTCGCCCACCAGAATTTGGGGGCGAGCCAGGATTTCCGCGTGATAGGGGCTTATCCGCGGGGTCAGTCACCGGACATGTGTGACGAAGGAACTGATCTGGAATGGGCACGGGAAAGAATCGCCAGGGTTCCCATGCCGGAGAGCGATCCGGTTTTTGGCGGGTGGAGCGGCAGTCCGCTGGGATCGTTTTGGGAAGAGGCTGAGGAATAGAAGGGGGGACATGGCGCCAAAACGCCGCGCCGGGTTCTTGCTCAATCGGGCAAATCGTGATTCTTTGGGGTCTCCCCAAAAATCACGATTTCGAAAATTCCATGATGCGCCTCCAAACCCTCTTGTTGTTGGGCTGTGCCCTTTTTGCTGGTTCTGTCAGTGCTTTCGCCCAGGAAGCCAAGGCTCCGCTGCCGCAGTGGATCTGGCTGGATAAGAAAGCCGGCGACGACCAGGTCGTCTATTTCCGGAAAGAGTTTGAAGCGCCGGCGAACCTGACGAAGGCAACGCTGGTGACCACCTGCGATAACAAAGCCCAGGTGCTGTTGAATGGCCAGCGGTCGGCCGTGGTGGAAGACTGGAGCCAGCCGGTGATTGAAGTGGTGACCGATCAGGTGCAGGCGGGTAAGGCGAACGTCATTGCCGTGCGGGCCCAGAATGAAGGCGGTTCCGCGGGCTTTCTGCTGAACCTGAAGCTGGAGACCCAGGGCGGCGAGACGATGACGGTGGTTAGCGACGAAACCTGGGGGGTCAGCCCGAAGGGAGAGAAAGGCTGGAACGAAGCGGGCTTTAAGCCCGCCAAGGAGTGGGCCACCGCCACGAAGCAAAAGGACTTGGGCCAGGCGCCGTATGAGAAGATCAACGAAGGCTTTCTCGCCGGCCTGGAGAACCTCCGCCAGCCGCGGGCCACGCCGGTGGACCGCCTGCACGTGAAGGACGGCTTCCAGGTGGAGCTACTGTATTCCGTGCCGAAGGAAGACCAGGGCTCTTGGGTGGCGATGTGCGCGGACGACAAGGGGCGGCTGATCGTGTCCGATCAGTATGGCTCCCTCTACCGCATGACGCCGCCGAAGCCGGGCGAGCAACTTTCGCCGGGGGATGTGGAGAAGATCGACGTGGAGATTGGCAGCGCACAGGGACTGCTCTATGCCTTTGGCAGTCTCTACGCGGTGCTGAACACGAATGAGTTTGGCGGGCGCGGCCTCTACCGTGTGCGTGACACGGATGGCGACGACAAGTTCGACACCAAGGAACTGCTGAAGAAGTTTGAGGAATCGGGCGGCGAGCATGGCCCGCACGCGGTGCTCCTGGGACCGGACGGAGAGAGCCTGTATGTGGTGTGCGGGAACCAGACGGCGTTGCCGGAGTATGACCACTCACGCGTGCCGGAAGTCTGGCAGGAAGACAACTTGCTGCCCCGCATCTATGGACGCGGGTTTATGAAAGGCGTGGAAGCGCCCCGCGGCTGGATTGCCAAGACGGACCCCGATGGCAAAGAGTGGGAGATCATCGTGACCGGTTTCCGCAACGAGTATGACGCGGCCTTTAACCGGGATGGCGAGCTGTTTGCCTACGACGCGGACATGGAGTGGGACATGAACACGCCCTGGTACCGGCCCACCCGGGTGAACCACGTCATCAGCGGCGCGGAATTTGGCTGGCGCAACGGTTCGGCCAAGTGGCCGGAGTACTACAGCGACAGCTTTGGCGCCGTGGTGAACATCGGCCCCGGTTCGCCCACGGGGGTGAGCTTTGGCTACGGCGCGAAGTTCCCAGCCAAGTATCAGGACGCCCTGTATATCTGTGACTGGAGCTACGGCAAGCTTTACGCCGTGCACCTGGAACCGGAAGGAGCGAGCTACACAGGCACGAAGGAGGAGTTCATCTTTGCCCAGCCGCTTCCACTGACGGACGTGATCATTCACCCCACGGATGGAGCGATGTACTTTTCCATCGGCGGCCGCCGGGTGCAGTCCGGTCTCTACCGCGTGACCTACGTGGGGGACGAAAGCACGGACCCGGTGAAGGGCGAGCATGAGAAGGACATCGCCAAACGCGGCGAACGGAAGACCCTGGAAAGCTATCACGATGGCAAGGACCCGAAGGGCATGGAGATCGCGTGGCCCTACCTGAGCAGTGAAGACCGGGCCCTGCGCTACGCGGCCCGCGTGGCGGTGGAGCACCAGCGTCCGGAAGAATGGCAGGAAAAAGCCTTGTCCGAGAGTGACGACCAAGCGGCTCTGGCCGCCCTGATCGCGCTGGCCCGCGTGGGGGACAAGAGCCTGCAACCGCGCGCGGTGGCCAAGCTGGCGGGCTTTGACTACGGCAAGCTGAACCACCAGCAGCGTCTGGACCTGATCCGCGCCTACGGCCTGACCTTCATGCGCCTGGGCGAGCCGAACGACGCGCAGAAGTCCTTCGTGACGGAGCAGCTGGACGCGCATTTCCCCGCCAAGACGATGGAGGAGAATATCGAAATCTCCCACCTCTACACCTACCTCCAGGCGCCGAACGCGGCGGAGAAGATTGTGGGCCTGTTAGAAAAAGCGCCGACCCAGGAAGAGCAGATTTCCTATGCCGCCGACCTGCGGCTGCTGGAGAAGGGCTGGACCATGGACCTGCGGCGGAAGTATTTTGAATGGTTCGTCCTGGCGCAGTCCTATCGGGGCGGCGCCAGCTTTGGGCTCTTCATGGAAGAGATCAAGAACGACGCCCTGTCGCGCCTCTCCGAAGAGGAAAAAGCCGCGTTGAAAGACGTGATCGAGAAGAAGGCGGAAAGCACCGGGCCGCGTTTCACCTTTGAGCCGCGCAGCTTCACGCAGGCGTGGAAGGTGGAAGACTTTGATGACGTCATTAACGTGGGCCTGGAAGGCGGGCGGAATTTTGAAAACGGCCGCAACATGTTTGGCGCGGCCACCTGTTTCGCCTGCCATCGCTTCAAGCAGCAGGGCGGCGCCATCGGCCCGGACCTGACCAGCGTGTCTGGCAAGTTCAGCCCGCGCGATTTGCTGGAGTCCGTCATCGAACCGAGCAAGGAGATCAGTGACCAATATGGATCCATGGTGTTCACGATGCTGGACGGGTCGGTCATCAATGGCCGCATCATGAACCTGAGCGGCGACAGCGTGCGGGTGATGGTGAACATGATGAACCCGGACGAGATTGTGTCCGTGGACCGCAAGATGCTCAAAGAGATGAAGCCGTCCGAAGTGTCCATGATGCCGCCGGGCTTGTTGAACACCCTGAGCAAGGACGACGTGCTCGATCTGTTAGCCTACCTGCTTTCCGCCGGGAATCCGGAGGACCCGATGTTTGAGTGAGGGGATGCGGTGGTGACGCGGCTGACGATTGAGGTCCAAGTTGGAGAAGGGAAGCAGCTTCAATCTGATTCCGCGAACGTGGTCCGAGCCGGACGAGCCGGAGAATCGCGTTCCACCTTTTGGGGTGGTTCACTCAGCGGACTACTTCTCCTCTGACTGGTTGACGGGTTGTTTCTTGCCTGCTTCGTCCACGTTTACGAGGGAGATCCGGGTTTCGAAAACGGTGGCTTCGGGGGCGGGGCGCCAGCGGGTGCCGTAGACGGAGACGCGGTAGTGCACGGAGGTGGTTCCCTGGCGGTCCAGGGCAACCTGAAACTTAAGTATCTCTCCATTATTCACGCCCTGGCGGAACTCCACGTTGTCGAGGGCAATGGTGACGAAGCGGTTTCCGGGAAAATCGAGGTTCGCCGTGATGTAGGCGAGTTCGTCGATCCACTGGAGGAGAAACCCACCGAACAGGCTGCCGTGGTGATTGAGGTGTTCGGGCCGGACGAGCTTGTAGTGGTCCATGGGTGCTGGAGCGGAAGAGCGGAGAGGTCTTGTTCACCATCCGGCATTCCCCGGCGGGCGTAAACCGGAAACCGCCCTGGAAAGGGGGCGCGGTGGAGGTCGCCGGCCTCTCCCGCAATGAAGGCTTTTCAATTCGCGAGCAATTGCTCTACTCTCGCCGTTTTCCCCAATACCAAGACGACTCCTGTAACCCCCAAGGCTGTTCCCCGCCCGACATGAAAGAACTGTTCTTAATCCGGCATGCGAAATCCAGTTGGAACCATCCTTCGCTGCGCGACTTCGACCGCCCCCTGAACAAGCGAGGCGAGGCGGCGGCTCCCGCCATGGGTGAAGATTTGAAAGAGCGCGGTATTCTACCAGACGTCATCATTTCCAGTCCGGCGGTGCGGGCTCTGACCACGGCTAAGATTATCGCGCGGGAGTTGGGTTACCCGGAAGAGAATATCCAGGAAGAACCTGCCATCTATGAAGCCTCCAGCCAGGAACTGATCCGGGTGATCAACGGCATCGACGAAGCGCACCAAAGCGCCATGCTGTTTGGTCACAACCCGGGATTTCACGATGTGGCGAACGCGCTGCTGAGCGACGAGGAGTATGTGGAGGAAATGCCGACCTGCGCGGTGGTGATGATCCGGTTTCAGGACGAACACTGGGGAAGCATCGGCACGGGAGATGGCGAACTGGTGTTTCACACCTTTCCCCGCGACGTGGTTCCCAATGAGTGAAGGGAGGTCAGAAATGAAGGCGAATCAACTTTCAGGCCGGTCGTTCTTGCGGAAACTGGAGTGCATGGTGCTCGTGGCGGCGGTGGTCTTCCCCTCGGGGCTGCGGGCCGGGGAAAAGGAATGGGCGGTAAAGATAGAAGGGGTGGTGGCCTTTACTGAGGGACCGGCCTGGCATCCGAGCAGGAACGTGTATTTCACCGACGTGGTGAACAACCGCATCATGCGGCGCGATCCCAGCGGAGCGATGCAGGTGTATCGCACGCCATCCGGGAAGGCGAACGGCTTGGTGTTCGATCACGAGGGCAGGCTGGTAGCCTGCGAGGGCGCGGGTGAAGGCGGAAACCGCCGGGTGACGCGGACGGAAGCGGACGGGACGATAACCGTGCTGGCGGATCGCTTTGAAGGGAAGCGCTTAAATTCGCCGAACGACGTGGCGAATGATCCCCGAGGCCGCCTGTATTTTTCGGACCCACGGTATGGGGACAAGGGCGACGTGGAACAGTTCGACGCGGAGGGGCGGCGGATCGAAGGCGTCTACCGGATCGATCCGAATGGATCGATAACACGGGTGCTCACCCATGAGGTGGACCGGCCCAACGGGTTGGCCGTTTCGGAAGACGGCCGGTTTCTCTTTGTGGCGGATAATGTGAACGATGGCGAAAACGGCGGCGTGGGTGGCGCGCGGAAGTTGTGGCGCTTTGATCTTAAGCCGGACGGAGGCGTGGATGCCGCGAGCCGGAAGCTACTGCATGACTGGGGCACTGACCGGGGGCCGGACGGGATGACCATCGGTCCGGACGGGTGGCTCTACGTGACGGCGGGCTTCAACTTCCCAAACCCGCCCGCCGAAACCGCGGGGGAGCACCGGGGCGGGGTGTACATCTTTACCCAGGAAGGCGAAGCGAAGGGGTTCATCCCCATTCTGGAAGACATGGTGACCAACTGCGTCTTTGGCGGACCGGAGGGGAAGACCCTGTTTGTGACCGCCGGACACACACTCTGGAGCGTGGAAGTGGAGTAACGGGGGCGAAGGGTCACGAAAGATGGCCCATTCTTTTTTTGGCTGCTTCAGAGGTCGATGTTTTCCATCTCGATCAGCTTGGCGAGGCCTTTTTCGATGGTTTCGCGGGCCTGAGCGGTGATGGCGTGGAGGTGGGCATGCAGGTGAGCGTCGGCTTCGTGCTGGCTCTCGCACCCGGCGCTGTATTCTTCAAACGCGGTCAGGCTGAAGATCAGGCTGGCCAGGTGCTGGGGACACTCGCATTGCACCGCGGCGGAGCTTTTGCAGACCTGGAGCAGTTGGTCGTCATTGAAGATTCGCGGGGGGATGGGGCCGGAGTCTGGCGGAGGCGTCTCCGTGCCGCGCGGCTCTGGGAGAGGGGGCCGTTCCGGCTCCTGGAAAGCTTGGGACTGGCGGAAGAGGGCGAGACAGGCACTCCGGAGCTGTCGAGCGTCCGCTGGAAGCTGTAGCAGGGCGATGCCGCCCCCTTCGGCCTGGACGTTTTCCAGGGTGCGTTGCTGACTGTAGCGGTAGAGAACGAGCACGCCGGAGATGTTGAGGCGCTCCATCAGGCCCTGGGCCCGGACGAGGGTATGTTCGAAAAGGGAGGGGACTTCCACGATGGCCAAGTCGGCGGCCCCGGGAGGGAGCAGGCGCTCCAGTTCGCTGATATTGTCAAACACGGCGGAAAACTCCAGCGTTTCCAGGCCGCTTTCCCGGCGGTGCAGAAGGTTGCGGATGAAGTTGCCGGAGGCGGCGATGCGGAAGCGGTCGGTGGGGGAGTGAAGGCCTGGAATAGTCTGGTGGCGGCGCTCTGTCTCACGGACTTCCCGGACGCGGTCTTCCAGTTGGGAGAGTTCCAGGGAGGCGATGCCGCTGATGGACTGGCCGGCATCCACCAGAGTCTTCAGGAGGCTGAGGCGGCGAACGTCTTCCCGGCTGTAGAGCCGCCGGCGCGTGCCACTCCGCCGTGGGGTGACCGCGGCGTGGCGACGCTCCCAGACGCGGAGATTGTGCACGGAAAGGCCCGTCATTTGGGCCACGGCGCCGATCTGAAACCCGTCTTCTCCGGGATCTGGCGCGAAATTGACTAGGTTGTCTCCGGTGTCGGTCATAGGTGATGTCCCCTATTTGTTAACTGGTTGGTAATATTCAGTGGTCAGGAGCGCTCAGCCTGCTTAGCTGTATTCAAAGATGAGAACAGCAACGTCACAGAAAGACACTGCGTTCGCCGCCGAGCCGCCGAAGGCCAGGCCATCTGAAAGAAGTTGATCGAACGTCTAGTTATTGTCTAGATAAAACGATTGGACAAACTGGACATAATTTAGTCGATTGACTCGAAACCAAGGAAAAACTATGAAAAAGCTAAGTCAGGAACAGATCGAAGAACGAAAAGCCGACCACGAACTGATGCAGCAAGTCGCCCGGCGGGAGCCAGGCAGCCTCGAAATACTGTCTGAACGCTTCGGAGGCCTTATCTACACCACCATCTTCAAGGTGTTGAACAACGTTGAAGACACGAAAGACGTTGCGCAGGAAGTCCTCTTGCAGCTCTGGAAAAAGGCGGACACCTACAAGCCGCAGAAGGGCAAGCTGATGACCTGGATTGCGACACTGGCACGAAATCGCGCCATCGACCGCTTTCGCAGTCACCAGCGCCGGAGCCGGTTGAACGACACGGTGGAAGAACAGTCCAAGGCCGAATTCGAGCCGCGCCGCTCGCAGTCCGGCCGGGAGAGCCTGTATCGCTCCGAAGCGCGCCAGATTCTCGAAGGCGCCGTGATGGAACTGAACACCGAACAGCGCGAAGTCATCGAGCTGGCCTACTTTGAAGGGCTGACTCAGTCACAGATCGCGCGGCGCCTGAAACGCCCCCTGGGCACAGTGAAAGCCCGCATCCGCCGCGGCGTGCAAAACCTTCGTGGCGTGGTGAAGAACCGCCTGGATGAGGACATGGCGCTGGACCTTCCGTCTCCGGTCGCCTAAAGCCGCCGGGAAGGGAAGGCTTTCACCCCTTTAAAACCAAAGAAGACTCCCAATTCCCCCCTAACCGTCCCTTGCTGTCTACCGCCGAAAGGCGGTAGACAGTTTTTTGTACCAGTCATGCGCCAGCGTCCTATCCCTCCCCGGTTTCGCTTGTGGTGGTTCGCCACCATGGCGGCGGTCTGGCTGCTGGCTGGCCTGACGGGTTGTGAGAGGGGGCCTTATTCTTTTTGGCTGGCGCTTCCGGAGGGACTGGAATTGCCGCCCGGCGTGCTGCTGGAGTTCGAGGGGCGGCCCGTGGGGGAACTGGAGCCCGCCAACGGCGAGGAGGACAAGATTTCCGGCCGGGCGCGGGTGGTGATCACCTCCGAAACGTTTCAGCCGCTGGAAACCGACCAGTTCGAGATTGGGGCGGAGGGACTGATTGGAGGAGCCTTCTACGTGGCGGTGCGCCGCTTTCCGCCCGGGCAGGCTGGTGAAAAGGTTCTTCCGCGAGGGGCGGTGGTGAACGCCGCCGTGGCGCCGGGCCTGGAGTGGCGCGGTATGTTCGAGCGCGTGGTGCGATCGGTGGACGACAGCTTGGCCATCCTGCAGGAGGTGTCCGATCTACCGGAGCCAGAGCGAAGCGAGGTACTGAAAAAGATCCGCCGGCTGGTGGAGGAGGCCAAGCGCGAGGCGGCGCGGCGGCCGCAACAGTAGTGGTAGCAGCAACGGTAGCGAGAGGAAGGCGGACGGCAGCGAAAAATGAACAGCCCCGGAAAGCAGGCCTCTGGGGGCGCTGCTTCCAAGGCTGAGGGGGAGGGATGAAGATTGTAGTAGTGGGGAGAAGGCCAAGGCCGTGGGTCGGCCGGGGCGCTTCCTGGATCAGGAGGCCTTTTGGTACTCCTTCAGAAAGCCGATGAATTCGCGGCGGTGCTGTTCCTCTTCGGACAGCAGCGCGATGGCCATGTCCTGGGTGACATAGTCGATGCCGTCGGTGATCTTGATGATCTTGTTGTATTGGGCGATGGCGGCTTCCTCCGCGTCGATGACGCCCTGAATGACAGTAACAACATCGGTGGTGTCTTCCTGGGGTTGGAGGGATTTCTGGTTTCTTTCCAGGTCCATGGAGCCGGGGGTGAGACCGCCGATGGTCTTGATGCGGGTGGCGAGGGTCTGGGCGTGGCCGAGTTCGGTCGGAACGTCCGCGGCCAGCTCCTTTTTCACGACTTCGCAACGCACGCCATCAAGGTTCACGGAAGCCGCCAGGTAGTTCTGGACGGTTTCCAGTTCCATTGCGTAGGCGGTGCATAGTTCCTGGATAATGGTCTTGGTATTGGGATTTTCAGACATCTTGTTTTCCGTTACGAACCGGGGAAGAGGATGGATTGAAGACGGGAAGTGATGGGGAACCCTCCTGCCTGGCGTTTCGCCACGCGGGGGATGGAGGGGGGACGGCCGTTTGGACCCTCCTCCCGGGAGAGTTCCAGCGCAAAAAAAAGACCGGCAGCTTTACGCCGCCGGTCTTGAAAGGAAAGAAGTTCTCTTTCTCGGAGAAGGAGCCTTACTGAATCGCGCCGCCTGGTTGGAGGTCGATCGGGACGGACAGTTTCGGGAAGGCCTTGAGCGTGAGGCTCATGACAATGCCGTATTCATCCGTGCCATTGCGGTTGTCCCGGACGATACCACCGATGGAAGCGGTCCAGCTGGAGAGGTCGCGGTGGATCTGGTACTGTTGCAGTTCCAAGGTGCTGTCATCCGCCTCAAACCGGTGCACCGTGCTGAAGCCCCAGTTGTCGCTCAGGCGGGTGTAGGTGGAGAGGGTGATCAGGTTGGAGTCGATGAAGAAGGGGTGATCCTGCAGGTAGTAGTTACCGATGGAGAACTCGAAGTTCCGGACCGGCATAAAGGTCAGGCCGGTAGTGACTTCGGTGAAGTCATACTCTCCACCAAAGACGGGTAGCTGAGCCGTGACCCGGCCAGCGAGCCAGGGGAGGGGGTTCCACAGGACTTCCTGGAAGAGGTTGGAGAAATTCCGGTCGAACTCCGGATCTTCGATGTAGGTATCGAAGTAGGTGTTCATGTCGAGCCAGTTGTGGGTGCCTCCGTTGCGGCGGGTCTGGAAGCGGTTGAACATCCCGGTCCGGACGATGTTCCAGTCCTGCAGGCTATCGACGGCGGTGTAGAGCGGCACGTCGATGGGGCGCAGGCGGGTGGAAGGCGTCAGGCGGTCGATTTTCGGGAAGTTCTCATCCGAGTCGGTGGCCAGGAAAGAGTAATTCACGTAGGGCTGGAAGATGTGGCGCAGGCCATCCAGACCGATCTTCGGGTTGTTGAAGCCGTCCAGAGTCTTGGAGAACTTGATGGACGTATCCAGGCCCAAGTGGAAGATGCCGCGGTCGAAGGAATCGGTTTCGCCCGGCCCCTCAACATCCGAATAGCTGGTGAAACCACCGCCGAGGCGGGGAACCACGCTCACCACGTTCCCCAGCGTCGTGGGGTAAAGAACTTCGTGGTAGGTATGGAAGCGGGTGAAGCCGGGCTCGTCGAGCTGGTTGATCAAGTCGTCCAGAATGGAGCGGGCGCCTTCGGGATCGAAGTCCGTGCGGACCACGGTTCCAAATTCGTTGACCAAGTTGCCGTCCATCAGGGTCAATTCGCCGGAGTCGAGGGCGGCAAAGATTTCTTCCAGCGATTCCTGCTGGCTGCGGAAACTGTCTCTTTCGGATTCGCCCAGGGATTCTTCAACGATGCCGATGGAGGTGTTTCCCTGGTAGAAGAAGCCGGAATCGAAGATGGGCTGACGGGTGAAGTCCACCGCCAGTTCGGGCAAGCGCTCGTCCGAGCGGAAGAATTCGTTCAGCTGGAAGCGGCCCAGCAGGCTGATGGTGCCGCGGGGGTCGTGCTTGACGAGATTCAGGATGTTGTCGGGATTGGGATCGACGGTGTATTCAGCCGGGAAGAAGTCATTGTAGAAGAACTCGTCGCTGAGTTTGTTGATGTCGATGTCGAGATACAGCGTGCTTTCGTCGGGACCCGGCAGGTAAACGCGGTGCTGCATGTTGACGCGGTAGCGGTCGCCTGACGGCGGGTTGGCGCGCTCCAGGCCGTTGTAGCCCATCTCGGGCGTGGAGTCGTTGGCGTAGTAGAACTGAATCTCGCCGAAGTTTTCGTTTTTGCGGTGGCGCTGGGAGAAGAGGTTGATACCGCCAGCCAGACCGCGCTCGCTGCGGATGTCCAAGTGAACCTGAGCCAAGGTGTGATCTCCGATGTTGAAACCATACTGGTTCAACAGGAAGGCGCCCCAGGGGGTGTTGTAACCCGGCGTGAAGTAGTAGCCCAATTCATCATCGAGGGGCTGGGAGAGGTAGGGGAGCCAGAGCACCGGCGTGTCGCCCACCATGAATTTCACGTTGTGAAATTCGACGCGCTTGCCAGGGAAAATTTTGATCCGGTTGGCCTTGATGCGGTAGTTGGGATCTTTGGAGTCGTGGGTGGTGAACCAGGACTTCTCCATCTCGATCATGTCGGTGGCATTGGTCGGGATCTCGATCTCGCCAGCGTCGTAGTAGACCGGCTCCAGCGAACTGCGCAGGTTCGTGGCGGTCATCTCGTTGGTGTTGATGTTGTAGATGGCTTCCTGGGCGGTGAACATGCCGCCGTCCTTGAAGATCACCACGTTTTCGCGGGCGAACACATCGCCAGTGGACTGGTGGTATTCCGCTTTCTCCGCGCGAATGATGGTGTTCTTGTAAGTGATCTGGACGTTGCCAGAAGCGCGGGCGATGCCCATGGCCTCGTCGAAGGAAGTCTCCTGACTTTCGATCTGGATGCTTTCCATCGCGTTTTCCACTTCAGCGGCGATGGCGGCGGGATCTTCGACTTGATCGCGAAGCTCGCCAAGCTCTTCCAGCTTGCCTTTGATCTGTCCGGAAGCCGGAGCAGTGGTGATGAGAAATGCGATAGCAGCGACGATGCCGCTAGCTTTAATGGTGAGTAACTGCGGAGCGGTCATGTCCAACGTAAAAGGGCACGTTTAATTTATTATGGTTATAATGAATAGTAAATTAAAATGAGTCGCAGTATTGTTTTGCTCCACGGGAGGTGCGGTTGTTTATCAGCAAACGGCGGGCATTACCAATCAAAAATTTGCCTTTTTACAACTCTCAAATCTGAATTTCACCAGAAGTCATCCCCCGCAATCCGACGGGCGCGTCTGGAGGATAACCGGCCAGTTGTGGAATTATGGCTTCGCTTTGCCCGGGAGAACGCGCCACGGACGGGTCCGTCCCGCTGGCGAGGGGAGTTCTTGAGGCTTCTCAGGAATTTTCAGTCCGGACGCAGTAGCCTTTCCGGCTGGGCTGCCTGAAAAATTCAAAAAAACGGTGGGCGGGCTCCAGCCACTCCTTTTCCGCTGCCCTCGCCAAGGCTTCTTCCAGCCGTAGCGGGCTGTTGTATATCATGCGGTAAGCTTCCTTCAGTTCCGTCCGTTCCGGGCCGCCGATGCCGGCCCGGCGCAGGCCCACCAGGTTCAGGCCGGAAATAAAATTTACTTTCTGGATGATGACGTAGTGGGGGATGTCCAGGCTGACGCCGCTGATACCCTGGGCCATGACCAGGTCTCCCAGGCGGACGAACTGGTGAAACACGGCGCCGCCACCCAGGAAACAGCGGTTTCCAATGGTGACGTGACCGCCGAGCAGGCAGTTATTGGCCAGGATGTTGTGGTTGCCCAGTTGGCAGTCGTGCCCCAGGTGAGCGCCGGTCATGAGGTAGTTGCTCTCTCCCAGGCGCGTCAGGGTGCCTTCCTTGCTGCCGCGATGAATGGTGACGTATTCGCGAAGGACGCACTTGGCGCCGATCTCCACCCCGCTGGGGCAGCCGGGATCGAAGCTCAGGTCTTGAGGATTTGCCCCCACGATGGCGCCCGGGCCGATGGTGACCTCTGGCCCCAAGGTCACCTGGTTGAGCAGGTGAACGTGTGAGGCGATGCGGCAACCGGGGGCGATCTTTACCCCGGCTTCGACGATGGAGTAGGGGCCGATCTCTACATCATCGGCGATCTGGGCGTCTGGATGGATGATGGCGGTGGGGTGGAGGAGGCTCATGGGCGAATACGTCTGCTTTGCTCTGTTTCCTCCCGGCGATAGCGTGGGTTCCCGCCGGGGTAAAGCGGGAAAAACGCGGGGACCCGTCAGCAGGGGCGCCACTGGTTCAGAGCATGCCTTCTTCGCGAAAGCTGAAGTAGGTCCGGGCATTGTCTCCCGCCGGCGCGCCCAGGATGACGTGGTCCAGCATGCGGATGTCCACAAACTCGCAGGCGCGGCGGATTTGATTGGTGGCCTCGCAGTCCGCCTGGCTGGGGCTGGGGTCTCCAGAGGGGTGATTGTGGACCAGGATGAAGGCGTAGGCGGCGTGGGAGATGACGGGCCGCAGGATCTCACGGGGGTGGGCGAGGGCTTCGTTCACGCTGCCGCGGGTGACTTCCACCACCTGGACAAGGCGGAGCCGGGTATTCAGGATCACGACGCGGAGCGACTCCTGGGAGAGGGCCCGCATCTCCGGTCCGAGGATCTCACTGACGGCCTCCGCGCTGTCGATGCGGAGGTCGATGGCCTGCTCCCGGGCCAAGCGCTTGCCGAATTCGAATACGGCGGCCAGTTGGGCAGCCTTGGCGGGGCCCACGCCGGAGATCTGGCAGAGTTCCTCCATCCCACAGCGGGAGATGGCGCGCAGGGATCCGTAGCGCTGGATGAGTTCCCGGCCCAAGTCGATGGCGCTGAGGCCCTGGCGACCGGTGCCGAAGCAGATGGCCAGCAGCTCCGCGTCCGTCAGAGCGCTGGCGCCCCGCAGGGCCATTTTTTCCCGAGGCCGGTCAGTTTCGGGAAGATCTCGAATCCGGGACGAAGACATGGTCCCTAATCCAAGACTCCGCCTTGGCGGGATCGTCAAACACTTTCAACTCAGCCGAGACTTCTGCCTCGGAAATGAGCTGGAGGAACCGGCCCATGCTGTAGCTGAAGGTATTTCCCATGAGGAGGGCGATCCGGCCATCCCCCACATGAGCGTCCAAGCGGCGGTGGATGCGCGCGGCGATCCTCAGGTCCGTCATGCTGGTGAGACCGAAGTCCAAGTCGCGGTGGTCCGCGATGAGGTCCCGGCCCGGTCTCCATTGGGGATGAGCGATCAGTTCGTGAAGCATTTCACGGATGCATTCGAGACTGAAGCTGCCGTGGGTGACGAGCCGGAAGACCCGCCCCGGCAGGAGTTCCACGGACCAAGCCATGGCGGAGATCGTGGCGTTGGAAATCGTTTCCGCTTCTATTGTTTCCGTTTCCATCTCTTGTAATTAGTCGTTACGATGGACTCGGCGGGCCGGGCTTAGACTGTGACTAGAGAAATATCTGATGGGGTCTAGGCGAATCCCGGCCGATTCCCCACGGAACTCGCGCAATGTTAGGAACAGGGCATCGGCGTGGTAATCCGCCTTTGACATCAAGGGACTGAAGGAATAACAGGTACGGGCTTGGTAGAGCGCTTTGCGTCGCGATTATCAGGGATGAAGAGAATTTTAGTATTTCTGACTATTTGGGTCTTGGGGCAAGCGCTTCTGCCGAAAACGGCCGATGCTTATCCTCTGACGGAGGCACAGGAGGAGCGGTTACGCAGGTTTATTCCACGGTCGTTCGCGAAGCTGCAGAACCGGGAACCTGTGCACATCCTGGTTCTGGGAGACAGTATTTCCACGATGTATTCGCCGGACGACGCGAATGGAAACTGGCACCTGGCCTACCACCGGGAGTTTGCGTTTCAGCTTTCGCGGGAGTTTTTCTACCCGGGAGAAGTCCGGCTCATCAACCCTCCCAAAGGCTTGCCCGAGAAGAAGAACGACCTCCTGGGGGATGAGATCCTTCTGGAGAACCGGGCCATCGCGGGCCGTTGCGCCATCGACGCGCTGCAGCGGGTCTATACCGACGCCTTCGTCAACGACCCGGACCTGGTGATGATCGAGTACGGGATCAACGACGCAATGACGGAGTTGACCCTGGATACGTATGCCGCTGCGCTGAACTCGACCATCGACGAATGCCAACGGTATGGGCTGGACGTCATTGTGCTGGGCCCGAACATGGTGAAACAGGCGCCGGGACCTACGGAATGGGGATTGGTCCGGTCCCACGCCAGCGTGGCGCGGGAGGTAGCCCGGCAACAGGACGTGCTGTTTGTGGACTTGGGGGAGGCGCTCGCGCGGGTGGAGGGCGTGTCCGCGGGCCGGGATCCGCAGGAGGCCATTGAGGAGGTCGGGAAGAAGATGGAGTGGATCTTCGACTACGGTTCGTCCGTCACGGCTGAGGAGCGCATTCACCCGAACCGGAAGGCCCACGAGATGATGGGGCAGGTTATTTTTGAACAGTTGATGAATGGCGAGCCGCCTTATCCCTACGGCATCGTGGCGAAGGCCAGCTTCAAGGATGAATCCACCATGGAGACCACGGTGACGGTGAAGAATACCTCTGACGTGGTGCGGAAGGGGTACCTGGGGGCCCTCGCGGTCCGGCGCTGCCTGACTCCTGTCAATCCCTACCAGTCCTTTGAGCTGAAGCCCGGACAATCCACCTCGTTCGAGATTTCCTATCTGCACCGCGGACGGAGCGAGGACCGGGGGAACCTGGACTACTTTCCGCTGGAGCCGGCGGATTCGCGGATTCGTTTTCCCTTCATCCTCGCGGACGAAAAGCAGTCCTGCGTCCTGACGGCCACGTCGCCGGTGCTGCCCGTCGGCGTCATCTGGCAGACGGGGCTGGACATGACGGTGACGGACAAGATCCGGCTGACGTGGCGGTTTGTGAACCCAGGGAAAGAGCCGGTGGAGGGGACCTACCGGATTTCGTTGGGCGACTCGAACGCGGGTGGCCGGTTCAGCATCGAACCGGGAGGCGACCGGAAGTTTTTCGCGGAGTTCAATTTCCGGCCTGAGCCGGGAATGGTGAGGCAAAGGATGCCGGTGGACCTGAACGTGGAGACGGCCGGCCGGAAGTTCGATTTTAACCGGGACATGGAAGTTACCAAGGACCTGGTTCTGGGTGAAGTGGTGGCGCTTTCCCAGTTTGAAGAGTATGTCAACGAAGGGGTGGGCCGCCAGGAGGTGGCGCCCGGAAAGCCGGGAGTGACATTGCGCGCCGACGTGGATGAAAAGTGGATGTACTACATTTTCGATTTCCACAACGTGGACTTGGTGTCTTCACCGGACTCGTCATCGATCATCGCGGACATCAACATTGACGCCCGCGATTCGGCGGAGTGCCGGCAGTTCGGATTTGTAGACAAGATCCGCGTCGCGACCAACGCGGAAGACGGGCCGGGCCGGGTGGACAATCCGCAGATGGCGGTTTTTGGTAACAGCTACAACTACCAGATTTCCGCGGATGGGATTGCCTGCGTCATGCAGACGATGACCGACGGCAACCGGCGTCTCAGCGTGCGGATTCCGCGGGCTTACTTTTATCGTCACTCGTGGGTAACGGATCCTGCGGCTGGCTTGAACGGCATCATGGGGCTGAACGTAAATCTGTCTCTTTTGTCCGTGGACGCGGAGGGAGTTTCCAGCTATCCGCCGGACAAGCGCTTCACCCTGGCGGCGTCCGATCTGTATCTGCGGGATCCCCGGGGCTTCATCACGCTGCGCCTCAGCCGCACCCCGGTGGAGACGTGGTCGGCGCGGCTTTACTAGGAGGTTAGGCGTGCGGAAGGCAGCTGCGCTTCAGTCTTAATTCTGGACGCGATCGCGATAAGGGACAGGGAAGACTTTTGCCTTCTGAAGCAGCGACAGAGCCTTTGAAACTGAATGATAACGCCGCTTTCGCCATCCAGGACGGATTCCGTCACCGCTCTGTGACAGTCTACCGCGAACGAAACACCTCGCTCTGCACCACCTGGTGGATGAGGGTGCGCATGCCGTAGTCTTTGGCGGCGACGATGTTGACAATCTGGTCCACGTCCGGGCGGTCGAGGGCTTCGACGCGGCGGCCGGTGGCGTAGGTGAGGAGGCGTTCCGTGAGGCCCCGGGTGAAGAGCTCTTTTCTGTCCAGGAGTAGTTTCTTGAACTCGGTGATGTCCTGGAAGGTCTCGCCGTTGGGGAGTTCGCCGGAGGCGTCGATTTTCGGGCCTTGTTTCCGGCCTTTCGGGTAGTGGGTGCGCCAGCCACCGATGGGATCGAAGTTCTCCAAGGCGAAGCCAGGCGGATCGATCTTCTGGTGGCATTCGAAGCAGGTGGCGGACTCGCGGTGTTTGGTCAGGCGGTCGCGGATGGTGGTGGCGCCCCGGACGTCGGGGTCGATGGGTGGCACGTCGTCCGGCGGCGGCTGGGGCGGGGTGCCCAACACATTCTCTAAGAGCCAGACCCCGCGAATGACGGGGGAGGTTTCGATGCCATTGGCGGACACGGTCAGGACGCTGCCCATGCCCAGCAGGCCGCCGCGGCGCGGATCTTCCAGGGTGACTTTGCGGAACTGGTGCGCTTCCTCTGGCTTGAAGTTCACGGGCAGGCCGTAGTGTTCCGCCAGCGGGCGGTTTACGAAGGTGTAGTCGGAGTCCAGGAAGTCCGTGACCGGTCCGTCGGTCCTGATGAGGTTTTCGGTGAAGCGCTGGGTTTCCTGCTTCATGGCGTTTTGCAGGTCCTTCGCGTAATAGACGCCAAAGGTGTCGCGGTCCGGCGGCATGTCGCCCAGCGAGCGGAGGTTCAGCCAACTGTCCAGGAAGCCTTTCCGGAACGCCTCGGAACGCGGGCTGTCGAGCAGGCGATTCACCTGAGCGGTGAGGACTTTCGGCTTCAGGATCTCGCCGGAGTCCGCCAGGGCGCGCAGTTCATCGTCCGGCATGGTGGACCAGAGGAAGTAGGAGAGGCGGGACGCCAGGTCGTGCGGGCCGAGAGCCAACTGAGTGCCGTCGCCGGTTTCCGGTTCCGCCAGGTAGAGGAAGGCGGGGGAGCAGAGGGCGGCCTTCAGCGCGTCTTTGGTAGCCTGACGCGGCGAGTGTCCGGCGGCCTGCCGGGCTTTCACCACGTTCATGAGGCGGTCCACCTCTTGCTTGGTGGCGGGACGGCGGTAGGCGCGGTCCGCGAAGTTCTTCAGAATCTCGCGAATGCTGTCTGGCTTGAAGCCCTCCTCACCAAACACGAGGCGCTGGCTGGCGGGCGGCCATTGTTCGTAGATGGGGCCGCGCACATCCACCTGGTGAATGCGGATGTGGGGCATCTGGCCGTGCTGCAGCACGATGCGCCGAGCCTCGACGATGCCGCCAGTGTAGGGATCGTCCTCCGGCCACTGGTCCTTGTATTGGGTGGCGATTTTCTGGAAGGCTCGCCGGCAGTTCGCCATGCCGTTCGGAAAGATGAAGCGCGGGGTCTGGCCTTGGTTCAGCCAAACTTTCATGGTGTACCACTCCGGCTCTTTGCCGTCACGGACCGTCACCTCGGCCAGTTGGGGTTCGATGGGCTGGGGGTGGTGCAGCAGGCCGGCGGTTTTGTCGCCGGGGACGATGCCCAGGCGGAAAGGCTCGTCCGGATTCATCTGGAAGATGTCCTGTTCGTAGGGATTCCGCCGGTTCATGGCGTGGGCCAGCACCTTTACCTCGTAGAGACCGTCGGCGGGCACGCCTTTTCCGAACTGGGAGATCGCCGCGTAGCCGCCTTCGTGGTTCACCGTGTTGGGAACTTCGTAGACGCAGAGGTAGCGGAAGTTATAGACCTTACCGTGGGAATAGCTCAGTTCCTGTCCCTGGTCGAACTTGCCTTCGAAGTGCCAGGTTTTCTCCTTGGGTTTTTCCGTCATGCCCAAGGCCTTTTCCACCACGGCGTCGGCGGCTTCGAGATACTGGTCCAGGAGATAGCCGGAGGTGACAAGGGCGTCGCCCACGTTGTCCATGTGTTCCACGGTCTGGTCCTGGGGAAAGTTGGCCGTGGGATCGAAGGCGGTGAGGTCGATGGCCAGCAGGTCGCTGAGCGTGTTCACGTACTCCCGCTGGTTCAGACGCCGCAGCACGGTTTGCCGTCCGGTGCTGACGAGGGCCTGGCGCGCTTCGCCCACGGAATTGCTCAGGGCCGCGATGGCGGCGGTCATCTCTTCCGCGGAGGGGTGTTTCTCCGCCTTGCGCGGCGGCATGTCGCCCAGGTTCATCTGGTCGATCATTTCCTGGACGTCGATGATGCCCATCTCGTCCTTCGGGGGGAAAGCCAGGGTGTCGAAGCGGCGGTCGCCCTTCTGCTTGTCCGGACCGTGGCAGTCCACGCAGTAGGTGGCCACGAAAGATCTGGCATTCGTCTTAGGTTCCGCGTCAGTCTGGGAGGGGCCCAGCGCAAAGGCCAGGAAAACAGCGCCCAGAGAGGAGATGCAAGGGGCGAACGGAAACCCCGCGCGAGAGAACTTTCCCAATGGATTCACGGCTGGCAGGCAAAAAGAGAGGTAAGTGCTTAGCACCTTGGAAACCGCTTGGCCTTATACGAAGGTGCCCGTGCTGGTGCCGAAGCGTTCCGTTTCCACGCCGAATTGCTGGAGCAGGGAGAGGTAAAGATTGCACAGTGGCACCTTCCCGGGGCCGTCTTTGGGCAGGGCGCGGTATTCGCCATGCTTGAAGCCGCCGCCAGCCAGGACGACGGGCAGGTTCACGTTGGTGTGCGCGTTGGCGTTGGCCATGCCACTGCCAAATAGAACCATGGTGTTGTCCAGCAAGGTGCCCTCGCCGTCGGACACGGACTTCAGGCGGCTCAGGAAGCGGGCGAAGTGTTTCATCTGGTAGTCTTCCAGGGTCAGCAGTCCGTCGATGCTTTCCCGCACCTGGCCGTGGTGGGAGAGGGAGTGGTAGCCTTGGTTGATGCCGAAGTAGCGGGACTCGAAGTCGCCGCCGATCTCCAGGGTGGCAATGCGGGTGGAGTCTGTCTGCAGGGCCAGCACCATCAGGTCGTAGAGCAGGGGCAGGTCGTCCACCATGTTGGTGTTCTTCGGCTCGGGAATGGGCGCGTCCGGCTTGGGCACGTCGGCCCACTGGCGCTTCAGTTCGAGCTGTTTTTCCACGTCCCGGACGGAGGTGAAATACTCGTCCAGCTTTTCGCGGTCCCCTTTGTTCAGGCGGCGGCCGAGAGACTTGGCGTCGCCATTCACGGCGTCCAGGATGGAACCCTTCAGGTCAAAACGGTCGCGCGTCTTGGCCAGGCCGTCGGAGGATTCATCAACGAAGAGCTTCTGGAAAAGTTCGCGGGCGCCGGGGATGGGTGGCACGCGGGTGCCGGAGCGGGTCCAGCACATCTGGCAACCGCCGTGGATGCCGTCTTCCGAACCGATGGTCAGGGAGGGGAAACGCGTCTCGCCACCCACGGTTTCCGCGGCGCGCTGGTCCAGGCTGATGTTTCCCTCCGGCATGCCCTTGGCATTCATCTGGAGCACGCCACTGAGGAAGGAGTGTACCGCGAAGTGGCCGCCTTTCACGCCGTGGTCCAGACCGGAGTAGAGAGTGAAGTCTTTCCGGTGTTCCGCCAGGGGCTTCAGCAGGCGAGTCATTTCGTAGTCTTTCCCCGGCGTCTTGGGAAAGAGTTCCGGCTGGTAAAAGCCGAGCAGGTTGCCGATGGCCACCATTCGCCGCGTTCCGCTGACGGTGGTTTCCGTGACGCTCAGGGCGGAGCCCGCTCCAGCGGCGTAGCGGCCCAGGGATTCCAGGGCGGGCAGCGCCAGGGTGACGCCAACGGACCTCAGGAAAAAATGGCGGCGGGAAAGTGTTTTCGGTGCGGCGGACATGGCGGAGAGAGTGCGGAAGAATTCTCTATGGAAACAGCCCCGGAAATTTCTGGGATTTCCTTCCCCGGAACGTCCGGGAGAAACCGGTGACCGTCAAACTACCGGCCATACGGATCTACGTGAGGGACCGCAAGAACCCGGCCAAAAGCCGGAGAAGGTGGAGGGCGGAAGTTTTCTACTCGCCGCGAAGGTTTTCCCAAATCCGGTCGTAAGTTTCCTGGGCTGAACCGGGGAGCGATTGCAGCATCTCAAACGTTCCTTCCGGTCTTGCATGAAGCTGTTCCTGAATGGGGCCGGGCGGCATTGCTTCCATATCCTGGGCACTGACGACGCAGGTCTCGAATCCGGTAAATTCCGCGTTTCGCCTGGCGATGCCGGGCCGGAGGATGAAATTGATGAATCTTTCCGCCTCTTCCCGGTAAGGGGACCGCTTGAGGATGGCGAGATTGTCCACCGCCACGATCACATTGTCCGTGGGCACCACGTAGCGGATGGCTGGATTGGCTTTGATGGCGGAAAGAAAGTCCCCGCTGAACCCGTGCGCCAGCCAGACGGAACCGTCTTGGATCCGCAGGTCGAAGTCGTCGCTGTCGAAAGCTCTCACGCAGGGTTTGAAGGCTTGAAGCCGGCTTTCCGCCTCGGCGAGTTCCTGGGGGTTCTTGGTGTTCGCGGAGTAGCCCAGGCTCAAGAGCGCGGCGCCGATCGTTTCCCGGGAGTCGTCCAGCAGACTGATCTTGCCCTGGAGCGGTTCGTAGAAGGCGGGATCGAAAAATCCCGCCCAGGTGGCTGGAGGATTGGGAATGTGATCGCCATTGTAAGCGAAGCCCGTGGTTCCCCACTGATAGGGAACACAGAAGCGGAGGTTGGGATCGTAATAGACGTCGAAGAACCGCTGATCGATATTGACCAGGTTGGAAAGATTTCCGGGATCCAGTTCGGCAAGCAGGTCCTTGGAGATCAAGATTTCAACAGCGTAGTCGGAAGGGCAAATCAAGTCGGCTTCCAGCTTTCCGCCCTCGAGGGCCTCAATCATCTCCTCATTGGTGTAGTAGTTGCCCACGGTAATCTTGATGCCGGTTTCGGCCTCGAACTCTTTGAGGAGCTCCGGGTCGACATACTCTTCCCAAATGTAGAGGTTCAGAACGACCGGTTCGGGAGGAGACGGATTGTCCGGTTTAGTGGGGTCCTCTTTCGAGCAGCCCAGACAGACAAGAAAGGGAAACACCGCAAGTGAAAGGAGCCGCCCGCCCAGGAAAAAGCTAGCCAGTGACTGGCGGGGGCGAGCAGCTAGCTTCATGATGGAAGCATAGATTAGGTGGCTACTTTGCGCCACCGGCCTTTCGCTGATTTGGCCAGAATAGGGAAACCCCGTACGGGTGGTCAGGACGGCAGGAAGCGGCGGACGCTTTCGATGCCCCGCCGGGCCACGTTCTGGGGGCCGGTCGCCCAGAGTTCGGCGTTGAAGAGTTCCAGGCTTACCCAGCCCTCATAGCCTTTTTCCCGGAGGACTTGGAGTTCGGCGGCGATGCCGATCTGGCCCTCGCCGGGCAGGACGCGGTCGGTGTCCACCTGCTGGCTCTGGGGGACGTCCGGGCGGGCGTCGTCGATGTGGTAGTGGGCCATCCATTCCAGAGGACAGGCCCGCAGATCGTCCAGGGAACTGCCGCCGTTCCAGTTGTGAAAGGCGTCCAGGCAAAGCCCGGCGTCCGGGTGATTGGTCTTGCGAAGCATCTCCATGGCCTGGGGCAGCGTGGTGATGGACTTGTAGAAGCCGATGAACTCGAAGATGGGGCGGCAACCGGTTTCGCGACCAATTTCCAGGAGGTCGCGGTAGCGGGTGTGGAGGCCGGCGGTATCCTCGCGGTACATGGGCGTGCTGCAAACCAAGAGCGGGGAGCCCAGGCGTCTTGCCAGCTGCATGCGGCGGCGGGCTTCACCAAGGACGAGCTGGTAGTCCCAGCCTTCCAGGTCGCCCCAGTTCCGCAGCCCGAGGCAGCAAGGAACCTCCAGGCCGGTCTCGGCCAGGGCGGCTTCCACCTCCGAAATCTCGCCGCCCAGGCCGACATGTTCGTAGAGTTCCTGGATGACCAGCTCGATGCCGTCGAACCCAGCCTCGGCAGTCGCGCGGATCTTGTCCAGCACGGACACCTTGGGTCCGAAGGTGAAGGCGTTCATCGCTAACTTCATAATTTTCAGGAGGCTTAATTAAGATTTTACGGAAAAAAGGATCGCTGATTTCCGGCGCGGCCGGGTGGCGATCTTCCGGGTTTCGGGCCCGTCACCGGCGCCGTTTGGCGCGCGCGAAGCGGGACTGACGTTCCTTGGCGGCTTTCTCGGCTTCCTTCTCCGCTGCTTCGGCAGACACTTTCGGGGGCGCTTTTTCCTGGGCGGCAGTCTTTTCGGCGGGAGCGTCCGCTTTGGTGGGGGATGGGGTTTCTCGCTGGACGGATTTCGCGGTGTTTTGTCGAGCCTGTCGCTTTTCCAGTTGGAGCACCGGCAGGCGCCAGCCCATGCGGGTCACCAGGGCCTCGACCAGGATGACGGCCAGAAGGGCGGCGAAGAGCCAGTTTTCAATACCAGTGAAGTCCCGGACGGAGGGTTTCCGCCAGGCGCTGGCCAGATCGAGCAACTCTTGCCCGCCGCTGGCGGCGGCGGTTTGGCGGAGTTCCTCCGCGCGTTCCAGGTCAAAGGCCCACTCCGCGCTGGTGCCGACGACCAGGGGGCCGAAGGTCAGGGCCGAACCGCCTACTTGGACGGCGCCGCGGACCATCTGGCCTTCTTTCAGGTCGGTAGTCAGGCGGTAGTGACCGGGGGCGAGGCGGGACCAGGTCAGTTCTTTCACCGCGGGGTTGTTCAGTCCTTCCGTCAGGGCCACCCGGGGTGGGCGGGAGGCGAATTTCTCCGTCCAGGTATCGTCGTAGAGGAGATCCACATTCAGTTCCGTGCCGGTGAGGTGGGAGCGCAGGCCGATGCCGGGGGGAACCGGCTCGCCCATGAGCCAGCGGTTCATTGTCTGGAGAAAATCGCCCAGCTTTTCCCATTGGCGCGCGGACTCTGAGAATTCGCCACCCAGGGGAAAAGAGATGGCCGCAGTGTGGCCGATGCCCCGGTGACCGTAAGCGATGAGAGGCGCAGCGTATTCGTCGGTGGTGATGAGGGCCTGGCTGTCGTCCGGGCGCAGGTAGCTGAGGTTGTAGCCGTCCGCTTGGGGCAGCCAGTCCAGGTCGCTGCCGGAGACTTCATACCAGCTTCCAGTGGCCTTGGTACCGACCGGTTCTTCGACGAAGGCGGAGCGGGCCACGGTGACGGTTTCTTGGGCGAATATGTTGGGCAAGTTGCCGGGGTGCTGAGTGAAAAACATACGGCCGTTGCCGCGCGAGGCGATGTCCTCCAGGAAAGCGGAATCCACATCGGAGCGGGTGCCCAGGCCGATGACGCTGACGGATCCCGAATTTTCCGTAATATCTTTTACCAGTTTCTTATAGTCACCGGGTTCCTCGGAATCCATGGCATCGGAAAAGAGGATGATATGGCGCTGACCGACGGTGGCCTTCTGAAGGGATTTCCACGCCGCTTCCAGCCCGGTGTAGACGAAGATGCCGCCACCCATGCTCTCGATACTCCGCACGCGGCGGAGCAGTTCGTTCCGGTGCTGGGCGACATTCAGAAGAGGGGCGATTTCGTGGGCCTCGCTGTCCACGGCGTAGACCGTGATGAGGTCCTGGTAGCCCAGCAGCTCGATGGCACGGGAGGCGCCTTCGTTCGCCAACTGGATCTTGGTCTGGCCGCCCGGCACGGTCATGCTCATGCTACCGGAGCGATCCATGACGATGGCCATGGCGACGGCGAGTTTCCGGTGTTCCGCCTTCAGCTCCATGGAAACCGGCAGCAGCGGGTCCACGGGAGAATCGAAATATCCGCCCGAGCCAAAGCTTTTCTTTCCGCCGGCCATGAGGAAGCCGCCGCCCTGCTCGCTGACGAAGAAGTTCAGGGCCTCCAGGAATTCGCCCGGCACTTCGTAGGCGGGCACATTGTTGAAAAGCACGCTTTTCACTCCGGTGAGGCGTCCGGGCTGGAGGGAGAGGGGCTCGGTCACTACCTCAACGGTAAAGCCCTGGGCCCGGAGGACGCTGGCCACCGGGTCGTTGGTGTACTTGGTGACGAGCAGGACACGCGGTCCGCCGCTGATTTCGATCCAGGCCTCGTAGCGGTTATTGCCTGGGTAGGCGTCTGTCTCCGGCTGGATGCGGACTTCGTAGAGATGCGAGCCCGGCTCCACGATGCGGTCCGTGAGCCGGATGGCGCCGCTGCCCTGAGAAACCTGGATGGAGGTTTCCAGCAATTGCTCGCCATTGCGGGTGATGATGGCGGGGACCTCTCCCTCCGCGTTTCCAGCCACCTGGATTTCCATGACGAAGGGCTCGCCGATCTGGCTGGTCTCCGGCATGGAGAAGGAGGAGAGCCGGAAGTCCTGTTCTTCCTCCTCGCGAAGCATCCGGTAGTCCAGGGGCACGCCGCGTTTCTGAAGCTTTTCCGCCAGGCCGGTGAGCGGTTCCGTGCTGAAGCCGTCGGTAAAGATGAGGAGCCGCGCCGGTTTTTCCGGATCGGTCATGGCCAGGGTGTTTTCCAGGGCCAGGCGGGTGCGGGTGAGGGAGCGGTTGCCGGGAAAGAGGGCGGACTCCGTGACGGGCTGGCTGACGACTTCGTCCGCGTATTCCACGTAGTGAAGCCGGTCCGCGCGCGAGGGCTTGGAATGCTCCAGGAGACGTTTCCATTCGTCGATGTTCTGGTCGACCACGTCCGCCGCGGATTCCGAGCGGTCCACCAGCACCCAGAGGTCGATGCCGTCCTTCAACAGGCGGAACTGCGGCTCCGCCAGGATGAGAACGACGAGCAGCAGGGCCAAGACGCGCAGGGGCTGCCAGAGACGCAGCCGCTTCCAGTACCACCCCGCGATGACGAGGATGGGCAGGAGGATGAACCATTCTGGAGCGGCGAATCTCACGGGTGGGTCGAAAAAAGAATCAGGCGGGTTGGGCGGTGGTGGAAGTGGTGGTGGGGCGATGAATAAAGAACCAACTGGCCAGCAGCGCCATTGCCACTAGCAGAGCCCAGAACTGCCAGTGGCTGTCCTTTTCCGCGTGTCTCATGGTGAGCTGGCTTTCCACTTCGCGGAGGTTGTTCATGGGAGCGGCGCTGGTCAGGTCCGCCTCCCGGGTGTCCGCGAAGTAAGCGGCGGCTTCTAACAGAACCACGCCGTCCTGACGGATGTCAAAAAAAGCCGGTTCCGCCGGGGCCCGGAGCGTGGCGGCCCGGTTCAGGGGGATTTCTTCCTCCGAGGTCAGGGGACCGCGGCGGGCCGTGAAGAGCAGCGGTCCGGCGTCTTCGCCGATGGCATGGGCGAGCTGGAAGGCCTGGCCGGTTTCAAAATTCCGGTGCTCGGGCGCGACTTTCCGGTCCCGGATGTCTTCCAGGAAGCGGCTGACCAGGATGACAAAGGCGGGCAGACGGGAGGCGTTGGAACGGGCCAGTTCGAAGTTGAGGATCAACTGGCGGGCCCCTTGGTCGATCCGCAGCAGGATGAGTGGCCGGCCGCCCTGCCAGAGCAGCACCTCGTCCTGTTCGGTGACGGGAATGCTGGGCGAGTTCTGGGTGATGAGGCCCTGCCAGTTCAGGCCCTCTGTCAGGGGATGGTTTTCGGCGGCGATCCGGCCGTCCAGGAAGCCGCCCGCGCTCCGCGCCTGGTCCACAAAGAGGATGAGGTTCCCGGCGGGAATCGCGGGCTGGAGCGGATCGTAGCTGGCCAGCGTGACGTCAGGCACTTCGCCCGAGCCGGGCGGCGTGACGTTTTCCAGGCTGTTCATGAGCGGGTCCAGCAGACGGTCAAGTTTCCGCGGAGCGTTCTTTCCCAAGGCGAGGGGCTTGGGAATGGGGCGCACCAGGGGCAGCCGGTCGTCCAGGGCGAAGCTGTCGCCCTCCAGAATGAGCATGGCGGCGTCGCCACCGCCGGGAAAGGCGCCACTCAGGGAGCGGAGCTGATTCGGCTCCAGCGAAACGGAACGGGGCGCGGACTTCTGGCCGCCGCTCTGGAGAAACCACTGCCGGGTCTGCGGTTGGTCGCTGTAGTTGCGAACCAGGGCTTTCCAGAGCCACTGACCGCTTTCGTCCTGCTCCACCGTCATGCCGGCGAAGCCGCAGTTCGCGGTGGGACGTCCGGTGGAAAGGACGCGGGCATCAAAGGCGGGGTTTTGTAGTTCGTGATCGGTGGCTAGGATAACGACACCTTCCTGACCGACCAGGCTACGGGCGACGCGCAGGGCGGGGGTGAAGTCGTGATCGCCGCCCAGGGGCTGCCAGTCCGGCAGGCTGGCGATCAGGTCGCTCCGGCTCGGGCCGTGGTAGAGGCTTTCCCCAAGGATCCGGGAGTCGAGCATGACGTACTCCGTCTGGCTGGCCACGGTCTCCAGGTGGCTGAGTTCGCGGTCGAGCGCTCCAGCCATGTCTTCCTTGAAGACCTGCATGGAAGCGGAGCCGTCCATGACCACGGCGATGCGCTGGACCGAGTCCTCGCGAATCCAGCGCGGGTCCACCAGGAGCCAGGTGAGGAGGAGTACCATCAGAAGTTGAAGCCAGAGAGGAATGGAGGAGCGCAGGCGTTCGACCCGGCGGCCGGTCAGACTCTGCTTCTGCAACTGGTCCAGCAAAAAGAGTGTGCTGATGGTGACGGTGCGGGCCTGCCGCTGCAGGAAATGGATGGCCAAGACCGCGGGCAGGCCGAGCAGGGCCCAGAAACCGGCGGGGTTGGCGAAGATGACATCCATTTCTTTTTTAGGGGGAATGTGAGGGGGGAGCGGCTGAGAGAACTACAGGAAAGGGCTCAGGTCCAGACTTCCAGGGCTCCCATGGACAGGGCTTCCAGTTGCAGGGCCTTTTGCAGAGGGGGGGCGGAGGGGATGCGGGCCAGGATGACGTCGTACTTGCGGCCCAGCGTTTTCCAGAGTTCGAAGTGGCGGCGGTAGGCTTCCAGGTAGCGTTTCAGGATGGAGCGTTCCACGCGGTGGTGGTGCCGGGTTCCGGCCTCGGCTTCTACGAACTCATAGTTGCCGTCCCATTCGGGCGCGGCTTCGCTTTGAAGGAAGGGACAGAGGATGATGCCGCGGCCCCGTCCGCGGGTGAGGGCGCCCAGGACAGGGTCCGGCGAGCCGGAGAAAAGGAGATCGCTGACAAAGAGGCGCATGGACTGAGCCCGGAAAGGGAGGGCGCGGAGATCCGCCGGGGCGGCGGGACCGGTGGCGGGCAGGTTGGCGGCCTCAGTCAGCCAGGCGTGGTGGTGGATGGCGTCTTCCTGGACCCGGAGATGGCTGGAGCCTTTAACCAGGTAAGTGTGAAGCGTCGCCCCGCTCTTGATGGCGGCGTGCACCGACAGGTAGAACAGCTCCAGGACACGGGCCCGCTTCGCCTCGTCGAAGTCCATGGAGTCCGAGACATCCAGAACGAGGTCCACCATGGGGCGCACCTCTTCCCGGTAGAGTTTCATGCTGTAGTTGCCTGTGCGCGCGTAGGCCTGCCAGTTGATGTGGCGGGGGTCGTCGCCGGGCAGGTAGGAGCGGTGGTCCTGGAAGTCGAGCGAGCTGCCGGCCCCACTGCCCTGCATGTCGCCCACCTGGCCGCGCCAGACGCGGTGCTGCAGGGGCAGCCGGTAGATGTCCGCCGCGGCCTGGGCTCGCGAGGCGATGCCAGCCACCGCCTTGGCATCCATGCTATCTCCGGCCTGCTTCACGACTCGTCCCGGGAAATGATTTTGTTCATGATCTGGCCCTCGGGGACGGAAGCGTCTCCGTGCCGGATCTGATTCGAAACCTGTGACATGCTCCGGAAGAGGGGAAGGGCCCGGAGGAGGGGAAGGAAGAGAGAGCCCGCCAGCATGACGGCGGTGAGGAAGACGGCCAGTGCTGGGACATCGTCGGGGTTCTCCATCAGGTGAACGAAGTACACGAAGGGCAGAGGAATGTAGAAAAACACATCGTTTCCGTAGCCGGCGATCTCCCCGATCACCGAGCTGAGGAAGAAGCCGGTGACGATGATGATGCACTGCACCAGCACATACATTCCGAAGAGATTGGTGGTGCGGGGGAGGAAGGTCTGGATGAAGAGCAGGGGAAAGATGATCGCGGTGCCCAGGTTGATGCAAGCCATCAGCAGCTCGGAATCGGTGCCCCGGTAGAAAGGTTTGTGAACCATCAGGAAAACTCCGAGGATGACCCAACTGAGCAGAAAATAGAGGAGTCCGGTGTGCCAGCCCGGGGTCAGGAAAAAACGGGAAAAGGAAACGGGCTTGAACCGGAGAAAGGGCGCCAGGATGGAGGGGAGAATGACGGGCTGTTCGGTCAGGGCGTCCACCCACACCACGGCCATGACCACAAAGGCCATGACGAACATGGGCTCGGAATCTGCGGAGCTGAAGACGGGGATGAGCAGTGCCACGATAACGAACGCCCAGGCGATGAGACGCTTCCGCGTGGAATGGTTTTCCGCCGCCGGCGCGATGCGGCTGGCGCCCATGTCGAGAAAGAAGTAGATCGCGTAGACGGAGGTGATGAGCATGGCCAGGGTGCCCCACCAGAAGTCTGGGTCGGTAAAATCCAGATCCACGCCCCAGCCATTCGACGCGCCCGTGATCAGGCTGAAGGTCGTGATCATGAGCACGACGGCCACCGCGCCACGAATGAGGATGCCTCTGAAGGCGGACATGCCCACGGTCACGGCGGTCAGGACCGCCGACAGAACGAACAGGGAAAAGATGAGGAAGATCTCCTCCAGCAGGTTCACGCCGCCGAAGAAGTACCGCATGACCACATAGGGCAGTATGGCGGTGAAGAACAGCAGCGTCTGCACTAACAACGCCGCCCATTTTCCCAGGGCAATGCGCCAGGCGCTGAGACGGGTGAGCATGATGAGGTCCATGGTATTGAGGCGGACCTCATTGGCCAGCGCGGAGAAACCGCGGATGGGCATGACGATGAGCATGGTGGTGGAAACAAAGAACCAGAACACCCCATGAAGACTGTCCGAACCATGCTCCGCCGCCGTGCCGAGGAGGACGGTCAGGACCATGACGCCCTGGAGCAGGATGAACGACACCGAAAAGAGGTGCGTCCGCATGCCCTGCCGGAGTTCTTTCACCAGCATGGGGCTGAGCCTGTCGGAGAAATCTGTAATGCTTTCGCTCACGGATTCAGTTCTTTTGCGTCTGGGCCAGTTCCTCGGCTTCAATCCGGTTGAGAATGTCGATAAAGGCGTCTTCCAGTTTTCGTTCCACGCGGTGGAACTCGATGATGGGCAGCCCGTCCGCGATCATCCGCTTCAGCACCCCGGCCAGGACGTCGTCTTCCACGGAGTCCACCTCGATCCGCGCGCCCTGTTTGTAGGTTTCTTTGAAGGTGACGTGAGGATTCATTTCGATCCACTCCGTCAGCCTGGCGGGATCGCCACTGATCTGAACATCCACGATGGTGATGCCGGAGTCTCCGCGTTTCAGGCTTTCCGCGCTGCCGTGGTGAACGATGCGGCCCTTGTCGATGAAGAGCAGGGTGTCGCACATTTCGCCCAGTTCGGAAAGAATGTGGGAGCTGATGAAAACGGTCTTGCCGTCTTCCGCCAGGATGCGGATAAGGTGCTTCAACTCCACGCGAGCCTTCGGGTCCAGGCCGGCGGCGGGTTCGTCCAGGATGAGGACGTCGGGATCGTGGATGAGGGCGCGGCCCAGGCAGAGGCGCTGGCCCATGCCCTTGGACAGCTTATTGATCAGGCGGGCCGAGAGCGGGGTCAGGTCGGTGAAGTCCATGACGTCCTTCACCCGTTCCGCCCGTTCTTTGCCCTTGAAGCCGAGGGCGCGGGCAAAGAAGTCCAGGTACTCCACGACCGTCATGTGGTCGTAGGTGCCGAAATTGTCCGGCATCCAGCCGATGCGGCCGCGGACCTGGGCGGGATACTGGATGACGTCGATGCCGCAGACTTTTACGTAGCCCCGGGTGGGGTAGTCCAGGGTGGCCAGGATGCGCATGGTGGTGGTCTTACCCGCGCCATTGGCGCCCACGAAGCCGACCACCTGGCCGCGGTCCACATGAAAGGTCACGCCGTTCACGGCCTTGAGCGGGCCGAAGTAGCGGTGCAGGCCCACCACTTCGATGCTGGGCGGCAAGCCTTCTGATGTCTTCTGTTCGCTCATTCCGTGGTGGGTGGGGAAGGAGGGGCGTCCGGGCTGCCGAGCACCGGACCGTTCATCACGGGCCCGTAAATGACGATGCGATCTTTTTCCCACTTGATGGCGCCCAGGGTTTCTACCGCCAGCCCGCCGGACTTCGCGGCGGTGGCGAAGAAGTAGTCCCGGGGCGTTTCAGGATAGTTCCTCAGCACCGATTGCAGGGAGTTGGAGGCGACTTCGGTCTGGTCTTCCCACCAGTCCCGGAAGGCTTTGCGGGAGGATGCCGCCAAGGGAATGCGGTTCCCGCTGGCGACGGAATTTTCGCACCGCCAGACTTTGCCTTCCTCGTCGAAGTAAAACAGTTGGTCCACCGCGAACTCCAGACTGGAGAAAAGCTCCGGCGCGTTGGCGCCGTCCCCCGCGCCGGCGGAGGCGGACTGTACCTTTTCGATGCGGGAGCGGGTGGGGCGGATGGCTTCCAGGTAGTGGGCCTGCTCGCTGCGGCTTTGAAACCAGTCACCGGCAAACTGGTTTCCGTTCAGCGTGTAGCGGACTTCCGTGTTGTCCGAGCCGCCGAACTTCGTCCAGCGGGAAGCCGCCAGGACGGTGGGCGAAATGAAGGGAATGTCCTCGGTGGTGAAGGTGTTGGAGAGCAACATGCCCGTGCGGGAGATCTGCTCCTGGAAGACATAGGCTCGGCGTTCGTCCTGATCTGCTTCCAGGTTGATGGCGGCGAAACGCATGCCGCGGCCGCCCAAGCCGTCGCTGAAGAGGATCAGCAGCACGATCAACAGGCTGGCGGCCAGAGAGATGAGGGGGGTGGTGAGGAACATGCGGTGGCGCTGGCCCGGCTTGGCCAGGACGAACAGGTTTACCGGGCCGACCACCACGCCGAAGGCGATGAGGAGGATGATGACCAGGGCCGCGTTGAAGGGCGCCTCGCCGAAGTCCGACTGCAGCTTCCAGTAGCTGGAATAGTCCGTGGCGAAGTGTTCGGCGCTGTTCCCGGCCACCCGGGCGTAGAGCTGGTAGGTCTGGTTCACATTCAGGTTGGAACCATCCCACTTCCGCAGGGACACGCGGCCCAGGGAGATGCTGGCGGCTTGGAGGAAATCTTTGACGGAGGACTCCACCTCAGGGTCCCGGGCGGAGGCGTGGCCCAGTCCCAGGGACTCCAGACTGGTGTTTTCCCGGGTCGTATATACGGCCAGGTAGCCGCCCATGCGCAGCCATTCCATGATGGCCCGGCGGCTCTCCGGAGAGAGGGAAGTCCACTCGCCGTCCGTGATCATGATGGCATCCGTTCCCACCCAGCCGCGCCAGTCTTGGGGCAGCATGCTGGCCTTGAAGGTGGAGCCGAAACGGTCCGAACCGCCGGTGGACCCGCGGTTGACGGTCTGAAGGTGGTTGCTCAGGCCGAGCAGGTTTTTCTGCGCGATCTTGTCGCTGATGGCGATGTGCGCCCAGCCGGGATTGAACGACTGGGAATAGTAGTCGCGGTAGAGTTCCATCCCTGGCGAAGTGATCTGAATCTGCATCGACAGGCCGCGGTAGCCGCTCCGGGTCAGTTCCGTGGGTAGGGGGATGAGGATGTCGTGCTCCGTGACCGCGTTCGCTTCTCCGGGAAGGGAGAAGTCCGAACTGTAGGAGATGTTTCCCCGGCCGGCCGCGGAGGCGTTGAAACGGAGGTTCCAGTTCTGGGTCTGGCCGAGCGCGCTGCGGATGGTGACCCGCACCGGCAGGTAGCCGTAGGGGGCTGCTTCGCTGAAGTGAGCCGTCAGGGTAATGCGGGTGCGGTTTCCCTGGCCGTAGCTGTATTCCGTCAGGTTGGTCTGGGCGGCTAGAGGATGGGCCAGGAGGAAGAGACAGGCCAGCAGCAGGACGAGCCCAGACACGAACCGCGGCCGGTGGCGAGGGGTCGCGAGGGGACGGAGGGCTAAGGGAGCGGGGGATGCCATGACTTCCAGGGCCGGGTGCGCCATGGCGGGGTTAAACCTCAGCGGTTTCCTTGATGGTGGGGGGTGTTTCCAGCGCCTGGGAGGGAACTTCCGCGAGCAGAGCTTCCACGATGCCCCGGTTGGTGTGGCCGTCGATGCGGGCGTTGTAGTCCAGGATGATGCGGTGCTGCAGGACGGGAACGGCCACGGCCTTGACGTCTTCGAAGCTGGCGTTGGGCCGCGCCTGCATGAGGGCGCGGGACTTCGCGGCGGAGGCCAGGCTGAGCGCGGCGCGAGGGCTGGCCCCGAACTTGATGCCTTCCGCCGTCTTCGACTGGCCGGGGTGGGAGGCATCCACGAGACGGGCAATGTAGTTGGCCACCACTTCGGGCAGGTAAATTTCCCGGGCGGCGTTCATGATGGCCGCCAGTTCGGAGGACTCCATAACAGGCTCCAGGGTGGGTTCCACGCCCAGTTCGCGGCCGGTCACGATTTTCTGCAGGGTGGCGGCGTCGTTGCGGAGCACTTCCAGCTTGAACAGAAAGCGGTCGAGCTGGGCCTCGGGCAGGGGGTAGGTGCCCTCCAACTCAATGGGGTTTTGCGTGGCCAGCACGAAGAAGGGCGCGGGTAGCTCATGGGCCTCACCGAGGACGGTGACGCGGCGCTCCTGCATGGCTTCCAGCAGGGCGGACTGTGTTTTGGGTGAGGCGCGGTTGATTTCGTCCGCCAGCACCAGGTTGGCAAAGAGGGGTCCGGGTTGAAAGACGAACTCCCGGCCCTGGGGCGTTTCCTGGAGCACGGGGTTCCCGGTGATGTCGCCGGGCAGCAGGTCCGGGGTGAACTGGATGCGCTTGTTTTCCAGTTTAAGCGCTTTGGAGAGACCTTTGACCAGTTCTGTTTTGCCAAGTCCGGGCAGGCCTTCCAGGAGGATGTGTCCCCGCGCGATGAGGCCGGTGACGACCATTTCGATCAGGTGTTCCTGACCAAAGAGGATCTGCTGCAGCGCGTCTTTGAGGCGTGTGATTTCGGAGGCGTACTTTCGCAGATCGTCGTCGGAGAGAGGCATGAGGGAGGAAAGGGTTGGTCTTAGGACAGAGTTAGTCGATACCAGCCCCGTTCTTTCAAAAAAAGCCCAAATTCGCGAAGATTCCCCGAACCGGCCGTTTCGAGGCGCCGATGGGGCCTATTTGAAGTAGCGCTTGAGCACCGCCTTGTCTTCCGGCAGGAGAGAATCCCGCCAGATGGCCTCGCCGCCCTGACCGTTGGAATTCAACGCGCCAGCGGCAGTGGGACCGGTAAGAGTCTCGTCGATCTCGTGCTCCGTAACGCCGAGGCCCATGAGGTCGGCGGGCAGCGCGTTGGAAAAGTCGGGATTCTGCACGCCTTCCAGGTTGTCCGTGTTCAGGCGTTGTTCTTCTCCCATGGTGATGGGGGCCGTGCCGGGACCGCGGGTGATGCCGCTTTGGCCCGGCTTGTTGCAATTTCCCGCGCCGGGTTTGTTGCAACTGCCGAGAATCTTCTTCATCAGCGCGGTCTCGTCTTCGGAAAAACCTTTGCCCAAACCTGGCTGATTTCCCGAGCACTGCTTGCAGGCGTCGGAGAGTTTCTTGAGCGCTTCCTGAAGCTGTTTCATCTGCTCGGACGAAAGGGAATCCAACTGGCCCAGTTTGGAGGGATCGATGGAATTGAGGGCCTGCATGAGGTCCTGGTTCAGGCTCAGCTCATTCATTTGCAGGTTGCGCAGCGCTTCGCTGAACTCGGCTCCGAGCTGGGCTTTCACCGCCTCGCTCATTTGCGCGGAGTAAGCTTGCAGCGCGCTCAGGTTCCGCTGGGCGACGCTGGTTTCCGTGGCGAGTTGGCGGATCTCGTGGTTCAGGGAATCCCGCAGGGTATCCGTGGCTTCCATGCTAGAGTGAGCGAACCACTCCTGCTCGGGCCGTTCGCGGAGTGCTTCGATGCTGTCGCGGAACTTCTTGGTCGCGTCCTCTTCCAGGACGGCTTCTTCTTCCAGGGTTTCCAGCCAGGACTCCATTTGCTCCCAGGCCAGGGGCTCGCTGGGCGGCAGCTCGGAAGTGCCCTCCACGCGGGTGACGGGAACCGCCAGGCTGATGGTGACGACGAGGAGCGCGATGCCGAAGGGGGCCAGGAGCCGGGGCCAGTGCCAGGCGAATCCGTCCTGAACGCGGTGTTCTGCCGGCGGGGACGGCCAGGGAGCGATGCCGTTTTCGGCGGCGGTCAGCGCGTTCTTCAAATGCAGACGGGACTCCAGCCGCACCAGGGCCTGGCTGGTGCTGATAAAGCGGCGCCGGGCCAGGAAGAACGCGCCAATGGCGCAGAGAAGGAGGAGTCCGCCAGCGCTGGCTGAGACCGGGACCCAGTCCAGAGCTTCCACCCGCGCGCGGAGAAAGATGATGGCGATGGCGGCCGTCAGACCTGCCGCCACCAGAAGGGGGGCAAGTCTTTCAAACCACCAGCCCGTGTTGAAACGTAGAACCGTAAGGCGCGCGAGGCGTTTCCAGGCGGTGGCTTTGTCAGATTCGGACATCGCAAAAAAGTGGAGTTCTTTGTTTAGACTAGATTACGCGTCAGATATTAGCAAACTTATCCGGAAACTTGGTTTTCCGGACTGGAAACGACTGGCTCAGCCCCCATTCCCGTGAGACTCCGCCTTCGCAAACGCAACCGGTCCGGCGCGCAAGACTCCAAAGCGAGCGGCGGCTGCCTGATCCTCTTCGGGCTGGTCTTTGGGGGAATGGGCACGCTGTTCCTGGTCCTGATGGTGCAGGATTTTTTGCGCAACGCGGAGAGCCAGTCCTGGCCGGAGGTGCCCTGCATGATCGAGTCGGCAACGATCTCCGACGACGCGAATTCGGACACGCCCTTCGAACTGCATGTGCGCTTCCGCTATGAGTGGGAGGGGAAGGAACGGGTCTCCGAACGCTACGGCCTGGACGCGGAGACGAGCGATGACTACGGCGAACTGGCCGCTAAACGGCAGGCTCTGCTCTCTGGTCCGGGCCAGGTCTGTTACGTGGATCCGGAGAATCCCGAAGCCGGCGCGGTTCTGGAGCAGGGCTCGCTCCTGGTGGGACTGCTGGTGTTCTTCCCGCTGATCTTTGTCGCCATCGGAGTCTTTGTCATCATTCACGGATTCAAGACGCTGTTTCAAAAGAAGAAGGCCGGAATGGAGGCCGGAGACGATAGCGATCGCGAAAAGGCGCCTTTTTCGATCTCTTCGGCGGCAGTGAAGGAGAAGAGCTGGGTCGCTCCGGCCATGATCGTTCTCTTCTCCGTTTTCACTCTGGTGGGCAGCGGCATCCTGTTTCCCCTGGTGATCAATCCGGGGCTGGAATGGATGGACGCGCGGGACTGGGAGGAAACGCCCTGCGAGGTCATCTGGAGCCGGGTGCGCACCCATACGGGGGACGACAGCACCACCTACAGCGCGGACATCTTTTTCAAATACCAGTTCCAGGGGCAGGAGTACCGCTCCAATCGCGTGGGCTTCTTTTCGGGATCGTCCAGCGGCTACCAGGGAAAGGCGGACAAGGTGGAGCAGTATTCCGCCGGCACGCGTCATAGTTGCTACGTTGATCCGGGCAACCCATACCGGGCCGTGCTGGAACGGAAGCTGAGCGCGGCGATGCTCTTTGGGCTCATTCCGCTGATCTTTCTGATCATTGGGGTGGGCGGGCTGGTGGGTTGCCTGATGGGAGTCTTTAAGGCGAAAGCCGCGGGAGGCGCGGGCATGCGGGGGAGTTCCGTCGTTAGTCGCGCGGCGCCGGCGTCCACGGGCTTTGGCCGCAGGGGTGGAGCGGTGTTCCACCAGCCCGAGTTGGAGGAGGTGGAAGGGGAAAAGGCCATGAAGCCGGGAGGCAGCCGGGTGACCACGGTGCTGGTGATGCTCTTCATTGGCCTGTTCTGGAACGGGATTGTTTCAGTGTTCGTCTGGCAACTCGTGGAGGGGTTTCAGCATGGGCGCGCGGACTGGTTCCTGATGCTGTTCCTGATACCCTTTGTGTTGATCGGCTTGCTGGTGATTTTCGGTTTCTTTTATTTCCTGCTGGCCATGTTCAATCCCCAGCCGGAACTGCGCCTGAAACCTGGCACCCTGAAGCTGGGGGAACCGGCCGCGCTGGCCTGGGTGATTCACGGCAACGCCGGACGGATTCAGAAATTGAGGATATTACTGAAGGGCACGGAGTCCGCCTCCTACCAGCGCGGCACCAGCCGCCACACGGACAGCGAGATCTTTTACGCGGCGGTGCTGTTCGAGGGGAACCTGTCCCTGGAGTTTCGCAGCGGCATGGCCACGGTGACGGTTCCGGCGGACCTGATGCATACCCTGAACCTTTCGAATAACAAAGTGAAGTGGGAGATTGAGGTGGAAGGACACATCCCCCTCTGGCCGGACGTCCGGGACACTCATGAAGTGAACGTCCTGCCCGCCCCGGTCCGGCACAGGACGAAAGGAATGTAAGAACCACGGATCGCTCATGGCTGAGATCAAGATAACCACGGAGCTGGACAATCGGGTTTTTGTCCCCGGAGAGACCATCCGGGGAACCGTCGCCTGGGAAGCGGCGGCGGGAGATTCGTTGCACCCGGAAGTCCGGCTTTTCTATTTCACCCATGGTAAGGGCACCATGGACGTGGAAGTGGTAAAGACCGTGCCCTTTCCCCAAGCGGCATCGCGGGACACGCGGGCCTTCGAGTTCGCGGCGCCGGAGAGTCCGTACAGCTTTTCCGGGCGCCTGGTGTCGCTGGTGTGGGCCGTGGAAGCGGAACTGTGGTCCGGCGGGCCGGTGGACCGGGTGGAGTTGACAGTTTCTCCCAGCGGCAAGGAAGTCGAGCTGTATGCTCACGCGGAGGAGGAGCTCATCCAGGCGCAGAAAAAGAAGCTATGGTTCAAGGTGGGAGGACGGTAGCGGATGACCATGCGTGGCGGCGGGCTGAGCGCCCGGGAAAATCCCTTTGCCGTGCAGCGGGTGGAACGCCTGCTGGTGTTCGAGCCCGCGTGGCTGGGTCTGAGCTGGGAAGAGATTCTGGCCCGGTTAGGGAAGCTGAACTACCGGGCTGCCGTGGTAGGCCCGCACGGCAGCGGCAAGACCACCTTTCTGGATGGGCTGGAGGAGAGGCTTAGTAAAGAGGGAATGAGCGTGACGCGTCTGCGGCTGAATGACGAAAGCGGCGCCGAGTCAAAACGCCAGGCCGTCGAACGAGCCGGGGCGGCGGGTCCGAAAGATCTGCTGTTCTTCGACGGCGCGGAACAGCTGGGGCCCTGGGGCTGGTGGCGGCTGAACCGCGCGGCCCGCCTCGCGAAGGGCCTGATCCTAACCCAGCACCGGCCCGGCCGCCTGCCGACGCTTTTCAGAACGCGGGCCACGCCGGCCATGCTGGAAGCTTTTGCGAACACTCTCCTGGAAGGGCGGGACGCTGGAGCACGGCCATCTCCCGAGGAACTCCTGACACTCTTCCAACACCACCGCGGAAATCTGCGGGAGGCTTTGTTGGGCTGCTACGATTTGATGGGGCGGCGGTAGTTGAGGGGGACTGGAGGTCCGCATACGAGCATCCCTTTCCTCCAGTATCCTGGATTTACTACGCCCGTCTTCGTTGGTTACAACAGCCCGATGGGCTTCAGGACGTATTGGTCCAGAGCGAATTCCAGGGAATGGGGTTTTAGGCTTTCGATGCCGGCGAGGGCGCCCAGGATGAGTCCGGCGGAGAGGAGCATCCAAAGCACCGTCAGCGAAAGGCCACGGAACATGCCAATCCGATACACCAGAGCGCTGATCGAGGAGAACAGGAGCAGGAAAATCGTGATCTGGAGCACGGAATGCCAAGTCAGGTAGCCGGTGTAAAAGTTGGCCCAAAGATTCCGGCTGATGGCGATGGTGATTCCGGCATACACAAACCCGGCCAGCAGCGTGCCGAGGATCCAGAAAAAGACGCACCGGATGGCCCGGGGCAGGGACGTGCCGCGGCTGGGTGTCAGGACGATGGCGGTGATCCACAATGCGAGCAGCATGATTACCAGACTCCCGGCGAAGAGGGCGCCCATGGCGAACCCCAGGGGCCGCAGACGCTCTCCGGAGAAGTGTTCTCTGGCGGGCTCGTACCAGAACCGGATGGCGTTGAGGAGTTGCAGCTTGCTCTGAAAGTTCAGGTCCTGGGTGGGGAAGCCGTAATTCTTGTCGTCCGTGCCCCGGAGAATGAGCAATTTGTTTTCGTAGTCAAAGTCTTCCACCCAGCCCGCGAAGGTGGTGCCGTCGTGCTTCGTCCAGTCCGTGACAAAGTTGGAACTGGACACCAGGCGGCTTTCGGGACCCGCCTGCCGGACATTCTCTTCAGCCCGCAAGGACGGCGTGAAGAGGCAGAGGAGCAGGACCAGGAGCCTGGAGGAGAATTTCATCTGGCGAACGCTTGGCATATTCCGCTCCGGCTGGCAAGAGAGCATTGGGCAGAAGGGGAGGGAGGCAGAGAAGAACGGGGGAGAGGCCTTGATCGGTTAGGGGTTTTGTTAGCGTATCGAAGCTTGGGACGCCGGAAGGGGGGGGCAGCAGTTGACTCCTGAGCGGTGGTGTGAGGTGCCCTCCGGTTATCTCTGAGAAAGGTTACGCGGCTCGGTGGCCGAATCGGCGCTTTTTCGGGAGGCGAAAAAATGCCAGAGCATCAACGCTCCCACCAAGGCGGCAAAGATGGCCGTCAGGCGATCCAGCTTGTTATAGTGCGGTTGAAGGTTGGCTCTCAGTTCCGGCAGGATTTCGGCTGGCCAGCCAAACACCCAACTGAAGATCCAGATGGAGGCGTAGCCCGCCAGGCAGGGGCCGAGCATGAAGAGCGGTATCCAGAAATAGACGGCCCGGTTTCGCTGACGCCGCAGGCGTTCCTCGTTCTCCCGCCAGCGCTCGGGAAACCGCTCTCGCCAGAGTCCGGACGCAAGGCGGTGGAACTCGCGGGCTCGGTCCAACGTCAAACGGATCTTGATCCGGGAGCCGGAGAGGTCCCGGACTTCACCGGTTTCCAGGCGCCTCACCTCTTCCCAGGGAATCGACGCGATGGTATTCCCCTGGCGGCATTCGGAGATGCCACCGCCGTCCAGGGTAAATTCGCTTTTTCGCGGGAGACACGAAGGAGAATGGAAGGTCTGGGTCATGATCTGGCGCCGGGCCCGGTTCCCTGTTTTTTAGCAACATAAGATCGTTCGCCCCGCGCGAGGATCAAGGTAAGCCGCCCGCGCTTTCTGAGTAAAGAGCGAAGAACCGGACGCGGTGTTAGCCGCCGGAGCCCAGTTGGAAACATAGGGTACCACAGCGGCGGGAGGGGAGATCGTAGTCCCGAACCGCGGAGGTCAGTAATCGGCGGCCAACTCCAGGACGCAGCGGAAACCACGGGCTTTCGATTTGTAGGAATCCGCCAGGCTCCAGCGGTGCGAGGACCACAATTGCTCGGGGTCCCTTGTGGTCCAGTCGCTCCCTCTTGCCACGCTATGTGAATCCGATGTATCACGCTCACGCTGCGTCCTAACATCAGCCGCCTTCGCAGTAGTCTTGGCATCCACGGGTATCAGGTAGTTTTCTCCTTTTATCTCCACGCCATGACCGGCGAAGAAGAACAGGGCCGCTTCCTGGTCATTCGCTATCTTCCATGCTTGGGAAGTCTGGGTGAAGAAATGCCGTCAGTTGCCAGATTTTATCACCAAAGCCACCCGGAATCCGTAGGTGTCGTAGCGAAAGTCGGGTGCATACCTGTTGCGGAAGGAGGACCGGAGACCTTCCTCCGAGCTGTTGCCCCAAGAACCGCCCCGCAATACGCGGCGTTTCTTTTCCACGGACTCGTACCAGTCTTCACACCACTCGTAAACATTTCCCCCCAAGTCGAAGATGCCTCGTTCATTGGGCTCGTAGCTGCCCACCGGCGCCGTGTAAGGGTACAGGTCTCGATAGCCGGCAATCTTATACGAATTCGAACTCTCCTGACCGCTAAAATTACCTGCCCCTTCAGTTGGTGGCCAGGCGGTTCCCCACGGGTATACCCCTCCAATTCTGCCGTCCTTTCTCTCCGGTGAAGCGTCGGCCATTTCGCGTTCCCCAATGCCCACCGCGTAGCTCCACTCGAGATCCGTCGGCAGCCGATACTCGTCCTCTGGTCCGATCTGTCCCGCCGCCCGTTCCGTTTTCGTCAGCCAGGCGGAAAAGGCCTTTGCGTCGTCCCAATTCACATAGATCACCGGGTGGTCGGGCCCTGGGCACTTCTGCGCCTGGTCATTCCATTTCATGTCGATTCCCGGGTTCTTGGCCGCGTAGGCCGCGTAATCCTTCAGGCGTGTTTCCCAGATAGAAAACAGCACCCGGCTTCCGTCCGTGTAGTCCAGCACCGGCACGAACTTCATCCCCAGACCATTCTCGAAAGGCTTGTCGCTGGTGGCCTGGCGGGGCGTGTCTGTCTTTGAAGCTGAGGCCGCGGGCGCCGGAGCAGGGGACAGTGTGGGTACCATGGCACTTTCGCCATCACTGAGATTCGTGTTGGTATTCGTGCCAGGTAGAAAGGCAAAGTTTCCGTAGAAGCTGGAGTTCATCCAGGGCTCCTGGCTGCCGGTGGACTGCCACACTTCGGTTCCCACGTTCTTGAATACTTTCTCGATCTCCAAGCCGGGCTTGAGCAGTTCGGTTTTCAATACGCCACTGAAGGGGCTGTTGTGGCCTTTCCCATCTTTGGCGACTTGGCCGGGAGCGGCGGAAAACAGGAGAATGGTCCCGCGCGGAGTGGACCGCGGGGCGCTCAATCCGGCGGTCAGATTCCGGCCCCAGCCCCGGCCCAGGGGATTGTCCCGGCAGCAGTCCAGGATGACGATTTTCAGCCGGTCTTTTTCGGCCATGGTGCCCATGACCTCATCCAGGGACACGGTGCGGTGCTTGACGAGGTGTTCCGCCTCGATCTCCGCGTCCACGGGCACCAGGTAGTTTTCTCCTCCCAGTTCCAGCCCATGTCCCGCGAAAAAGAACAGCGTCACTTTCGCATTGGCCGAGGCTTTCCGAAACGCGGTTAGTGCGCCTGACATGTCTTCGTGGCTCAGGTCGGTTCGCGCCGCGCCGCCCACGAGCTCGAAGCCGCATTGCTTCAGCGAAGCGGCCACGTCTCTGGCGTCCGCCGTGGGATTCTTCAGTGGATTGCCGTGCTGATAAGCCCCGTTCCCGATGACGAGCGCGACGCGTTCGGCGGCGTGAAGTCCGGTGGGCAAGGTGCCCAGCAGGAGGAGTAGCCACAATGATGGCAGGAGCCTCCGCGGAGGCCGCCGTCCGGCTATCCCGGCGGTAGTGATGGTTCCCATGAGCGCTTTGATTTCCCGGTTCAGGGGGGTATCGGCGTCCAGCATGCCTTTTTATGCACGCTTGTTCAAGTTTCTCCTGGCCGCGTGGGCTGAGCGTGTTTTCAGAGCAGGCCCAGGGGCTTCAGGATGTAGCCATCCAGGGTGGTTTCCACCAGCTCGGTGCCGAAGACCAGGACGAAGAAGCCCAGGCCGAAGATGATGGCCAGGCTGATGACGAGCCACAGCGCAGTGAAGGCGACGGAACGGAGCAGCCCGATCCTGAAGGACAGGGCGGAAATACCGATGAAATAGAACAGGGGCAGGATATTGATGACGAAGGAATCCAGGCGATGCAGGGTGGGATCTGCATCCGGTGGCGGCCTGGCGAGGCCTCCGTAGGCGATCATGCGATAGGTCACGGATATCACCATGGACACGACCAGCCACAGGAACATGCAGAGGACGGTGCGCCCAAAGACTTTCTCTTTCACGGGTACCAGGATGAGGGCCACGACCCAGGTGGCGAAGGTCAACACCAGGAGATAAAGGCCGATGAAGACGAGCGCTATCCGCAACAGGGCCATGAGCGAGCCTTCCGGCCAGTTGAGTTCCCGGCGCATCTGAAATAGTCCGCTGTCGGTCAGGAGCTGGATCTTGCTCCCGAAGCTGAGCCGTTCGGTGGCGACGCCGTAGTTTCGGCCATCGGCGCCCCGGAATTCCAGGGTGTGGCGGTCGAAATTGACCCCCACGAGCCAGCCTTCGAAGGAGTTGCCTTCCCGGTCGGTCCACTCCAGCAGGGGACGGTGTTCGGTGGCGGCCGCGAGGCCGGGGCCTGGCTCGGGCCCGGCTTGCGCGAACAGAGCCGGGGCTATGAGGCTCATGAATGCCGTTAGCCATCTGAAGACGGATCTCATTGGCTCAAGCTAGAAATATCCAAACATGCTGGCAAGGGGAATAAACGCCGTTGTGGGCGGAGGAAGGCTGGCGGATGCGTCCCCTTCCCGCGGGTGATTTGCCTGGAAGCTCTACAAGATTCCGAGAGGCTTCAGGATGTACTCGCTCAGGACCTGGTCTCCCAGGTCGGGATTGACGTATTCTTGAAGCGCGTAGCCGATGCCGAAGTTCACCCCGGCGGTGACGATCACATAGACCACGAACAGGACGAGGGTCCTGCCGATGCCGATGCGGTACATGTGGGACAGGGTCCAAAGAAAGACCAGCAGGGCCAGGACGATCATGCCCAGGGAACCGTAACGGGTCATGTTCGCGCCCAGCTCGGAATCCGGGTCGGAGCCAGCGACCATGGCGATGGTGATGGCCGCGTAGACAAAGACAACCACGAGCATTCCGAGGAAGGTCCACAGCAGACACAGAAAGGCGCGAAGGATGGACCGGCCACGCGGCTGGGCGGCGATGAGGGCGGAGAGCCACAGGGTGATGGTCTTCAAGATCAGCCCGCCCAGGAAGACGATGGCGAGGTAGATGCCCAGCTGTTGCAGCCCTTGCTGGGGCCATTCTTCGTTTTCGTGGTCTTTCCAGAAGCCTTCGGTATCCAGCATCTGGAGCTTGCTCGCGGCGGACAGATCTTCCGCGGGCACGGCGATGGAGGTGCCGTCCGTGCCCTGGATGAGGACCTGCTTGCTGTCAAAGTCATAGCCCTTGACGTGTCCTTCGACGACTGACCCGTCTTTCTTGGTCCATTCCTGGGGTTCCGGCTGGCCCGAGAACACGCCGGTGTCGCCGCCATTGTCCCGCGCGAACAGCGGGGTGGCGAAAAAGCCGAAGGAGATGGCGAGCAGTAGGGGGGCAGTTTTCATGGGAGTCAGGCTAGAGAGGTTGCGGTTCACTTTGCAAGGAAGGAAAAAAGTGACGAAACAGGGAAGTGTTGGCGGAAAGCAGACACAATTTGCGAAATCGGCGCCGCTTCTGTATCGTTAAAAAAGTGTTTCAGAAAGCCACAGGACTGATTCTGGCGCTGCTGGTGGGTTTCCCGCTCTGCTGTTGTCTCCCCGTGGCCAAGGCTGAAGCCAAGGTGCCGCCAGCCGAACACGCCTGCTGTGCCGATCATTCAGACTCTGAACAGCCGGAAAAAACGCCGCCGGTGGATCACCCCTGCTCCTGCGAGGTGAAAGCGCCGGAATCTTCCCTGGTGAAGGCGGAAGTCCTTCCTGCTCCGGTCTGGCTTTTGCTGAACGGTTTTCTTCGGCCAGACCTTTTCGGTGGCGAGGTGATTCCGCTCACTCCGGGCGAGGACAGCGCCGAGACGGCTGGCGTTTTCACCGACCGGTCGCCGCCCCCGGGCGGGACGTTGGTATTGCTCTACCGCTCGCTGCGGTTGTGAGGTTGATGGTTACCGCCGGGCTGCCGGTGTCGCGAAGCCATTTGGTGCTTCCGTCATCCGGGTGCCTTGGCGTTTAGTCTTTTTGTGGGCCCTTTCCGGCGTCGTCACGACGCGTGCCGGAAGCGTTCCCGGGCTCACGAACCGTTCTGACTGACTTCAACCATCGCAACCGCCATGAAATGGCTAACTTTTATCCTAATACCTCCACTGCTTTCCCTTTCGCCGGTTCCTGCCGGGGCGGGGGAGAGTGAATCACCCTCCTTTACGCTGGAGGCCGCGCTGGCTCGCGGGCTGGAAAACAGTCCCGCGCTGCGCGCCGCCTACGAGCGTTACCAGGCCGCGCTCCAGAAGGAACCGCAGGCCCGGTCTTTGCCGGACCCACAAGTGTCCTTCACGCACTTCGTCTGCCAGGTGCAGACCCGGACAGGACCCAGCGAGAACGTTTACATGGTTTCCCAGACCCTCCCGTGGTTTGGTAAGCTGAAGCTGAAGGCGGAGGCCGCGAGCCATGAAGCGCGGGCGGCCCACTTCGCCTATGAGGCGGCGCGGCTGAAGCTGTTCCGCGAGATTGGCCGGAACTACTGGGAGTATGCCTACCTGGCGGAACGCACCCGGCTGGTGGACGAATCGCTGGACCTGCTGGACCGCTTGAAAGAAGTGGTGAACGAACGGGTTCGCACCGGGGGCAGTGCCCAGGAACGGCTCCGGCTGGAACTGGAAACGGGGCGGCTGGACAATGTGAAAACCGGCCTGGCGGCGGAGCGGGTGAAGCTGAACGCGGCGCTGCTGGCTTCCATGGGCAAGGCCGGCGCCGGTGCGGATCTACTCCCCTGGCCGAAGCTGAACGATGCGGTGCCCGCCGGGAAAGATGCGTCCGTCCTGGCTGGAGAGGTCAGCGAGAGGCACCCTGCGCTGAAGGCCCTGGACCTGCAAAGGCAGGCGGCGGAGGCGCGGCTCCGGCTGGCGAAGAAGAGCGCCATCCCGGACCCCACGATTGGCGCGACGGTGAACGAAATTGGCGACAATGGCGAAAACGCTGTTGGCTTCACGGTGGGTTTCAAGATTCCCCTCTGGGGTAAAAAATACCGCGCCGAACGCGCCGAGGCCGAGGCCATGGAGCGCGCCGTCCTTGCCGAAAGGGAGGAGACGGCCCTGCGGCTGGAGGAGGAACTGGCCGCCGCCGTGAAGATGCTGGAGTCCGCCTCCGAACGCGCGACGCGCTACCGGGATGAACTCCTGCCTACCGCACGGGAACTCATCGAGGTGAGTGAGACTTCCTACGCGGGCGGCAAGTTGAGCCTGCTGGACCTGATTGATGCCGAGCGGGCGCTTCTGGAAACCGAACAAAGCTACTGGCGCGCGATGGCGGACGCCCAGCAGGCGCTGGTGATACTGGACACGCTGTCGGTCAATTTACCGGAGAGCTAAGCATGAAAGATTTCTTTATGAAACCCTGGGTCCTCGCCGGTGGCGGGGTGCTGGTGGGTCTGGTGCTGGCGCTCGTCCTTTTCCGGGGCGGCGGCAACGGCGGCCACGAGCACTCCCACGCGGATGGAGGAGCGGCCACGGCTGCCAAAGGCGAAGTTTGGACCTGTGCCATGCACCCGCAGATCCGCCAGAACGAACCGGGGAACTGCCCCATCTGCGGCATGGCGCTGACGCCCGCCAGCCAGACCCATACGGAAACCCTGACAAGCACCCAGTATGGCTTGTCGGAAGCGGCCAAGGCGCTGGCGGAGATCGAGACCGAACCCGTCGAACGGCGGCTGCCGGAGGCCCACGTCCGCCTGTTTGGAAAAGCGGCCTATGACGAGACGCGGCTGCGGACGCTGTCGGCGCGCTTCCCGGGCCGGATCGACCGGCTGTATATCGACTTCACGGGCATCGAAGTCAGCCAGGGCGATCACCTGGCGAACATCTACAGCCCGGAACTGCTGAGCGCCCAGAGCGAACTGCTCGCCGCGCTGCGCTTTGAATCCCGGAGCCAGGGAGCGGACCTGGCGCGGGAGAAACTGCGCCTGTGGGGGCTGAGCGACGAGCGCATTTCCTCTATCGAGAAGTCCGGCAAGGCCTCCGATAACCTGGACATCGACGCGCCCATCGGCGGCGTGGTGATCCAGAAACACATCAACGAAGGCGACTATGTAAACACCGGCACGAAGATGTTTCAGATTGCCGATCTGGACCGCGTCTGGGTCATGCTGGATGCCTATGAATCCGACCTGCCGTGGGTGCGCTTCGGGCAGCATGTGAAGTTCACCGTGGCCGGTCTGCCCGGGAAAACCTTTGAAGGGCAAGTGGCCTTCATCGATCCGCAGCTCGATCCCCAGACGCGTACCGTGAAAGTGCGGGTGAACGCGGAGAACGAACGCGGCATGCTGAAGCCCGGCATGTTTGTGACGGCCGAAGTCGTCGCCAACATCGCGCGCGACGGACGGGTCCTGGCGCCCGAGTTGGCTGGGAAATGGATCAGCCCCATGCACCCGGAGATCGTGAAAGACGCGCCCGGCACCTGCGACATCTGCGGGATGAAACTCGTCCGGGCTGAGGAGCTGGGGTATGTCGTTCCTGACAAAAACACCCAGCTTCCCCTGATGGTCCCGGAAAGCGCCGTACTCCAGACCGGGAAGCGGGCGCTGGTCTATGTGGAGACCCAGACCGACCCGCACCCCATCTATGAAGCGCGGGAGATCGTGCTGGGCCCGAAGGCCCAGGGCTACTTCATGGTGAAGGAAGAGGGGAGCGACTTGAAGGAGGGCGAAAAGGTTGTCAGCCAGGGCGCGTTTAAGATCGACAGCGCCATGCAGATCGCCGGGAAAGACAGCATGATGAACCGGAAGGATGAAGCCGACCCGCGTCTCCAACTGCCGGAAGCCATGAGGCCGGCCTACACTCGCCTCTTCGAGACCTATGAAGCCCTTCACGCCGCGCTGGCGGCGGACGATGAGACTGAGTCGAAAAAAGCAGCCACGGCCTTTGCCGAAGCCTGGAAAGCGGTGGACACGGCGGCGCTGGACGAAGCCGCGAAGGCTGCCTGGGACGAACTGGCCGCCGCGCTGACCAAGGCCGCGCCGGAAGCCGCCGGGGCGGGAGACATGGAGGCGCTGCGGCAAGCCTTCGATGTTGTGAGCCAGGGTATGATCCAACTGGCGCGCCGCTTTGGCCCGCCCGGAGAAGGAGACGCTTACGTGGTGCACTGCCCCATGGCCTTTGGCAGCCAGGCGGCGGAGTGGCTGCAAAACGTGCCCGCGATTTCCAATCCCTATCTGGGCGCGAAGATGCCCCGCTGTGGAGAGGTGACGGAGACGCTAAGCGTGGTGGCTCCCGAAGCGAGGCTGAAAGGTGTTCACCAGGAAAAGCACGTTCACTGATCCCTGAAAATGGACTCGGAAAGATTATCGGCGGTGGACCGCCTGATTCGCTTTTGCCTGGAGAACCGCCTGGTGGTGATCCTGGTAACGCTGCTTCTGATTTTCCAGGGGCTGCGGAACGCGCCCTTTGATTGGGACATCCCCGGCATCAAGTCCGACCCGGTGGCGGTGGACGCCATTCCAGACATTGGAGAGAACCAGCAGATTGTCTTCACGGAATGGATGGGGCGCTCTCCGCAGGACGTGGACGACCAGATTACCTATCCGCTGACGGCGGCCCTGCTGGGCATTCCGAAGGTCAAGACGGTGCGGAGTTATTCCATGTTCGGCTTCTCCTCCATCTACGTGATCTTCGAGGAAGACGCGGAGTTTTACTGGAGCCGCAGCCGCATCCTGGAGAAGCTCAATTCCCTGCCCATGGGCACGCTACCCCAGGACGTGACGCCCATGTTGGGACCGGATGCCACGGCGCTGGGCCAGGTCTTCTGGTACACGCTGGAAGGCCGGGACGAGCAGGGGAAACCAGCGCCCGGCTGGACGCCGCAGGAGTTGCGCAGCATTCAGGATTACTATGTGCGCTATGGTCTGCAATCCGCGAAGGGCGTCTCGGAGGTGGCTTCCGTGGGTGGGTATGTGAAGGAATACCAGATAGACGTGGACCCGGACGCGATGCGGGCCTACGGCGTGACGCTGGACCAGGTGTATAAGGCGGTGCAGGCCTCCAACGTGGAGGTCGGCGCCCGGACTATCGAGATCAACCGCGTGGAATACGTGGTGCGGGGAGAGGGGTTCCTGGAAAGCCTGGATGACCTGCGTAAGACTGTGGTGGCGGTGAATGACAACGTGCCCATCACACTGGAGCGGATCGCTTCCGTCCAGATGGGGCCGGCTCTGCGCCGGGGCGCATTGGACAAGGCGGGCGCGGAAGCCGTGGGCGGCGTGGTGGTGGCGCGCTATGGCGCGAACCCCATGAGCACCATCCAGGCGGTGAAGAAAAAGATCGAAGGCATCGCGCCAGGGCTGCCGAAGAAGGAGCTGGCGGATGGCCGCGTCAGCCAGGTGACCATTGTGCCGTTTTACGACCGGACGGGCCTGATCGACGAGACGTTGCAAACTCTGCGGGATGCCCTGGAGGAGGAGATCCTGGTGACCATCGTGGTGGTGCTGTTGTTAGTGTGGCACCTGCGCAGCGGCGCTTTGATTTCGCTGATGCTGCCGCTGGCGGTCTTGCTGACATTTATCGGCATGAAGCTTTTTGGCGTGGACGCGAATATTGTGGCTTTGTCAGGCATCGCCATTGCCATTGGGACCATTGTGGACATGGGCATCGTGGTGGTGGAGAACGTGCTGAAACGCATCGACGGCGCGCCACCGGGGGAAAGCCGGATGGAGTCCGTCTTTGTGGCCTGCCGGGAGGTGGGGGGGGCCGTACTGACCGCGGTGATGACCACCATTATCGGATTCCTGCCGGTCTTCGCCATGGTGGGCGCGGAGGGCAAGCTGTTCCGGCCCCTGGCTTATACCAAGACCTTCGCCCTGGCGGCCGCCATTATTATTACCCTGACCATCCTGCCGTCACTGGCCTTGAGCGTGGTTGGCAGAGGGAAAAAGCCCTCCGAGGAGAACACCAGGCAGAAGCGAGTGCGGCTGGGGATTTGCGCGCTGCTGGCCCTGCTCATGATGTGGCTCCTTTCGGGCCGCTGGGAACCGCTCGGCCCTGGGCATCCTTTTCTGAATGGGCTGTTCGTGTTCCTGATCCTGGGAGGTATGATGCTGGCCGTGTGGGCGTTCATGCACTTTTACGAGTTCATGCTGCGCTTTTTCCTGAGGTTCAAAATTCTGCTCATCGGCCTGGCCGCGTCGGTGGTCTGTTTTGGAATGCTCATCTGGACTCACCTGGGCCGGGAATTCATGCCCGCGCTGGATGAGGGCTCCTTTCTCTGGATGCCGTCCATCATGCCACACGGTTCCATCGGAGAAGCCCTGGATGTCTTGCGGCAGCAGGATCAAGCGATCAACGCGATTCCTGAAGTCGAGTCCGTGGTGGGCAAAATCGGCCGGGTGGACAGTCCGCTGGACCCGGCGCCCATCGGCATGATGGAGACGGTCATCAACTACAAGCCCGAGTTTGGCGTGAACGAAAAGGGAGAACGCGTCCGTTTGTGGCGGGACCACATCCGCACGCCGGAAGACATCTGGCAGGAAATTGCGTCCGCCGCCCAACTGCCTGGCGTGACCATGGCGCCTAAGTTGCAACCCATCGAAACCCGTCTGATCATGCTGCAAACCGGGATGCGGGCTTCCATGGGCCTGCGGGTGAAAGGACCAGACCTGGAGACCATCGAGAAGACCGCGTTCGAGTTGGAGGAACTGCTGCGCGAAGTTCCGTCCGTCCGGCCGGAAACGGTGTTTGCCGACCGCATCGTGGGCAAACCCTACCTGGAGATCGATATCGACCGGGAAGCGATCGCGCGCTACGGCATTTCGGTTCGCGCGGTGCAGGATGTTATCGAAGTAGCCGTGGGCGGTCGCCGGCTCACCACCACGGTGGAAGGGCGGGAGCGCTACCCTGTGCGAGTCCGCTACCAGCGAGAGCTGCGGGACTCCATAGAAGAGCTACCCGAGATCCTCGTCCCCGCGCCCAATGGCGCACAGATACCGCTGGGTCAGTTGGCGCACATTGATTACGTGCGGGGCCCCATGGAGATCAAGAGCGAGAACACCTTCAAGTTCGGTTACGTGATTTTCGATAGGAAACCGGACCTGGCGGAAGTGGACGTGGTGGAAGAAGTGCAGAGATTCCTGAAAGAGAAGGAAGACTCGGGAGAGTTTGTCCGGCCCGCCGGCGTGGAGATCGAATTTACCGGCACGTATGAAAACCAGCAGCGCGCCGCGGAGACACTCAGCTACGTCATGCCCGTGGCGCTGGTGTTGATCTTCCTGATCATCTACCTTCAGTTCCGCCGCGTTTCGACCAGTCTGCTGGTCTTCAGCGGAGTGTTCGTGGCCTGGGGTGGGGGTTTCATCATGATCTGGCTCTACAACCAGCCCTGGTTCCTGGACGTGAACCTGCTGGGCGCAAACCTGCGGGACGTGTTCCACATTGTACCGGTAAACATGAGCGTGGCGGTCTGGGTGGGCTTTCTGGCGCTGTTCGGCATTGCCACGGACGATGGCGTCCTGATGGGGACATACCTGAAGCAACTCTTCGCGGAACGGAAGCCCGCCACCCTGGAGGCCATCCGGGAAACCACCATTGAGGCGGCGAAGAAGCGCAACCGCCCCGCCATGATGACCACCGCCACCACGCTACTCGCGCTGCTGCCGGTGCTGACCTCCAGCGGCCGGGGGTCCGACGTCATGATCCCGATGGCCATTCCCACCTTTGGTGGCATGGTGGCGGCGATTCTGACGGTCTTCGTCGTGCCGACGCTCTACTGCGAGATTGAAGAGTTCCGCTACCGGCGGAGTCTGAGAAGAGGAACCGCTTTCCCCGAATAGAACCAAACCAAGCAAACCAAACCAAACTAGATAAACATGAAGTACCTGAAACATAGCCTGATTGCGATGCTGGGAATCTCTTTGCTGGCCCTGACGGCCTGCTCGGAGAAGCCTACCCCTGAAGCCGAACCCAAAGAAACCACCGCGGCCCCGGCCACCGAACCCAAGGCGGAAGATGAAGTGGTGTCCGCGGAGGAAATCGCGGCCGCCTTGTCCGCTCCTGAAGCAGGCAGCAGCGCCTACCCGTTGACGGTGTGCGTCGTCTCCGGAGAAGACCTGTTTTCCATGGGAGAGCCGGTCACCATCGTGCATGAAGGCACCACGGTGAAGTTCTGCTGCGACAGCTGCGTGGACGACTTCAAGGATGATCCCGCGAAGTATCTCGCGAAGCTGGAAGAAGCGAAGAAGAAGAAGCCGCAGGACTAAAACCATTGATTCGCCAGAAAGAGGGGTGATTGGCGGGAGGCTTTCTCGCCGGTCACCCTTTTTCTTTTAAAAGGGGCCGATTCTTGGCGATCGCGGAAAGGGTTTCCCTCTACACATTTTCAGGAAACGGCCTACCGCGCCGCTGTTATTCCCGGTGTACGGAGGTCGTAGAGGCGGAAGCCGTCGTGGCTTTCGGCGACGACGCGGAAGGTGGAGTCCACCGCGTCGCGGAAGGCTGGATCGGTTAACTGGTTGGGGTAGGCTACCCAATAGCGGGCGCCGCGGTGGGCCATGGACTGGAGCGTTTCCAGGTTGCGGGATTCCTTGGGGTAGTTGAAGCCCCGGCGGTCCAGCCAGGCGAAGATCATGGATTCGTTGTAGGCCACGGGCCGTCCGTGCTCGTCAAAGGCGCGGCCGCCTTCCACCACGATGGAGTCGTTGATGCCGATGCGGTCCGCGAAGGGCAGGACGTTTTCCCGGACGTGGTTCAGGCTGTAGAGGCCGGGTCTCTTTTCGTGCAGGGCCCAGAGCCGGCTGACCGTGGACAGGCTGAGCAGCGCGATCACGGAGATCGAGACCGAGGCGGGCAGGGCCGTCCGCAGCCACGGGATGCTGAGCCTTTCGCGCAACCGCTCGCGGGCGGCCTTTGCGCCCAGACCCATCAGGAGCGTGGCTGGGACGACGGACATGGCGTGGTAGTACCAGGCCCAGCCGTCACCAGACGTCCGTCCGGCGATGATGTAAAACACGCCCACCGCGCCGTACCAGACCAGCAGGAAATTCCGCAGCCGGGCGTCTTTCTTGGTGACGAAGCAGGCGGCGATCAACAGCGCCACTCCGGACAGCGAGAGGATGGTGGCGGCTTCCTGCCGGAGGTTCCGCAGCAGGAATCCCGGAGGGAACAGCATGTCCAGGCCGATGAGATGGCTTTCGTTGGAAACGCCCAGGGAGTTTCCGTAGTCCAGCCAGAAATGGTGGGTCCAGCCATACCAGGCCAGGGGAGGGGCCAGGGTGAGCGCGGCGGCCAGGTAGATCCGCGGCCGGCGCAGGCATTTCCAGCCATAGACCGACAGGACCACGAAGCCGAAGAGGATGCCCAGGTGCAGGGCGGGCAGCTTTGCCAGAATGGCCGCGCTGGTGGCCAGCGCGGCCAGGAAGAGATTCCGCGGGGCCGGATCTTCATAGTAGCGCCAGAGGGCGATACCGGCGAGAAGGCAGAAGAGAACCAGCACGGACTCTGGCTGAATGGCGGTGGCCAGTGGCACGAGTTGTGGGCTGATGGCGAAGACCGCCCCGGCAAACAGCGCGGACCAGCGGGGTAGTACCTTTACGGCGAAGGCCAGGAAGATGGCGAAACTGAAGACGGACGCCGCCAGGGAAACCATCCGGAGCCACACTTCGTTGTACCCTAGCGCTCGGTAGCACAGGGCCCCCAGCCAGGGCAGGAAGGGGAACTCCATTTCCACGTAGCCCGGTGTGTCCGCATTCCAATCCACCCGGGGCAGGGTGGGGTTCATCCCTTCCCTGTAGAAGTTCCGGGCGATCTGGGCGTAGTCCGCCGCCCGCCAGGCGGAGAGAAGCCGGCCGTCCAAGGGGTGATCCACATACCACGCCCGCCAGAGGACTCCGGCTGCCAGAATCACCAAAAGCCATCCAGCGAACACCCGGTTGCCAAGAGAATTGGTAGATCCCGTTTTCAAATTTTGAGATGCGTAATTGGGGTTTTTATACCATTTGATAAAAATTGCAATCTCAATTCGTAAAATTCATAAGTTCTGGTTTTGAGTAGAGAATCTGTAAGAACTTTGGGTCATCGCGGGGTTTCCGGGCGGACCGGTGCCCGGCGGGTTGCAATCCGGGACGTTCCACGCCAAGGTGCCCGGCGTCCGGTTTTCGCCCCCTTTTCACGGGGTGGCTCGCCCCAGTGGGAGCGGCCTTGAGCCAGAAGTAGCGAAGTACGTGGCGGGACGATCGATTTTTTTCATGGAGCAAAACACGAGTCAGAAGAAAGGACCGGCTGCTCCGGACGAACCCGCCCAGCTACCCTATGCCGACAAGGGGCTGGCGGGCTGGTTGCGCTCTCGCTTTTCAGATGCCCACCGGTTCCTGATTCTCTGCCTCATCGCGGGCGTGTTGTGCGGCTTGGCGGCGGTGCTTTTTCACCTGTCCATCCACTGGCTGTTCGAAACGGTGTGGCATCTTTCCCACGCGCTGGAGGACCGGGGCATTCACTGGTGGTGGATCATGCCATGGGCGCCGCTGGTGGGCGGGCTGCTGGTGGGAATCGCCCTGCATCGCTTCGCGCCGAAGGCGGTGGGCAGCGGCATTCCGCAGACCAAGGCGTCTTACTTCAACGAGTTTGGTGACATTCCGCTTTCCACGGCGGCATGGCGTTTCGTGCTGGGCACGCTCTACATCGGCAGCGGCAACAGCCTGGGGCGGGAAGGGCCCACGGTGCACATGTGCGCGGGCATCGCATCCAAGCTGGGCCGGGTCTTCGGTTTGGCGAAGGTGCGCGTCCAGGCCATGGTGCCGGTGGGCGTGGCGGCGGGCATCGCGGCGGCCTTCAACGCGCCCATCTCCGCCATTACCTTTGCCTTCGAGGAGATTCTGGACGACTTCAGCAGTAAGGCGCTGGCGGGCGTGGTCGTCGCGGTGGTGGCGTCCGAAGCCGTGGCCCGCAGCATCCTGGGGGAGGATCCCGTGCTTCAGGCGCACCTGAGTCCGCGCTACGGGGTGGATTGGTGGATGCTGGTGGCCGTGCCGCTGGGCATTTCAGCGGCGCTCATCGGGCACATCTTTGTGGGAAGTGTCCTGGGCCTGCGGGACTGGATCGCGCGGCGGGTGCGGATTCACTCCGCCGTGAAGCCGGCCCTGGGCGGGCTCCTGGTGGGCCTGCTGGCCACGGGCGCGTTTTACGTAACCGGGCATTTTGGCGAACCGCAGAACACGGTCTTCAGTATTGGTTACGAGAGCCTGGAGTCCGCCTTTGAAGGCAGGCTGGCGGTGGGCGCCATGCTTACCCTGCTGATCGTGAAGTTTGTGGCCGTGGTGATCAACTACGCCAGCAAGGGGAGTGGCGGTCTGTTTTCGCCCACGCTGTTTTTCGGCGGCATGCTGGGGGGGCTGTGGGGCGCCGGGCTGCTCTGGTTCGCGAACAACGTCATCCAATCGCCCTTCGACCGGCCGGAACCCATCGTGGGGGCCTGCGTGCTCTTGGGCATGGGGGCATCGTTTGCCTCCATCATCCGCTGCCCCTTTACCTCTATCTTCATCATCTTTGAAATGACGGGGAACTATTCCCTCATCCTGCCGCTGATGGCGGGGAACATCCTGTCCTACGCCCTGGCCGGGCGGCTGCGGCACATCCCGATCTACAACGCCATTCTGCTCCAGGACAAAGTGAGCCTGCGCAAGATGCCCGCCTACCAGGGGGCGCGGGACTACCGGAACCTGCCGGTCAGCGCCATCATGCAGCACGACGTCATTACCGTTTCGGGAACGGAAACGCCTGAGGAATTCCTCAAGCGGATCGATCACGATTCGGAAAACTACCGCCGGAGCTATCCCGTGGTGGACGAGGAAAACCGGCTGCTGGGCGTGATCATGCACCACCAGTTGGAGGAAAAGTGCGAGGCCGGCGTCCCGGTGGCGGATCTGGTGGGCGACCAGAATGTTTACACCGTGCCGCCCGAGACCTCCATTCGCGACGCCGCCATGCTGATGGTGAAAGTCGATATCCGGCAATTGCCCATCGTCAGCGCCAAGGATCAGTCGAAGCTGCTCGGTATTTTGACGCTGAACGACATTGCCCGCCAGCAGAATACGATGATAGGTCAGGTGGGGCGTTAGGGGTATTTGGAGAAATAGGGAGAGGTCTTTTGAACTCCGGCTACTCTTTCACCGGTGGATTCGCGGCGAGGTAGACTTCCAGTTCCAGGCCGCCGCTGGTGGTGAAGACTTGCTTGTTCAGGAAGTCGGGCCAGATGTAGCCTTCCCAGACGTCGTTGGGGCGGAATTTTACGTCTCCCGTCGCGGGTTTTAGGAAAATGGGACCGTCGCCGAAGGAGACGTATTTGCGTTTCCAGGGGCCATCGACGACGAAGCCCAGCTTGGACCGGGTCTTGGTGCGGATGAAGGCCACCCGGTCGCACCAGGCGACGGCGCCTTCTTTTTTGAGAGTGGTGATTCGGGCCCGGACGGCGATCCATCTTGCTTCCACTTCCTGGTTCAGATCCTTGCGCCGCTCGGCGGCGGCTTGTTCCGCTTCGTAGCGCAGTTTTTCCTGAACCATCACCTTGCGCAGTTCGCGCTGGGCTTCGAAACGTTTTTCGTAGTGCTCGACCGCCGCTACGGGATCGAAGCCGTAGCGGTCCTGGATGTCTTTCGGCAGGTCGAAGAAGGAGATGCGGGCCACGCCGTTGGTGTGCTGCACCACCATGGAGTCTGGCTCCAGGCTGACCACGGTGCAGTCCGTGTAGATGACGCCTTTGGTGGTTTCCAGGCGTTCGTAGTGTTGGCCTTTGGGTTCGAGCGCCGCGGAAGCGGCGGGGGACTCCTCTCCAGAGGTGGAGGTTTCCGCGAACGAGGGCGGGGCAAACGCCAGGCTGAGGGTCAGGGGGAGAAAGAGACGGAGGCAGCGCATTTGGTCAGGGTTTGTTCGAGGAGAGCTTCACGCGTGACGAGCCGTTCTGGCCGGCCCCGGCCTCCGGTCCAGCGCACCAGGCGGATCTGGCCGTTGGCGATTTCGAGTCCGGTGATGGTGCCGTCATTATAGGAACAGCAGCCAGTATTAAAATAGCATGGCTGGGGAGCGTCGGGCAATAGCGAGCGTTTTTCGTCGATGTCGGCGAGGACCCAGTGCAGTTCCGCGTTGGCCATGGCGATGGCTTCCGGGGCGGCATTCTCCCGGCGGAGGCGTTCGAGTTTGTCGCGCGAGTACTGTTCCAGGGCGGTGGACATGAACACCGGGTGGTGAGTGTGCCCGCAAATGAGGATGAGCGGGTGCGGCTGGCGGGCCGCCCATCCGTAGAGAGCCTGCTCGTGGGACTGGCGCAGGCTGTGGTCGCTGGAGGGGATACCGACACCCCAGCCGGTGAGCTTCTGAATGGGCGCCCAGAAACGCCGCACCAGGAACTTGTCCAGCAGCGAGTATTCGATGCCCTGGTGACCGTGGGCGAAGAACAGTTCGCCAATCTTTTGGTCTTCCGAGGTGACTTCCAGGGTCAGGCTGTCGCGCAGTTCCTTGCCGCCCAGGTATTTTTCCAACTGGCTCCAGTTCCACGGCAGGCGCAGGGATTCGTCGTGGTTTCCGATGAAGCGCTCGCAGCGGCCTTCCTCGAAGAAACGCCTTTCCAGTTCTAAAGTGCCTTGGTAACGGGTGAGAATGTTGGGCAGGATGCGTTCCCAGAGTTCCTCCACGTCGCCGAGGAGGAAGAGGCGGTAGCCGGCTTCGTAGTAGTACGCCAAGGCGGCGTGATAGACCTTCCGGCAGGGGCGGAAGTCGTCCGCGCCGTCTCCGGCGCCGCGGTGGAGGTCGGAAAAGACGATGAGCCTTAGGTCGTCCAGCGCCACCGTTTCCCGCAGGCTCTGGGAGTAGGCCTCGCGCAATCCGGCTTCGATCTGTTCCCGGTAAGCGTGATTGTTCTGGGCCATGCGGTGCGGGAGTCGCGTTGGGACTTTCTCTTAGACGTCCTGGCTGCTCAATTCTTCACGGACTTTCCGGGGCAGGCCCGCAAAGACGAGTTCGTAGGAGTGATCCACCAGCGAGGTGACGAGCTTCGGGGGCAGGGAACCGTTCAGGACCAGGGTGTTCCAGTGCCGCTTGTTCATGTGGTAGCCGGGCTGGATGGCTTCGTACTGTTCGCGGAGATCCTCGGCGCGTTCGGGATCGCATTTCAGGTTCATGCGGGCGGGGACGTTGTCCGGAATCAGCAGGGCGAACATCTTGCCGCCCACTTTGTAGACCAGGGCCTCCGGGCCGAAGGGCGTTTCCTCGGTGCAGTGCGGTTTGGCCAGGAGCAGGTCGCGGGCTTCGTCGGCGTACATGGGAAGAGGGGTGTCTGGCTTATTCTACGAGTGGCGAAGACTACCAGAGCTTTACGAGAAATCGACTGGTTCTGGCAATAGGGAATCCGGTTGGTTTAGCTGAGCTTGAAAGTTAAATGAACTGAGAAGGCGGCTGGAGAGTTTTCCCGTAGAAATCTCCTCTTGCCCATTCAACCGTCGTCGTGCACTTTGGTTCCGTGTTTATTCCGGGTACACTCATGGCAACCTGCGGCACAACGCCGCCGTGAGTCTCTTCTAAGTAGCCGGGCGCCCTGGTGAGCCGAGGAGATGGCTTCCGGTGTTCCTGGCTTTGCGGTTTGTTTTGAATCGTGGCTTTCTCATGGCCCTCCCGGTTCGGCCAGCTTTCCCACGCCAAGTGCTCTGCCCATATGTCCCTGAAGGGCAGGGCGGTTTTGAAGAAGCGATTCGGCTCCCGGAAGAAGGGGAGCGGCAAACGGGCGGCCCATCCATTAGCCGAATCATCCAATCTGTTTCTTCGAAAAATGTACAGTCATACCCTCTCCAAAGTTTTTATCATTACCCTGGTAGTCGCCTTCATGGGGCGGGCTTCCGAGGTTTCAGCCCAATTGCACCTTCGCATCAATGTGGGGGGCGGCGACGTCCGCGACAGCGAGGGTCGCGTCTGGCACTCGGACAAGGGCTTCGCCCGCCATGGCCAACCCTTTGTTTTTCCGGAGGAAAAGAGCACGGAGGGGGTGGAAGGCCCGGCTCCCGCCGAAGTCTATCGGACGGTCCGCCACCAGGATCATTCCTTCGGGTTTCCCCAGGTGCCGAACGGCAGCTACCTGATCCGGCTGCATCTTCTGGACGGCTTTCCCAGCCGCTCGCGGCGGATGGACTTTCATGCCGAGGGCGAACTGCGGCTGGGGTCGGTGAACCCATTTGAAGCGGCGGGAGACAAGGTGAATCAGGTGATCGTCCGGGAGTTTCCCGTCACCATTACGGAAGGGCAGGGGCTGCGCATGGCTTGTCTGAAGGGGCCAGGCGACGATGTGTTTGAGGCGGCGATCGAGATTATCGAGGTGGCGCCTTTACCGGCGCCGGAATACACAGCGCTGGACCTGGAGGGAGTGTCAGGTCAGGACGCCGGGGACCAGATCCGGGACGAAGTCCTGAAACTTACGGAAGGCCGGGAAACCCGCCTGGTGTGGGTGCGCAGCAGCGACCCGGGTGACTTCATGGTCCGGAACGACGCGACGGCGGCGCTCATGGGCTTCGGTACGGGGAACGGAGGCGGGTTTGAAATCGTCAGTGGGATGGGGCCTATTCAGAAGCCCCTGTTGAGTCCGGACGGGACCCGTGTGGTGTTCACGACCGCCCAGGACAACGAGAGCTACGTGGTCGGCTGGAATGGCGAAGGGCTGCGGAAGTTGGGCTTTGGATTCGCGGCGGATGTCTGGGAGGACCCGGAAACGGGGATCGAATGGGTTTACCAGAAAGTCTCCCTGAACCGGGACGAGGCCCGGCTGGTGCGCCGGCAACTGGACGCTCCGGAAATGGAGGAAGAGATCTGGGCGAAATATCCCGCCAACGGCCACATCCCCTGGCTGCAACTGTCCGCGGACGGCACCCGGGCCACGGAGGCCTTCCCCTGGCCGAAGTGCGGCGTGGCCATGCTCGACCGGCCGGACTTTGAATGGGATCTGTTCAGCAACGGCTGCTGGCCGGGCATGGCGCCAAACAACACAGGCCGCTTCTACATCTTTGAGGGGAACCACGAGTCGGTTTCCATGTTCGAGCCAGGAGATCGCAATAGCCACACGGTGCCGGTGAACAGCATCCCGGAGCTCAACGGCGGGAAAGTGTATCACCCCCGGTGGTCGAACCATCCCCGTTACCTGACGGTCACGGGGCCCCAGAGAAGCCTGGAAACCGAACTGTACCTGGGCCGTTTTGACGAGGCATATACCCATGTGGAGGCGTGGGTGAGGTTAACGCATAATCATCAGCCGGATTTCTACGGCGACGCCTGGGTGGAACCCCGCGCCTCAGACAGTCTTCCGGAAGGTCCGTCTCTGACGCGGGCGGGCGAGCGCCGGGCTGCCGGCGCCGCGGCGAACGGGCCCAGCGTGTCCGAGAAGGGCCTGATCTTTCAGTGGGTTAGCAGCCGCAGCAAGAATGAGGTGCAACTGGAAGGTTCGGACTCCAAGGAGACGTGCGCTGGAGAATTGAGGGGTGGCGGTGCTTTTGGCCGGCACTTTGATCTGGACCTGAGGGAGGGATGGTTTGAGGTGACGAGTTCCACGGACGCATGGCACGAGCGCCTGACTCAGACGGGTGAGATGACGCTCGCGGCCGTTATTACGCCCAGCGCGCTGAACCAGGAAGGCCCCGCGAGGATCATCTCGTACTCCTCCGGGTCCGCGGTGCGGAACTTTACGCTGGGCCAGGAAGGGGAACAGTTGATCTTCCGGCTGCGCACGTCCGACACGGACCTGAATGGTGTGCGGAGAGAGGTCGCGTTTGGCCAGTTGGAAGCCGGGGTGCCGGTGGTGCTGGTTCTGCGTTACCAGGATGGAAAGCTGGTGGCCAGCCTGAATGGAGAGGAAGCCTTTCGCACCAACGGAGTCACGGGAGACTTCTCCAACTGGACCCGGCAACACCTGCTCTTTGGCGACGAATGGGGTGGAGACCGCAACTGGCGGGGTAATCTGGAAGATGTGCTGATATACAGCCGCTTCCTGGCGGATGAAGAAACGGCGCAGATTTATCATGCGGTAGGCAGCCAACTGAAGGAGCGCCAGCGGGTGCCTCAGGTCGTGGTGGACGCCGAATTGATCGAAGCCACGCCGCTGCCGGATCCGTCCGAGCTGGATACCTACCGCAGGGGATTGGTGGCGAATCACTACCGGGTCACCCAGGTCCATTCCGGGAACGCGCCCGAGGAATTCGTCGCGCTCCAGTGGGCGGTCCTGGACGGACAGGCCTTGAGTGATTTGCCCGTGGAAGGGGACGTGGTGCGTCTGGTCCTGGAACCGGAAGGGGATCACCCTCAACTCAAGAGCGAGTGGCGAAAGAATACGCTGTCCGTGTTTACGCTGCCGAGCTATTACCGGGTGGGGCCTTGAGGGGGGGGGGAGCGTGCGCCTACCCTTAAAACTGGCCCGTGTTCAGCAGGACCAGGGTGCAGGCTTCTTCGCAGGGAATCCCGGCCTCCGTCAGGGCGGAGGCGAGGGCGGGCGTTTCCGTGCCGGGGTTGAAGATGACGCGACCGGGTTTGAGGGCGAGGATGTCGTCCCGCAGCGGTTCCAGGCGTTCTGGGCTGAGGTAGAGGGTTAGGGTGTCCACGGGCTCCTCTATATCGCCCAGGGAGGGCGCCACGGGCAGGTCTTCCACCTTTTCCAACCGGGGATTGACGGGAATGGGGTGGTGACCGTGTTCGAGCAGGAGCCGCACAGCCCGGTTGGAGTAGCGTTCGGGATTGTCGCTGGCTCCCAGGACGGCCACGGTTTCGCTTTTCTTTTTCATAGGCTAAAGAATCGGACGTGGGTCTGGCGGCCGGCCTTGCATTGGAAGGGAGGGGTCGCGCAACTTTTCAGCCAGTAAGGGGTTTTCATCTAGTGTGGTGTTTGCGAAATAGGTGGACGAAATTCGCGGGGATTCTATTTCAAATTCAAGGCGCGAGGAGGGAGTTGAGCATGCTCAACGACTGATCGAGCCACGCGGAAATTGGAAAAGAAGACCGCGATCATAAAAATTTCCGAGCGAAGCGAGCCAATTTCCGGCTCTAAAACTTAATTGATTTTGTCTAGATATTTCGCAAACACCACACTAGCGAATGGCCATCTATTTTGCGGACGACAATTCCGCGAATGGGCTGGCGGTTCGGGGAGGCGCGTATTGGCATGAAACAAACTGGTAACGTTATCACACTGGTCGCAACGATCCTCCTGGCCGGTTGGCTGGGGGTTCTGCCCGTTTCCGGGCAGGAAGGCGACAAGGAAAAGGGGGACAAGCGTTCTCCGAAGGAAGAGCGGGGCCGTCCGCCGGGCGAACCGCCACGCGGCGGGGACTGGGGCCCGGGCGACAATCTGACTCCGGAAGAACGGGCACGAATCCGCGCCACGCTGTCGGAGGTCTGGAATGACGAAGCCGTGGTGCTGGCCCGGCAGGAGGTGAAGACGGCGACGGATCAGTTCCGCAAGACGATTGAGGACGCCGTGCTCCGCATCGACCCCGAAGTGGCGGAACTGATGAAGAAAATGCACGAGGGCAGCCAGAGTCACGAACTGGAGCACCGGGGCCGCGGCGGTGGTCCCTTTGGAGGGCCCGGAGGCCGGGAGGAGGGCCCGCCCCGTGGCGGACCATTTGACGGCAAGGGCGGCCCGGACGGGGGACGGACCCAGCGTTCCGGGGGGCGCGACTGGCTTCCCTATGACCTTTCGGTGGTGCTGGCCCGCCCGCCTTTCTGGAACGGCCTGAGTGACGAGCAGAAGCAGTCCTACGATCAGGCCCGGAAAGACGCGCTGGAGTCGGAGCCCGTGAAAGCGGTGCGCGAGCGCATCGGCGAGTCCTACAAGCAGTATCAAAACGTGCGCCGCCGGCAGATCGAAAGTTTGAAAGAGCTGCGTCGCACCGTCATGGCGGAGATCGCGAAATCTCAGCCGGAACTGGCGGATAAGATGAAAGCCTGGGAAGAGGAAGAAGCGCGCCGGGAAGCCGATTCCCGCGGCGGTCCGCCCCGTGGTCCCATGCCACCGCCGGACGGAGGCCCCGGTTTTGGCCCTGGCGGTCCCGGAGCCCCAGGGGGACCGGGAGGCCCCGGTGGTCCCCGTGGGGAAAAGCCCGAAAAGGTGGAAAAACCGGACGAGCCGCGGGTAGAAGCCCCACTTCAGTAAGGGGAGGGGCGCCGTCCCGTTTTGACTGGTCGCGCCGTTGGTTAAGGTGGAACGCGATCTTCGAGCGCGTTCGGGTATGCGGTTAGAGGTGGCGGAGAGGAGATTTGGACCTGAGGAGGTCATTCCGGTATTGATCGGTCGGGCGGTTTGCGAGTTCTTCGCGCGGAGGTTGAGGACCACCTTGGAGCGTTCCCTCGCGTGATTGGCAAAGCGGAACGCGACCTCCCCGCGGATTCGCGAGAGCGGATGACGGCGATGGGGAGATTCCCGTCCCGGAGGGGGCTCTGGAATTGACCAACTGCGTGGTTCGCGGGGGCTCCCGCCGGTCCTGGGCCTAAGGGAGGCCCAAAAAAAGGAATGGAATTTCCCCATTTTCCGAGGGAATTCACGGACTCAACTACTTAAGCAATCCGTAATTTTTGAACTTGCTTATAAATTCAAGAGGACCCTATAATAAAGCGGCCAAATCCGGGGTATTCTATAATTTTTGAGACTTCTCGCGATATGGAAATCGGAATGGCCAGAATTTCTATACAAATCTGCAATTTCTATTTGTATGAGCCTGAACGTCAACGCCTTAGCGATGCCGGTTCCTGGGATGGCTGTTCCAGGGGCTGCTTTGGCGTGGCCGTTTCAGCGGGGGACCGCGGCTCCCATCTTTCGCTGGTTGTCTGAAAATCTCTCTGGACCGGAGGCGGAATCTTCGGCTTCCACGCCTGCCGGGGAAAGTCCGGGCTTTGCCCATATTACCGTTTTGCGGGATGAGGCCGTGGAATGGCTGCGGCCCGGTCCGGGGAAGGTGATCGTGGACGGCACCCTCGGAGGCGGGGGGCACAGCGAAGCGCTGCTTGAGGCCGGCGCGACGGTGATCGGGATGGACAAAGACCCCGCCGCCCTGGCCCATGCGAGAGGCCGGCTGGCGAAATTCGGCGACCGGTTTTCGGCGCATCATGGGGATTTTGCGGGGATGCGAACGCTCTTGGAATCGCTCGGGATCGAGAAGGTGGATGGCATTTTGCTCGATCTCGGGGTGTCTTCGCACCAGTTGGACACGGCGGAGCGGGGTTTTTCCTTTCAGCAGGAAGGCCCACTGGACATGCGGATGAATCCGGAAGCGGATGTGACAGCCGCCACGCTGGTGAACGAGGCAGATGAAGTCGAGCTGGCCCGCGTTTTCTGGGAGTATGGCGAAGAAAACGCCTCCCGCCGCATTGCCCGCTCTATTGTGAAAACGCGGGAAGACCGGCCTCTGGCGACCACGGGCGACCTGGCGGCGGCGGTGGAAAAGGTGTCACCGCGAAGGGGAAAGAAGCACCCGGCCACGAAAGTCTTTCAGGCGCTGCGCATCGCGGTGAATGACGAACTGGGTGCCCTGGAGACCGCGTTGCGGGATTCGGTGGACCTGCTGTCCCCGGGCGGCAGGCTGGCGATTATCTCCTTTCACTCCCTGGAGGACCGTTGCGTGAAACGCTTCTTTCGCGACCACAGCCAGCGCTGGCTGGACCGTCCCGAGTGGCCGGAGCCGAAGCTGAATCCTGATTTTCATTTTTCCCTGCCGTTAAAGAAAGCCCTCGCGCCAGGCGAGGTGGAAGTACGGGCCAACCCGCGGTCCCGCAGCGCGCGGCTTCGCGTGGCTGAGAAACTCTAACCCAAGCTGAAACAAATGAAGCGAAACCAACGTTACCGTAACCCTTTGAAAGTGGACTCCATGGTCGGCTCGGTGTTGGTCATTTTGACACTGGGAGCCGTCGGTTCCGCTTACGTTTATATGAAGAACCGGCATGTGAAAACCGGCGACGCCATCCATGCCATCGAAAGCGAGATCCGGGACATCGACAAAGAGGTCCAGATGCTTCGCACCCGGCTCGCGGAGGCGGAGGCCCTGCCGAACCTGGAGCGCCGCCTGGCCGAGGCAGGCAGCGTGCTGTCGGAAATCGACCCTGGCCGGGTCGTGGAGATTTCGCCCCATACAGGAGGCGGAGAGGTCGCCATGACAGTGGTACAACCCTGAGGTTTTTGTCCGGAACGAACTGACCGAAACACACGTGGACATTGCCTTACAGCGCCGGGCCTTGTTGATCTGCGCCACCCTGGTGGGGCTGCTCAGCCTGCTTTCGTTTCGCCTGGTGTACGTGCAGGTGGTCCGGCACCAGGACTACCTGACGCGGGCGGAAGACTACTACCTGGCCGAGGTGACCGTGCCCGCCACCCGGGGCATCATTACCGACCGCTATGGCGAGCCGCTGGCGATGAATCAGATCGTTTACACCCTGGAGGCCGACCGCTACCACCTGGCGGAACGGCGCATTTCCAGTCAGGGAGTGGCTCGGGCGGAAGGGTTGGACGTAAGGGAAGTCCGCCGCCGTTATTCTCAGGAAGAGATCAAGGACAAGTATCTCTCCTGGATGGTCAACGTGCTGTCCGATCCGTTGGAGACGCCCGCGTGGCAACTCCGCAAATACATCGACGAAACGCGGGGCGCCAACTTGGTGCTGGCCCGTGGCATTGAGGAGGATCTATCCCGTCAGATCCAGAGTGCCATGGATGACAATGACGTGGGCGGCGTCTATCTCCGGGCCGGTACGCGCCGGTTTTATCCCTACCCGGAAGCGCTCACCCATGTGACCGGTTTCGTGAATGGCGAAGGCGAAGGAAAGGCGGGGATCGAAGCGATTCTTGACGAAGAGATGAAGGGCAAGGACGGGGTGCGCTACATCGAGCGGGACAACCGGAAGCGCGAGATCGTGGCCTTCCGCCACCAGACCCGGCTGCCTCGCGACGGGAACAACGTGCGCCTGACGGTGGACATGGCCTTGCAGTGCGACGTGGAGGAGATCATCCAGGAAGCGAATCAGCTCTATCAGCCCGAAAAGATCACCGCCATTGTCATGGATCCGAACACCGCCGAGGTGCTCGCCATTGCCAGCCGCCCCCACTACGACCTGCGCAACCCCACGGGGAACTGGCGGAACGTGGCCATCAGCGACCGTTACGAACCTGGCTCCACTTTCAAGATCGTGGCCCTGTCCGCGGCCCTGGAGCGCGACTTGGTCAGCCTGAACACGGAGATTTTCTGCCACTGGGGGAACTACCAGGAAGGCAAGCTGCACCTGCGAGATCACCACCCCTACGGCGAATTGACCGTGGCAGGGGTACTGGCGAAGTCGAGCAACATCGGTATCTACAAGATCGCCCGCCAATTGGGCGCGGACTCGTTTCACGACTATATGCGCGCCTTTGGCTTCGGTTCGGAAACCGGGGTGGGGCTGACGGGGGAAAACTCCGGAATGATCAAGCCGGTTTCCGACTGGAGCGGCACCTCTTTCTCCAGCATGGCCATGGGCTATGAGGTAGCGGTCACGCCCATCCAGATGATTACCGCCCTGAGCGCCATCGCGAACGGTGGGGAACTGCTCAAGCCACGTATCATTGCCGATGTCACCAGTCCCGATGGCAAGGTCATTCACAAGACCGGGCGCGAAGTGGTGCGCCGTGTCATCAGTGAGCGAACCGCCGAACTGGTGCGGATGGCGCTGGAAGACGTGATCAGCGACTACGGCACCGGCGAGCGCGCTGCCGTGGAAGGCTACCGCGTGGCCGGGAAGACCGGTACCGCCAAGAAGTACTCCGTCCCCCGGGGGTGCTACCTGGACGGTCACTACGTGGTGTCCTTCATGGGCTTTTTACCGGCGGACGATCCAAAGGTGGCGGTGCTAGTGATGGTGGACGATCCGAAGGCCGAAGACATGCAGCTCTATGGAGGCACCGTGGCGGCGCCGATTTTTGCCGACATCATGCGCCGGGCCGTGAAACGGCTCCGCATTTCTTCCACTCTGGTGACGACCTCCGCCGAACATCCGGACGCGCCGCTGCCGCGGGTGAACTAGCCACCGAACCTTTCAATCGCCCGCCTCTTTTATTCTCGTCCCATGGAACTCGACGTGTTGCTCAACGCGATCAAACCCAGATCGGTCAGCGGTCCAGTGAAGACTGACATCGGTGGCATTCGCCATGACTCACGCGCGGTGGAGCCGGGGGATTTGTTTGCCGCCTTGCGCGGGTTGAAGGTGGATGGGCACCAGTATGTGGACACCGCGATGGAGAAAGGGGCCGCCGCGGTCTTGGCCGAGGCTCCCGTGCCGGAAGATTTCAGAGCGCCCTGGGTGCAGGTGGAAAACTCCCGGGCCGCCATGGCGGCGCTGTCGGATGCCTTTTATGGTAAGCCTTCTGAAGAACTCGTGGTGGCGGGCATTACCGGCACGAACGGAAAGACAACCACCGCGTTTCTGCTGAATCACCTGCTGAAGTGCGCCTGGCGCCGCGGCGGATTGATCGGCACCGTTCAGTATGAAGTGGCGGATGAAATCCGGCCCGCGCCGCTGACGACGCCTGAGTCCGTGGAGGTGCATGCCCTGCTGGCCGAGATGCGCGACGCCGGGTGCCGTTCCGCCGTGATGGAAGTGTCCTCCCAGGGCTTGGTGCAGCACCGCGTGGGCGGGGTACGTTTTGACGTGGGGGTCTATACGAATCTTAGCCAGGACCATCTCGACTATCATGGCACGATGGAACAATACTTCGCCGCGAAGCGGATGCTGTTCGAACAGATCGAAGCCCGGCAGGGAGTAGCCAAGCATGGCATTGTTCCGGCCATGGTGGTGAACCGCGACGACCGTTTTGGCGAACGCCTCGCGAAGGCGGAGTTTCCGAACACCCGGCTGCTGACCTATGGCATGGGAGCGCACTGCGACTTCCGGGCCATCAACCCGGTCTCCGATTTTTCCGGCACCCGCTACCAGGTGGAAGCGAACAAGCGTTCTTTCCTGCTGACCCTGCCACTGATCGGCCGGTTTAACGTGTATAATTCCCTGGCCGCGTTGGCGGCCTCCTATGCGTTGGGCCTGAACCTGCGGGAGTCCGTCCGGAACTTGGCGGAATGTCCCCAGGTGCCGGGCCGCCTGGAATCCGTGGGGCAGCACCTCAATTTCCGGGTATATGTCGACTACGCCCACACGCCCGATGCCTTGGAAAAAGTGCTCGAAACCGTGCGCGAATTGAAGCCGAAGCGGCTCATCACCGTCTTTGGCTGTGGGGGAGACCGGGACAAGGCGAAGCGCCCCCTCATGGGCGCCGCTGTGCAGCGCGTCAGCGACGTGGCCATTGTCACGTCCGACAATCCGCGCACCGAAGACCCCGCCGCCATCATCCGCGACATCGAAGCCGGCATGACGAAGGGGCGTTACGCCGCCATCGTGGACCGCCGGGAAGCCATTTATGAAGCCATTACCCGGGCGGGCGAAAAAGACATCGTCCTCATCGCGGGCAAAGGGCACGAAACCTACCAGGAAATCGGCGGCGTCCGCCACGATTTCGACGACCGCAAGGTGGCGCTGAACGCCATCGCCAGCCGTCCGCCCTCTTTTTAGCCGATTTCCAGGAACGCATGAATCTCACCAGTCTGAAAGACATCGCCAGCATGTGCGGTGGGCAGCTCCTCCAGGGGCGCCCTTCGGACCTCGTGTCCGAGGTGTCCACGGATTCGCGTTCCGTCCGTGACGGGCAGTTGTTCGTGGCCTTGAAGGGCGACAACTTTGACGCGCACGACTTTCTGGCTGAGGTGGATGAGAAAGGCGCCGCCGCCATCATCGTGAGCGATCTGAACGCCGCCACGGAGGGGGTGAAGTGCGCCATTATTCACGTTAGAGACACGCTGACCGCCCTGCAGCAACTGGCGCTGTTTTACCGCCGGAAACTGGATCTTTTCACCGTGGGGGTGACCGGCAGCAACGGAAAGACCTCGACGAAAGATTTCATCGTGTCCGTGTTGTCCCAGCGCTACGGGGTGAATGGCACGGCGGGAAATTTCAACAATCACATCGGCCTGCCGCTGACGGTTTTGAAAACCGACCAGCGCCACCAGTGCGGCGTGTGGGAGATGGGAATGAGCCACCCTGGAGAAATTGAGATCCTGGCCGAGATCGCGGCCCCGACGACGGGGGTGATCACCAACGTGGGACGGGCGCACATCGAATTCATGAAGACCCGCGAAGCCATCGCGGAGGAAAAAGGCATGCTGGCCGAGGCCCTGCCGCAGGACGGCCTGCTGGTGCTGGGCGCGGCGGACGACTTTACCCAAGCCATCAGTGGCCGCAGCGCGGCGCGCACCGTGACCGTGGGCATCGAGCTGGGCGACATCCAGGCCCGGAACCTGGCGAACACGGAAACCGGCCAGCGGTTTGACCTGGTGATGGATGGGGAGACCACGGCGGTGGAGATCCCGGTGCCGGGCCGGCACATGGTGATGAACGCGTTGTTCGCGGCGGCGGTGGGCCGGGAACGCGGCCTGTCCCGGCACGACATCGCCGAAGGGCTCCGCGGCGTGCGGTTGGCCGGCGGGCGGCTGCAGAAGAAGGATGTCCGGGGCGTGATCGTCATCGACGACAGCTACAACGCGAACCCCGACTCCATGCGGGCGGCGCTCTCGGTTCTGAAGGACCAGCCCTGCACGGGCAAGCGGGCGGCCGTTTTTGGAAAGATGGGGGAACTCGGGGATACCTCGGAAGCCGAGCATCGTTCCCTGGGCGAGGCCGTGGGGGCGTCGGGCATCGATTTGCTGGTCACGGTCGGAGAAGACGGAAAAGTCATTGGCGACGGCGCTGGAGGTGCGTTAGATGCAGCCACCTTCGCCAGCCACGAAGAGGCCGGGGCGTTTCTCCGGGAAACGCTGCGGCCGGGCGACGTGATGCTGGTGAAGGGAAGCCGCTCCGCAGCGATGGAAAAAGTAATCAAAGCCTTCGCAGACTAATGCTCTACTACCTCTCCGAACTCAGGGACCATCTACAGGTGCTGAACGTGTTTCAGTACCAGACCTTCCGCGCCGCTGGCGCGGGGTTGACGGCCTTTGTCTTCTGTCTCCTGTTTGGAAACCGCGTCATCCTGAAGCTTACCTCGCTGAAAGTGGGCCAGCCCATCCGCACCAAGGAAGAGGTGCACCGGCTGGCGGAACTGCACGGCGGGAAGGGCGGCACGCCCACGATGGGCGGCATCCTGATCATCGGCGCGCTGCTGACCGCCACCCTGCTGTGGGCCCGGCCGACGAACCCGTTTATCTGGGCCCTGGTCTTTACCACTCTGGGGCTCGGCGCTCTCGGGTTCATGGACGACTACCTGAAAGTCACCCGGAAGAAATCGGCCGGTGCGAGTGGGAAGATGAAGCTGATTGTCCAGTTCATCGTCGCCATCATTGCAGTCGGTATTGTCTATTTTGAAGAGCGCAACGCGATGGCCCAGGCGGGCGAGGCCGTGAAGCCCTTCATCAGTGCTTTTTATGTGCCCTTTATGAAAGACCCGCTGATCAAGGACATGGGTCTGTTTACCTTTGTGCTGCTGCCGGTGATCATCGTGGGCGCTTCAAACGCGGTGAACCTGACCGACGGCTTGGACGGGCTGGCGGCGGGCTGCACCGTGAGCGTGGCCTTTGCCTATGCCCTCTTTACCTACGTGGCGGGCCACTCGGAAGTGGCGGAGTATCTCCTGCTGCCGCACAACCAGCACTCCGGAGAGGTGGCGGTTTTCTGTGCGGCCCTGATCGGGTCCGGCCTGGGTTTCCTGTGGTTCAATTGCCACCCGGCGCGCGTCTTCATGGGGGACACCGGCTCCCTGGCACTCGGCGGCATCCTTGGGATGGTCGCCATTTGCTGCAAACAGGAACTGCTGCTGGCCGTGGTGGGCGGTGTGTTCGTCATCGAGGCCCTGTCCGTCATTCTCCAGGTCGGCAGCTTTAAGCTGACCGGCAAACGCATTTTCAAAATGGCGCCCATTCACCACCACTTTGAACTCATGGGCTGGAGCGAGAGCCGGGTGATCATCCGCTTCTGGATCGTGTCCATCATGTTCGCCCTTTTTGGATTGATGACCTTGAAACTTCGTTAGGATGACCGTAGCCGGAAAACAGATTGCCGTCCTGGGGGCGGGGGAGAGCGGAGTCGCGGCGGCGCGGCTGGCCAAGGCGCATGGCGCGGAGGTCACCGTGTACGACACGGGCGACGCCGCGCGCCTGGAACCGGCCCGGGAACGCCTGGCGGCGGAGGGCATTTCCCTGGTGGCGGGAGAGGCTGCCCTGTCGCCCGAACCCGGCACGGACCTGGCGGTGGTGAGCCCCGGCATTGACCTGAAATGGCCCATCGCGAAGAACTTCAGCGATAGTGGGGTGAAGGTCATCGCGGAGATCGAGTTTGCCTTCCTGTTCTGCGACGCGCCGGTCATCGCCATTACCGGCACGAATGGGAAGACCACCACGACGGAACTGGTGGCGCGCATCTTGAATCACGCCGGTCAGAGTACCGTGCCCACTGGCAACTACGGACGCGCGTTTTCCGACGTCATCCGCGCCAGCGAGAAGCACGACGCCTACACGCTGGAGGTCAGTTCCTTCCAGTTGGAGGGCATCCGCACTTTCCGGCCCGCCATCAGCGTGTGGATGAACTTCGCGCCCGACCATATGGACCGCTATGAAACGGTGGATGACTACCGGGACGCGAAGCTGCGCATTTTCGAAAACCAGCAGGAAGGCGACGCCGCCGTGGTGAACACCGCGGACCCGCCAAAAGGGACGCCGGAGACGACCCTGACCTTCAGCGCCTTCGAAGAGGGCGGAAACTTTACCTACTGCGACGGCATCATTTCCTTTAACGGCACGGCGGTGCTGGACTTCAAGTCCACCCGGCTGCGGGGCCGCCACAACGTGGAAAACCTGATGGCCGCGATGGGCGTGGCGCACCTGCGGGGCATCTCCTTTGAGTCCGTGGCTGAAGCCGTCCGCGAATACACCCCGCCGCCCCACCGCTGCGAACTGGTGGACACTATCGGCGGTTGCGCCTTCATCAACGATTCCAAGGCCACCAACCTGCACGCGCTGGAAAGCAGCCTGCGTGGCCAGGAAGAATCCGTGGTACTGATCGCCGGCGGCAAGGACAAGGGCCTGGACTTCGGGGAGATCGTCCAGGTGGTGGCGGACAAAGTCACGCATGTGGTGGCCATCGGCCAGATGGCCGGACACATCCGCGAAGCGTGGGGCGCCGCGGTACCCTGCGAAATGGCGGCCACCCTGGACGAAGCGGTGGTGTCAGCCGCCCGGGCCGCGAACCCCGGCCAAACCGTACTCTTTTCTCCCGGAACCTCCTCCTTCGACATGTTCGCCAATTACGGCGAACGAGGAGCGGCGTTCCGGGAGGCAGTAAAAAAGATGGGAACCCAAAGACATGAGCAACAATAAACGCAGCAAGTCGCGAGACAGCGGCGGCGAGGGATTCATCGGCAATCTCTTTGGCCGCGGAAAGATGCTCTCCGCTGAAGTCACGGAAGAGCAGGACTGGTACATGGACGTGCCCAATCTCCGCCTGACGCGGATCTTCAGCATCGTGCTGATCCTCCATGTGGTGGCGGTCGGGGGCATTTTGGCCTTTAAGATGATCGAAAAGGCCTCCTCGCCCGTGGAAGAAGTCGTCAAGACCACCCCGAAGGAAAACAAGAAAGAACAGGCGCAGCCCGCCACAACGGGTGGCGAACTGGCCCATACGGCGGCAACCGGGGCGAAGGTGGTGCCCGAGAAGGAAGACTCCCTCATCGTGGACGACCCTTCCCGTGACGGCATGCAGCAGTATCGCGTACGCTCTGGCGAAACCGTGGCGGACATCGCCCGCGAGCTTCAAGTCAGCGCGGCGGAGTTGATGCACCTGAACCAACTGGACAAGGGCGACAAGCTTTACCCCGGAAAGTGGCTGACCATTCCCGAGCGGAAGGTTTCCACCCAGGTGCCCGGCAGCGCGGACGAGTTGCTGACCCGCACCTCGGCTCCGGAAGCGCCGGTGGCGCGCCCGGTCCAGCAGGAGCCCATTCAGGCCAAGCCAGTGTCCGCACCTCCAAAGGCCACTCCTCAACCGCGGCCAGAAGCTCCGCAGGTGGTCGCACAGCAGACCCCGAAGGTGGAGACGCCGGCTCCCGGCGGTCCGGTGAAACTGCGCCCCGTGCAACCGGTGGGCCGTACCGCGACTCCCGCGCCAGCGCCCGCTCCCGTGGCCAGCCCTGGGAGCAACAAGGGTACTTACGTCGTGAAACCGGGGGACACCGCCTACCGTATCGCTCGGAAATACGGTGTGGATCTCCAGAATCTCCTGGCCGTGAATGGCATCGAAGACGCCAGCCGCATGCAGGCCGGGCAGGTGCTGACTATTCCCCAGCACTAGGCTGGGGGCGTTTGTTCAAACTTAGGTTTCTGGGTTCCCCTCATGTATAACCGCAGCGCCCTCCTCGTCGTCCTGTCAGTGGTATTCCTGGTGTCGATCGGCATTGTCATGCTGATCAGCACCAGTGCGTTTGAGGCGGGAGTGGCCAGCGTGGAGGACCCGTACCGGGACGTGTGGCGCCAGCTGTGGTGGCTGGGGCTGGGCGCCGTGGCGTGTCTGTTTTTTGCCAGTGTCGACTACCACGTCTGGCAGCGCTTTGCCTGGGTGATCTACCTTTTTGCCATTGTGCTGCTGGCGCTGTGTTTTGTTCCCCTCATAGGCCAGAGGATCAATGGAGAGTACCGCTGGATCAGCGCCAAGTCGCTGGGCCTTCCGGATCTGAGCATGCAGCCCTCCGAGTTTGGCAAGCTGGCGCTGGTGATCGTGGTCTCTTTCTGGCTGGCGAAGTTCAAGGAGTTCTCCGGTACTTTCTTCAAAGGCTTTGTCCTGCCGCTGAGCGTGGCCGGGGTGCTGATTTCCCTGGTGCTGGCGGAGGTGGATATGGGCACGTCCGCTATCATGTCGGCGGTCTGTCTTTCTCTCCTCTTCCTGGCCGGGACCCGCTGGTATTATCTGGCCGGCGTTTGCGGAGCCGGCGCGATGGGCTTTGCCACCCTGGTTACCTCCATGCCCGACCGGATGGAACGGCTGACCGCCTTCATGGACCTGGAGGCGCACCGCGCCGGCGCCGGCCTCCAGCAGTTCCTGGCCCTGATGGCCTTTGGCTCCGGCGGCATTTCCGGGATGGGCCTGGGCAATGGCCGCCTGAAGATGGCCTACATGCCTTTCGCCAATACCGACTTCATCTTTCCCATGGTGGGGGAGGAACTGGGCCTGGGCTTCACTCTACTGGTCGTTTTTGCTTTCGTGCTTTTCGCCGTGGCGGGGATCCTGATTTCCTTTCATGCTCCTGACGCATTTGGGAAACTCCTTGGCATGGGCATTGTCTGCCTGGTGGTGTTTCAGGCCATTCTGAATATCGGCGTCACCACGGCGGTCCTGCCCAACACGGGGCTGCCGCTGCCCTTCGTCAGCAAGGGGGGGTCGAACCTGATGGCTGCCTTGATGGGGGTGGGCATTCTCCTGAATATTTACCGGCAAGGCGTGCGGATCGAGCCCGGCACCATCACCAAACTTCAGCGGGAACGGCGATACACACCTCGTGTTTGACGTAGCCGCCGGGTGGGGTAGGGGTTGCCATGGCAAAGCACGTCGTCATCGCCTGCGGCGGTACCGGGGGACACCTTTTCCCCGGCATAGCCGTGGCGGAAGAACTCCGGAAAGCGGGGCACGAAGCCCTGCTCCTGATCTCCGAAAAAGAGATCGATAAGCTCGCCACCGAAGGCTACGGGCACCTCCGCTTTCGGACCGTGCCGTCCATCGGCATGCCGAAGCTGTTTTCGCCCAAGATGATCTCCTTCCTCTGGGGCTTTTTCAAAAGCGCCCTGCAGTGCCGGACGATTTTGAAGGACTTCGGGGCGGACACGGTGCTGGGCATGGGTGGCTTTACCTCCACGGGACCGCTCATGGCGGGCCGGTGGGCCAAGTGCCGGACCTTCATTCATGAGTCCAACGCCATTCCCGGCCGCGCGAACCGGCTGAACGCGAAATTTTCCGACGTGGTGCTGCTGGGCCTGAAAGAATGCGCCGCCTTTTTCCCCGCCGGGAAGACCCGGGTGGTGGGCACGCCGCTGCGGCCGGCGATTCTGAACCGGCCCTCCCGCGAGGAGGGCCTGGCGAAGTTCGGCCTGAACCCGGAACTGAAAACCATCCTGGTCATGGGGGGCAGCCAAGGCGCGCGCGGGGTGAACGACCTGTTCCGCAAGGCCTTTTCCATGCTGCCGCAGGACCAAGTGCAGGTGCTCCACATTGCCGGGCCACAGGATTACGAGGCGGTGAAAATGTCCTTCGAAATTTCCGGCATGGAGGGCGCGGTGCTGCCCTTTTGCCAGGAAATCCAGTATGCCTACGCGGCCTCCGATTTGGCGGTGGCGCGTTCCGGCGCGTCCAGCCTGGCGGAGCTGTGTTACTTCGGGCTTCCGGCCATTCTCATTCCATACCCTTTCGCGGCGGATGATCACCAGACACGAAATGCTGAAATATTCGACCGCGCCGGAGCGTGTTATCTGTGGCCGCAAAACGAGATCCAGGCACGGGAGCTGGCGGACAAGGTCATTGACATGTTGAGCGATCAAACGAGTCTTTCCGGATTTTCGGCCCGCATGCGGGAACTGGCGGTGGCGGACTCCGCCGCCCAGGTCCGGAAAGCCATCGAGGAGATTGAGCAGGGGAAGTAGCAGCAAGATGAATCAGGAGTGGACAGGCGCGCTGGATCTTAGCCGGGAAGGGAACCCGCCTCTCTGGATTCACCTCATCGGCGTGGCCGGTTCGGGCATGAGCGGGCTGGCCCTGCTGCTGATGGGCATGGGCCACCGGGTGAGCGGTTCGGATCGGGTGACGACCCAGGAGACCGAGCGGATGGAACGGCTGGGCCTGGACTTTACCTGTCCTCACACTGCGGAGTCGGTGGAAGGCGCGGACTTGGTGGTGTATTCCTCCGCCATCCGGCCCGGGAACGCGGCCTATGACGCCGCGGTGAGCCTGGGGATTCCCATGATCCGCCGGGCCGAAGCGCTGGCGGCGATCCTGAACGCGAAGAAGGGCATCATCGTGGCGGGCACGCATGGCAAGACCACGACCTCTTCCCTCTGCGCCCATGCCCTGCGGGCCGGGGGGCGCCAGCCGTCGCACTACGTGGGGGCGGAGATTCCCATCCTGGGCAGCAACGCGCTGTGGGTGCCGGAGACGCCGTGGATGGTCGCGGAAGGAGACGAAAGCGACGGCACCCTGGTGAACTACCGGCCGGAGCACGGCATTCTGCTCAATATCGAGGCCGAGCATCTGGATCATTACAAAGACTTGGACGCGATCAAAGACGTGTTCGCGACCCTGCTGGATCAGACGGCGGGCAGCATTGTCTATTGCGGGGAAGACCCTGTCGCCACGGAGCTGGCCGGGCCCCGGGAGCGGTCTGTCTCATACGGCTGGAGCAAGAGCCAGGACTACAGCGCCCACGAATTGAAGATGGGCGCCGCCGAGTCCGAGTTTGACGTATTTGCCCGGGGCCAGTCCCTGGGCCGGGTGCGGCTGAACATTCCCGGCCGGCACAACGTGCTGAACGCGTTGGCGGTGATCGCGCTAACCACGGAAATGGGTGTGCCCTTTGACAAAGTGGCCGAGGCCCTCGGTTCCTTCCAGGGCGCGCGGCGGCGTTTCGAGCGGAAGTACGAATCCGAAACCTACGCCGTGTTTGACGACTACGGCCATCACCCGAGCGAGATCCGCGCAACGCTGCAAACCGCGCGGTCCTGCCAGCCGAAGCGCCTGATTTGCCTATTCCAGCCGCATCGCTACACCCGCACCCAACTGATGAAAGATGAGTTCGGGGCGGCCTTTGACGCGGCGGACCGGCTCTACGTGGCGGATATTTATCCCGCGAGCGAGCCGCCGATTCCCGGCATTTCCGGCGAGACCATCGTGGATGCCGTGAAGGCCTCTGGTGGGGTGGAGGCGTTTTCACATCCTGATAAGAAGACCATTCACTGGCCGGTGGGGAACCAGGTGACACCGGGAGATTTCATTCTCACCCTGGGTGCGGGGGACATCCATGAAGCGGGGACCCGCTTGGCGGCGGACCTGAAGACTCTGGAAAAACTGCGGACCGCATTGGACGAGGAAGACGCCGTGATCCGGCTCTATGAACCGATGCGGCGGCATACCACGCTGAAAGTGGGGGGACCCGCGCAGTTCTGGGTGGAACCTTCGACTGCAAGGGGGCTCTCCCGCCTGATCGTCTTTTGCAAAGAAGTTGGACTGCCGCTGAGCTTCGTGGGGCGGGGGTCGAACCTGCTGGTGCGCGACGGCGGCATCCCTGGCGTGGTGGCCCACCTGGACCGGGGCGAGTTCAGCGAGTTCGATGTCAACGGCGGCGACACGATTCGGGCTGGGGCGGGTATCCGTTTCAAGAAGTTGAGCGCCATCGCGCAGAACGCGGGACTGGGTGGCTTTGAGTGGATGGAGGGTATTCCCGGAAACGTGGGCGGCGGCATCCGGATGAACGCCGGGGCCATGGGCTCGGCGACGTTCGACCAGGTGGTGTCCGTCCGTTTCGTGGACGAGACGGGTGAGATTCGCGAGAAGACCGTGACCGAGATCGAGCCGCGTTACCGCGACACGCCGGAGTTTGAAGACCAGCCCGTGGTGTCCGTCGTCTTCCGGGGGCGTCCCGCGACGGACGCGGCGGAGATCAGCCGCCTTCTTGACGCTTCCAAGGAAAAGCGCAAGACCAGCCAGCCGGTGGCCGCCTGCGCGGGCTGCATTTTCAAGAACCCGGAAACCGTTCCGGCGGGCATGCTGGTGGATCAGCTGGGCCTGAAGAACCAGGGCGAAGGCCGGGCCCGTGTGTCCGAAGTTCATGGCAACTTCATCGTGAACGATGGGGACGCGACGGCGCGCGACGTGCTGGACCTGATTGCCCGCATCCAGGAAACCGCCCGCCAGGAACGGGGGATCGAGCTGGAGACCGAGGTGAAGATCGTCGGCGTGGATGCCCCCAGTTTTTGAAAGAAGAAGACTTTCTCACAGTATTTAGACAATGGATTTTACACAGCTGAAAGTTGCCGTGCTGGCGGGTGGACCGGGCTCCGAGCGGAAGATTTCTCTGCGCTCCGCCGCCAGCGTTCAGGAAGCGATTTCCGATAAGGTGGGCCAGTCGCTCCTGGTGGATGTCACCGGCTCAGACTTCGAACTGCCGCCGGGCACGGACATCGCCTTCAACGTCATTCACGGCACCTATGGGGAAGACGGCAGCTTGCAGGCCGAGTTGGAACGGCGGGGCGTGCCCTACACCGGCGCCCGGGAAGTCAGCAGCCGGCTGGCCTTCGACAAGATCAAGAGCAAGGAACGCTTTGTTGCGGCCGGGGTTTCCACACCCACTTCGCTGGTGGCGATGCTGGACGAACTGGATCAGGGTACCGTGGCGCTGCCTTGCGTGGTAAAACCGCCCCGGGAGGGGTCCAGCGTGGGCGTGAGTATCGTCCAGGATGCGGCGGAGCTGGAAAAAGCGCTCGAAGAAGCGGCTAAATATAGTCCGGATATCTTAATTGAGTCTTTTATTCGCGGAAAAGAACTGACCGTGGGGGTCCTGGGGGGCGAGGCCTTGCCCATTGTCCACATCCAGCCGCGGAGCGGGTTCTACGACATCAAGAACAAATACCCCTGGCTGATGGCGGACGGGGGGACCGATTATTTCTGTCCGGCGGACCTGTCCGATTCCGTGACGCAAGAGGTTCAGAGACAGGCGCTTATGGCGCACAATTCCCTGGGAATCGAAGTGTATTCCCGGGTGGACGTCTTGCTGGACGGTGATGAAAAGCCGTGGGTGCTGGAGGTCAACACCATCCCCGGAATGACCGAGTCCAGCCTGCTGCCGAAAGCCGCCGCTGCGATTGGAATTGACTTTGCGACTCTTTGTTTGAAAATTATAGAATTTTCGTTACCTTAGAATCGCTAAATCAAGATATGTCCCGCGAATTCTTTACCCGCCGGCGGCGTCTCGAAAACCAGCGAGTCAACCGCCCGAGGCGAAAACGCCTTGCGTCTCATCAGCTCGATGTGCGGATGAGCACAAAAAAGACATCGCGGCAGCGCCTTGTACAGCAGTCTTGCTGGGTCATTAAGATTGCGGCGGTGGCGCTGACGCTGCTGAGCCTGACGGCCTCTGTGAAGTGGGTCTACCGGAAGGTCTTCTTTGAAAATACCGACTTCCGGCTGCGGGAGCTGACTATCCACTCCAATGGGGTGCTTTCCGGCGCCCAGGTTCTGGCGGCCTCCGGAATTTCCGAGGGGATGAACCTGATCGAGATCGATCTGGTGGAGTTGCGGGAGAAGATCGAGTCCCTTCCTCTGGTCGAAGAGGCGGTCGTGACCCGGGAACTGCCCAACCGCTTGAGCGTGGAAATTTCCGAACGGCGCCCCGTTGCGTGGCTGTCCTGCCCGCCGAAAGGCATCCGGCCCCGCAGCACGACGGGTGGGGTGATTCTGGATGGGGAGGGAATTGTAATTCCCTGCGAATCGCTGGCGCGAGAATTCCTGAAGCTGCCGATTATTGAGAGCCATACCCTGTCCCGCCTGGTTCCGGGCTCGAAAATTGACTCGCCACAGATTCAGTCAGCGCTCAAACTGCTGGCCCTGACAAACCACCGGTTTATGGCCCGTGGAATCGATGTCAGGGAGGTGCGGATCCGAAACGATTATTCGCTGACGGCTTTGTTTAATAATGATATGATGGTGACGGTCGGATTGCCGGACATGGATCGCGCCATGGGGGACTTGGAATTGATTCTCGAACATTCCGTGCGTGAGAACCGGAATTTGGCTACCGTTAACTTGATGCCTGAGAAGAATATTCCGGTCACCTATTTCGAAGCACCTGTTCATTTGGATGTGCCCGTATTACCGTCCTCGGTAGATGTGGAAGCGAACGCGGAAGGGTCCTCCGGCGGCGATCAACGGGCAAAACACCTGCGCGCGATCTTAAGCCGCGGCGGATGAGGATGGTTATTTCCTCTCCAGCCAGTCAGGCGACTCAACGAAGAAATACAGCGGAAAGTATCAACCATGGCAAAAAGCAACATATACGTGGGTTTGGAGATTGGTACCTCCAAGATCTGCGTTGTGGTGGGTGAAGTCCGCGGAGATGGCGCCATTAAGATTTTGGGCGTGGGGCAGCACCCGTCCGCCGGAGTGCGGAAGGGGGAGATCACGGATTTTGAAACCGCGCAGACCTGCCTGCACGACGCCTTGGTGAAGGCGGAAGACCGTAGCGACGTCATGGTCAAGAATGTGTTCTTGGCGGTGACTGGCGCGCACATCGAAAGCCTGAACAATCGCGGCTGCATTCGCATTGCGGACGATCAGAACGAGATCACCGCCGATGACCTGGAAGAAGTAAAAGAGATCGCCCGGGACGTGGCGATTCCCCAGAGCAATGCCTTTATCCACAGCATCGTTCAGCACTACTATGTGGACGGGCAGGAAAAAGTGGTAAACCCGGTGAGCATGCTGGGTCAGAAGCTGGAGGCGGACTACCACATCATTCACGGGGTGCGGAACCGCATTCAGAACGCCATCCGTTGCGTGCGGGAAGCTCCGCTGGAAGTGGAAGACATTGTGTTCAGCCCCATCGCGGCGGCGCAGGTGGTGTTGAACCGGGAAGCGAAGCAGCAGGGCGCCATTTTGATCGACATCGGTGGGGGCACGGCGGACTATGTGCTCTATGTGGACGGCGCGGTGGTGGCCTCCGGCTGCCTGGGCCTGGGGGGCGACCACATTACCAATGACCTTTCTATCATATTGAAAGTACCGCTAGCCAAAGCGGAGAAGCTGAAGAAAGAGCACGGCAGCGTGCGGCTGGACAAAGCCGAGCCGGGCGAGATGATCGTGCTGGAGGGGGATACCCATTTCGTGGGCACCAAAGTGGAGAAAGCCCTGGTGAATCAGGTGGCCTACATGCGCGCCCGGGAAATCCTGGAACTGATCCAGAAGAAGCTGTCCGCCACCGGCTACCTGAATCGGGTGGGGAAGGGCATTTACCTGACCGGCGGCACGAGTCTGCTGGATGGGCTGGATGTGTTGGCGGAAGAGATCTTCGAGTTGCCGGTGCAGCGGGCAAACGCCGCTGCCATGACGGGTCCGGCGGCGATCTTCGAGAACCCGCAATACGCCACGCCGGTGGGGCTGATTCGCTACGCCCAACTCATCGACGAGCAACGTCCCGCCAAGGGACCGATTCAGTCACTGGGCAAGAAAGTGGCCGGATTTTTCGGGGCCGTCCGGTCCATGTTTTGAGACGCCTTCATCCATGTGGAGAGCCATTCGAATATAGTTGAAAATAATTAATATTAGGCGTCACCATCCGCTTGTCTGAAACGTAATGCGGCCCGTTGTTTTGACTGTGTCGAAAATGGAGGGTTGTCCGGAAGGCAGGTAGTTCTGGCCGCCGCGAAGTTTCCTATTTTCGAAAATGTCATTGAGGCAGGTACCAAGGCCCGCCGTCCAAACTTCTAAAGACCATAGCAAACCTATAATCCCGAAAGTGAGTGGTGGAAGGGCCCGGTGTACTGCCCTGAAACTGGCTTGAGAGGGAACCCACTGACTTATGATAGAATACAGCCTAGCCGAACAATCGGAGATGCCCGAGACTTCGGGATTTTCGGTCAAGATTATTGGCGTCGGTGGCGCGGGGGCGAATGTCCTGGACCGGATGGCGCTGGAAGGCGCCGATGACGCGGATCTCCTGACCATTAATACCGATGTCCGGGCCCTGACCACTTCGGTTTCCAATCACAAAATTCAGTTGGGCAAGCGGCTGCTCATGGGTATGGGCGCGGGCGGCGATCCGGACCTGGGCCGTCAGGCGGCGCAGGAAGCGGAGGAAGAAATCCGCGCGGCGGTGAAGGGGCACAACATGATCTTCGTGTGCGCGGGCTTGGGCGGCGGCACCGGTTCCGGTTCCACCCCCGAGATCTGCCGCATCGCCCGTGAGGAAGGGGTCTTCCTGGTGGTGTTCGCGACGCTGCCGTTCACCTTCGAAGGCAGGCGCCGGATGGAGCAGGCCAAGGTGTCCCTGAAAAAAATCGGAGAGTTTGCCAACGCCATCGTCACGTTCGAGAACGACCGGATGGGCGAATTGATCGTGGCGAAGGAGGGCATTCAGCAGGCCTTTGCCGCGGCGGACCGCATTATCAGCCAGAGCATTCGAGCCACTACCAGCGTGGTAACGCAGCCGGGCATCATCCGCATTGGCATGGACGACCTGTTGTCCGCCCTGCGGAGCCGGGATTCGCGCTGCCTGTTCGGCTTTGGCCAGGCCAAGGGCGACAACCGGGCGCAGGAGGCACTGAATCAGGCCCTGAAGAGTCCGTTGCTGGACCGGGGCCGCATGCTGAACTCCTGTCACAATGTGCTGATCCACATTGCGGGTGGGGAGTCGATGACGCTTTACGAAGTAGAATTGCTCATGAAAGAGCTGTCCCGCCATGTTAGCGAGCAGACCCAGATCCTGTTTGGGGCTGCCGTGGACAAGAAGCTGGGCGCCACCCTGAACGTCACGGTCATCAGTTCCCTGGCCGGAGATCCGGTGGAAGATTTTCATTTGCCCGAGGCGAAAGAGGAGGCGGTTTCCGAGACGGAAGAAAAAAAGCCTGAGACAGCTCCGGAACCCGCGGGCGCGGCCGTGAGCGAAGAGACGCCGAAAGCGGAAGCGCCGCGGCAGAAGGAAGCTCCGAAAGAAGAAGCGGTAGCAGCGGCAAAGTCTGAGCCGGTAGAGGCCCCGGAAAAAACGGAAGAACGCACGTCCAGAACGTCGTTCCCGTCTTTCCTTACGGCGGTGGTGCCTCCCCAGGAGTCCGGCGAATCCCAAGAAAAGCAAGCCGCCCCCAAGTCTGAAAAACCCGCGGCTGAAGACCAGCCGAAAGCGGAAGCCAAATCCAAAGCGGAACCAAGGCCGGAGGCGAAACCCGAGCCCAAGCCTGAACCGAAGGCGGCGAAGGAAGAGGCTCCAACCCCCACTCCGGAAAAGAAACCGGCGGCGGAAGCTGCTCCGGCTGAAACGAAGATGCCGGAGAAGCCGCGCGGAGAGAAGTCGAGCCTCTTTACCGAGGAACCGGCTTCTAAGTCCAGCTCGTTGCCCGGGTTTGAAATGGATTCTGGCGAGTTTCCAGAAGATCTGGACTCCATTGGCGGTGAGACTAGCCGGCCCGCGGAACCGCGGTCCGCTCCCGCCAGCCTGCCAAAGGAAAGCCAGCCGGCGGCCGCGCCGGGCGAACTGGATGGAGATCCTTTGCCGCCGAACTGGAGCGCTCCCCAGTCCGCTTCCGGACTGTCGCAGATGTCTCCCTTTGAAGTGGTGGAAGGCGATGACGATTTTCCGCCGGCCAATGAGGAGCCGAAGAAGACGAACCGGAAGAGCAGCACCGGCTACCCGACTTCCTATGAGTCTTCCTCCAGCACTGGCGACGGAGGCGGAGATCCCTGGACGAAATCGAAGTCTCCGGGCATGTCCGGTCTGGACATGGATAGCTACGAGCCTTCCGCTCCGGCCAATCCCGGTACCGGTGGCGGCGGATCGGGGCTCCCGTGGATCGACAGCGTGATTCCCACCGTAAAAAAGAAGGAGGAGGGGAAGGATGACTCCCCCTCCAACACCAAGCAGGCGGATTCGCCAGTTTCACGCGGACCGGCATCGGACTTTGCTTCGTACGAACCGGCTATCGGCCGCCGGGAGGAAGGGAGTAGCGGCAGCAAGGCGTCGAAAGAGTTTTCCCAACCGCTTCACCAGAAAAGCGCCAGTCTGGGACCCATTGGGGGAGGCGAAAGTCCGTTTGGAGGACCCTCCGCGCCAGACTCGAAGAGTGAAACCGGCGGTGGCCTGCAGCCTCCGCCGCTGGACCCGAGTGCTCCCGCGCCTTTTGGAGGCTCTTCTCCGGCGGTGGGAAGCGGCGGAGGATTTGTCCTGGAACTGGGGTCGGAATCTCAGTCCATTACCCTGACGGAAGTCGGCGCCGGAGGTTTTGAAGACAGCCCTGTCGCCAAAGAGACTTTGGGTAGCGGAAAGAGCCCGGAAAGCAGCCCGTCACGGGAACCGGCATCCAAGCCTTTGTTCGAAGAAGAGGGTAAATCGCCCAAGGAAGAAGCTCCTGTCCAGAGCGGGGCCGAGACCCCGCCGGAATTTTCTGGCGCGGCACCTGCCTCCAGTGAAGGTGGGGAAAGAAAGCCACCCTCCCACCAAGGGATGCTCCCGCTCGATCCAGTGGCGAAGGGGCGCTTTGCGAAGACCGAGCCGACCATCGTGGATGGCGAGGACATGGACGTGCCGACCTTTCTGCGGAAGCGGAAGATTGGCTGAGGAAAGTGGAGAAGTTTTGAAGCTTCTCCGCGTTCCGTAGCGCTTGACAGGCCAGCCCGGGGCGCGGAGACTGCGGCATTCTCCGGTCCAGGCGGGCTGGCGGCGGCTCCGGCGAGAGGTGATGTGGACAGGGTAGTAGGAATGCGCTGGCGAGCCATCGGTATCGCCTGTCCGCATCTTGCAATCCCCGCTATGAAACGCCTCCTCCGCCTCTCTATTTTTGTTGTTACTCTTGGTTTGGGCATGCCCGCGCTCCGGGCTGAAAACTGGCCCAACTGGCGCGGCCCGAACCTGAATGGGTCCACCTCGGAAAAAGGACTGCCCACGAGTTTTTCCAAAACGGAGAACGTGTTGTGGGTGGCGCAACTGCCGGGACCGGGAGCCTCCACGCCGGCAGTCTGGGAAGACAGTGTGTTCCTGACCTCGGTGGACGACTCCCTGGGCGGAGTCGTGGCGATCAAGCTGGACCGGAAGACCGGCAAGGAAGTCTGGCGCAAGAAGTTTGCTGAAGGCACCTTCGTGGACGACCGGTCCAACTTTGCCTCTCCCTCGCCCGTGACGGACGGCAAAGCCGTGTATTTCTTCGCGGGCTCCGGGGACTTGGTCTGCTTTGACATGGACGGCAAGGAAATCTGGAGCCGGAATATTCAGAGTGACTACGGCGAGTTTGCCTTTAACTGGACGTTTTCCAGCAGCCCGCTGCTTTTTGGCGGAAAGCTGTACCTGCAGATCTTGCAACGGAACAAGCCCGCGCGGGATCGGGGGAAAGAGGGAGCGGAATCGTTCCTTCTGGCCATGGATCCGGCCACGGGTAAGGAACTATGGCGTCACGTGCGCCCCTCTGACGCGGTGGAAGAGTCCCTGGAAGCCTTTTCAACGCCCATTCCATTTACCCACGAAGGGCGGGAGATGATCGCGATTGCCGGGGGCGACTGCCTGACGGCGCACGACCCCGCGGACGGCAAAGAGATTTGGCGCTGGGGGACCTGGAACCCGAAGCGCGTGGAACACTGGCGCCTGGTGCCTTCACCCGTTTACGGTCAGGGCGTGGTGCTGGTGTGCGCCCCGAAGGGCGAGCCGATCTTCGCGGTGAAGGCTGGGGGCAAAGGAAAGCTGAGCGATACGGCGCTGGCATGGAAGAATGACAGCAAGGGAATCACCAGCGACGTACCGACGCCGCTCTTCTACAAAGGCCGGTTCTACGTGCTGGACGGCAACGGCAAGTTCATCAACTGTCTGAACCCGGAAACAGGGCAGCCGATCTGGAGCGAACGCTTGGACGCGAAGACGAAGTTCGAGGCTTCGCCCACCGGCGCGGACGGCCGCGTCTACCTGATGAATCACTTGGGCGAAGTGTTCGTTCTCGCGGCGGGAGACAAGTTTGAGATCCTTTACCGGACGGTCATGGGAGAGGACCAAAGCACGAACTTGCGCACCCCGATTGTGCCGGCGCAGAACCACTTGTTCATTCGCACGGATGACAAGCTGTACTGCATCGGTTCCTGACGGGGAAAAAAATCGCGGGATTTTCTTCGATTATTTCAGCCGTGAACGGGTCGCGAAACGCAACTTGTTTCGGATCATGAACTTTTCCATTGTCGGAATGGCTCCGTGGTGTTGAATACGCGGACAGATCAACCCCATCATGTCTCTTAGTTCCACTCTGGCCTCCAGCAAGAAACCGATTTCGATTGTCACCGGAGGGGCGGGTTTTCTTGGATCGCACCTTTCCGACCGTTTGTTGGCCGAGGGGCACAAGGTCATCGGGATCGACAATCTCATCACCGGATCGATCGACAACATCGGCCACCTGTCCGGGAATCCCGACTACGAGTTTATCAAACACGACGTCACGAAGTACCTGTTCATTCCGGGCCGGGTGGACTGCATTTACCACTTTGCGTCTCCCGCCAGTCCCATGGACTACTTGGAACTACCCATCCAGACGCTGAAGGTCGGCGCGCTGGGCACGCACAATGCCCTGGGTCTGGCGAAGGAAAAGAACGCCACCTTTTTGTTGGCCTCCACCTCGGAGGTGTATGGAGACCCGCTCATCCATCCGCAGCAGGAGGACTACTGGGGCAACGTGAACCCCATTGGACCCCGCGGAGTGTATGACGAAGCGAAGCGCTTTGCCGAGGCCATCACGATGGCCTACCACCGCTACCACGGCATCGACACAAAGATCGTCCGTATTTTTAACACCTACGGCCCGCGCATGCGGCTGAAGGATGGGCGGGTGGTACCGGCCTTCATCGGACAGGCTTTGGAGGGAGAGCCGCTGACGGTGTTTGGCGACGGTTCGCAGACGCGGAGCTTCTGTTTTGTCTCCGACCTGATCGACGGCATTTTCCGGCTCTCCATGCACGCCACGCACAACCCCGTGAACATCGGGAACCCGGGGGAGATGACCATCAAGCAGTTCGCGGAGAAGGTGTTGTCGCTGCTGGATACCAAGTCCGCCATCGAATACCGGCCGTTGCCGGAGGACGATCCCAAAGTGCGGCAGCCGGACATCGGCCTGGCCAAGGAACTATTGGGATGGGAGCCGAAGGTAAGCTTCGACGAAGGGCTCGAGGCCACGATCGACTATTTCCGGGGCCGTGTGGAGCCCACCGCGGGGGTGGAGGGAACTTCCACCCTTTAAATGTTTAACAAAACTGGAGAATAGTATTGCCAAGAAAAATCATCTCGCCTTAAAACGAGAACCTTTGCACACTGGCAAAGATCCCTACAAAATTTTGAACGAAATGAAAGCCCTCCCCATATCCGCTCTTTTCGCCCTTGTGACTCTGATTGGCGCGCACAACGCGTTCGCGCAGGTGCCCCAAGTGAAAGTTGACGTTCAGGAGATTGAAGTTCAGGTCCAGAACACCCCCAGCTTTGAGGCGGGAAACGTCAAAGATAAGAAGATCCCCAACCCGAAAGAATGGTTGGAAGTGGAAGTGAAATTCGAGTGCCAGACGACGTCTCCGGACGGCTTGGTGCCCTCTTTGGACCTCCGCTACTACATTGCCATCAAAGGGGATGGCAAGACGACGATGTTCCAGGGCGATGTGCGGCATGTGAACATCCCGGCCAAGGAGGAGATGTATTCCGTGGTTTACCTGTCTCCGTCCTCCCTGATCAAAGCGACCGGAAAACCGCGTGGGTTTTCCACCAGCGATCTCTATGGCGTGGCGGTGGAAGTGACGTATGACGGACGGGTGGTTACCGGGATGTCTGAAGGCGGCTCGGGCTCATGGTGGAAGTCCGCGAGCGTTTCTCCGGTAATGGAAGTGCTTCCGAAGAGTGAAACTCCTTTCGCGCTGCTCTGGCTGGATCGCTACGCGGACACGCAGGATGACGGCCGGGGCCGCTAAGCATTCCCGCGCTGGTTCCGCCGGTTGGGAAGCTATCCGGTCTATGCGGTTCCGAAGCGATCAAGCTCATCACGCGGCATCAATATTTTAGTATGGCTGACAAGAACACGACAACCGTCTTTAACTTTGGCTCGCAGACCGTCAGTGGCGCGGTGTTTTCCACGTCGGGCGGAACTTTGACCCTCCAGCGGTACCAGTCCACGGAGATCATGGGCGATCCCACTGCCGAGGGGGCGTATCCGTCTCAACTAAAGGTGGCGCTGACCGAAATCAGCAAGCCGCTCAAGGCAAAGGGAGAAAGAGTTCGCTACGCGATTTCGAGCCAGTCCGTGTTTGTGCGGTTCGTCAGCCTGCCGCCGCTGGACGAGGAAAAGGTCGACCAGATCGTCGAGTTTGAGGCGCAGCAGAACGTGCCGTTCCCGATCAATGAGGTGGCGTGGAACTACCAGTTGATCGGCGACGAGGACGACCCGGAAGTGGAAGTCGCCCTAGTGGCCATCAAGCTGGACGAGCTGAATGACATCAGCGCGACCGTGGGTGGCGTGGGACTGGGAACCAGCGGGGTGGACATTGCCCCGGCGGCCTTGTTCAACGCCTTCCGCTACAACTACGCGGACGTTACCGGCGTCACCCTGATCATCGATATTGGCGCCCGGACCACCAACCTGATTTACGTGGAAGGCGGCAAGGCCTTCATTCGCGTGATCAAGATTGGGGGCGCGGACATCACGAAGAACATCGCCAAGGAGTTCAACGTGAACTTTATCGAGGCGGATCAACGGAAAGCCGCGGACGGTTTTGTCGCGTTGGGCGGGCCTTATGCCGAGCACGAAGACCCGGTCATTGCCGGACTTTCCAAAGTCATCCGGAATTCCCTGACGAGGCTGCATTCCGAGATTGTCCGGACGACGAACTTTTTCCGCAGCCAGCAGGGCGGCAGCGCGCCCGAACTGGTGCTGCTGGCGGGCGCTTCCGCCGGCATGCCGTTCATGCGTGAGTTTTTCGCTGAAAAGCTGAGCCTGCCCATCGATCATTTTAATGCTTTCCGGAACGTCAAGATTGCCGGCAAGGTGAACAAGGAAGAGATCCAGGCCAAGTCTCACACCATGGGCGAACTGGTGGGGCTGGCGCTGCGCGACGCGGGGCCGTGCCCGATGGAGATCGACCTGGTGCCGGACGACGTTCGCGAAGAGCGCGACGTGAATTCCCGGAAGCCGGCCCTGGTTGGGGCGGCGGTGATCTTGGGGCTCTTGCTGGTGGCGGTTGGATTCTACTTCCAGCAAGCCGCAAACCTGGCCAAACAAGAGACCAAACGGCGGGAAAGCGAATATCAGACCCTGAAGAACTTCAACGACAAGATCAAGGACCAGAAGGAACGGATCGAGGAGATGGAGGCTAAGCAGAAGCCCTACACCCAGGCGGTGATTGCTCGCGCCTACTGGCCGGAAATTTTCCGCGATCTCAATAGCCGGATGACGTCCGATCTGATCTGGATCACCCAGTTGGAACCGCTGGCAAAAGGGGAGGCCATCACCGAACCGGTGGTGCAGCGCAGCGACGATCAGCCAGTGTTCGAGGATCTGGAGCAGAATGAGGAATCCGGGTATGTGGATGCCATCCTGCTGAAAGGACTTTGGCGCGACAACGATCAGGTGGGTTCCCAAGTGGTTCACCAGTACCTGGACGCCTTGGAGAAGTCTCCCTACTTCGCCCTGGAAGGCGTGGACACGAACCAGATCTTGAGAACGCTCGAGGTGGGCGGAGGTGGAGGCCGTTATGCCTGGCAGTTTGAAATGTATCTGCCGCTGCCGGATGACGAGAACATGAGAATTCAGTACACCAAGTAAAGGGGAGACAGTCTCCAGACCGCCGTTCTTTTTTTGTAATGAAAGCCAAGCAGTTTTATGCCGTTTACGGGGTTATCCTGGCCCTGATCGTGGGGGGAGCCGGGTTCTTCCTGTATCGCGGTTTCTCCGCCTATTCCGCAGCCGTCGAGGAGTTTGACAACCGGGATGCCACCATCAAAACCCTGAAGAAGGCGGCTCCCTTCCCGAACGCGGCCAACCTGGACAAGCTCACGGCTCAGGTCGACGACTACCAGCAGCAGATCGAGGAACTCAACAAGGCGCTGCTGAGGTTTCAGAAACCGCTGAACATGAATGTTAAGGATCGGGAGTTTCAGCAGATCCTGAAAAACAAAATAAGAGAGTTCAAAGAGTATGCCAAGGCCCGGGGGATGGGGCTGCCCGACACGGAGTCCGATCCTTTCTACATGGCCATGGACCGGTATGAGACGGAACTGCCGGAAAGCGAAATCGTGCCCTTGTTGGTATATCAGCTGGATGCCGTCGAACGTCTCCTGAAGATGTTGGCGGACTCCCGGGTGGAGCAACTTACCACTTTGAGCCGCGAGACCCTGCCGGGAGAAGGGGACAACCCCCCTGCGGAGGAAGGCACCGTGGTGCAGAAGTACCCCATCAGCTTGACCTTTTCCGCCACGCACTCGGGCTTCCAGAGTTTCATCAATGCCCTGAGCAACGACGACGAGTTTTTCTTTATCCTGCGGATCATCCGGGTGGAGAACGAGAAACAGGAGGGACCGATCAAGGGGGCAGCCGACGTGGGGGTCTCGAGAATTCTCAACAAGGAAGGCGTCGAGATTCCCCAGACCGAGAAGGACGAACTCTACCAGCTTCCCTATGATGAGATGATGGCGATCATCGAGGAGCGAGGCTATCGCGTCGAAAGCCAGGATGCCCAGGTCATCATGGGGCAGGAGAAAGTGCACGCCTATTGCATCATCGACTTGGCGCGGTTCGAGGAATTCATAGATACGGAAGAGGGGGCTGGCGAGGCCGGTGGCCCGGAGAAAAAGAAGAAGTAATGCAGCAGCGGGCCAATACCGGCCCGAGTGTTCTCCATCGAGGAAAGATCGCGGAATCAATTTTTAGTCAACCGGACATCGATAATGGACTGGGTTTCAAACAAGTGGGATAAGGTCATTCTTTTGGTCGTGGCGCTGATCGCCATCGGCTTGTCAGTTAAGTTTGTCTTGGACAGTCTCGCCTACGGCGACCGCTTCCAAACCAGCACCGTGGCGCAGGACGACACCTTTCCCGAGATGGCCTCGGAACGGGTGCAGCAGTGCACCCTGCTGGTGGCGCAGAACACGGAATGGAAACTTCCGTCCCTGGGCCCCGAGGGGGGAGAGAAGCAAATCCCGCTCTTCAAGTCGGTGCCGATTGTGACGGTTTCCGGCCAGTTGATCGACATGCTCGATCCCAACGCCCGGCCGCTGCGTCCGCCGGTCACCAACGCGTGGTTGATGGAATACAACTTGGACTTCCTGAAGAGCAGCGTGCTGGACGACGACAATGATGACGACGGTTTTAGAAACCTCGAAGAGTGGGAGGCGAAGACGGATCCGACGGACAAGGCCAGCCACCCATCGTTTGCCAACAAGCTGGAACTGGTGTCCCGCCGCCAGCAAAACTATGTGGCGGAATTCGCGGCGAAGCCGGATGCCGAGCGTTACCAGATTATCCGCTACCCTTCTTCCCTGTTTAACAGCCGGGACACTTTCATCTTGGCGATTGGGGAGATTTCCAGTGACGAACAGCTTCGCGTGGACTCATATGTGGAGAAGGAGGAAAAAGACGGCGCGGGCATCACGCGTGACTCTTCAGAGCTGTCCGTGACCTACAAACCGAACACCCCGGACGCCGAACAACACGTCCTCAAGAAGGGGAACAAGACCGTCATCCCGACTTATTTCGCCCAGTTCCGGTTTTTGCTTGATAAGGGAGAAGACATTTATGTAAAGGAAGGGGCCACGTTTAAACTGAGTCTCGATCCTGAGACCGAGTATAAACTCGTTGACATTGAAGAAGATAAAGCCGTAATCTCGTACCGCCCGGAGCCGGGAGCGGATGAGGTAACCGTCGAGATAAATAAGAAATAGCCGCAGTAATCTGCTCCTCGAAAAAAGAGGGGAATTTTCCAAACAGGCCGCTGAAATGGCGGCCAATTAGTTTTTTGTCATCCAGCGAAGAAAAATGAGTACCATGTTGCTGACTAGAGGGGCCAAATTGATCGGTGGAAGCCTATTGGTTTCAATGCTTGCCGCCGCCGGCAATGTTGCGGTTTGGGCGGAAGCCGGAGGAGGGGGAGCTCCCGGCGGCAGTGCCGACGGAGGAGCCCCATCGGTAGCCAGCCGTTATGTCATCCGCATGCAAGAGCGGGTCAAACAGGCGGACGATGCCGCGAACCGGGCGGCTCAGTTGCTCAGTGACGGGGACTATGAAGGGGCGATCAAGGAATTTCGCGCCGCTTTGGATTTGCTGCCGGATGCGCCGATGACGGAAGACCGCCGCGAGGCTTACACGAAGCGATTTGCCGACGCCAGTGTCCGCTTGGCGGAGCAACGCGCCGAACAGGCCCGCTATGACGACGCCATCACCCTGCTGGAAGCGGTGCTGGCCCCGGACGTGGACCCGGACAACGTGGAAGCCAAGCGTCTGCTCGAAAAGCTTCAGGACCCCGAATACTACTCCCCGGCCGTGACGCCGGAGCACTTGGATCGGGTGCGTCAGGTGGAGCGAGCCCTGGAAGTAGCTCGTGGCTACTACAACATCGGCGACTTTGACGGGGCTATCGACGAGTACCACAAGGTGCTCAATCTGGACCCCTACAATAAAGCGGCCCGCGGGGCGATGGAAGACGTCCGGCACGAGCAGATCAACTACTACGACGTGGCCTACAACGAAACCCGGGCTCACATGATGATGGAGATCGCGCGCAGCTGGGAGATGCCGGTTCCGCAGTCTCTGGAAATCGAAGCCCCGCCGGAAGGGGTCGTGTCCGAATCTGACTCCGTCCGGATCATTGAAGACAAGCTTCGCAAGATTCAGATTCCGAGCATTGAGTTTGTGAACACACCGCTTTCGAGCGCGCTGGAGTTCCTCTCCATGAGAGCTTATGAGCTGGACCCGGATCCCGATCCGGCCACCAAGGGGGTGAACATCATTCTCAACGCTGGCGGTTCCGGCGGTGGCGGGGGCGCGCCCAGTGGTGGTGGCGGTACTTCTTCTTCTTCCTTTGACGATCCGGCGGGCGCAGCCCAGGCTTCTTCCTCCTTTGGCGGAGCGGGCGTGGAAAACACCCCGATCAATTTGAAAGTGTCTCAGGTGCCGCTGGGTGAAGCGCTTCGCTACACAACCAACCTGGCGAATTTGAAATACAAAGTGGAACCCCACGCCGTGGTGGTGGTGCCTCTGTCAGAGCCCACCAGTGATCTGTTTTCCAAGGTGTTTTCCGTACCGCCGACTTTCCTGTCTTCCGGTGGTGGCGGTAGCTCCAGCGATGCGGCCCCGGCGGATCCGTTCGCTGACCCGGTCGAATCGACTGGCTCCGGTATTTCTCAACGGCGTTCGGCCAAGGAGGTGCTTTCCGATGCGGGCGTAACCTTCCCTCCGGGCGCCAGCGCGATCTACAATAAAGGCAACTCTCAGCTGATTGCCACCAACACGCAGGCGAACCTGGATCTGATCCAGATCTACGTGGAGTCCATCCGGGGTGAAGCGGAGAAGCAGATCTACATCAGCTCCCGCTTTGTGGAGATTGCGCAGGAAGACGGGAAGGAGCTGGGCTTCGACTGGCTTTTGGGTCCCTTCGACATTCCTACCTCTGGCGAAAAAGTGTTCGGTAGTGGTGGCACGCTGGGCAATCAGCGCACGGACCTGAGTCCTTCCGACTTTTCGTTCACGCAGCCGGGTACCACGGTTCCGGTGGGGGGGAATCCCGTGACCTCGGGGCTTCGTTCGGGTAGCTTGGGTGTTTCCGCGGATTCCATTGACGGCCTGATCGCGGAAGCGGCTGGCGCGGCGCAGTCCGCTTCCAGCTTGGCTCCGGCGATCTTTGGCGTGGCGGGTGTGTTTACCGATCCTCAGTTCCAGGTGGTCATCCGGGCGCTGAACCAGCAAAAGGGTACGGACCTGCTGTCCGCCCCGAGCGTCATGGCCCGTAGCGGTCAGCGCGCCAAGGTGGAGGTGATTCGCGAGTTCATCTATCCGACGGAATACGATCCGCCGGAAATTCCGAACGAAGTGGGTACCGGTTTTGGTGCGGGCGTTTCCACTTTCCCGGTGACTCCGGCTAACCCGACTGCGTTCGAAACACGGAACACTGGGGTGACCTTGGAAGTGGATCCGGTGATCGGCGCGGACGGCTTCACCATCGACTTGAACCTGTCTCCGGAAGTGGTCGAGTTTGAGGGCTTCATCAACTACGGGAGCCCGATTCAGACGGGTGCGACCAACAACGTGACAGGCGCACCGACGACGATCGTATTGACCGAGAACCGGATTGAGATGCCGGTCTTCAATACCCGGAAAGTGACCACGCAGGTCACGATCTGGGACGGCCAGACCGTTGCCATTGGTGGTCTGATCCGGGAAGACATTCAGGACATCGAAGATAAGGTGCCGTTGCTGGGAGACATTCCGGTGGCTGGCCGCCTGTTCCGGTCCAGCACCGAGCTGCACCTGAAGCGGAACCTGACGGTGTTCGTCAAAGCTGACATTCAGGATCCGTCCGGTCAGAAGATCAATCCGTAACGGGTATCCGTTTCTCCTAAGAGAATCGATGAAAAGGCGCCGCGTGAATCACGGCGCCTTTTTTGTTTTTCCGTTGAGGGAGGACGGCGAGGTGAACGAGGTTATTTCTGGCGTCCTTACGCTTCTCGTTCAAGCATTTGCATGCTAAGTCATGGTCTCTCTTTTATTGGAGTTCGATGATTCGTGCATTGGACAAATGGCTTTGGTCTTACGTGACCCGATACCGGCGGAAGCGGGTGTCCGGGCCGGTTCATGTCATGATCGCTATTTGCGATCACTTCGAACCGCTCCATGACGCGGACAAAGAGACCGCTCTGAGACGCTTGGCGGAGTGGCGGAAGCTATATCCCGACATCTCCAGTTCTTTTCCGGGCGAGGATGGGGTGGGGCCCAGGCACACGTTCTTCTATCCGGTGGAGCAGTACATGCCGGAGTTGTTGACCGCCTTGGAGCCGGTGTGCGAAAAGACGGGGTCCGAGGTGGAGGTTCACCTGCATCATGCGGACAGCAACGCGGACGAGATGACGGAAGTGCTGCGGAAGGGGGTGAAGGATCTTTCCTCTCACGGATTTCTGAGCCGGGATGGGAAGGGCAATCCCGCATTCGGATTTGTGCATGGGAACTGGGCCCTGGACAACTCCCACCCCAAAGGGCGGCACTGTGGAGTGAGCGAGGAACTGAAGGTCCTGAAGCGGGCGGGTTGTTACGCGGACTTCACATTGCCCTCCGCGCCCAGCCCCTGCCAGACGCGGACCATCAACAGTCTCTACTACGCGGAAAGCACGTCGCGACCGAAGTCTCACGATCATGGCATTCCGGTGTCGGCCGGCGAAACCTCTTCGCTACGCAATCTGGACGACTGGCTGCTCATGGTTCAGGGTCCGCTGGGATTGAACTGGCAACGCCGGAAATTGGGGCTTCTTCCCCGAATTGAGAACGCGGACCTGACGCGGGCAAACCCTCCGAGCCTGCAGCGGTTCCGCATCTGGTGCGACTTGGGGGTGCATGTCAGGAACCGGCCGGACTGGTTGTTTGTAAAGCTGCACACCCATGGCGGCATTCCCGAGAACTACGGGATGCTCTTGGGAGAGCCGATGCAGAATTTTTACAAGAGCGTGGGCTGGCACGCGGCCAACGGCTCGCGGGAGTCCTACTGCATTCATTATGTCACCGCGCGGGAGATGGTGAACCTCATTCACGCGGCGGAGGACTTGCAGGAAGGCCCGCCGGAGAGCTTTCGGAACTATTTGTTCAAGCGCTGACGGAGGACCTTGTTCTGAATATTGAGCATTCCAGACTGAATCACTGCCACGCTCTGGAAGCACTTGGTTGGCCGGAAAATGAAGCGGCGCTGAGCGGGTGAGGCTTAGGAAGAGCGTCAGTTGATGCTTTTCAAATGGAGCAGGGCGGCGACGGCGCGGTGCTGGGAAGGACGGTCGGGCTCGGCAATGCTTTGGACGATACCCCAGTCATCGTTGGCGAAGATGTAGTCGATACGCATCCAAGGTTGGCGCAGGCTGAGCGGGTTTCTCGTCACACCGGGAAAGCTGAATCCGAATCCGGAACCAGCTTTCTGGTGGGAGTCCTGAAAGTGGTCTGACACGACCTGGAAGATGTGGCCGGATTGAGGAGAGTTGAAGTCACCCAATAGAATTACGGGCATGGTCTCGGCTTCGGCGCGCTCCAGAAGCTGGTCGATCATGGCCATGCGGTGGTTCCAGAACTCCTGCAATTCCTGGCGGCGCTGACTAAAGGGCGTGCCGGGGATCAGGCCGAGCACGCCGTAGAGGGCGGCGCCCCGGGTGTAGTAGTAGAGGGTATCTCGCGGACTGGGAAGGTGGACGTTGTAAACGGCGATGTCCGTGCCGGCGGCCCGGATCTGAAAGCGCACCGCGAACTGGGTGGGGCGGCTGCCGGAGCCGGTGTACTCGAGCGCTTCCCGGGCGGTGATGGGGTAGTGGCTAAGCAGGAGGAATTCGCCCTCGTTTTCAGCATAGCCGTAGTGACCGTACTCCGGCGCCGCCAGATAGCCGGCGGCTCGCCCGGCGGCCTCCTGCATCGCGATCAGGTGGGGCTTGGTTTGCCGGATGAAAGGCTGGAGACTCTGGTTGAGGTGCTGGCCCCGGTTGTAAGTCATGACGCTCAACAGTCCGGAGACCTCGAAAGATTTTCTAGGTTTCAGACCACCGAGAGGGATCCGGTTTCCGGGACCGAACTGCCAGCCCATGGGAATGAAAGGGAAGAGCAGGCAGGCGGCCAGGATCAGGAAGAAAGTCCTGGACCGGGCCAGGGCGGTGGCGAGCAGGGCCACGGGCGCGGGAGTGAGCCAGACGAGGGGTGGCAGGAACAGCAGGTAGGCGGTGGTGACGTTTCGTTCGCCTACCCACCGCATGCCGAAGATGACGGCCAACAGAGACACCGCGTAGAGAAGTCCGGCGGTGGAGCACAGGAGTCGTAACCAGCGCAGGAGCCGGGTCAAGTTGATCTGCACCAGCACTTCCCGCCGGTTAGGCTCCGGATCGCCGGGGTAAGGGTCTCTGCCTTCCGTGAAGTGTTCCCCTCTCATTGTGGGTAAAGCGGCGGCGCGTGGCGAAGGTTGAGAATGGAAATACGGGGGACTTTTGAAACGGCCTGATAGGAAGGTTTGGCAAAGGAGCTAAGCCTCCCGGCTGGCGGCCTGGGCCTGCTGGTGGTACCAGCCGATGGCTTCCTTCAGCCCTTCCCCGATGCGGTATTCCGGCGCGAAACCGAGGTGGTGTTCTGCCCGGGAGATGCTGGCCATGGAATGCTTTACGTCGCCGGCGCGGAAGTCGCGGTAGATGGGGTCCGGGATGTCCAGGCGGGGGTCGCGTTCGGTCAGCAGGTCGCGCAGGTGGTGGAAGAGTTCGTTTAAGGTGGTGGATTCGCCGACGGCGATGTTGAAGGCCTGGATGGTGGGATCCAGGCCGGGGATCGTGGCGGCGAGGAGGTTGGCCTGCACCACGTTGGCCACGTAGCAGAAGTCGCGGGTGGTGGAGCCGTCGCCATTGATGTGGACGGGTTTTCCGCTGAGCATGGCGTCTACCCAGAGGGGGATGACCGCGGCGTAGGGGCCAGAGGGGTCCTGGCGGGGGCCGAAGACGTTAAAGTAGCGCAGCCCGACGATTTCCTGCCCGTAGCAGCGCTGGAAGACCTGGGCGTAGACTTCGCAGATGGCCTTGGTGGCGGCGTAGGGGGAGAGGAGGTTCCCGGTCTTTTCTTCCACGGCGGGGACGCCGGGCTCATCGCCATAGACGGCGCTGCTGGAGGCATAGACCACGCGTTTGACCCCGGCGTCGCGGGCTGCGGTGAAGATGTTGATGCTGCCGGTCACGTTATAGTCGTGACTTCTCAGTGGATCGTGGATGGACCAGGGTACGGAGCCCAGGGCGGCCTGGTGCAGGACGTAGTCCACGCCTTCGCAGGCGGACTGGCAGGTGGCGGCGTCTTCCACATTGCCTTCGCGGATCTCCAGGCGGGTGGCGGTGGTGTCTCCGGCCTGGGCGGTGACGGCATCCAGATTTTCGCGGAAGCCGGTAACGAAGTTGTCCAGGCAGCGGACTTCCTGGCCCAGGGAGAGCAGGGTGTGAATGAGATGGGAGCCGATGAATCCGGCGCCGCCGGTAACCAGCCACCGCCTGGGGTTTGCGCTGAGTTCTTGCTTCAGGGTGGTATAGGCGCTCATGAAATGCGGGTAGGCCGGAGAGAAACAGTCACGGGTTGGTCTTGTAGATCTTCCAATGGGCGGGGGAGCGGTTTTTTCTCAAAGATTCTTCCGTGGCCACCGGTAGTAATACAGCGCTTTCTTCACCGTCCCGTCTGGCCGCCACTTCATTCATCAACCGGTGGTAGGGTAAAACCTGCTGTTTGGGAATGCCATCGTCGATCACGACGAAGTCGATCTCCGAACCCCGGATGTATTCCGAAACTTGCATCGGGTCGTCAAACTTGTCTTGATAGTCACGCCCGAGCCAATCGCTGGAAGACAGCACCTTGCTTCCACGCAGGATGTGAACACGGTCCGGCGCCTGGAAGGCGGCCGCCGCGATGAGGGCGCCTTCGCCGGTGGCATCGGAGGAGACCAGCACGCGCGTTTTGTTCTGCCCAGCGGGAGACGGCGCGTCCTTGACGATCCGGGTGATCACTTTGTCACTGCCGGTGAAGAGCTTCGTGACCGGGCGCCAGGTTTCCGCCGCCGCGATGACGCCGAAGATTGTGACGAGGGCAAACTTCCATTTGGGCGATTGCTTGAACCGGCTAGCCAGGGAAAAACGATCGAGCAGCCGGAGGGCCAGGATGAAGAAGACGGGCGCGGCCGGGAGGAGGTAGCGCTCATCCACGCCTGCCGGGATCAAGAGCACGATGGCGCCGAGTCCGGCGAGGAGCGACCAGAGGGCGGCCTCGTCCGGGTCCAGCCAGCGGCGTCTGAAGATCTGGTAGGCGGCGAAACAAAGGGCGGCGAGGACCAGGAGCGGCAGGGCGTAGCCGAACTCGTGCGGCAGGGCTTCGGAATAAAAGGCGGCGGCGTGGGTGGCGAACTCGGCGAGACCCATTTCCACCATGCCTTCCTGGGTGATGCCACGAGTGAAGAGCATCCAGGGAAAGGCCAGCAGGACGACGGGTAGGGGAGCCAGCCAGAGGCGGCGATCCAGGAGGAGTCGCAGTTTTCCGGTTAGAAGGAGCGATGCCGGGGGCACGACGGCGAGCATGAGACCGGCGCCCTTGGTCAGGATGGCGGCGGTGGCCAGGAAGCCGAAGGCCAGGGACCAGCGGGCGGAAGGGGTCTTCAAGAAACGGGCGAAGGCCATGGCAGCGCCCAGGCAGAAGAAGGTCAGGAGCAGGTCGGACATCACGATGGCGGTGTAGGTCCGGACCAGAGGGAGCAGGCAGAAGAGGGCGGCAGCCAGGGCCGCGGAGCAGGCGGGCAAGACGGTCCGGGCCCAGCGCCAGGTGAGCCAGGCGGCCAGGGCGGAAAGCAGGGTGCATAGCACCAGGACGGCGGCAGGGGTTCGGAAGGGCAGCAGCCAGAGACCCTCCACCAGGTAGAAGCCGGGTGGGTAGTGGCCGAGGGCCACCTTGGGGAACTGGTCGTAGTAGGCCTGGGCAAAGCGCAGAGGATGCCATTCGTCCAGGAAGCCCCCGGCCATATAGTCGCGCACCATGAGGCCGGTCACCACGTGGGCCGGTTCGTCGGAGTGGCCGCCGAAGTCGCTTCGGTAAGCGCCGCTGTGCCACTGAAACCCGGCTGTAACCGCCAGGAGAACCAGCAGGGTCGTGGCGGAGGTCCAGAACTTGGGCGCGGATTTTTCGGGTGACAGGGGAGGAGCAGTCGTGGAGTCTTTCACCTGTGAGCAGCAGAACTATGGAAGGGCAGAATAGCGCCGAAACAACCGAATTTGATGCCTATGCCGCTGACTATGATCAGGCGCTGAGCAAGGGACTCGCCATCAGCGGCGAGGGCAAGGAGTTTTTTGCCTCGGGCCGGATGACGTGGCTGGCCGGGCTGGTGGAAAAGCGCGGGGAGCGTCCGTCCGTAGCGCTGGACTTTGGCTGTGGCACGGGCAGCGCGACGCCGTTCTTCTTCGAGCATTTTCGACTGGAAACGCTGTATGGCACGGATGTGTCGGAAGAGTCACTGACGTTGGCGCGGGACACATGGAAGGAGCTTCCGTGCCGGTTTTCCGCTGTGGGCACGGAGCCGGAGGAGGCGGTGGACCTGGCCTACTGCAATGGGGTGTTTCACCACATCCCGGTAGCGGAACGGGCGGAGGCGATTTCGCGAGTGTTTCGCAGCCTGAAGCCGGGTGGTCTGTTCGCGTTGTGGGAGAACAATCCATGGAACCCGGTGACGCGCTACGCGATGAGCAAGGTGCCTTTTGACCGGGACGCGATTCTGTTGTGGCCGGGGGAGACGCGCCGGCTACTGGAGGCGGGCGGGTTCGAGGTGTTGAGAACGGATTTTGTGTTCTTCTTTCCCCGCAGCCTGCGGGTGTTTCGCGGGGTGGAACCCTGGTTGTGCAAGGTGCCGTTTGGGGGGCAGTACCTGGTGCTGGCGCGGAAGGGGGGGTAGCGGCTTGTTTTGGTTTTTCCAGGACTCCTGGCCTCTGATGCGGATGGTGGATATGTCAGGACTACTAGGGCTGGGGCCAGCGGTATTCGAGGCGTTCGACGGTGGGAAGGGCGTTGGTGAGGAGGTAGGTTCTGGTTTGCTGAGTCTGGGACTTGGTGCCCCAGTGAGTGTAGTAGGTGACCCGAAGGGTGAGGGGGGGCAGGCTTTTAAGGGAATCCACCTTTACGCCGGCGAATTCGATCTGGGCTTCCGAGCGGCAGAGACTGAACTGGTAGGCGCCGGGGATGCCGTGACGGATCTGGTATTCCTGCACGCGTGGGCTTAGGTCGAGACGCCCACCATTGGGGCTGATGCCCTGGCTGAAGACGAGGGTGTTGTCCTTGTAGCCGGGTTCCAGGACTTTCACGTCCACGTCTCCGCCGCAGGCGGTGATGACGACGCGCAGGTCCGAGGACATGGCATTGATGGGGAACTGGCGCAGGTTTCCGCCGGGACGGCCGCCGTTTCCGAAGAAATCGGTCAGGGCTATGGTGGCGAGGGCGCCGGGATCGCCGCTGTCGATTTCGCGTTCCACGGCTTTGGCGAAGGCGTTGGCCTGGCTTTTCAGGGCGGCCAGATCGTACTGAATGAGGGCGCGCGTGCTGGTGTCCGCCACGAAACGGTCCAACTCTTCAAGCAGACTGACGGCGCGGCTGGTGGCGCCCACTTCGGCGAGCCAGAAGGCGAAGGCACGGGTGGCTTCCACGGGGTTGGGTTCGACTTCGAGGAAGTTGGAAAGGATGCGTTCGGCCAGGGCGGAATGGCCTTTGGCCATGAACAGGCGGGCCATTTCCACCCAGGTGGCGGGAGCAGGAGTCTGCTCGTGAAACGTTTCGCGCAGGAGTTTATCGTAGGTGGCGGCGGGGTCCGCGCTGTTCTGGAGTTCTGTCAGGATGGCCGGGTCCGCCTGGGAGCTGGAGGCGGTTTCGATGGAGGGTCCCGCCTGGAGGTGAAAACTGGGCTGGTTCCTGGAAGGGACCTTGGGTTTGAAAGATTTGGCGGGCGGTCGTGGGGGAACGTAGTCGCCCGGCTTTTCAAAGACGCGAGAACCGCCGGACGCGGGAGCCGCGAAGGGATCGGCAAAGTAGTCGAGATCGTAGCGCGGTGTGGTTTCGACCACGATCATGTCTCCCCAGCGGAGGGGGACGGGTTGGGGCTTCAGGCCGAAGTTTTCCAGGTCGTAGCCAGTTCGGGCGCCGTCCCGGTAAAGGAAGATGCGCGACCACGAGCCCCAGGGATCGCGGGGACCTCCGGCGCGTTCCACGGCTTCTTTCAAGGTAAAGGGCGCCGGGGCGGTGATGATGCCGCGTTGAGGTACAAAGCCGCGAACGGAAACGTGGAGCGGCTTTCCGGGTGGCGGGCCGGCCGGACGGGCGCGGATTTCGGTCAGGCGCTGGAGACGTTGATCGATTTCCTTTTTCCACTGGTCGAAAGCGGCCTGACTTTTGAGTTGGGACTTGGCATTGATGGTAGCCTGGGCTTCGGGAAGCCAGGCGTCGAAGGGGGCGAGGCGTTCCTGGTTGAGCTGTTCCGGGGGGAAGGCCTGCCGGGAGGCTTTCAGCCAGATGCCGACGGTGGTGATCTCCTGCTCCAGCCGCCAATCCACCCAGGGAAAGGAGGTGCGGTACCAGATCTCTTTGGCTTGCCAGGCCGTGGCCGCCCTGCTGAAGGCCCGTGAGTGATTGATGTTGAGGAGTAATTCGTTGTAGCGGGTCAGCAGTTCCGGCTCGGGCGGGGGGATGCGGTAGCGGAGGTGGTCTTCGAAACGTTCCAGGACGATGAGGGAGGTGTGGTCGCTGACAAGGCGTTCGGCGATGGCGTAGTCCTTGATGGCGGCTTCGTCGCCGAGAGTTTCCAGGGCGGCGAGGCGTTGTTGAGCCCAGGCGCGGCGGGCAAAGCCCCAGCCGGTCTTGTCTTCAGTGGCTTCGGAGCGGTTGAGGGTGAGTTCTTCTCCGTCGTCGAAGCGAATCTTTACCGCCTGGTTCCAGTTACGTTCGATGTGTCCTGACACCAGTACCAAGTGATCTCGCCGGGTGAGTTCGCAATCCGAGCGGGGCAGGTTTCGCACCTGAGCACCGTGGGGGTATTGGGTGAGTTCTTTCCAGGCATCTTCTTCCAGCACATTGATGTGGGCCTCGGCGAAACCGGTCAGGCTGGAGCTGATGGGACCGGTGGTGGAGGTGAGGATGAAGAGTTCCCGGTCCTGGAGGGGATTTGGTGGCAGGGTCCAGGCGGGGGAACTGAGTAGGCCATCAGTGACAAGAAGGGTGACGCCCGCGAGCGGGCCCAGGGCGGAGAAGTCCGCCGCGCCGTCGTAGGGGATGTCCCGGAGAAAGGCGTCGAGCTCCGCGCTTTTTCCGTCCACCAGGGAAAACTTGTGGGCCGGCTCGAGCGCGGTGCGGAGGAGTTGGACGGATACTTCGGCATTGCCCAGCCATTGCCAGTAGAGGGCCAGGGCCTCCAGTTCTTTGGCATGGTCGCGATACTTTCCGGAGAGAGAGGCGTCCCAGATAAGGTGGATCTTGCCGGGCTTTTTCCGTGGGCTTACTTTCGTGGTGTCCGGCAGCGTTCTTTGGACAACAAAGTGGGTCACGCTGTCAGGGGCTTTTTCGAGACGGACCAGGGTTTCGCCCGGCGCGGGCAGGGCGGGCCGCAGGGAGAAGTCTCCCGCCAGGTTGATGACGGAGCCTTTCCAGGTTTGCTCCAGCGTACCACCGGTCTTACGGGGTGGCGACGCGGTTAAGCCGGGGGTCGTGATGGCGGCGCTCTTGACTCCGCGAACCTGGCAGGTGAAGGACTGCAGGAGCGTGGGGTGGTCCAGGGGAAGGAAGTATTCGGCGTTTCCCAAGTATTGGAGGTAGCCGATGCGGACGCGCTTCGGCGCGCGGGGTTCCAGGGGGAAGATGCGGGTGCGGTAAACATTTCCTTCCTCGCGCTCGACCAATCCGGGATCCACCCGGCGGCGCTTGATGGCTTCGTATGCGTTCCGGGCCTGCTCCTTGTCCACCGAGATGGCGGGGCGCAGGTGGCCATTGACCTCCAGGGCGTAGGTGGAAACCGTGGCGCCTTCCGGGAGGGTCATGACGAACTCGCCCTCCGTCCGGCGCTCGGCGTGGTTGAAAAACTCCAGTTCGAAGATGGTTTCGACCAGGGCGCCTTCGCCTTCCACGCTGATGGAGACCGAGGTCAGTTCCAGGGGCTGGCCGTCGCTCTGGGAGATGAGGACGGGGAAGGCGCCCGACGGGGGAGTGGAGGCTGGCGGGTCCGTTTGCGCTTCCGCCCGGAGCGGGCGCAGTACTCCGGCCCCGGCCAGGAGAATGGCGCAGAGAATGGCGTGCTTCGCCCAGGCGTTCATGCCCTTATTCCTTCTTCTTTGCGGAGGTTTTCTTGGGCTCTTCCAGGGGCAGGCCAGTGACGACGATATCCGCCTTCACCATGACCATGACCTTCCGTCCGTAGTCGGGCATGCCGGATTCCAGGTTGAGAGGGGAGCAGGCGCCGAAGAGGAAGTATTCACCGGCGAGGAGTGTCACTTGGGTGGTGACTTTCATGGTGTAGAAGGTGGGCATCTGGATGTCCAACTCGCCTTCCTTGGATTTGTAGGTGCCCCACATGCTGTGATCGGCGAGGTAAACGATCTCGGGGCTCATGTTGAGATCGATGGTGATTCCGTCCGCGCCGAGGACGGGATCGACTTCAAAGGTGGAGCCGACGTGCCGGGTTTCGAAGGCGGCGGGGATGGGGAGGCGGTTGCCGTATTCCTTCGGTTTGGCGGGCGGCCCGTCTTTCGGTGGGGGTGAGGTGACGAGGAACGGAGGATCGTATTCCGTGGGATAGATGTATTCGTGGATGGACTCCACCTTGGCGCGCTGGCCGCTGCGCGCGACGACCATCATGGTGTCGAGGAGCTTGGCCTCGCCCTTTTTCATGAGGGCGGAGAGATCCTCGCGCAGGGGGCCATCGTTGGAAGGTTTATAGGTGACGGGCCTGGTGGAATCGGTTTCCGCGAGGAGGGCGGTGTACTGTTCGTGGGAGACTTCGATCCATTCGACCTGGATGCGGAGCTGTTTTTCCATCTCCTCCAGGGGCACCTCGCGACCGAGGGGATTGAAGGCGTCCGCGTCCTGTCCCCGGGCGGAAGCCGTCCAGACAAGAGAGAGGAGGAATAAGAAGAGGCAAAGGGGGTTTACCAATTTCATGGAATTCAGGTTCGGGATTCGCAGGGGAAACTGCAAGCCTTTTAGGGCGACCTTCGCTGGGGTGGGTTGGTGATGTGTGATCTCACGCATGAGAGTGCCAATAAGCAGTCCCATCCAAGCGTTGTCTTGGGGATTGGTCTTGGCGGGCTGAGTGCTCTGAGGGTATAGAGGCCGGGCTCACTTTCCTGGAGGACCTTCCGGTCTCAACCATCGCAACGGCCTGTCTCTCGAGCTCTGCACCGTGGCGTTCCGGGGATCTTGCCGCACCTCGGGTCTGGCAGAGGGGCGAAGCCTTCGCTTCCTTCTTGCTACATCAAAAATGACGGAGGCCGGCTGCCGGTGGCCCAGTCGGTGGGCTCGGGCCCCATTTCCAGGGTGAGCTCGGCTTCGGCTTCGAACTCGGTGAGCTTCAGGTAGCTGCGGTGGAGGGGCTTGCCATTGAGCCAGGCGCGCTGGACGAAGGGGTGATTGGGCGCCTGATTCAGGGCGGTCACGATGAAGTCGCCGGCCCACATGTGGAGTTTCACCTGGTCAAAGAGGGGACTGCCGATGAGCATGATGGGCAGCCCGGTGGCTGGGAAGAGGCCCATGGCGCTCCACACAAACCAGGAGGACAGGCCGCCGGAGTCGTCGTTTCCGGGCAGGCCGCCTTTTCCAGTGGTGAACTGGTAGTCCATGACGCCACGAACGATCTCCGCCGTGCGGGCGTGTTTTCCCACCCACAGGTAGGCGTAGGGCGTCTCCATGTCGGGCTCGTTGTTGAGCCCTTCGAAGCGGTGCACGGTTTGACCTTCTTCGGGGTCCGCGAAACCGAAGAACTGGTCTAGCAGGTGGGCAAAGCGGTCCTCTCCACCGGCCAGCTCTATCCGGGCGACCATGTCATGCAGAAAGCGGAAGGAGTAGTTCCAGTTTTCGCCTTCGTAGTAGTCGGAGTCTGCGCTGAGGAGACCGGTTTCCTTGTCGAAGGCGTTTCGCCAGTGGAAGGAAAGCGGGATGCTCTTGTCGTAGATGGTCTGGTCGCCGATGCGCTTGGCCATCTGGGCGATGCACCAGTTGGCATACGCGATGTCCAGAGTGTGGGAGAGGGGGTGAACCACCTGATTGCGGGCGAACTCCGCGAATTTTCCGCGACGGCCTTTGCCGCTGAGACTGGTATTCCAGAGCAGCATGAGGACTTCCTCCCAGTCCGCGGAGATGCCGCGCATGTGGGCGTCGCTGAGGATAATGTGGCAGAGACCGGTGGCCTGCTTGGCGAAGCGTTCCGGCGCGTTGTCGATAAGGTAACTGACCGGGAAGCCGCCTTCGCGCTGGGCGACTTCGCAGAGAAAGGCAACGAAGTCCGCGCCAAACTCCGGCCACAGAGTCATGACGAGGGGGAGCTGGGTCTTGTAAAGGTCCCAGAGGGTCGAGAGATCGAAGAAAAAAGGACCAGCCTCTCCGGTGAAGGGATTCTCGTCGCGGAAATCACCGGGCTTGATCGTGGAATGGTAGAACGCAGTGTAGAAGATCTGGCGCTGTTCGTCGGTGCCGCCGGAGACGGAGATCTTTCCGAGGATGGAGTCCCAGGCTTTGCTCGCGTCAGCGGCGGTTTCATCAAACGACTTGGGCAGGGTGAGCTTCAGCCCGTCGGTCGCCCGTTCCCGGCTGACCAGGGAAAAGCCGATGCGCAGGTCCACGGTGGCGCCGGGCTCATCGGTCTCGAACCAGACGCCAAACGGTTTCTGCGCACCGAGAGTGGCGCCGGTGGCGTTGTAAATATCCGTGCCCTCGAGAATATCTTCGCCCTCCCAGAAGCCGGCGGAGGAGGTGCCCGACACGGCTTCGATGTCGAAGTAAATGGCGATGCCCTCCATTTTGATACTCCCGGCGCAAACCTTCTGATTTCTGAGGCGGGAGTGGCACTCCGTCGGGTAGGATTTCATCCCTTCAATGAGGAGACCGCCGCTGGAAAAATCGACAACGACTTTGCCGGACTGGCCCTCGGGAAAGGTGTAGCGGTGCAGGGCGGTGCGCTTGGTACAGGTGACTTCGAACTGGACCTGAGACTCGGCAAACTCTCCGGCGTAGTAGCCAGCCTGGGAGGTCTCATTGACCAGTCCGTAGCGTTTACCCAGCCCGTCGAGGCCGCCGCCAACGATAGGGGTCGTGAGCAGGTAGTTGTAGTAAGTCCGGATCCTTCCAGTACCAGACTGGTGAAAATGGGCCAGCCCGAGGGCTTCGTGGCGATCGAAGAGAATCGCGGGCGGGTCGCCCGTGAGCGAGACCTCGTATCTGCCATAGCCGGTCACGTAGGCGCCAGAGTAGGCGCAGACGGATACCATGCCAAAGGGGAGCACGGCGCCGGGGTGGGTATTTCCCACGGGCGGCTTGGCGCACCACCACTTTTTCGCTACGCCTTGCGGTTCCGGCAAGGCGGCGGATTCACACCCGATGAACGGATCTACCCATTGGGCGTATCCGTCTTTAGAGGTGGGAGGGGACATTGCGAAAGGAGATGTAGATTTCTTTTACCAGCAAGTGGGATGCCATGATGTCGAGTTAAGCATTGCTTATAAATGGCTGCATCAGAACGCGCTAGGCTACCAGGTGGTGTCAGTGCTAGAGAGCAGGTGGGAGTAGCGTTACAGAACTTACCGTTGTGCGCGAGAATGGAAAGGAGATGGTGGTTTTTGGAAAGACAACTGTATATGTTAGGAAATTTCCGCCAGTTCCGGGCGGGTTGGGACGCCGGGAACGGATACGAACTTTCCAGGATAGAGCGCTGGTTCTCCATCCGAACGGTAGGCCGCAAGTTGTCCGCCAGGTTGAAACACGGCGTAGTCCAGGCAGGCGGCATTGGGCGCGACCGGTTCCAGGGGCGAGCCTGCGGGCACCCAGTAGTGACCGAAGAAGACCGGCGGCTCGTCCGCTCCGTAGGGGTCCCGATCCAGCAGTGCGGAGACCGGCAGCGGGACGTCTGGGGCGGTGGCTTCGCGGCAGGTTTTCCCCGCGAGCGGCTCTTACAAGAGCGCGCATCATCCAACTTTTGACCTTGCGTGCTTTCTGAGGAGAAAGCGGATGCACGTCACGGAAGACGATCATGGAATCGAGGCCAAAATCCAGGGCCGCCTCTGCCACGGAATCAATGGAAGGAGATTGCCCTGCCTTGGCCAGTTGCGCCGCGGCCGGAGGATGTCCGTCCGGGTCCGGTAGCGCTTCTGTTTGGGAGAACTGAAAACGAGGGGAAAGAGAAAGAGGTTTGCTTAGCCCTGGGGCAATTGCCGTATCATGGAGGCGAGGTCCAGCCAGACTTGCCTGCGGGACATCTGAACCATCTTCGGTAAACTCAATGACGTGGAGGAGGCGGAACTTCAGGGGCCGGTAACGGCCCTCCAGGCCGAAGGGGCGTCCCACGGCGTGGCCTTCCCTGGCAGACTCGTCCACCATGAAATTGTCTCCTTAGAGGCGTTTGGTGGACTACACCGCGCCATCTTTCAGGCCGGCGAAAAGAGTTTCGTAAAAGTGTCGTGCCTGCTCTGGCGTGGTGCTGGGTCCCACGGGCCAGCCGGCGATGTCATGAACAAACTCGGGAGCGAGGGTAGCCAGGACGCCCTCCACGTTTGCCGATGGATTCGTGTTAAAAGTGCTCGGCCAATTTGGCGTCCATCTGTTGGGGAGAAAGGCTCATGGGAAGCGAATGAGTGTGAGTTAGATTACTGCTACAAATTGAGACAGATGTCGCAGAAAAGAATAGTGATCTTGTTCAGCCAACACGGAAAACTTTTTTTGGCGAAAGTCAGCCTTTCGAGGAAGCGGCGGCAGCCGCGGTCAAGCGTTGCTGCAATGCTTCGCACCGGGTGGCGATGCGGGAGTCCACGGTGAAGGGAAACGACTCCCGTAGAGATTCCTGGTGGACGATAAGACCAAACCGTGACGGCAGAGAGAGACCAATGTGCAGGGAGATCCGTTCGAGAACCTGGGTGGGGTTCCGGACACAGTCCGCGTAGTTCAAGATGAGAAGCTCGTTCTCCAGGTCCTGCTGAAAGAGCACGGAGTTTCGCGCCAGCCAGTAGAGCGCGTAGGCGTTGTGATCTTCGATCTCTGGAAGGGGAAATTCAGCCAGCAGGCTGGCAACGTCTTCCGGGATGGACTGGTTCATCCAGGAATCGACAGAAACATCCCAGAGCGGACCGATGCGCCGGCGAAAGTCTTCGTTCCTGAAGAAGCCTTTGTAGGACTGGATAACCTGCCGGTAGTCGCGAAAAATCCAGATGCCGCGGGCCTCCGGAAAGGCGGCAAGGAGTTCCCGGGCGCGCTGAGAATCGTGGAGGGGTTTGACGAGGGTGAAGGGATGCCGTTCCCGTGACAGTTCGCGGCTTAGGGTTCCGGACTCCTGGAGGCAGTAGTAGCGGGGACCGCGTTCGGGCACGAAGTACGGCGGATCTCCCTCCCCGTAGTCTTTGACGCGGGGGTCCAGTCCGATGAGGTCCTTCAGCATGGTGGTGCCCGAGCGGTTGCAGCCGAAGACGAAAATGAAACGAGACTTCTCGCTGGGAAAAATGGTCGCACGAATCCAGGTGCGGAGGCGGTTGAGCTTGCTCGAACCGATACACCTCCGGCGCAGGCCGCTGAGGGGAGACCAGGAAGACGGGCGCTTCATATTCTGGATTGAGATAGGTGGACCGGAAGACTGAGGCTTTCGCCATTCTGGCGTCGTCTGCGTTTTACACAACTTTTACAGAGAGCGCACAGGCGGTTCACACATGATTTCTGAGTTTGTGACAAGATACCCGCATGAAAACCCTAAGAGTGCATTGGTTTCGGGCTTGTTCAGCGAAAAGAGAATGGGTTGCGGAGAAGTGGCCGGTCATTTTCGCGGGAGTCTGGTTGGCCATGGCGGCTATCTGTCCCGGAAGCGTATTTGGTCAGACGGAAAAGCCTGACACCAAGCCAAAGGAGGAAAAGAAGGCGGCGGCAAAGGATCCCTTCGCCGCGCCGAAGCAGGCCGAAGCCCAGAAGCGTGAAGATCGGGACATCGTCATCATGGTGGAGTTCCTCGAACTGGACTTGAAGAAGGCCCGAATGCTGATCCGCGAGCATGTGAGCAATGGGAACCAGGATCAGAATACGCTCTACGAAGAAGTGGAGAAACTCATTGCGGCAGGTCAGGCGACGCCCTTAGAGACGATGTGGATGCGAACCCGTAGCGGGCAGCGCGCCCGGGTCGATTCCGTGGAGGAGATCATTTATGCCAAGGAGTTCGATCCGCCAAGACTGCCGAACAAAGTGGAGCTCGATAGTGTGGGGGAGATTGAGCGGCTACAGGGCAGGCCCGCGTTACCGGCTGCGTTCGAGACCCGAGAAGCAGGGTCCATACTTGAGGTAGATCCCGTCGCCGCGGGGGATGGCAGCGGGTGGATCGACCTGAATCTGTCCCCGGAGTTGGTTCATTTCAGGGGCATGCGTCCGGCGATCGCTGATGGATATAGGTCCGGTGAAGAAGAGACTACCGTGCTGCCGGATTTCCATACCATGAAATTGTGGACTCAAACAACGCTCCGGTCCGGGAACTACCATTTGCTGGGATTGTTGAAACCGGACGGAAAACGCGAACACCGGGTCATGGTGTTCGTTCGGGCCGATCTGGCGGACTGAGAGAACCTGACTTCCCAAGACGCGGAATCTAGAGACTGAAAACTAACCATGAAAACTTATAAATACTTCATCATAACGGCTATTCTGGGAACTTGTTTGCAGGCGCCAGTAATGGCTCAGGAAAGTTCCGCCGAGGGCGGAAAACGAAAAGACCCCTTCGTCGCCAAGGCGAACGCGGCGGCGGACCAGGGCACGGCGGGAGGAGCCGAACCTGAAAAGAGTCAGCCGAAGGAAAAACTGGAGAACGTGTCCGTACTCGCAACGGTGGACTGGATAGAAGCGGACTACGCGAAGATCCGGAAGTTGCTTCACGCGAACATGGGCAAGGCGGACGCGACTGAGATTCTGACGCAAATGGAGCGTTGGGTGAACACCGGCGAGGCAACGGTCCTGGAAAGTCTGTCTCTTGTGGCTCGAAGCGGACAGCGGGCCAAGGCGGATTCCTCGGAAGGGTATATCTACGCCACGGAAGCGGATTCGCCGTACTATCCGGATGAGATCTCCCTCCGTGACAGTCCGTTTGACGGAAGGTTTCTGGGAACTCCGAGCAATCCCACCGCTTTTCAAACTCGCAATGTGGGGTCGATAGTCGAAATGGATCCAATCCTGTCCGCCGGATACACCGAAGCCTATTTGAACATTTCCGCGGAGATCGTCCGGTTGCTGCGGACTCAACCAGCAATGGACGTTAAGGTCGATGAAGCCTACGCCAAGATCATGGGAGGCTATGCAATGCCCATTTTCTACCGGATGCAGGTGACGACTTCCGTCCATCCGGAGATGGGAAAACCCGCTCTGGTCAGTGTGCAGACGCCCTATGGGGCGTCAGACCGCCGGGTACTGGTGTTTGTCACTGTCGAGGTGCCCGGTCTCAAGTAGAGGAAAGTATTTTGGCCTTCTCTCCCCGGACAGATAGCTGATAGCTTTGTTAGTCGACGTTCCTCCGAAGAATGAAGTCCCGCGTCCCCCATCTGCTCCTGGGCCTGCTCCTGGCGGGAGCGGTGGGGGTGCTGGTGGCGGGGTTTCTGGCCGCGGAACGGAAGGAAACGGAAGTGGTGCCGCGGGACCGGGGCGCTTTGACGGACTTGGCCGTGTATCTGGCGGGAGAGCTGCGGATGCTGGATGAGCTGTACACTTCCCACCTGAAGGAATTGGCCGGCGAAACGTCCCTACGGGAAGACTTTGCCATCAAAAAGCGCTGCGAGGAGATCGTCGGAATAGCGCAGTTTTCCATTCTCAGCCGGGCTCCTGACGGGCGGCGGGACCGGCACCTGAAGGTCCGGGACTGGACCGAACCCAGGGCACCCGCCCCGTCCTTTTCCGAGAGCGACCGCCTGGGAGCGGAGGTGATCAGGCTGTCCCCGGTTTCCGCTTATTTGGACGGGTTGGATGAGTCCGGCTGGATCGACGAACCGGGAAAACCGCTGATGTACTGGGCGCGGCGTTCTCCAAACGAGATCGTGGTACTGTTAGTGAATCGCGCGGAAGTAGCGGCGGCCATTACTGGGTGGTTGCGGGAGTATGAGGGCGAAGCTTTTGAAACCGTGGCCGTGGGTGGGGGGCCAGACGTCTTTCGCGCCGGGAATGGCGACACGTTGTTCGAAGTGGCGGAAGCGGAAACCGGGAAAGGTGTCCGGCCGGACTTGCTGCTGCCGCTCCGGACGCGGTATGGCGACTGGCACCTGGAGTCGTGGGACCGGCGGGTCACCACGGTTCGCTATGACCAGCGCGTCATTTCCGGGACCTGGCTGCTGGCACTGCTCCTGGCCTTGACCGGTGTGGCGCTTTTCCGGCACCAGCGGTCAGTCTTGAAACGGGCGGCCCAGCAGGTGTCCTTCGTCAACCGGGTGTCTCATGAGCTGAGAACCCCATTGACCAACATTATCCTCAACACCGACCTCGTTTCCGAAGCACTCTCGGAAAAGGCGCTCGCGGGCGGAGGAGTCGGGCGGCGTCTGTCCCTGGTGCGGGAGGAGTGCCGGCGCCTGAACCGGCTGATCGCCAATGTACTGAGCTTTTCCGGACGCGAGCAGAACCGGAACGTCCCGCTCAGTCTTGAGACGATCGATCCGGTGGAAGTCTGTGATCGGGTGCTGGAGTCTTTTGGCGCGGTTTTGGAGCGGAAGGGACTTGTGGTGAAACGGCACTATCAGACCGCCAAGCACTGCCGGGGAAGCGCGGACAGCCTGGCGCAGATATTGGCCAACCTGGTTTCGAATGTGGAAAAGTACGCGGTTTCAGGCGGAGTGCTGGAAGTGGCCGTGACAGGCTCGGAAGAACGGGTGAGTATTCAGGTTTCCGATGCCGGGCCGGGGATTCCGCGAGCGGCGGAGAAGAAGGTTTTCACCGCGTTCTACCGGGTGGACAAGGGGGTGACGGAGGGCGTTTCCGGCACGGGTTTGGGACTGGCGATCGCACGGGACCTGGCGGAGGATATGGGCGGCGGTCTTTACCTTCTGCCCAGCCAAAAGGGGGCGCGGTTTGAAGTCTCTCTTCCGGAAGCACCGGGTAATGTGATAGACCTGCGGGAAAACCTGGCTTCATGAAGATTCTTATTGCCGATGACGATCCCGTCACTCTGGACGCGCTGGAGGCCTGCGTGGCGGCGGATGGCTTTGAGGTGCTGCTCGCTTCTGATGGGCGGCAGGCCCTGAACCAATGGAAAACCCACCGGCCGGATCTGTTGTGCCTGGACATCATGATGCCGGAAGTCAGCGGCATAGACGTGTGCCGCGCGGTACGGGCCAAGAACCGGGAAGTGCCGATCCTCTTTCTCTCCGCCAAGTCCGAAGAGGTGGATGTGGTGCTCGGGTTGGAACTGGGCGCGGATGACTTCATTCGTAAGCCGTTTGGAAAACACGAGGTGCTGGCCCGCATCCGGGCCGCGTTGAGACGCTCCCAACAGAGCGGAGGCGAGCGGCGTTCGTTTGAGATGAACGGACTGGTGGTGTACCCAAATGAACTGAGAGCTGAGCTGGAGGGGCGGGATATCGAGATCACGCCCCGGGAAGCTTCCATTCTCTCCGTGCTGTCCGACCGGGCGGGGGAGGTGGTCAGCCGGGACACCCTGCTGGATCTGTGCTGGGGAATCGATTACTTCCCGGAATCCCGGACGCTGGACCAGCACATCGCCAAGCTGCGAAAGAAGATCGAAACCGGCCCGGCCAATCCGAGCCTGATCGAGACGGTTCGCGGGGTGGGCTACCGCTTCCGGGCTGCGGCGCGGGCGTGATTCCTTAGATTCCGATGCGCCGAAGCTCGCGGCGGCTTTAGTGTGCCTGACGCCAGTGTTCCCTCAGGAAATTGGCCGTGTGTTGAGCCGCTGCGGCGGGGGCAAGATCCGGGTCCGAAGGAGCGGACTGGTGTACGGTCAGGGGGCCGTCGTATCCGATCTGTTTGAGACCGGCGAAGACCTCTTCGAATCGGATACCGCCGCCATCAGGAATTTCTAGCAGATCGAAAGTTACGGGACCCTCGTGCCAGGTATTCAGGGTGATGGCGCCGCCGGGATGGAGGCGCTGGTTTTGGAAATAGACGTTCCAGATCCACGGGGCCAGGCGGGCGATGGTTTCGGGGCCGTAGTCCTGGCCGCACTGTTCCAGGTTGGCGGCTTCGAAGATGAGGCCGAAATTGGGGCGGTCGATGCGCCGGAGGTTGGTTTCGATTTCCTCCACGGTTTCGAAGATGGATTGCACATGGCACTGGTGGACGAGTTTCAGGCCGCGTTCGTCGGCTTCGTCGGCGGCGCGCTGGGCGGGCGCGATGTCATCTTCGCTTTTCAGGGCCACCCGGATCATGGGGGCTCCGAGGGATTCGGCGAGGTCCAGGTAAGGCGTGATATTTCGCAGGCAATTGGGGCCTTTGGCGTTGTTGTACACGATGTCGAAGTCGCCGGAGATCATGGTGACGCCCAGGTTGTGGCCATCCAGAATCTGGCGGGCTTCGGTGACTTTCTCGGGTGGGGACTGGATACCGATCTGTGAGGCGCGCATGCAGATGGCGCCGTAGCCAGACGTCACCGCCAGATCGGCCAGTTCGGGAAAGGACATGATGGCTTCTTCCTTGGAAAGGAAGCCTTCAGCGATGCGGCAGGAGACAGAGAGCTTCACGGCGGAGTCGTTGGTGGCTTTGTCAGGCTATTTTCAGCATGCGGATGAACTCTTTCAGGACAGCGGTGTTTTGCTGATAGCCCCGGCCGGTGACGAGCAGGCCGTCCACCACCACATCTTCGTCCACGTATTCGGCGCCACCCTGTTCGGCATCCATTTGGCATTTGGGAACGGTGGTGACGCGCTTGCCCAGGATGCAGTTGGCGGCGGTGAGGATTTCGATGCCGTGGCAAAGGCAGGCGATCGGCTTGCCTGCCTCGGCGATCTCCCGGACAATGCGGCAGAGGTCCTGATCGTAGCGGATGTATTCCGGCGCCCGGCCTCCGGAGATGAAGGCGCCGGCAAAGTCTTTCGCGTTCAGTTTGGCAAAGGCGGCGGTGGCCCGGAGGTGATAGCCGGGGCGTTCCTGGGTGATGTCCCAGGGCACCTCCGGATTTGGCGGTATTTCATGAAGCACGGTGTGGTAGAGCCGCGCCTCCGGACCGGCGACGACGACTTCGAAATCATCTTCCGGCAAGCGGTAGTAGGCATAAAAAGTGTCGAGCGCCTCCGTGGCGTCGCCGATGGGCATGAAGATCTTTTGGCTCATGTCAGGGTGTGGGGTGAGAGGAAGTGGAGCTAGGTTTGGACGGGGCGGGCCTTTTCAATGCGGTAAGGATAGCGCCGGTTAAAACGATGGAGGTGGTACCAAATACGATGGTCATGAAAGTATGGAAGGGGTTTGCCCAGGATTTCCAGGCGGCGGGCCAGAGACTCATCTGAGAAAGCGCGAGCCATAGAATGAGGCAGATGCCCAGGGAGACCGCCACGATGGCTTGGGGATTCTTCGCGCGCTTCGAGATCATCCCCAGCAGGAAAAGTCCCAGCACGCCGCCGGTGAAAATGCCTTGTAGATTCCACCAGGCATCTAGCGCGCTCTTGACGCGAATCATTGCCAGGGCGGTCAGCGTGCCCAGCACGCCGAAAACGAGCGTGGCCAGGTGGAGGACGCGCATGGACTCCCGCTCTTCTGCGCGGGGACGGAAATAGCGCTTGTGAATGTCGCAAAGCCAGAGCGTGGCGGAGCTGTTCAGGCTGGTGTCCATGCTGCTCATGGCGGCGGCGAAGATAGCGGCGATGAGGAGCCCTGACACGCCCACTGGGAGGTGGTTCACGATGAAGTGGGGCAGTACTTTGTCGCCGATGTCGGCGGCTTCGAGGCTGGCGGCGGTCTTGGCCAAGGAGGCTTCGGTGACCGGTAGTCCTTCTTGTAGCAGCTTAGTTTCCGCGACTTGGGCCTTCACTTCATCCAGCAACTCCGGGCTGGATTGGTAGAGGCTGAACAGGCCGGTGCCGATGAAGAAGAAGACGGCGGAGACCGGGGGGAACAGGAGGGCGCCCAGCCAGACGCTGAACTTTGCGTCCCGATCGGATTTGGCGGTGACGTAGCGCTGAACGAAGCTTTGATCGATCCCGAAGTTCTGAAGATTGATGAAGAAGCCGTAGAGGAGCACCATCCAGAAAGTGGGTTCCTTATAAAAAAGCGTGGCCGGTTTCAGGCTGAAGCCGCCGAGATCGAACTTTTCGTGTTCCGCCGCCACGGTGAACAACTGGCCCGGACCCTCCGGCATGCCAAAGAGAATGAGCGCGGCGCAGAGCAGGGCTCCTCCAATGAGGACAATGCTTTGAACGACGTCCGTCCAGATGACCGCTTCGATCCCGCCGACCAAAGTGTAAATGGTGACGAGGATGCCTGTTAGCAGAATGATCGTTCGGATATCCCACCCGGTCAGCGGGGCCAGGGCCAGCGCCACGAGATAGAGAATGGTGCCGATCCGCGCCAGTTGAGAAAGCAGGTAGCAAACCAGCGCGTAGGTCCGGGCCCAGGGGCCGAAACGGGCTTCGAGATGCGCGTAGGCGGAGACCTCCGTGCTGCTCCGGTAGTAGGGCACAAACCAGCGTACCGCGATGACGGCGGCGACCGGCAGCGAGAGCCCGAAGGCCCAGGAACTCCAGTTGCCTCCAAAGGCTTTCCCGGTGTTACCCAGGAAGCCGATGCTGCTGACGTAGGTGCCAAAGATGGAAAGTCCCACCGCCCAGCCGGGCAGGGAGCGGCCAGCGGCCATGAACTCCTCCGTGTTGCCACTCTTTTTCGAGAACCAACATCCTAAGCCGAAAACGCCCGCCATGTAGGCGATGAGGACGGCCAGGTCGGGAAGACTGAGTTGAGATTCCATGCCGGGGGAGCAAGGGAGGAGGTAATACAGACTCTTCCTTAGAGCAAGGTCAGGGCGTTTTCGCGTTGCTCCAGGGGGATGGAGACGGCCTTGCCTCCCTGGCGATGGCTCTCAAAGACCGCGCAGACCATTTCCACGGTCAGGGCGGCGTCCTCGCCACTGCAAAGCGGTTCGCGGCCCTTGGTGTCCACGGACTCAACAAGGTCACGCACTCCGGCGACGTGGTTGTGCACTTCCGCCACCTTGTCCGGTTGAGTTTCTTCTTTGTTCACTCCCGCCGTGGTGATGGGCTGCCAGGCGCGGGGAACGGTATAGGGCTGGAAGGGATTACCCGGCAGGAAGTGAGCCAGGGGATCGCGGTCGATCTGGATATTGATCTGGCCTTTGCTGCCGATGAGAAACAGGCCGAAGCCCTGACCGTCCGTTTCGTCATTGGCCACTGAGTCAAAGGTGGCGATGACTCCGCTGTCCATTTCGTAGCGGGCATGCACTTCATTCCCCGCCAGGGCGCCGAGGCCTTCCGAGCCTTCGGCAATAACGTCCGCCTTCGTCACCGGTTGTCCGTCCTTCCACATGACGGCGGAGCAGGTGCGGGGCTTTCCGGCGAAAAAATTGACCAGGTTCAACACGTGCGTGCCCAGTACCCAGAGATCTTCCGCGCCGCCCCGGCGGTCACCCTTGCCCCGGCTGCGGATTTCCAGGAGTTTGCCCATTTTGCCGTCTTTGATGAAGCGGTCGATGACCAGCAGCGCGGGGTGGTAGCGGTTCCGGTGGGCCACCGCGATTTTGGTTCCCGCCTTTTCGGCGGCGGCCAGCACGTCATCCGCGTCTTTGGGGGAGCGCAGAAACGGTTTTTCCACATAAATACCGCGTGCGCCCGCGGCGATGGCGGCCAGGCACATGTCACGATGCTGGTCGGTGTGGCGGGGAGCCACGGAGACGAACTCCGGTTTCGTTTTCTCCAGCATTTCCTGGTAGCTGGTAAATCCGGCGGACTCCGGCAGCTTCAGTTTGGAAAGTTCCTTGTTCAGCCCGTCCGCGTCGCCGTCCGCCACACCCACGATCTCCGCGCCGGGGATTTTTTGCCAGACGGTATCCAGCCCATGCCCGTAGTTGCCCCGGCCGGTGTGGCCGATGACGCCCACGCGGCGGGCCGGAGCGGAAGCATCCACCGCCAGGGAGGAACCTGTGGAACAGGCGGCGAGGGACGCGGAGGTGAAAGAAGCGGTGGAGGTTAGAAATTTGCGGCGGTTCATTGGCCGCGATCATAGCCGCGAAGGGGCCGGGCCGGTCAAGCGGGGAAGCGGAAGGTTTTTCGTTTGGACATTCTACCTTTGGCGCATCGCCGCCGGGTGATCCAGGAGCATGAGGGTGCGCTCGCCATTCGGCCACTCCATCAGCGCGGTGGGAGTGCCTTCCAATAGCGCCAGAAGTTCGTCGTCGCCGATCTGACGGATGACCACCGGCTTTGGCAAGGTGGGCGCGGCGGAAACCAGTGGCGTGGATTCCACCGGAGTGGACGGGGCGGCGATTTCCGGCGCGGTTCCGCGAGAGGATTCGCGGGTGTTCCAGAAGAAGGTTCCCGCCAGAGCCAGCAGAATGGAAATGGCGCACAATACGGTCCGGCGGCGGGTGCGGCGGCTCTGTTCCTTGCGTTTCCAGTTGAGAACATCGGCCAGCTTGGGACCGCAATTGTCTCCCGCGCCGGGAGGAAGCACGTCCTCCAGCAGATCGCGAAGCTCTGGTTTGGATTCTGGGTCAAAGCTCATCAGTTAGCGGAGTTGAGTTCCTGAGCGATCAAAGTTCGCAGCCGTTTGCGGAGCCGTGCCAGGCGGCCTTCCACCGCACGGACCGTCAGGGAATGGCGCAGGGCGATGGTCTCCAGAGAGTCGGCTGAAAAGTAGCGGCGGGTGATGAGGTCCCGCTCTTCCCCGGTCAGGACCTGAAGAGAGGCGTCCAAGGCCGCCAGCAGGGCGTCGTCAGGAGAGATCGTGGAATCATGCGCTCCGTCTGCTTTGAAGGGGTGCATCCAGACATCGGCAAACCGGCTTAATAGACCGAGGTAGCGGCGTTTGCGCCGGTTCAGGTCTATCGCGGCGTGACGGGCCGCGCGGGCCAGCCAGTTCCACAGGGCGGATTCGTCTTTCAGCGGGCGCATGTGGCGAACCACGCGAAGCCACACGGACTGGGCGATGTCCGCCGCCAGGGCGTCGTCTCCCGCCGCCACCGCGAAACAGTAGCGGTTGATTCGCGAACTCCACCGGGCGTGCAGCCAGGCATAGGCGCCGTCTTCCCCACGCTGCAAGGCCCGGGTCAGCCGTGGGATGTCCGTGAAAGAGTACGACGGAGACAACACCGAAGGCATGCTGGACTCTGCTGGTTCCGCGCGGTCCATAACAAAAGGATATAGCTTCGCGGGACAGGAAGCAGGCGGGGGATTGACTGACGGAGGGAAGGGCACGCGAAATCGCTTACCTGAATGGGTTAGCGGAGGGAGGGTTTGTATTTTCCACGAGAGTTCTCAACACCTCTTCGATGATATTGTGCTGCTCGTCCGAAGCCAGGGCGATCAGCGTTTTGGAAGAGGTATGAAACGAAAGCTGAGGAACGGCTTCGCCCTTTTGCTCCGCCATTTCCAGGGCAGCCGTGATCAATTCGTGGAATTCGTCCTCTTTGGAAGCGGCCTCTTTTTCGTCTCCTTTGAGCAACGAGCCGAGGGCATAGACGCGCACATAGGGCTCTTTTGGCGCCGGGGGAGCATCGGCCATGGCGGGCCGGGCCATGCCCATGGGGCCGTGGGCTAAGGCATGGTTCTCTCTTCTTGGAGTACCTTCGAGAGAAGAGGAGGGCACCCGCACACGCGTGGGATTGTCGCCCGCGACGCTGACGCCGGCGGGGCTCATGATAAACACCTGGGGCACGGGATCCTTGGGGCCGGGGTCCTGGAGTTTGAGGGTTTGGCGAGTCAGCTCCACCTCTCTCTTGTTTTCCGGGCCTTCGGCGGAGGCGATCTCCATCCGGACGTTGGTGCCGGGTCTTCCACGGACCAGTCTTACCGCCTCGGCCAGCTTCATTCCGGTCACGTCCACGAAGTCTTGACCTTCCTGGGCGATTTTCAAAAGACGGTCTCCCAGATGTATGACGCCGGACCGTTCCGCGGGCGAGTCCGGAATGATCTGGCCTATCCGAATCACCTCATCCTCGTCCTGGGTCAGGGCCAATCCGATTCCGCTGAGGGCATCGGGATCGGATGCCGAAAAGGGGCCCGCCAGGGCAGAGAGGCGGGCCTGGAGTTGTCTGGCCACGGGATTATCTTGAGGAACTTCAGCCCGCAAGGTCTTGAGAGTCGCTTCCAGTTCGTCGATCAACTGCATGGCGCGGGCCTGCGGGGGCACATCCTGCCTGTAGCCTCCGTTGTTGCGTGCGATAGGCTGTTCGCCGTCGTCGAAGCCGAGTCCTCCGGGCTGGGTTCTCTGCCGCGACGATACGGGTGGATGGGACAGAGAAATGCGGAAGCCGATTACTCGCGGGTGATCTTCCCTCGCATCAAAGGGGTCTCCTTGAGGCGGATCCTGAATCGGGTAAATGGGTTCCAGTTCGCAGCCGACCGCGGCAGCGATCAGCGTCAGGGCGTCCACGGGCCAGACGTCGCGCATGCGCAGCGGGGCGGCCACCATCAGTTCTTCAGTACCTGGTCCGTAGAGGATGGTGGGCAGGCGGTAGGCTCGATATTTTTCCTCTGTCATCCCCTTGGACACCATTTCTTGCGAATAAATGGCTTCCATTTGCTCGATCACCGCGGGAAGAAGACCTGGAGCCAAAACGATCTCGCTGGGCGGTTGGGGAGGAGCGGACTGTTCTACCGCCGGGGGAGCCTTCTTTTCGGGTTTCAGATCATCCTGGGCAAACGCCAGGGGCGCCGTCAAAGCCAGGACACCAATCGCGAACCACAGGTGAGGGCGGAAGGGGTTAGAGGATGAAATGTGAAGTTTCATACCCGTATCACGACGGCCAATTTAAAAACCCACGGATTCCTCGAAAAAAATCTGATAGCGCGGTCCCGTCATCTGGGCCACGATCCCGTTCACCGCGCGGACGTAAAGCGTCCAAAGCGGATAACGGTGCGCTTTCGGGAAAGGTCCGTGGAACTATCCCATACCGCGAGCCATTTGCCGGGCTCCTCTTCGATTAGGGTAGGGTAGCTATTCCGGGTATTCTCATCGAAGAAGACGCGCGGTTCCGACCAGGCGCCTCCGGGAGACTGGATCTTAGTGAAGAGGCCGTTGCGGTCCGCGTGGTCGTTGTAAATGTAGAGGTGTTGACCCAGGCTGTCCCGGCCATAGAAGGACTTGGCGCGGAAATTGGGTAACTCCGGTTCGGGCTTTCCGGTAGACCAAGTCCTTCCGCCGTCTTGGCTGACCGAGGACCAGGCCAGAGGCGGGTCCATCACTTTCTCCCGGCCGTAGGTAGCGGTGCGCATGACGATCTTCAATTCGCCGGGCGCGTCGCCCGCGGCAATGTTTCCTTCATGGAGAAACACGGGCTGGTCCTCCGGCTGACGAATGTAGTCAGCCAGTTTCCAGCTCAGCAGGTCGCGGCTTTCCAGCACGAATTGATCGCGGGACCCCAGGGGATCGCCGCGCTTCGTGTTGCGATGGATGGGCAGGAGGAAGCGCGTGCCTTCCTTCTCGTCTTTCACCGGCACGATGCCCGCGCAGGTGATGGCCGCGCCGTGGTATTTCATGGTGAGTTCCACGGGATTCCAGGAGAAACCGCCGTCTCCGGAATACGCGGCGCAGAGTTCGCTGTCTTCGCTGTTGGGATAGTAGGTGGGGCAGCGCATCGCGAAGCACCAGAGGATGTCCTGATCCGGTGCTTTGAAGAGTACGGAATTGTTATACGCAAAGCGTTGCGTGCCATTGGCGACGCGGTGGTCGAAGATCATCACCGGAGGCGACCAGGTTTTTCCAGAGTCCCGGCTGATGGAACAGACCAGGTCTCCCATATCGGGTTTCTCCCGGAGTTGAAGACCGTAGGAGACCACCAGGTGCTTCTCGTTCCATTTGGCGATGAAGGGTTGCCAGATTTTCTCGAAGGGACCGTCCGGGTCCAGTTGATCCACGATGACGACGTCCTGAGCGCCACCGGAAGGCGCTTCGTCTGCGTGGGATGGCGGAGTGATGTTGAAGAAGGCGAGCCAGGCCGCGGCGGCGGCCCAAACGGGGGATTGGTGGGGAGTTTTCATGGAACGGGATGAATTCTTGGCAGGAACCGTCTCTTTTGTCACGGTCAGTCGTTAAGAGGGGGGAATGCCGAACGAATGGAGGAAACGCGGCTCCTTGGCTCCCCGGCATGGCGCGATGTCGGGATTGCGGGTTTTCCACCGAAAGACGATGAAAGGAAGAGGCGTCCGGTATCCGGATGCATGGAAGATGATGAACCTCTTTAAAAAACTCTTTTTCATCTTAACTCTTCTCCTGGCACCGGCGCGGTTCGCGGCGGCGTCAGACCAGCCAAACGTGTTGTTCATCGTGGTGGATGACATGAACTGGCGGCTGGGCTGCTATGGTGGGGAAGTGGCCAGGACGCCTAACCTGGACAGTCTGGCGGCGCGCGGGGTGCGGTTTGACCGGGCGTATTGCAACTACCCAGTATGCGGCGCTTCCAGAACGTCGTTTCTCAGCGGACGCTACCCGGAAACCACCGGAGTGATGAACAATGGGGTAAACCCCCGCCTGGTGCTGGGAGAGTCCTACCGGTTTCTACCGGAGTACTTTCGCGATCATGGCTACTACACAGCCGGGGTGGGGAAGATTCCGCATACGCCAGAGCAAATTGACTCGATGGAGTGGGACTCTTATAGGGATCCGCAGTGGGAGCCGGAGGATATTTTCAAAGGCGTCGAAAAGATAGACGAAACCCGGGCCTGGCCCGCCGGGAAGCATCCGGACGGAATCTCCGCTCGCCTGGCGGTGGAGATGCTGGAGGCGGAACGGGATCAGCCGTTGTTCCTGGCGGTCGGGTTTCATCGCCCGCATGCGCCGAGGGGCGCTCCCCAAGAATACTGGGACGCGATCGATCCGGAGACGATCCCGTTGCCGGAGGCCGGAAAGATTACCGCAGGGTTGCCGAAGATAGCCTACCCGCCCAAGTTCGAGCCCGAGTACCCGGAACCGAAGATCCGTTCCACGCTCCACGCCTACTACGCCACCGCTGCCTTCATCGATGCCCAAGTGGGGCTGCTGCTGGACACCCTGGACCGGAAGAAACTGTGGGAGAATACCGTGGTGGTGTTCTTCAGCGACCACGGCGTCCACCTGGGCGAACATGGAGGGTTCTGGAACAAGATGAGCCTCATGGAGGAGGCCCTGAAAGTACCACTCCTGCTGCACGCGCCGGGCGCGGCGTCCGGCGGAGCGACTGCCGAGCCCGTGGAACTGGTGGATCTGTTTCCGACTCTGACGGAACTTTGCGGGCTGCCGCCGCAGGAGGGGGTGGAGGGGGAAAGCTTGGTTCCTCTACTGAAAGATCCCGCGGCGTCCCGGGAGAAGTCCGCCGCGTATGGCGTGGTCTTGAGGGATGGAAAAGACCGCCCGCTGGGACACAGCTTACGCACTAGGCGGTGGGCTTATGCAGAGTGGCCAGATGGCTCGCGACAACTTTACGATCACTCCAAGGATCCAGGAGAACTGCACAATCTATCAAACGACGGAGAGCACAGCCAGATCGAGCAGCGGCTGGCGGCCAAGCTCAAGAAGCATCGCCAGCAGACACCGCTCCAGACAGATGCGGCAAAACCGGAAGAGAAGACGCCCAGCGTGGATCGCGGCGAACTCCCTGACATTTACCGCAAGGGCGGCGGTTTCGAGCCGGACCAGGTCATGACCTACAAGCAAGTGGGCGACCGGGAACTGAAACTGGACATGTTCTTTCCAGAAGGCTGGGACGCGGCGGATGCCAGACCGGCGGCGGTTTTCTTCTTTGGCGGTGGCTGGAAGAATGGCGACACGCGTCAGTTCTATCCACAGGCCGAGTACCTGGCCACGAGAGGGATGGTCACTATTTGCGCGGAGTATCGCACCGAAAACAATGGAGGCGTGAAACCCTTCGACTGCGTGGAAGACGCCAAGTCCGCCATGCGCTTCGTGCGGAGCCATGCGGCGGAACTTGGGATCGATCCTGACAAACTCGCCGCTGGTGGAGGTTCGGCCGGCGGTCATCTGGCCGCCGCGACCGCCACGGTGGAGGCTTATGACAGCGAGCAGGACGACCTCTCCATCTCACCCGGCCCCAACGCGCTCCTCCTCTTCAATCCCGCCTGCGACAACAGCGCCGAAGGCTATGGCTATGACCGGGTGGGGGACTACTACAAAACCATTTCCCCCATGGAAAATCTGGATGCCGAGGTGCCGCCCACCATTATTTTCCTGGGGGACCAGGACGGCGTCTTCCCCGTGCCGAGGGCGAGGCTCTATCAGGAACGCATGAAGGAGAACGGAATCCGCTGTGAATTGCTGATCTACGAAGGCCAAACGCACGGCTTCTACAATCTGGACCGGAAAAAGAACGGCTTGGATCTTGAGAACAATCGCAAGTATTTCCTCAGAACCGCTGAATCCATGGATCGGTTTCTGGCTTCGTTAGGCTTCGTTTCCGGGGAGCCAGAGGTGCGGGAGTGGTTCGAAGGGCAGGAAGCCGCGGGAGAGAAGTGATACCCTGCTGAAGGATAATATTTTTTGACGAAAGCCACCGGCGCCGCGTCAATTCGATAACCAAATCTCAAACCACGCTCTTTTCTCGGCCATGAAAAAAACCTCGTTTCCCGTGGCGGCACTTGCCGCTGCATTCGTTCTTTCGATCCATTGCGGCACCATCCAAAGTCTGCGGGCGGAGCCATTCGAGAAGATCCTCTTTGAAGATGATTTCTCCGGAGACAAACTGAAAGAGGAGTGGGGCTCCTGGAAGAGCGAGACCGTGGTGCGCGATGGGGTAATGGTGGGCATTACGCCGGAAGGGTCGGATCACCCGTCGGTCAACACCATCAAGCTGCCGCCCTTGAGTGATATGGAAGTGGCGGTGTCTTTCAAGTTCGCGGGTTCGAAGCGGTTCAGCGTGATGTTCCGGGACCTGGACTACAAGGGTTCGCACGCGGGTCACATCTGCCATGTGGGGGTGGGGCTGAACTCGGGAACGCTCTATGATGGGAAAACAGGTCTGTTTGAGATTGAGGCTTATGAAAAGAAGAAGGCGGGAGAGAAGCTGGATGAGGCCACGCAGAAGCGGATCAAGGACAAGATGCCTTCCTTCCCGATCGAGATCGACCCGGAGAAGTGGCACGATCTCTTGATCCGCATTGAGGGCGACACGATGAAAGCCTGGATCGATGGCGAACTGGTGGGCACGCTTCAGTCCGAGGGCATCGCGCATCCCACGAAGTCTAACATGAACATTACCACGAACGATCGCGAGGTGTGGTATGACAATTTCTCGATCCGGGTGCCCGAGTCCTGAGCGGCTGGCCGTTCAGGGCCGTGCGAGGTTTCGGTTTGATACCGCTGGTTGTTCCAAACAGATAGAGGGCGGCAAAAGTCTCCGGATGGATGGGTGAAGCCATTTCCCCGGAGAAAACGGAGGTGCCACCGTAGCCGCATTTTTTGAATCACGGGAGTTGCGGCAGGCAGGCCGACCCTGTTGAGTCTGACGGATGGCTTCATCAGGACAATCAGACCTTTTCGATTCGCCGGAGGACGCCCCGGAGCCCGGGAAAGAGGCGCTGGGTCTCGCCGATTTGTCCCGTGACACGTTCGACGTACTCGTGTTCGCGGCCATGCAGTACCAGCCGGCCGCGAAGTCCAAGGTGTCTCAGTCCTTGCCCTCGATAGGCTTGAGGAACGAGGCGGAGAGGCGATTCACCCAGCTTCAGGTCAAAGAAGCTCTTCAGCTACTGGTATCGAAGGGCTGGCTTGAACTTCGTCAGCAGGGTTACCTGGCTTCCGCTCACTGGCGCACCCGGATCTTCGCGGTGGCGTTTGGCGATCCCGAATATCACGGCCGCGCGGTTTCCATCGCGGAATGGATGCTCATGTATGAATACGACCCCAGGTATTCGTACTACGCAAGTCCTCTAAAGAAACAGATCCGCCTGGAGTTGCTGCTCTATCTGGGCCGGGGCGAGGAAGCCTTGGAAATAGTCAAACCGAAATACGGGCTGAGTGAAGAGTTCAAGCCTTCCCTGGCGTTTTTGATTGCCGGTTTTGACGCCGAAAAGTTGCGGAAAGTATCCGCGCCCCTGCTGGAAAAGGCCGTGGCCGACTACCTCGAAATGGCCTTCTTCGACCTGTTCCCGCCGGAACCGGCATGGGAGACAATGGCGGACACCGCGTTGAGTCCCGAATTGGTGTCCCTGGCCGGTTCGGTTCATTTTCTGCGTGGGGAGGAAGCGGAAATCCATGAGCGCATTGACGAACTGCGTGACCTGGCGGCTAAGCTGAAGAAGACGGATGCCGCCCAGGAGCGCGTTTGTCTGGCAGACGCCCGGGCGCTGGAGGCCTCTCTAGACTTTGCCAAAGGCAAGATTGACGAGGCCATCGGGGGATTCGAAGAAAGTATTCTGATCGAGAAAGGAACTTCGCGGAAAATGAAGTTCTGTCCGCGTTGGATCGGAGGATTGATCTTTCAACTGGCCCTCTGCCTGAGGGGCGAAGCCGGGGATATCCAGCGGGCTTATCAGATCGGAAAGTGGTCCCAGGAACTCGATCAAACCGATTTTTCCGGATACGGTCACTTTGGCAATCTCGTGGCGGATTGCGTGGTGGGAGATACCAGGCAGCTCCTGTTAGAAGCCACGATCCGGAATGAGGACTTTCTTGGGAGTAGTCTCCCAAATCTGAACAGCCTGCTGTTCGCGATAGTTTTCCGGCTGGCCGGGGCGAAGCCGGCGGAAGTGACCGCATGGGAGAAGAAGATGGGGGAACTCGCGGACTTGGCCACGGAGCGAGGCTACGGCTGGCTGGCGATGGAGGCCGCCGCGTTCTCCGCCATGGCGGGCGACACCGCCGGAAACCGGGAAAGGGCCGAAACCCTGGCCGCAAAGTGCGGAATCGAAAATGCGGTGCCGTTTTCCGATCGACTGGCGGCTCCAGAGGCCTGGGAGGCGCAACTGAAGGCGATGGAAGCCGTGGCCGAGAAATACGGGCAGAAGGCCGCCGCTAAAACCAGCACAAAGTCGAAGGGCGCGCGAAAGGAACTCATCTGGCATCTCCGCATCGTGATGGAAGAAGACATCGAGAACCATGACTATGCATACCCAACATTCGGTGGCAGCGAGGCCGAAGACGATGATCCGGACGAAAATTTCTCGATTCCAGACTTTGTTTATCAAAGTGTCCATGACCAACCATTCTTCTTCGACCTGAGACCGATCGAACGCAGTGTTTCGAAAACAGGCCGGGCGACGAAGGGACGCCCGGTATCTTTAAAAAAGCTTCACGAAGACTCCGGCGGCATCCCGCATTTGACCGATCAGGATCGTGCCGTGGCGAAGTTTATCCGCAAACAGCGCAATTGGGGCGGACACGCGATCTACACCTTGGAAGATCCCCGGGCTCTGATCGAAGTGGCCGGTCACCCGCTGCTCTTCGCGGACGCGGAAGCGTCCCGGCCGCTCACCCTGACGCGGGAGCGGATCCGGGTAGAAGTCTCGGAGGACAAGAAAAACCAGATCACCTTGCGGCTGGTCCCCCCGCTGGCTCCCGGGGACGAAAAGGCCAAACTGGTCGAGGTGGGACCGGACCAGTACCGCATCTACGAAATCACAAAAGCCGTCGCCGAACTGGCCAATGCCTTTGAGGAGGAGTCTTTGCTGAAACTTCCGGGCAAAGCAAAGACGCGTCTGATGAACGCGATCTCCACGCTGGCTGGCGATCTGGAGATCGGCGCCGAAGGCAAAGTGGCGGAGGCGGGAGATTCAGCCGAGTTCCGGCAAGTGGAGGGCGACGCGACCCCGCGTCTGCGGTTGGTGCCCGAGGGGGAAGGGCTGCGGGTCAGGATGCGGGTGCGGCCCATTGCCACCAGCGATTTCACGTTTCCTCCCGGCGAAGGAAAAGCTGTCATTTTCGGGTTCGACGGGGACGAGCGGGTCCAGGCGAAACGTAGCCTGAAAGAGGAAACAAAGCGGGCCACGGCGGTAGTGGAGGCCTGCCCCACGCTGGCCCGCCACCGCGGCGAGTCACCCGACCCGTGGGAGTGGCTGCTGGATTCTCCGCTCGCCTGTCTTGAACTGCTACGCGATCTCCACGCGCTTCGCGAAGGCGACAACAAAGACGCCCCAGCCGTGGTGCTGGAATGGCCCGAGGGCGAGCCCGTCCGGCTGGCGGGGGTCGTCTCGGCGGGGAGCACCACGGTCTCGCTCGGTGGCTCGGCGGACTGGCTGACTCTCTCTGGCGAAGTCCGGGTGAGCGAGGACCTGGTGTTTTCGATGCGGAAGCTGCTGGAGTTTTCCGCAGCCTCCAGCCGGCGCGGATTTATCGAAATAGAAGATGGGAAGTTCGTCGCTCTGACGGAGGAGTTTCAGCGTCAGATCGACGATCTGCGAGTGCTGTCCCAGCCGGGTAAGGACGAGACGATTAAGCTGCCGCCGCTCGGGGCACTGGCTCTGGAGGATTTCATTGCGGACGCCCAGCCCGCGAGCGGGACGAAAAAGTCACAGGGGAAGCTATGGCGCGAATGGATCGACCGCTTTCGCGACGCCCGGGAACACCGGCCTGACGTGCCCGCCGGTCTTCAGACGGAACTGCGCCCCTATCAGTTGGATGGCTACCGCTGGCTCAGCCGGCTGGCCAAGACGGGCGCCGGGGCCTGTCTGGCGGATGACATGGGGCTGGGCAAGACCGTTCAAGCGCTGGCGCTATTGCTGGAACGGGCCCCGCTGGGGCCTTCCCTGGTCGTGGCGCCCACCTCGGTCGCGGCCAACTGGCTGGACGAGGCGGTGAAATTTGCGCCCACCTTAAACCCCGTTGTGTTCGGTGACGCGGGTGACCGGGCCGCTCAGCTCGCCGGGCTGGGCCCGCGCGATCTGGTCATCTGCACCTATGGGCTGCTCGCGCGCGAGACCGAAGCTCTGAGCGAGGTGGAGTGGAGCGTCATCGTTCTGGACGAGGCCCAGGCTATCAAGAACAGCGCCACCCAGCGGTCAAAGTCCGCGCGAAATTTGCGGGGAGCTTTCAAAGTCGTCACCACCGGCACTCCGGTGGAGAACCGCTTGTCAGAGTTGCACACCCTGTTCCAGTTTCTCTTGCCGGGTTTCCTGGGGTCTTGGGAACGCTTTCGGAAACAGTTTGCCGATCCCATCGAGCGCGACCAGGACGCCGCCGCCCGCGCCCATCTGCGGCGGCTCATTCAGCCCTTCCTGCTTCGCCGGCTCAAGTCCAGCGTTCTGCGCGATCTGCCCGAGAGGACAGAGATCAATCTTCACGTGGATCTCAGCGAGGAAGAGACCGCCTTTTACGAGGCGCTGCGCCAGCGCGCGGTGGAGGGACTTGAGGAAGGGGCCGGCGAAGCTGGCGCCATCCAGATTCTCGCCGAGCTAACCCGGCTGCGGCGGGCCTGCTGTCACCCTGTCTTAGTGGATAAGAAAGCCGGCGCCACGATGAACAGTTCCAAGCTAGCGGCCTTTTCCGAGACGCTAGACGAACTGCTTTCCGGCGGCCACAAAGTGCTGGTCTTCAGCCAGTTTGTCGATCACCTCTCCTTGGTCCGGGCCGAGTTGGACCGCAAAGAAATCAGCTATCAATACCTCGATGGCTCTACCTCCAAACCCAAGCGGAAACAGGCGGTCGATGCTTTCCAGCGTGGGGAGGGGGAAGTGTTTCTCATTTCGCTGAAGGCGGGCGGATTCGGGCTGAACCTCACCGCCGCGGACTACGTCATTCACATGGACCCGTGGTGGAATCCCGCCGCCGAGGATCAGGCCAGCGACCGCGCCCACCGCATTGGGCAGACCCGTCCGGTTACCATCTACCGTCTGATTACCCGGGACACGATCGAGGAAAAAATCGTCGAACTGCATCACCGCAAACGCGAACTTGCCGATTCCCTCCTGTCCGGCAGCGCCGATGCGGATGCCCGTCTCTCGCCGGAAGAACTCCTCTCGCTGATCCGGGGATAGCGTGTGAGGCAGAGTGATGTTCCCCGGGCGATTTTCGCCGCGGTTCCCGTGCGGGTTGACCCAAGTTGGCATTGGACCCGCATGAAGCGAGCCGCGTCAACCGGCGCGATTTCACCCTTGCCGCAGGAGGGTGAAGTGGCCAGATTGCTGGCTTCAATTTATGAAAATTCCCCACATTCTACCAGTCGTGGCCGCCATTGGTCTGATCACTCCCGCTTTCGCCAAGGACACGGAAACGTGCATGGCGCTGACTCCCGTGCCGCATCCGGGCAAGGAAAAGTTGCATGAGTCTTTCAATGAAATTTCCAAAGAGGGCAAAGCGCCCCTGGTGTTCCTGGGGGATTCGATCACGGCTGGCTGGACCGGTAAGGGCATGGAGGTCTGGAAGAAGTACTGGGAGCCGATGGGCGCCGTGAACTTTGGTATCGGTGGGGACCGCACGGAGCACATCCTTTGGCGCTTGGAGCACGGCAACTACGACGGCCTGAAGCCGAAGCTGACCGTGCTGATGATCGGCACGAACAACACCGGGCACCAGGGCCGGGAAATGGCGGAGCACGGCGGCGCGGTCTACACCAGTACCGCCGAAGAGACCGCCGAAGGCGTGGCCGCCATCATTAATAAGCTGCATGAGAAGCAGCCCCAGATGAAGGTTCTCCTGCTCGCAATCTTCCCGCGCGGCGCCGACAGCGACGACGAGAAGCGGCAGAAGAACGAAGCCACCAATAAGATCATCTCCGGTCTGGCCGATGACGAGACGGTGTACTACCTGGACATCAATCAGTCCTTCCTGGAGCCGGACGGCACGCTTTCCAAAGACATCATGCCCGATCTCTTGCACCCCAACGCCGCCGGATACGAAATCTGGGCAAAGGCGATCGAGAGCAAGGTGAAGGAACTGATGGCGGAATAACGAAGCGAGCTTCGAAACACTTGAGGAGGCCGGTGGCGGGAAAGTTCCCGCTACTCGGCCTCTTCCACTTTTACCACGTCCATCTGGATGAACTGGCCGTGGTAGGGTTTGGGAGCGGGTGCGATATCGGGCACCACCAGCTTGGCGAAGTTGGAGATGAGTTTTCCGTTCTGCCCGTTCCCGCTCAGCTTCACCGTCGCGCCGCCGTCAATCTCGATGGTCTTGGTGTAGTCGATGGTGAAGATGCGGTGCCCGACCGCGTCCTGGCAGTTGAGGAAATAGTGGGATTCCGGTGAGGAGATGTCGATGCGGTAGATGTTGTAGGTGGCATTGTTAGGCTCGCCGCCCCGGTAGAAGTAGTCGCCATCCATCTCGCCGTCCTTATACATCATCGGTTCCACTACGCCACGGAAGCGAATGGTCACTTTGTAGCGCTTACCGGATTCGCCGCCGAAGGTCCTCACGCTCTCGAAATTGTCCGTCGTATTCGGATCACCGTCGACCAGGGCGGACTCGCAGTTGGCGCCTTCCTTCGGGTTTTCCGGCATTTCGCCGGTGCAGGGGAATTCAAAGCGGTAGCCATCGATTGATGCCGCGGGACTGGCGGGCTTCTGATCTTCGGCCCGGGTAGCACAGACACCGGCAAAGAGCGCGGCCAGAAAGAGGGAGGCGGGGCGGTTCTTCATGAGCGGCATTCTTCATCGGCGAAGGAATGGCAGCAAGCGCTAAGTAGCGGTTGGCGGTTCGCGGCCTGGGAGTAGCCGCGACTCAGAAATCTCGGCACAGGCTTGACCAGGAGAGGCCGCCACGGTCAAATCACGCCCAACCCAATCGCGCCATGTAATCCGGCTGTCCGAATTTGTATGGATCCCAGCTAACGGCCGCAACGGAGAGCGGGGCTCGTGAAAAAACGAAACCTTCACCGCGGGCGTTTGTGGGCATTACCGAATGAACTCTCTCTCACACCGAACTATCCGGCGGATTTTTGATCTAGTCCTGACCGCGACACTCTCCTCACCGGTTTTCTCGGCATTTTGTCAGGATTTGAGCGCCTATGAAGGGACCTACCGCCGGGAGCCGGTGGAAAATGGCTGGCATACGGGCACGATTCGGGTGGTGGGCGAGGGGACTGAAGCGCAGTTGCGTTGGAAAAATGACGCCGGGGTCGAATGGGGACTGACCCCGGGAGAGCCGGGTGTTCTGGATACGGACGAGGCCAATCCCTACTACCGGAACGGCGCCCGTCAATTTCGGCTGGAAATGCGCGATGGGAAGGTGGCCGGATTCATTTTTAAGACGGATTTCTTTGTAAAGGAAGGGTTTACCTTTTTACCTCAGAAATCAGCGGGTTTTCATGGATACATTTCAGTAGGGTTGGAATCTCCGCCTGATGAATACGGTTACGGTGCGAGCTTCTATGTTAGCATCTGGCCGCTGGTGACTGGGAACCTGGCGAACTTTCAGATCGGCTTGCCCTCGACCTGGATCATTCCGGACAACCGGGACTTTAACGAGCCACTTTGCCCGCCGGGGACGATGGCGCGAGACAACTGGCCGGAGCGCGGTCCCTACTATCGCGAAGTGTTTCAGACCATCGAGGGCGGGCTCGGCTATTGGGGCGATACGCGATTTAAATCCGTGACGCCGAAGTACCGGATGAATGGCACCGACAACGGATACACCCATATGATCTCCACTCCAGGATGGGGACCGGGTAGAATTGAGCCGCTGAAACCCGAACAGATGGGACTGGCCCAGCTGAGCAACCGGCTCCTCGTGGCGCCGGACGGCATTACCTTTGAAGAAAACGCGAACGGTAAGCTGCTGGGCAATGCGTGGATGGTTCTGCCGATAACGCAGGCGAAGGACGGCCCCGGCCAGCCGACGGGAGATCAGAGCTGGACCCTGTTTCTCAACGCGGCCAACTTCAAAGGGCCGGTCGCTTTCTTTATTCCCCAAACCTGGAGCCGATTATCTCAGGGCTATCCCACGATTGCAGGGCGCGGGTTGGATGCCCGTCCCGCGCGGATGGGCGGCGGCGCGATGGAAGTCAATACGGTTCCCTTCTTTGAGGCAACGGATAATTCTGGCAAGACATACACTAGAATCCCCAAGATTCAGTTTCCGGTGAACCGGAAAGGGGAAACGCGGCTGATGCAGGACATCACCTTTTACTCCAAGGGGGCGATTCTTCCTTCCGGAGAGTTTGACTCCCGCAAAGCGTGGTATCCCGAGCTGACGGCACGTCCGCTTCGATTTGATCAAGGGCCGCAAAAAGTGGCATTGCAGGGCTTCGATTCGTTTGTGGAAACCACCGTTCTGGGAACCCGCAAGCACCAAGCCTTTGGTTTGAAATGGAAAAAGGCGCGGGATGGTTTCGCGGCCCTGCCCGAGTATTTCGAACAGGCCGGAGACGAACGAATCGCCGTCGAGGAGAATCAGGTGCCTCCGGAAACTAAGCTCAAAGATCAGGAGTTCATCGAAACTCCGGGAGACGGGGAGTATTCCTCACCAGAGTCCGGTATTTGGGCGCAGCCGGGACCTGTTTCGGAACGGAGAGAGGTGAGGCTGACCGATGGTTCTGTGGTGACCTATGCCTGGTACCGGTTTGTCGATCAGCCTTCCTTTGAAGCTTTCGATTGGAGCGCGGAGGAGAAAGAGCGGATTCAGAGCCTGGTGGAACGGATTCACCGGCAGTGGATAGTCCAGGGGAAGTATCTTCCAGAGCCAAGCGAAGGTGACCTGGTGGCATTGGACGCGGCCATCATTCTCACTCCACCAGAGGGTTTTGAAACCGGCTATGTGCCGATTGCGCTGTTTCAGAGCCGGGGAGAATAGAAAGAAGTGGTTAGGGTCGGGAAGCGGGCGTGATTCGCGGAGAGGTAAGCCAGGGTGCTGAAATGAGGTGTCTCAAGCTTCGGGAAATGTGTCGCGATCGGCGCGGATTGAAACTTGAAGAAAGCGTGGATGAGTGGTCAAATGATTGACCCGAAAAGGTTCCTTCTGAGACACATCTATTTTACCCGCCTTTTGAAGGGGGCGGAAAAGGTAAAGTGAGGGTATAGCCTTCAACAGTTCACGCGTGAAACGGCGCGAAGTCTTGCCAGGAATTCATTTGGCCAGTACTCATTCCACCCCCGTGAGTTGATGAGAAATTTCCGGGTAACAGAATTTTTTTAACGATGGAGGAAGCTGAACGTCTCGACAAGATCATGGAGGAACTGGGCCCCGTGATGCCGGAAGTAACTACTGTGGCTCAACTGGAGGAGCATGAGTGGGTGGTAGTGTGGCAGGAAGATGCGGTCGTCAGCCTGCATTTCGATTCCCGGGATTCTTTCCTACACTTTTCGCTCCACGTGGGGGTTCCTGAAAGTGAACAGCGGCTTTCCGCTTATGAAGCGCTGCTCATGTATAACTTTCTGGGAATCTCCACCGGCGGAGTCCGCATGAGCCTGGACGGCCCGGGAGGGATGGTAGTACAGGAATACGGCTGCGCTTCCCGGGATATTGATCTCACCCGGATTCAGGGGATTCTGCGGGGCTTTGTTACCAAGGGGTATCTGTGGCGGGAAATGCTCGCTTCGGGAACGTTTTCCGTGCCGGATGGGCCGGAACAGATCCAGGATCCTCCCGGTATTCGGGTCTGACAGAGTTTTTTCGAAAGTTGGTCACCAGTGGGCCACCACAAATCGTAGGAGGAAAGGTCATGTCTTCAATCGAATCAGGTCACGGGGGGCTGGACGTCCGTGCTTCGCGGCTGGACCAGTGGAAGGACAATGTCGACAACCTCAAGGACGGCATGAAAGTCCGGGTTCACTACAGCATCAGCGAGGATCCGCTGAGTCAGCTGGAGGGGAAGAAGAAAGTCGTCACCGAGACGCTCCGTACCACCGGACCCGATGGAAAGTCGTTCAGTGGTTCCGGTCTTTTCTCCAGGGGAGGCGACCGGCTCGCAATGATCGACTACTTGCGGGAGTTGGGGAAGGAAGCCTTTGGTGACGACCCCGTTAAGCTGATGGCCTGGTATGCCAAGATGGAAGACACCATCCCCCTGGCCAAAGGCATGAGCCTGGCGGACGATCAGGCTTTTTATAAGGAGCTGACTTCCACCTCTAAGTTTCTTAGGGCGACTTTCTCTGGGGGGGACGCTTCCGTTTCTGACATCAATCAGATGATCAAGGACGTGGAAAAGATGCCCAGCCCCAAGTCTGGCCCGGTGCCAGTGAGGAGCAGGAGCGTGCCCGTGCAACAGCAGCAAGAACTGGTTTCCCAACAGTTGGGGGGCAGGCTGGGCATCTCCGAGCCGGAGATGGTGGATCTCACGTCAAAGGTCGATCCGACTTCTCTCCAAGAGGTGGATTTGGGCAAAGGCCTCGATGGGGTGAAGAGCGATCCCTATCGCGATCGCGGATGGTCGGAGTCAACCGAAGTCGACGAGGTCGAACTGGACGAACCCCACGAAGTAAAGATCGAGATGGGCAAGGACCCAGAGGTGATCGATCTGGGTAAAGACTCCGATGGGGTGAAGAGCGATCCGTACCGCGACCGCGGATGGTCGGAGTCAACCGACTCGGACGAGGTCGATCTGGATGATTCTCACGAGGTAGAGATCAAGATAGGGAAAGATCCAGAGGTGATCGATCTGGGTAAGAATCCTGACGGCATCAAGAGCGATCCCTACAGGGAATACAGCGTTTCGGATTCCTCCGAACCGGAATTGGAGGTGGGGGATCAGAATGTCGGTTCAGGATGGGATATCTTTGAAGATCCGATGTACGCCGTCGAGCCCAGCGAAGAGCGTGGGGATACCGCTCCGCTGGATGACAAGACTTGCAAAAAGTTCTTTGGTCAGAAGGTCGACCAGATCAAAGGTCTGGTGGCCGATAAATTGAGAAAGTCTTTTCCCGGTTACAATCGGCAGCAGGTGATGGACAGCATCAAGCTGGAACACGCTGGCGGTATGATTTTCTTTCGAATGGAGCCTTTGGGGGGAGTAAAGGGACTGGAAGCGCGGTTCGATACTGTAAAAAAGGAGATCCATTTGGATTTCGCTGAAGTGGCGAAAAGTTCGCAGGGAAAGGGAATGTGTCAGGCGTTCTTCGAGTCGTTGCTGAAGCTGGTTCCGGACGACAAGAACTTCAAAACCTTGAAGATGAACGCCAACATCGACGTTGGGGGGTACGCGTGGGTGAAATACGGCTTCGTTCCGGAAAGCAAAGAGCAATTGGCGCCCGTGCTGAACCACTCCAAGGAGGTGCTCGGAAAGTACCAGGCGTTCTTACAGGAAAAGTTTCAGACCGCTTCAGGGACAGAAAGAGAAGAGATCCGGAAGAAACTGGCGGATCTCCAACCCTTGCTGAAAGAGGTCGACGCGGCCCTGGCATCCGATACGCCCAATCCCAAGATCATTCGCAAGATCGCCTGCCTTACGGATGTCGTGCCCACGGACGAGTTTCAACCGCGCTATACGGACAAGAACCTCCAGGTCCAGGATGTGAATCTGGGAGACATCCCGCTCACCCTGGGCAAGGCCTGTCTGCTGGGCCAGTCCTGGGATGGGGATTTCAGTCTGGCCAAGGGCGGCAGCCGCAGTCTGCTCAGGAAGTACATGGTGTCTCAATTGAAGCCAGAGAAGTATTTTTTCTCAAGGATCATGACAGCGATCAAAGAGACGTCGGCCAAAGGTTACGACTCGGACATGCAAAAGATGTAGCACGCCATGGGACAGGTCTTCTTTTATTTGGACGAGGACGGGCAGAAGCAGGACGCCCAGGTTCACGAACCGATTCTCGACAACGAGGGCGCCGAATTGCTCTTTGTTCTCCAGGTCTTGCGAGATCATGTGGAGGAGGGCAATACGCCCGAAGACGCCATTGCCCGATTCGCTCCGGAGGGGCTGCGCACCGCCTGGGACGCTGGCGAGGTGACCTGGGAAAACATTCTCTCCGCGCTGGAGGAAGAGGAAAGCGAGGATGAGGAAGAGGACGAAGAGTCGGGGCCGATCGTTGAGTAGAGGGCTGTAACCGGTTTGTCACGGTGGCTTCGATGCCGGTGCGTTTCTAAAGCAAAGAGTCATTCACGGGAAACGTGAAGCCCATGAGATCTGAGCCCTTTGTCATAGGCCCTGCCTATAGGATTTAAAGGAAACAGATATTTCACCTATTTGGCCGTTTCTGTTTAGCTGAAGCCGTTTCCTGGCCATCCCGGGTGCCTCTTACGCATTCGCGAGGGCTTTTGCCATCTGATAGCCAATCTCAATCTCAAGACCCATTAACCTCAAATAACATCATGTCAGAAAATTCCCAATGCCCCTTTGGACACTCCGCCACCGTCGCCGGTGGGGGGACCACCAACGAAGACTGGTGGCCGAACCGGCTAAAAGTAGAGCTGCTCAGCCAGCATTCTTCGAAGTCCGATCCCATGGGCGGAGACTTTGACTACGCGGAAGAATTTAAGAGCCTGGACCTGGCCGCGGTGAAAGCAGACCTGGCCGCGCTGATGACGGACTCTCAGGACTGGTGGCCGGCGGACTTTGGGCACTACGGTCCGCTCTTCATCCGCATGGCCTGGCACAGCGCCGGGACCTACCGCATTCAGGACGGCCGTGGGGGCGGTGGCCGGGGTCAGCAGCGCTTCGCCCCGCTGAACAGCTGGCCGGACAACGTCAGCCTGGACAAGGCGCGCCGCCTGCTCTGGCCGATCAAGCAGAATTATGGCCGGAAGATTTCCTGGGCCGACCTCATGATCCTGGCCGGGAATGTGGCGCTGGAGACGATGGGCTTTCAGACCTTCGGCTTTGCCGGGGGCCGCGAAGACGTCTGGGAACCTGACCTGGACGTCTACTGGGGCCGCGAAACGACCTGGCTGGGCGGTGACGTGCGCTACGCTCACGGCTCTGAGGGAGTCGAGAAAGAACATTCCGCGCTGGTTTCGGATGACAAGGCGGACGTGGACGTGCACAGCCGTAATCTGGAAAACCCGCTGGCCGCGGTGCAGATGGGCCTCATCTACGTGAACCCGGAAGGACCTGACGGCAATCCTGATCCCTTGAAGGCCGCCTATGACATTCGCGATACCTTCGCCCGGATGGCGATGAATGACGAAGAAACCGTGGCGCTGATCGCTGGCGGTCACAGCTTCGGGAAAACCCACGGCGCCGGACCGGCGGAAAGCGTGGGCGCGGACGTGGAGGCCGCGCCGCTGGAAGCTCAGGGCCTGGGCTGGGCCAGCAGCTACGGCTCCGGTAAAGGCGCCGACACCATCACCAGCGGCCTGGAAGTGACCTGGACGCAGACGCCAGCCCAGTGGAGCAACTACTTCTTCGAGAACCTTTTCAACTTTGAATGGGAACTGGAGAAAAGCCCCGCCGGCGCCAACCAGTGGGTGGCCAAGGATGCCGAGCCCTGCATCCCGGACCCGGCCGATCCTGACAATGCGTCCAAGATGCGGAAGCCCACCATGCTGACGACGGACCTGTCCCTGCGCTTTGACCCGGAATACGAGAAAATCTCGCGCCGCTTCCTGGAAAACCCTGACGAGTTCGCGGATGCCTTTGCCCGCGCGTGGTTCAAGCTGACCCACCGCGACATGGGGCCGCGCTCTCGCTACCTGGGACCCGAAGTGCCTGCTGAAGAACTCATCTGGCAGGACCCGATCCCGGCCGTCGATCACCCGCTGGTGGAAGAAGGAGACATCGCCGCGCTGAAGGCCAAGGTGCTGGACTCCGGCCTGTCCGTGGCGCAGCTCGTTTCCACGGCCTGGGCATCCGCCTCTACCTTCCGCGGGTCCGACAAACGTGGTGGCGCGAATGGCGCCCGGGTCCGGTTGGCGCCTCAAAAAGACTGGGAGGTGAATCAACCCGCCCAATTGGCTCACGTGCTCGAAACGCTGGAAGCCATCCAGAGCGAGTTCAACGACGCGCAGAGCGGCGGTAAGAAAATCTCCCTGGCCGACCTCATCGTCCTGGCCGGTTGTGCCGGTGTGGAGAAGGCGGCGAAGGACGCGGGTCACGACGTGACCGTCCCGTTCACGCCGGGCCGCATGGATGCTTCCGGCGAACAGACCGACGCGGAGTCTTTCGATCCGCTCGAGCCCATCGCTGATGGTTTCCGCAACTACCTGAAGGGTAAGTTTGCCGTTCCCGCCGAAGCCTTGCTGATCGACAAGGCGCAACTGCTCACCCTGACCGCGCCGGAAATGACGGTGCTGATCGGTGGCCTGCGCGTCCTGGGCGCTAACTACGGCGGCGAAAAATACGGCGTCTTCACCGAGCGTCCTGGCAAGCTGACCAACGACTTCTTCGTGAACCTGCTTGACATGGGCACGGAGTGGAAACAGGTGTCGCCCTGCGGAAACGCTTTCGCGGGCGTGGATCGCGAGTCAGGCACCCCGAAGTGGAGCGCTACCCGCGTGGACCTGGTCTTCGGCGCGAACTCCATCCTGCGTTCCCTGGCGGAGGTGTATGCCTGCTGCGACAGCGAAGACAAGTTCATCCAGGACTTCATCGCCGCTTGGGACAAGGTCATGAACCTCGACCGCTTCGACCTCGCCTAAGCGCGGGGCGAAGAAGTTCTTTCTTCCCTAGGTAAGCGACATAACGACGACGCGAGTCAGCGCAAGCCTCTTCCGGAAACGGGAGAGGCTTGTTGCGTTTATGGTAGCACGTTTTTGTTGACGAAGGAGGCTGCGTGTTGCGCCATAGATAAATGACGCCGGGGTATAATTTCCAGAAGAGGTTCATGGCGGTTTTCCGTCTTCCCCGGCTGAGGAAACGCCTGTTTCTCCAAGCTGCGGTGGGGTTGGTGTACTACCGTTTCGCCGTTCGCCAGCGCCGTCTTCAGGTGTTGCTGGCCGCCTTGGACGCAAGTATGGGCGAGTCTCCGGAAGACATTGTGGCAGCGGACTTGGAAATTGCGAACCACGTGGCATGGGCCGTGGCATCGGCGGCGAATCATTTGCCGCTTGAGTTCGTGTGTCTTCCTCGCGCCCTCACGGGAATGCGGCTCCTTCATGCTCTAAATGTCAGTTCCACTCTCTATCTGGGAGCGTCCCACCAGTCCGACGAACTCAAAGCCCATGCCTGGCTGAGATGCGGTTCGTCTATTTTGACTGGAGGAAAAGAAAGCCGGCAATACCAACCGCTGGCAACCTTCCACTCCCGTCCAGGGGGTGGAACTACGGGTTCGGAACGCAGGGAAGAATGGAAGTCGGCAGCTCCTTCTCAAGGTTGTCCGGCATCGGGCAGTTAAAGTTAGTGCCGCCGTTACCCATTCATACCCTCCCAGGTTTTTACCGTCATGTCTTCCCCGTGCAAAATGGCCTATGGTCTGAAATTCTGGACCGAATTGCCTCTGCCGGGTTTTGCGGAATGGGTCGGCGACCCGGACGTCCAGATCGTCCTTGGAGCCACCCCTTCCCATCTCGGAGAATCCGCCGTTCGAAGAGGCCGTTCAGAGAAGACCGAAAACGAGTTTCTGATGAAGGCTCCGAACGGTGCAAGCTTCTACGTCAGGAGCGGTGAACTTGTCGTCGTGGATCCAGGCCCACTCGCCCCGAAACATCCGGAGGTGGTCTCATTGCTTACCGGACCGGTCATGGCCGCCATTCTTTACATGCGAAAGCGCCTGGTCCTGCATGCGAGCGGAACCGTGGCCGGTAGTTCGGTGGTGCTTTTCATGGGGGCGTCCGGGTCGGGAAAATCCACCACGGCGGCCAAAATGCTGGAATTGGGTCACCTTCTGGTAACGGACGACCTTGGGGCCCTCGATCTCTCGGAAAGCGGGCAAACAAAGATCTGGCCGGGGCCCAGACTTTTGAAACTACGCCACGCCTCGACCGGAACTCCCTGGCTTGAGGGGAAGAACCTTGTTTTCAATCCTGGCGTCAGACCGGATCGCACGATCCCAGTACGCCACATTTTTCACCTGACCGGACGGCAGATGGAGACTGATTTGGTGAAGAAAGCCGGATTCGGCACGGCTTTTGGGCTCATCAGGCAGCATACTTTTCGCCCCAATCTACTGGTTTATTTAACGAGCCAGAGCCGTTACTTCCAGCTGTGCACCACGGTGGCCAGCCACACCCCGGTCTCTCAGCTCTTTAGAACGACCGATCCGGGTGCGCAAACCGCTTTCCTGGCCCAGCTTGCAACGCCAGTGGCTTGACTTTGAAGGATTGTCGACCGAAGAAGCAAGATGCGAATTTTTCGCGCTGAACCTGTCCTTCATAGTGAGTCGGATGGAGAAATCGTCCTTTTGCATGCCGATAAAGGGGCTTCTTTCAGTCTCACCCACACCGGGGCATTCATCTGGCAGAAATTAGATACCGGCCCGAGTCTGGAACAGTTGGTGGACGCCGTGACTGAAGAATACGATTTTCCGGCCGAAGCCTGCCGGACCAAGGTCGAGGCTTTCATCCAAAGTCTGTTGAAGGAAGAGTTAGTAGAACTTGGCCAGTAATACGCCATGCCCCACTTTCGCCAGGCTGAGAATGTCAAGACGCAAGAGCGCGACGGTGTGCTGCTTTTTTTCGTGGCGGGCGGGCTGGAGACATTCGGAACGAACGAAGTCGGCCAAGTCATTTGGCAATGTCTTGCAACCCCTTCCCGCGTGGACGGCATCCTTGAGACTCTCGAAAAGACTTTCGATTCACTCCCGGAAGACAGCCTACGCCAAGTTGAAGAATTTCTCGAAGCGCTATTGGAGCGCGGTTTGGCGGAAAGGCTGGAGAATCCACCCTCTCATTCGTAGCGTGTCCCACCCGCGAAGGTATGCCTGGAGTATTCGGTTTGCTGAATTTCGACGGAAGCCCCACGAACGAACGGGACCTTTCGAGACTAGGGCACGCGCAGAGGCTTTATCCAGACGAACTCTGCGGCCTGAAAGTAGCGGGCCCCTGCGGATTTGGCACGCTGGGCAGGCCAGGGACGGCGAACGCCGGCGCGATGGCCGAGTTGCCGGGACCTGGTCTCTTGTCCGCCTTCGAAGCCAGCTTCTACGATCTGAGCCGCCTCGGCGCCCTCTCTTCCCCGGACTGCCCGGTTCTTTCCGGATTCGAGCAGTGGGGCGAAGAAGTGTTCGACCGGATGGTGGGAGACTTTGCCGTCGCCATCTGGGAGGAGCGGACTCAGACGCTGTACTGCGCGCGAGACCCCTTTGGTATCAAGCCCTTTTTCTATGCCCACGGTTCCAACCGGTTTGCATTTTCCTCCGGACTGAAACCTCTGGTCCGCTGGCTACAGGGCCGGACCAGCCTGTCGATGGATGGCATGACAAACCTGCTGACTGGTTACAAGCAAGATCACGAATCTACCTTCTACAATGAGATAAAGCGACTGCCTCCGGGCCACATTCTTTCCGTGTCGCGAACGGGACTGCGGTTGCAACGGTATTGGAAGCCTTGGCGCCTACCCGAGCTTCGCGGGACGAGCCCGGAGGAAGTGGGGGAGGAGTTTGCCCGGATTCTTTCCGAAACCGTCTCGTCTCAGGCGAAGACGGGGGGACCCCAAGGGATCGCGCTGAGCAGTGGGCTCGATTCCAATGCCATAGCGTATAGCCTGCCCTCAGTTTCCAGCCCTGCCCGCACGTCCTACACGTGGGTGATGGGCCATGCCTTTCCGGGCGAAGACTTATCCGAGTTCGAATTCGACCTGGCGGGCGAAACGTCGCGCGAGCTGGGCCTTACGCACCGTCCCGTTACGGCGGATCATCTGCCGATGTTGCTGAACCTCTCCCGTTTTAACCGTGAACTGGAGCAACCAGTCAGTGACGTCCGCCACACTTTCATGGAAGCCATGTTTGCCGCTGCCAGGGAAGATGGAGTGAGCACGTTGTTCTGGGGGATTGGTGGTGACGAGTTTGCCTCGCACAACGCCCGAGATTACCGGTTGGGGTTGTTTCTGAGTGGCCGGTGGTGGGGAATCCGGCATGGCTTCAGAAGTCAGGTTCTCCCGAAGCTCCTCCGGGGCCTGAAGGGGCGGAGCATGCTCCACTTAGAAAGGTTTAAAGAACCTGAATTCCTGGTTGGACGAAGCATGCTTCATCCGGATCTCAAAGCCGGTGTCCTGGAGCGCATGCGCTCCAGAAGTCTGCCTTCCGGGATGTCCCGATTTTACCAGAATACGAGCCGCGCGGCCATGCTCAGAACCGCGTCGGATTGCTTGCTGACGTTTGCTCTTGATTTCGGGTTCTCCCGCAGCCGGAATTTTGGAATCGAAAGCCGCTTTCCCCTTCTAGACCGCAGAGTCGTGGAGTTTTGTATTTCTCAGCCGTTGGAGGAACACGCGTGGGGTGGCCAGACCCGCTCGATCATGCGGCGCGCGCTCTCCCGGAAGGCTCCGCCCACCATCTCTCAAAAGGCTACTCAGCCCATTCCAACTCCTGGCTACAGTTGGCAGATCGCCAACGAATGGCGGGAAGCCCGTTCCTTCCTGAAGACCTGGAGAGCCATCGCGCCTGATCTGGTGGACTTTGATAAACTGGATTCGACAGCGGAAACCTATGCGCGGAACATTCAGGCAGGCAAAACCAGTTTGTCGCCCGTGTCTTTCATGCGAGCGGTTTTCCTGCTGGAGTTTTTCCGAACCAATGGACTTGCTGACGGCCAAAGGTTTTGACATTCTGGGACTGTTATCTAACCTTTCCTGGATGAAAGACGATGGCCAGCCAAGCTTGGATTCCAGCGAAGAAATGTCCGCCAAACAGGAGAAAAAAGCCTGGGTAGATCCAGTTTTGATCGTGCTGGATCTCAGCGAGACCGGTGCGCCCATTTTTCCTGGTGGTGACGAACTTGATTTCGGGGTTCTCTCGTCCTAATGAGGGTGGTGACGGACTCTAGCGCCCGAATTTTTTCTCAAAACGCGCCAGCAAATGGTGACCCGGCTTCACGGTGGTTGACCATTCGTGCATTCTTGGGCTGGCTTTTTTAATTTTTTCCTCTGAGTCACCCGAAAACCGTTTGCCGCGCAGCTTGCTGTGAAACTTCATAATCCGTGAGATGGAAGCGGCGGCGGATTCTGGAATCTCCCTCCCCAAAATGGATTCCACTACCGCCCGGGGATGCTTCACCAGAGCCGGGTATCCAATCACCTGGTCAAAGGAGGCGACCGCCTCTGAGGCGACCCGGTAGCTCAGTTCCAGGAACTTGGGAATCACTTGATCCGGTTCCACTTGCAACAACTCCGGAAAACGAGCCCCAAAAGAGGCAATTGTCTGCGCTCTCAGGAAACTTGGGGGTCCCTCCATGTTCGACACCAAAACTTCCAGAGGATTTCTGTGGAGAAGCACTTCAGACATGCCGAAGCCGGCGGACCGGATTAACTCCAAGTCAAACAGCCAGGTGCTGGTGGCTTTGATAGCCAAAAACGGGGTCCCACCAGCCAAAGCGATCGCTTCGATCAGCGTCCTGAACTCGCGCGGAACGAAAGTCCGCCCCATCCGGACGAGACCCAGGTATCCATTGATAAGGATAGGCTCGATCGCAACCTGGATTCCCGGCACTTGCTCAAGACACCGGGCCAGGAGAGTCGATCCACACCGGCTAACATGATAGATAGTGAGAAAGGGAGCCGGCTGCGGATTCTTTTCGAAAAAGGCGGTCAACCTCTTTAAGGGGACGAAAAAACGTGAACGGTCCTTCCCGCCTTTTTTTTCTGCCGCGAGTTCTTTGATCGATTCCAGCCATATCGGTTCCGGATTCTCCCGGGAAACCCGCCATTCGACGAACAATTCGTCCTTGAGAACAATCAGACGCTGAGGGCCGGTGTGTGCGAGTTCACCGCGAAAATCTACCGCCGTCTCTCCTGGGTTTCCAGTAGCCCCGGTTTGCAGGCCTCGCATTAGGGGGTAACTTCCGTCCATTGAACTCACGCGGCTTCTTTGGCGAATTTTTGAACCCGTTAACCGAGCGGGAATTTTTTGACTCTTATTTCGAAAAAGACGCGGTACACATCCCAGCCCTGGAGAATAGAAGGCACCGTTTTTCAGCGCTGTTTACAGACCGCGACTTGGAATGCCGCTGCCGATTCAGTACCGGCGAAGGCATCAAGATGGTCCTGCGAGGCCTTCCCGTCAACCAGACCAGCTACTCGAAAGAAGGTCTACCGTGCTTCGACAAGGTCATGCACATTTTTCGAGGCGGGGCGACAATCATCGCCAACCAGGCTCAGAACTATTCCACCCGCTGCCTGCGCTTGATCCGCCAGCTCGAAGCCTGCCTTTCCTGCCAGGCAGGTGCGAATATTTATATAACGCCTCCCGGATCTCACGGGTTCAGAGCCCACTACGACCGGCATGACGTCTTTGTCCTGCAACTCGCCGGAGAGAAACGATGGTCCCTCCATGACTTCGCCGCTACCCTGCCTTACGAAGACATGCCGGTCCAAGAGATCCCAACTGAGATCGGTAACACACCCAACCGGGAGATCACTCTCAGACAGGGCGACCTCCTCTACGTTCCCCGGGGTCTTGTTCACCGGGCCTCTTCTACTCCGGATGCCTCCTCCATGCACGCCACAATTGGGCTTCACCCAATGATTTGGAGGACTCTTCTCGAAAACATCGTCCGTGACGCGGGGGACCAAGAGTCAGAACTTCGCGAGGCCTTACCCCCGGACAAGCTCTTCGACCAGTCGAGTCACTTAGCGCTCGAAGAAAGGGCCCGAGAAATGCTCGCCAGAATCGGAACCCGCATTTCGATGTCCAGAGTTGTCAGCCAGTATCGAAAAACGAATCTTCATTTTGGGGAAAACGGAGGGGCGATTCCCACGGAAGATCCCACCCCGTTTTCTCAGCTTGCGGAAAAACGTTTTCAACTTGCGCACGATTGCACGGTCAGGCTTTCCTCCGACCGTAACTTTCTCGATTTCCTGCTTCCCTATCGCAGCCACCCTTTGAAGCTAAGAAAGAACTGTTTCTTCGTTCCCGTCTCCACGCTTCTTAAAGGTGGCAGCCTCCAGGCAAGCGACTTCCGGCCTACTCTTCAGGGAATCGATCCTTGCCTCGCCGTCTATTTTCTCTTGGCGAACGGGATCATTGAAGCCACTGAATAGCGCTTTCATGATTCAGGTGCCGTTTCCAAGCCGATACACTTCGCGATCCAGGTTATTCCCTATGAAGGATTTGTGCTCCGGAACTTGACCCTGAGGTGAACTCTCCGGGACTGTGCTGAATTCGGCCGTTCCATATCTTGGCTCTCGTGGTCAAACGGCCATGTGCGCGGAAGGAATGGCGGCGTAGAGAAGCGTATTCCTAATATTTAAGTTAATAATTGATCGCCCGTTCCATGAGGTTTCCTTCCGGTCGAGTCCTTGGCTTTTTGCCGCTGGTGATTTTCATTTTGGGGTTTGCTACTGTGCCCAGCTCCTTGTGAGCGGGGGACAATCCTGATGGGACAATCCAGATCTTGGCGAGATTTCCCTGTTTGCTGGTTCGTTCGCGCCCAGGGGCTGGTCTTTCTGCGGCGGGAAGGAATTGCCCACCGGGTCGCATACCGACTTATGCGGTTTCTTGGGCTCGGAGAACCGGGGGATTATGGGCCAATCTAGAATGACTCTTATCTTGTGACCGTTTCGAAGAGATACTCTGAGTCGAATGCCGATTCCGTCTCCAAAAGCCGCTTAACCTGCATCTCTCACCAGTTCTCTGCTGCGGCTTGCTACGGCCCGTCCTGACTGCGTTCCGCTCGATCTTCCCTTGAGCAGTATGTTCTCATACAGCTCCGCGTGAAAATCTTCGCGCGCCTTGTCAGGACAGCCCTCGCGGCGTCTCGCCACGAGAACTGGTGAGAAATGCAGGTTAACTACGTGCCATTCTGGTAAGACATTGTAACCGGCACTTCATGATTGCCCAGATTGCGCCTTTGCCAGAAAGATGACCCTTCAGATGCAAATTTGAACCCTTGAGAAAACAGAACCTCCCTTGAACTCGCTCCTCCTACTTTCCCACGTCTCCAGAATTTCTCTCGCGGGCTTTGCCGTTGCGCTGGTCGCGGCGCAACCGGCCAGGGCTCAGGAGACGGATACGGTCACCCTGCCCGTGACCGCCGGCAGTTTTTTGTTTTCCCCGGGCAACTGGTCGGGGGACGAAGGCCGGGGGGGAAAGGAATACCGGCAGACCTGGAATCCAGGGGCCTACTTTCGAGTGACCTGGACGTCTGAAGCAGGAGACGGAGCGGACAGTCCGGCGCCCGTGCTCCTGCTGGACACTTCGACCTACGATGGATCTTTCAGCGTCCCCCGCATTGCCTACTGCCTCGACGGAATCTGGCAGGGGGATGTGGTCTGTGCGGAGGAGATTCCGCTGGCAGGCGCGCGGGACGCCGATTCTCACGAACTGACGGTTTTTCTCAAGACCTCGCAGCAGGTAGAGCGGTGGGGCTCTCCGGGGGAAAGCGGGAAGAACGTGCTCCGGGTAAAGGGCCTGCGCATCCCAAAGGAAACAGAACCGGTGAAGCAAACGGCCGGAGACTGGGTATTGATCGTGGGCGACAGCATCACGGAGGGCGTGGGAGCTTACGAACTGGAGTGCTATTCACACCTCGTGGGGGAGGGGCTGAGGGACTTGGGATACGAGTATGGCGTCAGCGCCTGCGGGTGGAGCGGATGGCTCAACCACGGTGACAAACCCCCCGGCGATGTTCCCGGCTACTACGTGATCGAAAACTCCACGAATGGCGAAGGGGGAGACTACCTAGAGCCCATAAGCCGCTGGAACAAGATCGATGCCAATACCTCATTGCTGGATGAGAGTGGCCACCTCAGTGGATGGGGCGAAGCTCAGCAGGAACCGTCGGCGATACTCATCAACTACGGGACGAATGACAGCCTCTGGAAGCAGAACGCCAGCGACGTGGAGGCCAGCATGAAACAGGGACTGCTGGCCCTCCGGAACGCGGCACCAGACGCGTGGATCTTTGTGCTGATTCCCTTTGGCCAATACAAAGCGGAGGAACTGCGCCGGGCGGTGGAAAATTTCCATGCCGCCCGGCCGGACGATAAGCGGATCTCCATCATCGATCTGGGGCCGGACACGGCGCAGGCCCTGACGAATAAGGAGGGATATTGGGGGGGACTTCACCCCAATCCGCGCGCTCACGCCACGTTTGCGGCCAGGATTCTTGCCCAGATGGCGCCGGAACTGAAACAGCGTTAGACGCCTTGAGGGGTGGCGAAAGGTGAACACAATGAAACCGGGTGACCTCATTCTAAAGTGGGCCATGCTGAGCGACCTGCCGATCCAAGGCGAAGCCACGATCGAGGGGCAGGCCGTCTTCCTGGTCTTGAACGGAGACTCCATGCCCGGTGAGATGGACATCGCCGGAGAGATCGCTGTCCTTGGTGGAACTGGCGGCGGGTCGTCCTATTTCGTCGAGACCTGCGCGGGAAGAATGATCGTGGATGAGTTCTGGATAGACGAGAACTCGCTGTCGTCCACCTTGACCAGCGCGCTGCAACTGTTGCAGCGGCGAGTGAAGTCGCCTCTCAAAGTGTGGGCGCTGGCGTTCATCGACAAGAAGAGGTGGGAATCACCAAGTTGATGAGATCCGGCGTCTTGGTATGCCTGTCAGGGGCGGGCGTGGAAACTGTGCGAACCTCCTGAAATTCTCTAACCCTGAAAACTCCCAGCCAAAGAGATATGAAAACCCTGAAACTCCCCATCACTGTCCTGACCCTTGTTTTCACTTGTGCCCTGTGCGGACGCGCGGCGGCGCTGGAACCGCTTCCCCTGGCTGAGGAAGTGAAGATCGGGAAGGCGGTCTACCCGCTTGAGAAACTGCCCGAAGGGCTGGTGGTCCGTGACGAATTGGGGATCGTGGCCGTGGCGGTGGTGGATGGGCAGGTGGTGCACCGCACGAAGACGCGAATCCTGGAGACGCGAGCCACCATCACGCCGAAGGGCGACTACCTGCTGATGTTTCCAGAGGGCGATCACTACGCCAAGAGCAAGGGCGAGAAGATGAACGACATGCTGGCCTACCGTTCCTCCGACCAGGGCAAGACCTGGGAAGGCCCGAGCATCGCCTTCGACATTCCATACAGTCAGCACGGGTTCATTCCCTTCACGCCGAAGGGCTCGGACCGGATCTATGCCTTTGGCACTCAGCCCATTCCCGGTAAGTGGACCTGGGAAGACGGCCAGCGCGAGAACGCGCCCATCGGCTACCGCTGGTCCGATGACGACGGACATACCTGGTCCGAAGTTAAACTGATCGAGCCTGTGAACGATCCGGGTTACCGCGGCATGTCAGTCATGCGCATGACGGAGACTAAGCAAGGCACTTGGCTCATTGGCTCCCACATGGCCGACTGGTCGGAGAAGCCTTTCTGGACGAAGCAGTATCTCTTGCGTTCCGAAGACCAGGGAGAAACCTGGACGCTGCTCCCTGACAAACGCCCCAACGGCTGGTTCGCGAAAGGCTTTGACCGGATGGACGAGGGCCGGCCCCTAGCGCTGGAAAGCGGGCGGGTGCTGTTCATGACCCGCACCCCGCAGGGACACCTGTTCACCGCCTGGAGCGAGGACGATGGGAAAACGTGGACGGAACCCGCGCCCAGCACGCTGGTGCACCCCGATGCGCCGCCCATGCTCTTCCCCTTGTCCGATGGCAAGACCTTGGCCGCCTTTCATCATAATAAGGTGCCGAACCGGGACCCGGGCGACCTGGGCGCGCACTCCGAAAACATGCGGGTTCGTTCCGAGCTATGGGTGTCCTTTTCCACCAACGAAGGGCATACCTGGACCGAACCGCACTTCCTGCTGGCCAACGCCGTTCAGCCGCTCCACGAGATCGGCGCGTTTAACTACCAGTGTTCCTACCTGGACGCTTTCATAGACGGCGGCGTCATGCACCTTTTCCTGCCACACCGCTGGCAACAGGTCCTGCATCTGACGATCGAAGAAAGCGCCCTGAAAGGTCTACCCACGGAGACTAAGCAGATTGGAGAGAAAATTGACTGAGCGAGTCGCCGATCCACAGAGAGCCGGAAAACCGGTGGCCCGGTTTGGGGAGTGCAGTGGGCTGAGGACCATGGAGCGTCCGCGATTACCGGAATCCATTTCGTATACCGTTTCCTTTCCTATAGAAGAAAAGGAGAAATGAAACGGTAGCGAAGCGCTTTCGTCCGCGGAGACAGCAGGCTTCATTCAATTCTCTTTCAAGGATCATGGGACTCGTCCAGGCTAGCCTGGGCTTCAAACTATCATGTGGCTTACCTTATCTAGTGCTCTGACCGCCTTAAAATGATGAGCGCTTGGTCTGAACAAAGAGCCGTTGGCAAAAGGACGCGACCCGGTCTTTTTGGCTGGGGTCTTCGTTGCTCTTCAGTCAGTTATGATTCACATAGCCTCCTTCATCGCGCCTTGCCCCCAGCCAAAAATCCTCGCCAATCACCCATCATCTTAAGGCGGTCAGAGCACTAGTTGGTGACCAAGAGGTGGGCCGCGCCAGCTTTTGGCGGGATGGGTTGACACACTGTAGTCCAACCCGTAAGCCTTTGAGCATGATGGAAGAGCCATACTGGGTTAAAGAATCCCGGAGACAGCAGCAGGCTGCGATGGATCGCCAGTTGCAGAGCGAACGGGAGGCCAACCGGAGGGCCCAGGAGCAAAGGAAAGCGCAGGCCGATAAAGCGTACTGGGATAGGGTCAGGGCCAAGAAAGAGGCCGACCGAAATGCGTCCTCCAGTTATTCTTCGGCGGGGGACGGTTCGGGGCACTCTTCTGCCATTGACGACTATATCGAGAGACACAAGGACGATCCCGTGGACAATTCCCCGCCGCTTACGGAGGAGGAACGGCGGGAAGCGCGGAGGATGTCCCGGCGCCGGAAGCGGGAGGACTTTCTCGAGAAGTTCCGGAACTTCTCGGCCGTGGCGGTATTTGGCGGGGTGGCTTGTTGGCTTCTCTCTTATGGGCAGGAAGGCTGGTGGATCAAGCTCTTGGTGGCGCTGGCCGCCTCCTTCGCGGTGCACCACTTGCTGGTTCGCGTCACGCAAAAGACTTTGCGCCGTTGGAAGAAACTGACCCGGCACGAACTCCCCGCCGCGGACATGGAGGTGGCCAGACTGGCCCACGCCGCGAATTATGCCCCCAGAAACGAGGCCTGGTGTCTGGAGGCCTTGAACAAACGGAGCGGGAAGCGCCTCCGGGAGTCCCACCTGAGAATCCTGGGCAAGGCCATCCGTGAAGACAAAGCCGAGCCTCCAAATCCCCAAATTGCTGAAGCGAGGAAGAGGGCCATCGCCGTCGCCGCGGAACTGGAGAAGCTGGAAAAAAGACAGTTCGGCGATTTTAAGAAGAAGGGGTGATTTGGCAGAGTGAATTCCGCCTCCCGGCAAGAGATTTCCCTCCATGCCGGACCTACTCCCCATCTATCATCCGCGCCAAGTCCGGTAGGTCATAGTATCGGAGTGCTCCGTGTACCACGCTGTGGATGGGTTCCCGGGCCTGGGCATCGTCCGAGTCGATCAGGCTTTGCCACGATTCCAGGCCATCGCCTTCCAAAGTGATGTGCCAGATCAACTCCGATTCCAGGGCCGCCCCGTGAAGCGCCGGGGGACCCGTCTCGCCGTGGGCGATGACGCGCACCGGTCTATTCCCGCCGGTCTCTTCCTGTAGAAACCGTGCGCAGTTCAGGATGTCTTCCGCCCGCATCGCGACGTAGGAGCGCCCCAGCATGTAGGTGATGTAAGCCTCCGCTCCGTGGAAGCGCCAGACCTGCGTCGCCGTTTCACCCAGGTCGCGCAGATCCACCAGGAACACGGGATGACCCGCCTTCCGCAATTCCTGAGCTTCGGCCGATGCTGATGGCATCCCTTGGTCCGGCAGCAGGAGCACAGGTTCCTGGTCTCCTTCTATCCACAAGTGTCCCGGCAGCACGATTCCCGGTTCCGGTACCAGTTTGAGCCGGGTAGCGTCCACTTTTTGTACCGTGGGTTTCGGCAGATCCTTGAGTGGGTGGATGCCAGTTACTTCGCGGATCGTTTCGCGGGTGAGGGGAGGGCGATTCGCCGCCAAGGTCTTCGCGTAGTCCCGGTTCAGGTCCATGACCGAGCGGGCCCCGTCCAGTAGAAGCACCTGGCCCTTGGGCGTGCATTGCAGCTCCGCGTCCGTGAATACAGGCACGTTCTCGTCTTCCGTGACTTCAGATGTACGCCCCCGCAGCCATCGGGCGAAGAACCGGACGGCCCCTTCCCGCAACGGCTGGCTGAAGCCGTGCTTCTCTGGCGCCTCTATCAAGTCCACCCGCTCCGGAAAGCCCAGCTTCGTATAGAGCTGCTTTGCCTGGCGGAAGGCGATCCACGTTCCCTCGATCGGCACAAAGTCGTGAGTCGCCGCCAGAATCAGCGTCGGCTTCGGCGCCCGTGTCAGGATGAAGTCCGGATGATCGAAGCCCTCCCGGATCTGGCCGAAGAGATTCTGCTCCGGATCTCCGGGGCCTGGAGATTCATTCTTCAACCGGTGTGTCGTCATGAAACAACCCGGAGCCGCCGCCGCTACCCGGTCGTCATAAGCCATCAGAAAGCTGGTCATGTTTCCGCCCCCTGAGTTCCCGGTGCACCCTAGACGCGTGGCGTCCACCTCCGGCCGGGAGGCCAGGTAGTCCAGCGCCCGCACCGCGTCCCACGTCATGTACCCGCCGAGGCTCTGGCCCAGCAGGATGGGCGCCGTCCCCAGGGCATGGTGCTCGCCAGTGCCCCGCGGAAACACGGGGGTACCATCTTTATTGAGAAACTGCTTCCGTTCTCCCTGGCCGATCGGGTCATAGCACAGCGCCACAAAGCCATTCCGCGCCAGCAGCATGCTGATCTTCTGGTAGGACTCATACGCCTTTCCATTGTCCGCGTGTCCGCACGGAACCAGGATTCCTGGGTGCGGGCCCTCGTCGCCGCCGGCAGGCAGGTAAAGATTCGCCGTCACGAAAAACCCGGGCCGGCTGGCAAAGAGGATCTTCTCCACTGAGAATCCGCTTCCCTCCAGCCGCCCCGTCACTCTGGCGTCCAGGGGGGTCCGCTCCGGCATCTCTCCCATCGCCTCATGAATAACCCGCCGCTTCCTCTCTTGGTAAGCCGCGATCTCTTCCCGCGTCGCCAGCCCGTCCAGTTCCTCCAGGCGCCGGTCCAGAGCCGCCCCGGCTTCCCGGCGCAGATAGGCACGCATCATCTGCTCTTCTTTGTCCGCGTTGAAGTCAGCCGGTAAGACCGGTTGCAATGTTTCGTCCTCCGCCTGTGCCTGTGCCCAGGCAGCGGGTAATGCCAGCGCGGACGCCGCTAACGCTGAGGCTACCCAAATCGAAAACACGGCGCGCCTCCAGAGAGCGGGAACAGAACTCAGATCACTCATGGAACCCATCGTCACATCCCGAGAAATCTTAGGCAATCTTTCCAGCCGGTCGCCCGCATATGGGAAGAAGGAAAAACCGATGGTGGTCCCTCCGGTTTCGCTTCCCGTTTTCTTCCCCATGGAAAGAAACGGGAAATAGACCGTATTCCCGTGGCTCTGGTTCCAGGTGACTCATTCCGGAGACGGCTCGCGCCCGTTTGAGGACTCCAGCAAACCAATCACTGCCCAGGCCGTGCCCCAGAAGTCCGAAACCCGGGTGGACTCTTCGCGATTCTTCGTGCTCATGGTCTCCCAATGGCCGTCCTCCGCCTGCGCCTCGACGAGCCACTGCCGGGCTCGCCGCACGGCTTCAGGATGATCCGCGGCGGCCCCGCTCCGGGCCAGGGCGATGAGGGCTTGACCGGTGCCGGTGGGATCGCTGGGCTCTCCGTCCTTCCAACTGAATCCTCCATCGCCGTTCTGCCGCTCCAGCAGGTGCCGCAGAGCGTGCGGGTTGTGGGGCCGGATGAGCAGGTTCAGCATATGCCACTCCGCCGTCTTGGCGGGAACTCCGTCCGCCCACGTCTCGGGTTTCTTTTCCAATTCATGTCCTTCCCGAAGAGACACCAGTTCCGCCCACTGGTTGGAGGCCCATTGAGTCTCGCGCTCCGGGCGTTGCTGGCGGGGGAGCTGTCCATTCGGTTTCCAGTTCCCGTCCTCACCCTGGGACTTGAAGACGATCTCCAACAACGACTCGGCCTCCGCGTCAGTTAGATGGCGGCGCGCCGGGGAGAGGAGAAACTGATTAACGCCCTCGACGTTGAGCTCTCCCTTCAACTGTCCGGTGGGCTTCATTTCGCCCGTCTCTTTGTCCTTTTGCTCGACCGGCTGGAGAAACTCTCGCCACGTCCACTCGCGCTGTGCGGCGAAAGTGCCGGCATCCACATCGAATCCGGCGTCCAGCGCCAGTTCCTTCGCCCATACCAGGAAGGTCGTGTGGTGGCAGGACACGCACTTCTTCTGCTCGATCCACCAGGCGCCTTCCGCTTCGAGGTAGGGTAGCGCCTTTTCCACGGTCTGCCGGACTCCGCCGTCTTCCGCGTTCGACAACGAAGGCAGGGAGAGAAAGGACACCACGGCGAAAATAGCCGCCGTGCTCCGACTCGTGAAGGCGCTCATCTCATCTTCATTGTAGCGGCTGACTCCTTAGGAATCAATCATTTGCAAATGGTCATCAAAAGCCCCTGGCGTTCTCCATCCCTCCGGTTTCGTTTCGGTTCTCCTTTCTTTCTATAGGCAAGGAAACCAGAAACGAAACCGTGGGCGAACCGTTACTCGGCGCAACCGGCACGCATCTGTTCTCCGGCCCTCCCTGGCCGGATAAATCCCTTGGCCGTGGGCCGGAGCGTCTGCTACTTGATTCCATGAGAGCCCCCATACTTCTCGCCATGCTGTTGGCTTCGGTCGCGGTCGCGCAAGACGCTCCGAATGTACTCACCATCCCGTTTGAGAATGAGCGGCAGCCCACTGCCGATGCCGGCATTGGACCTGGGATGGACATTGTCCGCGACGAGGAACATCTGTTCATGCTCCAGGAACGGAACCTGGTGATTCTGTCAGTGAAGGATCCCGCTCATCCCGCGGTGGTGGGAAGACTGGAGGGTGTCGGGAGCCTCCGGCAGATTGCCATTCACGAAAACGTGGCCTACATCACGGCCCGCGAAGACGGTCTGTTCGTGGTGGATGTTTCAGACCGGACGGCTCCGAAACTGTTGTCGCACTATGACACCGTAGAGTTTGCGACCGGCATCGCGGTGAATGATGGCTACGCCTTTGTCGCGCAACGCTGGTTTGGGGTCGAGATCATCGACATTTCAGATCCGGCGAAGCTGCGTCACGTTTCCGTGGTGAGGGTGGGGGAAGCGCAGTCCTGTGTGGTGTCCGGTGGTTACCTCTATGCGGGGGCTTGGGAGGAATGTCGCGTCGCGATCTGCGATGTCCGCAATCCCGCCGACCCGAAGGTGGTGGGTGAAGTCGAACTGAACGGCCGCGGCGACGGCCTCTGCGTGGAAAACGGGATTCTCTACGCGGCCTATGGGCATCATCAGCCGGGAGCCGAATATTCTCTGGACGATCCGAAGTACGGGAATGGCAATGGGATGGACACTTATGATGTATCCGACCCTGCTAAGCCGAAGCAACTCTCCCGCGTGCAGTTTGCCTGGCGGTACTACTACGGTTGGCCGGATACGTGGCGGGTGAAGCTGGCGTTTCCCTATGCCTACCTCTACCACACCCACAATGGGGTCTTCATTCTGGACGTGTCCGACCCGAGACAGCCAAAGGAACTGGCACAGATCCGGGTGCCCCGCTATCCGGGGGAAAAAGGCTATCGCAAACTCTCAACCGGGGACAAATCCGGAGTCCGGCCCGTGGTCATTCCATTCGATCCGGAAAAGGTTTGCTACAGCCCGGTATGCGGCCTGGAGACCATCGACGGCACGATGTACTTCACGGGCCTGTTCACCGACCTTCACCTTTTCCAGGACGACGATCTGGTCAAAGCGACTTCACACGGAGAGGATGCCTCCGAAACGCTCACGGAGAAGGGCGACTTTCACGACCCCAAGGCGCTCGAACCCTTCGGACTGAAGAATCTGAAAGCCTATCGGCCAGACGGGCAAGTTTATGCGGCAGTGGAGAACCACGGGTTCGTGTACGCGGCCTGCGGGTCTGACGGGATCCATGTTCTGGACAGCGATCTCAAGCTGCTGAAGCAATACCCGACCCAAGGTTTCGCCATGGACGTTCAAGTCTCAGGGGAAAAGCTCTACGCGGCTCAGGGTTCTGAAGGGCTGGTTTGCTACCAGGTGAAGGGTTCAGAACTGGAAAGAGTGACCGCTTACAAAACGACTCAGTCGATTCGGCAGGTGCGCGTGGCACTGGATGGCCATTACGCAGCCGTACAGGCCGGTGGGGGAGGCTACGAGATTCTGGACGTTTCCGATTGGAAGCAAGTCAAGCGGGTGGAGCAGGTGCGAGGCTGGGGCGGACTCGTTTACTACAGGCAACTCTGCAACGGATTCATCGGCGGGAAGATCATCGGCGGGACCTGGTGCGCGGGCCGCACCTTCATGTCCGATCTGAGTGGTGATGAACCCGCCAATCTACCCGACCCGCTCGGAGCTCTGCCGGACATGAGGCGTGGTGGCTACGCTGCCTGCGGCGAATACGCCCTGGTAACGCGTGACGGAGGATACTCCGTCTACAAGCCACTTCGGGAAGGAGCCTATGATTCCGAGTTACCCGTTTACCGGATTCCTGGTGGCCCGGACTTTTTTGGAAAACCGACGGTGCGCGGAAACCTCCTGGTCACGAGCAACCGCATTGATGGGGACGTTACGGTCGTGGACATTGCCGACGTGAAAACACCGAAACTGGTGCGCCAGTTCAAGATCAGCGGGAATCCCGATCTGGCCTATGTGGGCGACGGATTTATCCTGATTCCAGCCGGCCGCCAAGGGTTGATCAAGTTTGAGCTGTAATTATTCCGGCACGGCGGGTCCTGACATCACCAACCGGTATAGGGCCGTCATCGAAATCGCGAACTGAATCCGTTAAACCCGGCCCGGCTCCGCGATTCTACGCACAATCGTCAAGGTCTAGCCTGCTCCGTGTTCCAATGCGAAAGATCGCGCCCGAGAAGCTCTCCAAGCATTAGGTTGTGTTCAGAATAGAGACGGTGCATTTGCTGCCGCAATTCTGCCGGCATGCGCAATGCGTCCACAGCTTCCTGGGAATCCGCTCGAGCAACTAAAGGCTTCGTTCCCAAGTCCAACTCGGTATTCTCAGCGCTCTTCATCCGGACCTCCGGGGCCAGCCGGTTGATCCGCTGCTTCACGGACGGCGGGACGAAGCTTGAGTCCACGCCAAGGAATTCAAAGACACGACGAACATAGCTCAGCGGGTCCGACTCCAGTTCGTCAAACGTCAGAATGAGTATCTGCTCTGCTGGGAACAGCGTGAAATACCGTTGAAGATGTTCGAGGTAAAAGCCTTCGCGACCATACACGTCGTTCTGATAGGTAAGGAACTTTACGATCGGGTAGTTCTCCGTCGTCAGGGTGGGGTTGAACCGGAGAAATAATCGATACCAGGACTCCGCGCGTCTGGATTGATCCCGAACACAACAAATGAGTTTGGCATTGGGCGCTTCGTGGTGAATCAGCGAAGGCGTGTCTTCGTCAAACAGGTAAACCGGTGTTACTTCCCCGAGCACTTTCGTTTGTTCGGTGACACCCTGGCGCAATTCATTCTCGTACCATTCGTATCCCCGGTACCAGAAGGGATAAACCACCCTGCGGCGTGTGAAATAGTAGACCTCCGTCTCCGGCAGCGCGATCTGGGGATGCTCCTCCATACACTGCGCGAGCCACCGCGTGCCGCAACGCGGCGCGCCAATTCCGATGAAGTCCGGTGTGATGCGTTCTGTCGTATCCACTGACATCACTGTCATGTGTGCCGTTACGTTCTGCCCGCCATGACCCTGGGGCAAGGAAGGCGGCACCATAGCGCGAAAGGGGCCGAATGCTATTTCAAAGGAGGACTGCGTCCCGGTAAGCCTCTCGAGACAGACCGTGCTGCCTCGCTGTCCTTTGCATTCGCATTTGCACGAGAAATGGAATCCCCCCCCCCGGGTTCTCGACCAGAAGAGCCAGAACAAAAAAGCCGTCACGAAATGACGGCGCAAATTGGCGACCCGTACGGGACTCGAACCCGTGTTACCGCCGTGAAAGGGCGGTGTCCTAACCACTAGACGAACGGGTCTTACCGGCTGACGCCTCACACGTAGGCGTCATTAAGGAGGACGGCACCTTTCGCATGAATTGAGGGGTCTGCAAGAAAAAATTGTTCCGAATCAGGGACTTATCCTTTGAAGCGATTCAGGACCAGTTCGGCGGTCCGGGCGGCGGAACCGTTGTGGCATTCCAGGACGCGCTTGCCGTTTTCGGCCAGTTGGCTGGCCCGGGTGGGGTTCCGGAGGAGTTCGCGGGAGATTTGGAGAAGCTCGGCTTCGCCGGTGGCTTGGCGGGCGCCGTTTCCGTCCAGGATTCCGGTGACGAGGGTGGTGAAGTTTTCCATATGGGGACCGAAGATGACGGGCTTTCCGGCGACGATGGCTTCCACGGGATTCTGGCCGCCTTCACCGAGGAAGCTTTTCCCAATGACCACCAGGTCGGCCAGGTAGTACCAGGCGCGGAGTTCGCCGGTGGTGTTGACGACCAGGCACGGTGCTTTTCTCTCCGAGCCAGTGACAGGAGAAGGCACCACGGGGGACAGCGAGGGGGGGGACGTCTCCCAAACGGGGCCGTTGTTACTTTCGGGCGGGTGGCCATGGAGACCGTTCCCATTGCTGTTGCCGCTTTCGTTGGTTTCCCCAGTCAGGGGAATGCGGAAGTTCGGCAGGAGACCGGCATCGTGGAGCTCGGTGGAGACTTGGCGGCCGCGTTCGGCGTGGCGGGGTACGGCGATGTAGTAGAGGTCCGGAAACTCTTCGCGGAGCTTCAGATAGACCTGTCCGACGAAAGCCTCCTCGCCCGGATGGGTAGAGCCCGCCAGCAGGATGGGGCCAGAGGCGGCTTCCTTGGGCCGCGCGGCAGCCAGGGCTTCACGGAGTTCTTCGATCTGCTGGAGGGGTGGGGCGGCGCCTTCGTCATCGTATTTCACGCTGCCCAGGCAGTGAATGCGGGCGGCGGTCACGCCGAGGCCCTCCCAGCGTGAAGTTTCGCCTTCGTACTGGACGCACACGGCCTCCAGCAGTTGGAAGATGGGCCGGGTCATGAAGGAGAAACGGCGGAAGCGGCGTTCCGAGCGGCGGGAGAGCCGGGCGTTGATCAGGAAGACCGGCACTTTGAGGGCCCGGGCCACGGCGACGAGGTTGGGCCACACTTCGGCTTCCACCAGGAGGATGGCCTGGGGACGGATGCGGCGGGTCACGGCCCAGGTGGTCCAGGGCAGATCGGCGGGGTTATAGATGACGGTCATGCCTTCCACCTTTTCCTTTTCCGCCAGAGCGAAACCGGTGGGGGTAGTGGTGGACAGCACGATGGGGCGATCCGGCTCCCGCTGCCGGATGGCGCGGATGACTTTCAGTGCCACGAGCACCTCGCCCACGCTGACGGCATGGATCCAGAGGTTTCCCTTCCGGGCCAGGGCCTGGCGGGTTTCGCGGGAGTAGAAGCCCAGCCGCTGCAGGAAGTTTCGCTTCACGTTCCCGCGCTGAATGGCCTTCTTCAAATACTTCGGCAGTCCCACGATCAGTACCACGGGCAGCAGCAAGTTGTAGAGGATCAGGACGAGGAAGAGGTTCATGTGGCGGGATCGGCGGCCTTGGTCAGGAAGGCAAGCTCCGTGCCACCGTAGCGGCGGCGGTCCATTTCCTGCCAGGGGGTGGAAGAGGGCAGGGGGGTGTGTTCCATGACTTCCAGGACGAACAGGCCGTCCTGCTTTAAAAGCATGGGTAAATCTTTTTGATTCAGCAGGTTGTCCAAGATTTTCCGTTTTTCCTCATCCCTGGCGTACGGAGGGTCCGCGAAGATGAGATCGAAGCGCGCCGCCAGGCTGGGACCGCTCTGTTTGAGGAAACGCAGTACCTCCATCTTCCGCACTTCGCCGCCGCGGAGACGGGCCTTGGTCAGGTTGACCTCAATGGTGCGGCAGGCGTCAGATTGCAGTTCGACGAAGAGGGCACTATGGGCGCCCCGGCTGAGGGCCTCAATTCCCAGGGCGCCGGAGCCGGCAAAAAGGTCCAGCACGGCGGCGCCATCCACGCGGTCGCCGAGGATGGAGAAGAGGGCTTCGCGGACACGATCCGCCGTGGGCCTGGCCAGGGACCGGGGCGCCGCCAGCGGGATTCCCCCGGCAATACCTGCGATGATTCTCATATTCTCTTTCTTGCCATGCGGTCTCTCCCCCGGTGGCAGGCAGAGGCCGTGGGCAGAGCGTGGCGCGGGGACCCTCTCTGCCTCCCATCCCACAGGCGGAAAAAAGGGAGGGAAAGAATAGCCTACTTTGTGAATCGCGAAAGGCCGGATGCAGGGGGGAGATGGCCGCAAGTCTTGTTACTGAACGTCTGTGGCAGTGGCTTTCCGCGGCGTGGGCAACTGGCTGAGGTGGACCCAGAATTCTTCACCGGTAAGGGGGCCGCTGAGCACTTTTATCCGGACGGCGTCCGCGTCCTGTTCCAGGGGGCGGACTTCCGCGCTGCCGAAAAGGCGCAGGATGCCATCCGGCAGGGGCTCGGCGGTTTGCCGCGCTTCCTGAGTGGGGTTGCTGAAATAGAAATCCCTCAAAGGCTGCACGCTTTCGCTGAAGTAAACGGCGCTTTCGTCGCTGCCAACGAAGACCTCTTCGTTTAGGGGATAGCTGGGAGCCACCTGGGCGGAGGGCGGCAGGCCATGCAATGCCATCACGATACCCAGCCGGGAGCTGAGGGTGGCCATGAGGAGAAAGAGCACAACTCCCGCGAACCAGGCAATGAGCTTGAAGTTCTTGCGCATCTTGGACCTTTGAGGTTGCGGCCGGCTCATCTTCCGCGTGGGAAAGGGGCCAGCTGGGGAGCGATCAATCCTTTTCCAGTTTCCGGGCCAGTTTCTCGCTGCCCTTTTCGAGTATCTTCTTTTCTTCGGCTGTCAGGCTCTGCATGCCGTGGGCCGAGATCTTGTCCAGAATGGCGTCCACATCCTGGGACACGAAGCCGGTCTCTTTCCGGCGCTTTTTCGCGGGCCGGGCCGGGGTTTCGGTGGCGACTTCCGCTTCCACGACGCGTTTTGCGCCGAAGCGCTTGGCCCAGCGGCTGCGGTTTCCTCTTTCCGTCCGCCGGTCCAGAGCCAGGGGGAGGAAAAAGCGCACGTAGGTCCAGCCGAGCAGGGCGCCACCCAGATGGGAAATGTGGCTGGTCAGGTCAGCTCCCCGGGCGGGTTGGGAGGAGATCAACTGCACCATGAACATCAGGAAGCTGATGCCTACCAGGAAGTAAGCCAGGTACTTCAGCCGCAGGGCTATCGGGGGAAAAATGAGGCGGATTTCCAGATTCGGCATCAGCGTGGTCAGTCCGCAAAGGAGGGCAAAGGTGGCTCCGGAAGCCCCGATGACCGGCGCGGGGAAGATCAGCACATGAAGCAGGCCGCCCACGATGCCGCCCAGGAAGTAAATCGCCAGGAAATTCCGGGTTCCCACCTGGCGAAGCAGCGCCCTGCCCACGAAGTAGAGCCAGAGCATGTTGATGCCCAAGTGCAGCAGGTTTTCGTGGGCAAACAGACAGGTGAGAAGGGTGTAAACCTTCCACTGGCCGAAGAGCGCGTCGCGGGAAAGCTGAAGGGCCGCGGAGTTCTCGATCGTGAAAAGGTAGACTCCGATATTCGCGATGATGAGCCAGCCGACCACGGTCAACCGCCCAATATCGAAACCGCCCGAGCCACGCTCGTCCCGCATATAATCACGGCTGTATACGCCCATGCTGTCGTTACCTTAAGAGAGTCCCCGCGTTGGCGCAACTCGCAGTGAACAAAGTGATCGTCGTTTGGGCGTTTTCCGATTGAAACGAAACTTGCGCCGTGGATGATGCTCGATACAGATTTCCCCAGAATTCCATGCGTTTTTTCTCAGAAAAGGTCCTCGGTTTGGTTTGTGTCTCCATTGGTTTCCTGCTCTTGGGGCCCAAGGTCTGGGCGGACAGTCCGAATGAATTGACGGGCGAAGAAGAGGCCGCTGGCTTTGTACTGCTCTTTGACGGTCAGAACCTGAAAGGATGGGAGCAGGACGGAAACTGGGAGATTGTGGACGGCGCCATTTGCCGGGCATCCAAAGGGGGCGCGATCACCTACAAGGCCGCGACTGTGCCGGACGACTTCGAGTTGAAGTTTCAGTGGAAGGTGGAGGCGGGCTCCAACAGCGGTGTTTACTACCGGCCAGGCCAGTATGAATACCAGATTCTGGACAATCAGATCCACAAGGACGGTGGAAACCCCCGCACCAGCGCGGCGTCCCTCTATTTTTGCGTGGCCCCGTCCAAGGACGCGACGAAACCGGTGGGAGAATGGAATACAGCACGAGTCGTGGCCAAAGGAACCGTGGTGCAGCACTGGCTGAACGGCGAGAAGGTGGTGGACATCGACTACGCCGACCCCAAATTCGCGCAAGACGTTCAGCGTCTCGCGGAACGCGGCGGCGACTTGAGCGCGCGGGGCGGAAACCTGTGGCTTCAGGATCACGGCGATCCGGTGTGTTTTCGCGGTCTGAAGTGGCGGGCTCTGCCGGCGGACGCCGTGCTGGACGAGACTCCCATCGAACCCATGGCGGTGCCCGAAGAAGCACTCTTGAAAGAGGAAGCCATCCTGGACCGCATCAAGAAGAACCGGGAAGCCAAGGCAAAAGCGGCGAAGGGACAATAAGCCCGAAGGCGGGGGAAGGACGAAACCGGCGGAGGGTGACGGAGATCCGGTCCCACTCTGGCCGGGTCTTTTTCAAGCGTGGGAAGCTTGTCCTCCCAACGGCTAGCGGATCGAGGTAGTGACACCGGACCGGAATTCGGTGAGTAGCGAAGCAGTGCTGAATTGGGGAGACCGAGGTCATGGAAAGCTCCCCCCGACTCAGTCCCCGATACTCCCTTTCCTCCGTTCCCTCCTGTTCCTAATCCGCCGCACCTCCAGCCTCCCCCTCCGCTAACACCGTCACACATTCTTCCCCCTCCAGTTCCACGTCCACGGTGACGTGTTCGAACTGATGGGGGTCCAAGCGGCTGCGAACGAGGTGTTTGACGTTCTGAATGTGTTCGCGGGTGCTGCCGCTTTTCAGGACGAGGTGAGTGGTCAGGACATGGCGTTCGCCGTCCAGGGTCCAGACGTGCAGGTGATGCACGTCGCGAAGAATTTCGGGAAAGGCGCCGCGGATCTCTTCCTCGAACCGTTCCGCGCTGAACTCCGGAGGGCTGCGCTGGAGCATGACGGCTAGAGCCTGGCGCAGGTTCCGCTGCACGTTGTAAAGTACAAACAGAGAGATGAGGATGGAGAGAATGGGGTCGACCACGGGCAGGTGCCAGAAGGTCATGATGAGCGCGCCGATGAGCACGGCCACCCAGCCCAGGGTGTCTTCCAGGAGATGCCAGCTCACCACCTTTTCGCTCAGCGACGTGCCGGAGCGCGTCCGCAAAACGGCGGCTCCATTCATGAGAATTCCCAGGACGGCCAGCGCCAGCATGCCGGGCGCCAGCACGGGTTCGGGGTCCGAAAGCCGTTCGATGGCGTGCCACAGCACGAAAGACAGCCCCGCCAGCAGCACCAGTCCGGTGATCAGCGCGCCCAGCACGGAAAAGCGCCGGTAGCCATAGGTGTAGGCCGCCGTGCGCTCGCGCTGGGAGATCCTGTATAAATACCACGCAAAACCCAGGGAGATGCAGTCCCCCGCGTCGTGCACCGCGTCCGTCAGGATGGCCACGCTGTTCGTCCAGAAGCCGCCCGCGATCTCGATGAGGGTGAAGGCTGCGTTCAGGAGGAAGGCAACCTTTAGATTACCCGCTCCGTCCGGGGCGTGAGAGTGAGAATGGTGGTGAGACATGATGTCGAAAGCTCCGCTATCCCGAATACCAGGATGGAACAACGGACTCTCTCTGTACTTGCACAACAAGGAACGATCAGAACTCAGTGCTCGATTCAAGAATTCGGTGAACTCCCGTCGGCAACAGGTTCTCCTTCGTCAGCCGCCATTTTTGAGGTTTCGGTGGTGATTGGCGTGGATGCTGGCCGCGGGGCGGAAGCCGGTGATGTTGACCCTTTGATTGGGAGCGTATCGTCTTTGCGGGGAACCACCTTATTCGAGTTTGTGAGGCTGTTATTAGCCGTCTTGTCTTCCGCGTTTTCCTCTCTGGTGACATAGAATGCTTCGATTTCTTCGTGAGATTCAAATCGAAGGAAAATATCGTAGAGTTCCGACAACTCCACGTAGCGGGAACGAAATCCACGAATGATTTTTGGGTCCTTCTTTTCTGCCGTGCTGAGCTCAATCAGTTGCTCGCGAAGATCCAGGAATGCTGAGGCACCCTTGTGAATCTGAATGATTTCGGTGTCACGATACCGAAAGGAAGAAAAAATAGCGATCAGTCCGCCGCCTGCCGCGACGAGGAGAGCAACAAACTCAAGCAATTCCTCAGGTAGGACATTGGAAAGCGGGGAAGCGAACGTTAATGCCGCGCAAATTGAAAGGCTTCCTCCGATAATAGTTAGGTTGGCTCGTTTGCGGCTGTTCTCTGCCGCCAAACTTTCCAGGAGGGCTCTTTTTTGCTGGGAATTAACAATCAGCCTTTCCAGTTCCGGGTTGTTTGTCTCGATGATGGTTGTTTCATCGTCAAGCCGCGCTCGAAGACTGATTCGAACGGTTTCTTTTTTTCGGGGAACAGCTGCTGTTTTCTTGGATGACGGCTTATCGGTTGCCATAACACAAGACCGGTGTCGTGCCGGAATCCTAAGATAGTTTCATTTCCGGTAAGAGATGTCGATAAGATAGCCGCTAATGTATTGGTAAACCGAAACTTGAGGGGAAATAGCCGGCGGTTCCCGGCGAAGTTACGCAGCTGGGCCGTGGCGCAATAAAGGGAGTTACAAGGGATTTCGTCTGTGCTTCAATCCCGGATGGATCTGGCACACCGTTTCCAGGTTCCGAAACCCCAGTCAATTTCTCATGAATTCTTCAAACGTTTCCTCCTCTTCTTCTTCCTCCACAAGCCGCCGCCGCTTTCTCCAAACCGCCGCGGCCGTGATCGCCGCGCCCACGATTTTGCCCGCCAGCGTGCTGGGGAAGGGAGGCGCCACGGCGCCGAGCGAGCGCATTACCCTGGGCTTCGTCGGCGTAGGGGGGCGCGGGTTTCAGAATTTGAAGGGCTTGATGAAATCCGAAGACTCCCAGGTGGTGGCGGTCTGCGATGTGGATGCGCTGCACTATGGGAAATTCGAAACCCGGCAGGGCAATCCCTACGGCAGGGAAGCTGCCAAACTGACGGTGAATGCTCACTATGAGGGGAAAAAGCTGGAAGGCTACAAGGGCTGCGACGCGTATTCCGACTTCCGCGAAGTGTGCGGCCGGGATGACATCGATGCCGTTGTGGTGAGCACGCCGGACCACTGGCACGCCCTCTGCACCCTGGAAGCGTTGAGAAACGGAAAGGATGTGTATTGTGAGAAACCGGTGGTCCACCGTTTCCACGAAGGCCAACTGGTGGTGGCGGAAGTCGCTAAGCAAGGGGCCATTTTTCAGACCGGTTCGCAACAGCGTTCCACGGCGAACTTTCACCAGGCGGTGGAACTGATCCTAAACGGTGTGATCGGAAAGGTGAAACGGGTGGAAGTGGGCCTGCCGCAAGGCCATGCCCAGGCCGAAGGCAACACGGAAATCACCGAGCCGCCTGCCAGCCTGGACTACGGCTTCTGGACCGGTCCGACGGAGATGCTGCCCTACATGCGGGCACGCAGTCACTGGAACTGGCGCTGGCATCTGGCGTACGGGGGAGGGCAGTTGATGGACTGGATCGGTCACCACAATGACATCTGCCACTGGGGCCTCGGCATGGACCAGAGCGGACCGGAAAGCGTGGAAGCCGTGGGATGGACCTGGCCGGAGACGGACGTTTACAACTCGCCCGTGGACTACGAGGTGCGCTGCACCTACGCGGGCGGCATCGAGACGTCCATCGGCTCGGTCAATCCCATGGGTACGAAATGGATTGGCGAGGAAGGTTGGGTGTATGTGAACCGGGGCGCGCTGGAAGCTTCCAATCCCGACTGGTTGAAGAAGGATTTCAATCCGGGCGAAGTGAAAGCTTACAAGTCCAGCGACCACCATCTGAACTTCCTGGAGGGTGTGAAATCCCGGAAAACCTGCGTGGCTCCGGCGGAAACGGCGCACCGGTCCATCACACCGGGGCATCTGGCCTACGTGTCTCAGGAACTGGGTAAGAAGATTCAGTGGGACCCGGCGAAGGAACAGATCGTGGGAGACGAGGAAGCGCAGAAGATCCTGATGGCAACGCCGTATCGGGCGCCGTGGAAACTGGGATGAATTGATCCTGGACCCTGATAGGCCGGAAACAGGACCTGAGAATTTTGGCTAGGATTTCGGGGAGAGGAGACAGATTTCCCCAAGCGCACCAGCCGTCAACGGCGGCTTGGGATGGACAAAATTCAATTCTGTGCCAGCGTTTGTCTGTGCGGTTCCGCCCAAGACATAGCCTAAACCTCCTGCTGGCCTTTTGCTGCCTGGCGCTTGGCGTGCAGGGAGGCTTGTGTGGGGGACTGGCGGCCTTGGGCGTGGAGCATCATCACCATCGTCCTGATGTGTCAGGCGGGGGACAGGGCAAGACTGCCTGCTCCTCTGAGGCCGCTCAATCGCTCCCGGCCTGTAGCCAGAAGGCGGGGTGCGACGATGAAACGGGTAAAGGCGAGCGTCTTCCTTGCCCGGAAATCAAGACTTTGAAAGAAGGAGTCGCTCCTCTGCCGTCGCTCAAAGCTCCGCCGGTCCCGGTGATGGTGTTGGTGGCCGTGGTATGGCGGGACTCTTTCTTGGCGGTGACAACGGAGCGTGACTCCAGCGAGTCATCCGAATTCCTTTCCGAACAGCCCGGTGGACCGCCTGCTTCGGTTCTGGAGTCCGTGTCCGGACTCTGCCGTTTTCTGATCTGATCCGGCGCGCCGTTCGCGTGCCCGGCACCTTGCCCCTGCGTTCCTTGGGCGGGATGCGTCTTTCTCTATTTTTCGCGCTGTTTGGGCCGCCGTTTGGCCTGGCGCCGACCCCAAAATTTTGACCGGAAGGTCTTACCATGAATCTGAGAATATCCATGTTTTTTCTACCGAAACGTCTCTTGCTCCTGCTGTTGGTGGGCGCCGTTTCCACCGTGGCCGCCCAGGCGGAGAGCCTGACGGTTCGGGAAGCCATCCAAACAGCCCTGGAACAGAACCCGGAAATGAAAATCGCGGCCCTGGAGATCGACCGGGCCAAGGCGCGCCTGCGCTGGTCCGGCCGCCTGGAGAATCCGGAGTTGGAAGTTTCGGCGTCCACCGACGCCATCGGGCTGGACGAGAACGAAGCTGCCTACGAAGTGGCTTTCGCGCAGAGTTTTCCCCTGACCTCCCGGCTGCGCGATGAGCGCGAACTGAGACGTGTTCAGGTCTTGTTGGCCGAGGTCGAACTGGCGGAGAAACGCCGGGAATTGGCCTACGCCGTGGCCGTAAACGTCAACGATCTGCTGACCACACGCCGGAAGCTGGCGCTTGAGGAAGAACTGCGCTCCATATCGGATGAGATCGAGAACTTTCTCACGGAGCGCGTCAAGCTGGGCGAGGCGTCGGCTCTGGATGTCACCCAAGTGCGGCTGACCGGGATATCACTGGACCGGGAGATCCGGGCCCTGAAAGCGGAGGCCGGACGGCTGTCTCTGCGGTTGAAAAAACAGCTTGGCTTTTCGCCCGGACACCAGGTGGAGATAGCGGGGGAACTGAAACTGCCGGACACGGCGCCGGAGGAAATGGTGCCCTTGGAGGGCGTGCTGGAGAAACGGCCCGATTACCTGAAAGCGCTCGTGACGGCGGACGAGTCGCGGGCGGAACTCGCCTTGGCGGAGGCCCGGCGCTGGGAGGATGTATCCGTCCGGGTGTTCTTGGAGCGGGAGCATTCCGTGGATGAGCCAGCGGGTCTGGAGAGAAATACCTTTGCGGGGTTGGGCGTTTCTCTCCCGCTGCCCTTCTGGAACCGGAACGAGCAAGAGCGGGAAGAAGCCCGGATCAATACCGAGGCGGCGGCGCGGACGGTGGAGGCGGTGAAATTCGCGATTCACAGTGAACTGGAAACCGCGCTTCAGGCCCGTCAGGCGGCCTATGTGTCCGCCGCGGAAGCGTCGGGAGAAGTGCTGGACCTGGCGGAGAAGAATCTGGCTGACTTCCGCACGGCTTACGAAAACGGGCAGGCCAGCCTGCTTCAGGTGCAGCGGGCGCAGGAACAGTTGCTGGAGTTGCAGACCGCCGCGTTCGACCTGCTGCGCGACTACCACCTTTCGGACGCGGAAGTGAAGCACGTCTCAGGTTACTACAGCGACCTGCCGTCCGGAAACGAAGGGAGAGGCGCCTCTCCCGCGAAATGAGAGTCTTTAGAATTTATTCCCAATATGATTAGAAAATTTATTGTCCTGCCAGTGCTGTTCTTCCTGGTTACCCCATTCGGAAACCTGGCGGCTCAAGAGGAGGCCATCGACCCCGGCCGGGCCGCGAATACCGTTATCCTGGATGACGTCGCGGTGAAGAACCTGGGCATCCAGCTGGTGGAGGTGGCGGAGGTAGACTTCGAGGAGACCGTCTTCTCCATCGGACGCATCGAGGAGATTCCCTCCCGGCACTCCGTTTTGAGCAGCCGCATCCCCGGACGCATTGTGGAAGTGAACGCCATCGAGGGCGACGAGGTGAAGGCTGGCGACGTGTTGGTAACAGTGGAAAGCCGGCAGCCTGGAGACCCTCCTCCCACCATTCCGCTTCCGGCCCCGATTTCCGGACTGGTCACGGAGAGCCATGTGCGGCTGGGAGAACCGGTGGAGCCGGACAGGGAGATGTTCGATATCGTGGATCTATCCGAGGTCTGGGCCGTGGCGGCGGTGCCGGAACAAGAGGCGGGTAAACTGGCCCTGGGGTGCCGCGCCCGGATTCGCGTGATGGCGCTGACAGGCGGCGATTTCGAGGGCGAACTGGTCCGCTTCGGTACCTCCGCGGACCGGGAAGCGGGAACACTGGACGCCATCTTTCGCCTGTCCAATCCGGATAACCTGCTTCGGCCTGGCATGCGGGCGGAATTTTCCATTGTCGTTGGCTCTAGGGAGAAGGTAATGGCCGTTCCCGAGGCCGCGATCCAGGGCGACGTGGCGAGTCGCGTGGTCTACGTTAAGGACTTCGACTTGCCCAACGCCTTCGTGAAAGTGCCGGTCCAGACTGGGGCGAAAAACGACCGCTATGTCGAGATCAAGCGCGGCCTCTTTCCCGGCGATGAGGTGGTCACCACGGGCGCCTACTTCCTGGGGTTCGCGGGCGGTGGCGGAATCTCTCTGAAAGAAGCGCTCGACGCCGCGCACGGTCACGAACACAACGAAGACGGCTCGGAAATGACTGCGGAAGACCGGGCCCGGAAAGAGCGTGAGGCCGCCGCGGCTGGGGGTGGGGGTGGCGCACCCGTGTTCCTAACCATTTTCTTCGGTGCGACGAGTGTGCTGTTGCTGGCGATTCTGATTCTCGGAACTCTGGCGCGGAGGACGAAGAGTCATCCCAAGGTCTCCGAGCCATCTCCTGGCCAGGGCTGATGAGACATCAATTGAGCCTTTTCTGAATTATGCTTAACTGGTTAATTAGAAGCTCCCTCCGGCACCGCTCCATCATCCTGGTGCTGGCTGTGGTGATCCTGGCCTTTGGCGTCAGCACGACGCTGAAGCTGCCGGTGGAAGTACTGCCGGACCTGACCAAACCCACCGTAACCATCCTGACAGAGGCCCAGGGCTTCGCGCCCGAGGAGGTGGAAACACTGGTGACCATTCCCCTGGAAAACGCGCTCATGGGTGTGACAGGCGTGAGCCGGTTGCGGGCCACCAGTGATGTGTCGCTCTCCCTCATCGCGGTGGAGTTTGACTGGGGTACGGACATCTACCAGGCGCGGCAGTTCGTTCAGGAGCGCCTCATGGGTGTGACGGAGGAATTGCCCGAAGGCGTGGCGCCCTTTATGACGCCGGTGGCTTCCCTGATGGGGGAGATCCTGCTCATCGGGGTAGTCGATCCTACCTCGAAAACTGAGCCTCGGGACCTGCGCACGCTGGCGGACTGGAATGTCGGACGGCGGCTCCAGAGCATTCCCGGTGTGGCGGAGGTGCTGGCCATGGGGGGCGGGGTAAAACAGGTGCAGGTGCAGCCGGACCCCGACCGCATGCTGGCCCAGGGCGTGACATTGGAGGAAATACGCGCCGCCGCCTCTCAGGCGGTCAAAAACACCACGGGAGGCTTTCTCACCAGCCGGGCTCAGGAAATCATGGTGAGGAACCTGGCCATGACCACGGACCTGGACGCCATCGGTACCACGGTGGTGCGCCATGTGAACGACCGTCCCGTGAGGTTGAAGGACGTGGCCACCGTGACTTGGGACGTGGAACCCATGCGGGGTGACGCCGCGGCGGACGGGTACCCGGGAGTGGTCATCAGCGTCACGAAGTCTCCCGGCTTCGACACCAGAAGACTGACGGACGAGGTGGAAGCCGCCCTCAAGGATTTGGAACCCAGTCTGCCGGAAGGCGTTAAGACCGTGACGCTCTACCGGCAGGCGGATTTCATCAACTTGTCTATCGGGAACCTCAAACATGCGCTGCGGGATGGCGTCATCATGGTCACCATTGTCCTCTTCCTGTTTCTGCTGAATTTCCGGACCACGTTCATAACGTTGATGGCTATTCCGCTTTCCCTGGGAATCGCGGTGATCGTATTTCGCTTTTTCGGGCTGAGTGTGAACTCCATGACCCTGGGGGGGCTGGCGGTGGCTATCGGCATGGTGGTGGATGACGCCATTGTGGATGTGGAAAACGTATTCCGGCGGCTCCGGGAGAACGCCGGGTCAGACACGCCAAGGCCCCGCCTGGAGGTCATCGCGTCCGCCTCGGCGGAGGTGCGGAACTCCATCTTCTTCGCCACGCTACTGGTGGTGCTGGTCTTTGTGCCGCTGCTCATGCTCAGCGGGGTGGAGGGCCGCCTGTTCGCGCCCATTGCCGTTGCCACCATCGTCAGCATGGTGGCTTCCTTCGTGGTTTCGTTGACCGTCATACCGGTGCTGTCTTCTTTCCTTCTCAAGCCGAAAGCTGGGCACGAGCACAAAGACGGCCTGCTGGTGCGGGGTATGAAGGGGCTGCTGAAACACACTTGGCTGAGGCTGGCGCTGGATTACCCCATGGCGGTCATGGCCATCGCGGCCCTCCTGTTGGCGGGCGCGGCGGCCATCTATCCTCAGATGGGCAAGAATTTCCTGCCCGCGTTCCGGGAGCCAACGGTCCTGGTGGCGACCACGACCTCCCCCGGCACGTCGCTGCGGCAGACCAATGAGATCGCGGCCGTGGCGGATGAGTTGCTCCTGTCCGTGCCCGGCGTGACCACCGTGGGCCACCGGGTGGGCCGTGCCGAGCGTGGGGATCACGTGGTGCCGGTGTCCACCGTGGAGTTCGACATTGAGTTCGACGACAGTGAGCGGCCCCGGGACGAGATCCTGGAAGAGATCCGGCGGAAGATGCAGGGCATCCCCGGCACATTCAGCGCGCTGAGCGGTCCCCTGGCGGACCGGGTGGGGCACATGCTCAGTGGCGTGTCCGCCAAGATCGCGGTGAAAGTCTATGGACCCAGTCTGGAGGAGAACCGGCGGATCGGGATGGAGATCGTGAACATCGCCCGTGGCATCCCGGGCCTGGAAGAAGCGCGGGGCGAACAGCAGGCGATGATCCCGCAACTCCGCATCGAAGTGGACCGGGAGCGGGCCATGGCCTACGGCGTGACGCCGGGCGAGTTGAATCAGGAGCTGGCCACCTTGCTAGGCGGTGAAGCCGTGGCGGAAGTCTACGAAGGCCAGCGTATCTTCGACCTTGTGGTGCGCCTGCCGGAAGCGTGGCGGGAGTCTCCCCAACGGCTGGAAAACATGTATGTGGACACAAAGAGCGGGCAGCGCATTCCGCTGAAGTTCGTGGCGGACATCCGGCAGGCCAAGGGGCCTAACACTATTCTACGCGAGAACACGAAGCGGCGCTTTGTGGTGAGCATCAACCCCACCTCCAACAACCTGGTGGAACTGGTGGAACGCCTGGAGCGCGAGGTGAAAGAGAAAGTGAAGCTGCCAGAAGGCTATCCGGAACCGAGTTTCGAAGGCGAATATGTGGCACAGCGGGACGCCTCCCGGCGCATTGCGCTGGCGTCGGCAATGATCCTCATTGTCGTGACGGTCCTGCTGTTTACCTTCTTTGGCACGCCGGTCTTCACGCTGCAGGTGCTGTGTGACATTCCCATGGCCTTGATCGGCGGGATCTTTTTTACCTGGCTGAAGCTGAATAACATCAGCATCGCCACCTTGGTGGGCTTCATTGCCGTGGCCGGCATCGCGGCGCGGAACAGCATCATGATGATCTCCCACTACCTGCACTTGATGCGGCATGAGGGCGAGGGCTTCACCCGGCAAATGGTGGAGCGGGGGACCCTGGAGCGCCTGGTGCCGGTACTGATGACGGCGCTGTCCGCGGGGATTGCCCTCATCCCCCTGGTACTCGCTTCGGATAAGCCGGGAAAAGAGATCCTGAACCCGGTCGCCATCGTGATCGTGGGCGGCCTGGTGACGAGCACGCTGCTCGGCCTGGGACTGACCCCGGCGGTCTTTTACGCCTTTGGCCGCAAGGCGGCCTTGAAAGCCGTGGCGGAGCAGTCTCCCGCCACGCAATGAATAAGCGGGCTCATTTTCCAGACTAAGCATCAACCCAAATCCTAACCCTAGAACAAACCTACACATCATGAAATTGAAACTGACTCCTGTTCTCGCGCTGATGAGCGCGGGCTTCTATGCCTTGTCCGTATCCTGCGGTTCCTCAAGCGACCCGGCGGACCACGATCATGATCACGACCACGATCATGAGGATCACGCCGAACATGGCGATCATGAGGAGCATGCCGGGCACGCTGAGAAGGATGGGCACGAAGAGCATGCGGGGCATGAAGGGCACGCCGATCGCAAAGACGGCGGTCCGAACGGTGGCCGGATTCTCGGCTTCGCCGAACCACACCTGGAGTTCCTGGTGACCGAAGACCGGAAGGTTCGGATCTTTGCCCTGAATGACGCCCACGAAGCCGTTCCCACCGGCGATCTTGACGTTCGCGTGATCGGCGGTGACCGCACGAATCCCACGGATCTATCTTTCGCGAAGGATGGGGATACCCTGATTTCCGACGGAGCGTTTCCGGAAGGGAATGACTTTCCCGTGGTGGTGCGGGTCACGCCCGCCGGGGGCGAAACCGTGACGGAGAAGTTCAATCTGAACCTGAACGATTGTCCGTCCTGCGATTACCCGGAATACGCCTGCATTTGCGATCACGATCACGAGTGACTCCGAAGCGGACGCTTCCGGAAATTCCCGGGGGCGTCCGGCCGATTCTGGTTCTCAATCGTAACGGTTTGTAACAAAATGAGAATTGGTTGAAAGAGTAACCAATAAACTAAGAAAACCCTATGATTACCGTTAACAAAGAACTGGAACGGCTTCAAAAGTCCATCGAAGACGAAGTGAGGCGGGTTGGCGAGATTGGCCACTACCTGCGGGAATTGCCCGAAGCGGCCCACAACGATATCCAGCCCAAAGTGGAACGTCTGCAAGTGATGGGCCGGGCCCTCCTGCGCGACATGCATGAATTGACCGACCCAGGGGAAGGTCACCACATCAAAGGTGGCATCGAGCAGGTGGAACGCCTGCGGGACGAGTTCCATCGCGAAGCCAGCAACGTACTGAACGAACTGAAGACCATGTCCCTGGGCGCACCCAGCTCTGTCACCAATGGTGGCGATCTGCTGCTGGGCACCATCGAGAAAGCCGCGATGAAAACGCGGGACCTGGCCAATTCCGTCATTCAAGCGGTGCGCAAAAACCAGGACTAAGAGTGCCGGTGTCTGTCGGAGGCGGGCAAGAATCGGTTCGAAACAGGCCGGGAACGGCCTGTGGGGCTGCTTTGTGACTTGACCGGGCTGGCGGCATTCGTTTCATAACGGCAGTCATTTACCCGAGATCAGGCTATGAAGAACACCTTCGCTACCGCTTCCCTAACCCTCCTTATTCATGGCGGCCTGATGGCGGCCGGCACTCCGCTCTTCGCGCTGGAGTGGCCGCAGTACCGCGGCCCGAAAGGTGACGGCATAGCCGCTGAGACTCTGGCGCAGAAAGGGTTTCCGGAAGGCGGGCCCAAAGAAGTGTGGAAAGTCGAAACATCAGATGGTTTCAGCTCTTTTGCCGTGGGCGGGGGCAAGGCTTTGACGCTGGTGCTGCGCGAGGTGGATGGGAACCCCATGGAAGTGTGCGTCGCCTACGACGCGGCGAACGGCGCTGAACTTTGGGCGGCTCCGCTGTGGATTGGCGGTCAGTATGGTCATGACGGCGGCAACTCCGGCACGGAAGACAATAAGGGCGGGGACGGTCCGCGCTCCACGCCCACGATTGATGGCGACAAGGTCTACGCCATCGACGCTCACCTGCGCGTCTATTGCCTGAACCTGGCGGACGGCGCGACGGTGTGGAGCCGCGACTTGGTGCGCGAAAACGGCGCTCAGAACATCAAGTGGATGAACGCCGCGTCTCCGGTGATCGACGGCGACAAACTTTTTGTGGCGGGCGGCGGAAAAGGCCAGTCCTTGCTGGCCCTGAACAAGGCGGACGGCAGCGTCATCTGGAAGGGTGAAGACGACGGCATCACGCACTCCACGCCCACGATCGCTGAAATTCACGGCGTGAAACAGGTTATCTTTTTCACCCAGGTGGGCCTGGTGTCCGCGGAGGCTGAAACGGGCAAGGTCCTGTGGCGCTATGACTTCGATTTCAACGTATCCACCGCCATCTCTCCGGTGGTGTATGAAGACGTCGTTTACTGTTCCGCGGGCTACAACGTGGGCGGCGGCGCCGTGAAAGTGGTGAAGGACGGCGGCGGCTTCGGGATTGAAGAACTGTGGCGGACCAAGAACGAAAACATCAACCACTGGAGCACGCCGGTGGTGAAGGATGGCTACCTCTACGGCATGTTCAGCTTCAAAGAATACGGCGACGGTCCGCTGGCCTGCGTGGATATCAAGACAGGCGAAATGAAGTGGAGCGAGGCCGGTTTCGGTCCGGGCAACGTGATCTTATCCGGGGACCAGTTGATCGTGCTTTCCGACAAGGGCGAGATCGTCTTGGTGTCCGCCGAGCCGGACGCTTACCAGGAAATCGCCCGGGAAGACGTGCTGGACGGGAAGTGCTGGAGCACGCCCGCCCTGGCTGGCGGCAAGGTGTATGTCCGCAGCACGAAGGAGGGCGGTTGTTTCGTCCTTTCAGGTCAAAGCGTGGCTGCCGCTGGAAACTAGGCAGTGTGGACAAATTCCCGAACCGCCCGGAATAGATGAAAAAGGAAGACAGAATCAGCGCCGCAAGCGGCGAATTTTCCAAAAACGCGGCCCATTTTACGCCTGGCTGCGTTCCGCCTCACTCTATTGGGGTCACCCAACGGCGTTCGGCGCGCCTTGCCAGCCGAAAAATGGCCTCGCGCCGGGCAGTCCGCCAATTTGTCCACTCTGCCTAGTGTTCAGGCAGAGCTAAAGTGACGGGTGAATGGCGAGGATTTTTGGCCGGGGCCAAGGCGCGAGGAAGGCGGCTATGTGAATCACAACCGGCTGAAGAGTAACGAAGGCCCCGTCCAAAAGGACCGCTCCGCGCCTTCTCCCTGACGGTTTTCGTTTCAGACCGAGCATCTCTCATCTCAACATTGACGGACTACTAGCCCTTCGTAGTCTAAAAAGGGGGAAACCACTTCCTTGTGGCAACGTTATTCCGCCTCCCCCGGATTATCGATGACGTTGATGCGCCGCAACCAGTCCTCAAACATCACCGGCTACTGATTGTCCGGCCCTTCGTGGATGCCTTCCGCGTGCCCTCCGGCCTCATACACGTGCAGTTCCGCCGGCACTCGCTTCTCGCGCAGGAGGAGGAAGAAATGCGCCGCGCATGCAGTTTGGTGGCGATATCCCCCGGCAGGACAGTCAGGTCCACGTCCGTTCGCGGTAGCTCTACGGGACCGAACTCCTGGTGTAGATCACTGAGAATGCGAATGCGCATGTGGTCTGACATTCAGGAACTGATCTTTCGATTTGCCGGGAGGCGGATCAATCAACTCACGGTGGCTTTTTTGAAGCCCTCACGATCTCCCGAACTTCTCTATATTTTCTACTTGGGTCATGAATTGGCGATTTTCTTCCGAGCATGAGAGCGTCTCGCCATGCATCGTAGATTCTCCCGCCTACTGAGAATAGCCGCCGGTGACGACCCACATCGTGCCTTTGTCGTAAACCGCGCTCATGCGCCATCCTCCGCTTTCGGCGCTGAAGATTTCGTGTTCAATGGGGGTGGGAACCCACCATGCGGGGGCATTGCCTTGCAGCGCGAAATAGGGAGAGGCCACCTCACTCTTCAGATCATAGTAGCCGACATACTTCGTAAACTGAGCTTCGCTAATATCGGCGCGAAGAAAGTATTGAAAGTCTGGTATGAATAAATCCGTTACAGCATGTTCTCTCACGTTCGCCGCCGTCCAAGACAGCGCTTTCCGGTAGGGCCAGGTGAAAAAGTGATAGCTGGCGACAATTCCGGCCAAGTAGATGGCGGCCACGCCGCAGATGGCGAGTAAAGGTGAAGCCGGGCGGCTTCTGTCTTTGACCTCCCGAGACGAAAGTGCGACCGCTATTACCGCGACGGCGAGGACTGGCACAGTGAAGCAAATGGCCAGAGGTTCCGGGACGGGCTCATTCGGGTAGCCGGGAAAGGTCCACTTCGCAAGAAAGGCCGAGGCGATCAGGGAGCAAATGACCGCCGTCAGGCCAAAGAAGAAGCCTTTGGCTACATTCCAGAGTCCGTCCCGCCAACGGAGACATCCGGACAGGACTCCCGCTGCCGGTGCCAGAATGCCACCACAGAATGCAAACACCCCTTGCGTCCAGGTCAGCTCCATTTCGGTTGGTTAGACGATAGGTGCGGCATCGGCGGCTTTCAATGAACGATCATGACGCCAGGGCTCAGTTGTCATTTCCTATCTTGGATCGGAGTCCGGGAAGGATCGTCGATGTCAAGACAGGGGAGTTTCCGGAAAGTTTCGCGTCCGATCCAGGAATGGAGGGGCAGGTCAGAAGAGTGGATGGGACTGTCCAGGGAAATGACATCTACCTTCCCGTGACCTTGGGTACCTCCACCGATGCCGCCTACCCGATTGGAGCAGTGGTCTCCTCGCGGGAGATTCCGTCTTTCAGATGCTCCTCAGGCGTTCGCCGGGCTGTGCTGGTGATGTCGTCTTCGCGGGCCGCCACATCGGTGGCGCCTTCCGGGGCGGTCGCGGCTTTGATGGGCCGCTGAGCAGCTGAGCAGCTGAGCAGCTGAGCAGCTGAGCAGCTGAGCAGCTGAGCAGCTGAGACGGATTTCGGTCCCGAAGCTTGACTCGATTTTGGGGCCTTCCGATCAGAGATTTGGGTAAGATTCCGGGGCCGGGGAAAGGCAGGACAATGGGGAGAACGCAGGACCGGGCAGCGTCCTCATTCTATGTCCAACCTCGGGGACTGTGAAAATGCCGTTGACTTGGGAATTAGGATTTGCCCTGCCCATATGACCGTCCTAGCCTCTGAAGCTAATGAAAACGTTAGGCTTCATCTGCTTTTTTCTGGCTGCCTGGGCTGGGCTTGCGGCCGCGCAACTCAGGTCCGAAGCCGAGGGAGTGATTTTCTACGATCAGGCCGGACTGAAAAGCCGTGAGTTTGCGACGCCCATTGAGTTTCGCTACATCGAAAAAAGTTCCCAGATATGGGAGGTGACTACCGCGGATAGCCAGAAGCTCAGGCTGATCTACCGGAATATCATGGGGGTGGTTGACTACCCTAACCTCCAACAGGACTACACCTCCAAGTTTCAATTCGACCAATTGCGCCAGCTGCAGGGGCAGTTGAAAGAGATGGCCGGGCAGTATGCCAAAGGGGCGGATCTCCTGGAGTCCATCAGCAGAGACGTGGACGCTTTTCTGGCTCAGGCGGACACCGGAAAAGTCTTCAAGCAGGGCGCATGGGTGGCAGAGAGTGCCCCGATGGAATCCCCAGTGGCGTCTGCCGCGGGCACCATCACGACAGTGTCAGGTAAAAAGTTCACGGGTGCCTCGATCAAGGAAGCGGGTCCGGACGGTGTCGTCATCTATCACTCGGGCGGGGTGGCGAAGGTGCCGGTCAGTGACGTGAGCGAGGCAGACCTGGAGAAGTCCGGTTACGATGCCAAAGAACTCCTCGCGCAGGCCGAGGAGGCCCGCGCCGCCGCCGAGGCCGCGGCTGCCGCGATGACTCCTGCGGTCGCCATGACGTCCCCTGACGGGGGAGCGCCTTCCACTGGAGCGATGCCGGCGGGACGGGCTTCGGACTCGCCACCGGATTCCCCGAATCTTCCCGAGGGGCCCTGGAGACCGCAGTCTCTTTCGGACGTGGCCACTTGCGCGTTGATCATCGATACGACTTTGAAGGACGGTGAGGGCTCTGGCACCGGCTTTCTCTGCAATCACGGCGGAGCCACGTTCATCTATACCAACATCCATGTCATCGATCAGGCGGTGACCCTGAAGATCCGGGACTCCGCGGGGCGGTTTTATGAGGATGTTGAGTATGTCGAAGTGGTGAATTCGGCCACCGGCGAGTTCCAGCGGCCGGACGGTCGCCTCTTTGGAGGAGACATCGCCCGGCTGAAGTTGAAGACCTACCGGCCCAACGCCCTGACCCTGGCGCCCCCAGGGCAGAAGATGTCCAAGGGCACCCGTCTCGGCGTGGTGGGAAACAGCGGCGGCCGGGGCGAAATTACCGAGCGGACGGGCGAACTATCGACGGACCGGGGGCAGACCTTTGTGCACTCCGCTCCGGGCGAGTCCGGAAACAGTGGAAGCCCGGTGGTGGATTTGGAGAAGTTTGAAGTGTACGGCATACACACCTGGGGTGTTCCCTTGCCGCTGGACCCAGTGACGGCACGCTGGGTGAAGGACGACTCCGAGGTCCCCATGGGTGAGTCCATCCACTTTGCCCCCTGGCTGAATGCCGAAATAGAATGGCTGCGGATGACCCTGCCCCAGTTTCTCGAGATGGGGCGGAAGCTGGAAACCCTGGAGAGCAACGTCTATGCGCTGGCCCTGATGGACGCCATTGTTCCGACCACGGACGGGCTGTTTGTCGATCCCCGGCAGATCGTCCGGGGCGACTACACGGTAGAGATGATCCTCGACGCGTTCTCGGGAAATCCGGTCATCAACCAACTGATCCAGCTCCATGTGCAACTGGCGAGAAACCGGGAGAGCAAACTGAGGATCAGCAACCACGAGGTCTGGACGCGGTACCTGAAAGTGATGGAGAACTGCCTCTCCCTGGTCACCTCTCACCGCCGGGAACTTGGCATCGTTTCCTGGCCCTACTACCACCGGCTGGAGATTGAGGCCCACAAGACGCCCCATCTCTGCCTGGCCTATGAGCAGGTCCTTTACACGGCGGCCCGGTATTATGAGGACAGCCTGAGCGTGGGAGGAAAGATTCCCCTGGGCGGAAGACCCCGGCTGCCGAGCCTGGACGCGGACAGCGAAATGATCCGAAGCACGGCCCGGGAGTAAGAAGCGCGGGACGGCGTTTCGGTGCGCGGGACTGGCCCGCAAAGTGGCATATTGGGAGAAACAATCCCTCGCCACGGTGGCTTTTGCGGGATAATCTCGCCATATGGAGACCTCCGTTTCCCCGTCCCGTCCCCATGTCTGCGCGTCCCGGCAAGCCGTTCGTGAAGCGCGCATTGCCACTTTCAAACGGCGGAGGTTGCGGGAAGAGTTGGCCAATTCTCTGACCCACGGAGCTGGACTGCTTCTCAGTATTGGCGGGCTGGTGGCCCTACTCATCGTGGCGGTGACCGAAGGTGGGCCCCTGGAAATCGCCTGCGCGGCCGTTTATGGCGCCAGCCTGGTCCTGCTTTACGGTTCGTCCACCATCTACCATGCGGCCACCCACCGGAAGTGGCGCCGCTGGTTCGGTTTGCTCGATCACTGCGCCATCTACATTCTCATCGCCGGTTCCTACACGCCCTTTGCCCTGCTTGCCCTCCGGGGTGGTCTTGGCTGGACCGTATTTGGCGTCGTTTGGGGGCTCGCGCTTCTGGGCATTGCCGGAAAGGTAATGGTGACTCACGCCCCTTCCGTCCGCTCCACCCTTCTTTATGCGGGCATGGGCTGGATGTCCGTTCTGGTCATCTGGCCGCTGTTCAAAGCTCTGGGCGGCTGGAGCTTCGGCCTCCTCATCGCGGGCGGTGTCGCCTATTCGCTGGGGACCATCTTTTTCACCCTGGATCGCCGGCCCTATTTCCACGCCATCTGGCACCTCTTTGTCCTCGCGGGCAGCGTGCTCCACTTCGCCGCGATTTTTCTGCATGTGTTCCCCTTGGTGTGATCGAGCAAGGAAACGTTCTTGCGACACAGACACGTTCTGAGCGGGCAGATCGTCTGGAATCGGCTCTTCTCCCGAGAATCGTGGGAGATATCGGACGGTGTCAGTAAAGACTTTCCCCAAACTCTCCGCAGAGAATGGAGCCGAAGGTCGGAATTGAACCGACGACCCACGCATTACGAATGCGTTGCTCTACCCCTGAGCTACTCCGGCTTTGAAGAGGGAGGTGGGGGGCTTCAATCAAGAATCCACACGCCCCTCTGGCGGCTCGATAAACCGGGATCGGATGTCCGGTTTTCAGAGCAGGGGCTAGCTTATCGCCATACCCGAGATTGTCAACGGGCAGGAAGACTGGCTTGCCCGGTTCGTGTTCATGACGGGAATGGAGGGTAGCGGCCCGTTGCGTTCGTCCTGCCCCTGCGTAGGATGAATCCTTCCATCCATCGTTACATGAACCAGGCGGAAAAGCAGTTTCTCGCGACCCACGCGGCACATGATGTAGAGGCCGTTCTGGCTGCCTGGCGGGAGATCGCCGCCGCCGCTGGGCTGACCCGGACGGAGCTTGCCGAAGAAGGCGGGTTTCCCGTGGTTGCCTACGAAACTCAGGCGCTTCTCACCGGTCAGGGCCGGATGCGGCGGGCGCGGGGCGGTGCCGGGGGGGCCTCCGCAAGCGGCGGGAGTGGCGGCTCTTCCCCCAGCCACGCTGTGTATCTCTGCGCCGGCGTTCATGGAGACGAGCCCGCCCCGGTCTGGGGGCTCGTCGAATGGGCGCACAGGAATCTGGCGCTACTGAAGGCGAAGCCTTTCCTGATATTTCCATGCTTTAACCCCTGGGGCCTCGCCAACAACACGCGCCACGACTCGCGGGGGGAAGACTTGAACCGTCTCTTTCACAGTACGGACCGGCCGCTTTTCCGCGCCTGGCGAGAGTTCTTGGCCAAGCGGCATTTTCTTCTCTCGCTGAATCTCCATGAGGACTATGACGCCCGGGGCATCTATGTCTACGAGCTTGGACGCCGCGGCCATGACCTTGGCGAACCTCTCCTTGGGGCTTGCGAGCACCTCATTCCGCGGGAACCCGGTTCCGATGTGGATGGAAATCCCATTCAAAGGGGAATCGTTCAGCGAAAGAAGAACATCCGGCAGATCGTGGAAGAACGCCTGGAGGGCGCCTTTCCGGAGTCGATCTATCTATACCTGCATCACAGCCGTTTTGCTCTCACCTTCGAGACGCCTTCTGAGTATTCACTCTATGTTCGAGTCCGGACCCACCAGCAGTTCATCGCGTCTGCCATGAAACTGGCGGACCGGCTGGCCAATGGCGCCAAGGGGTGAGGTGAGTGTGTCGTGTCGCCTGAGAGCAGCGGTGGATGGGGAATCCGCTGGGGAGGGGGGCTGCAAACCTCGTTAGTGACTATTCCTGACAGAATTCAGGTTTTCTCGGATAAATTATAAAAATTTGGTAATAAGTTGTTAATAAGCTGTTGAACCACGTTGAATAACTGTTTACATTTTGTTAAACAATTGAGATACATCTGCACTTTCGAAGGGGTAATGGGGCTGCATTTGGAAGTTCTCGATGGCGCGCCAGTAATGAAGAAGAGTAGTAGATATGTCGGGTTTCGGGCTCCAGACGAACTCATCGAGCGAGCCAAGCAGGTCGCCGAGCAGGATCGGCGCAGCCTTTCCAATTACATCGTCAAGCTGATAGAGGATGACCTTCGCGGTTCGGGGGTTCACCCCGAAATGGATGAGTTTGTGGAGTCCGGTTTATCTGGAGGGAAAAGAGACCGGTCTTCGGGAGGCGGTACCAGCACTCACTTTTCGCCGCCGCAGCTCATTCCCTTGCCCTCACCCGGGTTTGATGACGAGGATGACGATGACGAAGAGGAATATGACGATTTGGGCCACGGTTCCCTGGATCGTCCGCCGTCGCCAGACGATGGGGAAGCCTGAGCGTGAATTGGTGGATGGAGAGCGCCGTGCGTCTCCGTGCGGAGACGGCCGGAGTATCCCAGCGGCTTTAGAAGAATAAAAAAGAGCCCTCGTAGGGAGGGCTCTCGCTTCAGACACACACAGGAGGGGCTGGAAAGGGGACCTTGCCCCCTCTGGGTTCAGTGCAGCCCAATCTGAGGATGACCGGGGGACAGGTTGGAGAGTTGCTTTTGCTTGAACTTCTCCACCACCACTGGCAGCGGCTGGTGCATGACCGCGGCGAGGAGCCGGAGATGGCCCATCAACACGCTGTCGGGTTCGTTACGGTTTGTTGCGGCGCTGCTCGCCGCGCTGGGAGGTTCGGGAGAGGCAATGATATTCATAAAGCCTGAAGAACGGTGTCTAATGGTTTACAGCAGTTATTATTGGATAACGGTTGTGGGTTTCCTAGTAGACGCGCCCCGCGGACGGAACCTGTCGAAAATTTTTTGAAAAACATCGGGCCTATTCCGAGATGAAATAGGGAATTTCCGTAGCCGCCAGAGCGCATTCTGAATGGAGACTCTAAAAACTCTTGTAGCTAGGCGTGCGGAGTGTGACGGCCCATCGCGGTTTGTCACCGGCCCGGCGGTGGATTAAGAGTGTGAAATTTAATCGTTCCCAAAGCTGAGCCAACTGTCTGCTTTTCCGCCGCCATGTCAGAGAACGCACCACCCTCCTCAGAACCGGGCGGTAGCCCGGAAGGAAAGAAACCGGTGAATCCCCTGTCTGGTCCCATTTGGGTGGTCATCGGTCTCATGGCAGCCACGGGCTTGGCGGCGTTCGGTTTCTCTTTTGCCATGCCGGAGGAGGCTGCCGAAACCGCGGATCTCCTCCGCTACTTGAGCGGGGCCTGCATCATTTTGGCGATTATCCTGTACCTGACCAAGCGCACCCTGGAGCGGCGGCTGCTCGGCTGATCCTCCGGATCCCAAGAGAAGGCGCTCCGCCCGGACCAGACTGCTAGTTTCCGGGGAACAGCACGCTCTTGAGAAAAGCGGTTACCGTTTCGGAGATCTCCGGTAGCGACGGGTCGCATGGGGTGGAGAATCCGTGATTGCCGCCCTTCACCTCCAAATAGGTTACCGGCGCGCCGAGTTCTTTCGCTTTCTCCACGTAGAGCCGCGGGCTTTTCACGGGCAGAATATCGTCCGCGTCGCCGTGCAGGATCAGGGTTGGAGGCGCTTGGGCTGTCAGCCATTCGATGGGACTGAGCCGTTTGGCGAGGTCTGCTTTCTCCGCGAAAGGGCCGCCCAGCATGGGATCGAAACGTCCTTCTTTTCCGTAGCTGGTTCCTTCCATGATCTCCGGTTGGCCAAAGTGGGTGAGGGGGTAGTAGGCGACCACGCCCGCGACCGGGGGCATGGCGCTGGGTTTGGGAAGCACCATGGAATAGTCCTCGTCAGGCGCAGTGGCCGTCATCAGGACTAAGTGGCCGCCGGCGGAGCCACCCATGAGCGTTATCCGGGAGGGGTCGATGCCTAACTCCTCCGCGTGGCTCACAAAGTAGCGCAGCGCGTCTTTGCAGTCGCCCAGGCTGTCCACCACCGTGATCTCGTCTGGTACGGTTCGCCGGTATTCGATGGCCGCCCATTTCGCGCCCGCTTCCGACAGAGCCCGCACCACCGGCAGGTAGCGATCGTGGTAGAGGGTTTCCTTGTTCCCACCCCGCCAACCGCCACCGTGGATGTAGAGCACCAGCGGTTCGGGGCCTTCCGGCTTTTGCATTGGGCGGATCAAGTCGTACTTCAGTTCCAGTCCGTCGATTGTCTTGTAGACCAGGTCTTTCCGCACGTTCAGATCTTCTGGCGCTGGTAGAACCTTTGGCGCCGGTTTGGTCTTGGGCGTGGCTTCCTGGGAAAAAGCTGCCGAGACCGGGCCTAACAACAGTACCGCGGACACCATGCACAAGCACCTGAGAGGGAAGGGGAAGGATTTTCTCATCGTCGTCATCTGCTCAAATCTCATAGCCGGTCATGGGGTTGTGCGCCAGCTTTGAAACTCCGTTATCACGTCCCCCCCGGCGAACACCGCTCGCGGAAGACTGCCCGGGCATGGAAAGAGTATTCCCGAGTGATTTCGTAGTTGGGAATCACGAACTGAAAGTCCCAGGCTGGGTTTGAAGTCATGAGTTCCGGGTTGGCGCCCCCGGCGCTTGGGGAGTGTGTTTGGCGAATGCCCTCGGTCCGGTCGAACATCACGACAAAGAAATGGCCTTTGAAGTTTTGTAGGACATTAGAAGCTCAAATCGGAGAGGTTAAAAATTCTTATGGAACGCGCCCGGGGGCTCCTTCCGCGATGGTCATTTGGAAGGGATCTCCGGCGTGCCGCGCGGTGCCGTCCCGGTTGTGTGGTGGAGCGCAGAGTTCCTTCCAAAATACCGGCTTACTTGACTTGGTAGCCGCGAAAGTACGCCGTGTCTTCGGGAGCATGAATGTAGCTGGCCCAGAACAGGCCGATGGAGCCGTGGCCGGACATCTGGTGCGTGGCCCGGCACCGGTAGTGCATGTCAAGATAGTGAGGTTCCCGGAGGGTGAATCGCGTCCGGCTTTCCAGCAAGAACGTGGGCGCCGGCGGTTGATGGAGTTCGGCTTCCGTATCGGAGATTTTCCGGAACTCCATCGGCGCCGTTCGCGGCTCGAAGAAGATGTTCCGGCGCGCCTCGTATTCAGCGGAAATGAGGTGCTCGTGGGTCATGCCCGCTATCGAGGGCACGAAGAGGCCGCGCGTTCCGCTCCGGTGCTTCAGACTTCAGATACCGATGTAGCCGGAGCGGTGTTCTCCGTGCCCTGCGTTGTCGCCAATCGCCGCCTCCAAATCTCCTAAGCTAAAGGTTTCGTGCGCCATGGCGTTTCGGACTACACGCGATCAGGGGATGGGGGGAATCTCGTATTGCATTGAACAGACTTCCCTCTGGGGGTATCAGTGAAGGGAAGCCGCATGCCGGAAAGCGGTCCTCCGAAATCCTCGTCCGGCTTCAAACCCTATCCTACAAGACAAGTACTACTATGAAAAAACTGATCCTTACCACTCTGTTCGGCGTGGCCATGGCCTTTGCCCTGAATACCAGCGTCCAGGCGGAAGAAACGACCGTTGAAGGTACCGCGACCTGCGCCAAGTGCGATCTCGGTACGGCTGACTCCTGCACGAATGTCCTCCAGGTCAAGGAAGGCGGCGAAACCGTTACCTACTATCTGGACGGCGAAGCCGGCAAGAAATGGCACAGCAATATCTGCAAAGGCTCCAAGGAAGTGAAGGTCACGGGCGAAGTGAAAGAGGAAGATGGGAAGAAGACCATCGTCGCCTCCAGCGTGGAGATTAAGTAATCCCGCTCAGGCCAACTTCCGAAATAATCTGAAAGCCGCTTCCCGCTGGCCGGGAGGCGGCTTTTATTTTGGCTGAAGAACGCCATTGCCCGTGTTTTGGAAAGCCGTTTCAATATCCCTTCACATGAAATCAACCCACCTATGTTCCCGTCTTTTCCGTGGTCTGGCTTTCGCCCTTGCCGGAGGAATGCTCAGTCTTGCGCTGTTCCCTGGAATTGTTTCCGCCGAAGACTCAGTTCCCACCCCTGAGCCGAAACTGGGGAAGGCAGGGGAAAGCCTTCTTTCCGAAACCTTTGACGGGGAAACGCTCGGAGACGGCTGGGGCGTCCAGTTTGGAGACTGGAAAGTGGTTGAAGGGGTGCTCCGCGCGAGGCAGGTAAAAGCGGACAACCATGGGGCGGCGGCGCGCCGGAAAGCCCCGCTTCAAGATGCCATCATCCAACTCCGGTTCCGTCTTGTGGAAAAAGGTCAGGCCTTCCACTTCGGATTCGATCCCGCCCCGGGAGAACTGGACAAAAAAGGCCACCTCTGGTCCGTGATGATCTTTCCCAACAAGTGGCAGATCCTGAAGCATGTGGACAAAGCCAAGCCGGATCAGGACCCGAACGAAACGCTTGCCGTCGCCGAGCATGAGTTCGAGTACGGCAGGTGGTACACCCTTGTCGCCGAAGCCAAGGGAGATGAAGTGCTGGTCCAGATTCCCGGAGTAGGCGAACTGAAAGCCACTCATCCGACCTTTCATGTAAAGAAGCCCACTCTGGTCTTCCGCTGCATTGGAGACGGCGTGGAAGTAGATGACATTCAGGTGTTGTCCTACCAGAAATAGTAAGCGAAACGCTTTGTGGTCAGTCGTGGGGTTCCCTGGAACAGCCCCAAAAGGAAAGGCCCACCCACAAGAAGTGGGCGGGCCTTAAGGTCGCTGGCGTTTTTTCCCAGCGGGCGAGTTTTCAGATGGTTCGGAGCATTACCTGGATGTTGTTTCAGCTAATGAGCTGTCCCAGCTTCAGGAGGTAAAGCACCAGTGACTTGGCGTCCGGGATCTGGCGAATGACGGCCCGGCTTTCCGCGTCAAGTGAGTCGTCTTCGAGAATGGCGTAACGGATGGTTTCAAGGATCAGCCCGCTGGCGGCAAAGGCCGGAAAGCCGTCGCTCGTGCGTCCGCTCCCGATGGAGTCCAGGAGGCCACTTTCGGTGAAGTAGAACTCGATGTCCGAGTAGTTACTGGAACCCCACATATCCTCGAAGTACACCCGGAGCGTCATTCCGAATCCTCCGTTGCGAAGCGCGTAGGCTTCTCCCAAAGCATAGGATGAGTAGGTGCCAGTTGGATGAGCGAAGCCGAGGATTCCTGAGGCGTTGTTGCCCAGCAGATTCTCGGCCCGGTTCACGGCGTAGTAGCTTTGGGCATCGGCATTCTGAGTGGTGGCCGCGGACATGACAAGTGTCAGGCTCAGCAGCACAAACAGCGGATATTGGATGAATCGTTTCATGACAGTTTCGGTTTGGTCGATTGAGTCGTTGTCGGTTGGTTTCTCAAGGCGTCCGCGAAACGTTCGCTGAAGCCCCCCTCTTCACCGTGGAGATCGAAAGCCGGAGGGGCGGTTATTGCGGGAAAACGGAATTTTTTCAGAAGACCGCAAGGAAGGGCCGTTTTTCGCCGCGCGTGGAAGGACAACGCCCGCGAAATCAGGTAAGGTTGGGCACGCGTTTGAAGAAGGCGGGTAATCTTCCTCCGTCTGCAATAAGTTGACTGGGCGGCTTCGATCTTGCCCTGTAATTCGCCCGAAACTTTTTTCATGACCAGCCAAGGAGAACATTCAGGAGACGAGCCAGGCGCCGTGCCGCCGGAGCCTCATTCGCTCTACGACGCGCCGACCGTGGCGACGGACGGTTCGACGGATTCCGGGAAGCCCGCCGGTAAGCTGCCGCTGAAGGACGGCGCGGTTCCGTTCGGCCCCGGAACGGTAGTGGGGAACTACGTGCTGGAGTCCGTCATAGGAGAGGGGGGCTTTGGAACCGTCTATGAGGCGCGGCAGGAAGCGCCCGTGAAGCGGCAGGTCGCTCTGAAAATCATCAAAGCCGGGATGGATTCCGGAGACGTCATCCGGCGCTTCGAGGCCGAGCGGCAGAACCTGGCCGTGATGGATCATCCCAACATTGCGCGGGTCTACGACGCGGGCGAAGCCGGCAATGGCCGGCCGTTTTTCGTCATGGAACTGATCCGGGGAATCCCCCTCACGAAATACTGCGACCGGAAGAACCTGGGTCCCCGCCAGCGGATCGACCTCTTCCGGCAGGTCTGCGCGGGGGTGCGGCATGCCCACCAGAAAGGCATCGTCCACCGGGACTTGAAACCGTCGAACGTCCTGGTGGTGGACGATAGCGAACAGCCCGTGGCGAAAGTCATCGACTTCGGCATCGCCCGCGCCGTGGAGGGGCACGAGTCTGGCTCCGGAGAGAGTCAGGCGGCGGACCCTCATGTGCTGGGGACGCCTTTTTACATGAGCCCGGAGCAGATCGACCGGGGGGGCGCTGGCGTGGATACCCGGAGCGATATCTATTCCCTGGGGGTGCTGCTCTACGAATTGTTGACCGGCTGGCTGCCCCTGGACCCCGCGCAGTTCGAAAGCCTGACCCTGCCGGAGGTGCAGCGGGTCCTGGTGGAAGAAGCGCCGCCGAAGCCCAGTGCCCGCCTGAAAACCCTGTCTGGGAAGGAAGCCAAGGCCGCCGCCGCCAGCCGGAGCACCGTGCCTGTCCGTCTGAAGCGGATGATCCGTGGAGACCTGGACCGCATTGTCATGCGGGCCATGGAGAAAGACCCCAGCCGGCGCTACGAAACGGCAAAAGAAATGTCCGACGACTTGCGGTGTTACTTGAATCATCAGCCGGTGAGCGCCGCGCCACCGACCGCCGCCTACGTGGTGTCCCGCTTTGTCCGGCGGCACCGGGTGGCCGTGGTCGCGGCCCTCTTGTTGGCAGCCGCCATTTTGGCCGGTGGTGGGCTCAGCGCCTGGCAGGCGTGGCGGGTCACGCAGATGAGGGACGCTCTCCAGGCCGCCCTGGACGACAGCCAGGCAGCGGTGGAAAAGATGCGATCCGAGCTGGCCCAGAACCCGGGCGCCGCGAATCCTGAGAGACTGAGCGAGAAGATCGGCGCCCTGGAGTCCGTGCGCTCGGAACTGGCGGCTTTGGACGAAAAACTCACCGAACATCGCGAGCGAAACGGCCTGCTCGCGAAACGGCTGGAGGAGGCCAACGAACGCCGGGCCGTCATCGCCTCGGCGGTCGCGGAGAGTGCCCCCGGCCCCCGGGTAGGCCTTTCCCCCACCAAGGAGACACTCTTTTCGGCTGAGATAATGGACACCGCGATCCAGCAGTTGGAAGACAACCAGAAAAGCCTGTCGGAAGACATCGGCCGGCTCGTGGAAGAACGGGAACTGCTCAGAAAGAAAGAACTCGGCCTGTTGAGCGAACTCAAAGAGGCCGTTACATCCGGGAACAACCCTGCCAGGGTGGAATGACGGGATTCATTCCAGTCGAAAGATCCAGATCCATCAATCTATTCTCTCTACGCATTCCATTCTTGGATCCGGGAAGGCTGTCTCCCTCCAAGCGCCTTGCCAATAAGTTCTGACTCGGCCAATTCACAACATTCTTTTGAGGATGAGATTGTTTGAGGATACGGGTGCCGGAAACAGCTGGTACCGCTACAAATGGGGGGCAGTGTGCGGATCTTTTGATGCTAAGTTATTTTCGCGAGTGGAGAAAGGAAAAGGAGTGAAGGCACCTCAGCCTCCAACACTTGTCGCTGCTTCGACCACTACGCGGAAACCGCTGCTAACGTCGCATCGGGTTGGATGGACATTGAGCCGTAGCGAGGTCTGGAGATGGATATCCGTGTAGGCGTCCCAGCCGCCGCCGCGCACCACCCGAAAAGGGGTGCCGTTGCCGGAAATTTCGCCCTTCAATACAGGGTAAGCCTCTATGCTTTCAGTGTTGTTCATCGAGGAGAGGTAGGAATCTTCGCACCACTCCCAAACATTGCCTCCCAGATCGTAAAAACCGAAACGGTTCATTTGGAAGCTCGCTACGCGGGCGGTGTTCCAGTGGCCGTCGCTGTGGTCGTATGCGGTGGACCAGCCGTTGCCCGGGAGGGTGCTAATCTTTTCTGCGCCAGCATAGTTTCCTGCGCCTTGTGGTGGTGGCCATTCGTTTCCCCAGGGAAATTTGTTGAGTGTGCCTGCCGCCGCGCTCCACTCCGAGTCCGTGGGCAATCGATAGGCCAAACCAGATTCCTTGCTGGAGAGCCACTCGCAAAAGGCGTGCGCCTCCACCCAACTTACGGAGACCACGGGGTGATCTTCCGTTTGAAAGAAGCCGGGGGCTTCCCAGGAGGCACTATCATCCAGCACCCAATTCGTTGAGTAGCTTCCGTCTTCCCTTTCCGTCGCTTTCAGGACATAACATCCACCCGTTTGCCGGTAGTTCGTAGCGCCTACGTAGGCGCGGAAGTCCCGTACCCGCGTTTCCGTCCGGCACATGAACACGCCAGGTTTCCCGGGGACGGGGATGAACTCCAGGCCCAGCGAATTGACAAAGGGCCGGTCGATCGTCGCGGCGCGGAGGCGGTCCGCTGCCGAGACCCACGCGGGAGTTGGTTGCGGAGGAGGTAGGGGAGGCATGTTGCCACTGGAAGGCAAGTCTCCCGGCACCAGGGGATACTTTCTGAAGGCGGTAAAGCTCATGCCGCTTCCGTCAAAGCGAATCCAGGCGGCCTGGCGGCTGCCCAGGGTACTGGCTACGTCTCCGAAGATGTCCGCCACGCTGCCCCCGCCGGCGTTCATTCGGGACAGCAGGGCAGCGGTAAAAGGGCTGTTCCGGTCCGTTCCGTCAGACGCGGTTTTTCCGGGTGCGGTGGAAAACACCAGCATGGCGCCTTCGGGTAGCTGGCTTTCTCTTACCTCGGCCAATCCACCTCCGTTTCCGCTGCGGATCGAGGCCAGCCAAGAGCGGTCCAGGGGGTTGTCCCGGCAGCAGTCTAGCACCACGGTCTTCAGCCGGATGCGGGCCGCCGCCATGGAACGCAGCACCTGGTCCAGGGCCAGCGTTTCCAGGGGAAGGGCGTCTTCCCCGTCCGCTTCGGTCAGTTCCGCGTCCACAGGTAGGAGGTAGTTCATTCCCTTTACCTCCATGCCGTGCCCCGCGTAGAAAAACAGCGCGGCGTCGGAGCCTGCGGCATCCTCACAGAAGACGCGCAGGGCGCGGGTCATTTCCTTGATTCCGGCGTCTTTTCTCTCGGTGACTTCCCAGCCTGCTTTTTTCAAGGCGGCCGCTACATCCCTGGCGTCGTTAGGCGCGTTCGGCAAACGGCGGGCGTAGTCATAGGTTCCATTTCCAATGACTAGGGCGTGCCGCTGGGCAAGCGCGGTCTCCACACAGAAGACGAGACCGGCAAGGAAGGTAATTGCCAAGATGGCGTGATCGCGACGGGACCGGTGGAGATCACCTGGCGAAAGTGATTTGCTGCCCCGCTTCATCTTTCCCTCGAATCCAGACGAAAGGCGGTCGCCGTCTCGAAGCCTATCGGCGAAACGGCGGACCGGCCAGGAAGGGAAAACTACTCCGCGATCCGGTGGACCATTACCTTGCGGTAGGAAGCGAGGACGGATTCGCTGGAGTTCGGCGTCACGTGGTCGTGTTCGGCTTCAGCCTCCCCGCAGCCGATGGCTTTCAGCGCGCGGAGGGGCACGCCTTTTCCGGCCAGGTAGTCCCGGATGAACTCGGCGCGCGCCAGGGAGAGTTCGTTATTGTGATCGGCTTCTCCCAGAGAGCAGGTGTGTCCTTCGATCAGGAACGCACCGCCTTCACCGGACAGCTCTTTCAAGGCCGCGGCTAATTCGTTGAGCTGGTTCCAGGAGGTCTGGTTCAGGGGTTCCGTGGAGTCCAGCTTGAAGCGAATGCTTTGCAAAGAGACGTTGGCTTGGGACGCGACGGAGACTTCCACGATGGCGATGGAGCGTTTGCCGCCGCCCGTAGTCTCCTTCGTGGCGTAGCCGCTGCGCGTGCTGGAAGTGGGCGCGAAACTGCGGACCGCGGGCGGCGCCTGAAGGCTGCGCACCAGGGATTCCTTGCCAGTGACGGAAGAATCTTCGGCGCGGACACCGGAGAGCGGGCTGGCGATCAGGAGGATCGCGGGAACCGAGGCGAGGAGCGAACGGAAGGAAGGAGTGAGTGAGCGTTTCATGATGAGAAGAATGAGTGGTTCGTTCGATGGAGGACTTACGAAGTCGAGACTTCCCCAAGAGATCGACTCTTGGTTACCCCATTATTGCACCCATCGTCAATTTCTTGTTCTCCGGCGTGGAAACACCGCTGGCGCGGGGAGCCGTGTGGAAGAGGAAGGGAACGAACCGGGCTTGTCCGGCAAAGTGGCAAGGTTGCTTGGGAATGAGTAAGTTAGGGGCGGGGCTGTTCCTTCCAAACCGATTCGTAGAACCTTCGGAGTTCAGGAGTCTGGGCATTCCGGATGGGATCGGAAAAATGTTGCCGGTCGAACTCTTCCACGGAGCCGCCCGATGCCACGACGCGTGCCCGCTCCGCCGTTAGAAAGCGCCGCTCGATTTCCTGCCGGCCGGGCTCTGGCAGCGGCACCTCGGTCTTCATGGCCAGGCCCGCCAGAGTGGGGCCACGAAAAATCTCGGTCTCTTGACCGTCATTGCTGGAGAGTCTGACAATGACCCACTGGGGTGGGTTGCTTGCCTCCACCCGGACTTGGATCGCGCCTTTGTCACCGGTGGCGGGAAAAGAGAAACGGACGATGGTCTCCACGGGCTCCATCGGAGCTGAAACTGGAGCTGGAGTGGAACCAGTGGAGGACGCGTGTCCAATACTTTGGGGAGGCTCTAGCGAAGCGAAAAATTCGGGACGGTATTCAAAATGCATCAAGTCGAAGTGGTACCACTTGCCACCCCAGATGAAGCCTTGCCGTTCGAAAGCGGACACGATCTCCGCCGGGTAATCCCGACGAAATTTCACCTTGGAGAGACCGTCACCCGTTTCCCATCGCCAATAGCCCCCGAGGCTGGGGTTCAGGTCGATGGAGATGCCGTAGGAGTGGGCGCTGAGCCGATTGGTTCCGGCGATGACTCTCCAGTTGAAGGTGCCTCCCAACTCGGTGAGGTAGGGACCAAAGCGCTCCGGGTTGGACGCTTTCGGAACCGTCAAGTCCCGGGCCACCCGCCGGAGCGCTTCAGCGGCGCCATTGCGGCTGTTGAACGGAAGCGGTTGTCCCAGGAAATCCACGGTCTCCAGATTGTCTCGAACAGCCGCCTGTGAATCTCCGTACACGGCTTTTAGGAAAGTGTCATTGCGGTAGCGCCCAGGGTCCAGGTTTTCGGGCCAGCGCTCAAGATCGATGGCGGGCGGATAGGCATCGAAAAGCGTGTCGGCCAGGTCGGGGTTCTCCAGGCGCTGTTCGTAGTTCTTTTCTTGGAAGTCTTCGAAGAGGACTTCGGCGCCGCTCCTCATGGTCAGGCTGATGGATGACGGCCCCGAGTGTGCGTTGCTTATCTCTTCCGGGTAGCTGAGGATGAAGCGGGACAGAAGCCGGACCGTGTCCGGCGGAGCCGCCTCGGAGAGAGCTTTCTCCACTCTCTCGCAAAATGCCTGGGCGGATTCCCCGGTCTTCCTGGCGACTTCAGCCGCGGAAACCGAGTCCGCGGGCTGCCCCAGCAAGAGCGCGCCCAGACACAGGCTCGCGATAGCGCCAGGCCAGACGCGGGGACGATCATTCATACCGCGAGATCTTTTCGATGTTGGCCCGTTCGAACTGGTTCATTCTGGACTCGATCAGGCTCATGTCCCTGCTGACGGGCCGGTAGTCCGAGCCGAGCTGACGGGTCAGTGTCTTTCCGAAGTCGCTCGAAAAAATGTAGCCGTGCCGGGCATAGATCTCATTTCGCGCCCAGCGGAGTTGAGACGAGGACAGGCCGCGCAGTTCCGCGTCCGTCAGGTAACGCTGGCCGGAGTCCGGAAACATCCAGGCGCCACCACCGCTGGGCATGGACGAAGAACTGGAGGAGGACGGCATGGGATAAGAAGCAGCGGGCCCGGCGCCCAGTTCGAAGCGGGCGATCAGGTCCACGTTGGCCTGCTCCACGGTGTTGAGTTTGTCGTAGATGAGGTTCTGATCCGAGCTGACTGGTTGATAAACGCTGCCCAGTCTCCGGCAGAGAGCCTTTCCCCGGTCGCTCTGGAAAATGAGGCCCCGGCGGGCGAAGATTTCGTTCCGGGCCACCCAAAGATCGTCGCGGCTGAGCCCGGCCAGGTCCGTGGGCCGCAATTGAGCCGTGCTGGAGTTCGGGATCAGCCAGACGCTGCCCGTGTTGGGCCGGGAAGGCGTGACGGTGTGTCCCGCGTTTAGCGCATCCTCATACTGTTTGATGAGGGCGACGTTTTCCACTTCGTAGGGGGTCATTTCGTAGTCCTGCACGTCATCTTTCAGCGGACGGTAGAAACGGGGATCCAGGGAACTGGCAAAGGCGCGTCCCTTTTCGGTTTTGAACCGGTAGCCATGCCGGGCGAAGATTTCATTCCGCGCCCGCCACAGCTCTTCCGCGCTCAAGGGGTTCAGTTCCTCATGGGTCAACAAGGCATGGCGGGAGTGGGGGAAAAACCACGGGCTGCTGACCTCCGGCGCGCTGGGGGAAGTCCGGGGCGCGTAGATGCGGGCCCGGTGCAGGGAAGAGATATTTCCGGAAAACTTGATGTAGGGTTCCTGCTGGTTGTTCGTGTCCGACATCACAATGCGGGTGACTTCCCCGAAGAGCGACAGCAGGCTGTCGTGAGGCGTGGAGAAGGACTCCACCAGAGCCAGGGTAAAGGGGCTGACGGGTTCGCCCACCCGGGCGCCGCCCAGCGGCAGATCGTAGGCGACTTTTCCGGGCTGTGCCGCGAAGAGCAAAAGGGTATGGTCCGGAACGGGAGGGACGTCCGCCAGTCCCGAACCGCTTTCCGAAAACGGGCTGCTGCGGCAGCAGTCCAGAATCAGGATGTCCGTGCCGGCGCGGGTTTGGCTGAGGCGCTTAATCCATTCGTTCAAGGAGATGGAAGTCGCTCTCAACTCCGCTTCGGATCCAGCGGCGGCGTCTTTCGGGAGCAAGTAGTTCACGCCGCCGGTTTCGACTCCGTGGCCGGAGAAATAGAGAATTCTCAGATCCGCGCTCGCGCTCTTGGCCAGGAACCGGTCGAACCCCTGCTCGAAGCCGGCCTTGTCCACGTCATACTGAGGGTCTACCTCGAAGCCGGCGGCGCCGAGGTATTCCCCGATGAGCTTGGTTGCTGAAACCCCGTTCTTTAGCTTGTTGGCGTGCTGGTAGTCATCCACCCCCACTGTCCAAGCCAGTCGGGTTTCTGCGTTCGCGGGAAGACGGCCAGCCCCCAAGAACAGCCAGACGGACAGGAGGATAAGACAGGGGCGCGAAATCAGTCCAGGCGGCATGGCGGTAGGTGTGTTGTATCCACTTTCCGTCAAGCTGACGACCAGAATCGCTCCGGCAAGCAAAAACCTGGTTGCCGGTGTCAGTCATTCGCGGGGGGGATTTCCCGCGCTCGCTCCGAGCCCGTGGTTTTTTGGGAGGGTGTGGGCGCCCAACCGTGCCTCTGAGACAGCACCCCGGGGAGTACGGTGAAAAGGGAATGAGCGAACTCATTCCCTTTACCGTATGCGAATGGTTGGGGCGCTTAGATGATCTTCCCGGACTGCCCGTTGATCGAAACGCTGTCGCCCGCATTCAAGTCGGTTTCGGACACCACGATGACCTCGTCATCCAGTTTGTCGGTCTTGGGATCGTATGCCACCACATGAGTACCGGAAGTGGTCGAGGAGGAGCTTCTGTCCGGTTTGACGCGGATGTACTGGCGCTCCGAAGACGAGGAAGCCTTGGCCTTGGCCCGGGCCGCCGTCAACTGCTGTTGAGAGGCATTGTACTGGGCGATGGAATTGATCCGGCGCATGACATTCAGGGCGATGCGGCCCTCATTTGGGATGTAGGAACCGCCATAGCGGGATACCAGATCGAGCGCTTGGCCCATGCCTGCTGTTTGCTCCGGAGTACAAGAGGAGAATCCAAGAGCAGCCAGGGCTCCTGCCGGCACCAGTTTCAAAAATCTCCGGCGCCCTTGGTCCGTATCGGGGCTCGGTTTCTCGGTCTTGCTATTCGTATTCATGTCTATTGCTCTATTGTTGGGTACTTAAAGCTGAGGTCTGATATTGAGGTTCTTGAGATCAGTCGCGATTTTTTTCCAGCCATGCGCGGGCCTCCTCCGTCATGGTTTCTCCCGGTGCCGCGGCCCGTTTCATCAGTTCGAAGACTTCCTCCTTGTTTCCGGACGGGTCATCGGCCCAGAGATGGCAGGCGTAGTGGTAGAGGCAAAAGTTGTTGTTCAGTCTTGAGCCAACACGTCCGATCTCGATCATTTCGTCGGTCCAGTAGTTGTAGGTCTTGTTTTTCTGAATCAGCATCTCCAGCAGGCCGGCCCGTGCTTCGCCGTTCTCAGGCTGCAGATCGACCACCTTCGAATAGTAGTCGATGGCCTTCGAGCCGGACTGTTTGCCCTCAAACCCGTGGTTCGGATCAAAAGCTTTGGGTTTGCCCGTTCCGATTCCAAAGTGCCAGCATTGCGCGAGCACTATGGCGGACTGCGCTTCGCAGAAGTCGTCGTCGAAATCCAGGCTTACGCCGGCGGGTTCGAAGAAACGTTTTTCCAAATGTCCTCCCCGAAAGTCCGTGTAGGCTTCCCGGATCAGGGGCAATCCTGTTTCCGATGTCCCCGGGAGTTCCAGTCCGTCGACCGCTTTGTATTTCAGATAGTAGTGCCTCGTCAGGAGGCTTCCTTTCTTGAGTTTGCAGATCGAGTTTTCCCGGTCGATTCCCTGGTCGAGCCAATCGAACCCTTTCTTTAAGCGTTCGCTGGCTTCCTGGACCTGGCCTTCCGCGATGAGCAGGTCCGCCATCTCCAGTTGTTCGTTGGCCAAAATCATGGGCCCCATGCTGGACTCGAATGGAGGCGCGGAGATTTTCCGCACGATTTCGAGATCCAGATCGGATTCCCAAGAACCGGCGAGAATCATGCGGAGACAGACCAGTTCCATTCTTGCGAGCACCACTTCGGGAATTTCGTCGCGAGGCCGGTCGCCCAGCAGGCTGACCGTTTTCTCCAAGCTGGCGGGCATCTCAGCCTTTGCGCCAGACCGGATGGCTTCCAGCAGTTCTTGCGCGGCGATCTGATCGTCCCCTTCGAGACCATCAGTCATCGGCATGATGGAGGTGGGGGGAAGCATCCCGGGTATGAGAGGATAGTTCTGGAATGCCGCAAAGCTGTCGCCACTGCCGTCAAACCGGATCCAGGGCCGTTGTTCGGTTTTCATGGAGTTCGCCACATCGGCAAACACGACTGCCACGCTACCTCCCGCGGAAGTCACGCGGCTCAGGAAGGCAGAGGTGAAAGGACTGTTCCGGCCGATGCCATCGGAGGCCGTTTTGCCGGGTGAAGTGGAAAAGATCAGCATGGCGCCCTCGGGTAACTGCTTTTCGTCCACGGTCGCCAGGCCGCCGCTGCCCCGGGAGGATAGCCAGGAACGCTGCAGGGGATTATTCCGGCACGCATCCAGAACGACGGTTTTCAAGCGGATTTGCGCGTTGGCCAAGTCGTTCATGACCTTCTTCAGCGCGATGGTTTCCAAGGGCAGGGCGTCTTCTCCGTCTTCCTCCCTGAGTTCCGCGTCCACCGGCAGGAGGTAGTTTTGGTCCTTAACCTCGATGCCGTGCCCGGCGTAGAACACCAGGGCATATTCGGCCCCCTGAGCTTCTTCGCAAAACTCCCGGAGACCGCGGATCATTTCTCTGATTCCGGCATCGATGAGCAGTGTCACCTTCCAATCGCCTTCGCTAAGGGCTTTGGCCACGTCAGTGGCGTCGTTCGGGGCATTGGTCAGTGGATTCGCAAACTGGTACTTACCGTTCCCGATCACCAAGGCATGGCGCTGCGCGTGAACGGACTCGGCGGCAAACGCGAAGAAGAACAGGGTGGATAGCAAAATAGAGGTAACTGTCTTCATGATTCTCGTGGGTATCGATCCGTGCGGAGGAAATTCATGCAGTCTTTATCAAATCTTTTCGAATGAGGCTGATTTCGAATGCTCGGAATCCGCCAGATTCAAAATTACCGAAGCGGTTCCAGGCAGCGTCGATCAATTCTTTGAAAGGAGATTGTGGACTTCGTGCTTTTGGATGCGCGTTTTGCGTTTTGGAGACCGAAAAGGGGAAGAAACGCTGAAACGGGGCCTTGCTTACGGTGATGGGACTTGAAAGAGAATCCTTCTTTGGAGACGGGGCGCTAGCGAATGGCTGGCCTCCTTGAGCCGGGTGGACAAGACGATGTTTCGGTAGTCATGGGTCTGGGAAATACTTGGCGAGGCATGTTGTGAGAGCGCAGGGCTGATTGTCTGACAATGTTCGCACGCAAATGCAAGAACTTTGATGAACCGCTTAAAGCGGCGGGCGAGAATAAAAGGTTAGACTGGTGGAGATCCGGAGGGGCCTCAAGCGGAGTGACCCGAGCGGTCAATTTAGAATGCTTAAATATCTTGGGCTGACGCACGGGCCGCGCCGGAACGGTGCTCCTGTTTCTTGACGGATCGGTTCAATGTTAGGGAGCGGAGGAGCCACGCCACCAGAGGGTTAGACTCTTCGCGAAAAGTCTGTTCGCAAATCGAAATCGAAATCGAAATCGAAATTGAAAGAGGAAGAAGGAAGAAAGCTCGCTTCGCTCGAGTAGTATGGAGACCCGGCACCAGATTCCCCGTGGCTTCGTTCCTTTTCGGTCACGGATTTCAATCAATTCCCTCTAAGCGCCTCGCCACGAGCCATTTTGTGCTCGGGCGATTCACGAACAGACTTTTGGCAAAGGGTCTGGTGGAGGTTCGGCGCCATACGAAATCTCCGAATCGAAATCTCCGGATTATCTTCGCACCCCACAAGGCGCCGGGCCCCCGGTCCGGTAAGCGTCGCTGGGTGGCTCGCGAATGGTTTGGCGGTATTGAGCAATTTTTTCGCCTCATTGCAATAATGAGCCCGGCCAGATTCGATACCCCTATGAACACCGATGAACTCTACTCTGATTACTGGCCCGATTTTGGGCTTTTCATGGTTTGAAACGCCGCATAACGTCGGCTCTATTCGGGTGCGGAAAACACTGACTAGCAACTTGCCAAGATACATGGAGGGACCTTTTCTGGACGAGTTTCTGAACCGCCTGGCAACTGACGAAGACGAGGCCTGGAATGAAGCCTATCTCCCACTGTATCAAGCGCTTTGGAAGAGTGTGGAGTTGTTCCCCGGCTTCGGGATAGACCGGGATGACTTGATTCAGGAAGTCATCCTGGAGATTCGCAAAAACCTCATGGCGGGAGAATCCGGCACTTTGGCGAGTGTTAGGAATTTTGAAGAGCTGACCCGCATGGCGCGCCGGATCGCCAAGTGCCGGAAGATCGATCTGATCCGTTCCGTGAAGCGGAAGAAGGAGGAGAGTTTACCGGAGGGGTGGGACGAAATACTGGGCGCTGACGAAGGGGGCGGAAGCGACCTCCTGGACAACCTGGTGGGCTTGCTCAATCAGCTCGATCCGCCCAAGCCGGAAATCCTGAAAGATCACTTTATCGGAGGGTTCACGCAGGCTGAGATCGCTGCCCGCCGGAACCTGAGACCCGGAACCGTGGCCAGCCACATTTTCCGGGGATTGAAGCTACTCAAGGCGATGGTCCTTGAGCAAATCGCAGATGAGGAGGCCGCAAACGATGAGTGAAGAAACTCAGACATTATTGACCAAGGCGGTTCTTGGCGAATTGAGCGAAACCGAGCGCGAGCGTTGGGAGACTCTGTGCCGCGACATGCCTGAATTGAGTCAGGAGGCGGAAGAATTGGGCGGAGTGGCGCGCCACTTGGACGCCCTGGTGGAGGCGGCGGAGGATCGTCTCTCCCCGCCGGCGGAAGTTCCCGCGTCCCTTTTGGCCAAGCTAGAGTCCGCCCGGCGGCAGGACGCGAAACCCGTCCGGGCCGCGGCCAGGACCCAGCGGCGGCAGACCGCGAACGAGCCGGGAATGTTGAAGAAGTTCCTCATCTGGCTGGGCGGTGGTGATGAGATGCCCTCCCTGGCGTTCGGAGCCGTGGCCACGCTCATGGTCCTGGCGAGTGTGGCGGGTTGGTGGTTTTGGCAGGGGCAACATCCCGGCGCGCCGATCGTGAAAGACGTGGTGGTCAGCCCCGATCTGACAATTCTAACACCTGATGCTGAGACTCAAGTTTTGGACCCCTCCATTCAGTGGTGGACGTTTAATCCCCAACCGGCGGAAGTCAGCGTGCTGAGCCCGGACGGAGAAGAAGTGCTCTTCAGCAAAGAAGAGGCTCTTCCTCCAGCCAAGTGGGAACACCTGGAGGCACGGTCTTCGGAAGCAACCCTCAAGGCGGGACAAACCTATCTGCTGCGCATTCGCCAAGGTGAAACCGTATCCGAACGCATCATACGGGTCGCGGCGGAAGCGCGGCCTTTGTCCGCGTGGATCTCAGATCCGGAAAATGGCCTGGCCCAGGCCACGGATTGGTTGGAACAAGGGCGCCCCGGAGACGCGCTCATCTTGTCCTCGGCTCTGTCGGCCACATACAAAGATGGAGGAGCAGGCTTCAATAAGATCCGTGGCGCCGCGCTCAAGGCGGCCATGTCCGGCGACTCAGCGGAGTCAAAAAATCCCTGACGACTGCAAGTAAACCCAATCGAACCCTCGATATACGAGAGGAAACCGGCTTCTCCGGACTTGGTGGGATTTCATTCCGTCTCCAAGCAGCGGGCGGCCCGCAAAGACGAATCCTGAACTAAAAGAATCCATGAAACAAAATCCTATGCTTCCCTCAGCCTTGGGCAAAGCCGTTGCGATCGGCATGCTCCTGGCAACGGCCGTGGCCGGTTCCAGCCGGACTCACGCGGCGAACGACCCGGCTGCCCCGTCCGGCGGCGACTCGCAATCAAGTGGCAACCAGAAACCCGTCACCGTTGAAGCGGTTCCAGGTGGGGAACCCGGCGCCAGTGACTTCGACCCCAGCGGGGTCGTGCTGACGGCGGAACAACGCCAGAAGGCCCAGTGGGCTCTGTTGAGCCAGGCGTTCGCCGAAAAAGACCCCACTAAACTATCACCCACGGCCGCGGATCTGGCCTTTTCACCTGCCTCCGTGGTGAACGCGCTGCAGGCCCTCTGGTGGGGCACTCGCGGAGAAACCGCGATGGAACTTGCCCAACTGTTTGGAGCCGCTCCAGGCGGAGAAGCTGGAGCGCCAGCCCCGGAACCGGCGGAGCCTGAAGCCGCGGCTCCCGCCACTCCTGCGGAACCAGCCGCGCCAGCCGGTCCGGCGGGGGAAGTGGACGTGGCGGAAGCCGTGGAATTCGCGCTGGTGGCGGACGCCACCGGGAAGGGGTCCAAGAGTGTCCGGCCTTCAGCCCTGGGCGGATCGGTCAACCTCAGCGTGGGTTCTTCCCTCTGGCTCGACCAGACGTTCCCGGTGAAAGAAGAATACCAGAAGCTCCTCAGCGAACGCGGTCTGGGACAGGCTGAAACCGTGAACTGGGCGGAGACGGAAGCCTCGCTGGACAAGCTGAATCAATGGGGCTCCGACGTGACGGACGGGCGCATCAAGACGCTGATGAAAAGCGGCGACATCAAGCCTCCGGTGGCCTTTGTCCTGGCCTCGGTGGTCAGCTTTCAGGGGTCCTGGGCCACGGCTTTCGATCCGGAAGCCTCCAGCAAAGCGGACTTCACGCTCTTGAATGGGGACAAGATTCCCGCCACCTACATGACGGCCACCCGGAAGACGCAATATACCAAGCTGGACGATGACACGGAGGTGCTCACGCTTCCTTTCGCCAATGGGCAACAGCGCTTCGTGGCCGTTCTTCCGGCCAAACCGGGCGCTGAAGCTTTGAAGAAGCTGGAGGAAGACATTACCGAAATGCCTACCTGGCTGAAGCAACTCGAGGAAAAGGAAGTCTCCATCTCCCTTCCCAAGTTCGCGACCGGCAGCTCCTCCGACCCGAAGAGCACCCTGCAGTCGCTCGGCGTGAAACGGATCTTCTCCGAACAACTGGCGGACTTTTCCGGCGCTTCCGATCAGAATGGACTGAAGCTGGATGTCATCCGGCACCATGCCCTGGTGACGATTGACGAAAAGGGCGCCGAAGCGGTGGGCGCTACCGCCGGCAGTGTCACGGCGAAGAGCTTCGATCCCGAGGCCCCCGTGTTCCGGGCCGACCGCCCGTTCCTGTTCTTCATCCTGGGAGAGGGTGGAGAGGTGTTGTTCGCGGGCCGTACGTCGGCTCCGAAGGCACACTCCGCCTCCACGAACAGCGGAATTCAGATCAACCAATAAAAAAACTTCGCGAAGTGCAATAGAAGGCAACCCGCGAAACGATCTTCCTGCGACATAACCTTCAATCACTGACTGACCATGAAAAAAAGCATCTCGATCCTAACCTACGCATCCCTGAGCGCCGCCCTGCTGGCCGGAGCCGCGGGAAGCGCCAAAGCCGAACAATACGCCCTGATGGTGGCTATCGAAGACTACTCCAAAGTAGGCGCTTCCAACCTCCCGGGCTGCATGACCGACCTGGATGGAATGAAGAGCCTGCTGATGAGCGAGTTCGGATTTCCGGAAGCGAACATCCGCGTTCTGAGCAATAACAAGGCGACCAAAGCCGCTTTCCTGGGTGAACTCGACGACATGGTGAGCATGGCCGAGCCGGGAGATTCCGTGGTGGTTTACTACAGCGGTCACGGCGGTCAGGTCCCGGACCTGAATGACGACGACGAGACCGAAGACAACCTGGACGAGGCTCTCATCACGTATGACTTCGATCCTAAGAACCCAGACACCTGGTTGTTGGACGATCACCTGCGCGCCAGCCTCTCTCAGTTGAAGACCCGGAAAGCCCTGGTCCTGATTGACGCCTGCCACGCCGGCACGGGAACCCGCGGCGATATCATCAACAAGAAGGCTGAGTTTGGTTTCGATGACATGCTGGGCCGCGGCCGGGTGGACAAGAATTCGATGGAGGTTTCTAAAGACCGTCCCGAATCTCACGTCCTGATCGCTGCCTGCGCGCCGAATGAGTTGTCCGCCATGGGTGAGTATGATGGTAAGCTTCGCTCGCTCTTCACCACGGCCTTGATCAACGTCCTGCCCGGGATGCTTTCCACGGATCTCTCCGACATCGAAGTGGCTCTGCACGCGGAAATGACCCGCCTGCACCGGGAAGCCGCCGACCGGCAGCACCCGCAGACCGAGTCCTCCACCAATGTGAGCCTGAGCGTCCTGATTGGCGAAGGCGCGGTGAACGTGGCGGTGAACACCCAGCCCACTCCCGTGGACGAGCCGAACAACGAAGTGCCGGTTCAGACGCCGAGCGACGGGCTGCCCTCCGCCTTCCCGGTCAGCGTGATCACCGATCACCGCGACTATCGCCCGGGAGATGCCATGGTGGCCACCGTGGTGTCCGAGAAGCCTGGATACCTGCGCCTCTACTACGTGGACAAGGAGGGCAATGCCGCCCTGATCTTCCCGAACCACTATCAGCGCAACAACAAGATCTCTGGTAAGCAGCGGATCGAAGTGGGTGGCGGCGAGTTTCCCTTCGTCTTCCGGATGACGGAACCGGGCGGAACGGAACTGCTCCTGGCGGCGGTGTCCCCCGAGCAGTTCTCCGATGCCGATGCGTTCGACTTCGATAAGGAGAACCCCATCGCTCAGATCGGTAAAGTCACCTCCATCCGCCAGTTGGTGGATCGCGGAACCAAGCAAATCGAAGTGGAACCCCGTCCTGAGGGAAATGGAGTCGCCCGCCCGGTTCAGATCGGACGCGCCGCCTGCCTCTACGAGATCCACGACCGCTAACCGGGCTGATCGCCCTGGAGAAAGAACTCAAAGCATCAACCACCATCCAAACGACCAAGCATCATGAAAATCAAAGCAATCACCCTGGCCACCCTGATGGCCGTAGCCTCCCTCCAGCTTCCGGCTGGAGTGACGGCCGAAGACGGAAAGTCGAGCAGCTTCAAAACGGCTGACGAAATCACCAAGCAGATTGTGGTCGAAGGCCGCATCGCCTTCGAAGAGCAGTCCCTGCCATTCAAGTTCGACTCCACGGAGTTGGCCGGCGCGGGCGCCTACCGCCAGCTGGTGGAAATCAGCAAGGCTCTGGAGTCTCCCGAGTTGAAAGACGCCCGCTTCATGCTGGTGGGTCACACCTGCAACCTGGGCTCCGAGGCCTACAACCTGAAGCTGTCCAAGCGCCGGGCGAACGCCATCGCGGCGGCTCTGGAAGAGCTGGGTATCTCCGAGACGCGCCTCGTTGTCGATGGCCTGGGCGAAACGGAGCCAGCGTTCCCGAACAATTCCGATTCCAACCGCGCGAAGAACCGCCGGGTGGAACTGAAGAAGCTGTAATGCGGAGGAGCAGGGTGGCGAAATCTTCATTCAAACTTGAGCGATCAGGGAACTGCATGAAAGCCGCTCTGCTCATCTCAATCATCGGGCTTACGCTCGCCGGTGCGTCCAGCGCATCGGCGGGCGTCCGCGCGTTGCTGGTGGGGATCGGAGACTACCCCACTTCTTCGGGGCCGGGATTCGCTCCCCTTGAAGGCCCTCCGAACGACGTTCAACTTTTCCGGAACTGGCTCGTGAACCATGTGGAGGTTCCGGAGGATCAGGTCTTGCTCTTGAGGGACGCCGATGCCACCAGCCAGGGCATTCAGCAGGCGTTTCGCCGCCATCTCATTCAAGAATGCCAGCCGGACGACGTGGCGGTCTTTTTCTTCGCCGGTCACGGCACCCAGTTGGACGAAGTGGGGCCCGAGACGGACGAACCCGACAATCAGGACGAAGCCTTGGTGACCTATGACTTCTCCGCGCAGGATACCGCGACCTGGCTGACGGATGACATCATCCACAACCTGCTGAAGGCCGTTCCGGCCCGCCATGTGCTGGTCGTCTTTGACTGCTGTCACTCCGGCACGGGAACGAGGGGCCTGACCAGGGGAGGGAACAATCCCTTCAAGTGGGCCGCCAGCCGTTCGGCGGTCCGGCCGGACACCCAGATGTGGGAAAATAGCGCCGGAGAAAATCAGGTCTTCATCGCGGCCTGCGGCGATGGCGAGCTGGCCTACCAAATGTACGACCCGGATCTGAGCGCCAAGACCGGAGTGCTTACCCACATGTTTTGTGACTTGGCGGCTTCCAGTGTGAAGGACGAGCCGCTGGATGCCTTCCAAGACAGGCTGCGCGCGAAAGTGGACCAGGAAGTCAAGCGCCAGGCTGAGTATAACAAGCAGAACCCCGTGGTGGCGGCAAAGCGCCGGAATTTTTCTCTGGCGAGTTTTCTCCGGGGCGAACCCTTTGGTGGTGGGGGTGGTAACGTGGATCCCGTGCCGCCGCCGGCGCCAGATCCCGGACTTCAAAATGGATTCACCCCCACCGGAGATTTGGAAGTGACTTTGAACACTAACAAGAGCAACTTTGTTTGGACCGAAACCTTATCGGCCACCGCGTCGGTCGATCAGCCCGCCTACCTTCGGATCGTATATGTGGACGCGGAGGGGCATCAGACCCAGCTGTATCCCAATCGCCTGCAGCCGCAGCGCTTGCTCCGTGCCGGGGAAACCGTCAGCATTCCTCCCGCGGGCCGGGAACTCCGCATTACCGCCCCCACCCAGGGACTGGAAATGCTGGTGGCCGTGGCCTGCACGAAACCGTTTCAGGACAAAGAGGCTTCTGACTTTGCGGCCGGAATCTTCAACGCCCTTCCGGACGCGCCGGTCGCGCAATCCATGCACCGGGGGGTCGTCGTGGAAGCTCGTCCCGAGAGTGGGTCCCCTGGGACCAGTGGAAATAACGGCGTAACCGCCGTCGGGCAGGCCATCCGGATTTTCCGGGTATCGCAATTTTAACCAGGAAATGGTTGGCGGACCAGGGCCTACCGCGAAAGCTTACCAACAATTCGCTGCTAGAAAGCTGATAAGTCATGATCCATTTTACTCTCAAGAACGGCGCCTCTCAGGTCACGAAGCGGAGAGGTGGGAAGCTGGCGATGAGTCTGCTGGTGTATGGTCTTGCCATCACGAATCTCCTGGCGGGCCAGAAAGCGCTCCTCGTCGGAATTAACGAATATCCGGATCCTGGCAGCAGCCTTCAGGCCTGCCATAACGATGTGGCGCTTTTCCGGTCGGTACTCGAAAACACCTATGGCTTTCCGCCGGAGTCTATTCTGGAAGTGAAAGACCGGCAGGCCACCGCCGCCGGACTGACGCGGGCCATCAAGGAACACCTCATCCAGGGCACCCAGGAGGGGGACGTGGTGGTCTTCTTTTATGCCGGGCACGGCACCAATGTGAAGGACCTGGACGGGGACGAAGCCGACGGCGTGGATGAAGCCTTGGTCACTTACGATTTCGACGAGCAAGATCCGAAGACCTGGTTTACGGACGACCTGATCTTCGAACTTTTCAGCCGCATTCCCACTCAACAGGTGTTCGCGGTCCACGACTGCTGCCATTCGGGCACGGGGAACCGGGGCGGCTTGGCTCCGTCTCTGTCCGCCACGCAGACGAGTTCCACTCGCTACCGGTTTCTGAACTCGGGTTACCTGACCTTCGACATGCCGGAAACCAGCGAGTACCGGGACTCCCGGACGGTTTCTTCCGTGGGGGCTAACCCCAATCATGTCTTCCTGGGGGCCTGCCAGGATGGCCAGGTCAGCGCCGAAGCCTGGGTGAACGAAAACCTCAATGGACTGTTTACCAGTCAGTTGTGCCAGATAATGCGGGAGAACCCCCATCTCTCCTTCGAAGAACTCTTTACCAAGGTCTATGAGTCGGTCACGCGGTTCAGTACTTCCAATCCGGGCTTGAGGAAACAGGAACCCACCATCGAGTTGGGCAGCAATCGGGGAATAACCGTCGAGCAATACCTGAAGCAAGACCAGCACTTGCCGCCTCAATATTCTCAAACTTCATCGGGGGAAGGCATTCCCGTCCACCGGATACCCACGCTGGAAGAGATCACGCCGGGTTACCGGCCCAGCGGTAATATCAAGGTCTCGCTGACAATGGACAAACCGGCCTACTACCAGAACGAATACATGAACATCGAACTGATGGTGGATTCGGACGCGTGGGTGGAACTGTACTACTACGGGGTGGACGATGAGGTGTATCGCCTGTTCCCGAACCAGTATGCCAAAGACAACTTCGTTCGTGGCGGTCAGACAGTCCGTATCCCGGGTGACATGCCGTTCAAGCTGAGGGTCTTCCTGCCGGAAGACTTCAATGAAGAGTCAGGGAACGAGGTCATCAAGGTTGTGGCTTCTTCGCAGCCGTTTTCAGAGGAGGAGAGCTTGGACAACCAGGCTGAAATGTTCAGTCATGTGGACGGCCGCCTCTTGAACCCCGCCGAAAGCCGGCTCATCGAAATTCAGTCCGCCGACAGCCGGGAGTTTGGAGAGGCGATGTTGATTTACGGGATCAGCAAGTAGAGCGGGGGGGAAGACACGTTCGGCAGAGGGGGAGATGATTCTTCTTTCTCTGCCGCGGGTTTCTTTCGCTCATTCAAAAGAGACCTCGCACACGGCGGTGTCGTCATATTTCCAGCCCTTGTAAACTTCGGTAATCTTGAAGCGAAGCCGCTCCACGGTAATGGGGTTGGGAAAAGTAAACCGGACGTAACCCATTTGATCGCTGCAGTTCAGGTCGAACTCATCGCCCTGATCCGTGGAAAGCACGAAGGTCTTGACCCGGCCGTTCTTGGAATAGATGTCCTGGTCTTTTCCGTAACCCGCGTAATGACTTGGAAGCCCAGATCGTTTTCCAGCCGCGCGGCCATGGCTTCCGCGTCCGCGACGGCGCTCTTCAGGGGCCGGGCATGGGTGTAGGCGTTGTTTCCGATGACCAGGGCCACGCGTTCAGAAGCCATGGTGAACGAGCTACCGGCGAAGGTCCAAAACACCACCGCGAGAAGCAGCGAACGAGTTCCGGAGACGAGGCTGATGGTCAAGGGTAACGGTTAATTCAGCACTTTCAAAAAAGTAAACCGCAGGGTTTCAGACTCGTACCGGTCAATTTCGCAATCGTCGCCCCGGTGGGGCGCCCGGCTTCTCAGCTCGATGGTTTCGCCACCGTCCAGAATGGGGCCTTCGGCGGGGTAGGCGATGGGGGGACAGTTTCTCTTGAATCTCCGGGCCTTCCCAATATACCGGTCATTGGAAACCGACCCATCAAAGAGAACGTCTCCACGGCTGGCCATACCTTCAAGGCCATCGCGGACTTTCACATAGATCAAAACGCGGCGATCTCCTTCCACGACCAAACCGATGGTGGAGCCGTTGTGGTCCCAGAGGGAATTGACCCGGTCCAGGTAACTTTGCGGCTCCGGGGGCGCCATGACTTCCGGCCTGGGCGTCAGCGAAATCGCCGGGGGTGGAGTGGGGGGTGAAGAGCCGGTTCCCGCCAGGAAGACGAAGCGTTGGAACGGCGCTAGATTTCCCGAGAAGAACACTTTCGGCCGCTGCGTTTGTCCCGTGACCGAATAGACGGACTCTTCCACACTGGCAAAAGCACTGAACGCGTTGGAGCCTGGGCGGCGGATTTCGGTCAGCAGAGCGGTGGCGAAAGGGCTGTGCGGGTCCGACAGGCTTATCTGATCGCGAGCCACCTTTCCGGGCGAGGCTGAGTACACCACCATGGTCGCCGCATCCAGCCGTTGCAGGTCAATGGCGGCGAGACCACCCTCTCCCCGGCCGCCCGTCCAGGCCCGGCCTTCCAGGGGATTGTTCCGGCAGCAGTCCAGGATCAACAAACGCAGCGGCGCGGGCACGCTCTTGAGCTTTCCCATGAGAGACTCCAGCGAGTAGGCCTGACTTTCGAGATGAGCCTCCTTTTCCAGCTGGGCATCCACGGGGATGAGGTAGTTACCCCCCAGGGCCGTGCTCTCCATGCCGTGCCCGGCAAAATAAATCAGCACCGCCGTGGCGTTCTGAGCCTGGCTCAGGAAATCCACCATGGCTTCGGTGAAATCGTCCAGCGTTGCGTCCGTCCGGAGGATGACGGTAAAGTTCAGGTCTTTTTCCAGTGTCTCCGCCATCGCCTGGGCGTCGGGTACCGCCGTCTTGAGCGACCGGGCATGGGCGTAATGATTGTTGCCAATAACCAAAGCAACCCGGTCTGCCGCCAGACCGGGTGATGCTGAGTAAAGAAAGAAGAATGCCGCGAGAGCGGAGCGGGCGATGAACTTCATCGATCCGTCGTGGCGGCGGAAATGGCTTCGTTATTTGCCGGGGCGGCAGGCTCTGGAGAGACAATCCGGGCGAGAAACAGAACCTCGCCCGTCTCGGTGGATTGGATCGCCACCACGAAGGGACGGTCCAGGGTGAGGGCGATGGGCTTGTCGGGCCAGCCGCGGGTGGCCACGGCGGCGCCGGTAGCGGCGGCCCCGCGGGCACCGGTTTCATCCAGTTCCAGAGTCGCCTTGTGGCGGAGAACGCTGACGCACAACCCCTGTTCGTCGGAAATGCCGGAGAGGTCGGCTTCCTGAGGGGAGAAGAGACTGCCGGCGCCCAGAATCTGCAGTCCGGCTTTAACGCTGGACTGCACTTCCAGCTTCAGGCGGGGAGTTTTCAACTCCACGGTGTGCCTTTCCAAATCTTCGGTCAGTTCCTGGAAGCGGGCCGCGGTCAGGGTTTTTTCCAGTCCCTGAAGAGACACCAGCGGATCTCCGCCGTCCGGGGGCAGCAGGAAGACGCAGCGCTGGTCTCCATTTTGCAGCGGCATGGCCAGCACGTGGGTGCCCTTGATTTCACGGTACTGGAATTCCGCCACCTGGTGCATGAAGTCCGTCCGAACGGTCTTGCCGGAACCGGAATGAAACTCGCCCGGCTTGGTGTAGGTGGGGTCGAAGGGGTTGACCCAGGCGCCGTCATAGGCCAGCGCGCAGGCGATGACCAGGCGGGTCGTGGAATCCAAGTCACCCGATTCGAACAGGGTGGGAATTCGCTCCCGGGTCGCGGCGTTGACCCAGCTGTTGATCTTTTCGGTTTCTCCAGCGGCGTCTTCGGAGAACGCGGCGGGACTGAGAGACATTCCCAGGTGATGAGACAGCACTCCTTCGTATTCGGGTTTGATGAGCCAGCCCATTTCGATCCAGGCTCCGGCGGCTGAGATTTTGGCTCCCGTGTCGCCAGCGGCAGTCGGGGTTACTTTCCGCGGTTTCAGCTCGTCTTTGGGGCGGAGAATATTATCTAGCTGAGCCGCCGTTTCGCCTCCGGCGCCCGCTTCCAGAGCCAGCAATACGGGCTCCAGTCCCGCGGGAGACAGGACCAGGTTTCCGTCGTCTGGGAGGAACCCTGGATGCGCGATGAGCGTCCGGTAGAGGGCAAAGCCGGCGGCATTGGGTGAAATGGTGGGCGCCGGACCAATCTTTGGTTTGGGTTTGGGTTTGGCTCTCATTTCAGCAGCGGCCTCAGGTTTGTCTTCGGTGGACGCCTCCGGCTTCTCGCCACGCGGCTTGGCTTCCGCTTCTTGAACGACCATGACGCCTCCTTTTCCTTCGGGAGAGGCCGGTGGGGCATCGGACACTTCACCGGTGGCAGCCGTTTCCGGAGACTCTGGAACCTCGGGAGCTTCTGGAGACTGGGCGAAAAGGGTGATTCCGCCCGCCAGGCATATCAGGCCAGCGAGGGAGGTTGCAAATGGGCGAAGAGAGATCATGGCTTTGCCGGTAAGTGGTTAGGATAAGATACGGCTGGAGCCAGACTTTGGGGCTTCCCGAGTCTGGCGTGGAAGTTCATGGGTTCTCGGATGTGAAAGTCCGGTGTATCATTACTTTACGGTAGGGCGCCAGCACTACTTCGCTGGCGTCATCAGAAACTCCGTCTTTCACCGCTTCCGCGGGGCCGCAGCCCATGGCGCGAAGGGAGCGGGCCGGAACGCCCCGCTGGATGAGGGAATGGACGATAAAGTTGGCGCGAGCGATCGAGAGCCGGTTGTTGTGGTCCGTTTCGCCCAGGACGCAGGTGTGACCCTCGATCAGATAGCTTTCGCCTTCTTTCATGCCTTTCAGGGCATTGGCGAGCGCTTCCAGTTGCCGCGATGAATTTCCGGTCAACTCGGTGGAAGAATCCAGCGCGAAGGTAATGGGAAGCGAGATGTGCGCGTCGGGATCAACCCGCACGGTATCCGCCACGATTTCGATGCTGCGATCGTCCGCGTCCAGGCTCCGGGAGTTTTCGAACACGTAGCCCGCCCGGGTTTTAGGCCAGGCCCGGGTCGCTTCGGCCTCGACGACCGATCTCCGGATTTCCTCGGTGGAGATCACTTCTTCCTCGCCGTGAGCGGAGATGCTGGCGGTGGCGGGCAGAACGGCCAGGCAAATGAGCCATAGGCCGTTTTTGATCCTCTTGTCCTTCTTTTTCATCGCCGGATAGCCGAAGCCGCGTGGGTGCTTTCTTAGATTAGAGGAGGGTGACCGTTCTTACTCAGTCACACCGTAAACCAAGCGGGCTTCGCCGCGGCGCTCCACGGATGCCGGTTCGACGGAAGCGCCTTTCATCCAGGCGCCAGCAGCGGGAGGCGTGGACTCATTGACCGGCACGGTGGACGCGATCACGATCAAGGTGTCCCGGCCGGTGGGCGGGCTGACGCGGAACTGGAAGTCGCCGCTGGCGGGAAGCCGGGCTGGAACGCCGCCCCGGAAGACTTTCCGGGAGGAGTGCGCGTTCGGGTAGATCTGATTGATCGCGCCGTCGGAACCGCGAACCCATGCCGCCAGGTAGGCGTCTTCGGAGGGTACCACGGTAAAACTCAGGAGGTCGCCCACCTGGTAGGAAGTCTTGGTGGTCGAGACCGCCAGGTGAATCTCGCCCGTTCGCTGGAAGGTACCCGGGACGGGAGTACCGGTGGTTTGAGTTGTCTGGCAGGAAGAAAACAGGATGGCGGCGAGCGCCGCCGCCGGAATAAGGATGATTCGCGAGGTCATGTTCATGGGATGGAGTGTGTGGTGTACTTGGAGAGACTGGACTCTGGAGGGCAATCGAATCTGGGAGGCGGAATTATTGCAAGATTCTTCATTTTTTCTGATTCCGGTTTAACGATAGCCGGATAGGAGGTCTCGACTCCAGAAAGGATAGCGCCGGGCGTCGATACGAGTTCTCCTCGCGGGCTGGACTGCGTTCGGGCTTTGGGACGTTCGGAGAGAAACCGTTACAAAGCCTGCGTTGCGGAGAGGAAAACATGCGCTGAAGTGGCGATAACTGTAATGCTAACCGAAAATCGGGGCAACTCTCTGACGCATGCCGCGCCGATTTGACGTGTGGCTTAACGTAAGCCCGAAATAGGGAATCTCTGAATGGATCAAGTCGCCTACCAGATCGAGCAACTAAAAGCGATAGACCCAGCGGAGCCCAAAGTCGTCCGGAGCGAAATTGAGGCGGCGCTCTTGGAACATTGCCGTCTGATTGGGTTCGAACAGCCAGCCGTTCATTGGGTGGAAAGCCCGGTCGACGCCAATGCAAAGCTGGCCGGAGTGAATTGGGAGATGCCCCATGTCAGGAAGTGGTATCTCGCCAACCAAGCCTCCTACAAGGCGGCATGGCAGGAAATCCGCGGCCGCGGCAAGGAAGTCTGGAGGGAATTCTGCCGGACCCAGGCCAGGGCGGAGAAGCGAATCGATGGCCTCCTGGAAGGCGTGGTTCCCCAGTGGATTCCAATGACCGGCATCGACGGCCAATTGGCGGATGTGGTACATGGCTTGCCGTTCATGCTGCGGGCCGCCCTGCGGGACATGAGCATCGTGGACTCATCCGGCAGCCCGAAGTTTGCGGCTTTCAACCGGTTATGGCTGCCTTTCTTTGAAGCCTACCGTTCCGGACTGGGCGCGTTCTGGACCATCGACGAGGACTTTGTCTGCCTGCCCATGCCTTCCATGAAGTTAAGATCCGGCCGGCTTCATGCGGATAAAGAACCGGCGCTCGTCTGGCCGGATGGCCGCTCTTTCTGGTACCAGGATGGCGAATTGGAGACACGGGATAATTAAAACCGTGCCGTCTTTCGAATTGCCTACGCCGTTTCGAACGGTCCGATGGAGGCTACTTTCAGCTTTCTTAGCGTGGCTTTTTTCTTGAGCTGGTGGCTTTCCATCCGGCGGAGAATGCTGGCCAGAGTTTTGACCGCCCGGACGATGTGGGGTCCCTTGTTGAGCATGACGCACTCCGCCCGGCTGCCCATGGCCGCGTCCGTCACTTCGGCGCGTGTGGCCAGGCCGCGCTTGGCCAGAGATTCGAGCACCTGGGTGGCCCAGATGACCGGGACGTGGGCCGCCTCACAAAGCCACAAGATCTCTTCCTGCACTTCGGCCATGCGCTCGAACCCCAGCTCTACCCCCAAGTCTCCCCGCGCGATCATTACCGCCACGGGAGGGTGACGCATGGCTTCCAAGAGCAGGGAGCCCAAGTTCTCGAAACCTTTGCGGGTCTCGATCTTCAGGATGATTCCCAGGTGATCCGCTTGGTGGCGATCCAGTTCGCCGATGAGCTGGCGCACGTCCGCGACATCCCGCACAAAGGAAAGAGAGACGAGGTTCCCCAAGGGCACTGCCTGCTCCAGGTCCGCAACGTCTTTGGCGGTGAGTCCGGAGATTCCCAGGTTCGTTTCGGGAAGGTTGATGCCTTTCTCCGCGCGGAGTTTCGCGGGTTGGGAAGTGACACGGGTGATTTCCACTTCGAGCTGTTCGGGTTCAACCTTCCGGATGATGCCCTCGATGGTGCCGTCATCGAAGGAGATGGGCTCGCCGGGTTTGGTGTCCTGAAAGACGGCTTCCAGATCGCAACTGATAGTGGCGGGCACACCTTCTGCGCTCCCTTGGGAGGGAATGGCGGAGTGGCCTGGGGCGTCACCCTTTCTGACGATCAGGGTCTGTCCGGCGGTCAGGACCAGGAAAGCGGGCTTGGTGGATTCGAAGTCTTCGACGGTGCCGGTGGCGACAGGCTCCGGGCGGCCGGGCTCGCGCAGTTCTAGTCCGGTGCCGGGAGTCACGTATCCTGTGTGGCCGCAGAGTCCCAGGCAATAGCCTTCGCCGGCGGATTCCAGCGTCACCTGGCGCTTGGCTTTGCGTGTGTCTTTCAGGACAATCTCCAGGCCCGGACACATGGCTTCGAAAAGGGCGGCCGAAACGGGCACGGAAAGAGCGCCCGGCTCCGAAATCACCGGGTGGCTTCCTGCTGGAACGAAAAATATGTGCGCTGGTGTGACGACACGTCCATAGGTGTCGCGCAGCGGTTTCCACCGGATCACCGGCGGGGAGGCTGGCAGAGGACCCGTTCGCAATTTGGGGCCCGCCACGTCGAAAGCCACCCGGCAGTTGAGCCCGGTTTCCTCCTCGGCGCGCCGGATATTGGCGATCATCTGTTGCCACGTCTCCGGCCCGTCGTGCGCGCAGTTGATGCGGGCGACCGCCATGCCTTCGGAAAGAAGGTCCCGGACCAAGGCAAGATCGGTGGCGGCTTCGCTGGGCATGGTCACCATGATGCGGGTGGCGGAGCCGGCGCATTCCGGTCCGAACGCCGTGGTGGTGTGTTCGCCGAGGAGGGACTCACCCCGCTCGAACGAGAGGTCGTCTGGAGAGACTTGAGGCACCTCCACCGGTTCCGGTGAAAGGGCCGCCAGGGCGCGGAATACCGCGGCCAGGGTCGCCCGGACGTGCGACTCCATCCGGCCCAGAGAGCTGAGCCCCAAACGGGCCAAGTCTTTCTGTAGAGGCCGGATGTCGTGCTGCCGTACCGCCAGGTAGTGAATGAGATTCCGGGCACTGGCGCGCGCTTCCGGAGTCGCCTGGTCCAAGGTCGAAGAAAATTTCTCCTCCAGTTGTCCGGTAGCGTCCCACAGCGTTCTGAGCGCCAACAGGCACCGGGCGATCAGTTCAGCTTCTGTTTCAGTCGCGGTGCCGGGCGGAGGGTCGGAGAGTGCCGGATTCATGGGAGGAGGGCTGGCGGAAGATTGAGAGAAGTTTGCGCCCCAGAAGCGGTTTCGAACTGTGCGGACCACGCCGTGGGGGCGCCAATTCGGAGCCTCTCGGAGGCCGGAAGCCTTGGAAGCGTCTGATAGGACGTTACGGGCATTATCCGCGTCAAAATTGCGGAAGGGAAGTCACGGAAACGTTGCTTTCAGGACCGTTTTCGGCGGCCTGAACCCCGTTGGCGAGAGTCTCCGGTCGCTATTCCGCCGGAGGGGAACTCGTAGGCGTGAAGTGACTTCGATCAGCGGGGCGGGGTGGGGGCTGAAACGGCAAACTCTCAGGCTTTGCCGCGTCCTACACGAAAAAGGGGAGAGAATTCGTGAAATCGGCGCGTCTTGACGAAGCTGGCCACATACGGGTATGCTTTAGGAATCAACATCCCAAATTTCTACCCCTCATCTTTGTCATGAAAATCCCCTCTTATTCTCAAAATGTCGCCCGCATTCGCTCCCGGTCGCGGGGGTTGACGATGCTCGAAATACTGGTGGTGGTCTTCATCATCGGCTTGCTCACCGGTCTCGGCTATGCCGCCGTCACCCAAGTGGTTCAGAAAGCGAACACGATGAAAACGATGAACAATCTTCGTTCCATCACTCTGGCTACCATGGATTGGACCGTTGAAAATGGTGACCACCTTCCATCCCCCATCTATACAGATGACACGCCAGGGGAATTGCCTGAGAACGCCATGCTCATGGAAAGTGGCATGTGGCTGGATGGGGTGATTTTCGCCACCCTGTATCCGGGGACCGATCCGGCCAACACCGCGTCTTCCCGGGCGACAGAGGGCGGTCACCTGGTGGAAACCGTGTTTGAGTCCACGCCCAGTGTAAAACGTTTTCCGACGGACACGAATTGGTATCATCACAGCTATGCGATGAACAAGAATCTCCGCTATGACGAGATCAACGCAAACGCGCCGGACCCGTATCTAACCGAAAAGACGCGGGTAAATTTCACCCGGCCCGTGGACGCCATGATCTACATAGACTGTATGGAAAAGAACGTGGTGGCGGCGGAAGACGTGATGATGATTCGCAATACGAAAGCCCGCCACGACGATCGTTTTGTCCTGGCGGCCTTCCTGGACGCGCATGTGGATAAGCTGCACCCGAATGAAATTCCGGAGTCTGACTCCACGGAAGATGGCTCCAAGTTCTGGCGCGGCGCGGGACTGGACGATTAAGAACGTGCGGGCAAGGGTGAGCGGATTTGCTGGAATCCAAGCAAGATTCGCTCACTCCGCCGACAGCCGATAGATCGTGGTCTGGCGGTAGGTCTCGCCGGGCCGGAGCACGGGGGAAGGATACCCCGCCTGATTCGGCGAGTCCGGGAAGGTCTGCGCTTCCAGGCAAAGGGCGGAACGGTAGGGATAGACTTTTCCGTCTTTTCCCTCCACGCCGTCCAGATAGTTGCCAACGTAAAGCTGGAGACCCGGTTCGGTGGTTTCCACTTCCAGGACGCGGCCGCTGGCCGGATCTTTGACGGTGGCGGCGGGGATGAGCTTGCCGTCCCGGCCGTCTTTCAGGACGTAGTTGTGGTCGTAGCCGATGCCGTTTTTGAGCTGCTCGTCATCCGCGCCGATGCGTTCGCCGATGGGAGTGGGATTGCGGAAATCAAAAGGAGTACCCTCCACGGATGCCAGGTCCCCCAAGGGAATGCCGGTGTCGTCCGTGGGAACGAAGCGGTCCGCGTGAATGGTCAGGACGTGGTCCAGGATCGTGGGCGTGCCGTGACCCGAGAGATTGAAATAGCTGTGATTGGTCAGGTTCAGGACGGTGGGTTTGTCCGTGGTGGCTTCGTAGTCGATCTTCAGCGCGTTGTCGGCCGTCAACGTGTAGATGACGGTGCAGCTTAGTTCTCCGGGGTAACCTTCTTCTCCGTCCGGACTGGTGTAGCTGAGCTTCAGGGCGGGACCGTCCGGGGTTTCCATGGGCTCCGCCTGCCAGACTTTCTTGTCGAAGCCCACGTCACCGCCGTGGAGGTGGTTTGGGCCGTTGTTCACCGCCAGGGTGTACTCCGTGCCGTCCAGAGTGAACTTGCCCTTGGCGATGCGGTTGGCATAGCGGCCGGTGATGCTACCGAAGTAGGGGCTTTTCTTGCTCACATACTCGTCCGCGGAGTCGAAGCCCAGCACCACGTCGGCCAGGTTGCCGTCTTTGTCCGGGGCCAGTAGAGAAACAATAATGCCGCCGTAGTTCGTGATCTTGGCCGTCACGCCATTGGCATTTTTTAAGGTGTAAAGAGAGACTTTCTGGCCGCCGATGCTGCCGAAAGGTTCCACGGGAATATCCGCCGTTTCGCCGGTGGCGGGGCTACTAGAATCGGTGGGATTTTCGTCGTCTTTTTTACAGCCAGATAAGGTCATGATGAGGGCCAGGGTTGAGGCGAGCACTGAGCACGCGCGGACGGAGGGTTGCAATCGTTTTGCGAATTTCATGGGAGGTTTTGACTGATGAGGGCTTGTTGCGGGGGGAAGCCAAAGTAGGAAAACAAAACCGCCCACCGAGGACAAGCCTATCCTCCCGGCCTCGAGTCATCCTTCGCGGGAGAAGCTCACCGAGAGCCCCGGCGAAGGGGCAACGGCTTCCGCCGGTCCAGACGTAACTATCATTGAGACAAGAAAGTGCGCGCCCGAAATCTCAGCGGTCCGTTTGAGACCTGATTTCGGAAACCCCATCCCCACCCCGAAGCAAAGGCGCGCTGGGCCATGAAGAAACGTGGCCTCCCTACCCAGCCGGTTCGGCGGGGCGAGCCGGTTCTCAACAATCACTCCGAACACCAGACTTTACGATGAAAACCAATCTCAAGAAAGCTATCTTGGCCGGCGCGGCCAGCTTGTTTGCCCTGACGGCCATTTCCGGAACGGCGGACGCCAGAGACCGTGATCGCGACCGGCACCGGCATGGGCATGACCACCACCGGTGGGATCGCGGGCACCATGACCGCGGCCACTGGGATCACGACCGCCGGCATTGGGATCGCCACCATGGCCACGACCAGGATCGCCACTACCGCTACTACCGGGCCCTTCCCGCTCCCTTTGGCGGCAGCTTCTGGCTGCGATTGGGAGACCGGTGGGATGATCGCTGGGACCATCGCGACCACCGCCACCACGATCATGACTAGGCAGTGTGGACAAATTGGCGAACGGAGCGGAAATGAAAAGAAGGACAGTGAACTCAGCGCCGCGAAGCGGCGAAAACCTGAAGACGCGGCCCATTTTTCGCCTGGCTTCGTTCCCGCTCACTCTATTGGGGGTAGGCC
>JAUICH010000007.1 GCA_030427505.1 Verrucomicrobiia bacterium
TTGAAAAACCGGCTCCGGCATCTGATCTGCTCGATGGACATCCATCCTTTACTATTTCGTAAAACTTAACATTCTCAACCACTTATATTTGTCCACACTGCCTAGTGCTCAGACAAATCTAAAGTGACGGGTGCTTGATTGGAGGGAAGAGTTGCGGGCAATAGAACGCGGTACGGTCTTTTTGGCCGGTGCCTTCGTTGCTCGTCAGTTGGATATGGTTCACATAGCCGCCTTCCTCGCGCCTTGGCCCCGGCCAAAAATCCTCGCCAATCACCCGTCACTTTAGCTCTGCCTGAACACTTGGCAGTGTCAAAAAATTGGAGAACGGACTGGAAAGGAAGAAAAGGAAAGAGAACTCTGCGCCGCGAAGCGGCGAATACCTGAAGACGCAGCCCATTTTTCGCCTGGCTTTGTTCCCGCTCACTCTATTGGGGGTAGGCCCAATAGAGTGAGCGGCGCCTTGCCAGTCCAAAAAATGCTCTCGCGCCGGGCCGCCCCCAATTTGTCCACACAGCCTAGAAATGGATGGCGTGACCGAACGCGTCGCTGGTGGCTTCGTGAATGGCTTCGGATAACGTGGGGTGAGCGTGAATGGTGTTTTCCAACTCTTCCCACGTCGCTTCCAAGGTGATGCCGAGGCCCATCTCGGCGATGAGTTCGGTGGCTTCGGCGCCGATGATGTGGGCGCCCAGCAGTTCGCCGTATTCTTCGCCGAAGATTAGTTTCACGAAGCCTTCCGGTTCGCCCGCCGCCTGGGCCCGGCCACTGGCCTGGAAGGGGAAGCGGCCCACTTTGTAGGCGATGCCCTTTTCCTCGCAAGCACGCTCGGTGAGGCCGATGCTGGCCACTTCCGGATGGCAGTAAGTACAACCGGGGAAAATAGTGACTTTCTTCGGCGTATGTCCTTCGACGTAAAGGCCTTCCACAGTGTGGACGGCTTCGAAGGACGCCACATGGGCCAGCCACGGAGGCCCAATGATGTCCCCGGCGGCATAGACATTCTTCATGGAAGTCTGGTAGCGGTCATCGACCTCGATATAGCCACGGTCCGTGAGTTTGAGGCCTTCTGAATTGCCGGGCAGGACGGGTTGAACCCCGACGGCCACCAGGCAGTAGTCGGCGGAGATCTGCTGGCTGTCTCCGCCCGCGGCGGGTTCGACGGTGAGGGTCACTTTATCGTCGGCAAGATCCGCGCTGGCGGTCTTGGTGCCGAGCAGGAAGTTGATGCCCTGTTTCTTGAAGGATTTCTCGAGTGCCTTGGAGATCTCAGTGTCTTCCACGGGCAGGAGGTGATCCATCATTTCGACGATGGTAACCTTCGTGCCGTAGGCATTGAAGAAGTAGGCGAACTCCACGCCGATGGCACCGGCGCCAATGATGATGATTTCCTTCGGCTGGCTTTCCAGCACCATGGCTTCGCGGCTGGAAATGACGCGGGGATGTTCGTAGGGGAGGAAGGGCAGGGGGCGGGACTTACAGCCGGTGCTGATGAGAATGTCCGTGCCTTCGAAGGTTTCGGTCTTTCCGTCTTTGTCCGTGACTTCCACTTTCCCTTCACCCGCCAGAGCACCGGTGCCGCGGATGTAGTCGACCTTGTTCTTCTTGAAGAGAAATTCAATCCCGCCGGCGAGTCGTTCGGAGACTTTCCGGGAGCGCTTGATGATGGCGGACCAGTCGTAGGAAAGGTTGTCGATCTTGAAGCCGAACTCCTCCGCGTGGTGAGTCATGTTCCAGTAAAGGGCGGCATTCTGGAGCAGCGCCTTTGTAGGAATGCAGCCCCAGTTCAGGCAGGTGCCGCCGGCACGGTCGTTTTCCACGCAAGCGACTTTTTTGCCGAGCTGAGCCGCGCGGATGGCGCCGACATAACCGGCCGGGCCGCCGCCGATGACGATGAGATCGTATTTCATGAGAGAGTCAGGCTTAGGAAAAGAAAGAATGGTAGTTTTGTTAGGGCCGGGTGAGGCTCGGCGGCTTGTTGGGAGGCAGGAATCACACCAGCATGAGCGCCGGGCTTTCAATCAGGCGGCGAAGTTCGGCCAGGTAGGTGGCTCCCACGGCGCCGTCGATGACGCGGTGGTCGCAGCTCATGCCGATCCACATGCGGTCGCCGGGGACAATGTCGCCTTTTTCGTTCACCACGGGGACCCGTTTGGCGGTGCCGATGGAGAGAATGGCGGCCTGGGGAGGGTTGATGATGGCGTCGAAGTTGTCGATGCCGTAACCACCCAGGCTGGATACGGTGATGGTGCCGCCCGCGAATTCGTCCGGGGACAGGCGTTTGTTCCGCGCACGGGCAGCCAGGTCTTTGACCGACTGACTGATCTCTAGAAGGGTCTTCTTGTCCGCGTTGCGAATGACCGGCGTGACAAGCCCGTCCTCCACCGCGATGGCGACGGAAAGATTGACCGCGGCATAGCGGATGATGCTGTCCTCATCGAAGGAGGCATTGACCATGGGCACGGCCTTGGCGGCGGCGATGACGGCTTTCAGGATGAAGTCGTTCAGGGAGTACTTGTTACCGTTCTCCTGTTTTTCAGAGACGGCGTTGATCTGCTTCCTGAAAGCCATCAGCGGACCGGCATCCACCTCGATGTTGAGGTAGAAGTGGGGGATGGTGGTCTTGCTGATCATGAGGCGTTCCGCGATGATGGAACGCATGCCGGAAAGCTTGATCCGTTCGTCTTGATCCGAGGCCGTGGGTTTGATGGCCTTCGGAGCGGCGGCACCGCCCTTGGTGGGAGCCGGGCCTTCTTTGGCCGCCTTTTCCACGTCCGCCTTCACGATGCGGCCGCCTGGGCCGGAACCCTTGACGGAGGAGAGTTTCACGCCCTTGGCCTTGGCGATCTTTTTGGCGAGCGGAGAAGCCTTGATGCGTTTTCCGCCGGCGTCTTCGGTCTCGTCTGCTGAGGTCGCGGTGTTGGTGGTGGAAGCGCCTTCACTGCTGTCTTCTTTGGAGCCGGAAGAGCCGTCGCCGCCGGATTCCGTAGTTCCGCTGTCGGCGGGTGGTTGATCGGCATCGGCCGGTGGTTCCTCTCCTTCGTCCAGTAAGAGAGCGAGCTTGGCCCCGAGCGGAGCTTTCTCACCCTCTTGAACATAGAATTTGTGGATCTTTCCTTCCTCAAAGGACTCCATTTCCATGGTGGCCTTGTCGGTTTCCACCTCGGCGATGACGTCGCCCATGGCGACGGTGTCGCCTTCTTTCTTGAGCCACTTGGCGAGGGTGCCCTCGGTCATCGTGTCGCTCAGTTTCGGCATTTCAATGTAGGAAGCCATGATGGTGGATCAGATCAGGTGAGGTATTAGAAAAGGGAAAAGCAAAAGATACAGTCGGAGAATTCGAAGATTCCTTAACAGATGGTGAGGGCCTTCTCGACGATCATTTCAGGGTAGGGGAGCTGGCGCTTTTCAACCGGCGGACTGTAGAAGGCGGGGGAATCGACACTGGTAATGCGCAGGACGGGAGCGTCCAGATAGTCGAAGGCTTTTTCCATGATCATGGAAGAGATCTGCGCGCCGACGCCGCAGAAGGGTTTATTCTCCTCAATATATACCGACCGGTTGGTTTTCTTTACGGAGTTCAGGATCGTTTCTTCGTCCAGCGGCCGGATGGATCTGAGGTCCACCACTTCCGCGTTGATCTTGTGTTCGGACTCCAGAATCTTCGCGGCTTCCAGGGCGGTGATGACGGCCCGGCCGTGAGCGATCAGGGAGATGTCGGTGCCCTCCCGTTTGATGTCGGCCTTGCCCAGGGGGATGATCAGTTCGCCGCCTTCGATCTCGCTGTTTTCCGGCACTTCCCATTCCATACCGTAGAGCATGGTGTTCTCCATGAAGAAGACGGGGTCGTTGTCCCGGATGGCGGTTTTCATGAGGCCCTTGGCGTCGTAGGCCGTGGCGGGGCTGACGACCTTGAGGCCGGGCATGTTGGCGAAGATGTTCTCCGGCGTGTGGGAGTGCGTGGCGCCCACGTTGGTACCGCCATTGGCGGGACCGCGGACCACGATGGGGCAGTTGATCAAGCCACCGGACATGTAGCGGACGGAGGAGGCGTTGTTCATCATCTGGTCGAAGGCCACGTAGGCGAAGCTGAAAAACATCAGCTCCATGACCGGGCGCATGCCCAGCATGCTGGCCCCAATGCCCATGCCGATGAAGCCGGCTTCGCTGATGGGAGCGTCGATGAGGCGCTTGTCCCCCCATTTTTCCCAGAGGCCTTCGGTGACTTTGTAGGCGCCATTGTACTCGGCGACTTCTTCGCCAATGACGACGACCATGTCGTCGTGGGCCAGTTCTTCATCCAGTGCCTCGTTCAAGGCCTTGCGGTAGGTGATCTTACGCATCGCTGTCGATATCGAGTGAGAAAGTAAAAAGAAAGGAGGGCGGCGAGTCCGGGGAAAGGCGAGCGGTGAAGCAGGTCAGACCGGAGCCGGTGCAAAAAAGAAAGCTGGTTTATTAGAAGAAGTGGCGGCCGGTCTTGCCGGATTCCGTGTCGTTGTCCACCTCCCAGTAGACGTCCTGCAGCATGGCCGAATCTTCCGGGAAGGGGCTGTCTTCGGCGAACTTGATGGAGGCGTCGGCTTCTTCGTTGGCTTCCTGCTGGATTTCCTTGGCGAGGTCTTCGGTGATGACGCCTTCGTCGAGGAGGGTATTGCGCCAGAGATTCAGGGGATCGTGCTCGTTTTTGTACTTTTCGATCTCCTCCTTGGTCCGGTACTTCTGGGCGTTGGCGTCGGCGACGCTGTGCCCATAATAACGGTAAGTGGCCAGTTCCAGGATGGTGGGCCGGGACTGTTCGTGAGCGCGTTGGACGGCTTCCCAGGTCTTGGCGCGCACTTCGTAAATGTGCTCGCCGTTGGCGACGTCCCAATCCATCCCATAAGCCTCCGCCCGGGCGGCGAGGCCGGCTTCCGGGTAAGCGCTGGAACGTTTCTGAGACGTGCCCATGGAGTAGCCGTTATTCTCGATGATGTAGATGACGGGCAGATCCCACAGGGAAGCGAGGTTCAGGGCTTCGTGGAAGGCGCCCTGGTTCACGGCGCCGTCGCCCATGTAACAGAGGCAGCAGCCTTTGATGTCCTGGTATTTCAAGGCAAACGCAATGCCCGCGCCCAGAGGGGTCTGGCCGCCGACGATGCCGTGACCGCCCCAGTAGCGTTTGGCCGGGGCGAAGAAGTGCATGGAACCACCCTTGCCCTTCGAACAGCCGGTGGCTTTCCCGAAAAGTTCGGCCATGCACTCATTCATGGACATACCGGAAGCCAGGGCGTGGCCGTGGTCGCGATAGGCCGTGATGATGTGATCGTTTTCCCCACAGACGGAGATGGAGCCGACGGCGACGGATTCCTGCCCGATGTAGAGGTGAAGGAAACCGCCCATTTTGCCTTGCTGGTAGGCTTTGAGCGAAATCTGTTCGAAGCGCCGGATCCGGACCATGTCCCGCAGGAACTTGATCTTGTCCTCATTGGAGAGGCTCTTGTTAATTTCGGCTTCGGCGTGCGGTGATGGAGAGACAGTATCGGTGGACATAGTCTGAAAAAATTGCCCGCCTTGGCGGGATCCGCTAAGGGAGCGAAGATTAGACTAAAGACAGCGGGTTGGAAACTGCGAATCGGCGGAAACTTCGAGAGATGGGTAAGGGTGTTTGACGGAGAGCTGCTGGTTGTGGTGGTGGCTGGTGGGGGAGGAAACACAAAGGTGGGAGATATTCAGTAAGTGCTGATATTCTGTAAATGTTCCACGTGGAACATTTCCGCCACCGGAAGGGCGGGGAAGCGGGATTGAGGCGCTTATCAGAAGCTGGGTGCATTTGTATCGGAAGCGAAATGCGGATAACCTTAACGCTCTCCCTTCTAAGCAAGAAATGTTCAACTACCCCAAGGAATATGACGTGGTCGTCATTGGCGCCGGACACGCGGGAATAGAAGCCGCGCTGGCGGCGGCGCGGCTGGGCAGCGAAGTGGCGGTGGTGACCCAGAATTTGGACACCATCGGCCAGATGTCCTGCAATCCCGCGATCGGAGGCCTGGCGAAGGGACATATGGTACGGGAGATCGATGCGCTTGGAGGCGCAATGGGTTTGAACACGGATGCCACGGGCATTCAGTTCCGGATGCTCAACGCCACGAAAGGTCCCAGCGTGCGCGCACCCCGGGCGCAGTGCGACAAGAAAGCCTACCAGTTCCGGATGAAGGCGGAGCTGGAAGGCGCCCCTGGGATTGACCTTCACCAGGGTAACGTAGCCCAGATTGAAGTCGCCGCCGATGAGGTGAAGGCGATTGTGACCACCCTGGGGATGCGGTTTTCTACGAAGGCCGCCGTGATCACCACGGGAACCTTCATGCGAGGGCTCATGCATGTGGGCCTGCAGAACGAGAAGGGTGGCCGGATGGGGGACGCGATTTCGACCCTGAGCGACCAGCTTCGGGAGTTTGGCCTGAAGGTGGAGCGGTTTAAAACGGGAACCCCGTGCCGTTTGAATGGCCGTTCCATCGACTTCTCCAAGTGCGAACCTCAGGGTGGGGACGAACCGGCTCCGCGATTTTCGTTCATGCCCGAGCGGCTGACGAAAGGAAAGGATGATTTGTTTACCCTAAACGTCTGGAATCCTGAAGGGATGTTCCACGTGGAACAATTGCCCTGCTGGATTTCCTACACGAACGCCCAAACGCACGAGATCATTCGGGCAAACCTGGACAAATCTCCGATGTATTGTGGCCGTATCGAGGGGATCGGTCCCCGGTATTGCCCTTCCATCGAGGACAAGGTGGTCCGATTCGCGGATAAGGAGCGCCACCAGATCTTCCTGGAGCCGGAAGGCCGTCACACGCGGGAATACTACGTGAACGGCGTTTCCACCAGCCTGCCCTACGAGGTGCAGTATGCCTTTCTCCGCACCATTCCCGGTTTGGAGAACGCGGAAATCATCCGGCCGGGTTACGCGGTGGAATACGACTACTGCGATCCCACTCAACTCACGCCTTGCCTGGAAACCAAGGTCATCAGCGGTCTCTTCCTGGCCGGACAGATCAATGGCACCAGCGGCTACGAAGAGGCTGCAGGCCAGGGCCTGGTGGCGGGCGCGAACGCCGCGCTGAAAGTGAAAGGGGAAGCTCCCTTTACCCTGAGCCGGGACGAAGCCTACATCGGCGTGATGATCGATGACTTGGTTACCAAGGGCACGGTGGAGCCTTATCGTATGTTCACCAGCCGGGCAGAGCATCGGCTGCTCCTCCGCCAGGACAACGCGGATCTCCGCCTCACTACACGAGCCGCCGCCATCGGGCTGGCAGATCCGGAGCGTGCCGCCAAGGTGGAGGCCAAGCGTTCCCAACTGGAGGACGCGGGCCGCTTTGTCGCCAAGACGTTCCTGGATGGCGTTTCCATCGAAAAATGGCTTCGCCGCCCGGAAGCCACCTACAAAGGATTGGCGGAAGACATTCAGGCCCGGTACCCGGAAGACATCTGGGAAGCGCTGGAGATCGACGTAAAATACGCCGGTTACATCCAGCGGCAGCAAGACATGATCGACCGCACCCGGCGGATGGAGGCCAAGGCGATTCCGGCGGATCTCGACTACACGGGCATCCAGGGACTGAAGCGGGAGGCCCAGCTGAAGCTGAACCAGATCCGGCCCACTACCCTGGGCCAGGCATCGCGCATCAGCGGGATCACCCCGGCGGACATTTCTTTGCTTGCGGTGTGGTTGGAGCGAGGCCGATCCGCGAATGCCAAAGCGTCTTCTTCGGCGGCCTCCTGAGGCGCGCTGGGGAGGCCGGAGCCTCGCCCCCGGTGCTGGGAGAAGGTCTCAGAGCACTTCCTTCAGCAGGGGGATCAGCGCCGCCACGGAATCCACTGTATAATCTGCTTCCACGCCGATGGGCTGGTCGGATCTGACGCGGATGGTGCCTTTCAGTCCGGCCGCCTGGCCCATGGCGATGTCCCGGTCCGCGTCGCCGATGACCCAGGAAGCGCTCAGGTCGATGCCGTGGTCCCGAGCCGCGGCCAGCATCATGGCCGGGTCCGGCTTGGGAGGGTAGGGGGTGTCGGCGGTTCCGGTGTGGGAAAAGATCTCGCGAAAGGGAGCGCCCTCTTCTTCCAGGCGCGCCTGCATGCGGTGATGGATCTCGTCTAAGTCGGCCTGAGTCATAAGCCTCTTGCCCACGCCCTTCTGGCTCGTGACGACAAAGCGCTCGTAACCCCGGTCGCGGCAAAGGCGCAGAACCTCGAAAATTCCGGGGCTGAACTGGAAACCGTCCCAGTCCAAAACATACCCCGGGCCGGGTGAGACATTCACCACGCCGTCCCGGTCAAAGAAAACGGCCGGCTTGAGGCCAGAGGAATCAGGAGCGTGAGGGTTCACGGTGTTGAAATTATGGGTTTTATACCGGTTGGTTGGTCTATTATACCCGTAATTCGGACGTCATCACCGAACCGGTGAGTCTCAACGTCCCTTAACCGGGTCATGAAATCCGGAAGATCAAGCAGCCGCTGCCCGCCTCCAGCCAGGATGGGAGCGACGTAAAGCACGACCTCATCCACTAACCCCTGTTGCAGTGCCGTGGCAAAGAGATGCCCCCCGGATTCCAGCATTACGGAGTTGAGCCCCCGAGCGGCGAGTTCGCGCAGAACGCTCCCCAGGTCCTCCGTGGTGAAGACCAGGGTGCGGTCCTGGTGGGCGTCAGTGAACACCTGAGCCGCATCCGGCAGGTCACCGGATCTGGAAACCACGATGCGCCATGGCTGCTCCGGCCGGTAGTCCGCCCATTCGCCCCGGACCGTCAGTTGGGGGTCGTCCGCCCGCAGCGTCTGCCCGCCAATAAGAATGCCGTCCAACCGGGAGCGCAGCCGGTGAACGTCAGCCCGGCTGGTCTCATTACTAAGCCAGCGGTCTTCGCCCGGCGGCAGGGTGGTGCATCCGTTCAGGGTGATGGCGGATTTGGCGGTCACCCAAGGCCGGCCTTCGGTCACGCGCTTGGTAAAGAAGCGGATCAAATGCCGGCACTCGGCATCTCTAACACCCGTGGTAACTGAAACACCGTTGGCTTCCAGGCGCCACAACCCGCCGCCCTGATGTCCGGGAAACGGATCCGTCGCGCCCACCACGACACGGGGAATCCGCTTTTCCAGGATCAGGTCCGTGCAGGGCGGCGTCCGCCCGTGGGTGGAGCAGGGTTCCAGAGTGACGTAGAGCGTAGAGTCAGATAGTAGTGCGCCATTCCCCCGGGTTTCCGCGTCGCGGACCGCTTCCACTTCGGCATGTGGCCGACCCGCCTGGTGGTGGTATCCCGTGCCGATGATCTTACCCGCATGGACCAGAACAGCACCTACCGGTGGATTTGGACTAGTGAGTCCAAAAGACTTGCCCGCTTCCTCCAAAGCGCGATCCATCCAGATCTCGTCAGGCGAGCCGTTGGGTTTAGGATCTGGGGCGTGAGATGCCGTTTCCATTTCTGGTGGATCGCAATCATTCACCACGGCGCGTTCCCTGGCATCTGTAAAGCTCGAAAGATCCTTTCCTTAGGCCGGGCGATGAGGCAGCTTTGACCCAATCCCCCCTTATCCGTGCCTTTGAAGCTTTCCCTCAAGCAGAAAGAACAGTTTTACCAGGAACTGGCTAAGTTCGTCGAATCCGGTTTTGGCTTCGACCGCGCCTGTCAGTCCATTGCCGAGCTGGGCCAGGCGCCGCAGCTGCACCGGACCATTTGCCGGAGCATCCGCAAACACCTGGAGTCGGGTGAGTCGATCTCCGAAGCGATGCGCAAGGCGTCCCCCTCCATCACGGCGCTGGAATGGACCGTCGTGGAAGCCGCCGAGCGCGGCGGAGTGCTGGAAAAGGGATTGCGGCGACTGGCGGAGTATTTTCATCGCCTGCGGGAAACCCGCCAGATCCTCTGGCGAAACATGCTCTATCCCGTGGCTGTGTTGCACATGGCGGTGGTGCTAGGGGTCGTCACCACAAAAGTGGCGGGAGCATTCCAGGGGGACGGGCCCTCGGGCGCCGCCGGTGCTTTCGCCTTCCTGACGGACGCGGGCTCGGGTATCTTGTTATGGCTGGCGATCCTCTACCTCCTTTGTGCCATCTTTGCTGTCGTAATCGGCTTCATCTTTCAGCAGGGCCAAACCAGCCTTTGGGCCGACCGTCTGCTGCAACGAATTCCCGTCATTGGTGGCGCCCGCCGTTACCTGGCCCTGTCCCGCTTCACCGAAGCTTTTTCCGCCGGAGTGACGGCCGGCCAGAAAATGAGCCGTTCCCTTCGGGGCGCCGCCGCCGCTGCCCAGAGTGCGGTGATCGGTAAGGCGGGAAACCGCATCGCCAAGGCGGCGGAGGAAGGAAAACCCATCGGCGACGCTTTCCTGGCCCAGGGCCGCGCCTTTCCCGGCGATTTCTGCCGCTCCATCCACAACGCCGAACTCGCCGGCGCTCTCGACAAAGACCTGGAACGCTGGTCCCGCGAATTCGACGAACGCGCCACCGCCGGCATCAAAGCTGTCGCCGTCTGGCTCCCCCGCATCCTCTACGGTGGCGTGGTGTGCGTGGTAATCTTTGTCGTTATCCGCTTTGCGTTAACGTATTATGGAGCAATTCAGGGGATCCTGGATATGGATCCTTACTAACGAGCTTAGGTACTCAGACGGTGGGCCTTAGGAGGGAGTACCGACACTTTCAGGGACCTGGGACAGCCTGTCGCCCAAATCCAGTCGACCGGTACTACCGGTCTATTCATGTACTGGACATAATAACACTGGACAAATGAACAGTTTTTCGCTTAGCTACGGCAAATACTTTCAAAACTATGGTTGAACTGCTATCTCCTACTACCAACGCTGAAGACGAGCTTCCCAAGAGCCGGACTTCATCAGACCGTCCCACTCGCATGGCTAAATCGACCGCAGATAAGAAAACGGCCGGCAATAAGGAAACGCCGGACAATCCTGAGAAGAACAAGATCGCCGAGGCGCGCGCCAAGAACCTGGATCTGGCGATTTCTCAGATTCAGAAAGACTACGGCGAAGGCGCTATTATGCGCCTGGGGGAAAACAGTTCCGTCGACGTGGAGGCGATCCCGACCGGAAACCTATTGATTGACCGCGCGCTCGGGGTGGGCGGCTTTCCGCGGGGCCGGATTGTGGAAATTTACGGACCGGAATCTTCCGGTAAAACGACGCTGACCCTTACGGCGGTGGCCCAGGCCCAGAAACAAGGGGGTTTGGCCGGGTTCGTGGATGTGGAGCACGCCCTGGATCCCCAGTATGCCCGCCGTCTCGGGGTGAACCTGGACGAATTGCTGGTGTCTCAGCCCAGTTCGGGGGAGGAAGCCCTGCGCATTGTGGAAACGCTGGTCCGCTCCAATGCCCTGGACGTCATCGTCTTGGACTCCGTGGCGGCTCTGGTGACCAAGCAGGAACTGGAAGGCGAAATCGGAGACGCCACCGTCGGCGCTCAGGCTCGTCTCATGAGCGCGGCACTCCGCAAACTGACGGCCATGATTTCCAAGGCTCGCACGGTGTGCATTTTCACCAACCAGATTCGCGAGAAAGTCGGTGTCATGTTCGGCAACCCGGAAACCACGCCTGGTGGCCGCGCCCTGAAGTTCTACAGCTCTGTCCGCGTGGATATCCGCCGGATCGGCAGCATCAAGCAGACCGACGGCACTGTCACCGGCAACCGCACGCGGATCAAGGTGGTGAAGAACAAGGTGGCGCCGCCCTACACGGAAGCCGAGTTCGATATCATGTACAACGAGGGCATTTCCTCCGTGGGTTCCCTGTTGGACCTGGCGCTGGAGTTCGACATCCTCCAGAAACGCGGTTCCTGGTTCAGCTACAAGGGCACCCAGCTCGCCCAGGGCCGGGACGCGGCGAAAGACGCCCTAAAGGCGGACGAGAAGCTTTATAAAGAGATTGAAGCCGAAGTCCGGGAGAAAATGGATCCCACCGAGGAAGCCGGGAAGAAATAGGCGGCCCCGATACGGTTCACGAAGTTCTTTTTCGCTGTCTTTCGGCCGAAATCGGGTGGGGTTGAGACCTCCCGGTTTCCGGCCGAAAGTGTTTCAGGAACGAACCGTCACGCCGGACCGGCTTCATCCGGGAGATTGGCCCTTGCTAGCGGGCTTGGGTGGCTTAATCGTTCCACCCCCAAAACAGCGATTTAGCGATTCCATGACCTCCAAAGAAATACGGCAGTCTTTTCTCGACTTCTTCGAGGAGCAGGGGCACACCATCGTGCCCTCGGCCTCGCTCATGCCCACATCGCCGAATCTGCTGTTCACGAACGCTGGGATGAACCAGTTCGTGCCGTATTTCCTGGGTTCGGAAAAGGCTCCCTACGATCCGCCCCGCGCGGCGGACACCCAGAAGTGCATTCGCGCCGGCGGCAAGCACAACGACTTGGAGGACGTCGGTTTCGACACCTACCACCACACGTTCTTCGAAATGCTCGGGAACTGGAGCTTTGGCGATTACTTCAAGAAAGAAGCGATCACCTGGGCCTGGGAACTCCTGACCGGCCGGTGGGGTATTCCGAAAGAGCGCCTCTACGCCACGGTCTACAAACCCGGGGAAGGGGACCCGGCGGAGTTCGACCAGGAAGCCTACGACTATTGGGCCAAGATTTACACGGACGCCGGGCTCGATCCAAAGGTCCACATCGTTAACGGGAACAAGAAAGACAATTTCTGGATGATGGGAGACACCGGTCCCTGCGGACCGTGCTCCGAGATCCACATCGACCTGACGCCAAATGGCGATACGAAGGGCACACTCGTCAATGGTGACGATGCCCGCTGCATCGAAATCTGGAACCTCGTTTTCATCCAGCTGAACGCGGAAAAGGACGGGTCTTTCCGCCCCTTGCCTGCCAAACACGTCGATACCGGCATGGGCTTCGAACGCATCTGCGCCGTGCTCCAGGGCACCCGGGGATTGACCGACTTTGGCCGCTTGGCTTCCAACTACGACACGGACGTCTTTACGCCCATCTTCGCGGCGATTTCCAAGCTTTGTGGAAAGACCTATGACGGCACCGTGCCGAAGGGCGGCAGCCGCGCGGGCTTGAGTGGCCAGGAAGAAATCGACGTGGCTTTCCGGGTCATCGCCGATCACCTGCGTACGGTCAGTTTTTCCATTGCCGATGGTATTCTGCCCTCTAATGAAGGCCGGAACTACGTGGTGCGCCGCATCCTGCGCCGCGCGATCCGCATGGGCCGGACCCTTGGTTTGGGCGATGGCGGAAAGCCTTTCCTCCCCCAGCTCGCTCCCACCTTGATCGAGCAGATGAGCGAAGCGTTTCCCGAGCTGGAATCCCGGCGGGCTAAGATTCTCGAGATCCTCGAGATGGAAGAGGAGAGCTTTAACCGTACCCTGGATCGCGGCATCAAGCTGTTTGAAGAAGCATCCGCTGATCTAAAACCGGGTTCCGCGTTTCCAGCGAGCACCGTGGTTAAACTTTGGGAGACCTACGGCTTCCCCCTGGATCTGACTCAGATGATGCTCGACGAGCGAGACCTGAAGGTCGACCAGGAGGAGCTTGAGGCCCTCAAAGAAAAACACAGCCAGACAGGAGAAGCCGGCCACTCGACTCAGGATGTCAGTGCCGTTAAAATAGACACGGACGTCGTTTCTGAGTTTGTTGGCTATGATTCCGACTCAGTGGAGGCCACGGTCGAACGATGGGTGCTGGATGAGAACGGTACCTACGCCATTGTCGACAAGAGCCCATTGTACGTGGAAAAGGGCGGCCAGGTCGGAGACACCGGCTTTGCGACGATCAATGGCGACACCATCCCAGTGCGACAGAGCCTGAGCGTGGGTGAAGCGCTCTGCCTGGAACTTGAGTCCAAACCTGAAAAGGAAACGGACAAGATTGTGATTAGCGTGGAGCCGGAACGCCGCCGCGCGATTGAGCGGCACCACACCGCCACGCATTTGTTCCACTGGGCGTTGCACGAAACCGTTAGCCGCGACGCGACCCAGCAGGGTTCCCTGGTGGCGCCGGATCGCCTGCGTTTCGATTTCAACAGCAAAGCGCTGGATTCCGAACAACTGGAAACCATCGAAAAGCTCGTCAACGATTGCGTCGAATCGAACGATCCCGTCAGCTGGGTGGAAGTCCCCCATAGTGAGATTCAGGGTAAAGACGACATCATGCAGTTCTTCGGAGACAAGTATGGGGACAATGTCCGCGTCGTCCAGATCGGCGGGAAGCCCGGCCAACTGGATGGCTACTCCATGGAACTCTGCGGCGGTACCCATGTTCGCCAGACCGGAGACATCAAGTTTTTCAAGATTCGTAGCGAAGGCGCTATTGCCGCCGGTATTCGGCGAGTGGAGGCCGTTTGTGGTGACACGGCGTTGGAATACCTGGCAGACACCGCGGCTCAGCTGAAAAAGGAAGCCAGCGAACTGGAAGCGAAGCTGAACGACGCCAATTCCCGGCTGAAGGAAGTCGGCCAAAAACCAGTGGTGGTCGATCCTCTCGAGACCGATCCCGCCAAGGTCCTTTCAAAGGCTGATGCCTCCTCCATCGACGAGGTAAACGCCGCCCTGCGTCAGCTCACCCAGCACCGTGAAGATTTGAAGAACGCGGTGGTGGAAGCGGAAAAGCGTTTCAAGAAAGCTTCGGGTTCGCTCCAGGGCCAGTTGGCGGACGAAACGCTGAACGGCTGGATGGAAGAGGCGGAGGGTGGCGCGTTGCCCGAAAAGCTCGTCAAGATCGTGGAAGGAGACGACCCGGCACTCCTGCAGGAAATCCTGAATGGTCTGAAAAAACGTCAGTATCCCGGCGTGGCGGTAGTGGTGCAGGTGGCGGACGGAAAGGTTCACCTCGGCGCCCTGGTGCACCCTGGCGAGACAAAGGAATTTCGCGCCGGAGATCTCATTCGAGAACTGGCTCCCGTGGTGGGCGGCAAAGGCGGCGGGAAACCCGAAATGGCCCGGGGCGCGGGATCGGAGCCGGACAAAGTGCCGGACTTGCTGACCAAAGCTACGGAACTCCTGGGGGCCTGAGCCTCCGGGTGACCGCACCGGATTAATTAGTGCGGCTCAGCTGATCCAGGTAAGGATCGTCACCGCCCAGCAGGTCGGCTTCGCTGGTAACGCCACTGTTGCGAATGCCGCGCAAGACACGTGAACTGCCCAAGCGATGGGCGGGGCTCTTCAGCGTCTTGTTAATATAATCGATCAAGAGAGGCGCCGTGGCGAGAGCGCCAATGGAAAAGAGGGCCGATGCCACGCTGCCGCGCTGCGCCTTCTTCACCCGGTCCGCGACCAGAATGCCCACCGCGCACCCAATGGCGGCTGGCGCCACTGCCAATGCGGTGCCAAGCAAAGTCGTATTGATTGGAGGACGGCGATGTTCGAGTTCACGGTGGGGCATGACATAAAAGTACTCGCATTGCGGCTCTTGAAAACTCAGAAAGCACCCGCCGTTACAAAATTCTCCCGCCTTTTCGTTCGAGCCTCTTGCTCTCGTGCGTAAATAATAGCGCGACTCTTATTGAATCATGGAAAACAAATCTCTCTACGCCTTGATCCTGGCCGGCGGCAGCGGCACTCGCTTCTGGCCCTTGAGCCGAAACGAAAAGCCCAAGCAACTTTTGAAGCTTTTCGGAAACGAGACACTGCTCGAAAAAGCAGTGTCCCGGCTCGACGGCGTGGTTCCGCGGGAAAATATTCTGATCCTGACCAATGCCGCGCAGGAAAAGGGGGTCCGGGCCGCCTTGCCTGATTTTCCAGAGGACAACATCCTGGCCGAGCCGGAAAAACGTGACACGGCGCCGGCCGTGGCTCTGGCCGTGGGCTGGGTGGCGGCGCGAGACCCCGCGGCCGCGATGTTGGTGCTTCCCGCCGACCAGCTGATTAACGATCAAGCTAAGTTTCAAGCGCAGATCAGTGACGCCGCCGAAGCCGCGCGTATTACCGAGGGAGTCGTGACCATCGGGATTAAGCCCACCTGGGCATGCCCGAGCTACGGCTACATCGAGCGCGGCAAACGCAGCCAGATCAGCGGCCTCGAGTCGATCGATTCCCCGGTTTATGAAGTGATCCGGTTTCGTGAAAAGCCGGACACGGAACTGGCGGAGCAATTTCTAGAACAGGGCAATTTTTCCTGGAACGCCGGAATGTTTATCTGGACGGTGCCTACGGTGGTTAGAGAGCTAAGCCACCACTGCCCGGAGCTGGCAGACTTTATTTCCAACCTTCGCAAGGCTTCTGACTTTCAGGCAACGTTCAAGAGTCAGTTTCCCACCCTCCCCAAGGTTTCCATCGACTACGCGCTCATGGAAAAGTGCCAGAAGGTCTACAACGTTGAAGCCACCTTTGACTGGGATGATGTGGGCAGTTGGATTTCCGTCGGGAAATATCTGAACAACGACGCCAACCAAAACAGCGCGAATTGCGAACTGACCGAGATCGACTCTCAGAGTAACATTGTCTTCAATGACACCGATGCCAGGATCGCCCTCCTGGGGGTGGATGACTTGATCGTAGTCAACACGGGAGACGCCATTCTCATTGCGAGCCGGAATGAGGCGGACCGTATCAAAAAGCTGATCGGTAAACTGCCTGAGGATCTGCTATAGTCTGGCCGGAAAAGCATGGCGGACCTGGCCAGAGTCTTGGCGATTGATTTTGGCACCGCCCGCATTGGGCTGGCGCTGAGCGATGACTTGGGCCTGATGGCCCATCCCTTGGAAACTCTTCACACCGCCAAGCCGGGAGCCGATCCAGCGGGGCGGATCGCGGAAATCGTCCGCGAGCGAGGGATTAAGATCGTACTCTTAGGTTGGCCCGTCCGGGAAGACGGGACGGAGGGGTTGTCGGTTCGCCGGGTGAAAAGCTTTCAGCGCACTCTGGAGAAACAGTTGCCAGATGGAGTGAACCTGGAAAGAATCGACGAGCGTTTCTCGACTTCCATGGCCATGGAGAAACTTCACGCCGCTGGGAGAAACACGAAGAACTCCCGCCACATCATCGATCAGGCGGCCGCGGTGGAAATCCTGCGGGAATATCTGGCGGCGAACGCACCACCCGAAATCCTGGCCCCGCCGGAAGAAGACGAAAATGAGTGGACCTGACACGCGGGCAGATGAAAGCCGGCGTCTGCTGCTCACGGTCGCCTATGACGGGCGGCCCTTCGAAGGCTGGCAAAGCCAGGTGGGCGGAAACACGGTCCAAGACGTCCTTCTGGAGACCTTGCGCACCGTTAGCCCGGACATCAAAACCGTACAGGGCTCGGGCCGGACCGACGCGGGCGTTCACGCCCTGGCCCAGACCGCGCACTTCGACGCCAGCCCCGGCGTGGCCCTGACATGCCCACAATGGATCCGGGCTTTGAATGCCAGGCTCCCGAAGACCATCCGCATCTTTTCCTGCCGGGAAGTGGCGCCGGATTTTCATGCCCGTTTTAGCGCAAGGACGAAGACCTACCGCTACAGGCTCCATCTTGGCGAAGTTCTCCCGCCCTTGGAGAGTGGGCTGGCCTGGCACTTGCCGCGAGGCCTGGACCACGAGCGCCTGCGCAAGGCGCTTGACCTTTATGCAGGACAGCACAACTTCCGGGCCTTTGCGGCGAACCGGGGAAACGAGAAAGCTTCCGCCGAACCGCCAAACACCGTGCGGACGCTTTCCCGGCCGGTCCTGAGCGCCCCCGAAGAGCAGATCCTCACCTTGGAGTTTACCGGGGACGGGTTTCTGTATAAAATGGTCCGGTTCCTGGTGGGCACAGCGGTCAGATGCGCGCAATCGAAGCTTGAAGTGGCCGAGGTGGAACGGCTCCTGCATCAACCGGTTGCCGGGGAAAAGGCGCCCTACTGCGCCCCTCCGGACGGCCTGTATCTGGTGAACGTGAATTATGACTTCGCTTAACGTGAAAAGACTTCCGGGAAGGGTGAATCTCTGTATTGTCTCCGCGTTCTATGCCTCTATTCGCGCGTAAAGACAGAGTCCGGGACAACCGGATCGACAACGCCGGTCGCTGGCCTGTTCAGATCACGCGGTTCGAGCTGCTGGAGGACTATGAGCATCCCGCGCGCGAGTATCCGGAAATTTTCGTGGTGGAGGACGGCGGATTCCTGCACGAATCCGACTCGGGCACCCAGGCGTTGCGCCGCGGTTCCGTGGTGGTGAATCACCCGGGAAACCGGCATGCTGTGAAGCAGCCGGAGGGGGCCCGCATCGCGCGGGTCCGGTTTCTGCCCGAGTGGTTCGCCAACGATTTGGAGCAGATCGTAAAGGCGCCGGATCTTTTCAGCCTCATCTTCGCCCACCTCTGGCTGGACTACCCGTCGGAGAGTACGCTGTTTACCTTCACCCTCTCCGAGGACCGGATGGCCGCGGTGGAGTCGGATCTCTACATTCTCTGGACCGAGCTGAATGAGGGCCGTCAGATGAGCGCTCTGGCGAAGATCACGCTCTTCAAACTACTGCTTCACATCAGCGATGAGTTCGCCATCTTCTGGCGCCAGCAAAACCGGATCGAGCTAAGACCGGAGATCTTGACCGCGCTTCTCTGGATGGAAGACGCCATTTCCCGCGGTACCACGATCCAGCTGAAAGACATGGAACCCGAGATCGGGATGACCCTCGATCATTTCGGGAAGATCTTCAAAAAGGTGGCCGGCATCACCCCGGCCGCTTACTTTCAGCAGCGCCGCCTGCACCGGGGTGCTTGGCGGTTGCTCACCACGGACGAACGTATCCGCGAAGTGGCGAAGAAGACGGGCTTCACGGATTTCGACCAGTTTTCCAAGCTCTTTCAAAAACAGTTCGAGTTGTCGCCAGGTGTCTACCGGCAGAAGTTCCGGCCGGAACTGAAGCTCGAAGAGGAAGAGCAGGAAGAAGTACAAGAAAAAGCCGCGGCTGGTTGAGAGCCGCGGCTGAGATGTATTGGCTTCTGCTAGCGCCGGTTAGCGGACTCGATCAGGGCGCCGATCAGGTTGATAACCGCGTCTCTGGTTTGCTCCCGGCGATAGTCTTCGGGGTCCGGCTCGTAGTGGAGCGGCACACGGTCGTTATGAGAATAACGACCCGTGTCTTCCCATTGCGAACGCGGACGGACCGGAGGCCGGGACATGCAGGCCAGCTTTTCTCCAAAGGTTCCCATTTGCCGGTTCAGTTGGGAAAGCAACTGTCCGGTCCTGGAGCAGAGGTGCTCGTAGCGTGCCTTGTTGTTGACGCACTCCAGGGTTTCCGCGGCGATCCGGTAGCGGTCCTCGATGTCGCACAGTGGCCGGCCCTCGCGCAGGTCTTTGAGGAGTCCGCCGGTGCGGCGGTCCAGATCGCAGATTTCCGAATACAGCGCCTTCTCGTCTCCGCAGGCGGGCCAGTGGTGGCGTTGCTTGAGGTCGCGTTGGTAGGCCGAGTGCAGGTCCTGTGCCGTGTATTCCATTTCCTGGGAGAGGCACAGCAGATCGTGCGAGCCGCGGTCATGGCCCGCGGAAGCATCTTGCATCAGGGCCATGGGGATGAAAACCGCCAACAAGGCTCCGCCAAGTTTTTGAGCGAGTGGTGTGTTCATGGTCATTAAGGAAAGTTGAAAAATGAATCAGTGAATCTGAAAAGATGGACGCGCCATCCCGCCGGATTATTCATTTCTCAGCTCTATCCAAAGACGGCCACGGAAGCGGCGGGTCGCCGATCCGCGATGACACCGCTCGTTTCGGACGCCGGAAGAATGCCCAGCCCGGCCGGTGGAGATGACTACTGATTGAGAGCGGTAACGCCCGTCAATTCCTCCATCTTAGCCTTCTTATCCGGGCACCGCATCAGAGCTTCGCCTACCAGGATGGCGTCCGCGCCCCAGGAACGGACTTTCGCGGCGTCGTCTCCGGTATGAATGCCGCTTTCGCTGACCAGGACCAAACCGGGAGTGACTTCCTCGCTAAGTTTCCCGGTGGTTTCCAGGCTAACTTCGAAAGTCTTCAAGTTTCGGTTGTTGATGCCAATGATGGCGGCTTCCGTGCTTAGGGCCCGCTCCAGCTCTTTCATGTCGTGAACTTCCATCAAGACATCCAACTGGTAGGCGTGCGCCTTATCTAACAAGGCCACCAACCGGTCTTGTTCCAGGGCCGCCACGATCAGCAGGATGGCATCGGCTCCCGCGACCACCGACTCGTAGATCTGCGCTTCGTGGATGATGAAGTCCTTCCGCAGCAACGGCAGGCTGACCGCGTCGCGAATCTGGGGGAGAAACGAAAGGTTGCCCTGGAAAAACTTTTCGTCTGTCAGCACGGAGAGGGCGCTGGCCCCAGCCGCCTCGTAGTCCCGCGCGATGACGATGGGATCGAAGTCCGCCGCGATCACACCCGCCGAAGGCGACGCTTTCTTCACTTCCGCGATCACGGACAACTCTCCCTCGGTTTCCAAAGCGGCGCGAAACGAGCGGAAGTCGTTTCGTTCCGCCGCCGCATACATCAGCGACTCTGCCCTGGGCAGCAGCCGTTCCACTTCGGTCTCCTTGTGCTGGAGGATTTCGCGCAGTTTATCATTCATCAGAACCCCGGCAGGGTAGCCGTGTGGAGGGAGGGTCACAACGGGGATTTTGGGCGAAAATTCAACTTGAAATCCCCTTGGCGCACCCCATAGTAACGGTCCGCTTCGGCGAACGCGGGTGTAGCTCAGGGGTAGAGCGCAACCTTGCCAAGGTTGATGTCGTGAGTTCGAATCTCATCACCCGCTCCATTTCTTAAGATTTTACTCGTTATAGTATTGCAATAAAAGCAGGGTTCTTGATCTTATACCCTGCTCCATGCTTTCTCCTGTTTTACAGTGGTCCAAACGAGTCTTAAGAGATGCCGCCGATGATTGGGAAGCGAGCCTGATAGAGCTCACGGGTCTGCCAGTGGTGCAGCTGGATTCACTGACTCCAAGCCGGGTGACCATTCAAGTTTTCGCGGACCGTCCCACGGCGGAGCTTCTGGTGAAAGCCTTTGGCGGTACTATCAATGAATGCGGGACCGTGGGCGACTGGATTGCCGCCAGTGAGCTACCTGAGAATGGACGTCTTATTCGGATTCGCCAGCGCCTTCTGCTAACGCCGGAAACCGCCCCGGGCCGGATCGAAAGCCTGCAACGGACCTACCCGGAGAAGATCATCCTCTCCGTGCCCGCCGGATTGGCCTTCGGCACGGGAGATCATGCCACTACCGTGTCTTGCCTCCGCCTGCTGGCCGATGAAGCCGAACGCCGCGTTCCTGGCGAATGGTCGCTTTTGGACGTAGGCACGGGGACAGCCGTGCTCGCCATGGCGGCGCGTAGCCTGGGGGCTGCCCGTTGCGTGGGTCTGGAGAACGATGCCATGGCGGTGGAGACCGCGAACCGAAACCTGGAGCGAAATTTACTGGATCGCGTGGAGCTTTTCCATACGGAGGCGAAAGCTTGGCTGACGGAGTATTCGGGCGAGCCGTTTTCCGTCATCACGGCGAACCTGTACAGCGGCGTGTTAGAGACATTGTTTGTCGACTTCGCGCGGGCCCTGCGAGGGGTGCCGGAGGGTGTGCTCATCATTTCGGGAATCCTCCGGGCCCAGGAGGAAGAGTGTCTCGGAAAAGGCCGGGAAGCGGGCTTTGTCTTCGATCCGATAGTACGCCGGGGCAAATGGGTGACCGCCCGGGGACAACTTGGCGCGTGAATCCCGTAAAAAGGCTTCGCCAATGGAGCCGAGGATTCTTATTGTTAGGATCGGACGGATGGCACTAAGACCGCGGTCCGTCACACCGGGAAACCAGCTACCATGATTTCCAATACGACCATCAATCTGGCACGGCTCGTCTTCATGATTTTGACGGTGCTGCTGGGCTTGTCTCTGGCCTCGGGCCAGGGGCGCCAGGCTTTGTGGCTGGGGGGATCGTTTGGGTTTGCCTTCGGTTTGTCCGTGGTGCTGATCGACCAGTGCTTGAAAAACTTCAGCATCCGGGGCTTTTCGACCGGCACTTTTGGTCTGCTCATCGGTCTGCTGTGCGCTTGGCTCGTGACGCGGATTGGCTTTTTCGAGAGTCCGTGGATGGAGCGTTTTGAACTGGCTCACTACATTTTCGAATTGGCGATGTATTGCGGCCTGGGGTTCCTGGGCATGATGCTCGCCCTGCGGAGCAAGCGGGAGGAATTTTCCTTCGTCATTCCCTACGTGCGGTTCCGGCAGGAATCCGTTCAGGATCACCCTTTGCTCGTGGACACCAGCGTTATCATCGACGGGCGTATCGCCAAAGTCTATCAAACCGGATTCCTGGGGGGTTCGTTCATTGTGCCAAGGTTTGTTCTCGACGAACTACAACGCCTCGGGGACTCGCGAGATGAGATTCGCCGTCAGCGTGGCAAGCGGGGTCTGGATAACCTGAATCAGATGAAACGCCTTCCAGGGATGGAGTTGATCATTCACGAAGACGCGGTGCCCGCCGAGACGGAGGTGGATGCCAAGCTCATCCGTCTGGCTTCCCTCATGGGAGCCCGCCTCATAACCAACGACTCCAGCCTGACGAAAGTAGCGCGCCTTCAAGGCGTGTCCGTCCTGAACCTGAATGACCTGGCTCAGTCCATGCGGCCCGTGGTCGCGCCGGGGGATGAGTTGGAACTGAACTTGGTGAAAGAAGGCAAAGATGCCCACCAAGCCGTTGGGTACCTGGCGGACGGAACCATGATCGTGGTTAATCAGGCCGTGGACAAAATCGGTACCACCCAACTGGTGGTGGTGGCCGGCGCGGTACAGACCAGCGCCGGGCGATTGATTTTCGCGGAGCTGAAAGGCGCCGCCTGAGCCGGGAAGGCCGGCTAGTCTTCGTCCACCACGCGGGCGATTTCCTGCAGGGCCTGGATAAACTCATCCAGACTTTCCGCCGGCAGCATGATGGTGTCCCGCCGTCCGCGCACGTCTTCGGTGATCTTTACGAACCGCCCGCGGTCATTCTCCTTAAGGTCCAGAAAGAAGATCTTCCGATCGGTGAACACTTTTTCGGTGTGCAGCGGGTAGTCCGCCCGGCTCCGTTCCTGTTCGTACTCAATCATGTCGCTCCCTCGTGTCTTAGTGACTGTCCGTAAGCTTTGCCGCCTCTTTCCAAGCGGGCTAACGGAAGCATAGTTTCATTCAAAGTCCAACGGCTTCACGTACCCGGTCCAGGCTGGCCCTGGCTACTGATCTAGCACGTGCCGCGCCAGCCTCCAGTACCCCCGTGACGTAGGCCTCATCTTTTATCAATTCCGCCCGTTTTTCGCGCATTGGAGCGAAAAAGTTCCAGTAAGCTTCAAAAAGTTGCTTCTTGTACTCGCCATATCCCGTGCCTCCTGCCCGGAAAGACCGCTCCATTTCGGCGGTTTCCTCCGGGGTCGCGAACAGGCGGTAAAGCTGCATGATATTGGAATTCTCCGGGTCTTTGGGTTCTTCAACCGGCGTCGAATCGGTGACGATGCGCATTACTTTTTTCCGCAATGGTTTCTCTTCACCGAAGAGTTCGACCGTGTTGTCGTAACTTTTGCTCATTTTCTGTCCGTCCAAGCCCGGAACGGTGGCAGTTTCTTCACGAATGCGAGGCTCCGGAATTTTGAGCAGGCCTTCGCCATAGCGGTCGTTGAATTTCAGAGCAATGTCGCGCGTCACCTCGATGTGCTGCTTCTGGTCCCTGCCCACTGGTACGACGTCGCTGTCGTAGATCAGGATGTCCGCCGCCATCAGCACGGGGTAGGCGAACAGGCCATGAGACGCCGCGAGGCCCCGGGCGGTCTTGTCTTTATAGGAATGGCAGCGCTCCAGGAGACCCATGGGAGTGATGCAGCTTAGAATCCAGGTCAGCTCGGTCACTTCGGGCACGTCGGATTGGCGGAAAAACACGGCCTTTTCCGGGTCCAGGCCACAAGCCAGAAAGTCCACCGCCAAATCGTGGATGTTCTGACGCAACGCGGCCGGGTCCTCCACGGAGGTCAGGGAATGGTAGTCCGCGATGAAGTAGTAGGCCTCGCCTTCGTTCTGAAGGCGGATGGCCGGCTCCATCATCCCGAAATAATTCCCGATGTGAAGGCGTCCGGAAGGCTGTATGCCAGAGAGGATGCGCATGGCAGCGAATGTTCGATTCGACGTCTTGAAAGTCAAGCGCCCCGGCGGCGCGCCGCATCCTTCAAAATTCGTGACAGCCGCCGCGAGCACACTAGGGTGTATGGACCGATTCCCGAATCGCCCGGAATAGATGAAAACGGAAGTCAGAATCAGCGCCGCAAGCGGCGAATTTTCCAAAAACGCGGCCCATTTTACGCCTGGCTGCGTTCCGCCTCACTCGATTGGGGTCACCCAACGGCGTTCGGCGCGCCTTGCCAGCCGAAAAATGGCCTCGCGCCGGGCAGTCCGCCAATTTGTCCACACACCCTAGATTGACTGCCATGGCCAAATCCAAAGGCATGACGCCCATGATGCAGCAGTATCATGCGATGCGCCAGAGCCTGCCGAAGGATGTGCTGCTGCTCTTCCGTTTGGGCGATTTCTACGAAATGTTCTTCGACGACGCGAAGGAGGCGGCCGCCATCCTGAACGTGGCGCTCACGAAACGCAATGGCATCCCCATGTGCGGGGTGCCGCATCATGCCGCGGAAGGCTACCTGGCCAAGCTCATTCGGGCGGGAAAACGCGCCGCCCTCGCGGAACAAACCAGCGAATCTAAGCCGGGAAAAATCGTCGAGCGGGAGATTTCCCAGATCGTCACCGCCAGCACGGTGGACGACCTGAACCTCCTGGATTCCAGCCGGTGCAACTACCTGGCGGCCGTTTATCAGGGCGGCGGGAAGACCGGCCTGGCCTTCGCGGACATGACGACCGGGGAGTTCAGGCTGACCGAGGTCACGGACCGCCGTTCCCTGGAGGACGAACTGGCCCGGATCCGGCCCTCGGAACTTCTCTACAGCGACGAGCAAGGGGAGAGCTTCGCCCATTTCACCAACGCCCTGGAGTACGACGGTTTCGCCTTTCTCCACGACCAGGCCTTTTTCCTGCTGCGGGATCACTTCAAGGTGCAGTCCCTGGACGGCTTTGGCTGCGGAAACTTCGGACCGGCCATTGGGGCCGCCGGCGCGGTGCTGCACTACCTTCAGACCCAGCTCCGGCGGGACGTGGATCACCTCCGCCGCATGCAGGCTTATCACACCCGGGCCTATGTGCTGATTGACGCCGCCAGCCAGGAGAACCTGGAACTGGTGAACAGCCGGGCCGGGGCCAAGCACACCCTTCTCCACGCTATCGACCGGACCGCCACGCCCATGGGCGCGCGGAAGCTCCGGGACTGGGTGCTGCACCCCTTGCGCGATCTGGCGCCCCTGGAAGCCCGGCAGGAACTCATCGCGGCGTTCCTCCAGGAACCCTTTATCCTCAATCAGATCCAGGAATCTCTGAAAGAGGTGCGGGACATCGAGCGCACCGCCAGCCGCCTGAGTCAGGGTTCTGGAAATGGCCGGGACATGGCCGCCCTGGGGGCGTCGCTGGCGAAGGTGCCCGACATTCGCGGGCAGTTGGAAGCCATTGCCGGGCAGACCGCGCTGGCGGGACATCTGTTAGGGCGCTTGCGGGATTTTGACGACTTGGTGAATCTGTTAGAGCGAGCCATCGTGGATGAGCCGCCCGCTAATCTGAAGGAAGGCAACCTCATTCGTCCAGGTTACAGCGAAGCGGTGGACGAACTGCGCAAAGCCTCCGCCGAGGGCAAACAGTGGATCGCGGATCTTCAGGTCCGCGAAGCGGAGCGTACCGGCATCCGCTCGCTGAAGGTAAAATACAACGCCGTCTTCGGATACTTCATCGAGGTCACTAAGTCGAACCTTGCCGCCGTGCCGGACGACTACACCCGCAAGCAGACCACCGCGAACGCGGAGCGCTTCATCACTCCAGAACTGAAAGAGGTGGAAGGCAAGATCCTGGGAGCTGACGAACGGCTCAAGGCGCTGGAGTATGAAGAGTTCGCCAAGCTGCGGGAAAAGATCATCGAACAGATTGATGCCATCCAGGATACCGCCGCCGCGTTGGCGGAAGTGGACGTCCTGGCCGGACTGGCGGAAACGGCCCGGCTTTACAACTACTGCCGGCCGTTGCTGAACGAATCCGGCAATCTTTATATCAAGGACGGACGGCATCCCGTGCTGGACCAGAACGTGGCGAACGAAAAGTTCGTCCCGAACGACACGCACTTGGAACCGAAGCAGAACCGGCTGCTCCTCATAACGGGTCCTAATATGGCGGGTAAGTCCACCTACATCCGCCAAGTGGCCCTGATCACGCTGATGGCACAGATAGGAAGTTATGTGCCAGCAGACAGTGCGGAGGTGGGTCTGGTGGACCGCATTTTCACCCGCGTCGGCGCGAATGACGATCTCTCCCGGGGCCAGTCTACCTTCATGGTGGAGATGAATGAAACCGCGTTGATCGTGAACCACGCCACCGAACACAGCTTGGTGATCCTGGACGAGATTGGGCGCGGTACCTCCACTTTCGATGGCCTGTCCATCGCCTGGAGCGTGGCGGAGCATCTGCACGACCAGATCAAGGCACGCACCCTTTTCGCGACCCACTATCACGAACTGACCTCCCTGGCCACGGAGCGGGAAGGGGTGAAGAATTACAACGTGGCGGTTCGCGAGTGGAACGACCGCATTATCTTCCTGCGCAAGATCATTGCCGGGGCCGCGGACAAGAGCTACGGCATCCAGGTCGCGCGGCTGGCGGGCCTGCCCCATGAGGTGATCGACCGCGCCAAGTCGATTCTCAATCACCTGGAGGAAGGGCATCCGCCGAATGCCGTTCCGTCGAACAGTGGAGGAAGTGGGTTGAAAGTTTCAACGGCCAAAAGCGCCGGCGCCAAGGCAAAGAGCAAGGGCCGGAAAAAGACCGCCAGCGTTAGAGAGGGCGATTCCGGTTCGGAGGAAGAAAACCAGCCGGCTCCGGAACCGCAACTGAACCTGTTCTCGTGAGCGGTACCGCGCAGCGAAAGCTCGAGTCTCACCTCGAAAGCCTGAAAGACTGCCGCCTCTGTCCGGACATGCATCCCCGGCCCATCGGGGGCTACCCGGTATGTTCGCCGGTCCTGTTGATCGGTCAGGCGCCGGGGGTAAAGGAACCCGAACTGGGCCGTCCCTTTGCCTGGACCGCGGGCAAGACGCTTTTCAAATGGCTGAACAGTATTTCCGGCCTGACGGAGGAGGAAATTCGCCGGGCCATCTACTTCGCGGCGGTTTGCCGCTGTTTTCCAGGCAAGAATCCCAAAGGTGGCGATCGCGTGCCCGCCCCGGATGAAATCGACCGCTGCGCGCAATGGCTGAACGCGGAGTTCCGCATCCTCAAACCGCGGCTGGTGATTGCGGTGGGAAAACTGGCGGCGGCCCGGTTTCTTCAGTTCGAACGGCTAACCGAGATCATTGGAAAAAGTTTTTCGATCGAGACCGAGGGCGGAACCACCAGCTTGATCGCCCTGCCGCATCCTTCGGGAGCGTCCACCTGGCACCGGATGGAACCGGGAAAGACCCTCACGTTGAAAGCTCTCGATCTGATCGCCGGACATCCGGCGTATCAGGAAGCTCTGCGGAAGGCAAAGAGTGCCGAGGCTTAGGTTTTAGGTATGGAAAAAGGGCGATTCACCTGGAAGACAAATCTCGATGACGTGAAATGCCCCGGCATTGACGGCAAGGCTCGCGCCGCGTTCGAAACGTTGGGCATCGAAAGCGTGGGGGACTTGCTGGAGTATTACCCCCGCCGTTACGAAGACCGCACGCTGTTCGACCGCTTTCCCGATCAGCCCATGGCGGAGCCGGTCTGCATCCGCGCCACAATAGTCGATACCAGCCTGCGCCGATTGCCGGGCCGCAGATCGTTCTTTGAAGCGAGGGTCGAGCCCACGGAAGCCGGCGGCTTTGGTGGCTCGTTGGTTTGCCGCTGGTTCAACATGCCCTTCATTCACCGCATCCTGGCCGTGGACCAGGACCTGGCGCTCTTTGGCAAACCGAAGCTCAGCGGAAAGCGGCTCGTCATCGATCATCCGGAGTTTGAGATTCTGGGGAACGACCCGGACCAGGAACAGATTCATGTGGAGCGCATCACGCCCATCTATCCGTTGATCTCCGGTGTATCGCAGAAGCCCTTGCGGCGCTTGGTCTGGATGGTCCTGGGATCCTTGGACGCGGACTCCGTGCCGGAGATGCTGCCGGAGCGAAGCGCCGAAACATCGGGATTGAGCCGAAGAGAAGCGATTCGTCAGATACATTTTCCGGAGAGTTTCGATCTGCTTCGCAACGCTCGCCGCTTCTTGGCGTTGGAAGAATTTCTCGCCCTTCAGTTGCGCGTTCTAAAGCGCCGCCGGGAATTGGAGGAACGGGGCGGCGCCCAGCATTGCGGGCCTGGATATTTGTTAGGGCGCTTATTGGAGAATCTCCCTTTTTCGCCGACCGGCGCTCAGACCCGGGCGATTGAAGAAGTCCGGCAGGATCTCGCGTCCGGGATGGCGATGAACCGGCTGCTCCAGGGAGATGTCGGATCGGGCAAGACCCTGGTGGCGATCGCCGCCATGCTGCTGGCCGTGGAGGCCGGCTATCAGGCCGCGCTCATGGCGCCCACCCAGATCCTGGCGGAACAACATTACCTGGTCATTCAACGCTGGCTGGAACCGGTGGGGGTCCGCGTCGGCTTGCGCACCTCCGCCCGGAAGGAAGACGGCTTCCTGCCACTACTGGCGGGTGGCGACGAGGCTCAGATCCTCATCGGAACGCATGCCCTCATTCATGGCGAATCCGAGTTCGACCGGCTGGGTTTGGTGGTGATAGATGAGCAGCACAAGTTCGGAGTTACCCAGCGCGCCCGGCTCATCGAGCAGGGGCATCACGGCGCTCCGGATGTGCTAGTCATGACCGCCACGCCCATTCCCCGCACCCTCATCCTCAGCGTCTATGGGGACCTGGATGTCTCCATCCTCGACGAGCTGCCCAAGGGGAGGGGAAAGGTTGTGACCGGCGTGCGCGACTTTTCGAAGTCCAAAGAAGCCGCTGCGTTCATCCGGGAGTACTTGGAAAAAGGCCGCCAAGCCTACATCGTTTACCCGCTCATCGAAGAGTCGGAGAAGGTGAAGTCCCTGGCCGCGACGGTGGAGTTCGAAAAGTGGCGAGAGCTGTTCGCGCCCCATGCCTGCGACCTCCTGCACGGAAAGATGGAGTCCGGGGAGAAGGAAGCCGTCATGGTCCGGTTCCGGAAAGGGGAGACCCAGGTGCTCATCTCCACCACCGTCATTGAGGTGGGCGTGGACGTGCCGAATGCGTCGATCATGATGATCTACAACGCGGAGCGCTTCGGGCTCGCGCAGTTGCACCAGCTCCGGGGCCGCATTGGGCGGGGCGAGCATAAGAGCTACTGCATCCTGATGTGCGATCCCAAGGGCGACCCTGAAGCCATCGCCAAACTAAAGATCCTTGAAGAAACCACGGACGGCTTCCGCATTGCCGATGAAGACCTGCGCCTGCGCGGTCCGGGCGAGGTTCTCGGAACCGCCCAGAGCGGCTTGGACGGTTTGAAACTGGGGGATCTGGTCACGGATTCCGTTTTGGTCCGTGAGGCCCGCGAGTTGGCGGCGGGTCTGCTAAAGAAGGATCCCGGGCTGGTCTCTCCCGCCGCTCAGGAACTTTTGCGCCGAACCACTGAACAAACCTCCGCCCCAGCGACGCTCAGTTAGACAACGCTGGGGACCGGTATGCCAATGAGAAGCAGGTCCCAGGCATCCATTAGCCAAGATTCCGCGTCTTGCGAAAACGCCTACCGAAGCCTTCAATGGAAACGTCACACCCGCAATGCATTCAGGTATGATCGCCCGTTCCTTCCTTAGGCTCTTCATCTTTCTTCTCGCGGTGTCCGGCGCCGTGACGATCTACTTCGTGATCGTCCAGCGGGATGACCGCTACAACGTGTTCGACTTTTTCAAAGGCACGCCCATCAGCGGCACCATTGGGCAGGCGTCGCCATTGACGGCTCCGAAGAAAGCCGGCCCCGAACCTGACGCCATACCGCCGGAGTTCCCCAAGAGCGATGGCATGACTCCGGTGGGAGATGAGACACCCTCTGCCGGCAAACCGTTGCTGGATACCGGCGATCTGGATCTCCTGGAACGGATCAACAATTCCCTCGCGACCGTTACCGAAGCCGTCATTCCCTCCGTGGTCAGCATCGATACCACCAAGACGGTGAATGTTCGCGAGTATGTGCCGACCGACCCCTTCGGTTTCTTCGGTTACTACCGCAACAGCCAGCGCCGCGGCCAGCCCGGTCTGGGTTCCGGTGTCTTCATTTCAGAAGACGGTTACATCATCACCAATCACCATGTGGTGGCGGGGGTGGATGAAATCCAGGTAACCACCCATACCGGCGAACGCTTCGAGGCCGAGTGGGTGGGTTCGGACCCAAACATGGACGTGGCGGTGCTGAAGATAAATGGCGGAGAAGCCCGCCGCTTTCCCGCGCTGTCCTTTGGCAACTCCGATGCCGTCCGCGCTGGAGAGATGGTGCTGGCCATCGGGAACCCCTTCGGCCTGAACGAGACCGTGACCCGCGGCATCATCAGCAACCGTCAGCGAAGGCTTAGCGACGCGGAGAATGAGTATTTTCAGACCGACACGGTGATCAATCCGGGTAACTCCGGTGGCCCGCTGGTGAACATCCGGGGAGAGGTCATTGGGATTAACGTCGCTCTGTTCGCCGGGCAGCAGGACGTCCGGGTCTGGCAGGGGGTTGGTTTGGCCATTCCCTCAAACGGCGTGAAGGAAGTCTTCGAAGCCATCGTTCACGATCAGGCCCTCATCCGCGGCTACTTGGGTTTTGAATTGGGGAAACTGGACTACTACCTTGCTCGCACACTGGGCCTGAAAAGCCTCAAGGGCGCGCTGGTAATGGATGTGGCAAAGGACTCTCCGGCGGCGGCGGCGGGTCTCCAACAAGGTGACGTTATTGTCAAAATTAACGAGCGTCCCATCTCCTCTCCCGAAGATGCCATCCGCCGCGTCCGTGGAATGAAAGCCGGAACCGCCGCGGAAATCGGAATCATCAGAAACGGGACACCAGAGATACTAACCGCGTCCGTCATCGAACGGCCGGACGAAGCCGCGCTGACCATGCGGAAAGATATCGAGGCGTCCGGCCAGGCCATGGTCAAGGCTCTCGGCCTGAAAGTTCGCGATCTTTCCCCGGCGGAACGGGATTCTCTGGGGCTTGGCGAGCATCTCAGCGCCATCATCATTACGGATGTGGAGCCGGGATCTCAGGCCGCCGAACGCATCCTTCCCGGGGACCTGATCCACCAGATCAATCGCGATCCCATCTTCTCCACCGCCGACTTCTATGAAGTTCTCGGAGAACTTCCCAAAGACCAGGTGTCCATCATTGTCCTGACCCGGCGGGGGCAGCGCTACGCTCTGACCTTGAGCCCCGGAGCCTGACGGGAGGGATTCCGTTTTTGATCCGGTGCGAATTCTGCTATGGTTTTCCCGCCTGGGGTGGGGTGCCCCGTGGAATTATGACCAAATCGCAAGCTGCAGTCTTTTTTGGTATCATCTGCCTGGGGGCGGTGATCTCTGTTGTTTCTCTCGTTGTCCTCGATGGCGACAAAGACGTGGTCCTGCCCAATACGGGCTCGGTGCCAGCCATGGAAGAGGAGGCAGCCGCCACGGTTCCCAAGCCGGAACCTGAGGAAAAGCCAGACATGACTTCACCAGCAGCACCCGCCACGGCGCCTGCCGCGGAGGCTCCTCCGGCAGTCATGGCGGAGAAGGAAGGCGTCGTTACGGGCCCCGCGCCAGACATGCCGGAGGTCGCGGTTTTCAACTCCCCGGCGGAACTGATGAAAGCTCTGACCGGCGCCGTGCAGGCCAGGGACATGGATGCCGTGGCCGGCATTGCGGGCGATGAGGCCCTCTCGGATGAGAACCGGAACCGGGTGGGTTCGCTGCTTCAGGACGAAACGCTGACGCCCGCGCCCGCGGACAGTCCGCGTCAAGTGGCCAAGGTGGCCGGGGGCGAGCGCTGGGTGATTTCTCTGGTGGCGGCGGAAGGCGCCATGGGCGCGGAGTTGTATGCCGATCTGAGTAAAGACGCGGAGGCCGGCTGGGGCGTGGCGAAACTGTTTCCACAGCGGGTTAATGAAATGAAGGTCGCGGTTACTTCCGAAGACGCCCTGATGGTGGCCCACCAGTTCGTGAAATCCGTCATCGAGAGAGACTTCGATCAGGCGCGGGAATTTGTGAATCCCAATAAGGTAACCGACGAACGCATCGCGGCGCTCTTTATCGCGATGGAAGAAGGAGGGTTCGCCCTCCGGTCTGAGAATCCGCTGGTACAGACTTTGGATCAGGACGAGCTCGCCTGGGTCATCGCCCGGGTCCAGTCCACCCAAGAGGCCTCCGAGTTCGGCCTCACGCTGGATCGCGCGGCTCAGGAAAAATGGATGGTTTCGGAGCTGACTTTTTCCAAGTTGCTTAACACTCTCGCCATGCAGGGCGGCGCGGGTGGCGTGGCCTACTCTCCCATCATCACCAATCCGCAGGCGGGAGACCTGCTGGTGCTCTACTTTGAGTTTAACGAGGATCAGTTGACCGCCCGCGCCTTGAAGCAATTGAAGATCATTTCCGACATTCTGAAAAAGAGTCCGGTCCGGAAGATCACCATCGACGGCTACACGGACGCGATCGGATCCGATTCCTACAACCTGGGGCTTAGCTCGAACCGCTCCGTGGCCGTCAAGGAAGCCCTGTTGAACATGGGTGTCCCACCGGAACAAATTCTGACCCGGGGCCTGGGCGAGGCCAACCCGATCAGCCCGAACGAAAATCCCGATGGCACGGATAACCCGCAGGGCCGTTCCCAAAACCGCCGCGCGGAAGTTTACCTGGATCTCTAGTGTGGTGTTTGCGAAATATCTAGACGAAATCAATTAAGCTTTAGAGCCGGAAATTGGCTCGCTTCGCTCGGATGTTTTTATCATCGCGGTCTTCTTTTCCAATTTCCGCGTTGCTCGATCAGTCGTTGAGCTTGCTCAACTCCTTCCTCGCGAATTTCGTCCACCTATTTCGCAAACACCACACTAGGGGAAAGATTGCCGGTTAGACATCCAGCCGCCGTTCCTCCAGCCGGTAGCGGGCGGCATATTGGCCGCCGTTGTACTGTTGGCAGCAGTCGTAGCAGGCGACGTCTTGGGTGATCCGCTTGACCCGTCCGACTTCCTTGCCGCAGGCGGGGCAGCGGTAGAAGAACTTCCGCGTCATGCGCGTTCGTTCGAAGGGCAGATTGTGACAGCGCTTTTCCCCGTTGATTCCCAGATCCCGGCAGGCCTTTTTCCATTCCGTCCCATGCGCGGGTAACCGCTTGCGCGGAAAACGCTCCCGGACCACCAGGTGAGCTAACTCATGCCGCAGGGTGCGGTCCACTTCTTCCCAGGATATGGAAAGCAGGCGGGGGTTCAGCTCGATGCGGGTCCGGCGGTAAAAGGCCCGGCCCGCCGTGGTTCTGAGGCGCGTGTTCCAGACCACGGTCAATCGCGCCGCCAGGCTGTGTAGTCTCAGGTTCAGCGCCAGGAGACGCGCCTGTTCCTCCAGGTGGTGGCGGATGTCCTCCAGGCTGGTTTCCGGGGGCTGCGTTTCCATTCGCCGCTCTTCCGGGGCGTCGCTTCCGGTCAGGTCGAAGTCAGGGGTTGGCCCCCCTGGTGAGAATAGATCGAGCTGAACGCGCTTTTCCCCCACAACCTCTCCGCCTTGTCAGGCCGCCGCCGGAGAAGAAAGCTCCGGCAGCAGTTCTCCGGTGGTCTTGTCGAGCACGCGGAGCCGTTCTCCGTCATTGGAAACGAAAGACTCCGCCGGCACGCTTTCGCGCAGAAACACGTTCGCGCCGATGGTGCTCTTTTTCCCGATCACGGTCTTCCCGCCCAGCACGGTGGCGTTCGGGTAGATGGTGACCCCGTCTTCCACGTTGGGATGGCGCTTGTTGCCTTTTACCACCCGTCCGTGTTCGTCTTTCGGAAAGCTGCGGGCTCCCAGGGTGACGCCGTGGTACAGCTTCACATGGTTCCCGATGATGCAAGTTTCCCCAATCACGACACCAGTCCCGTGGTCGATAAAGAAGTGGGACCCGATGGAGGCGCCGGGGTGAATGTCAATGCCGGTACGGCTGTGGGCCCACTCCGTCATGATGCGCGGAATCAGCGGCACATCCATCCGGTAGAGGATGTGAGCCACCCGCTGGATGGCGATGGTTTCCATGCACGGGTAGGCCAGGATGATCTCGTCAAAATTCTTCGCCGCCGGGTCGCCTTCGTAGGCGGCTTCCACATCCGTCCGCAACAGTTCGCGCACCCGGGGCAGTTCGTTCAAGAAGTCGCACACCAGGTCGTGGGCCGCGGCCTGGATGGTGCCGTTCCCATTGCTGATGCCGTCCGCGTCGCGCAGGCGCAGGCTTTTGGCTACTTCCACTTCGAACTTTTCGACGAGGTTCGCGATCCTTTCGGAAGTGATCATCTCCAACTCCGCGGAGGCGATGGGTTCCTCGTCGTGGTAGCCGGGGAAGAGCAGTTGCAGCAGGTCGTCACACAGCGCCGCGATCGTCCGCTTGGAGGGCAGGTTGGAGCAATCGATGTGATTGATACCACCCACCTCCCGGTAAGATTGCAGAAGATTGTCAATAACCGTGCGTTTGCTGCAGCTCATGGATTTATCGGCGTGAGGTTCAATCTAACGTTAGCGGGGCCAATTCCCAAAGTCTTTTTCGTGTCAGCGCGGCCTCAGTCTTGGGCGGCCGGGACCGCTTGCTGGGCCGCGGCCAACCGCCGGGCGTAAGCCAGGGTATCGATTTCGTCCGGCGTTTTGTCCCGCCGGATGGACAAGATGCGGGGGAAGCGCAGGGCCAGGCCGGAGTTGTGGCGCTGGCTGGGCTGAATGGAATCAAAGGCGATTTCGAGGACCACGTTCGGGATGACGGTGTGAACCCGCCGCGTCTTACGCAGGGTGTTTTCTTTAAAATGTTCGGTTAGCTTTTCAATCTCCTCATCTTTCAGGCCGGAGTAGGCTTTCCCAATGACACGCAGTTGGTCCGTATCCTCATCCCGTACCGCAAAGGTGTAGTCGCTCAAGACATGGCTGCGCTTGCCGTGCCCCTGTTCGGCTTTCACCACCACCACGTCCAGCGTGCTGAAAGCCTTCTTCAGTTTCAGCCAGCCCTTTCCCCGCCGTCCCACTGAGTAGGCGCTGTCCGGGTCCTTGGCGATCAGGCCTTCATTCCCGCGCGCCCGGGCTTGTTTGAAGAGTTCCTCGATCTCTCCGGCGGAGTGCGCCTGGTGGGTTTCCGCTATTTCGAAGCCGGGGGGTAGCGTCACGGTTTCCAGCAGGCGGCGGCGTTCCGCCAGGGGCATGCCGATCGTGCTTTGCCCATCTTTCCACAGCAGATCGAAGACCACGTAGCGCACCGGTATGGAAGGTCCCAGGAACAGGTCGCCCTCGTTCAGCCGGCCCAAGCGCTTTTGAAGATCGAAGAAGGTGAGTCTCCGGCCTTCGGCAAAAGCAATGATCTCGCCGTCCAGGATGACGTCCGCCTTCAGTTGGTGGCCCGCTTCGGCCAGCTCGCCGAACTCGCCGTGCAAGGGCCGGAGGTCTCGCGAATAAAGTTCGACGCGTTTGCCCGACTTATGGAACTGAGCACGGATGCCGTCGAACTTGTCCTCCAGCCAGACCGCCCCCGTTTCGCCTGCCGGGTCTCCAACGTCGCCGCTTTCTTTCTCTTCCCCGCCTCCGGCCAGCCGTTTCCAGATGGCCGCTCCATCCGGCTCCGGACTGGCCAGCATGCATTTCAAGGGAACGAAGGGCCGGACGGAGGCCTCGTCCAGACGGCCCTCGCGGGCCAGGCTGGCGGTTTCGCCGATGTCCCCGGTCAGCATGTGGGCCTGACGGACCGCGGCGGGGCTGACTTCGAAGGCTGTGGCAATGCCTTCCTCCAGCAGTCCTTCCTTCAGCCCGATGCGCAGTTCGCCGGACAGGATGCCGATCAGGTACTGGCCTTCGCGGGGATGCATGCCCTTCAGCGCGGCTGCCAGGAGCGCACTTTTGGCGACCGGGCCACGGGCCGCGGCGAGGGAGCGGAAGAGTTGATCGATCTCCTTTATAGAATGCGGGCGCGGTTCCGTGCGGCCCCGGAGCATCAGGAAAGCCGTGCGACCGCCTTCGTTTTGAGAAGCGGAAATCGTCCGGTACTCCTCCTCACTCCGGCCGGTCACTTCCATCAAGGCCCGGCGGATCACGGCCCAGCCCACATTCAGAGCCCGAGCCTCGGCCCGGCGGCTGAACGGTTTTCCGGCCAGGTAGGTGGCGGCGAGGGAAAGTTCCTCCGGTTCCAGCTCGCACAGGTATTCAGCCAGGAGGTCGCGCTTTTCCAATTTTCCCGGAGCCGTTCCCACTTCGTGACAAACGGCGGCAAAGCTGGCGAAACCAGCGCTGCTGTCGAGCGCCACGGGCAGTGGAACGGTATTCTCCGCCGGAGCCGCCTTGGAACCCGCCGCGTCCAGCCCGGACGCCCGCGCGGGCAGACCCAACTCCAACTGATCGTCCGAAATCAAAGACCACGCTTCCCAGCCTCTGGATCTCAGGTCCTGAGCGAAATCCGCGGCAAACCCGTGCAGGGTATAGACCCGCTTTGGCCCCACGGCTTCCACGAAACGGATGAGGTCGTCATACCCGGCGTGATCGGAAAGGGGGAAAGCTTCGTCCACCTGATAGCGGAACCGGGCGCCGGGATCCAGCGCCCAGCCCGTGGCCACCGCCGTGCGGGTTTGTTTCAGGCGGCGAATGGCCTGCGAACGAATGGCGTTCGGAGGGACGATCACCACCTTTCCCGCCGCCTCTTTGGGGTCGAACTTGGAAAACTTGGGAAAGGACAGCCCCAGTTCTTCCAGTGCTTCCGTCATTTGCGCGACTGCCGGGTGCAGGGCGAAGTCCAGGTCTGGGTCCGCCGCCGCCAGAGCCAGGATCAGTTCCTGGGCCTTACCAAAGGAGTAGCCCGCCAGCACGGGAATCTCCCCATCATCCAGGGCTCCCCGGACAAAGCGGTGCATGTCCGCCAGGACCTGCTCCGCGGGCGGCAGGCAGTAGCGCGGCCGTCCGAAGGTGGTCTCCAGGATCAGGACGTCCGCCTGGAGCAGCTCCACCGGCTCCGCCGCCAGGGCCTGGCGCAATTTGAAGTCGCCAGTGAAAAGCAGCCTCGCCCCGTCCGGATTCCGGGTGGCGTGAAACTGGGCCGAACCCGGCACATGACCGGCGGACGCCAGCCGCACCGTGCTATCCGCCAATGTGACCGTTTCGCCAAACTTCAGGTCCTGGAACTCCGCCTTGGAGCCAAAGCGGGTTTCCACCAGCCGCCGCGTGAGCGAAGAACATAGAATCTTCTCGTGCCGGGCGAAGTGGTCGGAGTGGGCGTGAGAGACAAAAGCAAAGGGACGCGGCCGGTCCGGGTCCAGGTACAGTTCCAGCTCTGGCAGATACACACCGCCATCGTATTCGACCCTCCAATCCACGGCTTTGGTCTTCACTTTACGGTTGGAAACGGTATAATGACTGGACAGAAAGCGCTTTTCGATGTCAGATGCGGCGCTTCGAATAAAAATTTATAGATAATCCGCCTTAAAATGAAGCGACGAATCATTGCAACGTTTGCCCTCTTGGCCATTCTCGCGGCGTCCGGTCCGGTGACTTTTGCCGGACGCAAGGAAGCGGAGATCACGAAAGTGAAGTACTATCACATGAAGCCGGGGCAGCGCATCGAGACCTCGGACCAGATGATCCGTTTCGAACAGCGCTACTATCTCTACGGCGCCGTCACGGATGACGAATTCGTGGAGAAGTTCGGCAACTACTACACCATTTTCTTCAAAGCGCCCTCTTCGGCCACTCCAGTGACCGTGCGTTTTGAATACCGGCAGAGCCTCACCGGCCCGAAAATTCACACCTTGGAGTCCACCGTGGACAAACTGAGTGGCTTTGGTTCCACGGAATCCCGTTTTCGCATTACCGGTGAAGCTTATTTGACCAACGGTCCCGTTGTCGCCTGGAAAGCATCGCTTCTGGTGGACGGTCAGGTTGTGTCAGAGAGCAAGTCTTTCCTCTGGCAGTAGACCAGTACCCCCCCATCGGAGGCCATCATTCCGGGTATCCGGGCTTTGGCCCCGTTCTTCACCTTGGCGGTTTTGACCGCTGTGGTATGATTACTGAAAGAATTTTTTACTCGCGGGTCCGGGCAAACAGCGGGCTGAGCCGCGGGTGCACGGGTGTTTGATTTGATGTGAATTCCCTCGGTACCGTACTTGTCGGCTGCTTCGGAAACGTCGCCTGGATTCGTGTCGAAGGGAAAGGCTCCTTCGAAAACAGTCCACGTATCCGCCGGTTTGCCCAGCACATGATTGACCGCGGGCAAAAGATCTTTGTCGCGGACCTCGAAAACTGTCCCACCATGGATTCGACCTTCATGGGTACCTTGGTGGGAATTGCGTTGAAAGTGGGCCTGAAAGAAGGCGGACGGGTGGACGTAATCAACGCGAACGAACGGTGCCGGGAGTTGCTTGTCACTTTGGGTTTGGACAGCGTGCTCGCCATCGAGCCGGATGGCGGCCGTTGGGAGCGCGAAAGAGAGCTGGTGGCCAAGAACATCACCAAACCCCTGTCGGATGTCGAACTTGAGAAAAAAGAAAGAGCGCAATTCGTGAAGGAAGCTCACGAAGCGCTCGTCGAAGCTAATGACGAAAATTTTTCACGCTTTCAAGACGTGATCGCTTTTCTCAAGCAAGAGATTATAGATACAGATACGTAGTAACTGTCTCCCCCGGTCTGACTTCTGCTTGGCAAGAGCGATCGCGGGCGAGAAGGCAGACGTATCATGGAGCATTTCATCTATCCGGCAGTGTTTGGCGCAATATGCGCCGCGCTCCTCATGCTGATATGGTTCCAGCGGGGACGCATGCGCGTCATCGAGAAGGAACGGGAAGATATCGAGGGCGAAGAACGCCGCATGTTCGATTTTCTGCACGGCCTGGGTGAGTCGCTGCAGGAAGACGCCTCCCAGCGAAACATGCATCGCTTCATTGTCGATGGCGTCTCCAATGTGGTTGGCGCTCAATTCGGGGCGCTCTATCTCCTGGACAAGACAGGCACGGAGCTGGTCCCGGTTTGCATCAGCCACGGGGCGCCGCCCCTGGTGGCCCCGCCTCTCAGCGTCATCCAGGAAGCGCTCGAAAAGCCCGATTCCCTGGACAACTATCTCAAACTGGCGCCCGCGAATCTCCGCGACGGTATCTTGGGGGAAGTCCTCACGACCATGAAGCCCCAGCACACCCGGACTCTCGGAGAGCATCCGGCGCTCGCGGGTTTCGTTCTCCCCTCCCAGGAGAAGATTGCCGTCATGGCCGCTCCGCTCATCTACGGGAAGAAAGAAATTGGGGTTCTGGCCGTGTCCCGGAATAGCGGACAAATCTTTACCGTTAATGATTTCGATGTCTTTTCCTCGGCCGCCGAGCAGTCGTCCTTTGCCCTTGGGAGCGCGTTGATACACGAAGAAGCGCACGAAAAGCGGCGGCTCGAAGAAGAACTGCGCAACGCCAGCGAGATTCAGAAGATTCTCCTGCCCAAGAAGCCGCCTTCCCTGGCCGACTACCGGCTCGCCGGCGCCAACTGCCCGGCCAAGCTTGTCAGCGGAGACTACTACGACTACGTGCCCGTGGATACCGACCACTTCGGCGCGGTCATAGCGGATGTCTGCGGCAAAGGCATCCCGGCTTCCCTCATCATGGCGTCCTGCCGTAGCGTGTTGAGGGTCAACGCCAAGAACAACCACTCCGCCGCTCAGGTATTGCACGCGGTCAACCACCAGATCTTTCCGGACATCCGGGAAGACATGTTTGTCAGCCTGGCCTACATCATTCTGGAGCGGGGGTCGAACCGCGTGGTAATGGCCCGCGCCGGGCACGAACCGCCCCTCCTTTATCGCAGTGGTTCCGCCTCCATCGAAACCATCCGGTGTCCGGGCCTGGTGGCCGGTATCGACAGTGGCGAAGTCTTTGAACGGACGGTGCAGGATTACTCTTTTGAGATGAATAAAGGGGACGTGCTCCTGCTTTACACGGACGGCGTGACGGAAGCGATGGATGCCGCCGGGGGCGAATATGGAGTGGAACGCCTCAAGAATGCTTTGACCGATTCCGCCTCCCGGGGCGCCAACGCCGTGGTGAAATCCATTTCCGCGGCCCTGGAGGATTTCATGGAAGGCTGCCCTCAATCAGACGACATAACCTTGATTGCCATCGAAAAGCGTTGAATATTCCGCCCCCTTCGAAGAACGGGCCAGACGCTCAATCAGGTGTATGACGAACGATCCAACCGAAATTAACGAGGATAAGGAGACGCAACCGGGTGTGGAAACGCCGGAAGGAACTTCCGCTCCTGAAGCAGAGAATCCGGATGCCGGGGCGAAAGAGGAAGCCGCCGCTCCAGAAGATCCCCTTTCCGCCGCACAGGCGGAAGTTACCCGCTGGAAAGACGTCGCCCTGCGCAGCCAGGCCGATCTGGAAAATTTCCGCAAGCGCATGGCGCGGGAGAAAATGGACGCCATCCAGTTTGCCAACGCGGACCTGCTCCGGGGCTTGCTTCCGATTATCGACAATTTTGAAATGGGCCTGAAAGCCGCCGAACAGCATTCGGAGGGCTCGGCCATCCACCAGGGCATGACCATGGTGCATAAACAGCTCCGCGATTTTCTCAGCGATCAGGGTGTCGAAACCGTGCCGGGCGAAGGCGAAACTTTCGATCCCAACGTGCATGAGGCCATTCAGCAGATGGCGAGCAGCGACATCCCGGAAGGCAAGATCCTGAAGGAAGTGCGCCAGGGGTATAAACTCCGCGAACGCCTGTTGCGCGCGGCGCAGGTGATCGTGTCCACGGGTCCGGAAAAGGAGTCCGCGGAAAAAGAATAGGCGAAAAGGCCTGAGGCCTCCGGCCCAGCGGACTAAGCCTCGCCACACTGCCTAACCCACGGCATCTGATGACGAAGAGAGATTATTACGAAGTACTGGAGGTCAGCCGGGAGGCCGAGACGGTGGAGATTAAGAAGTCTTACCGCAGGCTGGCAGTCAAATTTCACCCGGACAAGAACCCGGACGATCCGGAAGCCGAAGAGCGCTTTAAGGAACTCGGCGAAGCCTACGAGGTGCTGATGGACGCGCAGAAACGCGCCGCCTACGACCGGTATGGCCACGCGGCCTTCGGCCAGGGAGGGCCGTCCGCGGGCGGCTACGGTGGCGGTGGTGGTTTCCACGATCCCTTCGACATCTTTCGTGAGGTTTTTGGCGGCGGTGGCGGCGGGGGAGCCAGCATTTTTGAGGAGTTGTTTGGCGCGGCGGGAGGCCGGCGGCAGCGTACCATCAAGCAGCGCGGCTCCGACCTTCGCTACGATCTGGAGCTGACCCTTGAAGAAGCCGCCCACGGAGTGGAAAAGGAACTGGAATTGGAAAAACTCGGGGTGTGCGACACCTGCGCGGGTTCCGGTTCCGCCGCCGGTGGCGAGGTGAAGACCTGCTCCACCTGTGGGGGCACCGGCCAGGTCATCACTTCCCGGGGTTTCTTTCAGGTTCAGCAGACCTGCCCCACCTGCAACGGCGCGGGTCAGGTGGTGGCCAACCCCTGCGGGGACTGTGGTGGCGAAGGCCGCCGGCGGAAGACCAGCCGAATAAAGATCAAGATTCCCGGTGGCATCCGGGACGGCTCCCGTCTCCGCTCCAGCGGCAATGGCGATGCCGGGATGTGCGGAGGCCCTCCCGGAGATCTCTACGTGGTCCTTCACGTAAAGGAGCACGACGTCTTCCAGCGGGACGAAAACGACCTCTATTGCGAAGTGCCCGTCTCCTTTTCCCAGGCTGCCTTGGGCGGAGAGTTGATTGTGCCCACCCTGGAAGGCCAGGCCTCCATCAAGGTCCCCGGCGGCACGCAGACTGGGACCGTCTTCCGGCTCCGGGGCAAGGGAGTGGCGGATATCAACTCCGGCCACAAGGGAGACCTGCTCGTAAGTGTACAAGTAGAAGTTCCGACCAAACTGACCCACGAGCAGAAGGACAAGCTCAAAGCCTTCGCCGACAGCATCAATCACGAGAATTCCCCCATTCACGAGTCCTTCCTGGAAAAAGCCAAAAAGTTCTTCCGTTAGGCCTGTCCCCGTGGCCCACCGGAGGAATTTTTCCCCTGTCCTCCTTCCCCCCCCTTTTTCGAATCCGGCCCCATGCACCGTTTCTACATTTCCCCTGACCATTGGAATCTTGAGTCCCTTTCCCTTCGTGGTGAAGAAGCCCATCACTGCACGGACGTCGTGCGCTGCAAAGTGGGCGACCGCGTGGTGGTGTTTGACGGGCGCGGCAATGAGGCCACCACGGAAATCATGGACACCGCGTCCGGCACGGTGACCCTGAAGACGCACTTTTCCCTCAAGACCGAACGGCCTCCGGCGGCGATCACCCTGTGTCAGGCGGTGCCCAAGGGGAAAAACATGGACATCATTGTCCAGAAAGCCACCGAACTGGGCGTCAGCCGGATTGTACCCCTGTTGTCGGAACGTACCGTGGTGCGGCTGGAGGAAAGCGAGTCGAAGAAGAAGCGCGAAAAATGGCAGCGCGTGGCCCTGGAAGCCTGCAAACAATGCGGTCAGAACTGGCTTCCCGAAGTAGCGGAACCCGTGCCGGTGGACCGTTTCCTGGCTCGCACCCCGCGCGCCGCCAATGAAGAATGTCTCTGGCTGATCGCGGCGCTCAACGCGGATGCCCAGCCCCTGAAAGCTGTCCTGTCCGAGTACCTGGAGCTGAATGGTTCCAATCTGCCGAAGGCAGCGACCATCCTGATCGGCCCGGAAGGCGACTTCACGCCGGCGGAACTTTCCGAAGCTGTGAACGTCGGCTACCGCCCTCTCTCCCTGGGACCCATCGTGCTGCGCAGCGAAACGGCGGCGATCTACGCCCTCAGCGTACTCAGCCACGAGCTGATGTAAGTTAGCACTCTCCCCGTGCTCCGCGCGTGCTGGCTTAGTGGGTGGTGACGGCCTTTTGGAACTTCACGATGGCGTCCGCGATGGATTGGGCCAGCGTGTCCCGGTAGGCCGGCGTATTGATCTTCTTGCCCTCGCTGCTGTTGGTGACAAAACCGCCTTCGAAAAGAATGGCCGGTTTGTCGATGCCGCAGAGCACGTTGTAACGGGCCCGTTTGATTCCGCGGTCCACGGCGTCCACCCGGTGCATCACCATGGCGTGCACCGCCGTGGCCAGCGCGATGTTTTCCGCGTCCCGTCCGTTGCCGGTAAAGTAAGAACCCGAAGCCCGGCCGCCGTTGGTGGAGGAAGTCCCCTGAGGCGCCAGGGAGTAGGTCTCAATCCCGCTCGCGGAGGAATTTCCAGAGTTGTAGTGGATACTGATAAAGATCGCGTTATCCACTTTGTTCGCGAAGGCCACCCGCTGGCTGAGTGTCAGGAAGGTATCCGTCATTCGCGTCATCACGACTTTCAAGCCCCGCTTCTCCAGTTCCTTCTTCAGACGGAGCGAAGTGTCCAGCACGTAGTCTTTTTCGTAGCCATAGATCCCTTTTGCGCCGGGGTCGTGAGCCCCATGCCCAGGGTCGATGATCACGGTGTTGAACTTCTGAGGCCGGCGGATGTAGTTAGGCCGGAGCACCGGATCGATCAGCTTTGTCAGGTCCAGGCCAGAGATCAGCACTTTTCCCTTTTGTTCCAGGATCGGGAAGCTCAGGTTGAACTTTACGTTGTTGATGTAGATCTCCTGGGCCCCCACCTTCCAGCGCATCAGGACGGTTTGTGTCTTGAAAATCAGGTCCTTGCCCTCCGTCAGGAAGCGTTCGAAACGGTAAAACTCGTTCACGCTGTCCGCGGTGACGTATTCCCGGTCCTGATATTTCACCACCTCCCATTCCGAGGCGGAGGCCCTTGAAACTAAACATGCGGATACCAGAACGACCCAGACCAGGCGTATCCAGTTTCTGCGGCTGTGATGAGTTGTTAGCGGCGCCATGCGTCAACGCACGAGTTCGGTCGGCGGCAAGTTATAAGATACCTGCGGAATGCGCAATCTCGTAGAAGCATTTCGATTTTACAAACCACCCCCCCGGTCCGAATAGTTCCACCCCATGCCGGAAATCTCGACAGCTTATCAGCCAGGAGAGGTGGAGGAAAAGTGGTATGCCCGCTGGGTGGAAAGTGGCTGTTTTCACGGGGATGAGGCCTCGGAAAAGGATGCGTTTTCCATCGTGATTCCGCCGCCGAACGTTACTGGAATCCTGCACCTCGGCCACGTCCTGAACAATACCATCCAGGATGTCCTGGCCCGGCGCGCCCGGATGCAGGGCAAGGCCGTGCTCTGGCTGCCTGGTACCGACCACGCCGGCATCGCCACCCAAACGAAGGTGGAACAAAAGCTTCGCAAAGAAGAAGGGAAGACCCGCCGCGATTTGGGCCGGGAGGCCTTCCTCAAGGAAGTGTGGACCTGGAAAGAGAAGCATGGCGGCATCATCATTCAGCAGTTGAAGCGTCTGGGCTGTTCCTGTGATTGGGACCGGGAGCGCTTTACCATGGATGAGGACTATTCCCGCTGGATCAGCCATATCTTTGTGGAGCTGTTCCGTGAGGGCCTCATTTATCGGGGCAAGCGCATGGTCAATTGGTGCCCGGCCTCTCTCACCGCCCTGAGTGACGAGGAGGTCATCATGAAGCCGCAGAAGAGCAAGCTCTACTACATGCGGTATGAGATCGAAGGCGTGAAGGGGAAGTACGTCGAGATCGCGACGACGCGTCCCGAGACGCTCATGGGGGATACCGCCGTGGCGGTGAACCCGAATGACCCCCGCTACGCCAAGTACCTGGGCAAGAACGTCTGGCGTCCCTTTCCGAGAGCGAAAATACCAATCATCGCCGACGAACACATCGATCCTGAGTTCGGGACCGGGGTGCTGAAAGTCACGCCTGCTCATGACAAGGCGGACTTCGACATCGGCCAGCGTCATGGCCTGGAAATCATCGACGTGCTGCACCCGGACGGCACCTTGAACGACCTGGCTGGAGAGGAATTTTCCGGACTGGACCGTTTTGTGGCCCGGGAAAAGGCCGCCGAGAAACTCGAAGAGATGGGCCTCCTGGTGAAGGTGGAGGACTACGAAAACAGCGTGGGCTTCAGCGAGCGGGCGGATGTGCCGATCGAGCCCCGCCTTTCCATGCAGTGGTTCCTGCGCTACCCCGCCGTGAAGGAAGCCACGGATGCCGTCGCCAACGGAGAGATCCGTTTCCGGCCCGAACGCTGGTCGAAGACCTACTTGCACTGGATGGAGAACATTCAGGACTGGTGCATCAGCCGCCAGCTCTGGTGGGGCCACCGCATTCCGGTCTGGTACCGGAAAGAGAAAGCCGAAGCCCTTCAGGCCGCTGAGTCCCCGGAGGCGGAAGGAGCGGGACAGGACCTCCACGTTTCCATCGACCCGCCGGAAGACCCGGAGAATTGGGTTCAGGACGGGGACGTACTGGACACCTGGTTCAGCTCCTGGCTGTGGCCCTTTGCCACCATGACGCCGCCCGAGGGAGAAGCGTCCGCCACGCTGAAGAAGTTCTACCCGACGTCCGATCTTGTGACCGGGCCGGACATCATTTTCTTCTGGGTCGCCCGCATGATCATGGCTGGGTATCGTTTCCAAGGGGAATTGCCATTCCGGAACGTGTTCTTCACCAGCATCATCCGCGACAAGCAGGGGCGGAAACTGGCCAAACAGCTCGGCAACTCACCGGACCCGCTGGACCTGATGGCGGACTACGGCGCGGATGGCCTGCGCTTTGGCATGATGCGCATCGCTCCCATTGGCCAGGACATACGCTTCGACGTCAAGCAGATCGAAGAAGGGCGCAACTTCGCGAACAAGCTGTGGAACGCTGCCCGCTATCGCCAGATGCAGGGCGAGGCTTCCGCCACGGCGGAGCCGGGAAGTCTCTCCCTCTATGCGCTGGATATCCTGGGCAAACTGAGTGCTTTGGAAGAAAACCTGGAGCGGGCCTATGGCGACTACCGCTTCAATGAAGTGGCTCAATTGCTCTACGAATTTTTCTGGAGCCAGTATTGCGACTGGTTCCTGGAATCCGCCAAGCGCGACTTTGGCGCGGACGCGGACCCCGCCGCCCGGGCCGCCACCCTGGCGACTATGGACGCGGTGCTGAAGCGCTTTCTCATGCTGCTGCACCCCTATATGCCGCACATTTCGGAGGAGCTGTGGGCGCAATTGGAATTTGGCGCGGAGGGCCAGTTCCTCATGCAGACGCCCATTCCAGCCGACCCGCCCGTGCCGGGCTTGGACCCGGCCGGAATGAGTGCCGCCGCGGAAAAAGTGGCGGCGATTTATGAAGCTGTTCGCAAAACGCGGAACCTGAAGGCCGAATACGGTCTGGCCGCGAACAAGAATGTGACCTTCATCCTGGACCCTTCAGTGGACTGGTTTGCTCCCGAGGCGGGCGTGTTCGCCCAACTCGCCGGGGCGGAGAAAGTCGAATTGAGCCCTGGTTATGAGGCGGAAAAAGGCGTGCCCGCCGCCCTGACGGATGTGGGCCGCCTCTACATGCCTCTGGAGGGGCTCATCGACGTGGAGGCGGAACGCCAGCGGCTGTCCAAGGAGCTGGAAAAAGCCCAGAGCGAACTCACCAAGGTGGCGAAGAAACTTCAGAACGAAAACTTTGTCACCCGCGCGCCAGACGAGATCATCGCCGAACACCGGGATCGCCAGAAGTCCTGGAAATCCCGGGTGGAAGAACTCGGCCGCATGATCGAAAACCTGGCGGGAATGTGAGGCAGCTCAGGCCGGACGGAGCGGGTCAATGCTTCGGCCGGTTTAGAAAGCCTGGCGCGGTTTTTGACCACAGAGAACACAGAATACACAGAGAATTTTCTTAAGGGAGAGGGTTCTCTCTTGAGGTTCGCTTGGGGAAATGGCGAACCCAACACCAAGACGTGCCCGGCCGTTTCTTCTTATTCTGTGTCCTCTGAGTTCTCTGTGGTGTAAAAAGAGTAGCGTGCCGGGCTCTCGGCTGATTACTCCCGGTTTTTCGTGTCGATCACGATGGTCACGGGGCCATCATTGACCAGGGAAACTTCCATCATGGCCCCGAACTGGCCGGTTTGGGCTGCTTTCCCGAGGTTTGTTTCCATGGCCTTGATGAAGGCTTCGTAAAGAGGAATGGCCGTGTCCGGTGGCGCCGAGCGTTCGAAGGAGGGACGGGTGCCTTTTTTGACCCGGGCGTGGAGGGTAAACTGGCTCACCACCAAGGCCTCTCCTCCGCAATCCACCAGGGAGAGGTTCATCTTTCCAGTGTCGTCCCCGAAAATGCGGAGCTGGCAGATTTTTCGCGCCAGCCATTGTCCGTCTTCCACGGTGTCCGCTGACTCGACGCCGAGCAAGATCATCACCCCGTCCTCGATCTGGCCGGAGACCTTTCCTTCCACGGTGACCTTGGCCTTGGAAACGCGCTGAATGACGGCTCGCATGAGAAAAAAAGAGCGAGATCTGGCCAGGAGGCCAGCAAGATTCCAGAAAAATAATTTACTTAATAATTACGAACTTTCTGGAATACCAAACTAAGCTATGGTTACATTCGGAACACCGGATCAATCGACTATGAGGAATCTAACTGAACTTTTGTCCGAGCCGCCAGCCCGCTATCCTCAAGGTGGACTCGACGTCTTGGTGCGCAACGCATCCTCGGTGGTGGTCTACTGGGCTTCGGATGACGAAAACGCCGCGGCTTCCACCGAAAACGGCGTGTTGATTTTGCGATTCCGCTCCGCCAATGGCGAAATCGATCGCGAATTGCCGCTTCGTTACCATTCTGGAAATGAAGTGGTGCATCTTCCGGAAGGCGGCAGCGAATGGCAATGCGAACTCTGCTGGCGGGACGGCGACGACTGCCAGGTCCGCGGACAGGTGGCATTTACGCTGCCCCAGCCACTGCAGCGCCGGCCTACCCTGGGTGGCAATCGCGCGTGGGCGCCCGCGTGGGCCCCGGCGGATGTTTCCATGGCCTTGCGGGAACGGTTCCGCCAATCTGACGCCGCCTGAATATATTGGCTGAGGGCGGGCCAGCCCATTGCGCTGCTCCGTCTTCCGGGTAACCCACGGCAGGCATGGAAGCCCCACCCAGCCGCCGCCGGCGCAAGCAACCCGGTTTATCGCCCTCTTCAGCCCCGTCTCAGGAAGACAAAGAGAGCGGCGCGGATCCGCTTGAGACGGAGTTCTTTGAATTTCTGACCGTGGAGAAAAATGTGTCTCCACGGACCATCGTGAACTACGAGCACGCGCTGCGCCGCTTCCGGGAGCAGGGTGAGGGCTTTCGCGGCTGGAGCGATTGTTCGGCGGATGACTTCCGGAAGTACCTGTTTGCTTGCATGAAGGAACAGCGGTCGCGGGCGACCGTCCGGCTGCATTTTTCCGCCCTGCGCAGCTTCTACAAGTTCCTGAGCCAGCGCCACGGGCTGAAGCAGAACCCATTGTTGGACGTGCAACTTCCCAAGGCGGAAAAGAAACTGCCCGTGGTCTTGAATGCCCGCCAGGTGGAGGAGCTACTGGAGGCGCCCTTGAAGGTGCCCATCTCTCGCCAGACTCCGTCCTGGATGCCGGCGCGGGACGCCGCCATTCTTGAACTCTTTTACAGCACCGGCATGCGATTGCATGAACTGGCGGCTCTGAATGTGCGGGACTTCGACTTCATCACGGAGACCGTTCGCGTATTCGGTAAGGGAGGGAAGGAACGGCTTTGTCCCTTGGGCGGTCCCGCCGTCCGGGCTATCGAGCGTTACCGCTCAGAGGCGAGAGTTCACGAAGGCCCGCTCTTCGTCAGCAAACTTCGCAAACGGCTCTCCGCGCGGTCCATCTGGGCCATGGTAAAAAAATATCTGGGGCACACCGGCATACCCATAAACATAAGCCCGCACAAATTGAGGCACAGTTTTGCGACCCATCTTCTGGATAATGGCGCGGACCTGCGTAGCGTGCAGGCCCTGCTCGGTCACGCAAGCCTGTCCACGACCCAGATTTACACTCAAGTGACCATCGATCGGATGCGCCGTGTCTACGACGAAGCGCATCCCAGGGCTTAGCGGTATCGGTTAAATCTCAGCACTGGGAATGTGCTGATTTCGCCAAACTTGCTATTCCTTAAAAATCAAGGATTCGCGGTCTTCTCAATATTGAGAACGAAAGTTTAGCGAGCCCCTTTTTTGGGTTGGCATGCCCCCTGCTTTGGAGGAGTTGCGAAATCCGTCTGACGTCAGCCGGACGCTGAGTCGTCCCGGTAAAGCGCCAGACGAATTTTTTGAGAGGCCTACGGTAACCCGTCTGTAAAAGGCCGGACTGCCCCCTCTCTTCACCAAAACCAACGATAAGGAAAAACACACATGAAACTACGAAATTGGAGTCGGCTGCTGCTTATGGCAGGAGTCATGTTTACAATGATGGGGGCAAACTCTGTCTTGCCCGTTTTTGCTCAAGACGAGCCGGCGCCGGAGGCTGCCGCCGCTGAAGAAGCCCCCGCGGATGAGACGCCCAGCGCCTATTCATCCGAAGAGTTCATTGCCTCGGACGGATATTCAACCTTCGCGGTCAATAATATCTGGATCTGCATCTCGGCGGCCCTGGTGTTCATCATGCACCTTGGCTTCTCCACGGTGGAATCCGGTCTGGCTCAGAAAAAGAACTGCGTAAACATCCTGTTCAAGAACGTCTGGATCGTCACTACGGGTCTTATCATGTATGCCCTGTGGGGTTTCAATTCCATGTATCCCGGGGAAGGCGGAAATGGCTTCTTCGCCATGGGTAGCTGGTTTGGAGGGGACCTGAACGATCCTTCTTTGACCACCTCGGATTACAATGCGGGCTACACTTGGTGGGGTGACTTCATCTTCCAGGCCATGTTTGCCGCCACCGGCGCCACCATCGTTTCGGGTGCCGTTGCCGAACGCGTCAAACTCTACTCCTTCATGATTTTTGCCGTTCTTCTCGTCGGTTTCGCCTATCCGGTGACCGGTTACTGGAAGTGGGGCGGTGGCTGGCTCGCCGAAAAGGGCTTTTACGACTTCGCCGGTTCCAGCGTGGTGCACGCCTTCGGTGGTTTCGCCGCTCTGGCTTGTGTTCTCCTGCTTGGGCCCCGTAAGGGCAAGTACACGCCGGATGGCATCAAACCCATCCTGGGTCACAGCATGCCTCTGGCCGCCATTGGCGTATTCCTGCTGTGGTTGGGCTGGTTCGGGTTCAACGGCGGTTCCGCCCTCAGTGCTGACCCGAAAGCGGTGTCCTTCGTGTTCGTGACCACGTCTCTGGCCGCGGCCGCGGGTGCTATCGCCTCTTCCTTCACCTCTATCATCCTGCTGAAGAAGCCGGACCTGTCCATGGCCCTCAACGGTATCCTGGCCGGTCTGGTCGGTATCACCGCTGGTGCCGACACCGTCAGCGAACTCAGCTCGATCATCATCGGTGCCATCTCTGGTGTTCTCGTGGTGCTTTCCATCTTGTTCTTCGACAAGATCAAGATCGACGACCCAGTGGGTGCCATCTCCGTCCACGGTGTGTGCGGGGTGTTCGGAACGATTGCCGTCGGCATCTTCTCATTCGATCCTAGCCACAGCATTGTGGTGCAGACGATCGGGACGTTCGCCATCGGAGGATTTGCTTTCGTCTTCTCCTTCGTGGTCTTCCTGATCCTGAAGCTGGTTCTGGGCGTGCGTGTCTCTGAAGAAGAAGAATCCGAAGGTCTGGACGTCGCGGAGCACGGTGCTCCGGCCTACGGTGAAGAAATGGCGTAAGGAACGGTACCGGCCGTTACCATACGGAATCTCATAAGTCGAAAAGGGGGGCCGGCCAACCGGTCCCCCTTTTTCATTTCCTCAACAAACCGGTGTTCGCCTCAGGCTGCCTACGGGAGATGGGGGAAAATCTTTGCGTAGTCCACGCCAGCCTCTTTATTCAGCCGGCCAGTGCCGGTGATGGCGATCTGGTGCAGGAACGTCTCAGCATGAGCCGGGTTTGAGTTCTCCAGAAACCGTGGCGGCCGGACCACCGTCAGCTCCGGAGGCGTATCGAATTCCACCTCGCTATTTTCAGGCGACTGCTGAGTGCGAGGAGCTTTGGCCGCCTCATCATCCTCAGCCGGACTCAACAGACCCCATTCCGCGGGCAATTCGCCGGGCTCGAAGAGGCCCAGCGGAGCGACCACATACAAGAGGTTGGCCGAACGCCAGCGCCGCAGCCGGTCGAATTTGGTTTTTCCGTAGACTCGGGCCTCAAGTATCGAGATTTCTTTGATCAATTTCGAATACCCGGCATGCCGGATTCCGGCGGCATCCACGGTGCAATATTCGGGAAACAGAGAGTCGTTGTGGCGTAGCGTGGGGTAGTGGAGACCCAGGAGCCGCTCCAGTTTTGACCTTCGGCGGTTCAGATCTTCCAAGCGGTTCAGGGTCTCCTCCAGTCCCCGGGAGTGGTTTAGAAAGTCCGGCCGGGATTGCTTGCATTCAAAAATCGCCGTTTGACCGCGGATACCGCCTTTGGGAGGCGCCTGGTCTTTTGGGACCGCTCGGAAAGCTGCCAGGTCCGCCCGAAAATTGGAGTTCGGGACTCGCATTTCGAAGGCGCAGGCTTTGTAGCCCTGTTGCTGGGCCCAGCACAGCGCGGCTCGTTTCAGCCGGTAGTGGGCCGCCGTTTCTCCTCCGGGTTTCCTGGACACGATCTTTGCGTGCCCGCGTTTCGCGGGACCCGAAAAAGAGACCATCGTCCCTTTACGAAGGCAAGCGCTTGACCATTGCGCCCCTCTGGCGGTGAATAGCGCCACGAAATCGAGATGGGGGTTCTGAAACGGTTTGAAGTCTGGGTGCTACTGGCGCTGGTCGCGGGGGGCCTCTTTTTTGTGTTCACTCAGCAGGGGTCACGGGACGGCGCGCTCCAGCCAGGCAAAGAGGAAAAACCGGAGGAAAAGACAGGCGGACCATCGTCCGCCACCATTTCTCCACTGAAACTTCAATCCATCGTCATCGAGCGGGATGGCGATCACGCCGTTTTAGATCTGGCGGTTCGTTACGAAAACCAGTCGTCCGGACCCCTGGACCTGCGTCCTCCGGAAAGCCGCCTCCTGGCGGCGGAGGGGGAGGAGATTCCCGAATTCATTCTGCCTTTTGCCCCTTCTCCGGTGGTTCCGGCTGATTCCGAAGCCGAAGTCAGCCTGCAATTCTGGCTGCCTGTGAGTCGCCTGGAAGGTTCCCTCGAACTGGATGTCGCGGGAGACCGGCTGCTGGTGAAGTCGCCGGCTCCCTTTCCCACGGACACCCTCAAACAAGGAGAGCGTCTGACTTTCGATTCTCCCGATTGGGACCGATAAATCCGGAAACTCGCGCGATGTTCGTTTTTCTCCCCTCGGCCATGTCTTCCCAGGTCCGTTACCTACTGGTAAACAATAATAACTCGCGAACGAAGTTCGCCCTGGCCTCCGCGGATGCGCTGCTGGAGCACCGGGTGCTGCCGACACCGGAACTGTCGGAAGACTCTTTTGCCAGCCTGCTGGAAGGTTGGACCTACGAGTCTGCCGTGCTGGCTTCGGTCGTTCCTCGTTCGGGTGAGCTAATTCGGCATCTCCTGAACGTTCCGCTGGTGAACGTGACTTGGCAGGTGGCCTTGGGCGTGGAGCTGGACTTCCCCGATCCCTCAACAATTGGCGCCGACCGCCTGGCGAACGCCGCCGCCGTGGCGGCGCTGTATGACGTGGCGCCTGCTATTGTGGTGGATTTCGGCACCGCCGTTACGTTTGATATTATTTCCCGGGACAAGGCCTACGTCGGCGGCGTCATCGCTCCCGGTCTGGACGCCATGCGGGACTACCTGCATCAGCGCACCGCGCTTTTGCCGAAAATCGACCTTCGGGAACCGCCCACCGCGATCGGAAAATCGACTGAGGACGCCATGCTGGCTGGCGCCGTGCATGGCTACCGGGGGTTGGTCAGGGAAATTCTCATGCAGGTCGCCGCGGAACTGGCGCAAAAGGAAGGTCCGGACGCCGCCGCGCCCAAGATCATCGCCACCGGTGGCTACGCGGAATTGATAGCCGCCGGGCTCCCGGAAATCAGTGAAATCCAGCCGGTCCTGACCATGGAGGGCCTGCGCATTATCGGAAATCTCAACACCGCCACATGAGGGAAGAAACCAAATACAGCCAGGCCATCGGCATCGACTTCGGGGGCACTTCCGTAAAATGCGGGGTGGCCAAGGGCCGAGAGATCAAAGGGGAAATCGAACGGATTCCCACCAAGTCCTTTACCCACGCGGAGGCCCTGCTGGACGCCATCGCGGAAAAGATCAAGGACCTGCACGAGCGCTACCCCAAAGCGGAGTGCGTGGGCGTGGGTGTTCCCGGAGCCGTGGATTTCGAGCGTGGCATCACCTACAACCTGACCAACGTGCCTGGCTGGGACCGCGTGCCGCTGAAGGACATCCTGTTCGACAAGACCGGCCTGCCCGTAGTGGTGGACAACGACGCCAACTGCGTGGCCTACGCCGAGTGGCGTTTTGGATCGGCTCGCATTTACAAAAACGTCGTCGCCGTGACGTTAGGCACGGGCGTCGGCGGAGGACTGATTTTGAATGGCGAGCTGTTCCGGGGCAGCCGTTCCGCCGCGGGTGAGATCGGTCAGATCAGCGTCGACTATCAGGGCCGGGAAGGTCCGTATGGCAACTTCGGCTGCCTGGAGCGCTACATCGGCCACGAACACATCAGCCGCCACGCCATGGATCTTTACATGCTAGCCGGCAAAACTGAAGAAGTGGCAGCCGAGCGCGCGAACCTTGAAGTTCTTTCCAAGAGTGCGCGGGACGGCGATCCCGTGGCCCGGCAGGCCTGGGGAGATGTCGCCACCTGGCTGGCCCATGCCCTGGCCAATATTGTCTGGGTGCTGAATCCGGACGCCATCCTGGTGGGCGGCGGCGTGGCTGCCGCCGGGGACGTCCTCTTCGATCCCTTGCGCAAGTGCTTGCAGAGCCTGCTGAGCGAAGAATTCTGGGAAATGCTCCACGTTATTCCCGCCGAGTTCGGCAACACCGCCGGCGTGCTCGGCGCGGCCGCCCTGGCGAACGAGTATATTGGGAAGCCTTGAAGCCGGACAAGGACCCGACGGCGCCTGGTTTGGGAGGGGCGTTTCTTTAGTGGCCCTCCGCCTTCGCTTCGTCCCAGGCTGCGTCCATTTCTTCAAGCGTGGCTTCCTCTAGGGTCTTGCCGGATTCCCCCAATCGATCTTCCACCTGCTGAAAGCGGCGCACGAATTTTGCATTGGTGCGCGCCAGCAGGACCTCCGGGTCCAGCGCTGATTTTCTTGCCACGTTTACCACGGCGAAGAGCAGGTCGCCGATTTCTTCGCCCAGGGCTTCCTGGTTTCCTCCGTGGGAAATTTCTTCCTCCACCTCGGCCAGTTCTTCCTTCACTTTGGCGAGCGTGCCTTCCAGGTCTGGCCAGTCGAAGCCCACTTTGGCGGCTTTTTTCTGGAGCTTTGCCGCCGCCATGAGGGCGGGCAGGCCTTCGTTGGCTTTTTCGATGTAGTGCTTGGGCTTCTCCGTGGCCCCTTTTTCCTGGCGCTTGATTTCTTCCCACTGCACCAGCACAGCGTCCGCGTCTTCGGCCCGGGCTTCGCCAAACACGTGGGGGTGCCGCCGGACCAGTTTGTCGGAAATGGCGTTGGCCACGTCGTCGAAGTCAAAGCCAGCGCCGCCTTTGCCTTCCGAAGCGATTTCCGAGTGAAAGACCACTTGCAGCAGCAGGTCGCCCAGTTCTTCCACGAAGTGATCGCGGTCGCCGTTCTTTATGGCCTCCACCACTTCATAGGCTTCCTCGATCAGGTGGGGCGTCAGACTTTCATGGGTCTGTTCCTGGTCCCAGGGGCACCCTCCCGGAGCGCGCAAGGTATGCATGATGACGCGCAGGCGCTGAATGGCGCTCAGGGCATGGGAATTCGTGCGGGAACCGGGCATGGGGCAAGATGCCGGGGCGGCTTTCGAATGCCAGTGGAAAGCGGTCGAATACCAAGTAGAAGATGACGGGAAAATTGTCCCACAATATTGACTAATTGTGGGACATCGCGTTTGCTTCACCTATGGCGGAAGGCGTAAACGTACGATTGTCGGGCAAGCTTCAAGACTTCGTAAAACTCAAGAGCGATCCGGAACACGGTACCTATGGCTCAGCCAGCGAGTACATCCGCGATCTCATCCGGCACGATTACGAAAAGGAAGAAGCCCGTAAGTGGGCTTGGCTGAAGGAGGAGTTGTCCGCCGGAATGGCAGCTGACGAATCGGAGTTCGTGGAGTTAGATATTCAGGGTATCCTTGCGGAAGCGAAACAACGCCGGACGAAATCCAATGGCGCATAAAATCTTCCGGCCGGCCCGCGATAGACTCGCGGAAATCTGGGACTACACGGAGAGACTATGGGGCGAGGAACAGGCGGACCGGTACCTGACCGGGCTCGCTTTAGAGTTGGACAAGATTGCCGCTTCTCCATACAGGTGGCGGCGCGTCAAAGCGGAAGGATTGGAAGGGGTATACGTTGCGAAGTACCGGCATCACTTCATCTTTTATAGGCGTTTATTAGGAAGTGAGTTAGGAGTCATTTCCATCCTGCACGAAAACATGGATCTTCCCGGCCGGCTAAAGGAAGACTATGGCCGGGCTGAAGGCGAATAGACCCGGGGCAGCTCAGTTATTCCGGAACGCCGTCGCCGAACCGATCTTGCCCACGTAGTCCACCGGCGTGATGGCGAAGCCGTCCATCCGGCCGCCCATGGTGAGGGTGGTGATGGGGGCGGGTAGTACTTTGACCAAGCGCCACTGGTTTCCGTGGCGCACCTGGACCGCCCACCAGCGGACGGGACCGATGTCGCCCTTGTCGTGGTGCCAAGAAATGGTGGTTGCGTTGCCCTTCACATCCACGCGCTGGATGGCCGCCACGGGCATGCGGCCGGCGCGGCCGCTGAGCCAGGGGCTCGGCGGGGGCAGGGCGGGCTCCTGGTAGGCGGTCTTGGTAAGCAATCCATTCACCCCGCTCAGGTCCTTGCGCAGGGCGGCATAGCTCCAGAAGATGTGACCCACGGCGGGGGAGCGGCCCCGGACTTTCCGGGTAACGCCGATCTGGTCCACAATCTCGCTCGCGTAGCGGCCATCACTTTCGCTGCCGCCGCGAATGCGGCTGGCGGCAATGCCCGGCCAGACGTGCCGGTGTTTCCGGTTCTCGCTTTCCCACCAGGAATACAGCGTGGCGAAGCTGTGTTCGTGATCGCCGATTTTCCAGTAAAGCTGCGGGGAGCAGTAGTCCAGCCAGCCCTGCTGGAGCCAGCGGCGGGAGTCCGCGTAGAGGTGGGCGTAAGAGTCCAGCTTCGCGTCGATGCTGCTGGGGTGACCAGGCCGGTAAATGCCAAACGGGCTGATGCCGAATTTCACCCAGGGCTTGTTCCGCTTGATGCCGATGTAGGTCTGGTTGACGAAAGTGTTGATGTGGTCGCGGCGCCAGTCGTCCCGGCTCATCCGGCCGCCGCTTTTCTTGTACTGGGTCCAGTTGGAGTAGTCGTCAAAATTCTCGCCGCCGCCGGAATCCGGGTAGGGATAGAAGTAGTCGTCGATATGGATGCCATCCACGTCGTAGCGGTTCACCACGTCGATCATGACGGTGTAGGCCCGTTCCCGGACAAAGCTGGAGGAAGGGTCCGCCCAGAGGTGGGAGCCCGCTTTGCGAATGACCTCCGGGTGAGTTCGCGTGATGTGGTTGGAGGCCACCGCCATGTCCGAACCCGTCTTGGCCCGGAAGGGGTTGAACCAGGCGTGCAGTTCCAGGCCGCGCCGGTGGGCTTCCAGGACGGCGAACTCCAGCGGGTCGTAGGATGGAGAGGAACCCATGCGGCCGGTCAGGTAGTAAGACCAGGGTTCAATGCGCGACTGGTAGAGAGCGTCACTCATGGGGCGCACCTGCAGCACCACGGCATTCATATTCAGGCTCGCCACCCGGTTCAGGATATTAATGAGTTCCTGCTTCTGCTGACTGGCGGAAAGACCCGGGCTGGAAGGCCAGTCGATGTTGTAAACCGTGGCCACCCAGACGCCGCGAAATTCGCGAACGGGTTCGGGTACCTTGGCGTGGGGATCCGGCTGCCATTCGGCCTGGAGGCAGGTGGTAAACAGGCCGAAAAAGAGGGCGAGCGCGGCAGCTGATTTACAAAGGAGGGGAGGTTTTGTAATCGATAAGGCCACCATAGTGTGGCTCTATCGTTACGCCGGAATGGGGCTTATCTCAAGAACCACTGTCGGCGAACCAACGTAACACAACAGCCATGTCAGCACTTGTCGTCACCCTCATCGTGGTTGGGTTGATCCTCCTCATTCCGGTTCTCTGGGCCATTGGCGCTTACAATGGTCTGGTCACCCTGCGGAACCGTTACCGGAATGCCTTTGCCCAAATCGACGTCCAGTTGAAGCGGCGTTATGAATTGATTCCGAACCTGGTGGAAACCGCCAAGGCCTTCCTCAAACACGAACGCGAAACCCTGGAAGCGGTCATCCAGGCCCGGAATGCCGCCACGGGCGCGCGGGAAGCCGCCGCCGCGAATCCCGAGGACAGTCAGGCGGTGCACCAACTGGCGAACGCGGAGTCCGGCCTGACCGGAACCCTGGGCCGGCTTTTTGCCCTTTCGGAGAGCTACCCCGAGCTGCGGTCGAACCAGAACATGATGCAGCTGACCGAGGAGCTCACCGCCACGGAAAACAAGATCGCCTTCGCCCGCCAAGCCTACAACGACGCGGTGATGGTGTACAATACCAAGACGGAGACCTTCCCCACCAATCTCTTCGCGGGCATGTTCAACTTCGTCCGGGCCACGTTGTTCGAGGTTTCCAGCGAAGCCGAACGCGAAGCGGTGAAGGTCAGTTTTGACTGAAAACCGGCGGGCGCTGCCGGATGCTGGTGCTGGTTTCAGGGCGGACTTCTCATGAACCGCCGCCTAGTCCGCGGCGGCGGCGAGAAAGTCGCCCGGGCAGAGGGACCGCTGGAGAAAGCGCCGGCAGCGTAACCAGATAGACCACCATGGACTTCTTCGATCACCAGGAAAAAGCCCGGTCCCGCAGTCATCATCTGCTTTTCCTGTTCCTGCTGGCCGTGGCGGGGATGATCCTGTCCATCTACCTCGTGGTGGAAGCGGGTCTCTTCTTTGGGGGAGAGGGGGGAAGAAACTTTTCCTGGTGGAACCCCGCCGTGCTGGGCGGCACGGCCATTGCGGTCGTGGCCGTGGTAGGGCTGGGCAGTGGGTACAAAGCACTGCAACTGAGTGGCGGGGGCCCTGTGGTGGCAAAGGAGCTGGGTGGCCGCCGGATCGATGCGGGGACGACGGACTTTGACGAGCGCAGGCTGCTGAACGTGGTGGAGGAAATGGCCCTGGCTGCCGGTCTGCCCACGCCGGAGGTCTATGTGCTGGAGGACGAAAAAAGCATCAACGCCTTCGCGGCGGGCAATTCGCCCAGCGACGCCGCCATCGGCGTGACCCGGGGCTGCATGAAGCTGCTGAGCCGGGAAGAACTCCAGGGGGTCATCGCGCATGAGTTCAGCCACATCCTGCATGGTGACATGCGGCTGAATACCCGCCTCATTGGACTGCTGTTCGGCATTCTCTGCATTTCCATCCTGGGCCAGTTGTTGCTGAGAATGACCGCGCATGTTCGCGGGGGCCGCAACAATGGCAACGCCGTGATTGCCCTTCTGCTCTTCGGGGCGGCGGTGTGGGCTATCGGCTCCATTGGTCTTCTTTTTGGGCGGATGATTCAGGCCGCCGTATCGCGCCAGAGGGAGTTTCTGGCGGATGCCTCCGCCGTGCAGTACACCCGGAACCCTTCTGGCATTTCCGGCGCGCTGAAGAAGATCGGCGGTCTCAGTGCCGGGTCCCGGCTCCGTACCCCAATGGCGGAGGAAGCCAGCCACCTTTTCTTCGGAAACTTCCGCTATGCCGAGGGCCAGTCAGCCAGCCTCTTTGCCACGCACCCGCCTCTCCCCGAACGCATTCAGCGTCTGGATCCTTCTTGGGACGGTCAATTTCCAGAGATTCGTGGTATTCCGGACGCCAGGGCTCAGGTGGATTACGAAGCTCAGGTGGATTACGAAGCTCAGGCCAAACAGAACCTCGCTCAGGAGGGTCATGTCCGGCATGCGATGAAGGGATTCGCGCCCGAGGCCATGGTGAGTTCCATCGGGTCCACCAGCGGAGAGCAATTGGCCCTGGGCCAGAAACTTCGGGGTGTCTTGCCGGAGGAAGTACTGACGGCGGCTCATGAAGCAAACGGCGCTCAAGCCGTGGTCCTGGCGCTTCTCATGGCGCAGGACGAACAGCTCCGCCAGGGCGAGCAGGAATACTTGAAGTCTGTTCGCGCGCCCGGCGTGTATGAGAAAACCCTAAGCCTTTCGGGTCTGCTTCAGGGTTTGCACTCCGCGCACAAGCTCTACCTGGTGGACATGGCGATCCCCGCTCTGCGCCGCTTGTCCCCGGAGGAATATGAGGAGTTCCGGCAGGTCATGGAGCGCTTGATGGCCAGCGACCGGCAGATCGATCTTTTCGAGTTTACCCTCCAGCGGGTGGTCCGCCGGCACCTGGATATTTATTTTAAGCGGCTGCCGGCGCCGGGCATCCGCTTCCGGAACCTGAAGTCGCTGACCACGGAAACGTCCGTGCTGCTGACCACTCTGGCGCAAGTGGGATCTCGCGAGCCGGAAGCCGCCGCCCAGGCCTTCCGGGTGGGAGCCACCTTGGTGGAGGATTCCACCGGCGTGACCCTGACGGAACAGCCTCCCGAAGCCTGCGGCCTGAAGAACATCGACGAAGCCCTCAGCAAGTACGATCAAGCGACGCCGCTCCTCAAAAAGCGCCTGCTTTTCGCCTGCGGAAAGACCGCCATGGCGGACGAACTGCTTACCAATGAGGAAGCTGAGTTGTTGAGGGCCATCGCAGACAGTATAGGGTGCCCCATTCCTCCCTTTGTCAGGGACCCGTAACGACGCACTGGTAAAGACCGTTTCGAGATGGAGCCGGGCACGAGCACACTGCGAAAAGCAACCACCCCCCGGAACCTGCCGGACCTGCCGATAGAGGCAGCCGGAACCGAACAAAGCGGCAAGGAATCGGCAGGCAGCCGCCCGTGGTGGATCTGGCCGCACCTGTTTAGCCTGGATGCCCCCATCGTGGCGGCCGTCTGGCTGTGGGCTTTTGGTTCTCCGGGGGGAGCCGTGGCGAGTCCTTCCTGGCCGGTATTTGCGGGCCTTTTCCTGGCGGTGTGGGCGATTTACCTGGCGGACCGGCTGCTGGATGGACGCCGCTTGCGGGACCTTACCCGGGCCACCACCCGTCACCAGTTTTACCGCGCGCACGCTTTCCCGATGGCAGCCCTGCTCTGCGCGGTGTGTCTTGCGGGTGGGGGCGTCGCTCTGTTCGCACCGCTTCCCCCGGTTCTGTGGCCCAGGGTAGGGGTGGTGCTGGTTTTCGTAGCGCTATACGGGTTCCTGTTCGTGAAAGGTTGGCTGCCCGGGGGCATTCAGCTGGGTGGCAAGGAAGCCGGCTGTGGCCTGGTGTTCGCGTTGGGCGTGGCGGCCGGCCTGCCGGCGGTGGACGGATGGACCACGGTGAACCTGGCCGCCTTCGGATTGCTGTGCGCCACGAACTGCCTGCTCATCAGTTGCTGGGACGCGGCGAGCGACCGGGTGAACGACCGTTCCGCCGCCGCGGTGTGCTGGCCCGCGCTCGCCCGGCGGCCCTGGATTTTGCCCGCCGGTCTGACCTTCGCCTGCGCCGGGCTTTGCCTGGTCCATCAAAGTGCGGTAACCCACAGCCTTCTGGGGGCGGCGGGGCTGCTCTGGTTGCTGGAAAGCGCGGGCGGCGATCTGCCCACCGATGCCCGGCGCGTGCTGGCGGATGTGTGTCTTCTGACACCCCTGGCCGGGCTGTGGCTGTAGAGGCTTTTCAGGGCGTCCCGTCGCGGAATTGTCCCTTTCCAAACGGGGTCTCTGAATTACTATTGGCCGCATGTTGGATATCCGCCTCATTCGGGAGCAGACGGAAACGGTCAAAGACCGCGTGAAAACGCGGGGTGGTGACGCGTGGAAGCTGGTAGATGAAGTTCTGGAATGTGATGAGATCCGGCGCTCCTCCGAAACGGAACGCCAGCGTCTCCAGGGCGAGCGGAACCGCATATCCAAGGAAATCGGCCGCCTGAAAAAAGAGGGCCAGGACACCACCGAGATCGAGACGGAGGTGCGGGGCATCGGCGAACAGATCAAGGCCATCGGCGAAAAGGCCGACGCGGCTGACGCGCGCCAGGAGGAACTCTTGCTCCAGATCCCCAATGCTCCGCACGAAGCCTGCCCCGTGGGTTTGGATGAAACCGCGAACCCCGTGGTCCGGGAGTGGGGCGAAAAGCCGTCTTTCGATTTCGAAACCCGGGATCACGTGACTTTGAGCGAAAAGCTGGGTCTGCTGGATTTCGAAAACGCCACGAAAATCAGTTCGAGCGGTTTCGTGGTGTTTCGCGGAGCGGGCGCCAAGCTGGAGCGGGCCCTCATCCAGTTCCTGCTGGATCTCCACACCGGGGAACATGGCTACGAAGAAGTGAGCCCGCCCTTCCTGGTAAACCGGGACTGCATGACCGGTACGGGTCAGCTTCCGAAATTCGAAGACGACATGTACGGCACGGAGGGGAACACCCTTTTCCTGGCCCCGACGGCGGAGGTGCCGGTGACGAACCTCTTCCGCGAATCCATCCTGGCTGCCGAAGACCTTCCCTTGAAAGTGACGGCCTACACGCCCTGCTTCCGCCGCGAGGCGGGCTCCGCCGGACGGGAAACCCGGGGCATGATCCGCATGCACCAGTTCGACAAGGTGGAACTGGTCAACATTGTCCACCCGGATGAGTCTTTCGCGCAGTTGGAAAAGCTCACCGCCGAAGCGGAGAAAGTCCTCCAATTGCTGGGGCTTCACTACCGGACCATCGAACTCTGCACGGGTGACCTGGGTTTCAGCTCGGCCAAGACCTACGATATCGAGGTCTGGGCGCCGGGTCATGGAGCCTACCTGGAAGTGTCCAGCTGTAGTAATTTCGCGGACTATCAGGCTCGCCGCATGAAGCTGCGCTTCAAAGACGAGGACGGGAAAAACCGTTTCTGCCACACCCTGAACGGCTCCGGTACCGCGTTGCCGCGCCTGTATGTGGCGCTGTTGGAAACCTACCAACAAGCGGACGGTTCCATCGCCATTCCAGAAGCGTTGCGGCCCTACTTCGGCAGCGATAAGATTGGCTGACGCAGCCAGCGCCGGGTTGGCGGCGCAGCTTTCCCCTAAGCGGAATCATGAACGCCAAGCTGGACGCGCCGTTTCTTGCGCGTTTGCGGGCGGCCTACCCGGTTCGCCGTAGATACCTCGTGGGCGTGTCCGGGGGGCCGGATTCCGTAGCCTTGCTGCATTTGTTGCACGAGGCCGGATTCCGGAAGCTGGTGATCTGCCACCTGAACCACCGGCTGCGGGGGCGAGAGTCCACCCAGGACGCGGCGTTTGTGAAGCGCCTGGCCAAACGGCTCGGATACGAGGCCGTGGTGGAATCCGAAGACGTGGCAAAGCGGGCCCAGGCGAGCCGTCAATCCATCGAGACGGCAGCCCGGGAGGCTCGTTACGCCTTCTTTGCCCGGGTGGTGAAGCGGGAGCGGTGTGGGCGTCTCTTCCTGGGGCACCACGCGGACGACCAGGCGGAGACCATCCTCATGAACTTCTGCCGGGGCGCTGGAGCCGCTGGACTGGCCGGTATGTCAGAGGTTTCTCACCGGACGGTGGACGGCCGACGCCTCGAAATCATCCGGCCCCTGCTAGCGGTGTGGCGGGAGGAGGTAGAGGCTTACCTAGGGCGACATCGCCACACATTTCGGGTAGATCATACCAACCAGTCTGTCGATTATGTGCGAAACCGGGTAAGGCTTCAAGTCATTCCGTTGCTTCAGGAGGCTTTTGGCCGAGACGTGCGGCCTCTCTTGTTGCGCACTGGAGAATTGGCGCGAGAAGAAGAAGCGCTGATACAGGCTCTCATCGAGGAACGGCTGGCGGAATGCCAGCCAAGCGAACAGGAGGAGCTTTCCGTGCCCTTTCTCAGGAAGCAACCCGTGGCCCTGCAGCGCCGCGTTCTACGGGAATGGCTTCTGGCGCGAGGCCTGCCGGGAATCGGCTTTCAGGAAGTGGAAACCGTCCGGTCCCTGATCGCGCAGGGCGCGAGGGTGGCCAAGGTGAATCTTCCAGGGAACCACTGGGTTCGCCGCCGGGAGAAACGCCTCTTTGTCGAGAGACCAGCGGCGATTGAGTGAAAAGGCTCAGCCCCCCCAATCAGGGGTTTTTCGCCACGGCGGGCCGCTTTTCATCAAAAGCCACGACAACCATTTGCTCGATCTTCTGGTACATGAGGTCGAGTTCTTCCTTGGTGAAGGCCTTACTCTCCGGAACATCCAGCATGAGGAGGAGCTGTTCCAAGTCGGAGGTCAACTGTTGGATGTGGGGCAATTCCTGGATTTGCGGTTCCAGGGTGGTCATTTCCTGGAGGAAATAGGCACAGACATCGGCTCGGCCGAGGACGGAGGCTTTCTTGGGGTCGAAGGGATCCTTGGCGGTGACACAACCGATCTCAAAAGCGCGCAGCCAGCCGCCCAGGCTGATCAGGTGAGCCGCATCCACGTCGCGCAGGAGCACCATTTCGGCCTCCACGTCGCGTTGAGTCTTGGCCAGCTCGCTCTTCAGTTGCGTCCATTCACCCAGGGCGCTGTGTTCCAGCAGGCTCTTGGTATGGCCAGAGAGGCGGGTTCCGGCGCCCAACACCTTGGCGTGTTTCAGCAGCGCGCGGCCCACTTCCTCCAGATCCAGGAATTTCTCCGACTGCACGATCAGGAAACCGTCCGCGATCAGGCCGCCCAGGCGCAGGGCCAGCAGGGTCCGGTCGGAAGGGGTATCTTCTGGAATGGGACGCTTCAGTTTGTCGTAAGGCAGGTCTCCGAGGTTATCCAGGTCTTCGAAAATTTTCTTGATGGAGGGGGTGGTGAAGCTGTTCACCCCGAATTCCTCACGGACGTGCTCGTCCTCCAGCAAGTCCTCGGGAAGGTCCTGGGCCTTGAGAGCGGAACCGGCGAGGAGGAAGAGGCCGATCAGGCAGATCCCCTTCAGAGCCGGACTGAAAAGTGCAATCGCGGAAGATCCGAATGATTTCATGGAAGATGACGTGTTGATGGGGCGACGGAAACGCGGAGGCAGCGAATTGATATTAGAAACAATACAACTTATCTAAAAATTTTGTTTTTCTAAAATTTGTGGTTTAATGCACTCGCTCCGGTACGTCCTTTGCTATCTAGCGGATTTCGTAGCGTTTGGTCCCAGGGTGCTTCCATGAATTATTCCGGCGTGACGTCAGGCCATGTACTTTCCGCCCTCGCGGCGATTCGTGGTTTTTTTGGTCCTCTTCAGCGGGCGATCCCCCATGGCGGTCAGCTTGCGGCCCGGCCCTTGGGAATGCCTCGCGGGATGGAGAACTTTGGCCCACGTCGCGCCGCCGATCAAGCGACCTTCTACAGGGAAAGAGGCTTTAAGCAAAGCCGAATTCTTCCGTTGAAAAAAGTAAAAACGACTTTGGCCAGCAGGCTGCTCCGTGGTCCGTCCCGGGTGGCGGAAGTGCGTGCCTTTCCGGATTTTCAAAGTGGTGTAAACTCCGCGCTTCTTTCAGGAGGAGAGAGCGGGGAATGACGAAAACAGGCCCGGCTGGCCCGCCGGGTAACGCAGGTAGAATAAATGAGCAGGATGGGAGAACTAGAAAGAAGAACGCTGAGAGCGTTGCGGGTGGCATTGTTAGCGATGCTGCCGGTGTTAGGCGTCAGCTGTGCCGGAACGGCAGGCAAGGATCGGAATCACGTCATGATGATCTCCGTGCCAGAGCAGAAGATGGCCGTGTTCCGCGAGGGGGTAAAGATCAAGGAATACAAGGTCTCCACTTCGAAATTTGGCGTGGGAGACCAGCCGGGAAGCAACCGGACGCCGCTTGGGCGGATGGAAGTGGCGGCGAAGATTGGAGAAGGAGCCCGTCCGGGAACCGTTTTTAAGAGCCGCCGGCCCACGGGAGAAGTGGTGGCCGTGGATGCTCCGGGGCGGGACCCGATCGTTACCCGAATCCTGTGGTTGCGGGGCCTGGAGGACGGCAATCGAAACGCTTTTGGCCGTTGCATCTACATTCATGGAACGCCCGAAGAGCGGAACATTGGAGTACCGGTCAGTTATGGATGTATCCGGATGCGGTCGAAGGACGTGGTCCAGCTTTGCCGCATTGTGGGAGAGGGAGCACGGGTGGATGTGACGATGAATCCGCTGCCTCGCCCGTTCCAGAGAGCGACTCAACCCGCCGCGCCAGTGGCCGCGCCGGACCCAGGGCTGATCCCTCCCAATTTGGCGGCGGCTGAGTCTCGCGAACCGCAACCTTCCGCGGCGGGGAGACCACCGCTCGTGATCAACACGGCGCCGTCTCAGAATGTCCGGCGGAATACGATCGCGCCAGCCGACCGGGTGAGCTATACGGCATGGACGCCTCCGGCCCCGCCGCAGTCCGCGGGTCAGAATTTATAAAACTATTCCCGGGTGTCGCTTGACATCCGGGCGGTCAACGGTAGTTTCCCGGCTCCTTTAATCTGGAACCGCTTTTTCTGAATGGCTAATACGAAATCCGCCCTCAAACGCGTCCGGCAAAACAATGCCCGGGCTCTGCATAACAAGACTTGGCGTACCCGCGTGAAGACGGAGCGCCGCCGTTTGCAGAAAGCCATCGACGAAGGCGATGCCAAAGGGGCTCAGGAAATATTCGGCGAGTTCGCTTCCGCGATCGATCGTGCGGCCCGCCGTAAAATGGTGCACCGCAACGCGGCCGCCCGGCTCAAGTCGGAGATGAGCCTGCGGGTCAACGCCGTGGCCGCCGCCAAGTAAGGAAAGGAAGTCCGCCTGGATTCTCCAGGGTTCTAGCCTGTCCTGTCCCACCCCGCTGGCTGGTGGGACGGCTCCTCATTCGGGCAATACCCGGAATGTAGTCCTTCCCGGCGTACCAGCCTCCCGTCCGGTCAGTCCTGCGGGAATGCTCGTCCATAAGTCCCGGAAACGACGGAATCCACGGGGCGGAGCGGTTGATTTTAAGGCCGTTTCACGGCTTAGTAAGGGAAGAACGGAAAAACTCTAAAAAACTCGATTCGATCTTGCGAAAAAATATCAGTTTTGGTATTTTTACAGCCTCATGACTAAAGAAGACCCTTCGTTGCTGGAGCGCGCTAAGAGAGCCAAGCGGATCGTTCGCAATCCGGCGCAGTACAAGGTCTGTGTGGGTTGTGACTCCATTGTGGCGGCCAAGGTCAATATCTGCCCCAATTGCCACAGCTATCGCTTCGAGTCCGATCAGGAGTTCGTCGTGGCTCAGGCGAAGAGTCTTTCCTGCCGTGAGCAACACTCGGTGGTGTCCGAAGATCTGCTGTAGATCTTCCGGAAACTCAGCTCCCTTCCACCGTCAGATTCCGCCCAGTTTCGGGGCGGTCCGCGATCAAGTTGCGACTGTCAGTCTTTCAGGCTGGATTCCCTGTGGCGTTTTCGGTATTTCGCTGATACTCGCCTGAACCATTCGCTTTTGGAAGTCTCCTGCTCTAGCGGCAGGATGAAGCCAGTTTTTCCAACAGCGGCAGGCTAGAGTGGTCTAAGCTTGAAACCCCGAACCCGCCCACACTCGTGAAAACGCTACCTACCATCCTGTCCGGTTCCCTCCTTGCTGCCTGCATTGCCGTTGTTTTAGCTCCGCTCCGTCCCGCGTTGGGCGAAGAGAACTGGCCGCGCTTTCGCGGACCGGCGGGCACCGGTCACTCCGAGGTGACGGACCTGATGGTCGAGTGGGGACCGGAAAACGTCGTGTGGAAGGTGGAATTGAAAGGCGCGGGACAATCCGCTCCCGTGAACTGGGGCGACCGGCTGTTTGTCACCAGCGCCTCTGAAGATGGCAAAGAGCGCTACCTCTTTTGTCTGGACCGGAACAATGGCGAGCTGATTTGGGAAGACACCCTGCCCTGCGGCTCCCCGGAGACCCCGCACAAGATGAACAGCTGGGCCACGCCCACCTGCGCGACCAATGGCGAGTACGTCGTCGCGTTCTTCGGGCCCGGTGGGCTTCATTGCTACAACCTGGAAGGCGAAAAGCAGTGGTCGAAGGAACTTGGAACCTTTCCCGGTTCCTGGGGCATCGCGGCCTCACCCATCATCCTGGGGAATCTGGTCATCCAGAACTGCGACGCCGAAGGCCAGTCCTCGCTGGTGGCGCTGGATTTGAAGACCGGTGAAGAGCGCTGGAAAACTCCCCGGGCGGACATGCCAAAGGGTGGATGGTCCACCCCCATCCTCATCGAGGCGGAGGGCCGGCCGGAACTGATCCTGAACGGCGAGTTCGGCGTGAATGCCTACGATCCCGAGACCGGTAAAGACTTGTGGTTTTGTGAGGCGTTCAACGGACGCGGTTCGCCGGTGCCGGACTACGCGAACGGATTGCTCTACGTGGTGAATGGAAAACCGGGCGATCTCTACACCGTAAAGCCGGGAGGCTCTGGCGACGTGACCGCCACGCACCGGAAGTGGCACGCGGAGCGCCGGGGCGGCCGCGATCTTCCCGCGCCCGCGGTGGTGGGAGACTACCTGCTTGTGGTGAGCATGTCAGGCATCGCCACCTGCTATGACGCGCATACGGGAGAAACGTTGTGGACCGAACGTCTGGAGGGCGAATTCGCGGGTTCTCCTCTAGTGGCCAATGGCTTGGTCTATCTCCAGACTGTCGCTGGAGGGGAGACATACGTGATCCGCCCGGGCAAGACCCTGGACATCGTGTCACGCAATTCTCTGGGGGCGGATAGTCAGGAGCAGTTCCGCGCCTCTCTGGCGCCGATTGGCGACAAGCTTTACGCCCGTTCTTTCTCCATGCTTTACTGCATCGGATCCTGACAAACACACCCTGCCGCGAAGGCTCCCGAACGCCCTTCGGAAACAAGATAATGAGGTCGCGGATGTAAGGGAAAATGAGGGCCTGCGTCTTAGCTTCCCATCTGAAAGAATGCTGACGTCAATTCAGGTGGTCAAAGAGATTCCATGCCAAGAGCGGAAATAAGGAGAAATGGTCACATTTTTTTCTCGCTATTGATAGGAAACTGCGCTGAAGTGCCCAATATTGGATTGACAATGGTCTAGAATTATTAGATATACCAAATCCTCAACATCCAAGGGAAACCGTTATTCAATGAAACCTACCTACCTCATCTCAGGAATCGTCGGGGTGTTTGCGCTCGCTACCAACGTTGCAAACGCCGGAGCTAAAGAAGTCGTCGTCACACCCGAACCGGCCGCGGTCGAAGAAGCAGACTTGGGCTTCACGCTGAGCGCGGGTTACGACTCCACCTACATCTTCCGTGGCGTCGACTACGGGGATAACGGCGTCTGGGTCGGACTTGACTACGAAATCCCGAACACGCCGCTCGCTTTGGGCGTCTGGTACATCAATCCTTCGGATGGTGATCAGATCCTGGACGACGAGCTGGACCTCTACGCGACCGTCAGCCAGAGCTACGGCGCCTTGGACGTGTGGTTGGGCTTTACCGCTTACCTCTTCCCAGAGCTTGGCGACGGTCACACCTACGAACTCGCGACTGGCGTGGGCACCTCTCTGGGTCCGATCGACCTGGGTCTGTCCGCCGCTTACGACTTCGAAATCGAAGGCTGGTTCTTCGAACTGACCGCTGGCCACAGCTTCCCGATCACGGATCGTATCAGCCTCGACCTCGCGGCTGGTATCTCCTACCAGATCGACTACAACAGCAACGGCAGCGACTTCAACAACATCCTGCTCATGGCAAGCCTGCCGATCGAACTGACGGACGGAGTGGTGTTCACTCCTTACATCGCCGGAACGATCTCCCTGGACGCGGTTGAAGACTTCCAGGACGACGAACTGTTCGGCGGTGCGAGTCTTGCCGTCTCCTTCTAATCTCACCTGCTAATACAGGACAAAACCTTATCCATTCCCTTGGACAGAAGGCCTCCCGGTGACCCCGGGAGGCCTTTTTCGTTTTGGGAGGAAATGCATTCTGAAACAACGGGGCGGATTGCTCGCATTCCGGCGCGGACTGACTAGGTTCATGGGATGGAGACGACGGCCGCGCTGGTCCTTTTGGACGGAGCCAGCGATCTGCAATTTGACTACTCAGTTCCTCCAGAGCTGACCGGTCGTGTCGTGCCTGGTAGCCGGGTCCGGGTGCCGCTCCGGAACCGGACCGCCACCGGCACCGTGGTGGACTTGCATCCTCTCCTGGAAGAAGGCGCCAAGTTCAAGCTGAAGCCCATCGCCGATGTCATCGGCCAGGAACCCGCCGTCACCCCCCGCCTGTTGGAACTGGCGAGCTGGGTTTCCGAATACTACCTGACTTCCCGGGAAGCCGTGCTTCGCGCCATGCTTCCCCAGGCGGTACGAAAGGGGGGTGAGAACGCGGAGAAAAAGCAGTTGGCGGTCACTCTGCTGAAAGAACCCGCCGCTGAGGAGTTGGAGAAGATCGAGAAACGGGCTCCCCGCCAGGCTCAAGCCTTGCGTTACCTCCTAGACCGGAACGGCCAGACGGACGAGCCGCTACTCCTGACCCATCTCATCGATTCCACGGGCGTCGGCCGGACATCCGTGACCGCGCTGGAGGGCGCGGGATTCGTGAGCGTGGGCAATGCCCGGGTCCACCGGGATCCCTTTGCGAACGAGACTTTTGTGGAGAGCGAAGCGCTGCCCTTGAATGAAGCGCAGCGGGAAGCGTTCGACGCGATTCACGCCGCCATCCGCGACCCCGAAAACGCAAAGCCCATTCTTCTGTATGGCGTCACCGGCAGCGGTAAGACGGAAGTCTATCTGCAAGCCATCCAGGAAACGCTGAACCTGGGAAAAGGCGCCATCGTGCTGGTGCCGGAAATCTCCCTGACACCGCAGACGGCCGAACGTTTCAAGCGCCGCTTTGCCGCCATGCAGGACCAGGTGGCCATTCTCCACAGCCACCTGTCGGAGGGCGAACGGCATGACGAGTGGCAAAAAGTCCTGCGCCGGGAAGCCCGTATCGTGATCGGGGCGCGCAGCGCCATCTTCGCGCCGTTGGACGACCTGGGGCTCATCATCGTGGATGAGGAACACGAAAACTCCTACAAGCAGGAAAACCCACCGCGTTATCAGGCGCGGGACCTGGCCGTGGTCCGGGCCCACCTGGAAAAGTGTCCGGTGGTGCTGGGCAGCGCGACGCCCTCTCTGGAGTCCTTTCACAACGCATGTACCGGGAAATACCTACAGCTGGACCTGCCGGACCGCGTGGATGACAAGGCCCTGCCGCTGATCCGGGTGGTCGACATGACCACGGAGACCCGCCACATCAAGGGCAAGGCGCAACTGGCCATTCTGTCCCGGAAGCTCGGCATGGAAATTCAGCGGCGCCTGGACGAGGGGGAGCAGGCGATCCTGTTTCTCAACCGGCGCGGCTTTGCCCGTTCTTTTCTCTGCCCGGAATGCGGCTACGTGGCCGACTGCCAGCATTGCAGCGTGACGCTGACCTACCACCGGGAGGACGAGCGCTTGATCTGCCATGTCTGCGGATTTCGCAAAATGCCACCCCGGCGCTGCCCAAAGTGCGGAGACCAGGGGGTGCTCTACGCGGGCTACGGCACGGAAAAGGTGGAGGGATTGCTGAAACAGGCCTTCCCCCAGGCCCGCATTGCCCGGGTGGATACCGACACCATGCGGCGGAAAAATCAGCTTCGCGACACGCTCAACGCCTTCAAGGCCAAGAAGATCGATCTCCTGCTTGGCACCCAGATGATCGCGAAAGGTCTCCACTTTCCCAATGTGACCCTGGTCGGCATCCTGAACGCGGACATCGGGCTGCACACCCCGGATTTCCGGGCCGGCGAACGGACCTTTCAGTTGCTGACTCAGGTGGCCGGCCGGGCGGGCCGGGGAGATGTGAAGGGCGAGGTGATTATTCAGACCTTTACCCCGCATCATCCCTCCATCCAGTTTGCCCGCCACCACGACTTCACGGGCTACGCCGCCCAGGAACTGGACCTGCGGCGGCAGTTTGAGTATCCGCCCTTCCGCCATGTGACCCTGGTGACGGTCCGGTCCGCGCACCAGAGGCGCGCGGAATTCTCCGCCGAGACCCTGCACCGCCGGATCAAGGAGAAGCTTCCCAAAGGCATTGTCTTAAACGATCCGCTGCCGTCACCTTTGGAAAAAGCCCATGGCCAGTTCCGCTACCAGATGATGCTCCGCTGCGCGCACCCGAGGCGAATCGCGAAGCATCTCTCGACCGTGTTGAAAGACCTCTCCTTTCCCGAAGACGTCATCGTGAGCATTGACGTGGACGCCTATAACCTGAGCTGAAAGCAGTTGTGCTTCCCCCAGGTTAGGCCTTAATGGAGCCCTGAAATGAGAAGCATGACGGGATACGGACGGGCCGAGGGCGTGATTGGCGAGGAAAACGTCACCATCGAGCTTACGTCGGTCAACCGCCGCCAGGCGGACATCGTCCTTCACCTGCCCAACCGCCTGACGGAAATCGAAACCGCCCTGCGCAAGCAGGTGGCGGCCCAGGTGTCCCGTGGCCGGGTGACCGCTTCCGTCAAATTCGAGCCGTTGGGCCGCGCCGAAGGGCGGCTACGCGTGGATGAAGGGCTGGCTCGGGAATACCTCGCCGCGCTGAAGCGAATCGCCGCGGAAACCGGGGAGCCGTTGAATCTGAACGCCGCGGATCTGCTCCGTGCGCCGGGGATTTTCACGGTGGAGGATGCGCCCTCGGAGCCCGATTCGCTTCTCCAACCCTTAAGCGAGCTGTTGGACACGGCGCTTCAAGCCTGGATCGCCATGCAGGAAACGGAAGGCAGTCACCTTCGCACCGACATGGAAGGCCGTCTCGCGACTCTGGCCGCCGAGGCGGACGCCATTCGCGAACTGGCGCCTCAGGTAGCTGTGAACTACCGGAAAAACCTGTTCAAGCGGCTTCAGGATTCCGGTCTGGACATCAACTTGGATGACGACCGGGTCCTGAAGGAGATCGGCATTTTCGCGGACCGTTCCGATGTTTCAGAGGAACTGACCCGCATCGACAGTCACCTGAAACAATTTCACGCCTACCTGAGGCAGGGTGAGGCGGTGGGCCGGCCCCTGGATTTCCTCTGCCAGGAGCTGAACCGGGAGTTCAACACCATCGGTTCGAAGGCCAATGATTCGGGCATCGCCCAGCGGGTGGTAAACGCCAAGACCGAACTGGAAAAGGTGCGGGAGCAGGTTCAGAATATCCAGTGAATCGGCAAGCCAAGTAGAAGCTTTTCAAAATGGGGGACCGGACACAGCCTCGAGGCGTGCTTTGCGTGGTTTCCGGGCCCTCGGGCAGCGGAAAAACCACGATTTGCCGCGCCGTCAGCGAACAGGGAGAGGCCGTTTACGCCATCTCCGCCACCACCCGCGCGCCACGGGGGACGGAAGAGAACGGGAAAGACTACTTTTTCTTCACCCGCGAGGAGTTTGAATCCCGTGTCAAATCGGAGGCCTTCCTGGAATACGCGGAAGTTCACGGCAACTACTACGGCACCCTGAAGTCCGAGGTCCTGGGTCACCTGGAAGCCGGGACGGATGTCCTGATGGACATCGATGTCCAGGGCGCGGCTCAGGTCCGGGCCTGTCAGGACCCGGCTATTCGCGAATCTCTGGTGGACGTGTTCGTCCTGCCCCCGAGCATGGACGAACTGAAAGCCCGGCTCTCCGGCCGCGGCACGGAAACGGAAGAACAGAAAGCCCTTCGCCTCGGAAACGCCACGGAAGAGATGGCGCATTGGCCGGAGTACGGCTACACCATTGTCAGCCGAACCCGGGAAGAGGACTTGGAAGCGTTTCTCCACATCTTGAAAGCGGAGCGCCAGCGGTCCCACCGCCTGGTCCTGCCCCCAGAGAGTGGCCTGCCGGTGCTCAAGAAACACCCATTCAAACCATGAGCGACAGCGGCCCACAGGGGAAAAACGTGGTGCTGGCCGTGACCGGCTCCATCGCGGCCTACAAGGCGGCGGACATTGCCAGCCAGCTCCGGAAATTGGGGCATGACGTACATGTGGTGATGACCCGGGACGCCCAGGAGTTCATTACCCCCCTGACCCTCCAGGTGCTGACGCGAAACCCTGTGACCACCAGCCTTTACGACGAAAAAGAAAGCTGGCACCCCGGCCACATCCAGCTCGCGGACGACGCGGACCTGTTCCTGGTGGCGCCCGCCACGGCGAACGTGGTGGCGAAGCTGGCCCTGGGGCTGGCGGACGATGCCCTGGGGGCCATCGCCTTGGCGACCCTGGCGCCGATGTTGATCGCTCCCGCCATGAACGGAAAGATGTGGCTCCACCCCGCGACCCAGGGGCATGTGGAAACCCTGAAGAAGCGCGGCGCCCACTTCATCGGGCCTGAGGAAGGCATGCTGGCCTGCGGCTACGAAGGCGTCGGCCGGCTCTGGCCGGTGGAAGGCATCGTGACCCGCGCGCAGGAGATTCTCGCTGAAGGCTCCAAGGGAGAGTTGGCGTAAGCAAGGCAAGAGAAACGACCGACTCGGACAGCCCGTGAAGCTTCTCATCACCGCCGGCCCTACTCGTGAAGCGATCGATCCGGTGCGTTTCATCACGAATCGTTCCTCCGGAAAAATGGGCTACGCCATCGCCGAAGCGGCGGTGAAGCATGGTATGGAAGTCGTGCTCATTTCCGGTCCCACGAACCTGCGTCCACCGGAAGGCGTGGAGTTCGTACCGGTAGAGAGCACCCGCCAGATGTATGACGCCGTGGCCGGACGGATCAGCGGCGTAGAAGCGGCGATTTTCTGCGCGGCCGTGGCGGACTACCGGCCCGTTCGAGTCGCGGACCAGAAGATCAAGAAAACGCCCGGTTCGAACCGGCTAACCCTGGAACTGGAAGAGACCGAGGATATCCTGGGCAGCGCCCGCGATGTCATGGGGTACCAGGGACTCCTGGTGGGGTTCGCGGCGGAGACCCAGAACGTCGCGGAAAACGCCCGCTCGAAACTGGCCCGGAAGAAGTGCGACCTGATTGTGGCCAATGACGTCAGCCAGGAGGGAATGGGCTTCGATTCCGACCGCAACGAGGTCACGGTTTACTTTGCCTCGGGAGATCCCCAACCTATCGGACCCGCGACCAAGGCGGCGATTGGGGAGAAACTGGTCGAAATCGTGGCCTCATTGGTACAGGGTGCGCGCGCCTGAACGGCCTTTGCCCTCTTGTCCCAAACCGCAACCCGTCACGACTTTCTTTTCTCTCCATGAGCGCCTATCTCGATATCGCCGCCAAAGCTGCCCGCGAAGCGGGAGCCCTGATGCGGGAACACTTTGAGTCCGATCTGAACGTCAACGAAATGCACCAGTTCGACATCAAGTTGGAACTGGACGTGCGGTGCCAGGATCTCATTACCAAGATCCTGCTCGATGCCTATCCGGAGCACGCCTTATATGGAGAAGAAGGCCTCGCCGGTAACCAGGACAGCTCCCTTCAGTGGATCGTCGATCCCATCGACGGCACGGTGAACTACTTCTACGGCATCCCTCACTTTTGCGCCTCCATCGCCCTGCGGGATGGGAAGGAGTTGATCGCCGGGGTCATTTACGATCCCATGATGGACGAACTGTTTACCGCCGAAGCTGGCGGAACCGCCACGAAGAACGGCAAACCCATTTCCGCCAGCCCACGGGAAAAGCTGGAAGACGCCATGGTGACGATCGGCTTTTCGAAAAGCCTGGACTCCATCGATGCGGGAATGGAACGCTACCGCCGTATCGCTCCCGCCGTGCGCAAGACACGCATGATGGGCAGCGCCGCCCTGGCCCTGGCCTACATCGCCTGCGGTCGCCTCGATGCCTACGTGGAGGAATCGGTTAGTCTGTGGGACGTGGCCGCGGGCCAGCTCATCCTGGAACGCGCAGGCGGCGAAACCACCCTGACAAAGTCCTCGCCGGACTCCGACCGTTTCGGTATCATCGCCACGAACGGAAAAATCCCCCTGAGGGAAGCTTTGTAAGGAGGCAGGTATGCAGCGGAGCGGAATAGGATATGACGTGCATCGATTCATCGACGGCCGTCCCTTAATCTTGGGCGGCGTCAATATCCCTCATAATCAGGGTCTGGAAGGTCACTCGGACGCGGACGTGCTCTGCCACGCCATCGCCGATGCCGTGCTCGGAGCGGTGGGCGCCCCGGACATCGGTTTCTACTTTCCGCCCAGCGACGACAGCATCGAAGGGATCAGCAGCCTCGAAATCCTGAACAAGGTCCGCGAAGTGGCCGAAAGCCGCTCCGCCTGGATTCATAACGTGGACAGCACCGTCGTCGCCGAATGTCCCAAGATCATGCCCCATGTGGAACGCATGAAACAAAAGATCGCCGGCGCGCTGGGCATCGACATGACCCAAGTTGGCATCAAGGCCACCACCAATGAAATGATGGGTTTCATCGGACGAAAGGAAGGCATCGCCGCCATGGCCGTGGCCAGCGTGGAGATCCGGGATTGAGCGGACCCGGTCCCAGATTCATTCATGAAGCCCTGCGCCGGGGCGCGAATCATTGAAGTAGGCAATCGCGGGTATTCTAAATGCGCCCATTCAGCCTGAGTCACTTTAAACTAAATTCCTACGCCATGCCCTACATAGACAAAGACGCCCGGCAACGGCTCGAAGAAGGCGGCGAACCGGAAACCGCGGGGGAACTCAACTACGTGATTTCCAAAATTGCCGACAGGTACCTGATCGCCAAAGGGGGTCTCCGCTATGCCAATATCAATGAAGTCATTGGAGCACTTGAGTGCGCCAAGCTCGAATTTTACCGGAGAATCGCGGCCCCCTACGAAGATACTAAGATAGAATCAGCCGGTGATGTGTATGAAGTGTTAGAGTGACGGTTTCAATGTCCAGGCACGGCTGCCCCGCAACCTAAGGCAATGCCTACCGAGCCGTCCCGAGCGCGGCAATTCTAGAGGCAATTACATTCACCGCTGTGTAGAAGCTCACCAGGTGAGGTACGGCGGCGCGGGCCAGATAGATTTCGGAAATCATCTCTGGTTAGGTCGATTGATCATCGGAAAGCTCCTCTGGCAGAGAAAACTCTGGAGTCACTTTTTCTTCGATCTTGATCGTGGCCGGCACCGGAATAAACCCAACCCCTTCGACGATCTCCCGGGCCTCTTCACTTTCGATGGCCCACTTGAGAAACTTGGCGGTTTCGCCCTGAGGTTCGCCCACCGTGTAGTAATAGAGCCGCCGGGTAAGGGGATACTGCGTGCAGGTTTCGTTGCTGGGGAGTATCCCCTCGATGGACAGGGGCTTGGTGCCTTCGGTGTGGATGTAGGCAAGTCCCGCATAACCAGTACCGCTGGGATTCTTGGCGACTTCGTCCGCCAGAAAATCGCAGCCTCCCATCTTCTGAGTGTTGTCGCCATAAGGGCGCTTTCTCATGGCCAGTTCCTGGAAAGACTTGTAGGTCCCGGATGAGGTGTTGCGGGTATACACGGAAATGGGTCCGGGACTTCCGCCCACCTCGCTCCAATCGGTAAGGTCGCCGGTGAAGAGGCCTTCCACCTGTTCCAAAGAGAGATCGTCCACGGGATTCGTGGCGTTCACGATGACGGCGATCACATCAAACGCCGCGACGTACTCCTTCAACTCCAATCCTTGTTCGGTGAACCTCTTCGCTTCTTCTGGTTTCACCTTGCGGCTCGACATTCCGATCTGGGCCGAACCGTCCAGGAGCGAAGAAAAAGCGGTGGAGGAACCTTCCGCGGCAATTTCAAAAATGACCGGATGCCCGGCTGACCGGTAGCCCACCATGAGCTGAGGCACCATCTTCGCGCCGAGCGTGTCGGAGCCCTTGCAGACGATCTTTTCTTCCTGGGCCGAGAGACTGGCAGGTAGAAGGAATAGTGCGAAAAGAAGCGGAAATCCCTTTGAAACAGTCTTCTTCCTTTTTTTCATCGGTACTCTTTCTAACTCAGGGGAGAAGATTCGAGAATTTGGGTTAGGAAACGAAATTGTTCCATTCTCCGAATTGTCTATCTTTCTCGAACTGAACCAGACGATATGTCTGGTAAGGTACTCGGATTCAGAATGGGAAGCTCTATTGAACCCGGGTTGAAGACCCGGCAGCACAAAGCACAGGGTTGAAACCCTGTGTATTGTCGATAACCGAATATGCGGGCCGAAGGCTCGCGCGCGAGCGTTGCATTCTTCCAACGCGTCCGTTTTGTCTAGTCCCAGACATACCGTTCGTCATATTCGACACGGTACTTTCTCAGGAACTTCCGGTACTCGTCTTCGAAGGTAATTTTCTTGTGATGCGTCTTCTGATTTCGAATGTACGCCGCTGCGTTCTCTACTTCCGCCGGGCTGACGCTGAACCAACCGTATCCTTTTGCCAGGAGAACCGGGGTTGACCGGGAGGTTTAAGCGTGGTGTTGAACCATCGTGAGGAATCTCCTTTCAATTGAGACATGAAATCTTGAGCAGAGACCGATTTCGATTCGCGAATGAGGAGATGCACATGATTGGAGGTGCCGTTGATTTCAACGAGGCGGCTATTGAGACCTCGGACGATACCTCCCAAGTATTCGTAGAGTTCCTTTTCGTAGGTGCCGGTGATTGTGGGAAACCGGTCTTTCGTGGAAAAGATCAGATGTCCATAGACGCAATGAAGAGACTGGGGCATGGCTCGAACGATCCCGGGGATAGCGAACGTTCGCGCGCGGGCCTTCAGCCCGCAATTGCTAACTCAAATGAATACCAAGGGTTGAAACCCTTGGCTTTGTGCTGCCGGGCTTTCAGCCCGGTGGAGAAGTGATCTCGCAGGTACTTTTCCAGAGGCAATTGCGGAAGGCGTTAACCCTCTTGGACTGTTTTCGTGGAAGACGTCTCGGGTCTCTTCCCGATGAATCGTCATAGAAGGCGACGAAGAAACAGAGCGAACCTAATTCGGAAGGCCCAGGCTCGGACCTGTCAGAGGCTGCATGAAAGCTGTTTCGGTAGGAGATTGTCCTCCGATTCTAAACTGACTTACCGCTCGCTCATCGGCGGTACGGGCACGTCTTCCGTGGGGCCGGTGTAGGCGGTGAGGGGGCGGTAGAGGCGGTTGTCTTCGAGCTGCTCGAGGACCTGGGCGGTCCAGCCGGCGGCGCGGGAGATGGCGAAGATCGGGGTGAAGAGGTCCGTCGGGATGCCGAGGGAGTAGTAAACCGTGGCGGAATAGAAATCGACGTTCGCGTTCAGGCCTTTTCTTTCGCGCATCATTTCCGCGATGCGCTCGGACATGCGGATCCACTTGGGTTCGCCGAGTTGTTCGGTGAGCTTGATGGCCATCCGTTGCAGGTGCGGGGCGCGGGGGTCGAGCACCTTGTATACGCGGTGGCCGATACCCATGATCTTCTTCTTGTTGGCCAGGCAGTCTTCCACGTAGGCGTCCACCTTGTCTTCGCTGCCGATCTCTTCCAGCATCTTGATGACCCCTTCGTTGGCGCCGCCGTGCAGGGGGCCTTTCAGGGTGCCGATGGCGGAGGTGATGGCGGAATACATATCGCTCAGCGTGGCGATCGTGACACGGGCGGAGAACGTGGAGGCGTTCATGCCGTGGTCCGCGTGAAGGATGTAGGCCACGTCCAGCGTTTTAGCCGCGCTCGCGCTGGGTTCCTCACCATTGATCAGGTAGAGGAAGTGAGCGGCTTCGGAAAGATCGTCGCGCACCGGGGGCAGGTCCAGGCCCTGACGGATGCGGTGGAAATACGCCACCATGACCGGAATTTTCGCGCAAATGCTGATGGCCCGCTTCTCATTCAGTTCGCGGTCCTGATTTTTCTTGGCCTTGTCATAGCAACCCAGCATGCTTACGCCCGTGCGCAGCACGTTCATCGGGGTGGCGTCTTTGGGCATCAGCTTCAGCAAATCCACGACGCCTTCAGGAAGCTCGCGCTGGGCCCGCAGGGACTTGGTGAACTCGTCAAGTTGAGCCTGGTTGGGAAGCTTTCCGCGGTGGAGGAGATAGGTGACTTCCTCGAAGGTGCAGTTTTCGACCAAGTCGTCGATGTTATACCCGAGATACCGGAGAATCCCCTCCTGCCCCATCACATCGCTGAGACGGGATTCGTTGGCAATGACGCCTTCCAGGCCTTTGGCGTATTCAGGGGGATTCGACATAATGGGTAGAACGGATGGTACGAGTGTAGTCAGGTGAAAAGCGTTACTTCAATGCCTTAATCAGCGTGGCGCCCATCTCGGCCGGAGTCTCGGCCACGGCGATGCCCGCTTCCTTCAGGGCTTCTATTTTAGCCTCAGCAGTACCCTTGCCACCCGACACAATCGCGCCCGCGTGGCCCATGCGGCGGCCGGGAGGCGCGGTGGCGCCCGCGATGAAGGCGGCCACGGGTTTGTCGCAGTTTTCCTTGATCCAGGCGGCTGCTTCTTCTTCTTCGCTGCCGCCGATCTCGCCGATCAGGATGAAGGCGCGGGTGCCGGGATCGTTCGTGAAAAGTTCCGCCGCTTCGCGGTGGGTCATGCCGTGGATCGGGTCGCCACCGATGCCGATACAGGTGCTCTGGCCGTAACCGGCGGAAGTCAGTTGCCACACCGCTTCGTAAGTGAGCGTGCCGGAACGGGAGATGACCCCAATGTCGCCGGGGTTGTGAATGTAGCCGGGCATGATGCCGATCTTGCACTCTCCGGGCGTGATGATGCCGGGACAGTTCGGGCCGATGAGCGTGCTGCCGGAGTGCGCCATGTAGGCTTTCACTTTCATCATGTCCGCGACCGGAATGCCTTCCGTGATGGCGATGACCAGTTCGATGCCCGCGTCCACGGCTTCCATGATGGAGTCCGCGGCGAAAGCCGGGGGCACGAAGATCATCGTCGCGTTCGCGCCAGTTTCCTGGACCGCTTCCGCCGCCGTGTCGAACACGGGCACGGTGTCTTCAAATTTCTGTCCGCCCCGGCCGGGCGTGACGCCCGCCACCACATTGGTGCCGTAGGCCATGCACTGCTGTGCGTGAAAACTGCCGGAGCTTCCGGTGATACCCTGCACCAGCAAACGCGTGTCTTTGTTGACGAGAACGGACATGTCTTGAAGTCGTAAGAAGAATAAGAAAAGGGGCGAAAAGAATTACGGCGGTGATCAGGCGGCCGTTGCCTCGGCGGCGGCTTTAACGACTTTGTCCGCCGCGTCCGCGAGATCGCTGGCGGTGATGAGGTCGATGCCGGACTCCTCCAGGAGTTTGCGGCCCTGATCCACGTTAGTGCCTTCCAGGCGCACCACCAGCGGCACCGTCAGGTCGATGCCCTTGGCCGCGTTGATGATGCCTTCGGCAATCACGTCGCATTTCATGATGCCGCCGAAAATGTTCACCAGGATAGCTTCCACCTTGGGGTCGCCCAGGAGGATGCGGAAGGCTTCGCGCACCTGCTCTTCTTTCGCGCCGCCGCCCACGTCCAGAAAGTTCGCCGGGTCGCCGCCGTAGTGTTTGATGGTGTCCATGGTGGCCATGGCCAGGCCCGCGCCGTTCACCATGCAGGCAATGTTTCCGTCCAGACCGATGTAGTTCAGGTCGAACTTGGAAGCGGCTACTTCGCGAGGGTCTTCTTCCTCCGTGTCGCGCATGGCGGCGATCTCCGGGTGACGGAACAGCGCGTTGTCGTCGAAGTTGAACTTCGCGTCCAGGGCCAGCACCTGGCCATCCTTGGTCAGCACCAGGGGATTGATTTCCACCATGGAACAGTCGCAGGCCATGAAAAGCTTGAAGGCGGCGGCGAACAGTTTGCCCGCGTCCTTCATTTGCGCGGTATCGAAGCCGGTCAGCTTGGCGATCTTCCGCGCTTGGAAGCCTTGCAGCCCCAGGGTGGGATGGATCGGGATGCGGAGAATCTTCTCGGGCCGGTTTTCAGCCACTTCTTCGATGTCCACGCCACCTTCGCTGCTGGCCACAATGACGGGACGCTCGGTAGCGCGATCCATCAGGATGGCGAAGTAAAATTCCTTTTCGATCTCGACCGATTCCGCGATGAGAACCTTGCGGACCAGCCGGCCTTCTTCGCCCGTCTGGTGGGTCACCAGCACTTCGCCCAGCATTTTTCCGGCAATATCGCCCACCTGTTCGGCGGAGTCGCAGAGGTGGACGCCTCCTTTAAAACCGTTTTTGAAAGTTCCTTTTCCGCGTCCGCCGGCATGGACCTGAGCCTTTACCACCAAGTTGGTTCCGCCCAGTTCGGCGGCGATGGTGGCGGCTTCTTCCGCGGTCTCTGCTACTTTTCCTTTTGGGGTGGCGACTCCGAATTTTTCGAAGAGTTCCTTGGCTTGATACTCGTGGATGTTCATCGCGCTGGCGTGCCGGTTCCGGGAGGCCCCGGGGAACGGAGGCTGCAACTTAGGAAGCGGGTTTCACCCCGTCAAGCGGCGATTCGGTAAAGCATGGGGAAAGGCTTTATTCCCTTGGCCCCAGCACATTCTGAAGACCGGATATTCAGGATGTCTGAATCATTGTGAAGGGAACTATGTTAGGACTCAGGGGCAGCTCCTCACTGCTTCAACCCCTCGCCAGTCTTGACCGCCTCCAGATCTTCCCGCATGGCGGCGGCACGCCGCGGTTCGGCCAGGTAGAGGTTCCTGGTTTCCTGGGGATCTTCGGAAATGTGGTAGAGCTGTCCGTCTGCTTCGCCTGGTTTGGCGTCGATCGAGCGCGGTGTGGAAAAGCCACCCGATCCCCGGGCCTCCACGAACTTCCAGTCGCCCTCGCGGATGGAAAACATTCCGCGCAGGGAATGGTGTACCAGGAAGGGCCGGGAGATTTCGGAACCGCCCAGCGGTTCGCTTTTCAGTTCGCGGAGAAAGGAATAGCTGTCTGGCGCCGCATCGGCGGGGTTGGGATCGCCAAAGATCGCGGAAATGGTGGCAAAGACGTCGGTCAGTTCCACCGGCTGGTCCGATACCGAACCCGCCCGCACGGCGGCCGGCCATTGAATGATGAAAGGCACGCGGTGACCGCCCTCCCAGATGTCCGCCTTGGTGCCGCGCCAGTCCGCGTTGCTTTGGTGGCCGTGCTCCCAGTTATACTTTCCGCGTGGCGTGGGTTTGTAGTGAGCCAGGTCGTCTGCTTCCTGGGGTTCCCAGCGGTGCCAGAGACCGCCATTGTCCGAGGTGAAGAGAACCAGCGTGTTTTCGGTCAGCCCGTGCTGTTCCAGGGCCGCCATCACGGCGCCGGCGAAGTCGTCCGTTTCCACCACAAAGTCTCCGTAGTCACCCGCGCCACTCTTGCCGCGAAACGCATCGCTGGGCACGACCGGTAGATGGGGAGAGTTTAGGGGCAGATACATAAAGAAAGGCTGCTCCGGGTGCTTTTCCTGGTGTTCGCCGATCCAAGCCACGGTTCGTTTCTTTAATTCCGGCAGCACTTGGTCCCGTTCGAAGTCCGAGCGTGACACGCCCGTGCCGCCGTTCAGAAAAATGGTGTCCGGAATCTCTTCGTGAACCGCATCCGGCGGTCCCGGCCAGACATGATCGTTTTCGATCCAGCAGTAGGGCGGCATATCCAGAGAGGCGGAAATGCCGAAGTAGGAATCGAAGCCATTCGCCGTGGGGCCGCCGGTGATGGGAGTGGCGAAATCGATGGTCTCGCCGCCGCGGAATTTTCCTTCCCGATCGACATCTTCCGGTGTGCCGTCTTTCCGGGTCCATTGCATGCCCAGGTGCCATTTGCCGAGGCAGGCGGTGGCATAGCCTTTCTGCTTGAGATAGGAAGCAATGGTGGGCCGGTCCGCTTCGATGAGTGGCGGGCTGAAGCCATCCAGCACGCCGGACTTCAGCCGGGTGCGCCAGCAGTAACGGCCGGTCAGCAGGGTATAGCGTGTCGGCGTGCAGACCGACGAAGGCGTGTGCGCGTCCGTAAAGCGCATACCGCCCGTCGCCAGGGCATCCAGGTGTGGAGTGGGAAACTTGGATTCCGGGTTGTAGCATCCCGGATCGCCCCAGCCCATGTCATCGGCCAGGATGATGATAACGTTGGGGGGCGACGCAGGCCCGGCGGCGCGGGCACTGTCCAAAATGCCGGACAGGATGAGCAGGGTCCAAATGCAGAGCCACGGAAGGAATTTTGAGGGGAGTATTTTCACGGGCTTTCAGGATGGCTGGTTACGCCAGGATTGCCAGCCGGTAACAGGCCGGGTGTGCGCCAGATCCGCTCCGTGGAGCTTGCGGTTACACGCAAAGAGCATGCAACCGGAAGGGCTTCAGTTACCGGTTCGTCCAGGATCCGGCGGAGAAGCTGATGCGGATAAGCTAAACCTCCAGGGGCAAGCCAAGGGTGGGAGCATGAAGCGCTCTCGCGTTGACCGGGAAGGTGATGGATTCTAGGGTGTATGGACAAATTCCCGAACCGCCCGGAATTGATGAAAGAGGAAGACAGAATTAGCGCCGCAAGCGGCGAATTTTCCGCTTGGCTGCGTTCCGCCTCACTCTATTGGGACTACCCAAAGGTGTTCGGCGCGCCTTGCCAGCCGTAAGATGGTCTCGCGCCTGGCCGTCCGCCAATTTGTCCACACACGCTAGTAGTCCGTCAATGTTGAGATGAGAGATGCTTGGTCTGAAACGAAAGCCGTCAGGGAGAAGGCGCGGAGCGGTCCTTTTGGCCGGGGCCTTCGTTACTCTTCAGCCGGTTATGATTCACATAGCCTCCTTCATCGCGCCTTGTCCCCGGCCAAAAATCCTCGCCAATCACCTCTCACCTCAACATTGACGGACTACTAGGGTCTGCGCCATGAATCGCGGGGAGGCCTCATGAAGAATGCGGTGATCATTACGGCCAAGGGCGGAAACACGTCGATCCCGAACAAGAACTGCCTGCCGGTGCTGGGGGTGCCCGTCGTGTTGTACCCCATTCGGGCCGCGCTTTCGTCCTCATCCACCGAGGGCGTGTTTGTGTCCACCGAGGACGCCTACATCCGGTCGCTGGCGGAGTCGGAAGGAGTGAAAGTCATTACGCGGCCGCCGGAACTGGCGCAGCCAGGTTCGGAGCATAAGGACGTGATTCTCCACGCCGTGAACGAGGTGAAGACAGCGCATCCCGAGTTGGAGAACGTGTGTGTCTTGTTAGGAAACACGGTTCAGATCACGGCTGGATTGATCGACAAGGCCTTTGCCATGCTGGAAACGGGCGATTGCGATTCCGTGGTGACGGTCTGGAAAGCGCAGGACGACCATCCCTACCGGGCGTTGCGGTTTTCGGATGAAGGCTACGTGGAGTCTTTCCTCGGAATGGACTGCGGCTCCAACCGTCAGAGTTACCCCCCCGCGTACTATTACGATCAGGGCATCTGGGCATTTCAGTGGGAGTGCGCGAAGAAGCAGGAGGGCCCGAATCCCTGGGTCTGGCTGGGGAAACGGTGCGCGGCCATCGAGCGGCCCTGGGTGACCGGGAGGGATGTTCACGGCTGGATCGATCTCTCGGCGAGCGTGTGGTACCTGACTGGCATCCAGGCCATCGATCACATTGGGTACTCCGATCTACCGTCGGCGGAGGACAAGGAGAATTAGGCAGAGCGGACAGATTGGGGAACGGACTGGGAATGAAGGAAAGAGAAAAAAACTCACCGCCGAGGAACGGTGAAAATCTGGAGACCCGGCCCCACGCTAGGAAAACTCGACATGGAGACGGGAGGGATTCGATACGACTTTCAGTTCAATCAGGACCGGCCGGATCAGCTGATGCGCGTGCCGAAGCCGCCTGACATTGAGATCCGGACGGACAATGAATTTTACGGTCAAGCGGCGGTGTTGAAGGAGTACGCCGGGCTGCCCCGGACCTATCCGCTCCGTTTGGTGTTGGATCACGGGTTGATTTTTGACGGACGTCCCGGACCGCGCGCGAAAGTCACGGACGTGAAAACGGTGTTAGTGCCGTCCCGGCTGCGGGCGCGAATTTTGAGAACGGCAACGGAAAACCGCGTGGTGCCAATAGGCTTCGGGTTTCTCTACGCAAAGGCTCTGCAGGAGGCGCGCGGACTGATGCCGTTGGAGGACAGCCGGCGCGCCGGAACGCTGGTCTATCCGTATAAGACCCGTTCCCGATATGTCGTGGGCTTCGACCACCGTGCCTTTGCCCGGCAGTTGTTGAATCTGCCGGACGAGCTTCAGCCGGTGGTGGTCTGTCTCTATTATCTGGATTACTTGAACGGAGCCAATCAAGCGTATGAGGCGGAGGGAGTGCCCGTGGTGTCGGCGGGTCAGCGTCACGATCCGGATTTCCTTCCCCGGCAGTACGATCTGTGCCGGCATTTTCGCTATGCGGCCTCAAACTTCCTCGGGACGAACATGTTCATCGCGGTTGAGAGTGGCTGCCGGTTTTTTTTCCTCGACGGTCCGGAACTGGACGTCCGGAAGAAGAACCCGGAAGACACGACCCAAAATGTGGAAGAGGGCCCCGTGTTCGACGCGACGTATGCCAGAGCAAGGCAGCTTTTTCCGAAACCGGTGGAAGCGATCACTCCCGAGCAGCGGAAGTTCATCGTGTCGTATTTCGGTAACGACTGCATGCGCTCGCCGGGTCAGCTACGGTCCGTCCTGCTGAACGCTCACCGGCGGCAGGAAGGGCGAAAGTGGTGGTATCCCGCCCGGCGGCTTCTCGCGCCACCCGATGGGGCGGACTACCGGTTTACGGAGTTGGCGCCGGGGGATGGGTGGTACCGGATCGAAAAATCCGGAGACCGCCGCTACCGGTGGATGGGTTACACCCGCGAGGCGTGGTTGGAACTCGGGTGGAAGAAGAGAAAGGGAAACCAGGCGAAGGAAGGGGCGGTGTTGGCCTGCGAGATCGCGGCGGTGGCCTCCCAGGAAATTGTCGAGGGTCTGGAGATCTCGGTGAATGGGGAGTGGCTGGCCCCACTCCGTCGGGGCGTGTCCAATGGGAATCTGGAGATCCGGGCGGACGTTCCGGCTTCTCTGCTGGCGAAAGCGCCGGAACCCGGCCGCGCCCGCATTGGGTTCCGGGTGCCCCAGGTGCTCCGCCATTGCGATGTGTTTCCGCTCAGTCCCTTGGAGCGGACCTTGGGCGTGGCGGTTTGCCGGATTTCCCTGTTTTCCCGGCACGAAACTGGAGGCGAGTGATCCACTTTTCCGCCGCCTTCTTGAGTCAGAGCCCGTATGATATGCTTGCGTGACCCTTCCCCTCGTCAGTCTCCTTAGCGGGCTTCTCCTGGTGGCGGCCCTGGCTTGGATGGGTTCCACGGGCTGGCGCCGCGAACGCCGCTGGAAGGAAGTTCGGGAACAGCCGTTTCCGGAAGCCTGGGAAGGGGTGCTCGAAAAGAAAGTGGCCTTTTACCGCCGCCTGCCGGGGGACCTGCGGGAACGGTTGAAGCAACACATTCTCGTCTTCCTGGACGAAAAGCGCTTCGAAGCCTGTGGCGGACTGCCGGCGATCACGGACGAAATGCGGCTGCTGGTGGCGGCCCAGGCCTGTCTGCTGTTGATCGGGCTGGAGAAACACCGGTATTATCCGGGGCTGCGATCCATCCTGCTTTATCCGGGCGCGTTTCGCGATCACGGGCGGCGGCGGTTTTCGCTTTCCGAGCATGCCGGGGACTGGGACGAGGAGGATGGTTTTTTCGATGACGATCCGGAGATGCGCCTCGGCGAGTCGTGGACATCCGGCTCCGTGGTGCTGGCCTGGGACAGCGTACGCTTTGGCGCGGCGGAGGATGACGACGGAGTGAACGTGACCTACCACGAGTTCGCGCACCAACTGGATCAAACCGACGGCACCGCGGATGGCGCGCCCGTTTTACGGGACGTGGAAAGCCGTCACCGCTGGGCGCGCGTCATGAAAGAAGCCTTTGAAGAACTGGTGGAAGAAGCCGCCGACAATCGCGTGACCTTCATCGATGATTACGGCGCGACCAACCCGGCGGAGTTCTTCGCGGTGGTCACGGAAACGTTCTTCGAACAGGCCCGGGAACTGCGCCGTGGTCACTCGGAACTTTATGAAGCCTTGAAGGACTATTACGGCTTGGACCCGGCACAGTGGGAGGCGTCCGCGGGTGCCTGACCGGCAAACTTCGCCAATTCATCCGGGAGTGGGCATTCCCAGGCGTGATGGCCGTGGCGCAGCCCGCTGGCGTGGAGCGCCTGGCGGTCCAGGAGCAACTGTGAAGCGAGACGTTCCGTCCAGCCGGTTTCGATGAACTCCAGGTAACAGTTTTCGTCCGGACCGTACATTTTGTCTCCCACGATGGGGAAGCCCGCCCACTGGAGGTGCACGCGGATCTGGTGGCGCCGCCCGGTCAGGGGGCGGCATTCCAGGAGGCTGAAGCGGGTGCCGTTGGACGTTTCCTTTTCAAAACGCCGCAGCACGGTGACGTCCGTCCGGCAGGAACGGCCGTCCGGATGCACCATTTGCTTCACCCAGATGGGAGAGGGCGTGACGGTGCCCTTGCGCAGCAGGGGCTGATCGACGGTGAAATGATCTTCCTCCGGCCAACCCCAGACCAGGGCCAGGTAGGTTTTTTCGATGTGGCCGTGCAGCATGGCCAGACCCAGTTGGCGGGCGGAGCGGGCGGTTTTCGCCACCAGCACCAGGCCGCTGGTCTCCCGGTCCAGCCGGGTGATGATGGAAATTTGGCCACCATTCACCATTTCGTAGGCCAACAACTCCTTCAGGTGACTCCACAGGGTAGAGACATGCTTCGGGAGGCTGGGGTGCACCAGAAAGTGCGCCGGCTTGTCCACCACGATGTAAGCGGGGGACTCGTCGATGACCTCGAAGTGCGGGTTGTGGAAATCGGCGCCGATGGCGACACGGTAGCCGGACCGGGGGAGTCAGACAACCAGCGGCCCATTCGCGATCGGCGTCTATTCCAAGCGAGACATGCCCCTGTCCCGGAGGGCCGTGGACGGCCATCAAGAATCGACCGCGCAAGCCTGGGTCAGAAAGTCGTTCGGAATCGAACTCGTCTTCCTCGCCACCAAGGCATAGTAGAACAGCGGCGAGCCTTCCATCGAAAGCCGGTGGCGATACCGTTCCAGGTGATAGACCTCCAGGTACTCGGAAAAGATCAATTCGCGGATGAAGCGGGAAAAGCCCGACTGATCGGAACGGTCGAGAAAGGTCTCTTTGATGTTAAAGGCCACCCAGCCCTGTGGTTTGATGAGTTGGAGGGCGGTAAAGAATGCCTTTGGCGGGATGTCCCCAAAGCCCAGAGCCGCCACGGAGGTGAGACAATTGAAAGACCACTCCTGGGCCAGGTCTTCATCCTGGGGGCTGAGCTTGGTGAAGTCCGCCACGTAGTAGTCGTCATAGACGTCCGGGCGGTCGCGAAACGCGGCGTCGCGGGCCTCCACGATGATGTCCGCGCCGACCAGCCGGGCGACGCCGTGCCGGTTTTTCAGGACTTCCCCCATCATGCCGTTACCGGCGCCCAGGTCGAGCACCCGGAGTTCGGTGATGGGTTCGCTGGCGGTGTTCAAGGCGCGTTCCAGCAGTTCGCCTACTTTGGTGGGGGAGGCGCACTTCAGCCGGTCGTAGAACAGTTGTTCGTATAGACCTGGCCGAAGGTAGATCTGATCGTAATCGTGAAAACGGATGCGGACTTCCTGACTGCCGTTTTCGATGATGTGGAAGAATACTTCGTCTTGTTGGAGGTCGTGAGCGTCGGCGGGAGGAAATTGGACGCGGTAGCGTGAGGTCTTAGCGGCTCTCATTTACTTTCGAGTGTGGGTTTAGTCTTGGGTTGGTTTTCGTTTGTAAAAGGTTTCCTGAAGGAACCTCCGCACGACTTCGCGGGGGCTCTTCTTTTCGACGTCCACCTCGTGGTTCAGGCGCGTCATGGTGGCGGTGTCCAGGATTCCGCTCAGGCGGCGCAGCGCGGTTTCGAGTTCCGGGAATTGTTTCAGTATTTCGTGCCGCGCGACGGGCACGGCCTGGTAGGGGGGGAAGAAGCCGCGGTCGTCCTCCAGAGTCTGGAGATCGAATTCGAGGATCCGGCCATCGGTTGAAAAGGCTCCGATGACGTCCACGTCTCCCTGTGCGGCGGCGGGGTACATCAGTTCCGGGCTCAAGTCGCTGACCGAGGCGAAGTGTAGGCCATAGGCGCGTTTCAGACCGGGCAATCCGTCGGGCCGCTCCATGAATTCGGAGGTGAATCCGCCCCGAAGGGTTGCCGCTTTTTCCGCCAGTTCGCTGATGGAGCGCCAGCCGTATTCGTCCGCCATGGCCCGGCGCACGGTAATGGCGTAGGTGTTTTCAAAACCGAGAGGAGGGAAGATATTACAGTCAAACTGGTTGGTATATTTTGTGCGGATGTCGCGGAGGATCGCCTCCGGCGTCATTCCGGGCTGGTACTCGCGGCCCAGCAAGGTGAGGAAAGCAGTGCCACTGTATTCGACATAGAGGTCGATCTCTCCAGCGGTGAGCGCCTGGTGGCAGATCACCGTGCCGCCGAGATTGAAACGACGGTCGGCTTGGAGACCCGTCTCCGCCTCGATCCATTGAGCCAGCAGTTCGCCCAGGAGAAGCTGCTCGGAAAAGTTTTTCGATCCGATGCGGACCACGCCCGCGTCCAGCTCAGAAGGTGAGCGGAGTCTTCCTCCAGCGGGAATCAGGGCGGCAGCCGTCAGCAGAAACAAGAGGACGCCGCAGGTGGCCACCCGGCGAGTCAGGCTGGCGGGCTTCCGGCCTGGGTGGAGCGCGATGCCTGCGGTATCGAGGAAAAAGTCCAGAATCAGGGCGAGCGCGGCGGCGGCCACCGCTCCGGTGAGTAGCAGAGACATGCGATTGAGGGCGAGGCCACGATTGATGAAATCTCCCAAACCGCCGGCTCCGATAAAGGTGGACAGCGTGGCGACGCCCACGCAGATGACCGTGGCGGTCCGGAGGCCGCTCACGATGAGGGGCCGGGCCAGGGGCAGTTCCACCAGAAAGAGGCGCTGCCGGCTGGAGTAGCCCATGCCATCGGCGGCTTCCAGCACCCCGGCGGGTAGGTCGCGCAGGGCGGTGACCGTGTTCTGAAGGATAGGCAGGATGGCGTAGAGCGTCAGGGCGATGATGGCCGGCAGCTTGCCGATGCCGAAGAGGGGCAGCAGAAAGGCCAGCATGGCCAGGCTGGGAATGGTCTGCACCACGCCGCAGGCGCCCACGGTGATCGAGCGAAGCACCGGAAGATGGCGGACCGCCACCGCCAGGGGAATGGCGATGGCCGCGGCCAGCGCGACCGGCAGCAGGGTGAGCAGCAGGAGGTGCTCCAAAAGCGCAATCTTCAGCTGCGGCAAGCGCTCCAGCCAGGACTGAAAGGTCGTTTCCATGAGTTCCTCAGCCCTGACTGTCCTGAAATGCCTCCAATTGCTTCGCCGGTTTCCCGAACAGTTCCCTGACAAAGGGGGTGGCGGGTTTTTGGAGCACTTCCTCCCGCGTGCCCACTTGTTCCAACCGGCCCTCATGCATGACCCCAATGCGGTCGCCGAGGGCCAGCGCTTCGAAGAGATCGTGCGTCACCAGCAGGATGGTTTTTCCCAACTCCCGCTTCAGGCGCAGGACTTCCTGCTGGAGCTTTTCGCGGGTCACCCCGTCCAGAGCGCCAAAGGGTTCGTCCATGAGGAGGATGTCAGGGTCGTTGGCCAAGGCCCGCGCCACGCCCACGCGCTGCTGTTGCCCGCCGGAAAGCTCATCGGGATAGCGGTCGCCAAACTCGGTGGGCTCCAGCCCGACCATGGTCAGTAGCTCCCGGCTGCGCTCGCGGCGCCGGACTGTGGAACCGCCGGCCATACGGAGCGGGCCCCCCACATTTCCCTCCACGGTCCAGTGAGGGAAAAGGCCCACGTTTTGAATCACGTAGCCCATGGACCGCCGAAGTTTCAGGACTGGCTGGTCCGCGACCGGTTCGCCATTGACGCGGATTTCGCCCGCATCGGGCTCCAGCAGCCGGTTGATCAACTTTAGCAGCGTGGACTTCCCGCTACCCGAAGAGCCAAGTAACACCAGCGTTTCGCCGGCTTGGATAGACAGCGAAACGCCATCCACCGCCGGTCGTTCCATTCCCGGAAAGGATTTCGAAACGCGGGTTAGTTCAATCATTCGGCTTCGCAGGAAACGGGGCCTGCTATTCTTAAAAGGATGTCCCGGTGTTGTTGAGACCGGGAGGAAGTGATGTCGTTGGCTCGCCAATCGAGCCTGGGAATTTCCGGAAGCTTCCGGGTTGGGGAACGGAAGAAATGGTGGGTCGACTTCGCCCCAACAGGGTCTGTGCCTCCATAGGCTTGCTAAGGGCTACCGGGGGAGGTGTCAAGGTGTCCTGGAATCCGGCTGGCTGACTCAGGGCGGTTCCGACGGGGAAAACCGCCTAGCTATTCGCAAATTCGTCACCTTCAGGCCGTGGCGCAACGCAGCCAGGTGTAACACGGGCCGCGTTTCTGGAAAAATCGCCGCTTGCGGCGCTAACTTGATCGCCTTTCCGTATCTATCCAGGGCGGTCCGGAAATTTGTCCGTACACTCTGGACTCGCTCAACGGCCGGGGGACGTATTGCTTTCAGCCATGATCCAGTTTGAAAACGTCAGCCGCACCTATGAAACCGGCGAGCGCGAGGTTCATGCCCTCGTGGAAGCGAACTTGGAAATCGCCCGTGGAGAGTTCGTGGCGGTGACGGGCCCGAGTGGCTGTGGCAAGAGCACCTTGCTGCACCTGCTGGGAGCGCTGGATCAGCCTACTTCCGGGCGATTGGCGGTGGATGGCGTGGACCTGACCCGCGCCAGCGAACCGGAGCGGACCGCTTACCGCCGGAAGACGGCGGGCATGATCTTTCAGTTCTTCAACCTGATGCCCACCCTGAGCATGGAGGAGAACGTGATGCTGCCGCTGCTCCTTCAAGGTGTGTCGAGATCCGCCGCCAGAGACCGGGCGGTGGAATTGTTGAGCCTGGTGGGGCTGGAGGCGCGCGGCACTCAAATGGTGCAAAAGCTGAGCGGCGGCGAAATGCAGCGCACCGCCATCTGCCGGGCGCTGGCTCACCGGCCTCAGCTGGTCATCGCGGACGAACCGACGGGAAACCTGGACAGCGAGAACACGGAAACCGTGCTGCGCGCTCTGGACCGGGTGCATCAGGAGTCCGGGGTCACCCTGGTGGTCGTCACCCATAGCGACCGGGTGGCGGAACACGCCGGCCGCCGCGTCCGCATGCGCGACGGGCGTGTCTTACCCGGGGAATGACCGGCCAAAATCGTTGGACTAGAAAGGGATATTCGCTAGTAAATAGCCCCTTACCATGCCATCCAGCGTCGAATATCAACAAACCCTGGCCAAGCCGGCTTCCCTGGCCGGGACCTCTCTGCACACCGGGGAACAGGTGACGCTCACTTTGAAACCCGCGCCCACGGGCCACGGTTTGAAGTTTCGCCGCGTGGATCTGGACGATCAGCCCTTCATCGAGGCGCACGTGGACAACGTCCAGAAGGTGGAGCGTGCCACCACCCTGGCCCAGGGCAGCGTGAAGGTGCATACCGTGGAGCACGTCATCTCCGCCCTGTCCGGCATGGGAGTGGACAACGCCATCATCGAGATGGACGCGAACGAGCCGCCCATTGGCGACGGCAGTTCCCGGCCCTATGTGGAGTGCATCAAGAAAGCCGGCATCGTCCAGCAGGACGAAATCCGCAGCGTCTTCGAAATTCGCGAACCCATTCACCAGGAAACGCGGGACGGCAGCATCCTCATGATCGTGCCGGACAAGGACTTCCGCATCTCGTGCACCCATGTGGGTCCGGACGGCCGGATGACGCAGTACTACAGCACGGTCATCACGCCGGAAATTTACGAAAAGGAGATCGCGCCCGCCCGGACCTTCGTCTTTTACGAAGACGTGGAGCCGCTCCTGGAAAAAGGCCTCATCAAAGGCGGCAGTCTGGAAAACGCCGTGGTCATCAAGGGAGACTCCGTGATGAGCAAGGAGCCCGTGCGGTACAATGAGGAGTTCGCCCGGCACAAGATTCTCGATATCATTGGCGACCTGATGCTGTCCGGGAAACGCATCATGGGCCACGTCATCGCCGTGAAACCCGGCCATGGGCCGAACACCGAGATGGCCCGGCGCCTGACGGCGGAGGTGCTCCGCACCCGCGCCATGGTGCCGCCGGTGAATATCCCCACCGGGGAAGCGGTGATGAATACCGAGGAAGTCATCAAGCTCCTGCCCCACCGCTACCCCTTCCTGATGGTGGACCGGGTGGTGAAGTTCGAAGGGGACAAGTGCACCGGCATCAAGCAGCTCACCATCAACGAGCAGTTCTTCCAGGGTCACTTCCCCGGTCACCCCGTCATGCCGGGGGTGCTGCAGTTGGAAGCCATGGCTCAGATCGCGTCCATTACCATGCTCCGGAAGGAGGAGTACCAGGGCAAGATCGGCTACTTCATGAGCGCGAATAAGGTGAAGTTCCGTAAGCCGGTTTTCCCGGGGGACACCCTCTTCATCGAGAGCGAGATCGTTAAGACCAAGCGGAACATCGCCTTTGCCGAGTGCCGCTGCATGGTGAACAACGAGACCGTCTCCGAGGCAGAGCTTTCCTTTGCGCTGCTCGCCCATTGACCGGAAGGCCCGCTGGCGCTAGGAATGGTGCGTTTTATTTTCAGCGCACCACCATGGTTCAGACCACTACGATACATCCGACCGCGGTCGTCGATCCCAAGGCGGAAATCGGCGAAGGCGTCGAGATCGGTCCCTACTGCGTGATCTACGCGGGAGTGGAAATCGGAGACGGCTGCTGGCTGCAGAACCACGTCACGATTGACGGGCCCACGAAGGTTGGCCGGGAGAACCGCTTTTACGCGGGATCTTGCATCGGTGGCCGGACGCAGGATCTGAAGTACGAAGGCGAGCCGACCTACCTGGAGATTGGGGACGGTAACGTCTTCCGCGAGTACTGCACCGTGAACCGCGCGACCGCACCCGGCGGCAAGACCATTGTCGGCAACCAGGGAAATTTCCTAGCCTATGCCCACATTGCGCACGACTGCATTGTGGGGGATCACGTCATTTTCTCTAACAACGGCACTCTGGCCGGACACGTCACCATGGGGGACCATGCCATCCTCGGCGGGCTGACCGCGGTGCACCAGTTTTGCCGGATCGGCGCCCACGCCATCACGGGCGGCTGCTCGAAAATCGTGAAGGACGTGCCGCCCTACATGATCGCGGACGGGAACCCGGCGCAGGTCCGGGCGGTGAACGTGGTGGGGCTGCAGCGGCGCGGGTTTGACGAAGCGGCCATCCGCCTGGCCAAAGTGGCGCTGCGGAAACTCTACCGGGAAAAGATCAACGTCAGTGAAGCCCTCAAACAACTGGAGGACCTGGACGACCAAGGCGGCATCCTGGCTTCAGTGATCGATTTCGTGCGCGGGTCGGAGCGGGGGATTCACTAACATTCCCACTCCCTCCGGGGCACCGCTACTCGATGGAAAGGGGAGAGATCCGGAGGTTCCGGTAAGCCACCGGACCGTGGTCGCCTTGGAGCTTGAGCGGGCCTAGTGGTTTTTCGTCCTGGAATGCCGCCGCGTGAGTCGGCGCGGGAACGGAGACGTTTTCGTGAATGACGGTCCCGTTGTGGGTGACCTTCACAAAGCGCGCGTCTTCGGTTTTTTTACCCTCCGTGTCGAAGCGGGGCGCGCGAAAGACGATGTCGAAGGACTGCCACTCGCCCGGCGCTTTGCTGGCGTTTACGTCCGGCGCTTTGCCCGCCCAGATGATCTCCTCTTTGTCTGTCTGATAGATCCCGCCGCAGTCGCCGTAGTGCACCTCTTCCACGCCGTAGCTGTCGAGGATTTGCACTTCGTAGCGGCCCTGAAGATACACGCCGGAGTTGGACCCCTTGGGCACGCAGAACTCCACATGCAGTTCGCAGTCGCCGAATTCGGCTTCCGTGAAGAAGTCCGCCGTTTTGCCGTCCGGGCTGTTGAGGAGAACGCCGGTACCTTCTTCGGTTTGGAAGGCTTTCGGGTTTTCAGGATTGAGGGAGACGGCTTTGACGGTTTGCCAGGTTCCGTGGGGTTCCTTCCAGCCGGAAAGGTCCGTGCCGGTGAAGAGCGAGATTTCTTTGGGTTCTTCAGCGCAGCCTGAGGCGAGTGAGGCGACTAACAGAACCACTACGGCCAGGATGGGGGATATGACTTGCTGAGATTTCATGGGATGCGGATGAGGGCTTGCAAATCTTGAGGTTCGGTTAATAGACCAGGTCACGGAAACTCTTCACCCGGTGAAAAGTGATCAGGTTTCCGTCGTGGGCGGACTTGGCGCGCGCGTCGCCGCTGCGGCTGAGGATGCAGAGGTCGTCTCCGTCGATGCACATGCTGGCGTAGTGGCGGGCTTCCTTGGGGTTGTTCCCCATGCAGACGAGACCCGCGAAGCACCAGTCGACCATGTTCTTGGAGTAATGCAGGACCAGGCGGTGCCGCTCGTTGTCCGGAGTGCCGAAACGTTCCTTGGTCATGAGGTCCGGCTTTATCATGGAGTCCGTGGCCTGGGTGCCGAGCAGCCAGTAGAGCTGGGTCTTCTCATCCCACAGGACGTGAAAGCGCATCTGCCCACCCGGACAGGGCACATAGAGCATGGTCTTTCCAGAGGGCGCCTGGACCAGTGAGGTGGTCATGGAGCCGTCTTCATTTTCGGTGACCTTGGCGATGGCCGCGTAGTTCGTGGCGCCGGTGTTGGCTCGCATCCAGAGGTAGAAGGTTTTTCCTTTGGGATCGTGCCAGAGGTGCTGAGGATCGGTGAACTGCACCACGTTGGTCTCCAGCCAGCCCAGGGGCGCCTGCCCGCGCGTCTCACGAGAGTTCAGCCAGGTGACTTTCTTTCGATCGGCGGGATGGAAGGGGACGCCGAAGAAGTGGTTCTGGTCCGCGTCCCAGATGTCTTCAAACACCAGCTTGCTGGCGAAGGTCCAGTTCTTGGGGTCGGTCAGGTCGTCCTCCACTTTGGCTCGCATCAATACCGGCGCCAGGTCCCCGACCTGCCAACCCTGAATGCCGCGCAAAGGCGCGTGCACTTCCATGACCAGGTAAACGCAGCCATTGGCGTAGAGGACATTACAGGCGGACTGATGCCAGATTCCTTTCTCCACGAGAAAGAAAGGCTTACTCCAGGTCACGCCTTCGTCGTCCGACCGCATGATGGCGACCTGTTTCTGGCGGCCCAGGAGGTAAAGCGCGCCACCCGCTTCAAAGGTGCGGCAAAAGGACAGGTGGTGATCGGCGCGGTGGGTCCAAGTCAGGCCGCCGTCGTCGCTGGTGGCGATGACGCTCCTGGTGGCGCTGGGCAGTTTGCCCCGGGAGGAAATTTCGTAGGTGGCCACCAGCCGCCCGCTTTCCAGGCGGCAGATGCCCGGTGTGTAGCCGAACAACGGCTTGGGATCCGGCGACTCCCAGACGGTCACAAAGTCCTGAGCGAGGGGCCGGATGGGACCGCCTACTGCAGAGGAAGCCGGTTCTTCAGCGCGAAGGGCGGGGAGAGACAGGAGGATTGCCAGACCAAGGAAAAGATTCCGCACAATCATGTATTCAGGCCGTCGCGTCGGGGGTGCAAAGGGCACCGGACGGTTCGGAATCGATTCAGCCGACGCCCGGATAGGCGGTAGAGCCTAGCACGAAGCCGGCGACTTTCCAGAAACGGAGGAGGTCCCGCGAGCTGACCGGCCATCAGGCGGACAGCGCGGCGGCGGACCGGGGCTGAGAGGACGGCACGCTGCGCTTCATGATCATGATCTGCTCCAGGACGCGCTCCGCCAGGTCGTGTTGACCCCGGGTGAAGCGGAGAACGATGCGCTGCTTTCCTTCTGGCTGGTAAAGCTCGATGTCTTCGCTGAGAAAACGAGTCTCGTGGCGGAACGCGAGCCCTTCCAGGGGAATCCAGACGTAATACCAGCCGCCGAGGCTGCGGCCGACGAAGAGCAGCCGGCCGGGCTTTTTCCCGTCCGCGACGAGCCGGCCGAAGCGGTTGCCATTCAAGCCTTTGAAAGCTCTTACGCGACCCGTCACGCATTTGACCGTCCAGAGCACTTCGGGAGACTCGGGCGAGGTGGCCTGACGGATGGTCAACTGCTCGGGAACGGCCAGGCTCCCGAAGACGCGGAACTCTTTCTCCGGTTCCACTTGGCCGGTAGAAAAGATCTTTTTGCTCAAAAGCCAAGCCGTGGCCTTCACCCGCCGGAACAGACGCGGCGTGTAAAGGGCCGCCAGGAACAGAAAGACCGAAAAGACAAGGCCAGCGGCAACAGGGGCAACCAGCATGAGTCCCAGGCCAGCCAGGACGGCTGTGTCCTCGGCGGTGCTGACGGCCACGTTGGAAAACGGTTCCGGGGAGGTATTGACCGCCAGACGCGTGCTGGCCTTGGCCCCGTGGGTCACCAGGGTCACGCCGCCCGCCAACAGGGCGACGATGACTTCATACTGAGGGTCCGTGAGACCCAGTGTTCGAACCGCCAGCACCGCGCCGCCCACCGGCCGCACCAGGGTGTGAATGGAGTCCCACAGGGAATCCACCCACGGGATCTTGTCCGAGAAAAACTCAAGCACGAAAAACACGGCTGCCGCGCCGATGACAGGCCATTCGCCCAGCACGCTCAGTTGATCGTATTGAGACGCGAGCGTCAGCAAGTCCAGCCGGATGGCAAGACCGGTCACGAGTACCACCAGGTAGAGGTTTAGACCCGCGAGCGTGGCGAAACCCAGCGCCACTGAGAGTTGTTCGATGACATCCATGGTCGAGAAGGGGAGGTTAGAATCCCGACCCCTATTATTCGTCGAAAACCCCAATCAGGCGCTTAAAAAATCCGTCCCTTTTTGTAACGGGGTGACCGGGAACCGCCTGGGTTTGCCGGTACCATTCTTCGTGGGATTGGCAGTTCTCCCGGGGGATGAGCTCCGTGGGAATGCGGGCCAGGTAGGCATGCCCGGACTGGCGGCATTCGTCCGTGGCAAAGCATCCCGAGAGATTGCAAAGCTCCACCTCCCGGAGCGAGGTGGGTTCGTTGAAAGGCCCCGGCGCATAGCCCAGCTTTTCGGCGGACAGCATGGTGTCCGTCCAGATGGGCAAGGCCAGGCGGGAGCCGTAGCCGCGATCCACTATTCGTTCCGGTTGGTCCAGACCCACCCAGACTCCGCAACTGAGCTTGCTGGTGAAGCCCGCGAACCAGGCATCTTCGTAGTTGTTGGTGGTGCCGGTTTTCCCGCCCGCCGGCTGGTGGAAGCCCATGGAGCGCGCCCCGGCGCCGGTTCCGCCGGGCTCCATGGCTTTCTCCAGGATGTTACGGGTCAGGTAGGTGGAAGCAGGCGAGAATACCTGGTAGCCGACGTTCAGGTTGTCATAGATCGGACGGCCGCTGGTGGAGACGATTTTCCGGATCATGAAAGGCCGGTGCCGGTAGCCTTCGTTGGCAAAGACGGAATAGCTGCTGGTGACGGCCTTCAGGCTGGCGCCCAGGTTCCCGATGTAGATCTGCGGGTTGCGCTCTTCCAGGGGTCCGAGCCCCGCGTGGTTGGCGGCGTCGAGGACGAAATCGATCCCAGCCACTTCGCCCACCCGGACGCTCATGGTGTTCCGGGAGCGGATCAGGCCATACTCCGCCGGCATCCATTCGTCATGAAAGGTGAGGTCGGAATTCTTCGGGCTCCATTCCCGGTTGTACCAGGGGATCTCCTGCGGCAGGATGGGCTGGTCGCTGATCAGCGTGCCGGGAAAAAGGCCCCGTTCGAAGGCGGCGGTATAGGCGATGGGTTTGAAAAGGGAGCCGATCTGCCGGTTGGACTGGGTGGCCCGGTTGAAGCGGCTGTGGGCAAAATTCCGGCCTCCCAGCATGGCGCGAATGGCGCCGGTTTCGTTCTCGATGACGATGACCGCCGCCTGCAGATACTCCGGCGTGGGCAGGTGGTCCGGATCGTCCCCTGGGGCGAAGTCCGAAAGCCTGGGATGCGGATAGTTGGGCGCGCGTTCCAGGGCCACGAGGCGCCGTTCCACGGCGTCCTCCACGGCATGTTGCAGCTTGGTGTCGAAGGTGGTGTAGATGAGCAGCCCCCCGTCTTCGATTTCGCGCTCCGCCAAGAGGAGATCCAGGTCGTGCCGGACGGCGTTCAGAACGTAGTTTTCCTCCGGCATCCATTCATGCACGGGTTCCTGGGGGAGCGCCTGGGTGGGATGGGCCTTGGCGGCCGCGGCTTCGGCCTCCGTGATGAAGCCTTCCTCCAGCATACGGTCCAGCGTGGCATCGCGTTCGCGGATGGCGTCGTCCGCGTGGCGGAAGGGTGAAAAGCGGTTGGGCGCCCGGATGATGCCGGCGATCATGGCGGACTCCGGCAGGTTCAGGTCGGCGGCGGACTTTCCGAAGTAGGCCTGGGCGGCCCGCTCGATGCCATAGAGCCCGGAGCCGAAGTAAATGCGGTTCAGATAAAAGAAGAGGATCTGGTCTTTGCGGAACTTGCGCTCGATTCGCCGCGCCAGCAGGGCTTCCACCATCTTCCGTTCGAAGCTTTTCTCCCGGAGGTCGAAGCTGTTCCGGGCCAGCTGCATGGTCAGGGTGCTGGCCCCCTGGACGATCTCCCCCTCCTTGGCGTTGCGCAGCATGGCCCGGCCCACGCCGACGTAGTCCACTCCGCCGTGATCGTAAAAGCGGGCGTCTTCCCGCGCGATGAGGGCGTCCTTCAGGAAGGGCGAAACCTTGTCCAGGGAAGTGATGATCCGGTTGTCCCCGTGGAGACGGCCGATCACCTCGCCATTGCTGTCGTAGACAATGGAGCGCTGCGGCATGTTGCCAATGCGGTCCAAGTCGTATTGGGCGGCCTGGCTGTCGAAGTAGGACCAGGCGATCGACCCGCTGATACAGACGCTGAGCAGGGGTAGAATGAGGACAAAGAGGAGAAGGCGCTTTCCGCGGCGTTGCCGGCGTTTTTCCGGAGACTCCGTACCCGCCGCGCGCTCTCGCCAATTTTTTGGTCGTCTCCGGCCCCGATGCACGTTATTAATAAACTTTAGATATACCTGTTATCAAACTATCCGGCATTATGGTGGATTGATTTTCACCGGGCGCGGCGGAAAGTAGTAAACCGGAAACTATCAGCGCAATTCGGAAAGACCTGACCATGGCGGAAGACCGGCCCTCATTTCCCCAAGACAGTCAAGCAGCCCTGGCCGCGGCCATGGACCACCGGGCCGTGCTGGTGGAATTGGCCCTGGAGGAAGACCTCGCCAAGGAGGGCGACCTGACCGCCCGCTATTTCTTGCCGGAGGATCTGGAGACGTCGGCCTACATCGAAGCCCGGGAATCCGTCATCGTCTCCGGGATTGAAATGACTGAGGCCGTTTACCGGAAGATCGACCCAAGTCTGGAAATCACCGTTCTGAAACAGAATGGAGAAGAGGTGAACCGGGGCGACCGGGTGCTGACCTTGAAGGGCCGCGTGCGCTCCATCGTGTCCGGCGAGCGCACGGCGCTGAATTTTCTACAGCACCTGTCGGGGATCGCTTCCCTGACCCAGATCTATGTGAGCCACATCGGAGATGCCAAAGCCCAGCTATTGGATACCCGCAAGACCATCCCCGGCTACCGGGTGCTGGAAAAGGCCGCCGTGAAACATGGCGGCGGCGTGAACCACAGGATGGGTTTGTGGGATGCGGTGATGGTCAAGGACAACCACCTCATGGCCAACAGCGACCTGGCAAGCCTCCAGGAAGGCATCCGGCAGGTGCGGGCGAACCATCCCAAGGCCGCGGTGCAGTTGGAGGCGGATACCCTGGATCAGGTGAAGCAATTCCTGAAATTGGAGGGCCTCGACAGTCTCCTGCTGGACAATATGAGCCCGGAGGAGCTGAAGCGCGCCGTGTGGCTGCGGGACGAGAACGCGCCCGGTGTGCTGCTGGAGGCCAGCGGCGGCATTACGCTGAATACCATCGCGGCGGTGGCGGAAACCGGGGTGGATTTCATTTCCGTGGGGGCGTTGACTCATTCCGCCAAGGCGGCGGACTTCTCTTTGCAGTTGGAAACGGTGTCCGGGACATGATGGAAGACATTTCCTGGCTGTCAGCCCGGGACATTCAGCGGCACCTGACTCGCCGGCGCGAGGAGATCCACAGTTACCGCGCGGAAGAAGCCCCCCCAGCGCCCCTGCCCTGGAAGGTGGACGTGTTGGAAGTGACGGACTCCACCAATGACGAAGTCTGGCGGCGGGCCACGCCGGCGGAAACGGCCCGCGTCTTGTTCGCCGAGCGGCAGACCGCCGGCCGGGGCCGCCGGGGAGACGCCTGGCACTCGCCAGTGGGTGAAAACCTGCTGCTCTCCGCCCTCATCCGGCCGGAACTGGAGCCGCGGTACTGGCCGCGCATTTCACAGGCCGCGGGGCTGGCGGTCCGGCAGGTGGTGGACGACGCGTTGGAGCAGACCGGCTCGCAACTCAAGTGGCCGAACGACGTTTATTTTGACGGCCGTAAGATCGCCGGCATTCTCGTGGAAAGGAGAGAATCGCCCGATGGTATGGCGAATGCTGCGGCTATCATTGGAATCGGTTTAAATGTGAACGCCCAAAAAGAGAGTTTTCCCCAAGATCTGGCCTTTCCCGCGACTTCGCTTCGCCTGGAATCCGGCCGGAACTGGGACCGGAATGAGGTGGCGGCCCGGTTGCTATTCTCCCTGGAACGGTACCTGGGACGGTTGGACCGGTTCTCCGAGTTGCGGGAAGAAATCCTGGGGTGCAGTTACCTGCTGAACCGGGAAGTCACCGCTGAAACCCCGCGGGGAAGCCTGCGCGGAAGGGTCACCGGTCTGGCGGAAAATGGGGAACTCCTGCTCGAAACGGCACCCGGCGCGGAGACCATAATGCTTTACAGCGCGGATCGGATTCGGGTAATTGAGGAATAAGAAGCCCAACTCGTTTAGTTTTCCTGATTATCTATAAGTTCAAGAAATAAGGTTGGCATTCTGGACCAGCCTGTATAACTTCACTTAACTTTTCATGAGCGACGTTCTCGAGAACCAGAGCAGCTTTGTGTTTGCCGATCATCTTGTTCTGGATGAATCGCCCACCCGTGACTTCTATAAGTCCCTTCTCCAGGGTCTGATTCACAAGAACAACAACATGCTGGGCGTGGTGCAGGGCTTTTCCAGCCTGATCCTGATGGAGGAGAGTATCTCTCAGTCCACCCGGGAGAACGTGGAGCAGATGAAAGACTCCGCGCAGAACGCGTCGGATCTAGCCAAGATCATCCTTTCCGCTTCGGGTTGCGCTCAAGTGACGGTGGAAGCGGTGAAACTGTCCGAGCTGCTGCCCTATCTGGAACAGAACGCGCGGAAGATTTGTGAGGACAACGGCGTCACCCTGCAAATGAACGTCTCCGAACCGGTGCCCGCCGTCATGGCGGACTCCACCAGGCTCATTGACGTGCTGAACGAATTGCTGAAGAACGCTGCTGAAGCCGCCGGTACCGTGGAAGGCGGTCAGGTGGCGTTGGACATCCTGCGTCCGGGTGAGGCCACGCCTGAGAGCGATAACCGGGTGGATTTTTTCATCCGGAACACTGGAAAAGGGATCGCCCCTGAAAAGATCATGAAATCTTTCCTGCCCTTTCACTCTGACAAAAACAGCTCGCACTACGGCATCGGTTTGACGATGTCGGGTGTGCTGGCCGGTCAGATGAAAATGCGCCTGGGTCTCCAGAGCCAGGACGGCATGACCACCGCGTGGCTCAGCGCGAAGGCGGCGTAGGAAGGTTTTCTAAGCGATTGGGTCCGGGCACACCTCGCGCAGGGCGCAGGTCTGGCAGAAATCTCCGATCCAGAAGCTGTCCAGGTAGTCCATGAGGGGACCGATGATCTCCGGGTCGTCCGTGAACATCCCGGCCTCGAAGTTCCGGCGTTTCGCTCCTTTGGCGCCCATGCCGGCGCCGGTGAGATTCGCGGACCCGACGTAGGCGAGCTTTCCGTCCGCGATGACACACTTCATGTGCATGCGTGGGCAGAGCACGCGCTCGAAGGCATCGGATTGGATGAGTTCTTCATTCCGGTCGAAGTCTTCCCGGAAACGCGGTCCGGGTTCCTTCGCGTGGACCAGGCGCACCTCCACGCCGTCGCGCACTTTTCCGGCGATGACGGAGACAAAGGGTACGAACTCAGAGCCCCGGATTCCCTCCGGATCTTCCACGTAGAGGTCTTTGAGATCCGCCGTGACCAGCCAGAGGAAACGCCGCGCGGCGGGCACCAGCTCGCGCATCACGCAGGCGTAGGTGTCTTCGTTCAGGATGAGCTTCGTCATGCGAGTGACTGGCGGCAAAGCGCCGCGACAAGATCCGGGGAGAATTCGCGCTCGACAAGCCGGACATTGCGCTTAGCTTCCCCTCATACTGTTCGAAATGGGCCACCGCCGCAACAGCCTCCTTCTTCCGCTGCTTCAGCTCCGGCTGCTGGCCCTAGGGCTTGCCACCCGCTAGCCCCTTTTCCTTTTCCAGCGCCGTTTGGCCGCACCCCCGTCGCCCGCTTTTCCCTGGGCGAACTGTGTCCCGAAGACAAGACCTTCGGGGCGGCTGCGTGTGCTTTCGCCCACTTCTTTTCACCTCTTTACTCAACCCTTTTTCTTTCCAACCTAGAACCAAACCAAATGAAACCTGAGAACATCCGAAAATACCGGCCGTTCCCGCCCGTGCATTTGCCGGACCGTACCTGGCCTGACCGCACCCTTTCGGCGGCGCCGATCTGGTGCAGTGTGGACCTTCGCGACGGAAATCAGGCACTGCCGGTGCCGATGAATGTCGCGGAGAAGCTGGAGATGTTCGACCTGCTGGTGGACGTGGGTTTCAAACAGATCGAGATCGGCTTTCCCTCCGCGGCGGACACGGAGTTCAACTTTGCCCGCCGGCTGGTGGAGGAAAAGCGCATCCCCGCGGACGTGAAGCCGCAGGTGCTGGTGCAGGCGCGGGAGCACCTCATCCGCCGCACCTTTGAGAGCTTGCAGGGAATGCGGCAGGCCATTGTGCATTTGTACAATTCCACCTCGCCCTTGCAGCGGCGCGTCACCTTTGGCGATGCCTCTCAGGCGCAGATCAAAAAGCTCGCCACGGACGGCGCGACACTGATCAAGGAACTCGCCGCCGCCACGCCGGAGACGGCCATTACCTTGCAGTACTCGCCGGAAAGCTTTTCCGACACGGAGTTGGAATTCGCCTTGGAAATCTGCGAGGCGGTCATGGACATCTGGGAACCGGACACGGAGAACAAGATCATCCTGAACCTGCCTGCCACGGTGGAGTGGACCACGCCGAACGTACACGCGGACCAGATCGAGTGGTTCTGCCGGAACCTGAAGGAGCGGGACAAGGCGATCATCAGCCTGCACACCCATAACGACCGCGGCACGGGCGTCGCCGCCACGGAGTTGGGCCTCCTGGCCGGCGCGGATCGGGTGGAAGGCACCCTCTTTGGCAATGGCGAGCGCACGGGTAACCTGGATATTGTGAATGTAGCGCTGAACATGAACAGCCACGGCATACCCACGGGACTGGACTTCTCGGACTTGCCCTCCATCCGGGCGGTCTATGAGCGCGTCACCCGCCTGAACGTGCCGGAGCGTTTGCCGTATTCCGGGGAATTGGTCTTTACCGCTTTTTCCGGCAGCCACCAGGACGCCATCAAGAAAGGCATGGACCGCCGCGCGGCGGAGCAGGCCGCTGGAAAGAACGGCGATCTGCCCTGGGGAGTGCCGTATCTCACCATCGACCCGCAGGACATCGGGCGCAGCTACGAGGCCATCATCCGCATCAATGCCCAGAGCGGCAAAGGTGGCGTGGCCTACATTCTGGATCGCGAGCATGGCTTCGATTTGCCGAAAACGATGCATCCCGAAGTGGGCAGACTGGTCTATTCCCAGGCCGACACCATGAACCGGGAATTGACGGTCGATGAAGTGCGCGACGTGTTCTTCGAGCACTTCGTGAACGTCTCCGAGCCACTGGCGCTGGTCGATTATGAGTTGAACCATCACCCCGCCGAACGCGGACAGGTGGAGTGCTCGGCGACGATCATCTTCGAGGGCCAGGAGTCCAAGATTCAGGGTCAGGGGAACGGCCCCATCAATGCCTTTGTCCACGCCTTGGAGAAAGCAGGTCTGAAGACTTTCAACCTCACGGACTTTCGCTCCCACGCCGTTCGGGGCGGGTCGGACGCGGATTCGGCGGCCTACGTGCAACTGAAGGAGGCCGGAGACGGCCGGCTGGTCTGGGGCTGTGGCGTCGATCCATCGATTGAGATGGCCGGCCTGAAGGCTCTGGTCAGCGCCTACAATCTGCTTTCGAAAAGTTCGTAGGCGGATTTACCCGTCCGGTTTCCGGGCGAGCGGCGCTCCCTCCTTTACAAGAGGGAGCGCCCCCCTATGGTGGCTCCATGCAGCCGGGGTTGGTGTGGACGGTTACGGACAGTTTTGAGAAAGAAAGGGTTACCGCCCTTGCCCGAGACCTTGGCTTGGAAGAACTGGTGGCCGAACTGATCCTGAAGCGCGGCTTTACGGAGCCGGACGCCATCGCCCGCTACCTTCACCCGAAGTTTCAGGACCTGACGGATCCCTTCCTGATTCCAGGCATGCGGGATGCCGTGCCCCGGTTGCTTCGAGCCATCGACGAGCAGGAGGAAGTGCTCCTCTACGGGGACTATGATGTCGATGGAGTTACTTCCCTGACACTGTTTCACCATGTGCTGACGGCCTATGGCTTGCGGCCCATGACGTTCCTGCCTCACCGCATGGACGAAGGGTACGGCCTTTCTCACGACGGAATCGAGAAGTGCCTCGAAATGCCCCGGCGCCCCAGCCTCATCGTGGCGATGGACTGCGGGACCAATTCCGTGACCGAAGCGGTCCGGCTCCGGGAAGAAGGCATCGGGCTGGTCATCATCGATCACCATGAACCGTCTCCGAGCGGAGTGGCGGAGTGCGCCGCCGTGGTGAACCCAAAGCTCGGTACTGAAGGCCACTACTTCTGCACTGCTGGGGTGGCCTTCAAGGTGGCGCATGGCTTGTTGAAAGAACGGCCCTTGCCGGATCTGGACCTGCGCCTCTTGACTGACCTGGTGGCCCTGGGCACGGTGGCGGACATCGTGCCGCTGGTGGAGGAAAACCGCATCCTCGTAAAGAAAGGGCTCCAGCAGCTGGATCGCACGCACAATCCCGGGATCGTTGCCCTGAAGGCGGCTGCCGGGGTCGGAACTCCCGTACGGGCCATGGACATCGGCTTCAAGCTGGGTCCCCGCCTGAACGCCGCCGGCCGGGTGGACTCGGCTCGCGAGTCGCTGGACCTTCTGCTCTGCGAAGACCATCTCCAGGCCCGCCGCCTGGCCGAAAAACTGGACCGCCGCAATCGCGAGCGTCAGGACCTGGAAAAGCGCATCAGGGATGAAGCGGAAGCCCTCATCACCGGCTTGCCCCAAGCCGGAAAGGAGGAAGTCCTGGTGGTGGAGTCCCGCCAGTGGCACCAGGGCGTGGTGGGTATCGTGGCCTCCCGCCTGATGCGGAAGTATCACCGGCCCACCTTCGTCATCGCGGTGGACGAATCGGGCTTCGGCAAGGGCAGCGGACGCGGCATTCCCGGGCTGTCCCTGGTCCGCGCTATCGATCACTGCCGGGAACTCCTCGAAAACGGCGGCGGCCACGACATGGCGGCGGGCATTACCATCCAGGAAAGCCGCATCCCGGAATTCCGCGCGCGTTTCCGCGACTACGTCATCGCCTGTATGGACGGGCAGACTCTGAAACCCCGCCTGGAAATTGACGCCGTCGCCGAACTGAAAGACCTGACCCTGAATCTCCTGGACAGCTACGAACTGCTCCGCCCCTTCGGCGTGTGTAACTCGCAACCCGTCTTCATGTCCCACGCCGTGCAGGTGCTGGAGGCTCCGAAGGTCATCAAACAGCGCCACCTTAAGTTCCGCCTCCAGCAAAACGGAGCCGTGCGCGAAGCCATGTTCTTCGGCGGCGCCGAAGTGGACCTTCCCCGCCCCCCCTGGGACATCGCCTACACCATCGACCGCAACGATTTCCGCGGTCAGACCCGGCTGAGCATGTTCATCCAGGCGGTGCGGAAGGCGGGGTGAGAACCGGGAATTCAAAAAGCCGGCCTAATCCAAGTTGAGCATTCCAGCTGGAATCCCAGCGAAGAACCGAATAAGGTGAATCAGTGAACATTCCTCACCAGACTGTCTTAGGGGAAGACGGGAAGCCGGTTGCCGCGCTGATCCCTCGGGAATTGTTCGAACGCCTGCAAGAGCGATTTGATGAAGAAGAGGAGCCGTTCGAAGTTAGCAATGAATGGCGGGAGGAATTGCACAGCCGGGCACGGGAGATTGATGAAGGGCGCGTGGAATTAGTCGAAGGCCAAAATTTCCTGAAGCGTCTGCGCGCCGTGCGAAAACATGTTGCCATTTCGGCTACATCCCGAAGCGGAAAGAGAAGCCATCGGTGCCGCTGAGTGGATCAAGGAAGACAATCCGTATCAGGCTTCTCTGTTTGTTGAAGCCTTGGAGCAAGCGACTAAGCGCGCCAGAAAAAGTCCGGAGATCTTCCGTGTTTTCGATGAAGATTTCTGAAAGATCCGGGTGGGAAAGTTTACCTATGCCGTGGTTTTCAGGTTGAGAGAAAACGAAATCCAGATCATTGCCGTGATGCACCTCCACCGCCAGCCGGGTTACTGGAAGAAGAGAGCAGGGGATTGGCCGGAGACCCGTTAGTAATCCATCTCCCCTTTTGTAAGGTGGTGGCATTCGCTCGCTCGACGAGTAGTCTCATTTGCCACTCATCACACTGGCCCAATGGTAGAGGTCAACAGCTTCCCGTGAGGCGTGTTGCTCTTCTTCTTTCAGCGGAACCCCGAAGCCGGTGGCTTTGGCGCCGATGCCGAGTTGAAGGGATGGACTGCCCTTCATTTGTTCCACCACCTGTTGGGCGTCGGATTGGCTGAGGAGTTGATTGGTAATGGTGAAAATGGCGTTCGGGCTGTTCACAATTCTGGAAGCGGCGGGGCTCACTTCTATCTTGTAAGCTTTCTCCAGCACTCCGCCGGTGATGGTGGCATGAGTCAGAGGTTCTCCGCGAAGTCCGCCTGAATAGGCGTGCAAGAATAGCCAGGGTTTCTTGTTATCGCTGGTGGTGGCAAAGAAGAGGCAGTTGCTATAGTCCACGCGGCGATCGTCCCAGCCCTCTGGATAGTAGTAGGACCACTTGGCTTTCTTGGTGGGTTCCTTGCCGGCGAGTTCTTTCAGCCGCTCATCGAAAAGGGCGCGTTGGCCGCCGGAGTCAAGTTCTTCGAAGGGGACTTTCTTCACTTCACCAGAGGCGGTCCGGATGACGGCTCCGCTGCCGATCCAGCCAAGGCCGCGGACCAGTTCGGGTTTTCCCCCTGCGTCCTGGGGAGTCCAGGTCATGTCGCCAAAACGGCCCTGACCCTGGTTGGACCGGAAGCGCTCCAGGGCGGCTTCTTCTTCCTCCAGGAGAAGCGCATTCGGGGCCGTGGCCATGGAGGCTTCAGGAGACTGGCCAGCGGCGCCAAAGGTCTGCGTATCGAGGCGGGCTTCGGCGAGGACTCCGGCCTTTACCAGTTTCTGCGCTTTCTTGAACCCGTGGAGGACGTCCCGCAGGCCGGCTCTTTCTTCCTCCGAAAGCTTGAGATCTATTGTGTTCTTGCCGGACCGGCTGACGGAGATTTTCAATTTTCCGTTTTCAAGACCGGTATCCAACAGAGGAACCAGTTCCATGTTGTGTACTTTGAGAACCGAAACGACGACCCGTGTTTTTACGTTGGGCGGATTGCCGACACGGGTCACTTCGTTGTCCTTGTAGGGGAAAGAGAAGGTGCCCCCCGTGCCGTCCGCGAAATCGACCTGGTTGTAGTCGCCCATATCGAAATCCAGCCCAAAAACCATGATCCCCATGGTGAAGCGATTCGGGCCCATAGAGATGTGAGAGACGACTCCCTCATTGGCCCGTGATTCCGGGATTTCCATGGAGGAAATGAACTGGGTATTGATGCCTTCCGCCAGATTCACGCGGTAGTGGTTCAGGAGCCGCGCCCGGACCAGTTCCGCCTGATCGGGAAGGGCGAAACGCTCTTCCGGCACCAGAACCCGCTGGCCGTTTTCCATGCGGAGCTGGGCCTGATTCTCCTGAAAGCCGAGAAGCTCGGCCTTGATCTTCTTACCGTCGCTGCTGGTCCAGTCGCGGAGCGGCAGCAGGGAATCGAACTGGGCGCGGACAGCTCGCGGCGCGCCGAGTAGGGGTACGAAGGTTGTTAAGGCAATAGCGAGGGTTAGAATTCGCGGCATGATTGGGATGGTATTGCCGGACGTTGCGAATTCAAGCCATCCCGGTGGTGAAGAAGCCACAGTACCAGGGAGAAGAACCACGCTAACGTTCAGTTCTCTGACGACTGTCAAAGATTCCGCCGCCAGGACGATGGCTCCCGATGTTGATGAAACACCGAGACGATCAAGACTTCGTCCAAATCCTGGACAGTATAGATCACCACGTAGGGAAAACTTCTCAGGCTACAATGACGGTATTGACCGGAGATCATTCCCCATGCCTCCGGGTGACGGAGGATTCGATCCACGGCAGCCTCGATTTCGTCGATAAACTTGGCACCAAGACCGGAAACCCTCTCTTCGTAATATTCGGCGGCCTCAGCCAATTCAATGACTGCGGGGGAGAGAAAGCGGTAAGTCACTTGGAGAAGCGTTCCCGAAGTGTGCGAAGGGTAGCGGGACCGTCAACGGCCTCGAGAGTTCCCTTCCGAAACGCCTCCATGCGTGAATCGGACTCTCGAATCCAGGCAGCTTTCAAGTTGCCGGATACCGGCGAAAGGCTTGCCAAAAGGCGGTCGGCAAGAACTGCCCGTTCGGCTTCGCTGAGCTTCAGAGCCTCACTTTCGATGATGGCGGCGTCCATGACGAAGAAAGTATAGCCGGACAGCGATCTCATAGCAATTCCAGAGGTGGTCCGTTCGTCAAACGTGAAGGAGGAATAGCGAATCCTGCCGGTCAGAGGTGATATTCTTTGGGGGAATGGTATTTTGAAGAGGATCCTTCCGCGGCGGTTACAACGTCCCGTTCCCTATGCCCACCTCTTCTTCCATCTACCTGGACAACAACGCGACCACCCCGGTGCTGCCGGAGGTGTTTGAGGCGATGCGGCCTTTTTTGACTGAACGCTTCGCGAACCCGTCGGCGGGTTACCGGGCGGCGCGGGCGGTGCGGAAGGCGGTGGATGAGGCGCGGGCCCAGGTGGCGGCGCTGGTGGGGGCGGACACTTCGGAGATCGTGTTTACCAGTGGCGGGACGGAATCGAACAATACGGCTATCCAGTCCGCGTTGCGGTCTTTCCCAGAACGGCGGCACGTCATTACCACCGCGGTGGAGCACAGCGCGGTGCGCGAGTACAGCCAGCATCTTGAGAAAGATCTGGGCTACGAAGTGACCTGGCTGGGAGTGGACGAACAAGGCCTAATCGATCTGGAGGAATTGCGAAGCGTCATTCGTCCGGGGGAAACCGCCGTGGTGGCGTTGATCTGGGCGAACAATGAGACGGGGGTCATCTCTCCCCTTGCGGAAGCTGCGGCGATCACCCGGGAGGCGGGGGTGCTGCTGCACACGGACGCGGTGCAGGTGGCGGGGAAACTGCCGCTGGATCTGCACGCCGCCGGGGTGCAAATGGCGGCCTTTTCGGGTCACAAGTTTCATGCTCCGAAAGGGGTTGGCGCGCTGTATGTGAAGCGGGACTCGCGGTTTTCTCCGATGATCATCGGCGGCGGACAGGAAGGCGATCGCCGGTCCGGCACGGAGAACGTGGCGGGCATCGTGGCCATGGGGAAGGCGGCGGAAATCCTGAACCGCGCCTTGCGGGAGGAAGGGCACGCGGAGCATTTGAAAACGCTCCGGGATCGTTTTGAAGGCGCGGTGCTTTCCGCCATGGAAGAAGCGGAAGTCAACGGTCACCCGGAGCGGCGGCTGCCGAATACGTCGAACCTCTATTTCAAAGGGGTGGACGCGGAAGGTCTGCTCATCTTGCTGGACGACGCGGGCGTGTACGCCTCCCCCGGCTCGGCTTGCAGCACCGGGGCGGTGAAACCTTCGCCGGTGCTGACCGCCATGGGGATGACGTCGGCGCGGGCCCGGAGCAGCATCCGCTTTTCATTTTCGATGCTGAACACTGCGGAGGAAGCGGACCGCGCCGCCGAAGCCGTGGTGAAAGCCGTGGGAAAACTGCGAATCACGCTGCCGAAGGGTGGGGGCAGAGTCGTGAGCTATTCCTAGATTCTATCCACGCGTCGCGCGCGGCGACGGCCGCGAGGTTCTGGATTAGTCGAACGGTTTTCGAAACGGCGTGTGTTCGCTGGCGGGCCTTCAGCCCGCAACAGTCCGGGCACGTGGTCCCCAGGGATAAATCCCTGGGCTTTGTGCTGTCGGGCCTTCAGCCCTTTGTTGACGGCCGGGCCGGATGACCCGGGAAGGAAAGAGTCCTTTTCTTTCTTTCAGAAGTGAAACCAACGAGAGAGGAAAGAGAGGTGATCCACGCGTTTGTATTCAGCGGGGAAAGAGTTGCTTCTCTCGGGGCGTTCCAAGGCCGTCAGCCTCAAGGGGAGAACCGGGATTTTTCAGTTTGACCGCATGGGGGTTTGAAACCACGGTAGCGCTCGCCCGGCCCCCGGGCCCCCTTTGTGATGGCGGAACCCGTTTCCCTTAGGGCCGCCGTTTTATACACCAAGCTAACGAATAGGATATGCCTGCGAAAATTTACACGGACGCCGACGCAGACTTGAGCGTTCTGAAGAACAAAACCTGTGCCGTCATCGGTTTCGGCTCCCAGGGTCACGCCCACGCGCTGAACCTGAAAGACAGTAAGGTGAAGGTCATCATTGGCCTCTACCCGAAAAGCAAGTCGCGCGAAGTGGCTCAGCAATTGGGCTTCGAAGTCATGGATACCGCCGACGCGGTGAAAGCGGCTGACGTGATTTTCGTGGCGGTCCCGGATACGAAGATTCCCGCCGTGTACGAGGCGGACATCGCGCCGAATCTGGAGAAGGGCAAAACGCTGCTCTTCAGCCACGGTTTCGCGATTCACTTCGATACCATTACTCCTCCGAAGGACGTGAACGTGATCATGGTCGCGCCGAAAGGCCCGGGCCACATCGTGCGCCGTCAGTTCACGGAAGGAAAAGGCGTGCCGGCCCTGATTGCCGTTCACCAGAACCCTGGCAAGGACGCGAAGAAGATCGCGCTGGCTTGGGCAAAGGGTGTGGGCGGCACCCGCGCGGGTGTCTTCCAGACGACCTTCAAGGAAGAAACCGAAACCGACCTTTTTGGCGAACAAACCGTGCTTTGCGGCGGCGTGACCGCGCTGATCACCGCCGGTTACGAAGTGCTGGTGGAAGCCGGTTACCAGCCGGAGATGGCTTACTTTGAATGCCTGCACGAAATGAAGCTGATCGTGGACCTGATTAACGAGTCGGGTATCGCGGGCATGCGCTTCTCCATTTCCGAAACCGCCGAATACGGCGACGTGACGGTGGGGCCGAAAATCATCGACGCTTCCGTGAAGAAGCGGATGGAAAAGGCGCTGAAGCGCATCCAGGACGGCAAGTTTGCCAAGGAATGGATCGCGGAAAACGAAGCAGGCCAGCCGAACTTCAAAGCTCTGCGCAAAGCGGGCGAGCAGCACCCCATCGAGAAAGTGGGCAAGCGTCTCCGTTCCACGATGCCGTGGATCAAGAAGCGCGACCTGAAGGGGCAGCAGGCTTCTTATTCCTGACCCGGCACGGCCGGAGATGACGCAACCCGAACTCGCCGGCTAAAATGTCTCTGTTTTGTCAGGCCACGCCCTACCCGGCGTGGCCTGATTATTTCGGGGGAGCGTAGATTTAATCTAATGCCGGCCGAAACGGATTCCGAACTCGCGACCAAGCCGGTGGACTCAGGCCGGGGCTATGCCCTGTTTGACCTGGATCACACGCTGCTCCCGCACGATACCCAGGTGTTGTTCTGCAATTTCGTGCTGCGCCGCGAGGGCTGGCGGCGGGTGTATTTGCTATGGTTTCTCCCCCTGTTACCGCTGGCGGCGCCGAAGGTGCTGGGCCTGCGCCAGATGAAGCGCGCTTTTTGTTCCTACTTGTGGCGGATGCCGCTGGCTAAGCTGCGGGAATACGCGCGGGACTTCGCCCGGGAGGTCTTGGAGAAACACGCCTATCCGGAAGTGGTGGCGGAACTGAACCGGCACCGGGACGCGGGCCGGGTGACCATTCTGAACACGGCCAGCCCCTCCTTTTATGCCAAGGCGTTGGCGGAGGCTTTTGGGTTCGACCACTGTGTCTGCACGCCGGTGACGGAGATGGACCCCATGCCGCTGTTTCCGGAGATCACCGGGCCGAACAATAAGCATGAGGCCAAGATTGCCCGTATGGCGCCGCTGTTACCGGCGGGGTTTGACGCGGCCCGGGGCGATGTGTTGCCGGATTCCACCGGATATTCGGACAGCAGCGCGGATGTGCCGTTGCTCTCCGTTTGCGAGCACGGGGTGCAGATTCACCCTTCGGAAAGATTTGCCGCCATTGGCCGGGAACGCGGCTGGCGGGTGCTCACGCCTCCCCGGCCCTATGTGGGGAAATGGGGCGACCGCCTGAGCGCTTTTCGCCAGGCGCTGGGGGTCTACCGCTGAACCTGCAAAAGACGAAATCCCGCCCTCTTTCCGTTCAGGGAATGGGGGTGGGAATAGACTCGGGGCCTGGCTGCGAATCGCTGCTTTCTTGCCACTGGTGGTAGGGCAGCGTGGGGGCCAGAGGCGTGTGGTCCAGGTAATACTTGGCGTGGAACTTGTCAGTCTTGTGCAGATAGAGGAGGCCCACCGCCAATAGCGCGGTCACCAGGGTGCAGACGACGATCCACGGGTTGCGCAGGAGTTGTTCGGGTTCCAAGCGGGCGGTGGACTCCTTCATGGCGTGATTGAAGTAGGCCACCACGGCCAGGATGATGAGGGGGAAGACAAATACGAGGTTGTTCAACTGCTCGTAGGTGGAAATGGCCCAGCCGGCGCAGAAGCAGAAGAGGTTCGCGTAGCTGATCATGGCGATGATCAGGGACTTGTCGTTATAGACCTGAAAAGACTTCCGGTATTTGCCGCTGAGTTCTTCGTTTCCGATGAAGCGGTATTCCGAATAGCGTTTTCCCGTCATGAGCAGGGCGCCGAAGAACCACCAAGCCAGCATGATGGAGAGCGGCGGGGGCTGTGGGCCGGGGACCAGCGCGTACCAGCCCAGCCAGAGGCGAATGGGGTTGTTAAAAGACTCCGCGATGACGTCCAGAAAGGCGCGGTCCTTCAATCGGACGGGAGGAATGTTGTAAACCAGCCCGCTCACGAGCAGGAGGGCCAGTGCGATGGTGTAGCCGATGTTGTCGAACCACCAGAGGGAGAGACCAAAGCCGACCACGATGTAGCCCCCCATCAGTCCCCAAAGGATAGGTATCTTGACCTTGCCCGCGGGGATGCCGCGCAACCGTTTGGTGGGGTGCAGCCGGTCGAAGGGGGCGTCCAGGATCTCATTTAGAATGTAGTTCGCGGAAGCGATGAGACAGGCGGGAATGAGAGACAGAATCGCCTTGCCAATCAGCCCCCCCGAGATTTCCAGGTCCAGCACCAGCACGACCGCGACCGCGTGGCCAAAGAGAATAAAGATGTTCTTCAACCAGTGGTCGATCCGGGAGACCTTCAGATATTCAATCATGACAGGCGGGCAATCTGAGCTGAGATGATGTAGGGTGGCAGACTAGGCAGTGAGGACAAATTGGGGCCGCGTCTTCAGGTATTCGCCGCTTCGCGGCGCTGAGTTCGCTTTCCTTTTCTTCATTTCAGGTCCGTTCTCCAATTTGTCCACACTGCCTAATGATTCTTCCGGAAGCTCCCGGAAAAGGGACGCACCGATAGCCTATGGCTCGAAGAATGTAAACCCTTTACGATTCATCCTGGGTCACGGAAATGGCACGGTCAGGGGCCGAGATCCCCGGTCCGGGCGAAGGCTGGTTGCACGCCGGGTGGCTGCATGGTATTAGCTGGGGTGGCTAAGCTCCTTCGGCGCGGCCCCGAGCCGTCCCCGTAGTTCAACGGATAGAACGAGGCTCTCCTAAAGCTTAAATGCAGGTTCGATTCCTGCCGGGGACGCCACTTTCCTTTTCTTATTGCGCCCATGGGTAAGCGGGGAAAGCGCCCGGAAATGCCGCCGCGGTCACGGGGTGAAAGTTGGACGAAGCAAAGGAGAACGCTTCGCGTCCGGTGCCACGCGACGGCGGAACATCCCTTCAGGCGCTGATTCCGGGACGATTCGAGGCCGGAAGATTGGTAGTAATGTTAGGGGAAGTGAATGCGCCGCGCAAGGTGGCGTCTTTGCTCATGGGCTCTGCCCGCCTGAGATCTTATCATATAAAGCAGTCTTCAAGACGGCCGGACACTGAAGTAAAGAATCGCGCTTCAGAATTCATCGTGATTCGAAGATATATAAATAAATGCAATTTTCTTCGAACAAGTTGTTGACGCTTGCGTCTAACGATGATACAGACAACATTAGCAAAATCACGTCAATGTTTCCAAGAACATCCATCATAACACATGCCGCCACGGGCTATCCGGGTTGCTGCTCGATGAGCGATAGCGTCATCGATTACGCCCCGTTGCGCTCCGGTCTCGCGAGAGATTCGAAACGGCACTGGTTTATGGAAGTGCTTGAGAATCAGGGAGAAAGGGGGGCCAGGACTACGTAGAAGAGTAGATACTCTTAGACTGTGCCTGGACCCTGCTCTCCGAAAAGAGGCAGGGTTTTTTGTTGTCCAAATTTTGAATTTTCCATCCAACTCGAACCATCTGAAACACCGGGAACGAAAGCGTTCCCACCAGAAGTATACGAATTAGATAGATTTTAACATAGCCAAAGAGAAACCCGCTGTCAGCGGCAACTGACAGCGGGTCGAGAGGCAAACTGACCGATATAGGTACCGATCGCTTGCTGTCTGCAAGTATAGTATAGCGGGAAAACTATATCAGTCAACACGGAGGCACTATGTCTTCGACTCTGGCCTCTCTCATTCTCCGGCGGCGCTGAGAGAGGCTTTCCCGTAGGGAGGTGTGCCGGTAAACACTGAAACGTCCGTCGTGAAAACCCGCGGCAGTGGCCCTGAACAAGCCACTAAGGTGTTCGTTCTTTTTGAACCTGTCTCATTGGGAGACGGGATCGTCCGAAGGAGCGGAAGTCCGGCATCATAGCTGGAGTCCCCTCATGCCACGGCCGGTCCCGCTCACCGGTGAGATGGGTTCTTGTTGGTAAGAAAACAAAACCATGAGGAATGAGACAGTAACGGTATCCCCGCTGCCGGTCTGGAGTCTTCGTCGTCTGGAAGGACGGCGCGTAAGGCGCTTCGCTTATTCGCGGAGTGTCTCGTGACGATCTGCCAGTCCAAGCGAAGATTCCTTCCCGTCAGTAAATTGGGTTCCGGAGCTAAGTCTCGTTTCCTTTCCAATACCATGCAGGCCGTCGGCGAGTGGGTATCGCGGCGAGACTCCAAATCTCGTGCCTCAGAGGGTTCGATTCCCTCGCGGCCTGCCAGGAATTTTCAAAGAGCAGTCTTTCCAGCTCCTCTCGTGACCCAAAGACAGGGAAAACGTAGCGGAGCGGAACTGATCAAATCTTAAAAAGGGCGCCCATGTTCCATAGGGGCGACATTGCCTTGCAAGCAACGTGTGGCGGGTGCAAGTCCCGTGGCGTCCACCAATTCCAGGGAGGGATGTGCAAAGTCCCTCCCCCGATTCCGATCCTGACCATCAGACCGGACGCAGGATGTCTGTGCGACCAGGATCGGTTTTTCTTTCTTCCATTCTTTTTTCCAACGGCGGCGCGCGTTCATGCGGGCTGCCCCATTCCGCGGTGAAGGCGAAGGAGTCGAGCCACGTGCCTTGGGAGCACGGGAAAGCAGGTGCGAGTCCTGCTACCGCGACCATTTCCTGCCGGAAGATCCCCTCCATTTCTTAGGGGTCATTTCCGGCGCTTCCGAATCGGAAACCAGGAAGTCCTGCGCTGGGGCTCATAACCCCGGATGCCCGGAGCATTACCGGGGTTTCCCACCATCTGCACCAAACCAACAGAACAACCAAACTGGGGCGCGACGGAGAAAGAGAGCCGTGCCGGTCTTTGAAACCGGAGTCCGTGCGACTGAGTGGGTGCAAATCCCGCCGCCCCTGCCAACTCAACTCCGAAATGCGATGCAAGCCATGCCACTTCCGATTCCCGCCATAAGTAAGGAAACCCTGATCGAACGGGTCCCGGTCAGTTTCGAAACCGAACGGTTGCTGATACGCCGGACCTGCGACGAGGACGCCGGGCCGATTCACCAAACTATCCTGGAAAGTTGGGACGCCCTGCACGACGAAATGATCTGGGCGGCGGAGGAATCGAGAAAAGACTTTGCCCGGACGGCCGAGTTCATCCGGGAAACCCAGGAAAAAAGCCTGGAGGGTGAAGGGTTCACTTTCCAGTTCTACCACCGGCGGGAAAGCTGCCACGTAGGCGCGATGGGGCTGCACCACATCGAGTGGGACGTGCCCAAGTTCGAGATTGGGTACTGGCTGAACGCAAACCACTGGGGCCGTGGCTACATGACGGAAGCGGTGAGTGCGCTGAGCCGCCTCTTGATCGCTGAAGCCGGTGCCGCCCGGGTGGAGATTCGGTGTTCCAGTGCCAACCGGCGCAGCGCGGCGGTGGCGCAGAGGGCTGGGTTTCACCACGAAGCCACCCTGGCCAATGATCGCCGTCATCATTTGACGCACGAGCTGCACGACACCCATGTGTATGTCTTGCTACCCAGCAGCTGACGCACCGTCGTCTTTCAAACTCCCCCGTAGCTTAACGAAGAGCGCCACCCTTCGGGGTGGAGGTCCCGGAGCGAAACCGGGCGGGGCAACTTTCCAAATTCAGTTTTCTCAAAAGGCGCGCGCCGGAGCTTAGAGAGCCGGGCCGGTCTGTAAAACCGGTGCCCGAAAGGGTTGAGAGGGTGCAAATCCCTCGGCGCCTACCACTTTCCAACCATCTGGAATTCGCCCGTAGCTCAATGGTAGAGCGCCCGGCTGTTAACCGGGAGGCCCTTATAAGGTGCGTCGTGGTTCGAGTCCACGCGGGTGAGCCAATTTCGCCAATCTTTCAACGGAGGTCCGCAAGGCTGGCGTGCTAATCGGTCTTGAAAACCGTGAGTACCTCTGACCGGGTCGTGAGAGTTCGATCCTCTCGGCCTCCGCCATTTTCCAAACTAACAAAGGTCCAGTAGCTCAATTAGCAGAGCGTCCGCCTGATAAGCGGGAGGCAGTTGGGGCAGAACCAACCTGGACTACCATTTTTTCGACCCAGAAAAGAAACGGCTGCATAGCTCACGCAGGAGAGCGTTGGTCTGAAGTACCGGAGGGCAGGGTGCGACTCCCTGGCAGCTACCGTCTTTCCTAACCGAAGGCCCGTTGGGGTAATAGTAACCTGCCTGTTTGTCTCACAGGAACCGCCGGAGCGTAACCGGCACGGGCCGCCACTTTCCCTGACAAAGGGGTCCATTGGTGCAGCCAGTCAGCACACCGGCCCGTCAAGCCGGAGACACCGGAGCAAAGCCGGTATGGACCGCCATTTTCGATTCAACCAACTTCCCGTGGTGTAAGAGAGGCATCTCACTCTGCGAAGGTGAGGGACCGGGTGCAATTCCTGGCGGGAAGGCCAATTTCTTAACCACCTAGAAACTTTCTCAACTCCTCCGTGGCAGAACAGGTATGCACCCGGCTTTTAACCGGGGTGAAGTAGGTGCAAGTCCTACCGGGGGAACCAATTTTTCAATCCGGACGCTCTGGCGGCGTTCAGATGGGGACCATGGTGTAAGAGCAGCATTCGGCTCTGTGACAGCCGCGGTGCGGGTGCGAATCCCGCTGGTCCCCCCACTTTACATCCATCCAAAAAATGACGCCGTGGCGCGAGCAGTGAGGCAGCCGGCTGCAACCCGGCTTTACGAAGGTGCAACTCCTTCCGGCGTCTCCATTTTCTGATCCCAGAATGTGCCGTTCGTCTAATTAGAAAGATACCTGGCTTCCAACCAGGCGATGCCGGGGCAGATCCGGCACGGTGCTCCACTTTTCTTTCCACCCAAACCACCATCAAGGAGGTCTGAAGCGGCCAAGGTGCCGCCCGCGTCTGCTAAACGAAGGGTTCCCAGGGTCACCTGGAGAATGTGGAGCATGTCCACCGGCCTCCGCCACTTTCCTGATCCGCACTGATACGGGGGCTTAGTTCAAAAGCAGAACGTCTCTCTTACACGGAGAAGAAGGAGGAGCGTTACCTCCAGTCCTCACCAGTTTCTCTCAATCAAGATGAAGGGCTTAGTTTAAAAGTAGAATGCCTCCTATTCAAGGAGGAGGCGGGGGAGCGTTACCTCCAGCCCTTCTGGCTTCTTCTCTAGAATGAGAGCTTAGTTCAAAAGTAGAACCCCTCTCCGACGCAGAGGTGACGATGGAGCGTTACCATCAGCTCTCACCACTTTTTTTCCCGAACTGAAGCGGGGGCTTAGCTCAAAAGAAGAGCGCTTCTCTCACGCAGAAGAGACGGCGGCGCGATACCGTCAGCCCTTACCATTTTTTGCGCCCTCATCCAGAGAGCCTGCCAAACGGAACGCTTCCATAGCTCAATGGAGCAGAGCGCCTGGCTTCGGACCAGGAGGTTGCAGGTTCGAGTCCTGCTGGGAGTGCCAGTTTTTCGGACCACAAGATTTTCAACGCGGCATTCGTTTAATAGTAAGACGCGGGCTTGCCAGTTCCGTAACCCCGGAGCGTTACCGGGATGCCGCACCATTTTATCATTCGTTTAAGACCAACTCGCCCGGTGTTCCCCAAGTGGCGTTCTAAACCACAGGCAGAAAATCAATGGGGGTAGAGCCGTGGGGTGCAACTCCTCCACCGGGTTCCAATCCTTTTCTTCTCAACTCCCCACGTGGCAGAGACAGCAATGCACTCCTCTCGTAAAGGAGACCATGCCGGTGCGACTCCGGCCGGGGGAACCATTTTCTTTTCGAATTCTAACCCACATCAATGGCCCCGTAGCCCAATAGCAGAGGCGCCGGTCTCAGAAGCCGGAGGTTGAAGGTGCAAATCCTTCCGGGGCTACCATTTTCACAACAAGCAAACCAACCACGCCCGTGTGGCCCAGCAGCAGAGGCAATCGACTTAAAATCGATGAGTCGCGGGTGCAACTCCCGCCACGGGTACCAACCTCACTTTTACTAACAAAGCCAAAACGCACGGTAGTGACCGCGAGAGATCCTTCGGAGAATCTGAGTGCTACTCAGAAGCAGGTTCGACTCCTGCCCGGGCCTCCTTATATATGGCCCGGATTCATGCTCTCCACCTGTTCTCCGTGCGACCCTCTTTTCCATGCCCCTGTCGTCTATAGGTAGGATAACGGATTTTCATTCCGTCGAACCGGGTTCGATTCCCGGCGGGGGTACTTCTTTTCCTTTAACTAAAGGGCCTATCGTCTATGTCAGTAGGACGGCGAGCTTTCAATTCGCAAAACCGGGTGCGAGTCCCGGTAGGCCTGCCATTTTTAAAAACCAACACTAGCGGGAACGAGTTTGCGCGGCAGTGAGGCTGAGAGTTCCTTCGGTTAATCTGGCGAGAGCCAGAAAACAGGTTCGAGTCCTGTCCGGCCCCCCATTCGACGGGGCCGGATGACTTTCCCCGGTATTCTCCGCGCATTTCTTTGCCGCTTCTTGCAATCAAAATCACTTGGCAGTGAGGAGCTGGGTTACTTCGTTAAGGTAAACGCAAAACACCCACTCCGTATTTCTCCAAGTGACCACTTTTGCAAGAATTTGAGACAGTAAATCGCCTGGCAGCGAGGAATCGGGTTACTTCGACTCAGAATCGCGTGGTGCGGGTTCGAATCCCGCCTTCCCGGACATTGATCGGGAAGTAGCTTAATCGGTAGAGCACGTTACAGTCCCGCTCCGTTTTTCTCCGGGCGGCCTGTCTCTTTTCTTTTATCGCCGTCTAGCGGCAACAAAACATCTGGTAGCGAGGAACTGGGTTACTTCGCCTCATAAGCGCGTGGCCGCGGGTTCGAGTCCCGCCCTCCCGATGATCTGACCGGGAGGTAGCTCAGTAGGTAGAGCACGTATCGTTCCCAATCCGTTATTCTCCAGATGACCCTTTCCAACACCGGAAGCCATTTTGTCCAGCAGTGAGCTGAGGAGTTCTTCGATAGCAGACCCTAAGGGGTTAGCCCGGCACACACGCCTCAGCGGTTCTCTCTGGATGGCACTCTCCTGCATCCGTCACTCTCTCCACTACCCGGCAGGTGGTGGAAGTAAACGAAAACAACCAAACCAAACAGACACTGAAAGGAGGTCCTGCCGCCTTATGAAATTCAATACCCAAGCACAAAACACCCAGCGCACGCTGAACCTGGCTGGCGGCGAGGCCATCGTGCAGTCTCCAAAAATGGAGTTGCTGAGCATCCTGCTGACCAGCTTTGTGGAAGACCAGTTCTACCGGAAGAGCGACCAGACGCTGGTGCGCCTCCGTGAATTGATGCATGTCATCGGCGACCACAAGTTCGTCGCGAAAGCGGCGGTCTATGCGCGCACGCAGGCTGGGATGCGCTCCATCACGCATGTGGTGGCGGCTGACCTGGCGAAGAGCGTGAAGGGCGCCGACTGGACGAAGGACTTCTTCGCCCGCGTGGTGCATCGTCCGGACGACGTGCTGGAAATTCTGGCACGCTACGTGGCCGAGCATAAAAAGCCGCTGCCTAACTCCCTGAAAAAGGGACTCGGCCGCGCGCTGGCACGCTTTGACGCCTACCAACTGGCCAAGTACCGGGGCGAAACGCGCGCTCTGAAACTGGTGGACGCGGTAAACCTGCTGCACCCGCCACACACGGAAGCGCTGGGCGCCCTGGTGAACGGTACGCTGAAGCCAGCGGAAACGTGGGAAACGAAGCTGACCCAGGCCGGTCAGGAAGCAAAGACGGAACACGCGAAAGCCGCCAAAAAGTCCCAGGCATGGGCAGAGCTGATCGAAAGCCGGAAGATCGGCTACTTCGCTCTGCTGCGTAACCTGCGCAACATCCTGGAACAGGCGCCTAAGCTGGTCGATCCGGTCTGCAAGCTGCTGACCGACGAGAAGCTCATCCGGCGCTCCCTGGTGCTGCCGTTCCGGTTCCGCACGGCGATCGATGCGATTCAAAGCAAAACGCTGACGAATCAGCAGAAGATCTTCCGGGCGCTGAACCAGGCGGTGGATACGTCTCTGCGCAACGTGCCGCGTTTCGCGGGACGCACCCTGATCGCAGTGGACAGTTCTGCGTCGATGATCGGGCGACCGATGAAAATCGCATCTCTCTTCGCGGCAGTTTTGTATAAGTCGAACTGTTTGGATCTGATGCTTTTCAGCAGTGACGCGAAATACGTCATGATGAATTGTGATGACTCTACGCTGACGATCGCGAAGCGCATCGAAGATAAGGCGCAATGTGGGGGAACTAACTTCCACGCCATCTTCCAGAATGCCGATAGAGCGTACGCCCGAGTGATCATCCTATCCGACATGCAAGGATGGATGGGTTACCACGCGCCGAAGGACAGCTTCAACGCCTACGTGAGAGCACAGGGCGGTCACCGTCCGCGCGTCTTCAGTTTTGACCTGGCCGGCCACGGCACCCTGCAGTTCCCGGAAACGGGAGTGTACTGCCTGGCGGGCTTCAGCGACAAGACCATGGATACGCTGCGGTTCCTCGAAGAGGACAAGACCACGCTGCTGAAGGAAATCGAAGCGATCGAGTTCTGAAAGGAACCGGTCGCTTTAGAGAAAGTCACCCAACGATTGCCAGCCCAAGCCCAAGACAGAGCGGTGGCCGGTCTCCCAAGTGAAGGGAGCCGGTCGCCGCTCTCGTCTTTTTACACCTACAGAGATTTTCCTGACAGAACCAACAGCGAAAGAACGAACACCTAAAGCGCCGCGAAAGACGGGCGAGCCATGTCTCGACAGAAATGAATTTACCCAACTGTTTTCGTCATGAACGCATCCGTTTTACATAAGAACATTGTGCTGGTCCTGAACCGGAACTGGCAGGCCATCAACGTGACCACGCCGGCTCTCGCTTTTTGCCAGATGGCGACGGATGTGGCGACCGCCCTGGATATCCAGGGGAAGGAAGCCATGGTCCCGGTGCGCTGGGACGTCTGGCGGACCCTACCCGTGCGGGACGGAGACGCCAGCATCGGCACGGCCCAGGGACACGTTCGCGTGCCCACCGTGGTGGTGCTGAGCAACTACTCCCGGGTGCCGATCAAGCGTCCGAAGTTCAGCGCGCGAAACCTGTGGCAACGCGACGAGGGCCGTTGCCAGTACACGGGACGAGAACTGAAACCCGGCGAAGGCAACATCGACCACATCCTGCCGCGTTCCCGCGGCGGGGGCACCACGTGGGAAAACTGCGTGCTGGCCTCCGTGGAAGTGAACGGCCGGAAGGCCGACCGCACGCCGGAAGAAGCAGGACTGAAACTGCTCCGCGCGCCGCGGGCGCCGAGGGATGTGCCGGTGACCGTGCTGCTGAACAACCCGCACGACATTCCGGACTGGGAACCTTTCCTGATCCGGAAAGACAAGAATCAATCAACGAATTAACCAATAAGCGAAAAAAGGAAGCTAAACAGTCACCGCTGAAGAAACGCGGCCACGAAGGTTCTACCGGAGTGGTCCCGCACCTGATCGGCGAACAACGGGTGTCTGATAAACACCACATGGAAACAACAGAGGGTTCGACTCCCTTACTCCAAACGGGTGCTTCCTGGCTTCCGGCTTTCTTCCCCACGGGAAGGGAGCGGCGGCGGGACGGCCTTGTGAGACTGGCCTCTCCCTAACTCCAGGGGTGGAAGGTGACGTCAGATCTCCCGCCGTTGAGCCGTGGAAGCCGGGAAGCACCTCTCTTTTTCCAGATTCGCATTTTCTGCAAGTCCGCCCGCTGACCCTGACAGAACCAGAAAGGGAAGAGGCGGGGGACTTATTGCTCAACTCAACTTTACCAGGAGAAACATCTTATGGAATGGACCTTTATCATAGTTTTTGCCGTCTTGCTGGCAGCCGCGATCGCCGGCTTCCGCATCCTGCATAGCCTGTATCAGGAGGTCACCATCTGGGACTACCAGGTGGGGCTGCATTACAAGCATGGCCAGTACCGTGAAACGCTGAAGGCTGGGCGTCACCGCTTGTGGGGCCAGGGCCATGGAGTCGTGCTGTATGACACGCGACTCATGGAAATGGTCGTGAAAGGCCAGGAACTGCTGACCGCGGACGACGCGCCTGTGACGGTTTCCGCCGTGGCAAACTACCGCATCGCCGATGCGCTGAAAGTTTCCCAGGCGGCCCAGAATCCTGTGCAACTCCTCTATGGAGAAGTGCAGTTGGCCCTGCGCCGCGTGATCGGCGCGGAGGAGCTGGATGCCGTGTTGCAGAAGAAAGCCGCCTTTGGTCAGGCCCTGTTTGACCAAGTGGTGCCAAGAGCTGCCGCCCTCGGCTACGAAGTCGACAGCGTGGATGTCCGGGACCTGTCCGTCTCCGGCGAGCTGAAGCGTGTCTGCGCCGGTGTGTTGCAGGCGCGCAAGGAAGCCCTGGCGGAACTGGAACGCGCCCGCGGACAGGCAGCCGCCCTGCGCACCCTGGCCAATGCCGCACGCGTCTATGAAAAGAACCCAGGTCTGGTGCGCTTGCGCTACCTGGATGTGGTGGAGAAATCCGCCCAAGGCATGGGCAACACCATCGTGGTGGGTGGCCCGGAAAAATGGACCGTGGAGGTGGCTCCTTGAATGGGGCCGCCTCCTTTCCGTCCAAGGAAATGAAAGAGACAAAGTAGACATAGAAAATCTGCTAACCGTAGTATCGTGAAAGAAAACTGTGACAGTAAGAGCCGGCGCCGTGATCGCGCCGGACGGATCACGGCTCACGACAAGAAGCTGCTTGCTTTGGATAAAGAAGTGCGGCGCCTCTATCGTGTAAGATGGAACGCGCCACTGATCGAACTCGATAGGCCCTATCAGAGTGGTTGGCTGCGTTACTTTGAGCTGACTCCAGAAGCCAAACGAAGAAAAGATGCCGACGATCTGGAGAAGCCCCTTGCTCTGTTTAACCACCGCCAGCGGAGTCGGCACCGGGACTTTCGAAAGCCAAAGGCCTCGAAGCGCTCTGGCAAACCCGCGGGCTTTGGTTTGCGAAAGCTCCGCGCCGATACGCTGCTGAGAGAACGCTGCGATGAGGCGCTGCTGAAGTATGTCGAGTTCAGACGGCGGCCGATCATGACACTTGAACGATTGATAGAAATCTTCCTTTCCTGTCCCGGATACCGCGTGAGCTTCCGCTATCCGCAGTACGCCAAAGTACGGGTCGAGCCCTATATGATCACCCACCAACGGGTGGACTTGCCCGAGGTGCGGCAGCGGATCGACGAGATCGAAACCTACTTCGAATCCTGCCATGGACGCCAACGGTTGGCGTGGCTTCGCGGAAGGCGATGTTATTGGAAATTCAACTCTGAATTTGCCAAGCTAAAGGCTCAGATCGCGGACCGGGAGGTGGAGACCGCTTTCAGGTTCTGGGAAGGGCCGGATCTGGACGAACTGAGTTTCGGTAAGATTGTAGAAGTAAAAGGCGGGTTCCAAAGCCCGCCTTTTTTGCATATGAATTCGTCTATTCACTCGACCTCCCTGACTTTCCGAGAAACTCAGCTCCCGGAATTGTCTTCCGTAGTCCTTTCCATGGCGGCGTAATGAACCCGACTGAATTAATTCAAAGTCGATTGAACCAGCTCGAAGCCGAATACGGTCTTAGAATTCTCCATGCCGTGGAATCGGGGAGCCGGGCGTGGGGCTTTGCGTCGGAAGACAGCGACTACGACGTGCGCTTTCTCTACGTGTGGCCGACGGCGCGCTATCTCAGCATTTCAGAAAGTCCGGAATCCCTGGAATTGGGCGTGGACGAGAATAACCTGGATCTTTCCGGCTGGGACCTGCGAAAAGCATTGCGGCTGTTTTGCCGTTCGAACGGTCCCCTGTTGGAGTGGCTTCATTCTCCGGTGGTTTACCGAACCAACGCCGAAGAAGTGGATCGGTGGCGTTCGCTGGTGCCGGGCGTTCTTTCCCCCAAGAGTCTGGCGGGACACTATGCCGGATTGGCTAAGCGGCTGTGGAACGGCGCAAACGAGTCAGGAGCCTTCACCGCGAAGCGATACCTTTACATCATACGCGGCGTCCTTTCAGCCCGCCACGTGGCGACCACGGGAACGGTGGCGCCGGTTTCGTTTCAGAAACTTCGGGAGGTGGTGAAAATAGATTTGGATCTTCAGGCTCTCCTGGATGACATGATTGCCGCCAAAGAGCAGTCGGCGGAAAAAGACAGAGTCGACCGGGTTGACGCCCTGGATCTTTTCGTCGAATCCGAGCTTCAAAGCTTAAGCAGTATGATCGAAGGACTGAGCGAGCGGGAACCCGACATGACCGCCGTGGACGAGTTCTTTCGTTCCGTGGTATTGGAGGCAGGCACAGAGGGATGAAACTGGAGGAAGCGAGTAGCCCGGATAACCTGCTGCTGGAATGTGTCTCCGGCAGCAAGGCTTATGGCACCGACACGCCGGAATCCGACGAGGATCTGCGGGGCGTGTTCGTTGTGCCCCGGCGGGTGCTCTATGGCCTTTCGACGATCGAGCAGGTCAGCGACACCGGAAATGACGAAACCTACTACGAGGTGGGGCGGTTTGTTGAGCTGTTGCTGAAGAACAATCCGAACGTCATGGAACTGCTCTACATGCCGGAGGACTGCATCCGGTTCCGGAATTCCCTGATGGACCTGCTCCAGCCTGAGCTATTTCTCTCTAAGTTGTGCAAGGACACTTTTGCTGGCTACGCCATGACCCAGGTCAAAAAAGCGCGCGGGCTGAACAAGAAGATCGTCAACCCGATGGAGGTCGAAAGAAAGTCCCTCCTGGAATTTTGCTTCGTGGTGGAAGGCCAGGGGTCGGTGCCACTAGAAACCTGGTTAGCAAAGAAAGGTATCCAGCAAAGCGAATGTGGTCTGGTCAGTATTCCTCACATGCGGGATGTCTATGGCGTGTACCACGACTCCAGCCAGACGCTTGGCTACCGCGGGGTGATCCGGGATAACGAGGGAACGGAGCTATGCCTGAGCAGCGTGCCAAAGGGCGAGCAACCGGTGGGCTGGATGAACTTCAACCGGGACGGGTTCAAACGCCATTGCAAGGAATACAAAGAGTATTGGCAGTGGGTGAACGAACGCAATGAAGCCCGCTACACTACCAACGTGGAACACGGTAAGAACTACGATTCCAAGAACCTCATGCACACCTTCCGTCTCTTGGACACAGCGGCTGAGATCGCCCGGGAAGGCCGGATTGGAGTGCGCCGGCCGAACCGGGAATTCTTAATGAGCGTCCGGAGAGGGGAGTTCGACTACGATGACCTGATCCGCATGGCGGAAGAGAAGATCGAAGAAATCCACGAACTGTTCGCGGTGTCTCCATTGCCGGAAACGCCGGACCGGAAGAAAGCGGAGGAGGCGTTGGTGGAGATTCGGGAACGATGGTATGGGCTGTGAGTTGCTTTCTTGATTACAGGCTTAGGGAGAAAGGGTAAATGAATCTAGTGATCCTCCCTTCTTACGGACTTGCTACTATCCGGGCGAGGAACTTCCGAACCGAGCTAACGAATTATTGCGGCGAAAAGTTCGCGCAATGTGTGGAAGAATTTAGTCTGTCGAAGGTCGGACTCAATGTCCTTGTATTGGTCAGATGCTGCCTTATTCTGCTTTCGCGAACGCGCTCGGAGATCGCGTTCCACCTTCAGATGCGGCTTCGCTCATTTCCGAATTCGAACGGAAAACCTCATCAATCCAATTCCGCGTTGGTCGTATCCGCCTTGCGAAGCGGAAAGTTGAAAGACAAGGAGAACCAAAGCTAGATATCTATCTTGGCCACAGCTTCAAAGCCATACTGGTCGAGGGCGCGAAGCACTTCATCCGCGAGGCAGGGTGGAGACAGCGTGCGAGCAAAGGTAAGGGTCACGCAGTGAATGTAACCCACCATGGTTTCGAAGGGCCGGGCAGAGATGCCTCGCTCATGGAGCCAGTGGTCGAAGGCGGCCAGGGCGGAAAGCCAGTCGCTCAGCGCGTAGGGAGATTCGTCGACGTGCTGGAAGAGTTCAGCCATGGCGGCGTCGCTCTCAGCCTGAGCGGTTTGGAAGAAGGCGTCGAGTGTCCGCCAAGTGCCTGCGTCCGGGCAGGCGGCTCGGATCAAGGCTCGGTCTGAATCCGGGATCTCCATGGGCTCCCTGGTGAGGCTCGTGCTTAGTAACCCAGGTTGGGCTGCAACCAGCGCTCCACTTCTTCCACGCTTTTTCCGGTGCGCTGAGCGTAGTCTTCCACTTGGTCTTTCCGGATCTTGCCGACGTTAAAGTAGCGAGACTCGGGATGGAAAAAGTAGAGGCCGGAGACCGAGCTAGGCGGGTTCATCGCGTAGCTGGTGGTGAGCTGGATGCCGGTCTTCGCCTCTACGTCCAGCAGGCGCCAAAGCGTTTCCTTTTCGGTATGGTCCGGGCAGGCGGGATAGCCCGCGGCGGGTCGGATGCCGCGATACTTTTCGGCGATCATCTCGTCCACTGAGAGCCCTTCGCTTTTGCCAAAGCCCATGAATTCGCGCACCCGCTTGTGGAGCAGCTCGGCGAGGCCTTCGGCAAAACGGTCGGCCAGCGCCTGGATAATGATGGCGGTGTAGTCGTCGTGCTTATTCTTGAAGGTGGCGGCGTAGTCTTCGATCTCCTGGCCAGCCGTGACGGCAAAGGTACCGATGAAGTCTGCCCGGCCGCTGGACTTGGGCGCGATGAAATCCGACAGGCACTGGTAGGGCGTGCCTTCTTTGACTTTCCGCTTTTGCTGGCGGAGGAAGCGGAAAGTTTCCAATACCTTCCCGGAGTCATTGCCCGCGTAAACTTCCACGTCGTCGCCAATGCTGTTTGCCGGCCAGACACCCCAGAGGGCGCGCGCGTGAAGCCGGTTGTTGCTCACCAGTTCTTCCAACACGCGGCGGGCGTCGTTGTAAAGTTCCGTGGCCTGGGCGCCATGCTTGGGATGTTCCAGGATTTTCGGGAACACGCCGCGCAATTCCCAGGCGTGGAAGAAAGGCGTCCAGTCGAACATCTCCACGATCTCCTCCAGTGGAACGGGATCCCAGAGGTGAGAGCCGATGGATTCAGGTTGGGCGATCTCCATGGTGTCCCAGTTCGTTTGGAATGCTTCCGCGCGAGCTTCCTGGATGGAGACAAAGTCCGCGGCGGAATGCCCGCTCCCGGCGTGACGGAGGCGATCTTTCTCTTCGTTGTCAGCCAGTTCCTGGAGGAAGCCTTCGCGCATGTTGTCCGAGAGCAGGCGATTGCACACGCCCACCACCAGGGAGGCATCGCCTACGTGGACCACGGGACCGTGATAGTTCGGCGCGATCTTGATGGCGGTGTGCGCCCGGCTGGTGGTGGCGCCGCCGACCAGCAGCGGCGTGTTGAAACCCTGCCGCTCCATCTCCTTCGCATTGAAGATCATTTCATCCAGCGAGGGCGTGATAAGGCCGCTCATGCCGATGATGTCGGCGCCTTCCTTCTTCGCGGTTTTCAAGATGGTCTCGCAGTCCACCATGACGCCCAAGTCGATGACATTGTATCCATTGCACCCTAACACAACCCCTACAATGTTCTTGCCGATGTCATGGACATCGCCCTTTACCGTGGCGATGACGAAAGTGCCCGCGCCGGATTTGTCATTCGCGGCGGCTTTCTCCGCCTCCATGTAGGGCGTCAGGTAGGCCACGGCGCGCTTCATGACGCGGGCGCTTTTCACCACTTGGGGGAGGAACATTTTCCCTTCGCCGAAGAGATCGCCCACGATCTTCATTCCGTCCATGAGCGGACCTTCGATGACATCCAGCGGGCGGGGCAGTTTCTGCCGGGCTTCTTCGGTATCCTTTTCGATGAAGTCCGTGATGCCTTTGACCAGCGCGTGGGAGAGCCGTGCTTCCACCGTGCCTTCACGCCAGGTCAGGTCTGGGCCGGTGCTCTTGCCTTTGCTGCTGTCGCCGCGGTTCTTGATCTCTTCCGCGTAGTCAATGAGTCGCTCCGTGGCGTCCGGGCGGCGGTTAAGCAGTACGTCCTCCACCATTTCCAGGAGCTTCGGCTCTACTTCCTCATATACTTCCAGCATCCCGGCATTCACGATGCCCATGTCCAAGCCCGCTTTGATGGCGTGGAATAGGAAAGCCGCGTGCATGGCTTCGCGCACCGTGTTGTTGCCCCGGAAAGAGAAGGACACGTTGGACACCCCGCCGCTGGTGCGGCAGCCGGGGCAGACCTTTTTCACCTCGCGGACTCCTTCGATGAAGTTCACCGCATAGTTGTTGTGTTCCTCCATCCCGGTGGCCACGGTCAGGATGTTGAGGTCGAAGATGATGTCTTCCGGCGCCAGGCCCACCTTGTTAGTCAGAATGTCAAAAGCCCGCTTCGCGATACGGACTTTCTCGTCCAGTTCCGCGGCCTGGCCCTTTTCGTCGAAGGCCATCACCACGGCCGAGGCGCCGTAGCGTTTCACCTTCTCCGCCTGCTCGATGAATTTCTCCTCGCCCTCTTTCAGGCTGATGGAGTTCACGATGCCCTTGCCCTGGACACACTGGAGCCCGGCCTCGATGACGCTCCACTTGGAGGAGTCGATCATGACCGGCACCTTGGAAATGTCCGGTTCGGAGGCGATGAGATTCATGAAGTGCCGCATGCACTCCTCACCATCCAGCATGCCTTCATCGAAGTTTACATCGATGACGTTGGCGCCGCTTTCCACTTGTTGCCGGGCCACGGCGAGCGCGGCGTCGAAGTCGTTATCCTTGATCAGCTTCTTAAAGCGTGGGGAACCGGTCACGTTGCACCGCTCGCCCACCATCAGGAACGGCGCGCCTACCTCCGGCAGGACCACCGGTTCCAGGCCGGAAAGAATCAGGGCGTGGTTACCGCTGGCCACTTCCCGCTTTGGATACGCGAGCGACATCTCCCGCACCTTGGCGATGTGGTCCGGCGTGGTGCCGCAGCAACCGCCCACCGCGTTCACCAGGCCGTCTTTGGCGAATGCGGACACCAGGCTGCCGGTGATCTCCGGCGTTTCGTCATAGCCGGTTTCGCTTAAGGGATTGGGTAGACCGGCGTTCGGGTAGACGTGGACGAAGCAGTCCGCGTTTTTAGAAAGAGCCTGAAGGTAGGGCCGCATCTGGTCCGCGCCCAGCGCGCAGTTCAGGCCCACACACATGGGTTTCGCGTGCCGGACGGAGGCCCAGAACGCTTCCGTCGTTTGGCCGGACAGCGTGCGGCCCGAGGCATCCGTGATCGTGACCGAAATGAAGAGAGGCCAGCGCTGACCGCGTTCCGCGAAGAACTCCTGCGCCGCGTAAAGGCCTGCCTTTACGTTCAGAGTGTCGAAGATCGTCTCATAAAGGAGGATGTCCGCGCCACCCTCAATCAGCGTTTCGAGCTGCTGCCGGTAGGCGTTCTTCAGTTCCTCAAATGACGTGGCGCGGTATTCCGGCCGGTTTACATCCGGGGAGAGAGAGGCCGTGCGGTTCGTTGGTCCCAGCGCGCCCGCGACGAAACAGTGCCGCCCGGGATTCTCCGCTTCCACCTGATCGGCCACGGTGCGGGCCAGCTTGGCGGAAGCGACATTCAACTCCGGGACCAGGTCTTCCAGCTTGTAATCCGCCTGGGCGATCGTGGTGCCGGAAAAGGTGTTCGTTTCCACGATGTCCGCACCCGCATCGAAATACGCGCGGTGAATCCCGCCGATGATGTCCGGCCGTGTCAGGGTCAGCAGGTCATTGTTACCCTTCAGGAGAATCTTGTGATCTCCGAACCGGTCGCCGCGAAAGGCGTCCTCCTCCAGCTTGTGGCGCTGGATCATGGTGCCCATGGCGCCATCGATGATGAGGATGCGCTCCCGGAAAAGGGATTCCAGGAGTTGGCCGCGTTCCGTGAGGGGAAGTGAAGACGATTTCAAACTGAGATGGTAGGGAAGAAAAAGTGGCTAAGTTAGGTCCTTGAGGACGGTGGGGAGACCTTCCGTCCTTTTCGCGACCTGTCAAAACGTGAGCCTCACACCGCCGAAGGCGCCAAAGCCGCGGGCTTCAAAGCCTTCAGTCGTTTCGTACTCTTCATCGAAGACATTTTCGATGCGGGCAAACAGCTCCAGCCGGTCCGTCAGGTAGAGGCTCCCGTAGACCCGGGCCACGGTGTAGTCGCCCAGTGTCACGCCGGGGCTGTCCAGGCGATCATAAGCGCCGCGAACTTCCGCGCCCAGCGTCCAGTCCGTGCCGTGCTGATAAATGACGCCCGCGCCCAGAGTGTGGCGCGGCCGGCGGATCAGCCGGTCGCCAGGACCGCCGCCGAATCCGCCGAAGTATAGCCCGTCCGCCACCACGGCATCCAGGTAGGTGTAGTTCGCATACAGCGTCAGCCCGCGGCAGGGCTTCAGGTCCAGGCCCAGTTCAAAGCCGTCCATCTCCGTATCCACCTCCGTGGGAAAGGCGGGGTAGCCGATGGAATCGACCAGGTTGTCCACTTCCGTGTTGAAATAGACCAGCGAAACGGACCCCAGCCCTTCGGGCAGATACTGGCGAATCCCCAACTCCCAGGTGCGGCTTTCTTCCGGAGCGATGGTGTCTGGATCCACGCTCGGATCCAGGTAGACGAAGTCCTGGCCAGAGGGAGCTTTGTAGCCCGTGGCGTATTTCGCAAACAGTTGCGTGCCGGTGGGCTCGATCTCCTTGGAAAGCTGGAAAGAGTAGGTGCCCTTGCTTTCGAAAGAGTCGTGCTCGTCCCAGCGGCCGCTCACCAGGAGGTTGAAGTCCGCTGGCAGGTCCACGTCCGCCTGGCCGAAGACGCTGGCGTAGCTGTATTCCTTGGAAGCGGGAGTGTTGAAGGCTCCCGGGATCAGCGGAATCCGCGCGAACTCATATTGGTAGTAGCCCGCGCCCGCCGTCAGAACCGTTCCGTCGAGGCCCGTGTAGTTGAGCCGGCCTTCTACTTCGTGCGCCGTCTGTTCCAGGCGATTGTCCGAAAAGAACGGGTCCCGCGTGGCTTCCAAAGTCGACTCGTTGTAAGAATAGAAGACTTGGCCGTTCCAATCTTCGTTTTCAAAGCTGAGGCGTGGCGACAGCAGCCAAGACTCGTTGTCATTGCGCTGCAGGTCCGGGAAGCCAGCGCTCAGAGACGAGCCCGGCACGCCCAGACCGGATTGCTGGTAGTAGCCGAGCAGGTCGAAGAAGACTCCGTCCGCGATCTCCACCGCCATGTTGGTGCGGAGATTCAAGTTCTGGAAGTCGCTATTCGGCCGGTCGTTGTCCGTATCGAAATACGACAGATCGAAGACGCCACCGACGGGGCCTTCCTTGGCGGTCATTTTCGTACCGAAGCGATAGGTGGAAAACGAGCCACCCTCGGCGAAGAGGCGGGTCTCCGCTCCCTCAGGCAAATATCGGGCATCCGTGACCCCCAGTTCCAGGGCTCCGGCCAAAGCATCCGAGCCATAGAGGGACGAAACCGGTCCCCGCACCAGCTGCACGCTGTCCAGATAGGTGGTGTCCAGCAGCTCCAAGCTGTAGAGACCCGTCAGTCCGGGTGCCAGGCGCCGTCCGTTCAGGGTGACCACCGCGTGATTGCTCTCCATACCCCGGATGAAGAGAGAAGTCTGCGCGCCGGCTTGCCCAGCTTGCACTAGCGAAGTGCCCGGAAGGTAGCTCAGGACATCTTCCAGGGAGTAGATCTGGCGGATTTGCAGTTCGCCGCCGCTTACGTAGTCCACCGAGGGCGAGAGGTCAGCGGGTGCTTTGGGAGTCTTGGTGGCCACATGGATGGAGGTGGTCAGCACTTCGGCCCGGCTGGAATCGTCATTGCCGGGGCCGGAGAGAGCTTCGCCGGAGGAATCCTGCGCGGCGGAATAACTCACACTGGCACAAAGGAACGCGGCAGCGGGCATCAGCGCGCTTGAGATGCGGAAAGCAAAAGCTGGAAGCAGGGCGGCAAAAATTTTCATCTGCCATGAACATATCGCGATGCGTTGATATGATTCAAGTAAGAATCTGGCCTTTTGAGCCCATTCCTCAAAGTCTTTTCGCGAATCGGAAATGTAATAAATCTGAAACACCTGCTCGCTTCCCCGGTAGAAAAGGAGCGTCTCGCCAGACTTTACGAAGGCGGCGTTTCTTTTCGGTTGTGGAACCGGCTCCACTCCACCGTTGCTTTGCCCCTCCGGCCTGCTCTCCAAGCGCCTTGTCAGGAAAAATCTGACTCCGCAGCCGTTCGAAGACTGCCGATCAGGGGGTACCGAAATACAAGAAAGGCGCCGGACCGGACACGATCTTCGCGACCGCGGCGCCTTGGGCGGAGAATATCTGGCCTTGAGAAGCCCAGTGGAGGGAGAGGAGATTCTACTCGCCGGGATGACGCGCGAGTGTGGGAGCGGCCTTGTGATCTTCTTCGAAGTCCGTACTCTTCGAATTAAACAGAGGCAGTGCGGCCACGCACCATAAAATGTTGGAAATCAAGGCATTCCGAAGAAAAAAGTAGGCCTTTGGTTCCCAATTGGGATCCCCGATCGTCTGGCTTTGCCACCACCCGGCCATCGTCTTGGAATAGGCGGGAGAAGACAGCCAGGCAAAGGTATTCCCCGCCATGTAAAAGACCACCGTGGCCACCAGAGTTCCGCCCAGCATCAACGGCCAGCTACGGGCATGAATGGAACAGAGCATCCCCGCCAGACCGGCCAGTGAATAGAGAACAGCCAGAAAAATGGAATGAGACCCCAGACCGTTCCCGCCGGACAGCGTCAGGGCCATGTCCGTTCCGAAGAGAAGCAACGCGGGCACCCACCAAAATTGCCGGCCGAACAGGAGACCGCCTCCGAAGCAGATCGCCATCAGGGGCGATGTGTTGAAGAGAAACTCAGATCGTCCCAAAAAGACCCGATATCCCAAGGAGAGTACCAGGAGCATGAGAAGATAGGAGAGCCGAAATCTAGGCGAACGAATATGGGTGGCTTCGGGAGTCATAGACACGGAGCGAAGAAATCACCAGGTTCGGTTTCTGGCAAGCAGCATAAGATTTTCGCCTAATTACTTCGGAAAATCAAATATATTCTAACTAATTAATTTAAGAACGTTTCCAGCGCGGAAACGACCTGTTTCGACGAAATGCCGTCCATCGGCCGTTCCGGCAGTTTTTGACGGAGGTCCTTTTCCTCTAGAATTCCATCGTGCCCTGACAGGACAACCCGGGCTTCTTCATGGCGGGGTCTCCAGTGAAAAGGGTTGGTGGGTCCAAAGAGCACGACTTGAGGACGCTGGTAGGCGCTGGCCAAGTGCATGGCCGCGGTATCCACGCCCAAAGCGACCCGGCATCCCGAAATGACCGAGGCACTCAGTATCAGGCTTAGTTTTCCGGCCAGGTTTGTGATCTTTCCCCGCGAACGCCGCAAGATCTCCTCTAAATGCGCCGCTTCTTCCGGGGCGGAACCGCCGGTGAGCACGGTGGGTAGCCTGTGCCTTGCCCACAAGTGGTCGATCACTTCCGCCCAGCGTTCGGCCCGCCAGTATTTCTCCCGCCGGGCCGTTCCGGCGTGGACCAGGGCGTAGGGTTGTCCGGGAGAGATGCCGTGGTCTTGTAAGATTGCGGAGGCTCCGGCCCGCGCCGAGCCGGGGAGGACCAGGCGGAGCAGTTCCGGCCGGGTGTTCAGGCCGAGAGCCTTTAGCAGCGCCACCATGTGGTCGATGGTGTGCAGTTTCTTTAGCGAGGCTTCCGTTGTGTGCGAGTACAAGTGTTTCCGGAAACGGCCGTGGGCTCTCTTGGAATAGGTTGTCCTGACATTCGCACCGGCCAGAAAGGTCATGAAGGCCGCGCGATCCGTTCCGCAAAAATCCAGCGAGACGTCGAAAGAGCTTACCGCCAAATGAGACCACAACGCCGCGTTGGAATGGCCGTAGTGATAGTTTAGATGCTCGTCCACTTCAGGGATGCAGGGTACGAGCTCGCCAGCGGCGCCGAGCGTGACCAGCGTGAGATGCACATCCGGAATCTCTCGACGCAGCACCCGTAACGCGGGAGTCGTCAGAATCAGATCTCCGATACGCTTGATCTGAATGGCCAAAAATCGGGGCCTGCGTCGCTCGGTGGGCATCAGAACAACCTGTTTTGCCGTATGTTTTTCAATGAATTGCGCGAAAAAGCCGTAACAGGTAAAGTCTCGCCCACCAGCCGTCAATGCTGGTCCCCTGTCCGAAACAGGCACGGGATTCATGCCGGGTTCTTCAGGGCAAGAAATTGGATAATTCTCCTGCTCCTCCACGGGAAAGAAGACTTGGGAATACTAGGCAGTATGGACAAACTGGAGAACGGACCGGAAATGAAAAAAGGGAAAGAGGACTCAGCGCCGCGAAGCGGCGAGTACCAAGAGCCGCGGCCCATTGTTGTCCCGCCTTTGTGGGCTCTGCCGGCACCTTTCGCTTCGTTTCAGGGGGTTGCGAGCTGCTTCGCGGCCGGAGCAGTCTGCCTGGCTTCGTTCCCGCTCGCTCTATTGGGGGAAGGCCCCATGCCGTTCGCGCCGCCTTGCCAGCCAAGAGATGGCGTCGCGCCGGTCCGCCTCCCATTTGTCCACACGGCCCAGAAGAGTCATTCTACGATTCCGGCAGTTTAACCGCATAAGACCCATGAAGATCGGCTTGGTAAGGCGCGGCTACTCCGCGACAGGAGGAGCGGAACGGTATCTCCTCCGTTTCGCGCGGGGACTGGAAGACGCGGGCCATACCTGCGTGCTGTTCAGCGACCGTCAATGGCCGGAGGAAGCTTGGCGGAACCGGGAGATTCGGGTGCTGCAAAACGCGGGCAGTCCCAAGGCGTTCGCCGATGCTCTCGCGGCCTCCCAGCCGGGAGCCGCCTGCGACTTTCTTTTCAGTCTGGAACGGGTATGGGCGTGCGATGTCTATCGTGCCGGGGATGGCGTTCACCGTGCCTGGATGGACCGGCGGGCGAAATTTGAGTCCCGGCGCCGCAGCCTGCTACGGGAGTGGAATCCGAAACACCGGCAGATCCTGAAGCTGGAAAGCGCTTTGTATGGCGAGGGTTCCAGCACGCATCTCATCGCAAACTCGCGGATGGTGGCGGACGAAATCGGGTCTTACCACGGGTGCGATCCGGCCCGGATCACCATCATTCCAAATGGCTATGATCCGCCGGCGGAAGCCCGGAACGATGAACTGGTCCGGGAGAGCCGCGCCGCCATGCGTCAGAAGCTGGGCCTGGCGAAGGGTGAGATGGCGGTATTGTTTGTTGGCAGCGGATGGGAGCGAAAAGGACTTCGCTTTGCCGTGGAAGCGGTGAAACGGCTTCATGGACGAAGCCACCGGCCGGTGAAACTCCTCGTGGCGGGTCGAATGGAACGGAATCGTCCCGAGGATTCCCCTCAAGTATTGTTCCTGGAAGCGGTGAAGGATCTCACGCCGGTCTACGCGGCCGCCGATGTCTTCGTTCTGCCGACCCTGTACGATCCGTTTTCCAATGCCAGCCTGGAGGCCGCGGCTCATGGACTACCCGTGGTGACCACCGCCGCGAATGGGTTTTCCCAGATCTTGCCAGAGATCGCGGGCTACGGCTCCGTCACCCACGCGGGAGACGTGGAAGGGTTGACCGAGGCCCTGGCCTGGCACGCGGAACGGGATGAGGCCCAGCAGTGGGAACAGCGAAGCTCGATCCGGCAGTGGGCGGGAAAGTACTCGGTGCGGCGGAATGTTGAAGCCACCTTGGACTGCTTCGAAAGGCTGACCCGGAACTCGACGAAGGCCACCCAGCCGGTGGCTTAGTGTGGTGTTTGCTAAATAGGTGGACGAAATTCGCGAGGAGGGAGTTGAGCAAGCTCAACGACTGATCGAGCAATGTGGAAATTGGAAAAGAAGACCGCGATCATAAATGTATCTGATCGAAGCGAGCAAATTTCCGGCTCTATCACCTAATTGGTTTCGTCCACCTATTTCGCAAGCACCACACTAGCGAAGGGGTGGCCGGACAGGGGATTGTTTAAAGCCCCAGCGTTTCGCAGAAGGCCGAAGCGTCAGAGAGGTCGTCAAACAAGAGACCCGGCTGGTGCCGGGCCAACTCTTCGGCGTCGTAGAGACCGGTAGCGACCGCCACGGCCATCGCGCCGCAAGCGCGGGCACAGTCGATGTCTCGCGGTGTATCCCCGATGATGACGGTATCCGCGGGGGTGAACTCATGTCCGGCGTGTTCGATGGCCCTTTGAATCCCAACCGGACCAAGCGCGTTCCGGTCGTGGTGATCTCCTCCGTAAGCGCCAAAGAGAAAAATGTCGCTCAGGCCATAGAAGGCCAGCTTGGCCATGGCGCCGGACTCGATGTTTCCCGTCAGCAGCCCCAGCACATGGTCCGTGTGCTCCTGAAGGTGGAGCAGCAATTCGTGCACACCGGGCAGGACGCGGCCATGGCGGGCGCCATGCTCCTCCAAGCGGGCTCGCAGGTGACGCTCGTAGGTTTGGAAAAAAGCCGCCTCATTTTCCGCCGTGAGCGGGATGTCGAACCGCCCGAACAGAAGCCGCACCACGGCGGAGTCCGTGCTGCCGCGCAGGTCCAGGGACGGCATGTCATGGGCCCGGTGCTGGAGATCGAAGGCCTCCAGCATGGCTAACTCCAGCGCCTGTTTACCCGCGCCACCCGTGTCCAGGAGGGTCCCGTCTATGTCAAACAAGAGGAGACGCCGATGACCTGGGCGGCCATTGGCATCAACCATTTGAGGAGACCCGGATGTCATGAATTCCCGTGGGTCAACGGTCGAAAAACGGATGAAAAAACGCGGCGAGCTGTAGCCATTCCTTCTCGACTTTGATCGATCGAAGGAATGAGGAGGAGGAGAACGCCTTCAGAAAGTAATTCTCCTCTCCGGTTCCGGAAGCTTGGCCGCGGCCAGACGCACTGGGCGTCTTATTATTCCTTGGCCTCGGTTTCTTCTTCGGCGTCGTCGTGTTCCGCGTCCTCTTTTGCGTCCTTGGCTTCCTCCGCGGCTTCGTCTGCTTCGTGTTTCTCCCAGTCCACCTCTTCGTCATCCGGCGAACGGAATTTCGGCTTCTGCTGGTTTGTGGGCAGCGGAGACACCATCATGAGGATGTTCCGGTTGTTCAGCTTCGGCTCCAGGTCGATGTGGGCCATGCCCCCCAGGTCCTTTTTCACCTGGTTCATCAGCTCGAAGCCGAGTTCCTTGTGGGCATTCTCACGGCCACGGAACTGGAGTTGCAGGCGCAACTTGAACCCGTGTGCCAGGAAGTCTTCCGCCCGCCGCATCTTGATCTGGTAGTCGTGCGGGTCGATCCGGACGCGGAACTTCACTTCCTTTTCTTTGACCTTCGGCTTGTTGTCTTTCTTCTGCTTCGCCTGATCGTACTTCCATTTGCCATAGTCGCAGATGCGGCAAACGGGCGGGCGGGCAGTCGGAGCAATTTCGACGAGATCCAGGCCGAGTTGCTTCGCTTTGCGCAACGCTTCCTGCGTGCGCATGATCATATTGAGGTCCTCGTAAATTACGCGGATTTCAGGAACGCGAATCCGTTCGTTCACCCGGGTCATCGGGGTACGGGCGCGTTTGCGATTGAATGGTTTCTTGGCTATGGCTTAGGTTGTTGAGTTAATATTAGGAGAGTCTGATCGACTGCGGGAAAAGAGATTACTTTGACCTCCGCTCGTGGAGGTGAGCTTCCCGGACAAGCGCCGCCGAAGGGGCGGCCAATTCGAAAACGAGGCTACCGCCACACATAAAGAACGACTTTACAGGGCCCGGCCATGGATTTCCCTGATCAATTGGTCCCCGAATTCAGCAATAGAAAGCGAACCCTCGTCACCCCGGTCACGGTGGCGGATGGAAACTTTTTGGGACTCCTGTTCGCGTGCTCCGATAATTAACATATAAGGAATCTGCCCGAGCTGGGCAAGGCGAATTTTCGCCCCCACCTTCTCGTCGCCTTTATCCACGGACACACGGATGCCGGCGGATTTCAGTTCCGCGCCGATCTCTGAGGCAAATTCGTTGAACTTTTCCGAGATGGGCAGCACGCGCACTTGTTCCGGCGCCAGCCAGGTGGGGAACTTACCCGCGAAGTGCTCGATCAACACGCCCACAAAGCGTTCCATGGAGCCAAAGGGGGCGCGGTGGATCATCACCGGACGGTGAGGCTTGTTGTCGGGGCCGATGTAGCTCAGGTCGAAACGCTCCGGCAGGTTGTAGTCCACCTGCACCGTGCCCAGCTGCCACTCGCGGCCGATCACATCCTTCACCACGAAGTCGATCTTCGGCCCGTAAAAGGCGGCTTCGCCCGGTTCTTCCGTAAACGGCACGTCCAGCGTGCCCGCCGCGCGGCGCAAAGCTTCCTCCGCGCGGTCCCAGTTCGCGGGATCGCCCACATACTTGTCGCTCTCCGGATCGCGCAGGCTCACCCGCACCCGGTAGTCGTGCATGCCCAAGGTGTTCAGGACCGTTTTCACCAGGCCCAGACAGCCGGAGATCTCTTCCTCCACCTGATCTTCGGTGCAGAAGAGGTGGGCATCGTCCTGCGTGAAACCGCGGACTCGCGTCATCCCTCCCAGTTCGCCGGATTGTTCCCAACGGTACACCGTGCCAAACTCCGCCAAGCGGACGGGCAGGTCCCGGTAGGAGTGGTGCCCGGAGTCGAAGATCTTGATGTGGTGCGGGCAGTTCATCGGCTTCAGCAGGAAGCCGTCTATCTCGCCCGCCTCCAGCTTATTCGCCAGCGTGCCGCAGGAGCAGCCCTCGTCCGCCAGGGCCTTCAGCTGGTCGCGCTCGATGATTGGCGGGTACTGGGATTCCTGGTAGTAAGGGAAGTGGCCGGAGGTCCGGTAGAGGTCCAGCTTTCCGATGTGCGGCGTGTAAACCTGCTGGTAGCCTTGCTTCACCAGCTCCGCGGAAATGAAATTCTGCAGCTCGTTTCGAATCGTGGCGCCTTTCGGCTTCCACAGGACGAGACCCTGGCCGACCGCTTCGTCGATGTGGAAGAGGTCCAGTTCTTTGCCCAGCTTCCGGTGGTCGCGCTTCTTCGCTTCCTCCAGGCGGACGAGGTGCTCTTCCAGTTCCGTCTTGTTCTTGAAAGCCGTGCCGTAGACCCGCTGGAGTTGCGGGTTGTTTGCGTCGCCTTTGTAAAAGGCCGAGGCGACGGACATGATCTTAAAGGCCTTGCAGTTCCCGGTGCGAGGGACATGCGGCCCAGCGCAGAGGTCCCAAAAGTCACCGTTCTTGTAGAGACTGATTTCTTCGTCCTCAGGGATGTCTTCCAGCAGGTCGATCTTGAAGGTAGAGGCCACGTCCCGCTCGCCCACGGCCGCCAGGCGGCCCTTTTTAGCCATCTCCAGTGCTTCGTCGCGCGAAACCACCATTTTTTCAAAGGGGTGGTTGGCCTTTACTTCCTTTTTCATCTCCGCCTCGATCTTCTCGAAATCGTCGGGCGTGATGCGGTGCTGGAGATCCACGTCGTAGTAAAAGCCACTCTCGACCGGAGGACCGGCGGCAAACTGAGCGTCCGGCCAGAGCCGGGAAATGGCGGTGGCCAGCACATGGGCACAGGAGTGCCGCAAGCGATCCAGATCCGTCATCTGGGCGCGTTCCTCCAGGGTCTTCCGCTGGGGGGCGGAAGAAGCCACCGCGCTGCTGCCGTTGCCGTTCTCTTGGTCTGCCATATTTAAGGGGAAGTGAATTCCGTGGTCCCGTTCGCGTTCGAGCCGGCTGGATGGGAAACTCTTGCCAGCCAGCCGCCGGGCAAAGGGGGCCTACTACATACCCCCGAAGCGGCGTTTTTCAATCAACGCTCCCATAAATTACTCCGGGAAACTGTCTCCGCGGCCTTCCTAACCGGTCCGGGTGCCTTTGCCGGCGAGCCGGGGACCAACACATCTCCGTGCCCTCCTGGTGTGGTGATTGCGAAATATCTAGACGAAATCAATTGGGTAATAGAGCCGGAAATTTGCTCGCTTCGCTCGGATTATTTCATAATCGCGGTCTTCTTTTCCAATTTCCGCGTGGCTCGATCAGTCGTTGAGCTTGCTCAACTCCCTCCTCGCGCCTTGAATTTGAAAAAGAATCCTCGCGAATTTCGTCCACCTATTTCGCAATCGCCACACCAGGGTGTGTGGACAAATTCCCGAACCGCCCGGAATAGATGAAAAAGGAAGACAGAATCAGCGCCGCAAGCGGCGAATTTTCCAAAAACGAGGCCCATTTTACGCCTGGCTGCGTTCCGCCTCACTCTATTGGGGTCACCCAACGGCGTTCGGCGCGCCTTGCCAGCCGAAAAATGGCCTCGCGCCGGGCAGTCCGCCAATTTGTCCACACACCCTAGAAAAGCTATTGCCCCCCCGAATATGAAACGTTTCTTCGTTGCTCTGCTGATTGGAATTCTAACCTCTGGAATCACTCTTGCGGCGGACGCGCTGAGTGACAGCCAGTCTCCCAACATCATCGTCATCATGGTGGATGACATGGGGTTCTCGGACATTGGCTGCTATGGTAGCGAGATTCCCACGCCGAACCTGGATGCGCTGGCGGCGGAGGGGGTGCGGTTTTCCCAGTTCTACAACACGGGCCGCTGCTGTCCGACGCGGGCTTCGCTGCTGACGGGGCTGTATTCGCACCAGACGGGGATCGGCTGGATGACAAGCGACCAGGGGAAACCGGGCTACCGGGGGCGGCTGAACGAGCAGTGCGTGACCCTGGCGGAGGTGCTGAACACGGCGGGCTATTTCACCGCCATGACGGGGAAGTGGCATGTGGGTTTCGAGCATGGGGTGACGCCGGCGAATCGCGGCTTTCACCGCAGCCTGAACCTGCCGGCGGGTGGGCTGCACTTTTCCAACCAGACGGGGCCCAAAGGGGACACGAAGCTGTACCTGGATGGTGAGAACGTGGCGCGGGACGATCCGCGTTTCGCTCCGCCGTGGTACGGATCCGATTTATGGACGGAGTGGGGCATCAAGTTTCTGGACGAGGCGCTGGCGGAGGAGAAACCCTACTTCCTCTACCTGGCGTTTGTGGCGCCGCACTTTCCCTGCATGGCGCCGGAGGAAACCGTCGCGAAATACCGGGGTAAGTACCTGGCGGGCTGGGATAAGCTGCGGGAGGAGCGCTACGCGCGGCAGATCGAGATGGGGCTGATCGATCGATCCTGGCCGCTAACGCCGCGCCCGGAGGAGATCCCGGCGTGGGATTCTTTGCCGGAGGCCGAGCAAAAGCGTTATGATGACATGATGGCGATTTATGCCGCGATGATCGACGAGGTGGACAAAAATATCGGGAAGCTGTCTAACGCGCTGAAGGAACGGGGGCAGTGGGAGAACACGCTCATCCTGTTCCTGTCCGACAACGGCGGCAACGCGGAATCGGGGGTGCCGGGCAAGTATGAGGGCGAGCATCCGGGGAACCCGGACTCCAATGTATTCATCGGCCAATGCTGGGCGCACCTGAACAACACGCCGTTCCGGAAGTACAAGCACTACAACCACGAGGGCGGGATCGCCACGCCGCTGATCGCGCACTGGCCCGCGGCGGTGGCGCCCCGGCCGGGGCCGGAAGGCTGGATCGATACGCCTGCTCACTTGGTGGATCTGATGGCCACCTGCGTGGACGTGGGTGGGGCGGCCTATCCGGAGAGCTTTAATGGGCATGCGGTTCTTCCCATGGAAGGCGTGAGCCTGAAACCGCTTCTCACCGGAACCGGGCCGCTGCCGGAACGTCCGCTGTTCTGGGAACACGAAGGCAACGCCGCGATCCGGGTGGGCGACCGCAAACTGGTCCGTCAGGGCATTAAGGGCGAATGGGAGTTGTTTGACCTGGCAACGGACCGGACGGAGCAGCACGACTTGGCGGCGGAACACCCCGAAGAAGTTCAGGCGCTGCTGGACCAGTGGCGGGAATGGGCCAAACGGGCAAACGTCTTTCCTAAGCCGGAGGTGGGGAGTAAGAAGAAAGGTAAGGGGAAGAAGAAAAAGGCGGACGCGGCGGAGTAGAAAAAACATATCGCAATTTCCTGTTTGCCGAAGCCATTCGACAACCATTCGAACAGGTTTTCCCGAAGTGAGGAGGGATGTAATTGGATTAATGTTTTTACGCTGAAATCGGCAGCAAAATTCGCCCGGCTTTGTTTCATTCCGCCCAATAGTGGTATCGTGACCGAAAGTCTTTTCGCCCCGATCCTTTTGGAAGATACGAGAGTTTTTCGGATCTGACGTGAATGCCGGGCAGTTAAGCGGCTTTTCCCCGGAGACTCGGCCAAGGGAAGAGCGAAATCGGCGTTGACTACGTGCCTTTTGAATCTGACGTGAAATCAACGAAAATGATTGATTATTGAGGTGAGAATGGGCTTTCTTGTTAGCTCTTCATAGAAACAAGGAGGGGCTTGAATTGGTCTTGGCTGAGTTTGCGCCGATAAACGAGAATTCGAATTTTTTTTCAGATGAATCTAGAAATTTTCAGGACCTACGTTAGGAATTTGAAGACTGCGATCTTTTGAGTTTTTGTTCGCAGAATACAATGACTTCAAGAAAGGCCTAGCTCATGAGTGATGAAACAGATCGCGGCGAAGCTCGGAGTAGTGACATTTCTTCTAAAACCGAATGGGTAAAATTCGGAACGGCGTTGTTTGTTCTTGCGGGTGTTATCACTGGACTTTTGGCCAGTAAATTTGTTTCAGAACCAAGTCTCCGGGAGAACAATTCGGATTTGAGGAAACAAGTGGAGATGTTGAATACCGAAATAGCGAGTCTCGAGAGCCAGATTCAAACGCGGGAGAAGCAGGAAAAGATAGATTCTTCGCTGTTAGCGAATAAAGAATCTACCATAGAGACTCTGTTTCAGCAGGTAAGTCAACTTTCCAGCGAGCTAGGTAATGAGAGGGAGAAACGAGACAGGGCGAATGATGCGGCGCGGCAAGCCATTGAGTACGCAGGCAATGCAGCCAAGACTTTGAATCGGGTTGATTATCTGCTGGAAAATACCCTTGTGTACCTTCAAGAGGATTCACCTGAGTTGGCTCCGGTCAACGAGCAGTTGAACCAATTGAACGACGTTGAACAGACGTTTGATCAAATGCTTCGGTTTTCTGAATCGACTACCGATGATCCAACCGCAGGTCTTTTAGGGGCTTTGTTATCTCTGGGTATGAAAAACTCGAATCAACCATATAGAGAAGAGGCGATGCAGCGTAAATCGGAGATTGAAGCGCGAACCGCGATTGCCAAGCTGAACAAATTGGAAGCAACGCTTCCTGAAATACGAGAATTGATTCGGAGAGAGGCTTCACTGAAATGAATGCCTTTGGCATTTGCGCTCCTCTGTTAGTTTAGTTCCACTCAAATTTCAAATAGGGCGACTAAGTAGCGGGATATCCCTCAAAAATTTGCGCGTTATCAGTTCAGTTGCGGGATTGAGTGTGGCGGGCAAACGTCTTTCCTAAGCCGGAGGCGGGGAGTAAGAAGAAAGGTAAGGGGAAGAAGAAAAAGGCGGACGCGGCGGAGTGATCGAAATCTCGCCGATATTGACCGGCCGGCTGGTGGCCGCCAGACTGAACCAAGCTCTAAACCCTGATGAAACGGTGAATCCGAGACTTCATTCATTTCGATTCTGGTGTCCTTTGTGGATGGGGGCGTTGCTTCTCATTCAAGCGTCTTCCTCGTTCGCGGAACCGGTTCCGGATGCGATTCGGGAAACCTGGCAATTGAAGCAGGGAAAGGTGGAACTGTTGTGGGATGACAGCGGGAAGGCATTGACGATCCGGCTCCTGGAAAAACGCGCCTTGATAGATGCCCCTGGAGGAGCCTTTGACCTGGGCTACGAGGTCACGTTTGAGAGCGCGCTGCCGGAGTCCACGGTTCTGCTCCGGCTGGGGGCTGATGGCAAGCCAACCTGGATTCGTGAGCTGGGGGATTCCACGAAGACCGCGAATCCAAAGGTGGCCATTATCAATCCGCACGGAATCATGGTGGGGAATCCCGTTCCCTTTGCTGACGGAGTGGTAGCGCCGCCCGTTCCCAAGTAGACACAAGGGAAAGGGACATCGCGTGGCGCAACGGGCGCCTCTTGAAAATGCTTGGAAACATCGCCTAGGTTAGCCGGGTGAGTGACGATGCCCCGCTGATTTCCGAACCGCCGCTTTCGGCTTCGCCGGTGGAACGGCGGCTGCGCGAGCGGGAGAAGGCCGCGCCCACGGAACCGCCCTCGCTGCTCCTGGAAATGCTGCGGCTGCTGGAGGGGGATGATGGGCGGTGGAAGGCGAACTTTTCCGACCTGAGCGGGATCGCCCAACTGCTGAGCGATCTGCGGCTGCCAGTGGTCTATCAGTTGCACCGGTGCGAGTTTTGCGCCTTTGCCAAGGGGGATGTGTTAGGGTTGTCCGGGTGCGTGAAAAACAAGCACGCGGTGAACCGGCTGGTCCTGCGGCGGGAAACGGGGGTGGTGGGCTTCTGTCATCTGGGGGTGACCGACATTGTGGAACCTCTGCGGGTTGGAGGGCGGGTGGCCGGGATTTTCTTTCTGGGATCGGTGGTGGAAAGGGAGACGGAGGGTGTGGCGCGGGAGCGGCTCTTACGGGATTGCCGGCGCCGGGGACGGGAGCCGGGTCCGGTGCTCGCGGCCTGGGAGGCGCTGCCACGGGTGACGGCGGAAGAGATCGCGAACCGCCGGCGGGACCTGAATCTCGTGGCCCGGCTGACGGCCCGGCTGGCGGAGAGCGCGGGCCGGACCGCGACGGAGCCGATTTTTTCCAGCCTGTCGGGCGCCATCTGGGAAGTCGACCGCCGGAAGGTGCCGGACACCTTGCGCCGGGCGATCGCCTTTGTGCGGCGGCACTATCGGGAGCCTCTGAAGCTACAGACCGTGGCGGAGGCGTTGGGTGTCCGGGCGGACTATCTGGGGGCGCTGTTCCGGCGGCACACGGGGGGCACGTTGAACGAGTTTCTGGCGTCGGTGCGGGTGGATCACGCCCGGCGGTTGTTAGAGGGCGGGCGGTTCCGGAGCGGGGAAGTGGCGCTGATGGTGGGCTTCGCCGATCAGCCACACTTCAGCAAGACGTTCAAACGGCTGACCGGGCTGGCGCCGCGGGAGTATGTGGAGCGGGTGTGATTTTGGCGGGTGTGCGGGGATGGGGGGAAGATGGATCTTTTTTGGTGGGCGGCAGTGATGCCAGCGGGCGCCCGCCGCCGCCCCTACGGGGCTCGGGGAAAGGGGGTAGCGGGCGTTCCAGGAGGGTGCGTGTCTGGCTACTGAGCTATACCTACAAGTCATATAGCTTTAATAGTAAGTCCTTTGGACCGGAAGTGTCCGCCGAATCCCTGATCGTCCGGGGAAGCGAAGCTTCTTTGGACTGCGGCGATTCTTCGCCGCTTTGCGGCAGGTAGCCGGAGGCGCGGTGGGGACAAGGAGCGTCCGCTTTCTCTGATCCGTGGCTCTTTACCCCATTCGCCAAGCGGCTTTGCCGCACCTGGCGGGGCATAGTGGCCTGGTATGAATTTGTCCGGAAACTGTCGGGCACAACGGGACGTTAGTCGGAACCACGTTCGCCAAACCTGTCCCACCACGCCTCCGGCTCCCACCCCAAAGCGCCGATTCTGATCGGCGCAGTCCAAAGACGCTGCGCGTCCCCGTTAGCTTTGGGACTCAAGAACGATCTCATGAAAAGCGAAACGGGTACCGCCGCGCTTATGTGACTTGTGGATAAAGATCAGCCTGGCTAGGCACCGTCGTCCTTTCAGGGCTCGGGGGAACGGAGGGACCGGTACCATCAGGGGCATTGTAAAATCCTTTTCCAGACAAAAGATCGGCCCTTCCTGAGACAAGCGAAAGCTGTCATGATGGCTACTCTTTCCGCCATGAAACGATCCCCGTTCTGTCTGCTTTTCTTAACTTTCGTTCTGCTGTTGGGAGTGCGCGCGGCCGCGGGCGCCGCGGCGGAGCGGCCCAACCTGTTGTTTCTCTTTACGGACGATCAGCGGTGGGACGCGATGGGGTGCGCGGGGAATGAACGGATTCACACGCCGAATCTGGATTCGCTGGCTGCCAGCGGGACGCGGTTTCGCAATGCCTTTGTGACGCTGTCGATTTGTTCGCCGAGCCGGGCGGCGGCGTTGACGGGACGTTACAACAGCGCCAATGGCGTGACGGTGGTGGGGAAGGGGACGCTGGATAGCGATGAAATTACTTTTGCACAGATTCTAAAGCAGGCGGGGTATCGGACGGGGGTAACGGGTAAATGGCACCTGGGCAATTCGCCGAAAGATTGCGGTTTTGATTTTTCCAACGTCTGCCAGGGGAACGGGACGTGGTATGGGCGGGCGTTTGTACGGGGGAACAGTGAGAAGATGACCGCGCCGGGTTTCGTGGACGATTTCATCGCGGACGAGTCGATCCGCTTTTTGCGCGAGCACGCGGCGGTGGGAGACGGCGCGCCGTTCGTGCTGTGGCATTGCACGCAGGTGCCGCACATGGACCCCCGCCACACCTGGCCGCCCTCGGAAGAATATCTTTCTCACTACGGCGCAAACGAAATGCCTTTGGCGGCGACCTGGCAAGATGACTTGTCTGGTAAGCCGCCGTATCTGGCGGGCTCGAGGAGCCGGACGCAGGCGCTTTCCTATGGATATGACCGGGCGGAGGCGATCCGGGAACATAACCGGGACTACTATGCCTCGGTGGAGCAGATGGACGCCACGCTGGGACGCGTGCTGGCGGAACTGGACCGGCTGGGGCTGAGGGAGAACACATGGATTTTCTTCATGGGCGACAATGGCTGGATGATGGGGGAGCACGGATTCACCAGCAAGGTGCTGCCCTATGAGGAATCCATCCGCGTGCCCATGATCGTGACTGGTCCAGGTACCGAGGCGCGAGTGAGGGACGAACTGGTCCTGGGGTTCGACCTGACGGCGACGCTGCTGGAGGCGGCGGGCCTGGAGGCGCCGGAGCGAATGCACGGGCGCAGCCTGCTGGCGCTGGTGCGCGGGGACGGACCGGTAGAGGATTGGCGAAAGGCGTTTCTCTATGAAGCGCCCGACCCGCAACTGGGCTCCCGTCCGCTCTGGGCGGTGCGGACCGGGGATTGGAAATACATCGAGACCGGGCTGGGAAAAGATGCCGGAGAGCCGGGAACCTTTCGGGAACTCTATGACCTGAAGGCTGACCCGGAGGAGCGGGAAAACCTGGCGGGCGATGCCGGGCAGGAAAAACGGGTGGCGGGCTTTGCCGCGCAAATGGCGGAGTTGAAGGCGGAGATCGCGGAGCCGGAGAAAGCCTCCAAAGCCCAGACGGCGGCCAAACCGGTACCGGTTCCAGAGACGCCACCGGTGGAATATAGCGGCATCTATCCGCGCCTGGCTTACTTTAACAACGAAGGCGAATGCGGCACCGGGGCAGTGGTGCCCTGGGCGGACCGCTTGTGGGTGATCACCTATGCGCCGCACATGCCGAAGGGGTCTTCGGACAAGCTGTATGAGATTACCCCGGATCTGAAGCAGATCGTCCGGCCCGAGTCTATTGGCGGGACGCCGGCAAACCGGATGATTCACCGGGAGTCGAACCAGCTTTTCATCGGCCCCTACGCGATCGGCGCGGACCGGAATGTCAGGGTCATTCCTTATACTGAGATGTTTGGCCGTCTGACCGGAAACGCGCGGCACCTGACGGACCCGGCTAAGAAGATCTACTACGCGACGATGGAGGAGGGGCTCTACGAAGTGGACGTGGAGACGCTGGAGGTGAAAGAACTTTACGCGGACAATCAGACCGGCCGTGAGCCGCAGTCGGGATTACCCGGTTATCATGGGAAGGGGCTCTACTCCGGCCAGAGCCGGGTGGTCTATGCGAACAATGGGGAGAAGAGTCCGGAGGCGAAGAAGAACCCCTTCGTGCCCTCCGGCGTGCTGGCGGAGTGGGATGGCAAAGACTGGACGGTGATCTTGCGCAATCAGTTCACGGAAGTGACGGGGCCGGGAGGGATCTATGGTAACGAAAATCCTGAGACCGATTCGCTGTGGTCGGTGGGTTGGGATGCCCGGTCGCTGATCCTGATGCTGTTGGACGGTGGGGAATGGCGCTGCTTCCGTCTGCCCAAGGCCAGCCACAGCTATGACGGAGCGCACGGCTGGAACACGGAGTGGCCCCGGATTCGCGACATTGGCGAGGACGATCTGCTGATGACCATGCACGGCATGTTCTGGAGGTTTCCCCGGGACTTCCGAATGGGGCAGACGGCGGGAATCGCGCCACGCTCCACCTACCTGAAAGTGGTGGGAGATTTCTGCCGCTGGCGGGATCGCATTGTGCTGGGTTGCGACGACACGGCGCACAGTGAGTTCCTCAACAAGCGGCGGGCGAAGGGAGAGATCGAGGGGCCGCAGTCGCAGTCGAACCTCTGGTTCCTGGAGCCGGAACGGCTGGATGCTCTGGGGCCGGTGATTGGGAGGGGCGCGGTGTGGCTGAATGATGAGGTGCCCGCGGGCGAGCCCTCCGACCCCTACCTGTTCTCCGGGTTTGCGAAACGCGCCGTGCACCTGGTGACGGATAGAGAGACGGCGATCACTTTCGAGATCGACCGGACCGGGAGCGGAGAATGGACGCCGCTCTCCGAGGTAAAGGTCAATGGCTACCACTGGCAGCCTTTTGAAGAGGGGCTGGACGCGGCCTGGATTCGGGTGAAATCGTCAGAGCCGTTGGGGCGGGCCTCGGCGTGGTTCACCGGCGCGGGAGAGGATTCACGAAAGGCGGGCGTGACGCCGGAGAAGTTCGCGGGCGTGGCGCGGCCGGGGGATGCAAACGTGATTGGTGGGCTTGTCAGGGCGCGCGGGGAGAATACGCGGACGCTGCAACTCGCGGCGGCGGACGCGAACGGAAAAGTGGGGAACTACATCCTGGACGCGGAAATGAAGCTGGCGCCGGGCGGTGGCGAGGGGGGCTGGGATTGGCTGCAAAAACACGCCGCCATCCCGTCCCGGGAAGGCGTGCTGGAAGCGGACGCGGCCTCCGTGATTTACACGGATGACGATGGGCAGCGCTATCGCCTGCCGAAGAGCGAGGGCTTTTCCGAACCTGGACCGCTTGGCTTCGGGCGGCTCTGCCGGGAGGTGGCGACGGAGCGCGACCTGTTTAACTGCCACGGCACCTTCTACGAACTACCCGCCGAGAACGCGGGCGGTTTCGGCCGGGTCCGGCCCGTGTCCACGCACAACCTCCAGATCTTTGACTATTGCAGCTATCGCGGGCTGTTCGTGATCTCCGGCATCAACGCGGACGCGGACGCGGAAGCCACGGCAGGCAATCGCCACATCATCCGCGGCGAAGACGGCAAGGCCGCGCTGTGGGTGGGCGCGATTGACGACATCTGGGAACTCGGCAAGCCGGTGGGAACCGGCGGTCCCTGGCTGGATAGCAAAGTGGCAGCCAAGGTCTGGTCCGATCCCTACCTGATGACGGGGTATGACGAAAAGGTGCTGGAACTGAAGACGGACAAGGCAGCCACGATCGCCGTGGAAGTGGATATCTCCGGAATGGGGGACTGGCAGCCGTACCGGAAAATTCAGACAGCGGCGAATGAGACGTTCCGGTACGAGTTTCCGGACGGATTCCAAGCCTACTGGGTTCGATTCCAGCCGGACGTTCCGGCGGTGGCGACGGCGCGGTTGCGTTACCGATAACCGGAAACTGGCTCTCAGAAGTTTGCCAAGGAAGCTCGGTTTATGAGACCTTTCTCCAAAGGTGAGGTCCACGAATCTTCTCATGCTCGACGAAAAATTTGGCGAAGGAAAGTACCTGTTTCGGAATTTCGATGAAGCAGACGTTGCAATGCTCGGATCAGAGCCGATTCGGTGGCTTAGGATCATTCGGACGCGTTTTACAGACTTTCCGGCCCTCAATTTTCACAAGGAGTCGCATGTGCAGATTCAGGCGGGGGCAAAACTGCAACGGCTGAGAAATCTTCGAGCGCTATCCGTTGAACTTGAGACGTGTTCGAATATTACGGAAACTTCCTATGAGGGAATGAGCGGGATTAGATTTCTCACTTTGAGGAGCATGCGGACTCTTCATTCCGTGGAAATGCTGAGGGACTGGAAGGATCTCCGAGCGCTTTGGATTCTGGCGAAACCCAGCGCTCTCAAAGATCTTTCGCCGGTCTTGCAGTTGCCAGCTCTCAAGATCCTGTGGGTCAGTCCATTTCCCAGACGGGAAATGGAACGATTGAGTCAGGAGTACCCTAAGATTCAGATGTGCAACAGCCTGCGAAGGTACAAAGCGGGTGAGTCTTCAGAAGATCTGGCTCCGTTTTTTGATGCGGCGAGAGACGAAGGCTGTTTCGATCTTCGATCCGCGTCGTCCGCGAATTGAGGAGCTTGATAGCCTGTTTTTCGATTATGCCACCTCCTCCACTTCCCACCCCGGACGGTAGTCTTTGGTAAGGTAGCGGTTGGCTTCGGGGAGGTTGGTGACTTTGAGGTTTGCGGAGTCCCATTCCAGGGTCTGGCCGCGGAAGCGGACGGCGACGTTGCCGAGTTGGACGGCCTCGGTGAGGGGACCGGCGTAGGCGAAGGTGTCGGTGATGGAGTTGCCGGTGAGGCAGGCGTCCACCCAGTCGTGCCAGTGGTGGGCGGCGCCGACATCCGGGAGCTGGTAATCGGCGAAGTCCTTCTCTGGATACAACTTTGGCGTGCCCCAGTGGGGAACGAGGAGGTTTCCTTTTTCGCCGATGATGAGGGAGGCGGGCTGGGGCAGGGCATGGCCGGATGGAGTGCCGGGCAGCTTGAAGTCCGGCTTTCTGCCGCCGTCGTACCAGGTGACTTTCAAAGTGTCTCCGGCGGTGTATTGAGTGCCGGGGAAGGTGTAGATGAGGGTTTCCTGGGCGGGCCAGACTTCGCCATTCATCCCCGTGTGATCCGCGGTGACGGACAGGGGCGCGATGAGGTCCATGGCGGTGAAGAGGGGATCGAAGAGGTGGCAGCCGTTGTCACCGATGGAGCCGGAGCCGAACTCCTGCCAGTCCCGCCAGGAGCGGGGGTGGTAGACGCCGTCGCCGCCGTAGGGGCGGGGTTGGGCGGCGCCGATCCAGAGATCCCAGGACACTTCGTCCGGAGCGGGCAGGGGATTTTCCGGGCGCTCGATCATGCCGCTGCGGCCGTGCCCGGCGGCGGAGATCCAGGTGTGCACTTCCTTGACCTTTCCGATGACGCCTTCCTGGATCATGACCTTGGTGGCGCGGTACTGGGGCTCGGAATGGATCTGGTTGCCCATGCGGGTAGTGACCTTGGCTTTCTCCGCCAGGCGGGCGATCTGGCGGGCCTCCCAGACGGTGTGGGTGAGGGGTTTTTCGCAGTAGACGTGTTTACCGCGGCGCAGGGCTTCCTGGGTGATGACGGCGTGCATGTGGTCGGGCACGGACACGTTCACGGCGTCGATGTCGTCGCCGAGTTCGTCGAACATCTTCCGGAAATCGTCGAACTTGGGCCGGCCGGGGAAGGCTTTCTCAACATTGACGAAATGCCGGGTATCGATGTCGCAGAAGGCCACCAGGTTGACCTTCGGGTGCTGGCCGATCATGGAAATGTCTTTCCAGCCCTGATTGTTGCAGCCGATGCCGGCGAAGTTGAGGGTGCTGTTAGGGGATTTTGGAGAAGCCATGGTAACGGATTTTGGGAGGAGGGTTTTTTCGAAAAGAAATGGGGGATCAGGGTTAGACCGGCGAGCGCCGGGAACGTTTAATCCGGCAGCGGTTCTCCAGTGACAGACACTGGATGCGTGAGGGAGAGCCGGTCCCCATCCAAAGTGGCGATGAGGTCGGGCAGGTCGTAGAGCCGCAGCGCGCCGTGGACGAGGTTTGGCTGTTGGTTGAAGGTCTCGGGCGTCTCCACGACTTCGGTCCAGGAGCGGATCATGCCGTCCAGGGTGATTTCCGAAAACAGGCCGGGCTCCAGGGCGGCGGCATGGAGGGCGGGAATGGCGGCTTGACCACTGGCGAAAAGATTCGGCTGAAGGTCTGGAGACTTCAACTGTTCGCGGAGGAAGCGCACCGACTGGAGAATGTCGCTGGCGCGCATACCCACATAGCTGTGCCCCAGGAGGAAGGCCAGGGTGGTGTCCCGCCAGTCCGGGCCGAGGAGATCGTCATAGGCCTTCAGACCGCCGGGAGGCTCCGTCTCGCCCATGCCGCGCAGGTCTACCGCGAGAACGGTAACGCCTTTCTTCACCCAGGCTTCGATGGGGCCACCGGGGGCGGCGCCGGTGTGTTTGCCCTGGCCGTGGAGGTAGAGAATGGGTGTTCTGTCAGGGGCAGGCGTGGCGGGCACGAAGAGAAGGGCGGGCAGGCGGATGCCGCCGTTCCGAATGACGAATTTTTCGATGCGATAGCCGTCTCTTTCCACGTTGCCGGCCGCTTCCGGGTTCAATGGGGGGAGATCGGCGAACGGACGCAGGTGGAGGAGGGACCGGACCTTTTCGAGGGTGGCGCTTTGCTGGTCCGGCTGCCAGAGAGCTTCGCGGCGCTCGGCGAAGCGCCGATTCCAATCGGCATTCAGATCGAAGGCGGAACGCGCGCCTTCCAGCTTCAGAACCTGCCCTTCGGGGGTGCACCGGATCTCTTCTTCGCTGAGGACCGGGAAGGGCGTCTCCTCCACGGTGGCGGTTTCATTCAGCAGCCAGCGCCGGAAGAAGTTGGCGGCGGCCACGCGCATTTCGGTAGGGAACCCGTGGGGGGTATCTGGTTCCACAAGATCGACCCGCTCCGGGTGGCCCAGGCGGGTGTAGGTGCGCTTGGCTTCGCGGAACAGGTCCCAGGCGCCCGCGATGGGGAAGTAGTCCTGCGTGGCGGCCATGATGAGGGTGGGTTTGGGAGCACGCATGAGCACGTAGTCCGCGTGGTCCATGCCAAAGGAGATCTGCCCAAAAATGTTCTGCTCCGCGTCCTGGGGGCCGAGTTCGGTGAGGAGGTGGCGGAAGCCAGTGAGGTAGCAGCCAGGGGCGGCGGCCTGAATACGGCCGTCCAGGGCCATGAGGTAGCTGGTATTCGTGCCGCCGCCGGAAATACCGGTGCAGCCGATGCGTTCCGGATCGACCTCCGGCCGGGACTGGAGGTAGTCGATGCCGCGCATCGAGTCCCAGATCATGAAACGGGCGGTGTTGGAGCCGAGCAGCACGCTGCCCTGATTGATGAGCTGATGTTCCTGGGTGGTGCTCTTGAAGCGGGGCTGGCCGGCGCCGTCGAGAAACTGGCGGCGCTCGCCCTGGCCGGCGGGGTCGTAACACAGCACGGCGCAGCCGCCTTTGGCGATGACAATGGAGGCCTGCTGGTAGAGATCCCGCGCCTTACCCGTGGCGCTGTGACCGGTGGGATGAAGCACGCCAGGGAAGGGGCCTTCACCCTTGGGGAGATACAGGGATGCGGTAACGAAGAAGCTGGGCTGACTCTCGAAGATGACCTTTTCGAGCACGTAGTCCTCATACTCCAGGCGGTCCACGGTGCGGGCGTTTAGCGGGGTGCGCTCTGGCAGGCCGCCAATCTGGCGCAAAAAGAAGTCCCGTCGTTTCTCCTGCCAGGCGGCAATGTCTTCCGGTGTTTTCAGAGCTTCGAAGGCCGCTTCGCGCCGGTCCAGAGCGGCGAACGCGAGCCGCTTCAGCCAGGCGTCCATCATCATGGCGGGAGGCACCCCTGGCGCGAGTTCTTCCGGGAGCACCCGGAGGGAGGGGGCCGGGGCGGGGCCGTTCTCCTGAGCCCAGCCGGGCCCACAGGGAAGGTGCAGGGTCAGGTAGAGGGCCACCCCGAGTGTCAGGTGAGGAAAGCGAGGGACCGGAAAGGGACGGAACTGAGAAGCGCGCATGAGGGGGGGCGAAGCGGCGTTGGGGGTTGAGGGCAAGCTTGGTGGAACCGCGCGGGCGTTTCAACCTTTCTGTATTTCCCAGCTTTGGAACGCCTGGAGCCCACGCCGTTCGGAAATAGCCCGAGAGAGGTTTCGAGTCCTGGGAAACGGGCTCGTGGTTTTGGGTTTTAGAGACGTTTTCTTTTCTTGAAGAAGACTACAGGCTGTGACAGCCATTGAGGGACAGGGGACCCGAGTCGCGTTCCGTTTCACCGCATGAACAAGAAAAAGCTGGCCGGTTCGCTGCTGAAGAGTGTTTCGCGTTCGTTTTACCTGTCTCTCAAGGTGCTTCCGGGGCCGATGCGGCTTCCCGTGAGTTTGGCCTACCTGCTGGCGCGAATTTCGGACACGCTGGCGGACACCAAGTCCGCGCCGGTGGAACTGAGGCTGGAGATGCTCGCTGCGTTTAGCGATCTGGTGCAGGAAGAAAACGGCTCCGGTGGCGGCGGCCAGAGCGAAAGGGTCTCTGCTCTGACGGCACGCCTGAAGCATGACTTTGTGCCACTGCAAAAGGACCAGGCGGAGCAGGCTCTGCTTCTCCAGGCCGGAGAGGTGGTTGGGTGGCATCTCGGCGAAGAGGCGCCCGCCAAGCGCCTGATCCAGAAAGTCTTGTTGGAGATTACCCGGGGACAAACCTGGGACCTGGAACGATTTGAGGCCGGTGGCGGGGACGCGGGCGGGGGGCTCCGTTTTTGCGAGAACGCGGCGGAGTTGGACTTGTACACCTACCAGGTGGCGGGTTGCGTGGGGGAATTTTGGACGGAAGCGGGGCTGATGACCTGCCACCGTTTTGCGGATGCGGAGGAACGGGACACGATGATGGACCTGGGAATGGCCTATGGAAAAGGGCTGCAACTGGTGAACATTCTGCGCGACCTGGGGGAAGACTTGGAAAACGGGCGCTGTTACCTTCCCAAAGACGAGCTGGAAGCCGCGGGTTGGCGCGGCGAGACGGCGAAAGGAAACAAGAAAGCGCTGGCGCACGTGGCCATGGAATGGAGCCAAAAGGCCCGGTCTTGCCTGGAGTCCGGCCTGGAGTATGTGCGCCTGGTGGAGAAGCCGCGGGTGCGCTACGCGACCGTGCTGCCTATGCTGATCGGGTGCCGCACCCTGGCGCTGATCGAGCGGCGCGGTCCGTCGGAAATCAAGACCAAGGTCAAAGTCGGCCGGAAAGAAGTCCAGAAAGTGATGTTGAATGCCTGGCTGGCCCGGAAAAAGATGGGCAGCCTGGTGGCGCTGTATCGGGAGGGCTATGGGGCTTGATTGGGGAACTTTGTAAACCCTGACAACCTCCTCGTTACAGGTGGATTGGCATGAATTTTACGTTATTCCCTCAAAAACCGATGAAAGGGTTCCGGAGGTGAGGATTCGAAAGTCAGTCGCTCTTTGGTCTCCGGGTGGGTGAAGCTGAGCTTCCAGGCGTGGAGCATGAGGCGGCTGGTCTTGACGGACTGGCGGGAGGGTTGGGCGTAGATGGGGTCGCCCAGGATGGGATGACCCAGACCCTTCATGTGCACCCGGATCTGGTGGGTGCGGCCGGTGTGGAGATCGCACTCCACCAGGGCATGGTCGCCGAAGGGTTTCACCACGCGGTAGTCCGTGGCGGCTTCTTTGCCCGCGGGCGCGTTTACCTCGGCCATTTTCTGCCGGTTGACGGGATGACGGCCAATGCGGTTGCGGATCTCTCCGGCGGGCGGTTCGGGAACTTCCTGGACGACGCAGAGATAGGTCTTTTTCACCTCCCGCCCGGAAAACTGACGGGTCAGCTCCTGATGGGCGGCGTCCGACTTGGCGGCCACCAGGCAGCCGCTGGTGTCTTTGTCCAGACGGTGCACGATGCCGGGCCGGAGCACGCCGCCGATGCCGGAAAGCTGGCCCCGGCAATGGTGGAGCAGCGCGTTCACGAGAGTGCCGTCCGGATTTCCCGCCGCGGGGTGGACGACCAGGCCGGAGGGTTTGTTGATGACGATGATGGAGGCGTCTTCAAACAGGACTTCCAGCGGAATGTCCTGAGGCAGGGCCTCCATGGGCTCTGGCTCGGGGATGTGGACGGTGATCTGGTCCCCCTCCGCCAGGGCGTGCTTGGGTTTCGCCGGACCGTCATTCAGGAGGATGTGACCGTCCTTAATCAGGTCCTGAATGCGGGAGCGGGACAGCTCGGGGAGGGTATCGGAGAGGTATTTGTCCAGCCGCATGCCGGGACCGCGCCCGCCGGAGACCTCCAGCACGGTCAGGCCTTCTTCCAGGTGTTTGGGACTTTTCGATTCCGGGGTGCTCACTGCGTTGCTTTGCTGAGGGCCAAATGGTAGCTTCGGCCCGATGTCGGAGGAAGACCAGCCGGTTTATAACCAATGTCCGGAATGCCAGGAGGTGATCGATGTGGGCAATCAGCCCCCGTTTGCCAAGATCATCTGCCCGTATTGTAACCAGGCCATCCGGGTCCGGACCACGCTGGGGCCCTTTTTTATTGATCGCTTGCTGGGAGAGGGCGGCATGAGCCAGGTCTTTCTGGCGCGGGACTCAAACCTGAGCCGCGCGGTGGCGTTAAAGATTCTGCACGCGGAACTCAGCCAGGACGAGATCCTGACCGCGCAGTTCGAGCGCGAGGCGAAGCTGACGGCCTCCATCAACCACGCCAACGTGGTGAAGGTCTACACCGTGGGCAAGGACCAGGGGTACTTCTTCATCGCGATGGAACTGGTGGACGGGTCCAGCCTGGAGGAGCGCATTGCCGAAAGTGGCTCCGTGAACCAGGTGGAGGTGCTGGACATTGCCTATGACGTGACCTCCGGGTTGCGGGCCGCGCACAAGGAGGGGCTGATTCACCGGGACATCAAACCCGGCAACATTCTGCTGAGCAGCGAGCCGGCGGCCAAGCTGGTGGACTTTGGCCTGGCCATCATCCAGGGCGGGCAGGACGCCACCGAAGACGTCTGGGCCACGCCCTACTATGTGCCGCTGGAAAAACTGTACGGCCAGCCGGAGGATTTCCGGGGCGACATCTACAGCCTGGGCGCCACGCTGTTCCATGCCCTGGCAGGTAAGCCGCCGTTTGACGCGAATACCTCGAGCATTCAGGAGCTGATACAGATCAAAGAACAACCCATCCGGTTGGCCGATTACACGAATGACGTAAAGCCCGCCGTTTGCGCCCTGATCGATCGCATGATGGCTCACCAGCCCGGCGCCCGGCATCAGAGCTACGACGAACTGCTCGAGCACATCGAAAAGGTGCAGGATTCGCTGCCGGGAGCGCGGACACGCAAGCGTGGTGGCTCCGGGACGGCCCGGACGGGGCAGGATGCGCTGGCGCCCGCGGCGAAGTATTCGCTGGTGGCCGCCGGGGTCCTTCTGCTGGCGGGGGGAGGGTGGTACTGGTGGTCTCAAAGCCAGGACTCTGGTGGCAAAGGCCTGGGGCTGGATCCGGATACGGAGAGGGTGCTTTCCGCCGGAGAACAGGACATCGCCTCCGAATACCACGAAGCCCGGCAGGCGCTGATCGGCCGGAAATTCCAGGACGCCGAGCGTGGATTTGCCGGGCTACTGAAGAACGAAGACCTGAAGCAGCCCACCCGGAACTGGACGCGGTTTCACGCGGGCCTGGCCCTGCTGTTTGAGGGGAAGGAGCCGAAGGCTCGCGAAGTGTTCCGGGAGTTGGCTCAGGAAAGCCCGGAGGAAGCCGGGGTAATGGAGCCGGCGCTGGCGAAATTCTTTCACTGGGCGGGAAGCCAGCTTCAAGAGGCGCTGCCGGTGCTCCCGGAAGAAGCCGGTGCGGAAGCCGCAATGGAAGATCTGCCCCCTCTGGCCTTTCTGGCCTTTGGACTGAAGAACTGGAATCAGAATCAGTTCGAATCCGCCGGAGCGTTTTTGACCCAGTTTCGGGAAGCCTCTCTGGAAGGGGACTTTGCCTGGATGGAGCCGTATAAGGCCTTGACCGCTCCCTACCTGAACGACCTCAGCATCATAAGCCAGGCGGGGCGGCCCCGGAGCAGCATGAGCCCCGAGGAACTAACCAAACTGGCGAACAAGCTGGAGACCGATGCGGCCGCGCTGAAGACAAGCGGCGCGGCTCCTTCCTGGATGAAAGACCGGGCAGAGCGGGCCGTAATGCTGGCCAGTTTACCCCGGAATGAGAAGCCGGCCGCGGCCACGGCCGCCTCAACAAAGCCGCCGGCAGTGGTGACGCCACCACCACCGAAGGAAAAGAAGGTCACCGCGCCAGATTCGCGGGAGGCCGGGAAATTCATCGAACTGATGGAGAAGGTTCACGCTCAGGCGAACACCTTTGACTTCGACGCGGCGGCCCTAACCTTGAAAGCGGAGACCTTTGAATCCGAAGTGTTGCGGGACCGGGTGCGGGACGAACTGACCGCCGTGACATTGGCTGGCGAGTTTCTGAATGAAGTTCTCGAACGCTTGCGGAAGCAGAAATTTGAGGGTGACATCTTCCGGCGTGCCGGTCATAACCTGAAGGCCACCGTGAACATGCTGGAAGGGCGAGAGCTGTCCGTGGACTTGGGTTTTGGGCCAAGCACGTTGAAACTTTCCGATCTCAAGGCCACCTGGCCTCTCTACGCGGCGGAGCGGGAGTTTCTCCGGGACGCCGTCAGTCCTCCCGCCGAGCACCCGGAGCTTTGGGCGCGGGCCGCCTGCTACGCCAGCATGATCAATATCAACAAGAAGGCTGAGGAACTGGCGGATAAAGCCGGGAAAGACAATCCGGACTTCAGAGAGTTTTGGTCGAGACTGAATGAAAGTTATGAATAACGTTACCCCTTTTCGCAAGATGATGAAGAGTTCCGTCAGGATCGTTTTTGTGCTGCTTGGCTTGGCGGGGCTGTCTTCGCTTTCTTTGGAAAGAGTCCAAGGCGAAGATTCTCCGGACGAGCCGAAGACCCTGGATCAAGTCCAGTTTGATTGGGAAGTGCAACTGGAGGAGATCAAGAAGCCGGTCACGGATCTGCAAAACAGCTATCAGGCACAGCTGGAGAAGCTGAGAGAAGCGGCGCAAGCGGTGGGAAACCTGAAGGCCGTGCTGGCGGTGGACCAGGAACTGACGTCGTTCCGGACCTCCGGAACCACCGAGGTGGACGACAGCGAGCAGCGGGAACTGGCCAGGCTCCAGGGCATCTACGAACGGGCCATGAAGGAGCGATTGCCCGCGGTCAACGGCCAGCTGAAGCAAGCGTACACTGCCTACCGAAACGACCTGAGTGGCCTGATCACGGCCTACACTCAGCGGAATGAGTTGAACCGGGCCAAGCAGGCTCAAGCGGCGCTGGAGGGGTTGAAAGAGGAAAGCTTTTCCATTGGCGACCCCGCTCCGGATGGCGTCAGAAGGCGGAACATCGCCACGCTGGAGAACAGCCTGGGAATGAAGTTCGCGCCAGTGGAGATTACCGGCGGGCCCTCGGAGGGGAAAGACATTCTGTTCTGTGTCTGGGAAACCCGGAACCGGGACTACGAAGCCTTCATGAGAAAGACGGGAACAGAGAAGAAAAAGGTGAGTTTCGATCAGAAAGACGACGAGCCGGTTATCGCCGTTTCCTGGGACGGCGCGAAGGCCTTTTGTGCCTGGCTGACGAAGATGGAGCAGGAAGAAGGGAAACTCCGCGAAGGGGATGTCTACCGCCTGCCGACGGATCACGAATGGAGCTGCGCCGCGGGAATCGGAGAAGCAGAGGACGCGGACGAGTCGCCTGAGGACAAAAGCGATAAGATCAAGGGCTACCCCTACGGGCGGCATTTTCCGCCGAAGGCGCGGGACGGGAACTATCACTTCCAGCCGGAAGATGGCTTCGAGCGGACCGCGCCAGTGGGATCCTATTCTCCGAACAAATTCGGACTCTTCGACATAGGGGGCAACGTGATGGAGATGTGTGAAGACACGGTGGAGAGGCCCGGTCAGTCCGTGCTCTACTTTGTGTCGCGGGACACGCCTTTCGCTTTCGGCAATCCCGATCAGCGGGACACGGTCACGGAGAGCGCGGCGTTCTTTACCTCGCACCGGACTTTCACCAGCATGGAAAAGGACAACAACGTGTGGATCGGGTTCCGTGTGGTGCTGGAGTTAGGCGAGCGGTAGCTGAGACTGGGTTCCGGCTATTCCTAAGAAATAGAAACGCGGACCCGGTTTCCCAGGTCCGCGTCTTTCTTGAATTTGTTAGAGCTTTCTTTTGCCCTTACTCCGTCAGCCAGCTGGTGGTAAACCCGCGGAACAGGATGGAGGCGGGTTCGCGCTCGGTCATGTTGGCGCCGCTTTCGTAGAGGACATAGACGGCGTCGCCTTCACCGGCGGCCAGGCAGGAGTAGCCGGCCACGCCTTCGGCGATGGGCTTGCCGTCGGACCAGGTGGCGCCGTTGTCCGTGCTGACGCGGGCTTTCAGGTCGCGGCGCATGATCATGTTCGCCGGGTTGGAGAAGACCAGTCCGGCTTCCGTGCCGATCATGCTGGCGTGGCAGATGGGCTCCATGAGGCCGTCCACGAAGGTCACCTCGCTCCAGCCCGTGGCGCCGTCTTTGCTGGTGGCCTGGGCGCGCAGGGTTTGGAATCCGCTGGCGATGGCCTTGTTGCGGATGTTGATGACCACGGTGCCGTCCTTGGACTGGGCGACGGTGGCTTCAAAGCATTTGTCCACTTTGGTGCCGGTCTTGGTGCCTTCCACTTCCAAGTCCACGGCCACGATGTCGCCGCGCTTCCAGGTGGCGCCCGCGTCGTCGCTGTAGATGGTGGCCACTACGGCGGGCTGGAAACCCATGCCGTGAATGCCTTTGGAAAGCCACACCGGCACGACCAGACGGCCGCTGTCCAGTTGCGTGCCCGCTCCGGGACCAGGAGCCGCGACGCGCCAGTCGAACTCCGGACGGAATTCCTCAAACACGGAAGTGATCTCCACGGGATCGCTCAGGTTTTCGCCCGCGGCGTCCGCCGTACGCAGGAAGAAGCGATTGTACTCCACGCCGTAGAGGAACAGCGCGGCGCCTTCCTTGGTGGTGACGACGGTGGGGTTGTGAATGGCGATCTCGCCTTCCTTTGCCTGGGCGCGATCCAATTCGAAGGAGACGGGGTTGTCCTTGATGTCATCGGGCGCGATGCCCAGCTTCGCGGCGTCGCTCCAGGTGGCGCCGCCGTCTTTGGAGACGCGCATGAAGATATCGGAGGCGTTCCAGCCGCTGTCCTTGGCCTTGCGGGCTTCGGCGCAGGCGATCAGCGTATCGCTCGTGGTCCGCGCCAGGGCGGGGTAGCGGTAGATGGCGTAGTCGTTTTCCCCCTGCTTATAGACTTCCACGGGGTCGGTCTGAGCCAGCAGCACGGCCGGCGCCGCCAGGAATCCGGCGGCCACGGGGGCGAAAAAGGCGATGAGGTTTCTTCTTTTCATAAATCGATAGATACCAGTCAATTTGAAGGCCGTAACCAAAGCGGGCAACCAAAACCCTTGCAAGCCCGGATTTCCGGCGGGATCAGGGGAGGCCGAAGGGCCGGGAGGGAGTGGGGAATAGCCGCGAAAAGGCGCAAGAGACGCAAAAAGTGGAGGGTGAAGGGGATGGTCTGAGGGAGAGGCGTGACCGGTGGGACGGGGGAGAGGAATGGCCGCAAAAAGGCGCAAGAGGCGCAAAGGTGGGGATTGGGATTGGCCGCGAAAAGGCGCAAGAGGCGCCAAGGTGGGGATTGGGAATGGCCGCAAAAAGGCGCAAGAGGCGCAAGAAGAAGCGGGTGAAGGGGATGGTCTGAGGGAGAGGCGTGGCCGGTGGGGGAGTGTCTTCACAGGCATCGAACGCCTCATCGACTGGCAGACCGTTCTCAGCCGCATCCGGGCCGCCGGAGGTCTCGCCGCACTCAGCGAAAGGCTCATGAAACACCTCGCCTGCCACGGACGCCATGAAAGCCGCCAAGGGCGTGAGCCTCTCCCTGACAAAATAGCCAAAACTCTCTTCCCTGCCGGCTTCTCCGGCGCCTTAGCCTGACGCCTATGGGCTGAAAGCCCGGCGCATCCTTTCCCTAACGTGTTCGCCACGGCAGGCGCCAAACCTTCACGGCTTAGCAAGCCAATCACCCTTTCGGCGAAAGCGCCTTTTGCAGGATGGGGTCCAGCACCGTCTTCCACGCCGCGTAACCTTCCGGCACCATGTGCAGGCCGTCGCTCTTGAACAGCTCAGCCTTTGGCTTCCCGTCCGCGCCCAGCATTACCGGCGCAATGTCCACAAAATAACGGTCCGCCGTTTCCGCGCAGTAGGCGGCGATCAGGTCATTCGCGGCCTTCATGTCCGGCCACATGTCCCAGCGTTTCACGCTCGGCTTGATGGCGATATACAGCAGCGGCGTGCCCGGCAGCTTTGTCTCGATGAGCTTGGAGAGCTTCTTGAAGTCAGCCGCCACCTCCTCCGGCGTCATCTCGGCGGCAATGTCATTGTCGCCCGCGTAGAGGACAATCGCCTTTGGCTCGTAGGGCAGGATAATCCGGTCCGCGAAATACAGGCTGTCCGCAATGATCGACCCGCCGAAGCCGCGATTGATCGCGTTCAGGTCCGGGTGCGTCGCCTTCAGGTCCCACATGCGAATGCTGGAACTCCCCACAAACACCACCGGATGCTCCGCCGGCGGCGACTCCGCGTCCTTCTTCTCAAACGCCGCAATCGACGGCTCCCATTTGGCGATGCGCGCTTCCGAAATCACCGGATCGCTCGCGCAAGCCGAAGAAAACAGGCTGGCCAGCGCGGCCCCGGCAAAAAGCAGAACACTCAATGGCTTCATGGAAAAACCGGCGGCAGAAGAAGGGGTTAAGGCTCTCATAAGCCCCTACTCTGGCAAGCCCCCGAAAAAAGGCAAAGACTTCGGGCCAGTCAGGTTCGCTTTCCCACCCACGAAAGATCACGCCACTTTTGCGACCGTTTGCGCCTTTTCGCGGCCAATCCCAATCCCCACTTATGCGCCTCTTGCGCCTCTTGCGCCTTTTCGCGGCCAATCCCAATCCCCACTTTGCGACCGTTTGCGCCTTTTCGCGGCCAATCCCAATCCCCACCTTTGCGCTTCTTGCGCCTTTTCGCGGCCATCCCCAACCCATCACCCAAACGGCACCTCAAAATACTCCAGCGCCCATTCCCGCATGAAACGCACCTGCTTCGGCGCCACGCGATAGATGATCAGCTCCGGATTTTCCGGCGTGCCCAGGTACTGGCGGAGCAGGGGATTGCTCTCCCAGATGCCGGCCAGGACCTCCGCGTCCGTCACCACTTCCGCCACACCCGTAATGCGCACCTGGTCGTGGCTCGGCGCCAGGTAGCACAGTTCCACCTTCGGGTTTGCCGCGATCTCCGCCGTCTTGTGATAGCTCCGCAGGTTCGCCACATAGATGGTGAAGCCGTCCACCTTCACCGGAGACACCGGCCGCAGGCGCGGCTGCCCGGTCTCATCCACCGTGGCGAGCTGGGGAAACTTCGCCTCCCGGATCACGGCCCGCGCCAGTTCGGGGAGCTTCTCAGGATCGACGGGGTCGGGTTTCGGCTGGGCCATGCCTTTACCATAGGCAAAGTCCGCGCCAGGGGCAATACCATGACGCGGCGCATGACAAACCCCGCCGGCGCCTGTATGTCAGGGGCATGCGCGTGTGGTGGTTGGTGCTCTTGCTGGCGGTCATCGTCATCGTTCCCTTCCTGATTTGGGGGGACTTCTTCATGTCCCTCTTTTCGGCGGAAGGCGGCCTGGCCTGGCTCCAGGACTGGGGCGCCTGGGCCTGGGCGGCGGGTGTGGCCGCCCTGGTGCTGGATCTCTTTCTGCCCATCCCCGCCACCGTGGTCATGGCCGCCCTCGGTTACGAATACGGCGCCCTGCTCGGCGGGACCCTCGCCGCCACCGGCAGCGTGCTGAGCGGCCTGCTGGCCTATGGCCTGTGCCGGAGCTTCGGCCACGGCGCCGCCCTGCGCATCGCGGGCGAAAAAGACCTCGCCCGGGGCGAAGCCATGTTCGCCCGCCGGGGCGGCTGGCTGGTGGCCCTGTCTCGCTGGCTGCCCGTGTTCCCGGAAGTCGTCGCCTGCCTCGCCGGGCTCACCCGCATGCCCTTCCGCGCCTTCTTCGCCGCCCTCCTCTGCGGCAGCCTGCCCATGGGGTTCTTCTACGCCGCCCTCGGCACCACCGGAAAACTCGCCGTCCTGCTCAGCATCCTTTTTCCCCCTATCTCCTGGCTCATCGTCCGGCCCTTTGTGATCGAGAAACAACCCGCGAAAGAAAACCTCGAAGAGACTGGGAAACCTGAGATAAACTCATCGGAGTAATCCCCCCAGATGCTGTGAAAACCTTCCCCTGAACCCTCCCGGAACCGCCGATGACCCGGCGGGAAAAGACACCCCGCAACGACCAGAAGGACCGCCGGTGGGTGGGAAAGCTGATCATGGGAGCGGTCTTCCTCTTCTTCGGCGTGGAAATGCTTCACAGCTTCGACCGCTTCTGGACCGGTCTTCAGACCTACTTCTGGGATCAAGCGGAGGGCCAGATTACCGCTTCAGATCTCACGGTTCGTGACCGGGGCGGCTGGGGAGATGTCACTTATGCCGTCACCATCGATACCCAGGAAGTCACCCGGACCGAAGAGGTGAATCGAGGATGGGCCGCCAACAGGGAGAAAAGGGAGCGCCAGATCGACGAATGGACGGAGTCCCTGAAAGTGGGCAGCACGGTGACCATCTACTACGCGGATGCCAAACATCATTCCCTCGGTCACTGGCCCGCGGAATGGGTGCAGACCAACAGCGTTAGCGGCATTCTCTATCTGCTCGGCGGGTTCGGCTTGATCCTGGCGGCCCTCCACGAACGCAAGCACGGCCGGCCCGATCCGAGGGCGGCGGAGAAAGGCAGGCTCGCTCAGAGTATCACCATCGGCCTGATCATTGGGATCGGCACCATGGTGAGCCTGTTAGTGATAGAATCCGGCTTTGGCGTATCGGCAGGCGGCTGGCTTGCGGGCCTGATTGCCGCCTTCTGGGCCTTCATCGGCTGGCTGGTCGTTGTGGGGATGAAAAATGGGACGCAGGAGTCTCCAGCGAAAGACGCTGCGGCGGGGTGAAGTCCAAGTCCGCCATCCGAAATACATGTTCGCATACAGAGGTCCGCGTCCGCAAACAGAGCTGAGGGCCGGAGGCCCGCCGCATACCAGCCCAGGCCGCGAGGCCTGGGTAAACGTCCCGCGACCACAATAAGGGCTGAAAGCCCGCCGCATCCGGGGGGGAGAGGGTTTTGGTCTGGCGATGCGCTGGGTTTACAGCCCTTAATGCTAAGCGCAAAACGATACTTGGTGTCGTCATCCGGCCCTTCGTATTCGAAAAAACAACCCCCGAAAGAAAACCTCGAAGCATCCGAGGAATCTGGGATAGACTTACCGGAGTAATCCCGCCGATGTTGTGAAAACCTTCCCCTGGACCCTGCCGGAACCGCCGATGACCCGGCGGGAGAAAGCGACACAGAGTGAAAACCGGAAGTACCGCCGGTGGGTGGGGAAGCTGATCATAGGAGCGAACTTCGTTTTTTTAGGCGGCACCTTGCTTCCCGATCTTGACCGCTTCTGGACTGGTCTTCAGACCTACTTCTGGGATCACACCGAAGGCCAGGTCATCGCTTCAGACCTGACGGTCCGGGATCGCAGTGGATCGGGAGAGGTTACCTACACCGTTTCCATAGAGGGGCAGGACATCACCCGGACCGAAGAGATATTCAAGCGGTGGTCCGGAAATGAACAGAAGTGGGAGCAGGAAACCGAACATTGGATCCAGTCATACGAGGAAGGCAGCCCGGTGACCATCTACTACGCGGATGCCGAACGCCTCTCCCTGGGCCATTGGCCGGCGGAATGGGCCTGGAACAAGGGCGTCAGCGCCGCTTTTTATCTGCTCTCCGGCTTCGGCCTGATCCTGGCGGCACTACATGATCGCAAGCATGGCCCGCTCGAGCCGAAGAAGGCAGAGAAAGGCTGGCTCTCCCACGGTCTAGCCCTGGGCCTGATTGTCATAGTGGGAACCGGGCTTACCCTGGGAATTATCGAAACCGGCTTTGGCGTATCGGCAGGCGGCTGGCTTGCGGGCCTGATTGCCGCCTTCTGGGCCTTCATCGGCTGGCTGGTCGCTGTGGGGATGAAAAAAGGGAAGCAGGAGTCTCCAGCGGAAGACGCTGCGGCGGGGTGAAGTCCAAGTCCGCCATCCGAAATACATGTTCGCATACAGAGTTCCGCGTCCGCAAACAGAGTTGAGGGCCGAAGGTCCGCCGCATACCAGCCCAGGCCGCGAGGCCTGGGTCAAACGTCCCGCAAAAAGATCGAGGGCTGAAGGCCCGCCGCATCCGTTGGAGAGAGCATGCTGGTTTGTCGATGCGCCGGACTTACAGCCCTTAATGCTAAGCTCGAACCGTTACCTGGGGCTCGCGCCCCAGGCTGGTATGCGCCGCGCCGTCGGCGCTCTGGTATTTGCTTTTGCTGTTGGATAGCAGGGGGTAAATTGAATCTTCCAAGGCATCACGCCAGCCGCGCGCACCAGGACTCCGCGCTTTCTTGCGAACAACAGCGCGCTCCGCTTAAAACCTCACCGCCTCCGCCGTCCCCTACATCACCAAGGGCTGCGGATGGCTCGGCATGGGGGCGAAGTCGGACGGCACGCCGGGGAAATTCTCTTCCACAAAGCGGTCCCAGGTGCGGCGGGTCTGTTCGGACACCAGCTCGCTCATTTCTTCCATGCAGAAAGAGCAGATCATGTTGCCGTCCAGCAGTTGATCGCCCAGGCAGGCGCCCACCAGGCCGAATTCCCCGTTGCGGGTCGTCTCCCGCGTCCGGTCGCACAGCGCGCAGTCGGAGAACCCGTCCACGTCGCGGACCCGGCTGTTTTGAAATTCCTGGAGCCGTTCCTTCGATTCCTCGGAAGACTCCTTCATGATGTTGTTCAGGCAGGGCAGGCACAGGGCGTATTCGAAAATGACCTCGCCCGCGCGGAAGACCTTGGAAACCCGGTATCCCTCCTGGAAATGGATGAGCGACTCGCCGCAGCGGGTGCAGGTGCGGAACGGGCGTTCTTCGTATTCCGAATACAGTTCCTCGGGAATGGGGCCCTTGGGCCGGATCAGGTAGCCAGAATCAGGTTCGGGCGGTTGCTCGTCCATGCAACTTATGATAGCAGAGGATTCGGACTTGGAGAAGTGAAACCGAGCCGTTCATGGGGACACGCATCCGCGTGACTTGCGGGAGGGCGATTTTTGCGGACATTCCCCAATGCTCGACTCCCCCCCGTGGCTTGCGGTGAACCGGCTGATCTCCGGGAGCCTCCCGTCTCCCCAACGTGTGGGCAAAGCCCTCACGCTCACCGCCCTGGCCGCCGTCACCACCAGTCTCATGGTCTCCTGCGGTGGCGGTGATGGCGCGGGTGGAGAAGACAGCGCCGCGGACGAGCCGGAGGCCGAACCCGCCCGTTTTGTCCAGGAATGGCCGCTTTTCCGCCGGAACACCGAGATGCATGGCGACTCGGAAGAAGACCTCGTCCCACCCCTGGAACTGGCCTGGACCTTCGAACCGGAAGTAGAAGAGGGGAAACGCCTCCTCCCCTTCAAGTCGTCGCCCGTCATTTCGCAGGGCCACATCTACGTGGGCGGCCTGGATGCCAAGCTCTACTGCCTGAACCTGGAAGACGGCAGCAAAGTCTGGGAGTTTAAGGCCGAAGGCCCCATCACCGGCTCCGCCGCCGTGGTGGATGGAAAAGTCTTCTTCGGCTGCAATTTCGGCTTCATCTACGGGCTGGACGCCGAGACCGGCGCTGAGATCTGGCGCACCGAAACGGACGACAAGATCGAGGGCGGCGTGAACTTCCTGATGGTGGAGGACCCCCAAAAAGGGGAGGGGAAACAGCTCCGCCTCTTCGTCGGCAGCCATGACTTCTTTCTCTACTGCCTGATGCCAGAGACAGGAGAGGTCCGCTGGAAAGTGGAGACCGAAAACCTGGTCAACTGCGCCCCCTCCATCGCGGAAAACCTCCCGGCCGTCACCTTCGGCGGTTGCGACGGCTTCCTGCATGTGGTGTCCGCCGTGGATGGCTCGGAGATGCAGAAGGTGGATCTCGGCAGCGGCGCCTACGTGGCCAGCACCTCGCCCGTGGCCAATGGCATTTCCTACATCGCCCACCATGGCGGAGAGATCCTGGCGGTGGATGTGGCCACCGGGGAAACCATCTGGAAAGTCACCGGAGGCCGCGGCGCCGAATACCAGGCCGCGCCCGCTGTGGATGCCAAGCACGTTTACGTGGCCGGCCGGGGCGACAAGCGCCTCGTGGCCCTGGACCGCGTCACCGGGAATGAAGTCTGGGGCTACAACGTTTCGCGGGACCTGGATAGCTCCCCCGTGGTCTGCGCCAGCGCGGTTTATCAGGCTGGCATGGACGGCCGTGTTTACGCGCTTTCCCCCGCCGACGGCGCGGAACTTTGGAATTTCGACGCCGGCGCGCAGTTTACCGGTTCGCCCGCCATATCGGGCGGAAAGCTGGTCATTTGCGGCGAAGACGGCCTGGTGTATGCTTTTAACGAGTCAGAAAGTGCCGCTCCCTCCGGTTCCAAAGCGGAGAACGCGGCCGAAAAACCCGCCGGATCATGAAAGGCAAATCACGGCCTGGGCGTCGCTTTACGACTAAGTGGAGCAGGTCCCGGCTCCAGTTCTCAAAGGGAGGGGACGTTGGATCGAACGCGTCCTCCCGCCACCTGGGCACTCATTAGAACGCCAAGTTCCCCGTAGAAAATCATGGATTCCTCCTCAGACACACCCAAAACGCTGACCGATGCTGTAGGTCAGCTCAAGACGCCGCTGGAAGGCGCTCACGGAAAGGAAAAAGAAAAGACCGAGGCCGGAAACTACTTCGTCGCCAACTACCCGCCTTTCTCCTTCTGGCAGCCGGAACAGGTCCCGGCCATGATGGACGTGCTGGACAGCCCGGCCCCCACGGACAAGAACCTGGGCGTCTATTTCCACATCCCGTTCTGCCGGAAACGCTGCCACTTCTGCTACTTCCGCGTCTACACGGACAAGAATGCCGCGGAGATCAATGCCTACCTGGAGGCGGGCATGAAGGAGCTGGAGATGTATGCCCAGAAAGCCTACCTCCAGGGCCGGAAACCGCAGTTCGTTTACTTCGGCGGCGGCACGCCGTCCTACCTGTCCGTGAAGCAGCTCACCGAGCTGACGGACCGGATGAAAAGCTACTTCCCCTGGGACGAGACGGAGGAGGTCGCCTTCGAGTGCGAACCCGGCACCCTCACCGAGAAAAAGCTGGAGGCCATCCGGAACCTCGGCGTCACCCGGCTCAGCCTGGGCATCGAAAACTTTGACGACCACGTCCTGGAAGTGAACGGCCGCGCCCACCGGGGCAAGGAACTGCACCGCGCCCTGAAGTTCGCCCAGGACCTCGGCTTCAAGCAGATCAACATCGACCTCATCGCCGGGATGATGGACGAGACCGAGGACAACTGGAAACGCTGCGTGGAGCAGGCCATCGAATACGGCCCGGAGTGCGTGACCATCTACCAGATGGAAATTCCTTACAACACCACCATCTACCAGGAGATGAAGAAGACCGGCCGCGTCACCGCGCCGGTGGCGGACTGGCCCACGAAGCGCCGCTGGGTGAACTACGCCTTCGACGAGTTCGAGAAAGCCGGTTACACCACCTCCAGCGCCACCACCGTGGTGAAAGATCCGAAGGACGTGAAGTTCGTCTATCGCGACAGCCTCTGGGAGGGCGCGGACCTGCTCTCTCTGGGCGTGGCCTCCTTCGGACACTTCGGCGGCGTGCACTACCAGAACCAGGCGGACGTCGGCCCCTACATGATGGCCCTGGATGCCGGTGAGTTGCCCGTCTATCGCGCCTACGAAACGTCCGAAGAAGAGCGCCTGGTGCGCGAGTTCATCCTGCGCATGAAGCTGGGCCGCGTCACCGCTTCCTACTACCAGGAAAAATACGGAGTCGATGTCCTGAAGCGCTTCGAAAAACCGCTCCACCACGCCCAGAGCGAAGGCTTCCTGAGCATCGATGGCGATGAGATTCGCCTGACCCGGGACGGCCTGCTCCAGGTGGACCGCATGCTGCACGACTTCTTCCTGCCCCAACACCGCAACGCCCGCTACACCTGATGGGGAGCGCCGGTGAACCGGAACTTTTTTCCGCCTGACACGCCGCGGCAGGAGGGAGTTGGCTAATCGATTGGAGTAAGCGGCCTAACACAGCCCCAGAAACCTATCATGTCATCATCCACGGAGACCCAGACCGACGCAGCCGCCCTGGCGGAAGCGCTCCACTACCTGATGCCCCTGCATTTCTTCTACGAGCGGCATGGTCTGGATCTGCCCGACTTCCAGTTTCTGACCGGAAGCCAGGTGCCCTATCCCTACCGCTCCCTCCTGGTGCATGAAAATGACATGACGCCCACCCTGGCCGCCTTCCACCATTCCCGCCTTTACCTCCAGGTGCTGGAAAAAGAGCAGAATGACAACTACCTGCTGCGTTTCGTCATCCTGCGCAGCGCGGCCTCCGACACGCCCGTGGAGTTCGGCGCCATCGGCATTCACCTGGACAAGTTCCAGGGCGAGGCCCGCAAGATGATCGAGGAAGGCCGCAAGCCCCTCGGCGCCATCCTGGGCGACTACGAACTGACCCACAGTGGTAAGCCGGTCACCTACTTCTCCGTTCCGTCCGACCGCATCATCAGCGAGGCTCTGGTGCAGCCGGAAGGAACCGTCCACTACGGCCGCTGCAATCAGCTCCTCGACGACGAAGGCATGGTCTTCGCCGACATCGTCGAAATCCTTCCCAAGAGCGACGAATCCGAACGCTGGATCACCAGCGTAAGCAAGCCTGGGGACTCCTGAAATCTCGAACCCTCAACGACTCATGAAGGAACTTCCCAACTATGACGTTATTGTGATCGGCGCCGGTCCGGCGGGCTGCACCGCCGCCACGCTCCTCGCGGAGAAAGGCCGGAACGTCCTCATGATCGAGAAGGATGTCTTCCCGCGCTACCACGTGGGGGAATCGCTCATGCCTTTCTGCTGGTACACGCTGGAGCGCCTGGGCCTGGAGAAGCAGATGAATGAAGTCGGTTTCATCCAGAAGCACAGCGTGCAGTTCGTCGGCCAGAGCGGAAAAGTGTCCCGGCCCTTTTACTTCTTCCAACACTACGAACACCCCTCGTCCACCACCTGGCAGGTGGAGCGGGAGAAGTTCGACATGATGCTCTTTGAGAATGCCGTGGCCAAAGGCGTGACCGCCCTCCAGGGCACGAAGGTGAAAGACCTCCTCCGCGACGACAACGGCGCGGTCATTGGCGTGCGGACCGTGGGACCGGACGGCGAGGCGCAAGACTACCACGCCCAGGTCACCATCGACGGCTCCGGCCGCGACGCCCTCGTCGCCAGCAAGCTGAAGTGGCGCAACCGGGACCCCCAGTTGGGCAAGATCGCCCTCTGGACCTATTTCAAAGGCGCCATGCGCGACCCCGGCCTCGATGCCGGTTCCACTACCGTGGCTTACCTTCCTGATAAGGGCTGGTTCTGGTACATCCCCATGCAGAACGACCTCGTCAGCGTGGGCATCGTCGCGGAGCGCGACTATCTCTACGACGAAAGCCGCGACCCCGGCGAAATCTTCTGCCGCGAAATCGGCCGGAACGCCTGGATCAAGGAACACCTCGCCCAGGGCGAACAGGTGGGCCAGTACTGGGTGACCGGAGAGTTCAGCTACCGCGCCAGGTTCTGCGCCGCGGATGGCTTGGTGCTCGTCGGCGACGCCTTCGCCTTCCTGGACCCCGTCTTTTCCTCCGGCGTCTTCCTCGCCCTGAAAAGCGGCGAACTGGCCGCGGACGCCATCGATGCCGCCCTGGAAGCTGGCGATGTGTCCGGCGAACGCTTCAACGGCTACGGAGACCGCGTCTGCTCCGCCATCGAGAAGATGCGGAAGATCGTTTACGCCTTCTACGACGAAGACTTCAACTTCGGCAAGCTCGTCCGCGCCCATCCGGACCTTCGCCCCCGCCTGACCGATCTGCTCATCGGCGACGTCTTCGAAGAGAAATTCGAAGAACTCTTCCAGGCCGTCGAAGAAATCACCGATCTCCCCGCCGAACTCAGCTACGGCCGTTCCGCCTCCCCCGGCGGCGCCGTCATGGCCACCGATCAACCGCCTTCCAAGGCGGAAGCGGTGAGCGCGTAGAGAGTCGCGCTTCCACACGGATGTCATCGGTTGCCGCATCACCCTCGCGGTTCCGGCGAGCGTAAAAATTCAGGAATGAAGATCCTCCATCTTGTTCCTGGCACCGGTAACTTTTACTGCGGCGCCTGTCTGCGGGACGCGGCCCTCGTCCGGGGCTTGCGCGAGCGGGGGCATGACGTGGTCATGCAGCCCCTCTACCTGCCCGTGGTGCTGGAGACCACCGAAGTGCGGGAGCGGGTGCGCCTGGGCGGGATCAATCTTTTCATGCAGGTGAAACACCGCGCTTTCCGGAAGTCCTCCGCCTGGCTGGAAAGGCTCCTCGACGCGGAAGGTCTGCTCCGCATGTCCGCCCATCTCTCCGGCATGACCCGCGCGCGGGACCTCGGGGAAATGACCCTGGCCTGCCTCCAGGGCCCGGAAGGTCCCCAGGCGCGGGCCTGGGCGGACCTCATCCAGTGGATCACCGAAGACCTCCAGCCCGACGTGGTCTCCGTTTCCAACAGCCTGATCTCCGGCGTGGCGGGCGCGTTGAAAGCAGAGACAGAGCTACCCGTCGTCATAAGCCTCCAGGGCGAAGACGTTTTCCTGGACGCCCTGCCCGAACCCTTCCGCGAACAGGCCTGGTCCCAGCTTTCCCAGAACGCCGCGAACGTGGACCGTTTCGTGGCTCCCAGCGGCTTTTACTCAAAACACATGCGCCAACGCCTCGGGCTGGGGGAGGAGAAAGTCGCCACCGTGCCCAACGGCGTGGACCTGGAGACCTTCCGCCCCCGTCCCGAAGTCCAGGACCCCGGTCCGCCCAGCATCGGCTTCCTCGCCCGGCTCTGCCACGGGAAGGGGCTGCACCTGCTGGTCGAGGCCTTCATTCAGCTCAAGAGACAGAACGCCGTGCCGGATCTGCAACTGCAAATCGCCGGCGCCTGCACGCCCGCGGACCGGCCTTTCATGAAAACCCAGGTCCGGGAACTGGCCAAAGCCGGGGTGAGCGAAGACGTGCGGTGGCACCCCAATGTGGACCTGAACCAGAAAGTCTTTTTCCTGCAGAACCGCACCGTCTTCAGCGTGCCCACCGTGTATCCCGAAGCCTTCGGCCTCTACGCCGCCGAAGCCCTGGCCTGCGGCGTGCCGCTCGTTCAACCAGACCACGGCGCCTTCCCCGAACTGGTGGGCGAAACCGGCGCCGGAAAACTGGTGGAACCCAAGAACGCCGAAGCCCTCGCCGAAGGCCTGAAAGAACTTCTCCTCGATTCCGATGCCCACGAGAAGGCCGTCCTGGCCGCCCTGAAAGCAGCAAAAACCCGCTTCAGCGCCGACAGCATGTGCGAGGAATACGAGTCGGTCCTTGAAACGCTGGCGTAACTTATGAGTTGGCAGAACCGGCTCTCAATAAAGTGAGCCGGCGACTCCATCTGTCATCGCCCTCGAATTTGGTACTGAAGCGAAGCTTCTTTGGAATGCGGAGATCCTTCTCTGCTTTCGATTGCTGTTAGGCTCTTCGCAAAAGATTTTGGCACACCTATTCTCTAAGCGTTTTGCGGCTATCGCCTTTTGCGGTGATCACTCTGTCTGGCCACGCTGGGCCCAGATTCGTACAACTCATCCGCAAATAAAAGCGGCGAAGGATCGCCGCACTCCAAAGAAGCTACGCTTCACTACCGGTGACGCTCACTTAAGGACTCACTGATCGGCAAAACCCCAGTCCACCTTCAGCGCCCTATACAACGGTGCCGAAAGCAGTCGAGCATGCACTAAGCCTTATTCGAAAAAAGCCCCTTCAGCTTCTGTCCCAGAGACTGAGGCTCCTTGAAGTCCAGGCCGAAGATCATGTAGTCCGGGTGCCTCTGGTAGCGGTCCTCCCGGCACCGGCCCACGGAAAAGCCGTCGCCCACCTCCGGCTGCCGCAGGTCTTTCACCTTCCAATCGTCCGGCAACGTCTTGGCGAATTCCGCGATCGCTTTGTCGGACGACTGCCGCGCTTCTTCCACTGGAATCAGGCCGGGGTTCCCGGTCCAGACTTCCATCACCTTTTCTTCCAAGACCTCTTCGATCAAGCTCTCGTGAGGCGGACGTCCCATCTTAAACAACTCCTCCAGGAAGTGTGACAGGTGAGGGGACTGGTAGAGTATGACTGGCGCATCGTGACAGAAAAAGTAAATCGGTCCCAGGTCACGCGACGTCCGGTCCAACGCGTAACCCCAGTGGTTTCCACAGTCGTCCTGGGCCAGGAAAAGAAAGGCATCGCAAAAACCCGTGTCGCGAACAATGTCCAGGTCACTGAACCCCAGTCCCTGAATGGGAACCCCGGACAAGCCATTGGTGTAGCGCAGTAACTCGCGCGTCGGCTCCGCCAAGGTAAAGCCGAGGGCGCTTTCAAATTCCGCCAGCTGTTCCGCGCTGATCCCCGGCTCCAGTTCCAGCTCCCACGGCTGGCCTTTCTCGTCCGTGAGTTCCAGGTTCCGGTAGTGTTCGATGACTTCGACGGGGGTCATGGTCGGATTACAGCTAGTCGCCCCAGCTTTCGTCAATGATGGCGTGTTCCTTGATGGAAAAATCGATTCCCATATCGCCCCACTTTTCGCCGCCGGACCAGCAGATTTCGTAGATGCCCTCGCCGGCCAGATCGGTGAGGTTCACCAGACAGGTTTCGCCGGTGTCGATCTTCGGCCCTCCCCATTTCTCCCAACCTTTTTCCAGCCGCCTTCGCATCTCTGGCTGAAGTTCCTTGAAGTCCCGCGCGATTTCTTCCAGTTGGGCTTTTTCCGGCAGGCTGAAACGCGGCTCCGCCGACATGAATTCGAGACCCGAGAATTCAAAGCTCCAGATTTCAGCATCGGGGCAGTACGAAATGACCGTTCCCTCCACGACAATGGAGGGCTTGGTCTTGGTTTTATTGGAGAGCCATCCCATGGAGTGAGTCTTGGAAAGATAGATCAAGGAATATCGCTTCTGTCGGCAGCGGACATCACGTTTCGTTAATCCCGGTAAGTATGCGGCCCCGAGTCCACGGCTTCGATCCGGTTCGTCGCCACGGGCGGCTGAGAAACCTCCGCCGCGCTGGGAACTTCCGCCTGCGGCACGGTGCGAAACAGCAACTCCGCCCCCGCCAGCCTCCGGTAAAGCCGGATCTGTTTCTGGTGCGGAAACCAGTCGATCAGGTAGATCGCCACCGCGTTCCACATCGACACCCAGGCCGCGATGGTGAGGCCCTCCGCGAAGACGTAGTTCACCACCGAGTGTTCCTTCACCAGCCACTGGTGCGCCGAGACCGACACGAACAACAGCGTCAACCCAATGCCGAAGAGCAGCCACGACTGCCGCACGATCTGGCGCACCTTGCGCCGCTCGATCTCTTCGACGTAGAGGAAGTAGCCATTCACGCTCTGCTGAATACGCGACAGCCCGCCATCCAGCGGCGGATTCGCCAGCGAAAAGCGAATCCGAAACGGCGTCTTCCCGATCTCCGCCGCACAGTCCGTCAAGTAGTCCACCAGGTCCTGATCGAGATCCCGCCGGATGAACGGCGCCGTCTTGTCAAAGTCCTCATAAAGATCCTCCACCCGCGCCGCCGCCACGTCGATCAAGACCTCGCCGTCCGGAGCGCGTTCGTAGCGGGAGAGAATGCTGGGTTTGGAAGGGGGCATGGGGCGATTCAGTCCAGAAAGTAGCCGCGATCGAAGGCCCAGTAAAACACGCTTAGAACGGGCCACGCAAAAGAAACGGCACCTGATAGGAGGATAGCCCCCAGCATCAGCCAGCCTCGCCACCCCTTCCGGAACTGCTGCTCCAGCATCCAGGCCACCGTGCCGGTAGCGGAGAGGCTGAACGCAAAGAAACAAGACCACTGAAATACAAAATAAGCCGGCTTCCATCGGAAAGGGAGGATCACCATGCCCGCCGCAATCAGGAGAAACAGAAACGCGGTGATGAAGGTCCCCGCGAGACAATGGTTTAAACGGGAAAATGCCGCCAAATCGCGAGCGGTTTGGCGAAGGAATGCCCGGACGGCGGAGAGATATCGCGAGAAATTAGGCACGACCGCTCCTGCGTCTATTGGTCTGGATCTTCAGCAGGACGAATGATTAAGTTTGACGATTCTTTGTGATTGCTCATTTGGATCAAGACCTCGTGCCTCAGGTCACCGTCCAGGTCCGCTACCGCGAAGGAGACGTCTCCCGATAGAGTGGTGTCGTCCATCCAGACGAGGCGGCCGTGTCCGTCCAGGATACGGACTGCAAAACGGTTGTAGTCAATGCAATGCGCAGTGGTGGAATCGATCCGCAGGGATCCCGGATAATCCAGGTAGATCGCGAATGGAGAGGTGACCGAACCGGAAAGGGTATTGCCAGCTCTGAACCACGCCAAGGACGGTGGGAAGGCTGTGGTTGCCTTCTGAATCTGATAGCGTGTCAGATCGAACTCATCGCTTTTGGGGGCATCGCGAGCTTCAAGCTCCGGCCAATAAGGAATTTCGCCGCACAACCAGGCCAATTGGTCGATAATGTCGGCGAACTCGGAAAGGTTCAGTTCCTCCTGCGTGGTGATGGTGCATTCCAGTTCTGTAAAGTTCAGGCTGACTTTCGTTCCCTCTGGAAAGAAAGCGGCATAAGTCGATTCACGTTCGTCGCGGGATATGGACAAAGAAATCTCCTCATCCGTAAACGGGTTCGGGACCTCTTTCCGCCCGGACGCTTCCTCCGGATACCGGTCTTCAAAGTAGGTATAGATGCCGGTAATGACATACCGCCACTTTCCCTCTTCGGTTCGAGTCGCCGTAATGGCGTCCGGAAGTTTCGCGATGGCGCGTTCCGGGAGTCCGGTGCTTTCCGCGTCTGAATCTTCGGCAAAAGGGTCGGTCTCCTGCGCCGGTGCCTGGGCAAGTGAGCACAGCATCCAGAGGATGAATACGGATACACGTTTCTTCATGGCGAAGGAAGGGGAGGCTGCTCAAACCTGGGGACCTCAGAAATACCGGGAATCCCGTCAAACTACCAGCAAAACCCGGCTGACGAGGTAGTAGGTGAAGGGCAGAATGCCGGCTTGCCATGGAAGGCAGGTTTTGCATCTCCCTCTCTCCATCCTGGCAAATTCTCAAACCCGGCCCGCTTCGAGATCCTGTCTCACCAGTTGACCTGTGCACCAATCGCTAAAGTCAAACGTGTCAGGGTTCGCCATCAGCTTGGCGGCACGTTCGCGCAGCAGGTGAAACCGGTACTTCGGAAAGGGCTTCGTCATGTCGAGGAACTCCTCAATTTGCGCTTTGGACTCGGTCCGGTAGCCGGTTCGAACCGCTTCACCGACGATCTGGTAGAGCACACCGAGAAAAAAGTCCCAGTTGGGACACTCGTCATCCGCGGCCAGTTCCACATACAGATCGAACTCCCGCGTCCAGGTGAGGATGAGATCCCAGGCAGGAATGGGATACAACGCGCCCTCGGTATAGGCCCATTCCCGGATATCTTCGCGAGTCGGGTTCTCGGGAGAGCGCATCGCCCCATTAGGTGAAGTGCGTATTCCCGAGGCCATTGCGGCCCGTCTTCGCGTGGCCCCTAAAACTTCCAGGAAAACCCGATGGTCGGGCCCACGGCGTTGAGGCCGGGGTTGGGGTCGGTCATGCCTTGATTGGACATGTGTTGAAAGAACACGCCGGCGGTGCAGGAGAAATCTTCCGTCAGGTTAAAGCGCAGGCCGGTCTTGGCGAACCAGTTGAAGGTGAAGTCCTGGCCCTGGGCGCCCTCCACGTCTTGGCTGTCCACCCAGCCGCAGCCGCCGCCGATGGCGAAGTAGAGGTGGGTATCGCGGGACGGCGTCCAGTATTCAAAGGAAGGGCTGGCGTGGAAACCCAGGTAGTAAGACTCCGGCCCCTCGGCGACGATCTCGCCCAGGAAGGCCAGGTTGCTCCGCACCACGAAGGCGGCCTGGTTCTTCAGGTCCCACTTCATGACGTAGGGCGTGCGCACGGAAAAGACCTGGGGCAGCAGCACATAGTCCAGCGTGGTCTGGTCCCCGACGCTCCAGAGCGCGGAGGATTCGAAGTCGAAAGCGCAGCGCTCGTAGGGTTCCAGCTTTGGCGGCGCGGCCACGGCGGCCATGTCCTGCTTCGGGTCCAGCGCCGTCTGGGCGGAGAGCGGAGCCGTGGAAAGCAGCGATGCGCCCAGCGCAAGCGCGGCGGCCAGGAAACCCGCGCCGCGGGTGACCCATCCGGAACGTCCTTTCCGATAGTCCCGCGCCTCGGCGCCGGACAGGCCGGAAAAATGGGCAATGAAAGAGCGACGGACGCCGGAGGAAGTTGAGAACCGATTCACGCCGGTAAAGATGCGGGCATTCACCCGCCAAGGCAAGCAAGGTATCTTGAATATTCAGAGAAGGTAGAAGAGGGTTTCCACGGGGGGCGCGTGAGTCGAATTCGTTGACAGAAATTGAGTTGGAATGCGTCAAAGAACATCGTAAAGGATGCGGTGCCCCGCCTCAGTTCCATCTTTCCGCCCCATGGCTTCTGATCCGACCTCCAGCGGACCCGCGTCCTCTCCAATGGCGACGGGCTTCTGCCCCAGTGTCGTTATCGTGGGCGGCGGACCGGCGGGCTGCACGCTGGCGGCCCTCCTGACCCTGGGGAACGTGCCCGTCGCCATCGTGGATGAAGAACGGCCCACGGACCTGCTGGTGGGCGAGTCCCTCATTCCCTCCGTGGTGCCGCTGCTCCAGCGCCTGGGCATCGAGGAGCGCGTGGCCGCCATGGGCACCTACAAGCCAGGCGTCTCCTTTCAGCACAGCGGCGGTCACGAGATCCGTTTTCGCTTTCAACCCTTCGAAGGGGCTTCGCCGCCGTATGCCTACAACGTGCCGCGCCCGGCCTTCGACCGCCTCTTGCGCGAGCGCGCCGCGGAGCTGGGCGTCTGCCGCGTGGAGGGCCGGGTGAAGCTGGAGGCGGACCGGGAGACCGGGACGCTGCGGCTGGCGGAGGAGTCCCTGGCGCTCTTTCCGGGGCTGGAAGGCCGGCAGCCGGACCTGCTGGTGGACGCCACGGGCCGGACCCGGCTCTTTGCCCGCGCCCTGGGCATTCCGGCCCGGCGCGGCAACCGGACGGACGTGGCTTACTTTGCGCATTACCTGGGCTCGAAACTGGAGGAACCGGAAGGCCAGGTGGTGATCGACCGCCTGGAGAACGGCTGGAGCTGGCGCATCCCGCTCCAGGGCCGCGTCTCCGTGGGCGTTGTGCTGCCGCTGGAGGAAGCGAAGAAGCTGGGCGCCACCCAGGAGGACCGCCTGGAGGCCGCCATTCGGAGCAATCCACGCCTCGCGGCGCCGCTGAAGAACGCGGAACGCGGCACGGAGGTGCTTACCTATTCCAACTACCAACTCATCTCGGAAACCGGCGCCGGTCCGGGCTGGGTGATGGCGGGGGATGCCTACGGCTTTGTCGATCCCATGCTGTCCTCCGGCCTCTTCATGGCCATGGAGTCCGCCAAGCTCCTCGGCGATCGACTGGTGAAAGCCTATCGCGGCGCGGAGGGGGCGGGTGCCTGCGTGCCCAGTCCGGCTCGCCTGCGGCAGGCCTGCGAACGGGCCGTCGCGGAGACCCGGGAATGGCTGGTGGCCTGGGAGCGGCTGATCGAAATGTTTTACGACGGGCGCATTTTCGCCCTGGGCCAGGCGGAGGGGCAAAAGGTAAACGTGCCCATCCTGAGCGGGCTGGTGGAAATCGTGCAGCGCCACACGAAGCGGCAGGTGGCCGGCATGGCCGCCGGGGCGCTCACCCGCTCCGCCTACAGCCGTGGGGCCGTGAATTTCGTGTCCCGCTACCTGGTGCGTGGCGTGGATCCGCCTGAAGAATTAGCGATCCGTTAGCCTGAATGGCACTCGGATAAGCGTGGTGACCGGGTCTGTTACGGGATACCATTGCGATGCAATTACCGGCTAGGTATCGCGCGGCCTTCTCGCCGGATGTGCGCCCCAAAGTTTTGCGCGCCGGACCTGGCTGATCGTCCTCGCGGGGCATGAGCGCCAACGGCGCGCCGCATACCAGCCTGGGTCGCAAGGCCCAGGTTAGGCGGATTGATAAATTTCGAGGGCTGAAGGCCCGGCGCATGTGGGCGCGCCGTGACTCCGCCGCCATCCCCAGGGGGATGCGCCGGACCTACGGCCCTCGATATTCATGGGGACCCGTTTTCCTGGGGCTCGCGCCCCAGGCTGGTATGCGCCGGGCCGTTGGCCCTCCGGCCCTGAGACCCCGGTGAAGCGATTTCATCGGCGATCTGTCAGTGCCAGTCGCCGCCGTCGAAGGGCTCGACTTGACCGGTCGCCGCGCTCAACCGAGTGCCATTCCCGTTAGCCTGCATTTCTCACCAGTTCTCGTGGCGAGACGCCGCGAGGCCTGTCCTGACAGGCGCGCGAAGATCTTTTCGCGGGACTGTATGAGTACATACTGTTCGAGAAAAAATCGAGCGGAACGCCGACAATGCGGGCCACAGCAAGTCGCAGCCGGGAACTGGTGAGAAATGCAGGTTAGGCTTCTCCGGGGTAAGCATCTCGACTCCTTCAACAGGGAGAGGCGTCCGGGTGCGCTCTTTTCCGGCCAGCGGTTTCACTCCACCTCATCCGCGCCCACGTCGGGGGCCTTCCCTAGGAAGTAACCGGGCTCGCAGCCGGGGAGCGGCTTTCCGTCCAGGTAGGTGGAAAGATCCAGACCGGCGTCGATGGCGGGGGAGCCGGGGGCGGGTTTGCCGTTGGCGTCGTGGGAAATTTCCACGCCGTAGCGGCTGCCCGTGTCGCGGTCCGGGGTGCCTTCGGGCCAGGGGCGTTCTTTGCCGCCGGAAATGTTGTGAGAGGTCGTGAAGTCCAGCGCGGGCTTTTCGCTGGGCTCGCAGAAACCGCGATCGTTCAGGGTGAGGTTATTGAGGAAATGCCACTTCGGCGCGACGAAGTCCCGCCTCCGGGAGTCGCGGCTGACTTCCAGGAATTCCCGGTGCCCCCCTACCACGGTGTTGTGATAGACGTAGGCCTCGGCGGGGGAGGCGTCCATGCTGAACCACACATTGAAGGGCGAGCCGTCGATGAGGCGGTTGTGATGGATGTAGAGAGGGCCGAGCCGGGGCAGCTTGAAGCGCAGGCCGCCGTGGGTCTGACGAAGAGTGTTGTGATGCACCTTCACGTCCACACTACCGGCGCCGAGTTCGATGCCGGAGTCGCGGGTGTTTTCGATGAGGTTGCGCGCGATCTCGGCGCCCTGACAGTGGGCCGGATCGGGCAGGGGGATGTCCAGAGACTCGGCCTTGTAGTCTCCCAGCGCGATGCCGTCGAACACGCGGTGCAGGTGGTTTTCCAGCACGCGATTGTCCGCGCCGGCCCGCAGGAGGACGATGCCGTTCCGGTCGGAGTAGCCGGCGCTCTTGTGCAGTTGCCAGATTTCGTAATTCCCCCGGCTGTGTTCCAGGGGTGGCCGCCATTCTTCCAGGGAGCCTCGCGTAATGTCGCAGCCCTGGATGGTGCACCGGGTGGCGCCTGCGGTAAGCACGATGCCGGTATCCTCAAAGGAGGTGATGGTGACGTTCCGCACCACGCAGTCCCGCGCCTGGTCGAGCCACACGCCGTAGCCGCCGTGAGCCAGGGTCAGCCCCTCCACGGTGACGTTCTCCGTTTCGGATATGCGGACGAGCGGATTCCGGGACGGGACCCAGGACAGGCGGGAGCCTTCGGGCTTAGCCCTATCTGGCAGGCGAAGGTAGAGCCTTTTCTCCCGCGGGTGGTAAACCCAGAGGGCGAGGATCTCGTCGAAGTGGCTGAGGGGCGTGCCTTTGGCCAGCAGGGTCTGCCACTGCCAGTCGCCTTCTTTCTGGGCCTTGTCGAAACGGATCTCGGCGATGAATTTCCGGTCCCAGAGCAGGCCAACGGGTTTGCTGCCGCTCTCCGCCGTGTAAACGCCGGGCAGATCGCCGCCCGCCGGTTCCCACGCCAACGCGAGCGGTTCGGAACCCTCCAGCGTCGCGCCGGGCAGGCCGCGCAGGGTGAGGGGTTTTCCAATGTCCAGCGACTCGCGGTAAGCGCCGGGCTCGACGATCAGCACGTCGCCCGGGGCGGCTAGCTTGATGGCATCGGAGATGGGCTGGGCGTGGGGCTTGTCGCTGGGGGAGACACGGATCTCCGCGGCGTTGGCGGGTAGAGAGGACAGGCCCATCGCCACAATGGCGGCGGTGAGGGCGGGCAACACCAGGAGCAGGCGGGTAACCAGGGGGTCCGGCATGGCGAAAGGATCGCACATCGCGATGTATCCGCCATGGGAATGAAGGGGCGCGTTTACGGAATAGAAACCGGGACCGCGAAGAGGCTTCCGCCTAAGGCTTGGGCTTCGGCTTTTGCCGGGTCCTGGGCTTGGACTTGTAGGCGGCTTTCTTTTTGGCCTTGGGTTTCGGCTTTGGCCTGGGTTTGGAGGCCGGGCCTTCTTCCTCGTCCTCCCGGCGGGAGCGGACGTCGAACACGATGGGCAAGCCCTCCAGGGGGAAGGCGTCGCGCAGGTGGTTTTCCAGGTAGCGCTCGTAGGTCTTGGGCAGGAGGTCTTTGTGGTTCACAAAGAGCATGATGCGCGGCACCTGGATGGCGCGGGGGCGGTCCTCCCGCTGCTGGGTGGCGTAGAGCAGTTTCAGCCGCTTCCGGCCTTTCAGTGGCGGTGGGTTTTTCTCGAGCGCCTTGTGCAGGGTGCGGTTCAGGGCGCCGGTGCCGACGGGGTGGTCGGAGGCGTCGCGCACCTTCTGCACGGCCTGGAAGATCTTGCCCAGGTACTCGCGCTTCAGGGCGGAGACGGCCACATGCGGCGCGTAGTGCAGGAAGAACAGGCCGTCGCCCAGCATTTCCTGAAGGTGCTCCACGCGGTCCCGGAAATGGCCGTCCGGATGGAAAAGGTCGAACTTATTCAGCAGCACCAGGCAGGGCTTATTCTCTTCCAGAATGGTTCGGGCAATGCGGCGGTCCCCGGTGGTGATGCCCGCGTTCGCGTCGATGACGAGCAGGCAGAGGTCAGCGCGGCGGATGGCTTTTTCTGTCCGCATGGCGCTGAAGACTTCCACGGAGGTGTCGCGCTTCATCCGGCGGCGCAGCCCGGCGGTGTCGATGAGGAGATAGGGTTTCCCGTCGCGTTCGTAGGGCACGTCCACGGAGTCCCGCGTGGTGCCCGCGATGTCGCTGACGATGGTGCGGGAGTCGTTCAGCAGGGCATTGATGAGAGAGGATTTTCCAACGTTCGGGCGGCCCACGATGGCCATCTTCAGGGGGTAAACTGGCTCGGAATCTCCAGATGGTATCTCCGGAAAATCTTCCGCATCTTCTTGAGCCTGTGAGATTCGAGCGGCCTCCACTTTAGTCAGCTCGCCGTCGATGAGGCGGACCAACTCTTTGAAATTCCGGCCGTGAGCGGCGCTGACGGGAACGCGGGTTCTGAAGCCCAGGGCGGAGAACTCGGCCTCGGCGGTTTCCACCTTTTCCGTGTCCATCTTGTTCACCAGGAGCAGAACGGGAATCTGCGTGCCGTGCAGGCGCTGGGCCAGATCCTGGTCCACGGGGGTGATGCCCTGGCGGCCGTCCACGGTGAAGAGAATGAGGTCCGCGGCGGCCATGGCGATGTCCGCCTCCGCCCGCACCTGATCGGCGAATCCGTCTTCCAGGGGCGCGCCGATCCCGCCGGTATCGACCAGTTCGAAGGGCACGCGCCCGGGTTCGCAGTCGGCGGACAGGCGGTCGCGCGTGACGCCGGGCTGGTCGTGGACGATGGCGATGCGGCGGTTGGCGAGCCGGTTGAAGATCGCGGACTTGCCGACGTTCGGACGCCCTACGATGGCGACGATGGGTTTACTCTTTTTCGGGATGGGCATGGCCGCTTTCAGTTAACTGCCGGACCCCCTCGACTAAATAGACCGCGCCTGAAATGACGGTGAAGATGCCCGCCAGAATGACGGGGTAGATCGGGTCAGGAACGGAAATGTCGAGCATAACCCAGGCGACCGCAACCATTTGCAGAAAGGTGCAGGTCTTGCTCGTCCAGTGCGGCTGAATGTGCACCGCGTGGTTCAGGTAATAGACGACGCCGATGCCGCCCACGATGGCGAGGTCCCGCCCGATGACGATGATGGGGAACCAGAGGGGAAAGCTCCAGTGCCAGTTGGTAAAGGTCAGGGTCAGGATGGCGGCCAGGAGAAGCAGCTTGTCCGCGATGGGGTCGAGCACCCGGCCCAGCCTGCTCCGCTGGTTGAAGTGCCGCGCGATGTAGCCGTCCAGCCCGTCGCTGACCGAGGCCAGGATGAAGACCGCCACCGCGGCGATGCGCAGGCGCACGTCTTCCACCCCGGACTCCACGCTGGCCCCGTAGTAAACGGCCAGGATGATGAAGACCGGGATGAGGAGAATGCGGGTGATGGTGATCTTGTTCGCGGTGGTCATGACGGAACCGGGGAAGAGGGGGAGGGAGGAAGAGAGGCTTCGATTCTCGCGGACGGACTCTTTCTTGTCACGGGTCAGTGACGGCTCCATAGGTTACGGTTTTTCCATGGCGCAACAACCTCAACCCGGCAAGAAGGCCCCCGATTTTTCCGCTCCCGTCGCGGGCGGCAACTACGAGGACGGCGAAACGGTCCAGCTCTCCTCCCTGAAGGGCGAGAAAGTGGTGCTCTACTTTTACCCGAAAGACGACACCCCCGGCTGCACAAAACAAGCCTGCGGCCTGCGCGATGCCTGGGGCGAGATCTCGAAAAAGGCCAAGGTCTTCGGCGTGAGCATCGACCCGGTGAAGAAGCACCGGAAGTTCATCGACAAGTACGAGCTGCCCTTCCCGCTGATCAGCGACGAGGACAAGAAGATCGTCGAAGCCTACGGCGTGTGGGTGGAGAAAAAGCTCTACGGCAAGACCTACATGGGCACGGAACGGACGACGTTCGTGATTGGGGAAGACAGCAAGGTGCTGGCGGTATTCCCCAAGGTGAAGCCCGGGGAGCATGTGGAGAAATTGTTGGAGGTGTTGTGAGAGGGGGGGAGCGTGTTTGCGGTGTGACGTGACGGGAATGGAGAGACCGCAATCAGAGCGGAGCGGAGACGGACAACCGCCGGTAGCCGGAGTGCAGCAAAGGCAAAACGAAGTGAAGTCAAATGACACGGATGGCTCAGATCAGATTTTGAGTGTGGGAGGAGTGTTTGTTAGAGTTCGAAAACGAACCCGCCATAGGCAATTGACGTTCCCAACGGCCTGAAAGGCCGGGGAGGCCGCCTTAGCGAATGGAGCGGCGTAGGCTGGTATGCGCGGGGCGTTTGGTCCTCGGGGTGCGGCTGCCGGGCGGGCTGGAAACTCGCGACCCGGACCAACGGTGCGTGGCGGCGAGGGATTCACGCTGCGTCTGAACGAACCAGATGGACCCCTGCTGGCGGAACCGACGTCCAAACAAAGGCGAAAGGTCTGCTGATTCTGCTTTCGAGAATCTGCCAGTCCGGCCCGGACCTCGGAGATCGCGTTCCACCTTAGCTTCGCAGTACCGCCGAGTGAAACGTATTGGAGAGAAGCCCTGGCTCAAGCTTCGCCCGCTGTTTCCGGCTAGGGGAAATCCCTGGGGCTCGATTGCGCGGCAGTTTGGCATTGACCATTGCGGCTGGAGTGCTTCGATCTTTGCCCATGAAATCCCTGTTCCGTTCCCACTTCCACCTCTGGTGTTTCCTGACCCTTTTCGCTTCACCGGCATTCCTTCATGCCGAACTGAAGATGTCTTCCATTTTCGGAGACAACATGGTGCTGCAGCGCGACATGCCCCTGAAGATCTGGGGTTGGGACAATCCCGGGCAGACCGTCACCGTGGCCATCGCGGACCAGAGCGTGCAGGGGCAGGCCGGGAAAGACGGCTATTGGGAAGTCACCCTGAAGCCTCTGTCTCTGAAACCGCACGCCCAGCGCTTCACGGTAAAGGGATCTTCCACCAAGCTGTTCTCCAATGTCCTGGTGGGGGAAGTCTGGCTTTGTTCCGGACAGTCGAACATGGAGTGGCCCACCGGTTCGGCCAACAACTCGGATCTCGAGGCGGCCGCCGCGAACTTCCCCGAGATCCGGCTCATCACCGTGCCGCATGTGGGCGTGCAGGAGCCGCGGACGGACTTCACCGGAGAGTGGGAACCCTGCACGCCGGAGACGGTGCGCGACTTCACCGCGGTGGGCTATTTCTTCGGACGCCAGCTGCGCCAGACCCTCGGCGTGCCGATCGGATTGATTGACAACTCCTGGGGCGGCTCCGCCTGCGAGGCCTGGATCCGGCGGGATCTTTTGAAAGAGCACGGCTTTACGGACATCCTGACCCGCTGGGAACAAACCGAGGCCACCTACGATCATGACGTGGCCATGGAAAAGTACGCCGAGACCCGCGCCGCCTGGAATGAAGCGGCCAAGCGCGCCAAAGCCGAAGGCAAGCCCGTGCCGCAGCAGCCCCGGTTTCCGTCCGATCCCCTGAAAGGACAGCACCGGCCCGCCAACCTCTACAACGGAGTGCTCAAACCCATTCTCGGCTACGGAATTCGTGGCGCCATCTGGTACCAGGGCGAAACCAACGCGGGACGCGCCTACGAATACCGCAGCCTCTTTCCGCTCATGGTGAGCAGTTGGCGGAAAGAGTGGGGCATCGGAGATTTTCCCTTCTACTGGGTGCAATTGGCCGACTTCAAGGATGAGGTGGCCGAGCCGGGAGACAGCGACTGGGCCGAACTGCGCGAAGCCCAGACCTTGGCCATGGAGGCGCTGCCCAACAGCGGCCAGGCCGTCATCTACGACTTGGGCGAGTCCCATGACATCCATCCGCGGGACAAGCAGAACGTGGCCATGCGTCTCGCCCGCTGGGCCCTGGCCAAAGACTACGGCGCCAAGACCCTGGTCTACCGTAGCCCCCAATACAAAAGCATGGAGAAAAAAGGCGCGAAGATCGTGCTGACTTTCGACCACGTAGGCGGCGGTCTAGATACCTTTGACACCCGCGAACTGAAAGGCTTCGCGATCGCGGGCGAAGACCAGGTATTTCATAACGCGGACGCCAAGATCCTGCCCGCCGCTCAGGGCGCGCGTCCGGACCGGATCGAAGTATGGAGCGATGAGGTAAAAGCCCCCGTGGCCGTTCGCTACGCCTGGGCGAACAACCCCATCGCCAACGTGCAAAACCTGGAAGGCCTTCCCCTGACCCCCTTCCGGACTGACGACTTCCCCATGGTGACTAAACCGGAGGAACCGGCCCCGGCTCCAGCACCCGCTACCACCGCCCCCGCGCCTCCGAAGAAAGAGCCCGAACCCAAACCGGCGGAACCCGCCGCCGCCGCTAAGCCCAACCCGGCGCCCGAACCGAAGAAGGCCGCCGAGCCCGCGCCACCCGCCGCCAAGAAACCCGAAGCGGCTCCCGAAAAGGAAGCGAAGCCCGAAGCGGCTCAGTAGAGCCCCACGGGCGGGGAAACCATTCCGTGGCCGGGGAACGTCACAGGCTCCAGGTCAGGCGAATGCCAAACTCTCTCTCTATCAGAGCTTTCTCGCCGTCCAGCCACGCTGGCGGCGGGTCCTCTGAAGGGTAGGGGTTGGGACACCAGTGAAAGGGCAGAATGTCCTGGGTCCAGGGGCGCCCGTCCCGGAGGGCGTCCTCTTTCAAAAGGGTATTGAGCTTTTCGGAACTCTCTTTGGCCGAGATGCCATTTTCCAGACACCATTCCCTTGCGGAAAAATGACCGGCGTTGCGATGAAAGGCCTTCAGGTCTTCAGAGAAATGAGATTCCCGCAAAAACACTCCGGTCTTGGAATTGATGAATCTGGCTGAGCCAATTTGGGCTGATTCAACGAGACCCACCGGAGTATTCGCGAAAAGAGACTCCACCACCGCGACGCAAGAGCCTTCCCGCCGCGAACAGATCACGCTCGCTTTGGACCGGCACAAAAGCTCGGCCACGTCTTTGTGAGGAATTCTTTCACGCAACTCGAACCGGTCCAGCGCGCCGAAGGATTCCGCCTCGCGAAGCAAGGTCTTGGAGGTCCGGTCCCGCTCGGGCTGTCCGATCAGTAGAACCCTCCACTCCTGGGGAAGGTCCCGAAAAGCCCTGAACAGGATGTGGTGGCGTTTGAACAGGCCGAAATTGGCCAGCATGATCAAGTCGATGTCTCTCGATGCGAACGCCTTCGGAGCAAAGGCATCTGCCTTTACCCAGTTTGAAGCGAGCAGGTTCACCATGCGGTACTTATCCGAAAGTCTGGGGATGGTCTCGAGATCCGCCTCGTTGCTGATCAGGCAATAGATGTGGTCGGGGTAGAACCGGGGGAACAGGCAGTTGATCAAGCCATGGGGAGGCGACCAGGTAGGGGAAACGATGAGTTGGTAGCGTTTCGAAAACTTCAGTAGCTGGTCTGAAGTCAGAGTCAGAAGCCTGGCCCATTGATCCTCAAACGAAATGAAGATCGCTCCGCGTTCTTGAGTGTCCGGAAGGAAAGGCTTCAGAATGAGCCCTTTTTGAATCTCGTTGGAAGCGGTCCCCTCCAGCAGTTCGGTGGGCTTGATTTGGGTAGTTCCCGTGGCGTGAATCTTTTCCTCGACCGACTTCAGTTGCTTGAAGTTCTGAGCAAGCCTTGCCGCGGAGCACAGATTTTGGACCCTGCTGGCAAGCTCTCGACTCGTCCGCGGATTGCCGATGGAGGAGTGAAAAGCCCGATACCGGAACAGCAGCCAACGAGAGATTGGGGAGAACCGAATGCGATCGCCGCCGATTAGCTTCCAGCGGAGAACGCAATTCTGTATCTTACGAAACACGATGTGAGCAAAAAAGTGCAGTGGTTTAATTCACGCGAAGTAAACTTGCGGCTGACGAAGGGGGCAATGCCGGGGAAAAGACAGGTTTGCTTCCATGACTTCAACTGAACGAGGATTGTATGGAAGCAGGGCACGTCAGGCCCGCGATCCCATTTTGATTCCAAATCTTGCTTCTATTTCCTTTGCTTCGGAAGAGATCCAATCCGGTGGATCGCTTTCCAGTGGGGCCGGGTTCGGGTGCCAATGAAATGGGAGGATATCGCGAGTCCACGGCAGCCCTCTCCGGAACGACTCGTTCTTTAGAAATTCATTGAGGCGCTGGCTGCTTTCGACGGCGGATATACCGTTCCTGAGGCACCATTCGCGAGGGGTAAACTGCTCGTGGCGGTCATGAAAGGCCTTCAGATCTTCCGCGAAATGGGACTCTCTTAAGAACGTGCCCGTTTCGGGGTTGATAAATTTGGCGGACCCGATCTGAGCGCCTTTCAACAAGCCGACGGGCGTTCCGGAAAACATGGACTCGACGACCGCGACACAGGAACCCTCTCTCCGGGAGCAGATGAGGCTTACCTTCGAACGGCGGATAAGCTGCTCCAACTCTATGTTGGGAATTCTCTGTTTCAGCTCGAACCGGCCGGCGACGCCAAAGGCATCTGCTTCCCGGAGCAGAGATTGGGCGTCCCGCTGTCCCTCGGGTTGGCCGACCACGATCACCTTCCATTCCTTGGGAAGATGCGGGAGCGCCCTGAAGAGCACATGATGCCTCTTGTAGGTGCCGAAATTCGCCAGCATGAAGACATCTATGTCTCTCTGCTGATCCGGAGCGGGGCGGAAGACATTCGGGTTTACCCAATTGGAAGCGAACAGATCGACCATCCGGTACTTTTCCGAGAGCCTGGGGAAGGTATCGAGATCTGTCTCGTTTGAAATAAGCGTGTAGATGGGGCCCGGATAAAACTGGGGAAAGAGACAGTTTACCAAGCTGTGCGGGGGAGTCCACGTGGGCGAAACGACCAATAGAAAACGTTTTGCGAACTCATCCAACTGACCGGAAGACATGGACAGGAGCTTGACCCATTGGTCTTCGAAGGAGATGAACACCACTCCCGGTTCCCCGGTGCCGGGAGAGTAGGGCTTCAGAATCAGGCTCTTTCTGACCGGGTCGGCGGCCTGCTGGGCGCTGGAGAGAAGGTCTTTGTATTCCGGTGGTATCGGGTAGAGCGCTTTGATCCGGCTTTCCACCACCTCCATCTGAGCCTGGGTCTGGGCGAGCCGGGCCGCCGAACAAAGGCTGCGAATCTTACGAAAAATCTCTGAAGCGTTCCCGGCCTTGGTGCCGCCGGATTCGACTAATCTCCATTGGTAAAAAAACCAGTGGATGACGGGCGAAAACCTCAGAAAGTCGATCACCCCAATCTTCTTGCGAAGAAGAAAGCGCTGTAGTTTGGAGGGCAAATTGATAAGAAGATTTCTATTTCTCTAGTTCCACCCGAAGGTTCTGCGCTGGAAACAAGTAGGCCAGTCCCGTGGCTTCGTAGTATTGCTGGAACAAGGGCGAACTGTTCACGGCCGGCTCCACGAGCCAGTTCCAAAAGAAAAACAATGTCTTGATAAAGACCAGACGTTTAGACACCACTCGTTTGAAGGCGAAATCAAAATAGTAGCCGCGGTGTTGGTTCTCCCAGGTTTCCCGGCAAAAGAAGTTGAACGTTTTCACGGAAAACCGGTTCCGGTGCGTGGGGTCCACGAAATTGTTGTTTGAAGTAAAGTGTGGGACCTCCAAGACCACCTTTCCACCCGGCTTTAAGATCCGGAGGCATTCCTTCAGCAGGGGAGGGTAGTCCACGTGTTCGAGAACATCCAGGCACAAGACCTCTGAAAAAGAGCCGTCTTCGAAGGGAAGGGGCAGTTGATTCAAGTCGTGAACGACATCCACGCCTTCCAAGGCGGAGACATCCAGGTTCACATAGTCGGGACGGATGTCGGTACCACATCCCAGGTTTAGTTTGTCCTTCATTTCCATACTAGTGTGGTGTTTGCGAAATATCTAGACGAAATCAATTAAGTATTAGGGCCGGAAATTTGCTCGCTTCGCTCGGATATTTTTGTAATCGCGGTCTTCTTTTCTAATTTCCGCGTTGCTCGATCAGTCGTCGAGCTGGCTCGACTCCCTCCTCGCTCCTTGAACTTGAAAAAGATTCCTCGCGAATTTCGTCCACCTATTTCGCAAACACCACACTAGGCATTGACCTGGAGATCGGGGTTCATCATTCGACGCAGCGTGACCACGAGGAGGTGGTTGCAGATCAGGTGCAGATCCTCAACGGGTCCGTATTCCTCGCAGTCCACATGAAATCCGGAGGAGGCCAGCTCCCGGAGCTGACCACCCGAAAAGCCCGTAAACCCGATCACCGGCGAACCCAGCTCCCGGGCAAACTGGGCGGCCTTGATGACGTTGGGAGAGTTTCCGCTGGCGGAGATGGCCAGGAGCGCGTCTTTGGAAGTCATTAGATTGCGGAGCTGTTCCACAAACACGTCCGAGTAGTCGAGGTCGTTGGCGATAGCCGAAAAGTGCGCCACGTTGTCCGCCAGGCTGACGACTCGCAGCCGGTGATGTTGTGCATCCACCACATTCTTGGACAAGTCGCAGGCCATGTGCGACGCGCTTGAGGCACTGCCGCCGTTGCCGCAGATGAAGACCGTGCCGCCGGACTCGCAGACGGTTTTCAAGGTTTCCGCCAGGGCCAGGACTGCTTCCTCGTCAATACTTTCGATGAGGGCCTTCACGCGTTCCAGGTACTGGGAAATACATAGCTGAGGATTCATGCGGACGTTGGGTAAGGTGCGGAGCTTGAGGTTTTCAATTCGGGTGGAAAGTGGTTTCAGCCTATTTCCTGGCTTTGAGGCCAGACCAGATTGATATAGTCGGCGGAACCGCTCTGAGAGATAATCTTTGCGGGAACTCCGGCGGCGACAGCGCCCTCCGGCACGTCCTTGGTCACCACGGCGTTGGCTCCAATGGCCGCGCGGTTTCCGATCTTGATTCCTCCCAGGATGACGGCTCCAGGGCCGATGAACACTTCGTCGCCTATTTCGGGAAACCCTTTGTGCTCGCCGCGGTTGGAAACTCCCAGGGTAACGCTCTGCGAAATATTGCAGTTCCGGCCGATGGTCGCCTGGTCGTTGATGATGATCGCACAAGGATGAGAGAGATAGAAGCCGGGACCGACTTTGGTATGGATGTTGAGGTGAACCCCATACCGCACGCAGTTGCGGTTGTAGAGGTATGAAGCGGCCTGGTAGAGGCCCAGTTTGGCCAGGGGTTTGTCAGATAGATATTTGCAAAACCGAAATAGGAAGGAGATGCGAAAACCGGGCTCGTGACGCCAGTGGGAACGAAAGGCCCGCGAACTCAGTTCGCCACTGTAGCGATACAGATCTGAACAGACGTAGTCGCGGAATTGCCGGTAGTTCATCGGAGGTGGGGACGGAGGGCTCTTATACTTCGCGAAGGCACTCGGAAAGGGAATGAACCTGCTTCACACCCTTGGAAATTTCCCGCCGAGTGCGGCGGGAGATGTGAAACATGTCATAGTAATAGAGCAGGTTTTTGGGAATGGCGTTTCGCAGCCGGGACTTCCACGCATCCCCATTTCGAGGGGAAAAGCTCGCCGGAGCACCAGTGCCGGGAGACCCCGTTTCCCCGGATTGGCTGGACCAGGTCTGCGAATAGTCGCTCTGATAGGGGTACTCCTGTAGTACCGGCGCCACCTTGTCCCGGCGGGCGATCACGATGAGCTGTAGCAAACCGCTACCGTCAAAGAGAATGCGGTAGCCCAGGTCCTTTGGATCTTCGATCCGGAACAGGCGCCCGCGGTGCCGGGACTCGCCCATGGCCATCAGCATCAGCGAAAACCCGTTGGCCTTGTTGAAGAGGCGGAAGAAAAGCTCGGGACTGAATTGGTAAAAGCCATGGCCGCTGAAGTTGTTCGAGGGCGTGCAGGCCACGAAGTAACCTCCTTCGCGCACCAAGTTCATCGCGTTGGCAATGGCGTTGGGAAAGTGAAAGATGTGCTCGATCGTTCCGCCATCAAAGAGCAAGTCGTACCGCCCGTGCCAATCCTGGGGAATTGGCTGGTTCATGTCATGAACCCGGGTGCAGTCCTCGTAGTCGGAAAAGTCGATCGACTCTATCTCGCAATCCCCCAGGTAGTGACGAATGAGCGGCTCCGAATATCCGCCGGCTTGCTGCTTTAACTCGTCAATCGAGCTCTCCAGCCCAGCCAGATCGGGAATGAGGTTGAGCTCAAAGTCGCGCAGGGAAATCAGTTGCCGCCCCAGCATGCCGAATCGCTTGATCGGGATCTTTTGATCGCGAAAAAGGGCCAGGGTTTGCGTGCCGAACTTTTCTAGTGCCATGAGAGGGATGCCTGCAATGAAGGACGGAGAGAGACCAATTCTGAATTGCTGATCTAGAGGTCAGTGTTTCTTGGTAGGTAAAATAGAAAGTGGTGAGGGAAGGTCTCCGGGTTGATTCAGGGAAGGGTGTGGCCGTCTTAACCTTCTTCGTAGCGGGGAAGGGCGCGTCTGATGCGGTGGTATGAACCCAGAATGGCGGCATAGGCAGATGGGCCGAACCAGTCCAATAGCCGTCTGGAAAAAGGAGAAAGGACATCCTGATTCCCGCTGGGCAACAGGTGGCGGACTTCGGCCAAAAATGGACGGGCCGCCGAAGACTTCCCGTGCCGGATCAGGTTGATCGCGGTCTCCATGGCCAATTGCGCCAGAATGGCGCGATTTTCGTCGGAGTACAAGTTCTGTTCTTTCAGTAGCCCGGTGGTGTTCCGCACGATGTTCAAGGTGGCTTGACTGATGCGCACGGGCTTGGAGGTCATGCTTCCATGCTGTTTGCGGATGGTCGCCAGCGTTTGGGGAAGGGGAAGAAAGCGGTATCCCAAAACAGCCAGGCGTATCATCAGGTCCAGGTCCGCCGTGCAGGGGAGTTCCGTGCGGAGTCCCTCAGCTCTGGTCAGCTGACTTTTCCAGAAAAGGGGCATCGCGGTCTGGATGATGTCTCCACAGGCGCGCCGGAAGTCGGAGGCATTCTCGGAACAGAAGAACTCATAGGACGGCTCCGTGTCGTCCCGGGAGATGACCCGCGCGCGCGCGATGGTCACCACGTCCTCACCCGATTTGATCGCGGCGGGAACCTGGGTTTCCAGTTTGTTGGGATCTATCAGGTCGTCCGAGTCCAGGCTTTGGATCAGCGTTCCCGAAGCCGCCTCAAAGCCCGCGTTTCGCGTGGCCGCCAGTCCGGAATGAGGTTTCGATACCAGGGTGACCCGGCTGCCGAACGAACGGACGACCTCTTTGCTGCCGTCTTCAGAGCCATCATCGACAACGATGACTTCGGTGGGGGAGTACGTTTGGCTTAAGGCGCTCTCGATGGAATTCCCAACCAAGCTTTCATGATTGTAGCAAGGGATGACGATGGAAACCAGCGGAGTCATTGCTTAACTAAGGCGTCTGTGTAGCCGAATGCGTTCTTCGAGTAGAGGTCAGAGCACTAGCTGACAGGCGGCTTCCTCTGGGTCCGGTTTCTTAGTGATCTCTTGATGGCTAGTGTGAGCAGCCTCGCGCAACTCTTGATGGACGACATGTCTTCCACCTTACTCAAGTGAAGATTGGGATGGACCAAAGAGAGAGGCGGCGTTCTGAAGAAATCGCTCTCGGGGAACCGCACTTCCGGGAGCCTTTCCTTCTTCACATAGACCAGAAAATTTTGCCGGTAGTGAGTGGGGATGGAGCCGTCATCCCAGATGATCCGCCGTATCCAGTCACAGGCAACAAAGCCGCGCTGGGCAAAGCGTTCCCACCAGTACTTCGGCCACTGCTCGTTCCGGTGATCGACCCCTCCCTGGTGAGGAATGGCGGCGGAAAAGGCGATGAAGTCCGAATAACTGGTGAGCGATTCCACAAAACTGTCCGCGCTTTCGGGGGAGAGGTGCTCGGCAACTTCGAGGGATATCGCCAGGTCGAACCTCTGTCCGTCACTGAACGGCGCGGACAGATCTTTCATTTCGAAGCTCTCCGCGGGAATCTCGAGCATGTGTTCCGACACCCAGGGACCGTCAATGCCTTTGATGACGGGCACGGAAAAGTCATTCTTCAGCACGGATAACCACGTGCCGACACCACAGCCAACATCGATGACGGAGCGAACCGGAGGAATGGCCGCCATCAGCGGAGTCAGAATAGTCTTGGCCCCCGACACGGTTCGATGGTGCCGCTCCTGATAGAAGTCGTTATCATAGATGGCATTCGTCATAATAGTGTTGCGGCCAAGTATTGATAGGTTGGCGAAACGCGATATTCGGGTTGTGGCGAAAGCTGGGCAGTGTGGACAAATTGGGGGCGGAGCGGCGCGAGAGCATTTTTTGTCTGGCCAGGCGCCGCGAACGGCATTGGGCCAACCCCCAATAGAGTGAGCGGGAACGAAGCCAGGCGAATAATGGGCCGCGTCTCCAGGAATTCGCCGCTTTGCGGCGCTGAGTTCACTTTCCTTTTCTTCATTTCAGGTCCGTTATCCAATTTGTCCACGCTGCCTAATTGTCGATCCCCCAAGTCTGTTCGTAGATGGCGACTCCTTTGTGGCTGTGTTTTGTCTGCCGGGACAGGGCGGAGTTCACGATCTCAAAGGAGAACGCGTCGTCGATGGCGTCGTCTTCATACCCGGTGTTCAGACAGTCGAGTGCCACCTTTACCATATAGGTTCCCGGAACCAGGCTGACTTGGGACAGGCGGCATTCGAAACGAAGTTCGCCACTCGTTGACTTGGTGCTCGTTTGTTGGGTAGAGGAGTGAGCCGTGACGACCCGTTCGCCCATGCGGCTGTTGATGCCTAGCCCCAGGCAAACACTGCTCCCAACCGGCACGGAGCAGTGGATGGTGAAGACAAGATCGGAACCACAGGGAAAGTAGCCAGTTCCTTCCTGGCTGGGCGAAGTCACCCGGGCAAGAACGATGTGCGCCTTGCCGGCCCGTTGAGCGGCTTTTTGCGCCGAGGGCCGGTACTCGCCAAACTGGCAGATCTGGTGATGCTCGGAGTATTGTTTCGTGGCCTCGTCAGCGGATCCGGAGAAGACCACTTGGCCTTGATCGATCACCACGCCCCGCTTACAGAGCGCATTGATGGCCGTCATGTTGTGACTCACAAACAGGACCGTCCGTCCTGCTCCGGCCACGTTCTGCATTTTGCCCAGGCACTTCTTCTGGAAGGCGGCGTCGCCGACCGCCAGGACTTCGTCGACCACCAGGATCTCGGGTTCCAGGTGCGCGGCGACCGCAAAGGCCAGCCGGACATACATGCCGGAACTGTAGCGTTTGACCGGTGTGTCCAGAAACTGCTCCACCTCCGCGAAGGCGACAATCTCGTCGAACTTCCGCCGGATCTCGTTGCGGGACATGCCGAGAATGGCGCCGTTCAGGAAGATGTTCTCCCGCCCAGTCAGTTCGGGGTGAAAGCCGGTGCCGACCTCCAGCAGACTGGCCACCCGGCCGCGGATGGTGACCTTCCCCTCGGTGGGATCGGTAATGCGGCTGAGCACCTTAAGCAGGGTGGATTTTCCCGCGCCGTTGCGGCCGATGATACCGACGACTTCTCCCGGCTGGACATCCAGATTGATGTGGCGCAGCGCCCAGAACTCCTCGGTGGAAGTACCGGACTGGCCGCGCAGGCCGCCCTTCAGCTTTGAAGCGATGCGGGACGGAAGCCCGGCGATGACATCGCGGAGGGCGACATAGGACTGCCCGGAAGCCTGGTGGCGGAGTTGATACCGCTTCCCCAAGTCTTCAAAGCTGATGATGGGTCGAGACATGAAAATGACGTCTGGCGGTCCTAGTGCTCTGACCGCCTTAAGATGATGGGTGATTGGCGAGGGTTTTTGGCTGGGGGCAAGGCGCGATGAAGGAGGCTATGTGAATCATAACTGACTGAAGAGCAACGAAGACCCCAGCCAAAAAGACCGGGTCGCGTCCTTTTGCCAACGGCTCTTTGTTCAGACCAAGCGCTCATCATTTTAAGGCAGTCAGAGCACTAGATAATGTCCGCGAATCCGCGTTCGACTCGCCGGAAGTAAGAAATGCCGATGAAGAGAGAGAGCAGCGCGGTGGCCAGAGAGATTGCGACGCTGGGCCAATGGAAGGGAGTGGTTTCGCCAATGATGGCCCAGCGGAATCCGTCAATGACGCCCACCATGGGATTCAGCGAGTAGAGCATGAAGGCCGTCTCTCCGAACTTGTCGCGAATGACGGCGCTGCTGAACCCTACCGGGGACACATAGAGGCCGAACTGAACCAGGAAGGGAACCACATAGCGGAAGTCGCGATACTTCACATTCAGCGCCGTGATGAACAGGCCGGGACCGATGGCCGCGACAAACGCGAGCAGAATGAATAGGGGCAATGTCAGGATGCGCCAGCTGGGCACGAACTGAAACCACACCATGGTGCCGAGAAGGATGACGAAGGAGATCAAGAAGTCGACCAGGCTGGTGATGACGGCGGAGGCCGGAATGATGAGCCGGGGAAAGTAGACCTTGGAAATGAGCTGGGCGTTTCCGACCAGGCTGGCGCTGGAGGTGGTGAGTGAGGTGGCGAAAAACTGCCAGGGCAGCATGGCGCTGAGCACCATGACCGCGTAGGGGGCGCCCCCTTCAGAGGGCAGCCCGGCGACCTGGCCGAAAATGACCGTCATCACCAGCATGGAGAGCAGCGGCTGGATGACGGCCCACCCGATCCCGACAACGGTCTGCTTGTACCTGACGGAGATGTCCCGCCACGCCAGGATGTAAAAAAGCTCCCGGTAGCGCCAGAGATCCGCCCAGTAGTGGCGCTCGGATTTGCCCGGCTCCAGGCAAATCTCGAAATCCGGACGTTCGTCTATGTTGGAAGAAGTCGTGGTCACCGGGTGAAAGCGCTGGTCTTGAAACGGTTGAGCGGGTCCGCCGCCACCTTCGGACGGGCGTGGATGAAATGATGGGCGACAGAATGGTTCATCGGGGAAATTAGGGTGTATGGACAAATTGGGGGCGGACCGGCGCGAGAGCATTTTTTTGTCTGGCAAGGCGCCGTGAACGGCATTGGGCCGACCCCCAATAGAGTGAGCGGGAACGAAGTCAGGCGAAAAATGGGCCGCGTTTCCAGGTATTCGCCGCTTCGCGGCGCTGAGTTCTCTGTCCTTTTCATCATTTCCGGTCCGTTCTCCAATTTGTCCATACACCCTTCAAGTCTGCGTCCGTTTCGGAGCTGTCACGCGGGCCAGCCAGGGCAGCAGCCGGGTGGCTTTGGAGTGCCAGGATTGCAGGCCCTGGATGCGCGTTGTCAGGACCTGATTCCGTTCCCGGTCCTCCGGCGACTGGTCCTTGGGTTGGCCGTTCAGGCTTTCCAGAATCGATTCCAGCCGTTGAGCGGAACTTTCCAGCTGAGGGCGGACGGATTGGTCCAGCAGGCCGGAAACCAGGCGCCTCAGGCTGATCTCCGCCTCATAGAACGTCCGCCGGTCCCCGGTGACGAAGACGGTTCGCACCGCGTTTAGATTTTGTAACATCCGAAGCCCCTGACTGGCCGAGCCCTTGCTGATTTGCAGGAGGGTGACGATCTGGTCGAAGCAGAGCGGCTCGGTCGCGCCATACAGCAGGCCGAAAAGGCTCCCGACGGACTTGGGCAGGCTGAGGCTGGTGGCCGCGTGAGCGAAAAAATCCACGATCGACGCCTGGGTGGGGGACAGCGTGGCCGCGGTCTCACCGGTACCGGATTCGCTGGAGGGGGCGATTTCCGGAGAAGTGGAGTGGGTTGTGAGAGACACCTCGGAGTAGAGTGGGAGCCGGTTCTTATTGTTCAGAACAAAATGAACAACCCTTTGCGCCCCTGTCAATGCTTTCGTCTCGCGCCGGGCTCCAAGTCAGAATCCGGGCGGTTCGGGAACGTAGCCCCGCACCTTAGCGCCCAGGGGTGGCGGCGGGAGGATTCCACCAGAGAATCGGCCGGTTCGCGTCGAAGTCCGTTTCGTCGAGGATCATGACGTGGGCCAGCCGGGGCTCGGCTTTCACGGCTTGGATCCAGGGCAGCAGGTCCATGGACATCGTTTCGTGTGTCTTGAGGTCCGGTGACAGCGCCCGTTTCCGATCCCGGATGGCCCAAGTGTAGAGGCGGATTGGCTGAGACTCGCCTCTGGGCAGGGTGATGCTGGCTTCCATGGCCACAATGGCATCCGGGTAGGGGCTGGTGGCGGGGTCCGGAATCTCTGGAATCTTGGAAACCGTCACCTCTCCCTCCAGGCGCTGCTCGTTCAGGCGGAAGGTCGTGGGATCCAGGTTGAAAGGGCGCCACGGCAGATTGTCATGAATCCAGAGGACCAGTTTCGGCGGGTGATTGCTTAGAGAGGTGTGGAGAAAGAATGCTTTCCGGATGTCCGTCGCCCCCGGCCGCCCCAGCCCGTAGGTGGCGCATCCCAGCCGGGCCCCGAGATGAGACGCGATCCCGGCCGCGTGACCGCTGGTCTGGGGAGACAGCTCTTGCACCATGCTGTCGCCCATGATCCAGAGGGTCGCCTCCGGACCGGAGAGAAAGGGGCGGCCGTCCAAGAGCGCTTCCCGAAAGAACATGGACCCCACCTCCGTGCCCTCCGGAGCGAGTGCCAGGTGGTAGTGAGGCGCGGGCGCCGTGACCCAGTGGTAGCCGATACGCCGGAAAATCTCCTCCCGCTTCGGCTGCTGGATTTCATAGCGCTTCTCGATTTCCGCCGCGAGAACGCCGGCGGCTTTCTCGATTGCCGTGGGGGTCCAGTGGTGGTCGAACGAGTGGTAGGGGGCTTTTCCGGAGAGAACCTCTCCGATCAGCACTCGCCGCAGGTCCACCACGTCCACCCCCATTTCCAGGAGCCTGGCCAGGAATTCCGCGTTTTCCCGTTGCGCCGGACGGGGCGGGTCCAGGCCCAGGAGGACGGGTAGGTAGGTGTCGAGCGTGGAGGGAACGGGGCAGTAGATCAGGTGAATGTCTTGAGATTCCAGATAGTGGGCGAAGCCGGAAATGGCCGCCAGCCGGGCCTCCGCGTTTGCCCAGGCATCGCGGCTGGAGTAGGCGTCCACTTCCAGATCGCGGAAGACGCGATGGTTCTGGAATTCCGCGGTGGCGACCGTACCCGACCTCCGGGCGTTCTTGAGTTGTTCGATGAGTTCCCGGGCCGCGGTTTCGGTCTCCGGGTTGGGCGGCTCGGCCAGCTCCGCTTGGAGCGTGTCGAGGGATTCCCTTTTTATCTGAGCCAGTTTGGCCTTTTGGAGGCGGATCTTGGCGGGAGGGCACCATTCGCCCGACAGGGTTCCGCTGCCCGATGCGGGGATGAATCCGTCCTCGGAAAGGCTGGCGGCGGCTTTCTCTTCACCGGGCTGGAGCAGGGCCAGAGCCTGGCGGAGATTCACATACCTGTGAACCGCCATCCCTGCCACGCCGCCTGCCAGAAAGACTCCCAGGAGGGTCAGAGCCGAGGACGCTTTCATGGTTTTCTCAGGCGGTCGAGTCCGGCGAAGTTCAGGAGCTTTTGTCTTTCTTCCTGGCGAAGAACCAGCATCCACAGAACAGGGGATAGCACAACCAGGTGGGCGGTTCCGAGGAGAAAGAGGCGGAAGTAGTCCGGGAGTATCCAGTGCCGCACGGCCAGGAAATAGAGGGCGGACGGGATGAGTATCTTAATCGTGTTGATGAAGAGAATCCACAAGTACCGGCTCAGGGGTAGCTGAGTCATCTTCGCCACCAGGAGGGGCACCACCAGACCGTAGGCCAGCGTCAGTTCCGTGGCGGTGCCCCAGACCACGCCGAAAAATCCGATTTTGGAGGCCAGCGCCAGACTCACTGTCAGATTGAAGAGACCGCCGGCAAACGTCATGATCGCCAGTTGGTGCTGTTTGCCGCTGCTGTAAAAGAGGCCCCAGACCGGGTACTGCATGAGCGAGAGCATGATGGGAAGCGCCAGGATCCAGAGAACCTGGGCCGAGTCCGAAAACTCCGGGCCGACCCATCGTTCGATGAAGGCGGCTCCGTAGATCAGGATGAACGCGCTGCCGGTGCAGGCGACGGCCACGCTCAGTTTGGTCACCTCCAGAAAGCGCTGCTTCAGCAGCGAGCCGTCATCGCGGCCCGCGAGTTGGCTGAAGGCGGCGACGAAGTTTCCCCCGAAAACAGCGTTGATCAGGTCCTGGAAGTAAGTGAAAAACCGCGTCCCAATGCTGTAAACCGGAACCGAGGCCAGCCCGGAGACGTGGCTCACGATCAGTGGGTCGATCCCGTTTCGCAGGTTCTCGCCCACGATGGTTGCCGTGGTGGAAAGGTTATACTTCAGCAGCTCCGGTGTTTTCTCTGAGTTGTGATGCTTGCCCGAGATCCGGACTTCGGGACTGACCTTCCTCGCGAACAGGATCAGCAGGGCATGCTCGATGAGATCCGTGCCGATGTGGATGCACAGCAGCGTTATCAGGCCGTGTCCCGCTTGGAGAAAGTAGATGATCAGTCCGCCCTGCACGGCCGTCTTCGTGATGGTGGCGATCCCGATCAGATCGTAGCGGACGTGGCTTTTCAGAATCAGTTGAAAGATGCGCGTCCAGAACCGGACCGCCGTGGCCAGGCCGAACCCCAGCACCAGCCAGCGGGCGGTGGCGGCGGACTCGCCCAGGCCGGGAATCCAGCGGAGGATCGCCATCAGCGCAAAAGTCGCGGCGGCCGCGATCAGGCCGATGCGATTGAAGATCCGGAAGAACGTGCTGACCAGAGACTGGAAATCCTTCGGATCGTTCGCGCCCAGCGCCCGGCCCAGGAAACGGCTCCCGGAAAGAGAGATCCCGATATCCAGAAGATAGAAGTAAGAGATGATCGAGAGCGTCAGCAGCCACAGCCCGTAGTCCTGCTGACTCAGGTACTTCACCATCAGCGGCGTGACCACGAACATAAGCCCAAGCTTCAGGCCGTGCTCGATGAGGTTGACCGCGGACCCGCGGACCAGCCGGTGGAATAGCGACATGAGGTCAGGAAGTCTGGCTGCCGCCTCCCGTCTTCCGGGCGGCCAGGGTGACGGCCTGGAAAAGACGTTGGCTGACCTTTTTCCGCAACGGCTTTGGCAGCAGCCCCGCGCAGAATTCCGCCGTGTCGTTCAGGGCATTGATGAGGGGAGACTTGTGAGCGCGACCCTTCCGGTAGACAAAACTTTCGCCAAACCCATGCCGGGCCAGCAGCCGGCGCATCTGCCGCACCGTCCACTCCTGAAAGTGGAACCCCTCCAGCGTGTCGCCAAAGTGGCTGGAGACATCGTGCGGTCCGGAGTAGCGGTGGGGCGTGTCGAAAATGTAGAGGCCGCCCGGTTTCAGAATGCGGTGAATCGCCTCAAAGTGCGGGCCCACGTCGTCCGGGTGCAGGTGCTCCAGAAACTGGTAGCTGAAGGCGATGTCCGCCGAGGCGCTGGGCATCTTCAGGTCGTAGCCGTCGTAAACGATCAGCTCGAAATTCGGCGGCGGGGTATCGTCCTCGGCGCGTTGATCGGAAATGTCGATGCCGATGACCTTCGCGCACAGGCCGCAGGCCGCGTAGCTCAGGCGACAGTCGCCCGGCGCCACCTCCACCAGCGTCATGTCCGGCTTCAGGTGGGGGCGCAGCAGGTTCAGCTGGATCTCCACGTTCCGCCGGGACTCCTCCGGCGTTTCGCGGCGGGTGAGCCGGGGGTGATCCGGCACCCGCTCGAACAGCTCCGTGTAGAGCGTCTTGAAAAGCTCCGTCCGTTCCTCCCGGGTGGAGGCCCGCATGCGCGCCGCCAGTTCCCGTTCCACCTCAAAGTGGTGGCGGATGCGATCGGGCGTGCGCGGGTCTTGGGCGGGCATGGGTGTGTCTCGGTAAACGGGAAAACCAGGGGCTGCAAACGCTCAGCGGCGGAGACTCACTTTTCCTTTCGGCTGGCGGGAGGGCTCGCCGCCGCCGCCAACACCTCGTGGCAGTAGCCGATGAAGCCGGATGCCGCATGTTTCCACGTCCGGCTTTCTTCGACAAGGTTTCTTGCCTCTTTCGAAAGACGCTGGCGCAGGGCGCCGTCCTCCAGCAGGCGCTTCGTCTGCCGGGCAAACGCCTCCGGCGAGTCCGCGAGCAGAAAGTGGGTCTCCGGCTCCAGGCCCAGCCCTTCCGCGCCGATGGCCGTGGATATCACCGGCACGCCCAGGGCCATGGCTTCCAGAATTTTGATGCGCGTGCCGCCCCCGGTCTTCAGGGGCACCACCATGGCCGAGCACTCCGCCAGGTGCGGGCGCACGTCCGGCACCCGCCCGGAGAGCCAGACATCGCTCCGTCCCGACGCCAGCGCCTGAAGGGAAGCGCCCGGGTTCCGGCCGATGACGGAGAGGATGAGGTCCGGCAGTTCCTCCTTCATCAGGGGCAGACAGGCGTCAATGAACCACGTCACCGCCTCGATGTTCGGCATCCAGTCCATCGATCCCAGAAAGGCGATGCGGTGCCGCTCCGGCTTCTGGTTCGCCACCTGTTGGGGAGAAAAGTAGTCCGTGTCCACTCCCGTGGGCACGTCGCCCAGCACGTTCGTCAACCCGTAGCGCCGCCGCGCATACTCCGAATCCTCCGGGGACACCGTGATGATGCCGTCAAACTTCCGGGACAGCCGCTCTTCCCAGTCAAACATGCGGCGGAACTGGTCCCTCAGGTAGTGCTTGGCGAGCGGGTTCCGCTGGTTCGCCGCCATCCGTTCCCAGATGAGGGACTCCATGTTGTGCTGAAACAGCACCGTGGGCGTTTTCGGCTCCACATCCAGGACATTCAGCGCCGGTGTCAGGAAGTCGCAGACGATGAGGTCAAACTCGCCGCTGGCGTCCAGCTCCCGGATCTTCCGCGTGTAGGTCCGGCTTTGGTAAGCCTGCAACACATAGGGCAGGGTGGACAGCAGCAGATTCGACAGGAGCTTCCGCGCCATCCGGACCGATTTCCGGGCGGGCACGCTGGTGGAGATCCAGATCTTCTTCTCCGCGTAGGGCGCCTCCATCTCCTCCGGCAGAAATTCCGAGCCCGCGTCCTTCAGCGCCAGGTAGGTCACCCGGTGTTCTCGGCTGATCTGGCACAGCATCTCATGCGTCCGGATGCGGCCCCCCGTGTTCGCCGGAAGCAGCGGACCGGATTTGAGCCAGAGAATGGAGAGACCGTCAGACATGGAAAAAGGAATTCGGTGGCGTGGGCAAATGGGAAAAGGGCGGACGGATCGGAAATGGAGAAAAGGGAAGACCGGTTGCCTGCCGCCTACCGCACCCGGCCCGTCCCGCCGCAATCCGTGCAAGGCACCTGCTCCCCGGAAAAGTCGTTGTCCATCCGCAGGACATAGCCCTTTCCGTTGCACCGGTAGCAGACTTTGCCGGCATTCACCGGAGGCGCCAGTGGTGGCGAAGACGGAGCGCTGGCCGTCTGAGGCGCAGAGACTGGCGCGGCCTCCCGGGAGGCGCCGGTCTCATTTTCTTGAGGCAACGTCACGGCAGCGGAGGTCATCGGATCAGCCCCAGCCGCTTCCGGCTTCTTCCGTGCGCCGAAAGCCGGTTTCGCGCCGGGCGAGTCCACCGGTGGGGACTGACCAAAGTAGCGGGGCCGGGGAGATTCGTCCGGTCCATAGTAGTAAGGAGAGGCATCGTCCGCGGCGCTCCCGCCTTCCGCGTCGTACACGTCCTCGCCGTTTTCCCTGGCCAGTTTCTTCGCCTTCCGGTCCGCCTGCCGGCTGGCCATCAGCCCCTGTAGCTCCGACGCCTGATCCTTCAGCGGATTCTTCACCCGCACAAAGCCATTGGCGCAGCCCCCCAGCACCAGCAGGCCGGAAACGGCCACCATCAGGCGAAAGACAGGACTGGAAAGGCAGCAACTCATGAGGCCAGGAAATTCCGGGCAAAGCACCCCGGTACCCGGAATCGCGGCATCAGCGGACCCCGGAACGCGTTTCTCCGGGGAAATAGCCCAGAAAAGCAGGGGATTCAACGCCTACTTCCGCCCGGCCCCCGTCCGCGCGGCCCCCCCGGGGCCGGGGAACCCCTCCTGACACCCGGTCCTCGCCGTCGTAGTCCCCAGCCGTTCCGGGCTGGCCGGACAGACCCAGGTTCATGGAAAACCGTGCTTGCAGTTTCCGGAGATTGAGAGGCGATGAAATCTTGAGCCACTGGAGTGGCCCAGCTTGTCAAGCGGGCGAGCTAGTCTGCCGGTTTATCAAGCGAAATACCACGGTATAACATGGGGTGTGAGCCGGAAACGGCTTCTCTGAGCTTGGAGTCTTCGGCAGACTTGTGAAGAGCATACAATTTGCATACTCGCTTTTCGTCATCGGTCGAGTGGACCAATATATGCTTAAAATACAACTCCTCCTTTTCGAAGCCCGATTCGTATATGTGCCAGATTAGTAGCTCAAGCATTCGAATATGTTGCCCCAAAACAGGCTTTAGGGTGCTCGGCCAAATTTTCCTGAATTGCGCTTCCAGATTCTTTTCGTATTCTGGCCCCTCATTCAAATGTCTTACTGTGCCTGCCTGAGATATATTGTACCAAGCGCTTCCGTAAGCCTCCCGCCCCGAACTCTCGCCGAAATATAGTTTAGCAGAGTGATCATTCCAAGTTTTGAGCAATTGGTAAAACACCTCCTCAAACCGTTGCCTTTCGGCCCGCTCCGTTAACTCGGAAATTTCCTTGCTCTGCGCTTGGAGTTGCTGGTGTTGAAGATAAATCGCGACAACAACACCGACTGCTCCGAGCCCGGCAAAAAAGGCATTGAAGGCTCCCCACGAATCGCCGATGTGCCCGGCAAACTCGGAATCTTGAGAAAGAAAGCCACTGATTACCACGTAATAGATTGCGGCGGCAACTACATAGCCAACGACTCCAAGCAGGGCTAGATGCCCAAGAGAAATTCCCCCTTTTTGATTGCTCATAAACTTGAAGAGAGCCTCTCCCATAGCGGCTCGAGGTCGGTGTCGTCGAGTGCGAGCCGCTTGTATTCCGCTTCCATAGCGCAAGCCTTGCCGACGTATTCGCCCGCCCGGTCAAGGTCGCCTAGCTGGCATTCGTAGCAGCCGAGATTATACCAGTAAAGCGCTTCGCCCTCTAGGTAGTCGCTGCCTAGCTCGAGGAAAAGCTTTGCCGCCTCAAGGCATTCCGCTCGGCGAATACAGTATGCCCCGGTAAGGTAGAGGTCGGGTGATTCGGGATATAGCCGAATCGCTCCTCGAGCGATGGTCGCGCCCATCTCCCACCGCTCCATGGCTTGAAGGACGGCGAGCCGCATGACGAGGACGGGCTCGTCGGTTTTGCGCTCGGGCGGCAATTCTTCGAGCGCGTCCCAAGCGGCCTGGTGCATTCCTAGCTCGAGGTAGCCGGAAGCTTCGACAAGTTGGTGGGGCGGGTCGCTCTGGGTCACGAAACGCTATCATACCCCAAAGAAAACGCTTGTCCACGTAAGGGGTTAGCTATTCAAATAGCTCGATGGGATTCCGTTTCCGCCACCGTAGAAAGGGCAAGCGTTCAACTGGCCTATCGGGGTGCATTGCGATTTGCGGGCTAGGAAGCTTGGCCTTCTTCGCTTTCCTCTCCGCCGTCGTGAATCCCGCACTGGAGCAGGCGGAAAACGAATCGAAGCAGGAGGTTAGCGAGCGCCGGGAGGAGGATACGCGGCGATTCCGGCAAGAGGCTAAAGACGACCGGCAGGCCCTTGTTGCGCTCGAGACGGACGGCACGCCCGACAATGCCGGTGAGAGCCCGCAGAGTCGAGCCGCCGTGTTGAACCCATTTGCCGATGTCGAGCCGCTAGCGGCGGAACCAGAGCCCGCCGAGTCAGCGCAAGCCGTCAATCTCTTCCCGACAAATTCGCAAACATGGCACTCGGCCACCGGGCAAGCCGTGCTCGGTCAGATTCTCGCTTTTGACCAAGCCGCCCAAACGGTGGTGCTCAAGCGCGCGGACGGCGAAATATTTGAGGGCTATGCCTTAGACAAGCTCTCCGAACCTGACCGGCAATACCTCGAGCAACTTGCCAAGGCAGCGCTAACGGGGAAGGTCATCGGCATCTCGGACGGCGACACGTTTACGCTTTTGACCGTCAATAATCAGCAGGAGCGAATCCGGCTTCAAGGCATTGATTGTCCGGAAGACGGCCAGGAGTTCTCTAACAACGCGAAGCAGGGGCTCGGCCAGAAGATTTTCGGCCAAGAAGTTTCCGTGCGGGTAACGGGCCGAGACGTATACAAGCGCACGCTGGGCGTCGTTTTCGTCGGGCGGGAAAACGTTAACCTCTGGCTTGTGCAAGAAGGGCTCGCGTGGCACTTCACGAAGTATTCGGATGACGAAGACCTAGCCGCCGCAGAGAAGCAGGCGAGGAGCGCCAAGAGGGGCCTTTGGAGCGCTTACAAGCCCATGCCGCCGTGGGATTTTCGGGAACTTGGCAGCGCGGCACAGAATCGCGCTCAGACGCTCACAAGCTCGCCCGGTAAGCCATCATCGCCCGAGCCGGAGGTAAGGAGCCAGCCAGCGGCTAGCTACTGGCTTAACACGAGTAGTTATACGAGGCACAATAGCCGTTGCCGGTGGTTTGCCAACACCAAGAGCGGGCGATATTGCACGAAGGACGAGGGTAGGGCTTGCGGAATTTGTGGGGGGTAAGGAATGCTCCTAGTTTTCGAAAAGCTCCAACGTTCCGTTTGAGTGCGATCCGTTTGCCTTCTCTCGCACGCTTTCACAAGTCCACAATTTCCGCCGTACCCTTTCGACCTTGGTCTTGGGAGGGAATAGACTGTTGTAATTGGATCGGTATTTTTCGATGAACACTTTCTCTTCGTCGAGGCCGTCCATTCTTTGCTTGATCCCGTCCACCGGGCCGATCTCGCAACCCTCCCACCTCCGTCCTTTAATCTCCGCTGCGGCGTAGGTTGTCCCGGAACCGCCGAAAGGGTCGAATACGAGATCGCCTTTTTTCGAAGCCATCTCGACTATCCTATCGAGAAGCTTAATTGACAGCTCGTTGGCCTCTTTGCGCCTCTTGTATTTGGAGTGCCTTACCGGCGGAATATCCATCCAAATATCGGTCAAGTTTACCCCTTCGGGATTCATTTTTGCCTTATAACCACCATAGTCGCGAAGATCCCCGAAACACTTCGGGCAAACTTCCATGGGCATTCGGTCAGGGGTGAAGGTTGTGGGTTTTGGTCCCTTGGTAAAATAAAGCAGAGAGTAATGGGAAGGGTAAAGGCGTCCTGCGATAGGTAGGGAATACTTGAGGTCGATAGCTATCCAGTGCCGAAAAGTTAGGCGTTTCGTCAGGAATTCACCGATAGGAATATTCCATTTCGGCAAATTGTAGACGAAAAAGCTTCCGCCGTATTTCAGGGTTCGAACGCACTCGTCAAGCCATTCTAGGCACCACTCGGCATATTCATCTTCGGCAAGCGAATCGTCGATTTTTGATGCGTAAGTCTTATTGAGGTTGAAGGGCGGATCGGCAAAAATAAGGTCATAGCGCTCTGACTCCACCGTCTTCAAATATTCGACGCAGTCGGCTCGAAATAACTTGCCCGCCTCGGTGGAGAGGTCGGGCTTGAAACGATTTGTGCCTTTTTTGGGGCTGTTTGGCGGTATTGGCTCGCGACCGTCCAATCGAGCAATTACGGATTCGTCGACCAGTCCGAGTCGGATTTTCGTGCTGACTAAATCCTTGTCGGTTGCTTGGCAAAGGTTCTCAAGATCCTTGACGCTCGGCAGCTTCTTGGAGCGATGCAAATAAGCGAGAGTTTCTCGAGAGATTCCGCATTCGTCGGCAAGCCGAGAGACCTCTTTTTGTGATCGTGAATTTACGCCTAATGCGTCTAAAATGCTCTGAACCGCCATATGTGACTGTAGACTATAGTCCGTAGATTGTCCATTGGCGAAGACTTAGCATCGGCGATTGAACCCGAGTGAAGCCTTCGCGAAGGTGATCCGTGAGCTTCGGACATCTCGCAACATGTCGCAAGAGAAGCTCGCAGAATTGAGCGGATTGGATCGCACGTTCGTTTCCATGTTGGAGCGTGGGCGGCGGCAACCGTCAATCACTACGTTATTCGCTTTGGCCAAGGCTCTTTCGATGGAGCCGTCTCGGATCGTTAGAATGATCGAGAAAGAGGCCGATGAAGGTAGTTAGGAAAGAAATTCTCTTTGACCACGCGGGGGCGGCTTCCAACGAATGGTTTCGCGCAGCAATAGCGGAGGTCGAGAAAGCAATTGAGTCCGTGAAGTGGCCTCATGGCTCCGGCGATTTCGCAATCAATCCAATCAATAAGGGAAATGGTGTAAAACCGATCAAGAATACTTTCATTGCGAGCCTTGCTCAAAAGGGGTGGCAACCTGAACTCCGACTCAAGGTGTATGGTGAACGTCGGCCCGGACCGATTGATGCTGCAAAGTGGATAAAATCCGAAAGTCGGTATTTTGCCGCCGAGTGGGAAACGGGCAATATCTCCTCGAGTCATCGTGCCCTGAATAAGCTGACGATGGGAATCTTACGCGACACTCTGCTTGGCGGGGTGCTCGTGCTTCCTTCTCGGGCGTTTTATCGTTTCCTCACAGATCGAATTGGAAACTTTCAAGAGCTAGAGCCCTATTTTCCCGTCTGGAAGAGTCTCGACACCGCCAAGAAGGGCGTTTTAGCCGTCATTGAAGTCGAGCATGACCGCACTTCTTCGGACGTTCCCCAAATCGAGAAGGGGACCGACGGTCGGGCGCTCTTGTGAAATAATCTCCCCTTAAAATCGTGTCACTGGTCGTGTCACTTTTGGTGCATTTTGACCGATTTTCGGTTCATTTCCCTGCACTTTACCGCCCCGGCACACGGACACGAAAAAACCCGTAAGTCGTTAAATCTACAGGCTTTAAAGTGGTTGAAGGGACCGGAGCTGAACCGCCTAACCGGATACGGGAACGGAGAGACCCGGAAAAAAATTCAGACTCGCCGTTTGGCGCAGTTGGATAGCACGGTTTCGACCCGGTGGGGATCGATGGGGAGGAAGATTTTGCGGTTGTCCGCGACTTGGGGGAGGGCTTCGGTGGCATCTCCGATCAGGGTCACGAGGCGGTCCAGGTCTTCGCTCCGGAGGGGGCCTTCCGTTTCTTCGAATGAGGGGAGGGCTTCGGCATCGGCGATGATGGCGTCGTAGCCATGGTCGTCTAGCGCTTGCCGGAGGTCCTGGCCTTCCTCCGCCTGGTGGCCTGCTTTTTCGGCGAAGGCGACCAACAGCTGGCGGTTGATGCCGTTCCGTGCCACGACCGCGATGCGCAGGCTTTGGTGGGAGGGTGAGGCGCCGTGGTTGCGGATCGGGATGGTAAACCAAAAGCGGCTGCCTTTGCCGGGGGTGCTCTCGCATCTGATGATGCCGCCCATCATTTCCACGAGCGACTTGCAGATGGCCAGGCCCAGGCCGGCGCCCTCGCGGCGCTCGCGTCCTTCGCCAAACTGGGTAAAGGGCTGAAAGAGCCGGTCCCGGTCGGCGGCGGAAATGCCGACGCCGGTATCTTCGATCTCGAAACGAAGCTGGTCTTCCGGGGCCCTGGGGTCGCGATCCAGCCGGACGGTCACGCCTCCTTCCTCGGTAAACTTGAGGGCATTGTTGATCAGATTCAGGAGCACCTGGCGGAGCCGGTTGGCGTCGCCCCGAATCTCGGCGGGCACGTCTGGACTGATTTCGGCGGTCAGTTTCAGTTTTTCCTCGCCGGCCTTGGCCATCAGGATTGCGGCGGATTCGGTGACGCAGGCCGCCGGTGAAAAGACGTCGTCGTTCAGTTCGATGCGTCCGCGCTCGATCCGGGACAGGTCCAGAGTGTCGTTGATGATGTGGAGCAGCACCTCGCCGCTGGCGCGGATAGTGTTCAGGAAGTTCCGCTGTTTCTCGTTCATGCCGGTCTCGGCCAGCACGTCGGCGAAGCCGATGATGCCATTGAGCGGGGTGCGGATCTCGTGACTGAGGTTGGCCATGAAGACCGACTTGGCGGCATTGGCCCGCTCGGCCTCATCCTTGGCCCGGGCCAGGTCGCGGGCGGACTCTTCCCGCTCGTTTTCGAGCCGCCGTTTCTCGGTGATGTCCCGGATGATGCCCTGGACCAGCTTCTGGTTTCCCAGTTCGAAGGAACTGGCGGAGATCTCCGCGAGAAAGGTGCTTCCGTCGTGGCGAAGAAACTCGGCTTCGAACCGGTGGGCACCCGAGGTGGTGACCTTTTCCATGGCGGTCTTGCACACCGGCAGCCATTCCCGGGGATGAAGATCCGGCAAGGTCATGCCGATGATGTCGCGTATTCTGAAGCCAAAGAGACGGGCGGCGGTGCGGTTGACGTCGATGATCTGCCCGTTGATATCGTGGATGATGATCCCATCCATCGATCGCTGGAAGACTTCCGTAAATCGTCGTTCCTTTTCCGCCAGTTCCTGCTGGGTGATGTCCCGGGCCAGTTCGCTTCCCAAGGCGGTGGCGATGATCTCAAGGATCTGTTCGCAGAAAGGGTCGAGAACGATGTGAGTTTTGAAGAATGCCGTGAGGACACCGCGAAGCTCGCCGCGATACACCACCGGGTACCCTGCCCCGAGCCGGTAGTTGCCAGAGTCCTGGCCCAGCTCGCTGGTAATGCAGAGGCCCTTGTCGGGGCCGCGCATGGCGATGGTGCGGCACATGTCCACCGCCATGGGTGGTTGGGCGGATACGTCCGCCAGCCAGACTTTGGCCAGCCGCAGGTCGAAGCCGTCTGCGATGCAAAAGCGGACCGCGTCCGCTCTGAGGACGTCTCCACAAACGTGGGTCAGTCTTTCGATGTTGTCCTCAAAATCGCCGCGCAGCCCGATCAGCACCCGGTTTAATTCGACGAGCCCCGACTCGTTGTCGGCGAGCCGGCGGGTCCTCTCCGCCACCAGGATCTCGAGGTCGCGGGCCTGTTGCAGCAGGTTGCGGTTTGCCTGATAAAGCTCCCGGCTCTTTTCTTCGAGAAAACGTTCGGCTTCCTGCCGGGCGATGCGTTCGCGCCGAAGCCGCTTTTCCCACTTGCTGTCCACGGATTCCATGACGGCTTAGCCGGTTCGTTTCACATGAAAAGATACGCCTTCCTCCGGGCGTTCGGGGTTCTTCCGGGTAACCGTGGCGGTTTCTCCAAAATGAGCAAGACACCCCTCGATCAGACCGCCGGCCAAGTCTTCGAAGTGTTTCCCTGAGTGATAGACCATCACCAACTCGTTGGAATTTGGCCGGGTACAATCGAAGCGGGGAAGATCCGCGTTAGGGTAGAGTTTCCGCACCTCCACGTGAATGTAGTTCTCCACGCCCTCCAGGAAGTCGAGCGCGTTCTCGGCGGTATTCACCATCTCCGGGTAAAGGGCGGCGAAGCGGGAAAACAGATACGCGCCAAAATGGGCGAGCAATTCCTGTACGGGTTTGCCAGTCACCTCACTCAGCTGAGTCACGAGGGAAACGATTTCCCGGTGGTCGTAGGTGCCGACGGCGGTGTAGGCTCCCCCCGAGGGCAAATCGGAGCGTTCAATGATCTCATCGACCGTGTCGAACCCGAAGGCGGACTCGACCAAGCCCATGAATTCGGTAAAAATGACACCTTTCATAAGGAGCGGGGAAGAATGTTGTGCAATGTTTGGTGGGTTTGATTAGGTAGGATCATGGAAGAAAAACGAAGCCTCGGGACGACACCTTCCATTACGGGCCTCCGGGTATTGGTAGCCGAAGACAACGAGATTAACCTCGAACTCTGCCTCCAGTATCTGGACGACTTGGGGCTCGAAGAGGTCCAGTCCGCGGGAGACGGCGAGGAGGTGCTCAGAATGCTGGAGGCGGAGCCGGGCCGCTTCGACGTCATCCTGATGGATGTCCGCATGCCGCGGCTGGACGGGCTCGCCACGACTCGCGAGATTTTGAAACGCTGGCCCGAATCGGACGCGCGTCCCGGCATTGTGGCCATCACGGCCCAGGCTTTTGAGGAGGAGCGGCGGAACTGCCTGCGTGCCGGCATGGATTTCTGCCTGTCCAAACCCCTGCGCTTGAGAGACCTGGAGTCCGCGCTGGGCGCATGGATCACTCGCGGGAGATCGGCGGAGTTCTCCGCGGCTCCAGAAGCTGAAGAAACCACCTCCGGGAACATTGACTGGTCCCAGTTCGAGAAAGTCGTGGAGGACGCCTTCTCTCCCTGCGTGGCTATCTTCCACCGGTTTTGCGAGACCGTGCCCGAGTTGCTGGAAAAGATCCGCGCCGCCGCGGCGGCGGGAGACGCCGGAGAGGCCGGGTCCGTCGCGCACCAGTTAAAGGGGTCTTCCTCTTCATTTGGATTAACCAGAATCGCTGGCGCCATGGCGGAAATAGAGGCGGCCGCCAGGACGGGCGGCGATGTGTCCCGGTTTTCCTCTCCCCAGTGGGAAGCCGAAATGAAAGCTGCCTTCGCCCGGGATCGCGCGAACATTCGTGACAGGCGCGGCATCTGAGTCTTGCGGGCGGCGGCCATGCGGACAGGGGAGGGGGCTTGTTAGACTAAGCCAAAGCGGCGCAGTTTGTTGTAGACGGACTTTTCGGTAATCCCGAGCCGGCGGGCCGCCTCCGCTTTATTCCCGCCGCTGGCTCTCAGCGTCTGGACGAGGGCGGCTCTCTCGATGTCGCGGAGAGGGAGGTTGGCGAGGTTCAGGTGCTCGCTTTCGCCATCCAGATCGGGCTCCTGGCTTACCTCGGCAGGCAGGTCGGCTACCTGGATGGTGTTGTCTTCACAAAAGGCCGAGGAACGTTCCAGGGCATTTTCCAGTTGGCGGATGTTTCCCGGCCAGTCGTGGCGTTGCAGAGTCTTCAGTGCGCTGGCCGAAAGCCGGAGACCGCTGGAAATGCCACGGTCCCGGGCGATGCGGGCGAGAAAGAACTCGCACAGGATGGAGATGTCTTCCACCCGCTCGCGCAGGGGCGGAATCTCCAGGGGAATCACGTTCAGGCGATAGAACAAATCCTCGCGAAATTCGCGGCGTTCCACCAGGTCTTCCAGGCCCACATTGGTCGCGGCAATCACCCGGATGTTCGCGGGCAGGGTATCGGTTCCGCCCACGCGTTGAAATTCGCGGTCCTGCAGGACGTTGAGCAGCTTTGGCTGAAGATCGAGCGGCAGGTCGCCTATCTCATCCAGGAACAGGGTGCCGCCGGCGGCCATTTCGATTTTGCCGATGCGCCGCTGGTGGGCCCCGGTGAAAGCGCCCTTTTCGTGGCCGAAGAGTTCGGACTCCAGCAGTTCCCGGGGCAGGGCGGGGCAACTCACCGTCACGAAGGGCTGGCCGGACCGGCCGCTGGCGTAGTGAATGGTCCTCGCGACCAGCCCTTTGCCCACCCCGCTCTCGCCCCGCAAGAGCACGGTGGAGTCGAGACCGCTGATCTTCTCGATCTGGGCGATCATCTTCTTCGTTACCTCGCTGTCGCCCACGATTCCGGTGACCGGCCGGGACTCGCTGACCGATTGCCGCAGTTCGCGGTTTTCCCGGCGCAGCCGGGACAGCTCAAAGGCCTGCCGGAGCACCAGAAATACTTCGTCCAGGTCAAAGGGCTTGGTCAGGTAGTCGACCGCGCCCGCCTTCATCGCGGCGACCGCGTCCTCGATCTCGTCCGCCGACGACAAGATGACCGCCGGTAGATCGGGAAACTTGGCGCCCAGGAACTTGAGACAGTCGAAGCCATTCCCGTTGGGCATGTTCAGGTCCAGCAGGGCGACATCCGCCTCGTCGTCCACTAGTTCCATGAAGTCCTCCCCGCATTCCGCCAGGACGGGTTCGAATCCCCGCTTCTGCGAATGGTATTCTAACAAATTCCGGACGGTTTCGTCGTCGTCCGCAATGAGGAGACGGAGTCGCTGGGAGGGCTTTGCCATCTATAAAAACTATAACTGAAAAGCTTAAGAAATGGAAAGTTTATTCGATGAATTGCCGTCCCCCGAAGAGTATCAACTGATCGGCCACGGGTGGGCTGGCATGTTCGACCTTCAGCGCGATGCCCCGTCTGCTGAAGGTCTGGTCCATCTGTTTCAGCCAGTCGAAGCGGCGGCGGCACAGCCGGGGCACTCCGCCCATGTCCAGGCGGATGGGGCTAGAGCCGGGGAAAGCCGCCGCGCCCGCCACCTCGAGGGCGGCGGCTTCCACGGTGGCCATCTGCCGCGAAACGCAGGAGTGCGGCACGGGTAAGGCCCGGCGCTGTTCCCCGAACAGGGCCTTCAGGGCGAGCGGCGACTCGACCACGGGAAAGAGTTCTCCCAATCCCGACCCCCGCAGCCAGAAGCGGAGCCGGGCGGAGGGGCTGAAGAAAGCCAGCGGTTTGCCTTCGCGAAGGGCGCGAGCCGCGAGATTCACCAGGGAATCCGTCACCTCCGGTCCGGCGGTTTCGATGCCGGAGAGATCGCAGACGAACGCCCCGGCGTCCTCCCGTCCAGTCTCACTTATCCGGCCATCGCAGCCAAAGGTGACGGTGCGGGCCCCGTTCAGCCTCAGCCCGTTGAGCAGGGCGGTGCGGCTCTCGCGGCGGGGAAAGAGGACCGGAAGACGCCGGACGATTTCCCAGGCGGCCTGCCGGGCCGTGGCGCGGCCCAGGGCGCCGAAGTCCCGCCAGTAGCGGCCCGCCAGCCGCCGCGGATCGGTCGCCAGACGCCAGAGCCATTCCAGGCCGGTCCGCTGCATCCAGCGGGGGGAACGGCGCTGCTTCCCGGCAATGAAATCCAAGCTCGCGCCGATGCCGATGGACAGCGGAACGCCGAGACGGTCCCGGAACCGGCGGATCCAGGCGTCCTGCTTCGGGAAACCGAGGGCGACGAGCAGCACGTCGGGGCGCGCCTCGCGAATGCTTTTCACAAAGGCCTCGTTGTCCCAGTCCTCCATCTGGCCCACCGGCGGGCTGGCGGTCCCGGCGACTTTCAGAGAGGGAAACTGGCTGGCGAGCCGGGTCTGGACCGTGTCCAGCGTCTCCGGATCGGAACCGAAAAAGTAGACCGAGAGCCCGCGCGCCGCGCAGCGCTCCAGGAGCCGGGGGACGAGATCCGACCCTGCCACCCGTTCGGGGAGCGGCCGGCTGCCGAAGAGTCGCGACGCCCAGACCAGCGGCATGCCGTCGCAGAACACGCCGTCTCCGCCCAGGATCAGCCGCCGCTGTTCCGGGTCGCGTTCACAACAATCGAGAAAATCGACGTTCGCGGTCAGGAGATGGCGGGGCGTCCGTTCGGAAACTAGGGCTTCACAGTGGTCGACCGCTTCTTCCAGGGTCAGGTTGGCAAAAGGAATGCCGAATACAGGGATCGTGTTTTTCATGCCGGTAAGGAGGTGTTTGAGATTTGATAGAGTTGGAGAGGCCGCTTCCTTGTGATGGAATCAGGCGGCCATGGCGGGTTTCAGGAAGTCCGGGACGACGGCCTGGCGGTGCAGGATCTGCTGCTGGTGGTTGAAGATGAGTTCGGAGGTGACGGTGTGATTTTCGAAGTGCGTGGCGGACAGCACTTCAACGCCGGAAGCGATCTGGCTGTTGACCACGGACCCTCCGGCGCCGATCCGGGCGCGGTTGCCGACGCAGGCGCCGGGACCGATGCGGACCCCCGCCTCAATGCGGACGCCTTCGCCAATCCAGTAGGGGGCCTCCAGGGCGGCGCTGGGATGCACCGTGGTGCGGTGGCCGCGGATCAGGTAGGGATATTGCGGTACCAGGATGTCCCACAGGTGGTTTAAACGGCGGCGGGTGAGGCTGGCGTGCCAGCTAAGCCAGTCGATCTCGCTCGCCAGGTTCCCCGGCGCGGGCTCGCTTCCGGGCAGATGATCCACGGTGAAATCAGCCGGACCGTTTTCGTGGCCCTCCGAAACTTCGAAGGACTGCTGGATGGGCCACAGCGTGGCTCCGGCGATGGCGTCTTCGATGGCGGAACGGTGCCGGGCCGGGCCATGGAGGCACACGGCTTCAAACCGGCCGTCCACCGCGAAGTCCAGCCAGTGGTAGAGCAGCGGCTGGTCGGCCACTTCCCAAAGGGCGAAGGGCGGCGCCGAAAGCTCGGCCTCCAGCGCGGCGTGGCTGGGAATACGAAGATGAAGCGTTTTCATGTGGGTGAGAGGTAGGTGGTGAGTGGGTATTTGGAGGTTGGCGGTTCAGCCGGTCAGTAAGCGCCGCGGGCGGTTAGCACGGCGGGCACGGTCCGGAACAGAATGGAGAGATCCTTGAGAAAGGTGGCTGAGTGGATGTATTCGAGGTCGAGCTTCACCTGACCGTCGAAGTCGATGTCGGCGCGGCCTTCGATCTGCCACAGGCAGGAAAGCCCCGGCTTTACCGTCAGACGGCGCAGTTCCAGGCTGCGGTACTCGGCCACCTCGCCCGGCACCGGCGGACGGGGGCCGACCAGCGACATGTCGCCGAGCAGCACATTGAAAAACTGGGGCATCTCATCGATGGAGAACTTGCGGATGACGCGCCCCACCCGCGTAATGCGGGGATCGTTCTTCATCTTGAAAGTCACCCCGGCGGCGTGCTGGTTCCGCGCCTGGAGAGCGGCCTTGCGGGCCTCTGCATCGGTGTACATGGACCGGAATTTCCACATCCCGAAACGGCGTCCGTTTTCCCCGATGCGGGTCTGTTTGAAGAAGACCGGGCCATTGTCCTCCAGCTTGATAAGCATGGCGGTCACGGCGAACAGCGGCGTCAGGAGGACCAGCGCGGAAAAGCTGCCCACGATGTCCAGCAGGCGCTTCAGGGAAAGCCGGGCCCGGGCCCGGCCCCTGGCGGGGGTCCGGGTGGTCTGGATGCCGGCTTCGTGGTCGCGGGTGGTGCGCAGCCAGAGGATCTTGGTCCGGGGATCGAACAGGCGGGCGATGACGGCGAGTTTCCAGAGAGCGAACTTCGGGAACTCAAGCAGGGACAGCCAGCAGCGCTTCGGCGCGCCACGCATCAGCATGGCCTGGAGGGTCATGGCGACCATGGCGCAAAGCGCTCCGGCGGCAATCGCGGCGGGCAGCCACAGGCCCAAGGCGGCAGTCACCAGCGCGGCCAGGCCGAGACTCGTGACATAGGCCACCAGCGGCGGCGTCACGAGGTCGAGCATCGTCTCAAAGGCTTGACCACCCCGGCGGGTGAACAGCATCCGGGTCAGGCGGCGGCCATATTTCCAGATCAGCTCGATGCGGCCGCCTTCCCAGCGGAGCCGCTGCTTGGTGGCGCCTTCCGCGTCGCTGGCCATCTCCGCCCGGATGCGCGCCTCGGGGAGGTAGCGAACGCGGATGCCTTGCTCCAAAAGGATCAGGCTCAGCTCCAGGTCCTCATCCAGCGCTTCGGCGGGCCAGCCGTTCTTCAGCAGGACGCCGCTGCGGAAGGCCATGCCATTGCCCTTCAGGCCGGCGGTGGATCCGATGGCGTTGCGGCCCAGCGTGCGGAGGTGGTGCGAAACACACAGAGCGACTTCGCTCAGCGCGGCGCGCCAACTGGCCTCCACATTGGAGGTGCCGTAGTAGCCCTGGACCACCTGGACCTCCGGGTCGGTCATGGCGCCCGCAATGGCATCGAAGAAGACGGGATCGACCTCCGTGTCCGCATCGACGATGGCGATGACGTCGTAGCCTTCCAGGGATTCCCGGTGGTTCTCGAGGAACCATTTCAGGGCAAAGGGCTTGCCGCGTCCCTCCTCCGGACCGGCGAAACGTTCCGTCACCCGCGCGCCCCGGCCGCGCGCGATGGCGGCGGTGCGGTCCGTGCAGTTGTCGGCAATGACAAAAGCTTGCAGGCGGTCTTCGGGATACCCGGTTTCCCGGATGCGGTCGAGCGTGCCTCCGAGAAGCCCTTCCTCATTGTGCGCGGGAATGATGACCGCGATGCTGGGCCGCTCGGCTCCGCTTGGGGGGGCGGTTTTCCGGCGCGGCATCAGGGAGGCGATCGAGAGGACGATCAGGTAGGCCGCGGGGACGGTCAGGGCGATCGTGGTGGAGAGGGCGAGAGTTTCCATGGCATTCATGTCAGTGGGGTGGGTTAGTTGGTTTTGGTATTGGTTTTCCTTTGTTGTTTTGGGTTGGTGGTTTGGTTGTCTTTCAGAATTGCTGGCACTGGCGCAGGTAGGCTTTGCCGTCTCGCCGGCGGCGGGCGCGGACGAGCCGGGAATGAAGGCGGCGAAAGAGAGGCCGGCCGTCAGCCAGGGGACCCATCGAGCGGAGCCAACTGGCGACATCGGGCCGCACGCTGTTGAACCGGCCCACGAACTCGTCAAAGCTGTCGGGCCAGAGCGATCCGAAATAGTGGACGATGCGCGCCTGCCGTAGCTCTCCCCAACCGGGCGCAAGCCCTTCGGCCAGGGGATTGATCATCAGGTTGTGCGACGCCGGCAGCACCCGGTGGCGCAGGCGCTTTTCGTGAACCGCCAGCGCCAGAGAGGTCTGCTCGGAGAAGTAAGCCCCGGAGTGGCGGGAGGCGATCCGGCTCCGAATCTGGCTGAGGCTGCGGGAGAGATGAGTCTCGCCCAGGCCGGAGGACCTCCGGTAGGCAAAAACGCCGCCCTGCCAGTACATCCGGATGGGGCCTGTCTCTCCCGTCTGGGCCGGGATGAAGGGGTAGCTCGATGGATCGAACCCGTGCCACTCTAGCATGGCCCGCCAGAAAGGTTCGTGCTCGTTCTTGCCGTCCGAGGCCACATCCAGGCGGCGGCTGGAGGGAATGGCGGCGAAGTCCGCGTCTCTGCCCAGTTCCAACTGTTCGGGCTCGCCAACGACCAGGGTGTCGGAGTCCATCCACACCACCGTTCCGGTGGTGGCCAGTTCCTCGCCATGAGCGAGAGCGACCGGCTTGTTCATGGGACCGTACCAATCCGCCTCATGCTGGTAGTCGAAGGAGATCCAGGCGACCCCCAGCCGGTCGAAGGCTTCGCGGGTATCGGGCCGGAGCGGCGCGCCTTTTCGGGGGGTGATTGCCAGGACGGGGCACTCGGCAAAACGCCCGCCCCAGCGGCGCAGGCTTTCGGCCATCAGAACGGTCTGGGTTTCCAGGGGGCCGGATTCGACGCAGGCGATGAAGGTCACATCGGCGGCCTGAGTCCGGGCAACGGACTGTCTGGTGAAATCTTCAGAGTGAAAGACAGGATGAGTGGTCATGATCATGGTTCCAGGTGGGTTTTGGGTTTCAGGCGGGCAGGCGCTTTTCGAACAGGCGGACCATGGCGGCGCCGTTTCGGATCTGGTGGTAGTCTTTCAAAACACGCTCGCGGCCCGCCCGCGCGAGGGGCTGCCACTCGTCGGGCTGAACCAGGAAGTCACCGATCGCGCAGGCGAGGGATTCCACGCAGCCGGGAGCGGTCAAACGCCCCGTCCGGCCGTCTTCGATCAACTCCGGAATACCGGCGATAGTGGTGGAGATCACGGGAATCTCCATGGCCATGGCTTCCATCAGGACGACCGGAACGCCCTCGGCGAAGCTGGGGAGGACAAAGAGATCGGCGCCCTGGAAGCGGGCATGAACTTCACTGGGGGGCAGGCCGCCGGTGAAGGTCACATGCTCGGAGATGGCAAACCGGCTGGCGGCCACCTGGAGGGAGTCCTGGTCCGGTCCCGCCCCAACGAAAGTAAGCTGGTGAGCCAGCCCCCGGCGGTGGAGCAGGGCCGAGGCCTGGAGCAGGATGTGTTGCCCCTTGGCGGGCACCAGCCGGCCGACGCAGAGAATCTCCGGCGTGCCGCTCCGTTCGGCTTTGGGAAAGCGGACCGCCGGGTGAAAGCGCGACGGATCGACCCCGCAGCGGACAATCTCGAAGCGGTCCCAGACGGCGGGATCGGTAATGAGGCAAAGCTGGCTGCGGCAGAAATCGCTGATGCAGCGGGTGAAAGCCGCGCGGCTTACTTTCTCCGCCAGCATCTCCCGGTCCACCTGGTAGAAGACGTCCGGACCGTGGATGCTCAGGCTGTAGGTCAGGTCACCCGATTCGGCGGCGATCATGGCCGGAAAAGCGGCGGCATTGCCGAAGTGGTTGTGGACGTGGTCGAGTTCGTTTTCCAGCATCCGGTCGCGCAGCACCACGGCCTCGGCGAAGTAAGCCAGGGCCCGGAGCACGGAAGCCCGGGCTTTCGCGCGGATCTTCGCGGCCATGCGGAGCATGCGGCCCAGCCCGCGCGGGTTCCGGAACGCCAGGCGGGCCAGCGCGGGAAGGAAGCTGGCCGGAACGGCATCCAGCAGGAACAGCGTCTGGCTCGCTTCCCGGCTGAGCTCCACGGAAAAGCTCACCGCGCTGGCCGGACGGCGGATCGAGACGCGAAAGATGTCGTGCCCGCGCTGCTCCAGCTCGGCAATTTCGTTCGCGATGAACGTATGAGACAGAGCCGGGTACTCGCTGATGAGGTAAGCGATCCGTAGTTGCTTAACTGGCTGGGAATGCCGGACGAACTTGGATTGAGGAATAACGGTGGTTTTCACGGGAAGCATGAGATTGAAGTTGTGCCCCGTATAAGGGCATTCCCCATGCCAACCTGTTTCTTATGGATTTAATCTGTTTATTTACAATGAGTTATGGATTTTACCCAAATAGGAGAGACTGCGTATTTCCGGAAGTTTTTCCGGTTCTTCGTTGGCGAAGACGGTAAGATTTACCGGTTCAGCCCGGGGCCCCGCCGGGGCGTGCCTGTTTCTATGAGGCTTCTTCCCGGCCTTTTGAATCACTCCGGACTACCTATCAGTGCGGCGAACCTTCCTGATCTTTACCCATAAGTCATCAATACCCCGGATCTCATTTCGCCGGAGCGTTTTTGAAGATTTAGGAAAATCCTTTGTCATCCGTGCCGTCAGACCCGGCTGACACCCAAGGGCTGAAGGCCCGAGAGCACAAAGCCCAGGCCTTCAGGCCTGGGAACAATGCCCCCTTGGAATAGCGGGCTGAAAGTCCGCTAGCGAGCCTACGGATTTGTTTGCCGCCTCCGCTTGTAGTCAGGGCGAAACGAACGGGATCTGGGATAGCGAAGGCCCGCGCGCGACCCTACGGGCCGCTTTTTCTTAAGAGGAGCGTTACCCAGGCCTGAAGGCCTGGGCCTTGCGCGACAAGGGCTTGCAGCCCTCTGAGGATCAGCCGGTTCAGACCATCCGGAAGGGGCGAAAAGTCAGGAGCGGTCGCGGGTATCGGGACGAAGTTGAGGGAAGCGGACGGCGGTTCTCCCTACCTCGCCCCCGGCTGCCTGCCGCAAAGCGCCGATTCCGATTGGAGGTCCGAGCCTGACTGGCAGTTTTCAAAGAAGCTGCGCTTCCCCGGAAAAAATGGGATTCCGCGGACAGTTTCGACTCGGTTGGGCTTCCTTATAGAGTTATGCGACTTGTGGGTGAAGTTCAGGAAGGATCGTCCCACTCCAAGAAAGCTTCGCTTCGCTACCGGTGGAGATCCCTTCCCGGCGAAACGGTAGCCCATTTGTATGACTCAAACAAAAGGCCGCGCTCCCCGGGGAGGCAAAAACAAAAAGGGCCGGCTGCCCCAATCGGCAACCGGCCCTTTGAGAGTTAGGGGAAACTAACCACGGAGCTGGATTTTCTCCAGCGTGTCCTTGGATTAGATGTCGTAATACATCACGAACTCGTGCGGGTGCGTCCGCAGGCGGATCTCGTCGTACTCGCCCATCTTCAGGTCGATGTAGTTGTCGACGAAGTCCTTGGTGAACACGTCGCCCTTGAGCAGGAACTCGTGATCCGCGGCGAGCGCTTCGCAGGCGCCCTTCAGGGATTCCGGAACCGTCTTCAGGTTCGCGGCTTCCTCCGCCGGCAGATCGTAGAGATTCTTGTCGATGGCCTCGCCCGGGTCGATCTGGTTTTCGATGCCGTCCAAGCCCGCCATGAGCAGGGCGGAGAAGGCCAGGTAGGGGTTCGCGGCCGGGTCGGGGCAGCGGAACTCCACGCGCTTGGCTTTCGGGCTCGGGCTGTAGGTCGGGATACGGCAGATGGCCGAACGGTTCCGGGCGGAGTAAGCCAGGATGACCGGCGCCTCGAAGCCAGGCACCAGACGCTTGTAGCTGTTGTTGATGGGGTTCGTAATGGCGCACAGGGCCGGGGCGTGAGCCAGGATGCCGCCGATGTACCACAGACCCTCCTGGGACAGGCCGGCGTAGAGATCGCCCGCGAAGGTCGGGCTACCGTCTTTCCAGATGGAGGAGTGCGTGTGCATGCCGGAGCCGTTGTCCATGAACAGCGGCTTAGGCATAAAGGTGGCGGAGTGCCCGGCGCGGAAGGCGACGTTCTTCACGATGTACTTGTAGAGGCACATCTTGTCCGCCATGCGCAGCAGGGAGTCGAAGCGCAGGTCGATCTCCGCCTGGCCGGCGGTGGCCACTTCGTGGTGCTGGCGCTCCACTTCAATGCCGCAGGCGCGCATCACTTCCACCATCTCATTGCGCAGGTCCTGGAACTGATCCATTGGCGCCACCGGCAGGTAGCCTTCCTTGTGCGGGATCTTATAACCCAGGTTCGGCTCTTCTTCCGCGCCCGTGTTCCAGATGGCCTCCATGGAGTCCACGAAGTGATAGCTGGTGTTCGCGGACGTGTCGTAGCGCACATCGTCAAAGATGAAGAACTCTGCTTCCGGACCGAAGTAAGCCGTGTCGCCAATGCCGGTGGACTTCAGGTAGTCCTCCGCCTTTTTCGCGATGCCGCGGGGGGAGCGTGGGTAGGGCTCGCGGGAGAGCGGATCTTCCACGTCGCACACCATGCTGAGGGTTGGCAGCTCGATGAAGGGATCGATGATGGCCGTGGCGGGATCCGGCATCACAAGCATGTCGGAGGCTTCGATGCCCTGCCAGCCGCGGATGGAGGAGCCGTCAAATCCCAGACCTTCCGAGAAAATGTCCTCGTTCAGTTCGGTGATCGGCACGGTGAAATGTTGCCAGCGTCCGTGGATGTCGCAGAACTTAAAGTCCACGGACTTGACGTTTTTCTCTTCCGAGAGGGTGATTACTTCTTTGGGTGTCATGGGTTTGCTTTGTGGGGTTTTGTTTGCCCAGCGTGTCTAAATTCTGGGGCAAGCCTGATGGGGCTGTCAAACGAAAGCCCTGTTTCAAAGGGCCGCCCCGGCGCGAGGCGGGTTCTGGGGGGATCAGTCAGGAAATTCCGGAACCTCGATCCACTGCCGGACGAGGCGGCGGGTGGTGTCCATGACGGCGCGCAGGCGTTCCGCGAAGGCCCCGGCATCCGGTTCGCCCAGCCACACGGCCAGGCGGCCGTAGAGTGCCGGGTCCAGGACGGAAGCGCTGGTGTTCCGGTAGCGGCGCAGGGTGTGCTCCACGTCGCGGAGAAAGCGGTGGCAGCCGGATAAGTCCGCCACGGCTTCCCGGGGCAGGATCTCCAGCTCGCCCAGCCGCTCCAGGAGTTCCCGGGTAGTGCCGTGGCGCAGTTCGGAATGTTGAGCGCCATGGGTGAGCTGGTAGCGCTGCGCCAGAAATTCCAGGTCCACCAGTCCGCCGCGCCCCGCCTTGAAGGCGCGTTCCGGGGGCGTGACCTTACCCTTTTCGGTCTCGATCCGTTGCCGCATCCGGCCGATCTCCGCCAGGTCTTCTTCCGACACCGGAGCGTTGAAGATCCGCTCCTCGCGAAAGGACTCGAAGGCCTCGCGCAGCGGGGCCGGGCCCGTCACCAGGCGCGAACGGGTTTGCGCCATGCGCTCCCAAAACCGCGCGCCGCCGCCGGAGAAATAGGCCCTCAGCGAATGGGGCGTGACGATCAAGGGGCCGTCCTGACCGTGGGGCCGCAGCCGCAGGTCCACCTCGTAGGTGCGGCCCAGGGGACCGCCGTGGCCGAGCAGCTTCGTCCACTGGGTGACGTGACGGGTCAGGCCGGGGTCCGTGGCGGTCTCGCCCAGGACGATCAGGTCCAGGTCCGAGCCAAAGGTCAGTTCGCCGCTGCCGAACTTGCCCAGCGCCACCACGCACAGGCGGTCCTCCAGCCCCAGGTGCCGCAGGCTGGCGATGACGGCGGCGTCCGCCAGCCGGCCCAGTTCCTGTCCCCGGCACCGCTCGCGGCCCGCGGCGCCGCTCAGCAGGTCCCGGACCGTCAGCCGCACCTGCTCCGCCTTCACATACAGCCAGAGCCAGCCGGGAAACGCTTCGTCCGACTGCGGCAGCAGCGCGATCTCGTTCAGGTGCTCCGCCACGCTCTTGTCGGTTTCGAAACGCGGGCCCAGCACTTCCTCGATGATCTCAGGGCGGTGCCGCAGCAGTTGGAAAACGAAGTCGCTGCGGTCGAACAGGAGGGTGAGGGAGCGGAACATCCGGGGATTGTCCGCGCAGGTTTTGAAGAACTGCCGGGGCGCGCCGTAGGCTTTTCCGAACTGCGCCACTTTCTCCAGCGTTTCGAGAGGCGTCGCCAACTCCGGGAGCAACTCGTCAAAGGACTGGGAAAGGTTCAGGAACAGGGTGACTTGCTCGCGGGACAGGATGCCCCGCCGATCACCCAGCACGAAGTTCCGCAAGGCATCGGGAGCCTTCCCGGTAGCCTCTCCGCCAAACCAGCGTTCGAGGGACTGGTGAATGGCTTCGCTGGCGTTCTGACCGGTCAGCAGCAGGGTCCAGTCCTGAATCTGCCGCTCGGTGTCGCTTTCTTTAAAAAGCTCCTCGTAGTTCCGGCGGACGCCCTCCCGCAGCTCGTCCAGCCAGGCCCGCAAGTTACCGGGCTCGCCGTGGCCCCAGATCCGGGCCCACAGTTCCCAAGCCTTCTTGTCAGAATCCGGTGGCAGGACGTGGGTCTGCTGCTCCCGCCGCATCTGAAGCTGGTTTTCCAGCCGCCGGAGGCTCAGGTAGGATCTGCGTAAAAAACTGGCTTGCTCGTTGCCCAGCAATTGATAGCGCTCCAACTGATCGATGGCCGACAGGGTGTTGGGCGTGTGAACGAAGGGGTTCTTTCCGCCATTGATCATTTGCAGCGCCTGGACGAAAAACTCGATCTCCCGGATGCCGCCGTAGCCGGATTTCAAGTGATCTCGCAGCGCGTTCTGGCCGACGACTTCCTTTTCGATCCGGATCTTCACGCCCGCGATGCCTTCCAGCAGGAAGGGTGGGGGATGACGGGGGTAGCGGAAGGGATTGATGCGTTCGAAAAGCTCGTCCCCCAGGCCCAGGTCGCCCGCCACGGCCCGCGCCTTGATCAATGCCAGCCGTTCCCAGACCTGGCCGGACACGTAATAATAGTTCTCCAAGCCTTGCAGCGAAGGCACCAGCGGACCCGAATCTCCTTGGGGCCGCAGGCGGAGATCCGCATTGTAGAGAAAGCCGTGCTCGTCCCGTTCCTGGAGCCGGGCCGTCAGTTCCTGGCACACCCGGACGAAACACTCCTGGTTCGTCCGGCCTGTTTCCTGGCCGTTTTTCCGGCAACGCCCTTCGCCATCGAAAAAGAAGATCAGGTCGATGTCCGAGCAGAAGTTCAGTTCGCCCCCGCCGAACTTCCCCAAGGCCAGCACGCAGAGGCGGGCGGGGCGTTCCCCTTCCTCGTCCCAGGGGAGGCCCATCTTGTTTTCCCAATAGCCCTGGCAACTCCGCAGGAGGGTTTCCAGGCAGAACTCCGCCAGCAACGACAGCTCGCTGAGTGACTCGGGGACGGTGGAGAGTCCGTTCAGGTCCCGGTAGGCAATGCGGAGGGACATCCGCCGGCGAAAGCGCCGCAGCACCTTGGCCAGGGCGGCGGGCTCCGCCGGAGTGGTACCGCTGGAAAAGTCGCTCGCCCAGGCGGACTGGAAGTCCCGCCGGGTGTAGGCCCGGTCTGGCGCTCCTTCTGCGGACTCCAGCCAGTCCGCCAGGGCCGGGTTCTGTTTCAGTAGATTCGCATACAGAGGGGACCAGGCCGATAGCCGTTCGATCCGTTCCGGGTGAGCCGGACCTGGGTGGTCGGTGCCGTGGGTTTCGTCCGCTGGGGGCATGACGGGGAAGGGGTTTAAGGGGTTCGAGGGGGCGGGGGCGCCCCCTTCACTTTAAGGCCGGGAAGACGGATAAATCCATGGCGGACTGAGGGAAGCCGTCCTAAGATGGCCGCGTATGTCACTCATGGAGAACGCAGGAAAAGCCCGCCTCGGACTGGTGCAGATGAGCTGTGTCGCCGACCCGGTCGCGAACTTGGAAAAGGCGGTTGGCTTTATTCTTGAAGCAGCGGAAAAAGGCGCGGACCTGATTTGCCTTCAGGAACTTTTTAATACGCTCTACTTCTGTCAGGAGGAGGATTTCGAGCGATTTTCACTGGCGCAGTCCATTCCGGGCCCCGCCACGGAACGGCTCGGTCAAATCGCCAAGGACAAGAAGCTGACCATCGTGGCGCCCCTGTTCGAACGGGCCGCGCCAGGCGTGTTTTTCAATTCGGCCGCCATCATTCACCCGGATGGAAAGGTCGCGGGCGTGTACCGGAAAATGCACATCCCGGACGACCCGCAGTTCTACGAGAAGTTCTATTTCACGCCCGGAGACGGGGGCTTCAAGTCCTGGGAGATTCCCGCCGGGCGCATCGGCGTCTGCATCTGCTGGGACCAATGGTTCCCGGAAGCGGCGCGGATGACCGCGCTCCAGGGCGCGAACGCCTTGTTCTATCCCACCGCCATTGGCTGGCTGCCTTCGGATAAAGAGAAAGGGCTCGGCCCCGCCCAGCACAATGCTTGGGAAACCATCCAGCGCAGCCACGCCATCGCCAACGGCTGCTTCGTCGTGGCGGTCAACCGCGTCGGCCTGGAGCAGGACGCCAGCGGCGAGGGCATCGAGTTCTGGGGCCAGAGTTTCGTGGCCAACCCCGCCGGCGAGATCATCGCCAAGGCCAGTGTCTCTGATGAAGAGGTGCTGATCGTGGACGTGGACTTTGGCGACATTGAGAAACAGCGGGTCATGTGGCCCTTCTTCCGCGACCGCCGGATCGACGCCTATCAGGGGCTGACGAAACGGTGGGGCGGCAGCGCGGAATGAGCCAGACACCTCAACTCGATTCCGGGCCCTACAGTCCCCGGGCCCTGGGGTTTCGCGCCCCCGCGGAATGGGAACCCCAAGAAGCCACCTGGCTCTCTTGGCCGAACCTGACCGGGGAATCCTATTCCCACATGCTGGAAGAGGTTCGCCCCGCCTTCCTGCGGCTGATCGAAGAGATCGCCGAAGTCGAAAGCGTTTACCTGAACGTCCGCTCGGATGAGGAGCGGGACTTCGTGGAGTCGAACCTCAGCCAGTCCGCGCTGGAACGGACGCGCTTCTTCCTCATTCCCACCCGGGAACCCTGGTGCCGCGATCACGGGCCTACCTTTTTAGTTAAGCCGGAAAGCAAAGATGGTGGCGGCGCGGAGCTGGGCGCGGTGGATTGGGTTTACAACGGCTGGGGCGGCAAGTACCCGCCCTACTGGCTGGACAACCGGGCGGCGGGTTGGATGACCCGCGCCGTGGGGGCTCAGCCCTTTCCGGCGGGCGTCGTGTTTGAAGGCGGCTCCGTCGAAGTCAACGGCACGGGCTCTCTCATCACCTCGCGCAGCTGCATCCTGAACGAGAACCGGAATCCGGGCCTGACGGAAGAGGAGGCCACGCGGTTGCTCAAGGAATACCTGAACGTGACGAACGTCATCTGGGTGGACGGCGCCCATGTGGAAGGAGACGACACCGACGCGCATGTGGACGTCACCACACGCTTCGCGGGCCGGAACGTGGTCATCGCCGCCTGCGACGAAAGCGGCGAAGGCGAGAATCATCGTTACCTGGACTTGAACATCCTGGAACTGGAAAACTCGGCCGACGAAACCGGCAAAGCGCTGGAAGTCGTCCGCCTGCCCATGCCCCAGGAGCGGGTCTTCTGCGACACCTGGAAAACCGCGCTGCCCCTGGGCTACGCGAACTTCTACATCCTGAACGAGAAAATCCTGATGCCCGCTTTCTACACCAAGGGAGAAGCGGAAGACCCGGAGTATCTCCGCATAGAAGAACGCGCCGCGAAGATCCTCGCGGAAATGTATCCCGACAGGAAAGTGGTGCCGGTGGACTGCCGCTCGATCATCTACGGGCAGGGCGCCATCCACTGCCTGACCCAGCAGGTGCCCAAACTGCCGGCCTGAAAAACCGGCGCGCGCCGGACTTACCAGCCTAACAAGTAGGCGAAAATCAGCGGCGCCACGATGGTGGCGTCCGACTCGATGACGAACTTCGGCGTGTCCATGCCCAGCTTGCCCCAGGTGATTTTTTCATTCGGCACGGCGCCGGAGTAGGAGCCGTAGCTGGTGGTGGAGTCGCTGATCTGGCAGAAGTAAGACCACAGCGGCACTTCTGGCCGTTGCAGGTCCTGGTGCAGCATCGGCACCACGCAGATGGGGAAGTCGCCCGCGATGCCGCCGCCGATCTGGAAGAAGCCCAGGGGCTGGGAAGCGGTCACTTCGGTGTACCATTCCGCCAGGCGGATCATGTAGTTGATCCCGCTCTTGATGGTGTGGACTTCCTTGATGTCTCCGCTGATGCAATGGCCCGCGTACATGTTACCCAGGGTGCTGTCCTCCCAACCGGGAACGAACATCGGCAGATTCTTCTCCATGGCGGCAATGAGCCAACTGTTCTTGGGATCGATCTGGTAGCTTTCCTTCAGGCCGCCTTTCCGCAGGATGGCGTAGAAATATTCGTGGGGCAGGTACTGCTCGCCCGCTTTATCCGCCGCCATCCATTCTTCCAGGATGACGGACTCGATGCGGCGCATCGCTTCCTCTTCTGGAATGCAGGTATCCGTCACCCGGTTCAGGTGCCGGTCCAGCAGGGCCTGTTCGTCACCCGGCGTCAAGTCGCGGTAGTGGGGGATGCGCTCGTAGTGATCGTGCGCCACCAGGTTGAAAACGTCTTCCTCCAGGTTCGCGCCCGTGCAGCAGATGCCGTGCACCTTGTCCTGCCGGATCATTTCCGCCAGGGACAGGCCCAGCTCCGCCGTGCTCATCGCGCCGGCCAGGGTGACCAGCATCTTCCCGCCGTCGTCCAGGATCTTTTCGTAGCCTTTCGCCGCGTCCACCAGGGAGGCGGCGTTGAAGTGGCGGTAGTGGTGTTGGATGAAATCGGAGACCGTGCCCATGAGACGATGTGTGCGCTTGGTGTTGTTGTTAGGAAGAAATGTAAGTATAGGAAGCCATGCCCGCCTTGTAGGCGTCCAGCGCCCGCTTGCGTTCCGCCGGGCTGACGCGGCCTTCATTCACGGCCGCTTCCGCCAGGCGGCGGAAGTCGCGGATCAGTTGCTTGGGGTCGTGCTCCACGTAGGACAGCACGTCCGCCACGGTGTCGCCTTCGACCTCGCTGGTAAACTCCAGTTTGCCGTCCACCACTTCCACGCTGATGGCGTTGGCATCCCCAAACAAGTTGTGCAAATCACTCAGGGTCTCCTGGTAGGCGCCCACCAGGAACGCGCCCAGGTAGTAGTCCTCGTTCTTGGAAATGGAATGCAGCGGCAGGTTCCCCCGGATCGCGCCGTCGTAGGGGTAGTGCTTGATCATTCCGTCGCAGTCGCAGGTCAGGTCGTGCACCACGCCGTAGCGGGTGAGGGGCTCGTTCAGCCGCTGGATCGGCAGCACGGGGAAGATCTGGTCGATGGCCCAGGAGTCCGCCAGGGACTGGAAGATACTGAAGTTTCCGTAGCACTGGTCGGCCAACTGCCTCTCCAGGGGCTCCAGGAAGTCCGGTGACGTTTCGGCGGGGTCCAGATTCCGGTACACGGAGGTCACCGCCTGCCAATACAGTTTCTCGATCCCGGCCTGGTCCTTCAGGCTGATCTCGCCCTGGATGAACCGTTCCCGGTGCCGGGAGCGCGCTTTGGCCGCTTCCAGAGTCGCTTCTTCCGGCTTTAGGCCTGACTTGCCCGCCGCGATCTGCCGCAGCAGCTCGATCTCGGGATTGGCCGAGTCCGCCGTGCCGTTCGGGCCGTGGTCGGAAAAGACTTCTTCGAAGCGGTCCACGTCGATCAGTTTGATGATCAGCACGGAGTAGTGCGCCGTGGTCGCCCGGCCGGACTCAGTCACGATGGTCGGTTCTTCCACGCCCGCTTCGCGGGCCACTTCCTGCACCACCTGGGTGACTTTCAAACTGTAGTCGTTCAGCGAATAGGCCGCGCTGTGGTGACTGCCCGAGTTACAGGTTCCCATGTAGTCCACCGCCAGGCCGCCGCCCAGGTTCAGGTAGCGCATGGAGGCGCCTTCTTTCTGGAGTTCCACAAAGATCCGGGCCGCTTCCCGCGTGGCGGACTCGATGGTTTCCAGGTTGGGAATCTGGGAGCCCTGGTGGCAGTGCAGCATGTTCAACCAATGCAGCTTGTCCTCGGAACGGAGACGTTCCAGGGTTTCGAACAGCTGGGCGTAGGTCAGGCCAAAGGGGCTGTGTTCTCCGCCGGACTTGGCCCAGTAGCCTTCGCCCTCGGAAGTCAGCTTCACGCGGATGCCCACGGAAGCCTCCACGTTCAGGGCCTTGGCCCGGTCGAACACGATCTGTAGTTCGTGCGCCGTTTCGATTACGATGATTACGTTCAGCCCCATCTTCCGGGCCAGCAGCGCAAGGTCCACAAACTGCCGGTCTTTGTAACCGTTGCAGACGATCAGCGCGTTCGGGTCCTTCAGGTAGGCGATGGCCGCCATCAGTTCCGGCTTGCTGCCGGCTTCCAGGCCGAAATGGAACTGAGATCCGAAAATCGTGACCTCCTCGATCACCCGCTGCTGCTGGTTGACCTTGATCGGGAAGACGCCGCGGTATTCCCCTTTATAATTGGTCTTCTCAAAGGCATTGCGGAACCCCTCATGCAGTCCGCGAATGCGCGACTCCAGGATGGAGGGGAACCGGAGCAGCAAGGGATCTTCCAGGCCGCGCGCCCGGAGCTGCTCCACGATGTGGGGCAGGCTGAAGGCCTTGGGGGGATCGGTAACTTCTTCCTGGAGGTATACCAGGATCTCGCCGGAATCGGAAATTCCAAAGAAACCTCCGCTCCATCCCTGAACGTTGAAGGCATCGGCGGCGGTTTGAGAATTCCAGTCACCAGTCGTGACGGGGGAGGGATGTTCGGTCAATGACACTGATGGAGAGCTAGGGGTGAAATACGCCCGAATCTGAGCCGTCCCATCCGGCCCGTCAATGGGCCAATCTTCGTTGGTGGGAGAAAAATGACCGCGCCAATGCCGGTCAGGCCACGGCCCGGTTGTCCGTGCTGAAGATCTCCCGCAAGATGAACTGCTGAACGACTCCCAGATCGATGTATTTGCGCTGCAGGTCTTTGGGAAGATGGTCGAAATCCGTGATGACTTTGCGGCAGTTCGGGGACCCGCAGCCGCATTTCATCGTCCAGTCGCGCTCCAGCATGGAGGTGGAGTAGTCGAAGCAGACCTCCGTGTCCGCCGGAATGTCCCGCAGGGCGATGAAGCAAAGGTCGTCGCGAATCCCCGCGTTCGGATCGCAATTGTGATTGATGTAGGTGGCCGGAAAAAGCGGGCTGATGTAGGCGTGGCGGTCCACCTGGATGGTCCGGTGGCCGAGGCCGGGAAGTTTGAGGACTTCGTCGTAAGTAAGGTACTTCCCCGTCAGGAAGAAGATGGGCTCTCCTTTCCGGATGTCTTCCCGGGCAAAGACTCCTTTGCCTATCTTGGAGTCGGCTATGTAGACTTTCCGATTCACTTCTCAGTTGGATTGGTCTGGATACGAGTTGGTGCTTCCGGCTGGGTACGCTAAATGGTAGGAATCAGTAAGATATTGGAGGTAACCCAGATACGAATATTTTTACCAGTATAGCCGGTGTGGTATTGTTGGGTTTTTGTGAAGATTCCAAAGGTTGCTGGACCCTGTTCGGAAGAGGCGGCTGAGGTGTGGAATCGGGTGTGGGTGAGAAACGGCCATCTTGGGTGGTTCCAGCCTTCAGGCCACGGCCCGGTGTTCCGACCCGAACAGTTCCCGGAGGATGAAGTCCTGAACCACGCCCAAATCGATGTAGTATTTTTGGAGACTGGCGGGCAGTTGATCGAAGTCAGCGATCTCGCCCCGGCACTTGGGGGCATTGCAGTCGCAGGCCAGAGTCCATTCTCGCTCCAGCATGCAGGTGGAGTAGTCGAAGCAAATTTCGTCTCCGGGCTGGATGTCCTTGATGGCGATGAGCCGGAGATCTCCCGTCACCCCGGCATTGGGCTGGCAGGAGTGGTTTAGAAAGCGGGTCGGCGGGCTGGGGTCCAGGTAGGCGCTGGTATCGATCTGGATGGAGTAAGTGCCGCCGTGCTCCAGCAGCGCGTTTTCCTGGTAGGTCACGTACTTGCCGTTCACGAAGCAGATTAGCTCGCCCGCCTTCACCGGCCGTTGGGCAAACAACCCTTTCCCGAACTTGCTGGATCTGACGGCTACCTTGTTGTTCATCGGTTTAGTTACTCCGCGGCGATTCTGGAGAGGAGGAGCAGGGAACAGATGGCCATGCCGACCCCGACCATCTCCATGGGTCTCAAGGTCTCCTTAAAGAAGATCCAGCCGGTCAGGGCCAGCAGCAGCACGAAGGAGAGGCTGTAGAACACGCCGATGTAGGCGAGCTTCAGGTGCTGCATGACGAAGACCCAGCCAAACGCGGTGGACGAGTAGACAAGAAATCCAATGTAGAAATGGCGGGTGGCCAGGGGATTGGAGGCCTCACTGGCGATCTTCAGGAAGTAGTCACCCACCACACCCACCACGCAAAGGACGATGGTTACTAAGATCGCGTAAACCTGAGGCATCATGCTTGAATGTCTTAAATATCAGAATTGAGCCGTAAAAGCAAGAAGTATTATGATTTCTTCTCAATATTGAGAAGAAATTGTGCAGTTTTAGCCGTTTTTTGACCTTAAATCGGCTCCTGAAGCTTCAGATCGCTTAATTAATTGGAAACTGCGCCGCTCCAGGGGCCGTCCCTCTTTCTGTGGAGACGAGCCCGGAGTCCTTTTTCTTCAGGGACAGCGAGACATCGCTGAGCATTAAATGTTTGATTAATTTAGTATTTATGGTATTTATAACCGGAATGCGTGTTTGAAATCATGAAGAACAAAGCTCAAACCATCTCACCGGTTCGTTTTTGGACCGTGCTCGTAGCGCAGTTTGCGCTTGTGTTTCTGGCCTCCTGCGACCAGTCAGCTCAGGTTGACCCGGTGCCCAAGAAGGAGCCGGAGGAAGCCGTGGCGCCCGCGGAACAACGCAAGGTCGTTGTTCTTACATGGGAAGAATATTTCGCTCCCGAAGTCATCGAACAGTTCGAGAAGGAGACCGGCATTCTGGTTCAGTTCGAACACTACGAAAGCACCCTGGAAATGAAGGCCCTGGTGCAGTCCTCTCCGGATGCCTACGACCTGGTGGTAACGGACGGCGGGTCGGTCATGGAGTTGCGCCAGTTGCAACTGGTGGGGGAACTGAACAAGGCCAAGATTCCTCACTTCGAGAATCTGGACTCCCGCTACCTGGACCTCGATTTCGATCCCGGGAACAAGCATTCCGTTCCCTATATGTGGGGCACGACGCTGCTTGCCTACCGCTCTGACAAGATCGATTCGCCGGAAAGATCCTGGAACGTTCTCTGGAATGAAGACGTGAAGGGGCACGTGGTCATGCTCAATGAAGAGAACGACACCTACAGCCTGGCTTTGCTCGCCATGGGACTGCCCATGAATACGAGCGATCCGGAACACCTGAACGCGGCGACGGAAAAACTGCTGACTCAGGTTCGCGATCTGGACGCCACCTATGACGACATCATTTCCGCCCGCCACCTCATTCAGGAAGGCGAGTGCTGGATCTTCGTCGCCTACAGCGGAGACGCCGCCATCATCGCCGCCGACGACGAGAACATCGACTACTTCATTCCCCGGGAGGGCGCGCCGCTCTGGGTGGACAGCTTTGTCTTTACCCGGGAATCTCAGAACCGCGAGGAAGCCCACGCGTTTCTGGACTTCATGGCCAAAGCGGAAGTCGCGGCGGAAAACTCCAACTACCTCTGGTACGCCACCGCCAACAAGGCCGCGCTGCCCCTGCTGAACGAAGAACTGATTTCTGACGAACGGATCTACCCGCCGGCGGACATCCTGGAAAAATGCCAGTTCATCAAGTGGTTCGATCCGGTGAGAAGCCGCATCATCAACCTCGGAATGAAGCAGATCCTGGATGAGGACCGCGCCCAGCAGGCGCAGGCGGCCAAGTAGCCGCCTGCCGGGAAGAGAGGGCAAATCACACAACCTGGGGAACTCAAACACGTAGCGGCGTACCACTCGCCTCCGTCAGCACACAGTATGCGGACAAGAACGATCGGATCCGATGGGTCTCTGAGCTTCAAAGGACGGCACGGAGTGGCGGTCCCGCGGGGGCTTCAAATTCATCGGCGGGGCAGTTTCCCTAGATTCCAAGCTGATCTCTTTGGATGAATTCGATCAGGAACAGACTGCTCTTAGCGATCGTTATATCGGGTCTGCTTCCGATCGCGATTGTCTTCGTACTGACGAGGACGATCATTGAATCCTCGCACCTCAAGTCTCAGGAAGAAAGCCTTTCGGAGATCAATCACGAGTTGGCGAACCAGGTGGCGGCTTCCATGGAGTCGGCCGCCACGGACCTCAGGTCGCTGACGAACAATCCGTTCTTTACGAACTACAAAGACAACGTTTCCGCCGTCCGGGAGGAAATGCAGCGCCTGGTATCCGTTTACGACCGCTTTCTGGACATCAGCGTGTATGACGCGGATGGGTACCTCATCTGTGTTACCTCTGACGCGGAAGTGAGCGAGCCGCTCTATAAAGACTACTCGGCTTCGTTCAAGCAGGCGCTGGCGGGGCGTACCTCTATTTCTCCGCCCAAGATCATCCTGGGGCAGAACGGGCTTTATCTCACGGTCTATCTTCCCATGCTGGTGGACGACAAGCCGGGAAGCGGCGTCATCAAAGCCCGTCTGTCTTTCGACCGGGTGCTCGGGGTGTTGGGTAATTCACAAATCGGGCAGAATGGGTTTACCATCATGCTCGACAAGTGGGGGAACATCATCAGCGGTCCGGATGAGAAGTCGCTCTTTCAGAAGTTTGACGACCGTTATCCCATAGACCACTGGCAGGAAAACGGCGCGGGGGAGTACTTTAACCCGGCCGGCATGGGCTACATCTACACCTCGGAGATCCTCTCCGACCAGGAGACCATGGTGGGGTCCGCGTGGACCTTGATTGCCTTCAAGCCTCTGGAGGAGGTGAATGCCTTTCTGGATCAGACGCGGCTGCTTCTGCTGCTCACCATCTCGCTGACCATGGGCCTGGCGTTGATCCTGACCTTCGTGACCTCCAAGGTTTTTGCCTCGCCCATCGAACGGGCCAGCGCGGCGTCCCAGGCTCTGGCGGCCGGTCAGATGACCGCGCGGTTGCCGATCAGCGGGCCGGTGGAAATGCGCAAGCTGGCCCGGTCGTTCAACCAGATGGCGGCGGAGCTTTCCCAGCACCGTTCGGAACTGGAAAACCTGGTGACGGCCCGGACCGAAAGCCTGCGCCGCTCTCAGAAGGAACTGGAAAGAACCACCGCCCAACTGCGCGCGTCTTTCGAGTCGTCGCGGGATGGCGTCTTGATCGTGGGCGGAAACCGCCGGGTGATCGCGGCCAACCAGCTCTTCCAGGAATACTTCGGCCTGGAGGAGCGAGATGCCCGCGGCGTCAGCCTGGACTACCTGGTGGAGCGGGTCAGCCACTGCTTTGTCAGTGACGACGAGTGCGATGAAGTGTTCGGCCGGAAGATCCACTCCGGGGATGTCTCCATGTCCGAGCTCGAGTTCGACATTCTGTCTCCCAAGTCGCGGAACCTTTCCGTCTACGACGCGCCGGTCATTACCCCGGGCGGGGAAATGGTGGGCCGCATCTGGATGTTCCGGGATCTGACGGAACGCCGGGCGCTGGAAGAGAACCTCCGCCATGCTCAGAAGATGGAGGCCGTGGGCCAACTGGCCGGCGGCGTGGCGCATGACTTCAATAACCTCCTAACCGGCATCATGGGGAACCTGGCCCTGGTGGAAATGGACCTGGAAGGCGCCCAGTCCGACGCGCAGAGACGCTACCTGAGACTGGCCGCCCAGGCTGGCCAGCGGGCCGCCGAACTCATCAAGCAGCTGCTCGGTTTCTCCCGGCGGTCTCACCTGCGCCTGGAACCCTGCAATGCCAACCTGGTCCTGGAGCAGGCTACCGACCTCCTCGAAGCCACCATCGATCCGAAAGTCCGGCTCGAACTCGACCTGGATCCCGAACCGTTCACGGTCGTGGTGGATCCCAACCAGCTCGAACAGGTGGTCATGAACATGTGTGTCAACGCGAAGGACGCCATGCCCATGGGAGGCAGGATCACGCTGCGGACCCGGAACATCACCATCGACGAAACCAAGGCCCGCACCCTGGCCGAAGGCAAGATGGGCGACTACCTGTGCGTGTCCGTCATCGACACCGGCGCGGGCATGTCCGCCGAAGTGAAGGCCAAGATTTTCGAGCCCTTCTTTACCACCAAGGAACAGGGCAAAGGCACCGGTCTGGGGCTGGCGACCTCTTACGGCATCGTGCGGCAGTTGGACGGCTGGATCGAGTGCGAGTCCGAGCCCGGCAAAGGCACGGAGTTCAGGATCTTCCTGCCCCGCCGCAGCATGGCCCTGCCGCAGCCGAAGGAGGAGAAAAAGACCGTCATGGCCCAGTCGGAATGTCATGAAACCGTTCTCCTGGTGGATGACGAAGTCATTGTCCGGAACGTCGCCGAAAGCCTGCTGACGCGCCTGGGGTACAAGGTGCTGACCGCTGGAGATGGAAATGAAGCGCTCCAGATATACAATCGGGCGCCATCCATCATCGACCTCGTCATGCTGGACCTCACCATGCCGAACCTGTCGGGTAAAGAGACCTTCCGCATCCTAAGGGAGAAGAATCCCGACATCCGGGTCCTGATCTGCAGCGGTTACCTGGTGGACCTGAATGCCTTCCAGGAAGAGACTGGCTCGCGGCCGGACGGTTTCGTCCAGAAGCCATACAACCTGGACGCCATGGCCGAAGCCGTGCGCGAGGTGCTGGATACCCGGTCCGCCGCCGCCTGAGTTTGCCGTTAGGCCTGCCGGCGGAAGAGAGAGGAGGGATGGGGACGGCAGGCTCAGCCGCGTTCGCGGGAAGTGACAAATCTTTTCCGCTCGTCTATCGTCGCTGCCATGACCTCCAAAAATTCCCTGGCGTTTCGTGCGCTCCTCCTCCTTCCGGCCATTGCCCTTGCCCTGGTGTCTCCTCTGGCCCGGGGAGAGGAGGGCTGGATCTCTCTCTTTGACGGAAAGACCCTGAAAGGCTGGACCGCCGACAAGACGGACACCATCGAAAACTGGGAAGTCCAGGACGGCTGTATCCATTGGACGGGCAAGGGCGCCAACCTGAATTCCACGCAGGACTTCCTGAACTTCGAACTGGAGTTCGAGTGGAAAGTCGCCCCGGGAACCAACAGCGGCCTGAAGTACCGCTATTCTGGCGGGATCGGTCCGGAGTATCAGATTCTGGACGATGAAGGCGGACACGCCGGTGGGAAGGAAAAAGGCGTGACCGCCTCTCTCTATGAGATCAAGGCGCCCACCGGAAAAGTGCTGAAACCGGTGGGAGAGTTCAACCAGTCGCGGGTTGTCGCGCGCGGCAATCACCTGGAACACTGGCTGAACGGCGTGAAAGTGGTCGAGATCGACATCGATACCCCCGAGTGGGCGGAGGCCAAGGCGGGAAGTAAGTTTAAAGACAAGGAAGGTTTTGCTACCAAGCCCGGCCCCATCCATCTCCAGGATCACGGCGGGGAAGTGTGGTTCCGGAATCTGCGGATCAAACCGCTCGACTGAGAAGCCCACGTTACCAGGGTAGGGGATGGATGTATTTCGAATCGTCCGGCACGGAGCCGGTGGCGGGCGGGAAGCGTAGCCAAGTAGCATGAGTACCAGCGCACGCGCCCTCCTCTCACGGTGGATCTTCCCCGCCATCGTGGGCACCGCCGTCTCCTGTTCCTCCGTGAGCGGCCCCTACGGAGAGGCCGAGGTGCGGGAGTCCCCGGCGGTCCTGGGCCTCCGCGCCAGCATGACCAGGCTTCCGGTGTTCGATTTCGGTTACACCGGCACCTATGACTTCGAGGTTTCCGGCCTGCCGGAGCCGTCCTATCCCTACAAGCTGCGTTTCCAGTCCCGCCTGACCAATCCCTCGGGATGGCCCGTGCACCGCCCCTGGGAAAAGGCGCTCATCTCCGTGTCCATCCTGCCGCCCGACAAGTCCCGCGTCCTGGCCTCCACCACCTTCGAGCCGCGGATCGACTTCACGGTGGGCAGGGGAGAGTACGACTGCATCTTCTGGCCGAAAGGACAGCCCAAGCTGCCTCCCATGCGGGACTACGTGGTGCGCGTGCGGGTCCTGGAGCCCTCCTTCCGGAAGTGGGATGAAGGCTACCTGCTGCTGCGCTGATTCGCCACGGTTCGGAGCGGATTTCCCCCCCCTTGGGGGCTCTTGTTTTTCCGGCGCGAAAGACCGGTTTTGGAAGGACGAGTTTCGGGCGGGTCTTGCCCGCACTTTCCCTATCCCCTTTGCCGCCGTAGTTTGGCAGCCTGAGGGTCCGTCCGTACGGTCTCTTTGATGGACAACCCGCCAACCAGGCCCCGTCATGAATCTTCTCTCCCACCTGCACCTTTCGGAGGGGCTGCCGGCTCAGGCGGCCGCGGGCAATGTGCTCGCCGACTACCTGCGGCGGGCCGGGGTGGTCCTGACAGAGACCCCACCCTCCTTTCAGAAAGGGGTGCGGCTGCACCGGGCCATCGATACGTTTACGGATACGCACCCCGTGGTCCTGGAGGCCCGGACGCTCGTTTCTCCGGCCCGGCGGCGCTTGGCGGGGATCGTCCTGGACATTGCCTTCGATCTTTTCCTGACGCGCCATTGGGAACGGTTCTGCGGCGCGAAGCGGGACCGGCAGGCGTTCATCCGTGAAAGCTACGGCGTCTTGCACGCGGCGGCTGAGCCGGTTAGTTCCCAGCTGGCCGGGTATGTCCGCTGGATGCGGGAGGTGGATCTGCTAGGGTCCTACACGGGGATGGACGGCCTGGCGCTGGCCTACCAGCGGGTCTCCCGGCGTTCGCCGGTAGCCGCGCCCCTGGCGGGAGCGGAGGAAGAAGTCGCCCGGCACCACGCGGCTTTCGAACAGGCGTTCCTGGATTTCTACCCGCGGCTGATGGAGACCGTGGCGGACTTTCTCGCGGAACCGGCGAGGTCCGGGACAGCACGGCGGCACGCCTGAAGCATGAGTTGCTGGAAGGTGGTCCTCGGGGTGCGGCTGCCGGGTCTTAGGTTTACTGAAAAGGTAAGACGTGAATTTCCCGCCAGTCCGGCGCGGACCCCGGAGGTCGAGGTCCGCGGTGGTGGTGGACCCCCTTTCGCCGCGCAGCGGGTCACCCCTCAATACACGTCCCGCCGGTAGCGCTTGTCTTTCTTCATCTGGTTGACGTAGTCCGCCGCTTCTTCTTCGGTCTTTCCGCCGTGTTGGGAAATGAGGTCGTGGAGGGCCTGGTCCACGTCTCCGGCCATGCGTTGGGCGTCGCCGCAGACGTAGAAGATAGCGCCGCGTTCCAGCCATTGCCAGAACTCCGCGCCGTTTTCGGCGATGCGGTGCTGGACGTAGATCTTGTGGTCCTGGTCGCGGGAGAAGGCGGTGTCCAGCTTCGTCAGGGTGCCGTCCGCGAGCCAGGCTTCGAATTCGTCGCGGTAGAAGAAATCGCTCTTTTCGTGCTGCTCGCCAAAGAAGAGCCAGGCGTCGCCCTTGGCATTGGTGACTTTTCGTTCCTGGAGAAAGGCGCGGAAGGGCGCGATGCCCGTGCCGGGGCCGCACATGATGATGGGCGTGTCTTCCTCCGGGGCGGGCAGGCGGAAGCCTTTTCCGGGGGAGATAAAACAGGGCAGGGGCGTGCTCTCGTCCACCCGCTGGGCGAGGAAGGTGGAGCACACGCCCTTCCGGTCGCGGCCGTAGCTGTGAAAGGTGACCGTCGCCACCGTCAGGTGCACCTCGTCCGGGCAGGCCTTCAGGCTGGAGGCGATGGAGTAGAGCCGCACGACCAGTTTCTTGAGGAAGCCCACGAACTCCTGAGGCTCGAACTTCGCCTCCGGGTGGGCGAGCAGGAAGTCGATGACCTCCCGGCCCCAGAGGTAGTCCTGGAGTTGTTCTTTCCGCTCCGGCAGCAGCAGGGTTTCCAGGTTCTTCGCCCCGGCTTTTTCGGCGATGGCGGCCAGCAGTTTCTTGTCCGGCTGGGTGATGGAGTAGGACTCCGTCAGGGCCTGGCGGAGGGGCACCTCCGCGCCGTCCGGGTTCGTCACCGTCTCGCCGCCCGTGAAGCCCAGGGCTTCCAGGACATCCGTCACCAGTTCCGGACAGTTCTGGGGAAAGAGCGCCAGGGAATCGCCCGGCTCATACTCCAGGCCAGATCCCATGAGACTGATTTCGAAATGGCGCGTATCCTTTTCGGACCCTTCACCGGTCAGCACGCGAGCCTTTTTAAGCTGGGCGACCAGGGGGTTTTTGCGGTTGAACTGGGGTTTTGCCGCCGAAGAGGCCGTTTGGGTTGCGTTGGTGGCGCTCACGGTGGCAAAGTAAAAATTGGAAAGTTTTAGTCAAGCAATCACGGCTTTCACCCGTCCTTCTTTCACCCCTTCTTAGATGCCGCTCCGTCTGCTTCAGATCTTCATCGTGGTGTTTTGGTTAGGCTCCACCGCCTGGCTGCTGCACACCGCGTGGTTCGCGGATGAGTCCCGCTTCGCGGAGGTGGAGCCCGAGCGGGTCGTCAGGCTGATCTTCGACTGGAAAGACCTCTCCGACCTGGCGGTCATCGAGTCCGGCGAGCGGATTGGGAAGATGACCCTCGCCGCCCTTTACATCCGGGAGCCCGCCGTCAATGCGAAACGGGAGTTCTCCACCGCGGGCGATCTCTACCGCGAGGCCCTGCCGGACCTGAACAGTAACCTCAGCTGGCGGGGCACCATCCGCGTCACCGAGCGGATGAAGCTCCGGGCCCTGGACATCCTCATTACCGCCCGGGCGCAGAACCTGAGCATCAGCACCATCTACAACGCGGAGAAAGAATCGCTGAAGTTCAAGGTCATGAAGGGCCAGGAGACCCTGGCGCTCTTCGATGGCGCGCCGGGCGACCTGAAAGGGCTGAGCGCGCCCGGGGCGGCGACGCCGCCGATGCTGCCGATGCTGCCTTTCCCGGGCGGCATGGGTGGCCTGGACGGCGCTTCCCTGCAGAATGAGATCTCGCTCCGCGCCAGCTTCGGGCAGACCTACATCGGCACCCGGAAGATGCCGGTCTACCTCCTGGCCGTCCAGGCAGGCGAGCAGGACCTCTTGAAGTTTTACGTCAGTGAAGCCGGCGAAATTCTGAAGATCTCCACCGGGCTGGGGATCGAAGCCGTTGCGGAAATCCTGACTCCCCCCGACCTTCCCCGCCGCAAATGATCGAGATAGAAGACCTTTCCATGCGGTATGGGCCGCTCCAGGCCCTGGACCGGCTGAACTTGAAGATCCACCAGGGGGAATTTTTCGCCTTCCTGGGCCCGAACGCGGCGGGAAAGACCACCACCATCAAGCTGCTGACCGGCCTCATCAAACCCACCGCGGGCCGGGCGCTCATCTGCGGGCACGACATCCAGCAGGACCCCATCGCGGCGAAGCAGCGCATCGGCTACGTGCCGGACGTGGCGGACTTTTACGACAAGCTGACGCCCCTGGAGTTCATGGAATTCATTGGCGACCTCTTCGGCCTGAGCCGGAAAGAGGGCGCGAAACGCACCGCCGCGTTGTTCGAGCAGTTTTCCCTGGCCGGGGTCAGCCGGCAGCAGATTGAAAATTTAAGTCATGGCACCCGGCAGCGTCTGGCCATCTCTTCCGCCCTGTTGCACAACCCGGAGGTTATCGTGATCGACGAGCCCATGGTGGGGCTCGACCCGCGCCACTCCCGCGTGGTGAAAGAAGAGCTGAAAGCGCGGAGCCGCGCGGGCACTACCGTGTTCATGTCCACGCACTTACTGAACATCGCGGAGGAGCTGGCCGACCGCATCGGCATCATCAATCACGGCCGTCTTCTGGAGTTGGGCACGCTGGAAGAACTGCGCCAGAAGCGGAATTCCGAAGCCAATGGCGGGCGCCTTGAAGAGATTTTTCTTGAGCTGACGGAAAGCGAGACGCTCTGAAAAATCCTTTCCCTTCCAGCCGGAAAGGCCCATTCTATGGGTGTTCCACGGGATTTTCCATTCCTGGCGAATCCTTTTGTCCTTTACACTTTCCCCGGAATCGGGGAGAAAAATCCTCCGTTAAGAAAACGTCACCAACCCCCCACTTTAACCTCTGACTTATGTTTTCGCATCGCTGTTTTCGCTCAAGACTTCCCTGGGCCTGCCTGGGGGTTTTCTCACTGCTGGCGGTCAACGCGCCAGACCTGTTCGCCCAGGACGGCGCCGGGGCGGGTGAGGCGGCTGGAAAGGGGCAGACGCTCCTGGATCTCATTCAGGCCGGCGGCTGGGCCATGTGGCCGCTCGGCGCGCTGTCCGTCGCCATGATCACGCTGATCGTGTACAACATGATGCAACTGACCCGCGGCAAGTTCGCGCCCAAGGCCCTGAAACGGAATTTCCTGGCGAACATGGAAGGAGTCCTCGTCCGCAGCGCCATCGAGGAATGCGCCGCGAGCCCTTCCTACCTGGGCCGGATGGCGGCCACCTCGCTGCCCTTTGTCGATGCCACGGAACCCGAAACCCTGGGCCGCGACCGGGTAGAGGACGAGATGGCGGAGTTCATCGTCCGGGAAAATCCGAACTACATGTCCTGGGTGGGCTACTTCTCCATCATCGCCCAGGCCTCGCCCATGATCGGTCTGCTCGGCACCGTATCCGGGATGATCAAGGCCTTCCAGACCATGGGCGTGGACGGGTCCAACCCCGAGAAGCTGGCGGCCGCCATTTCCGAGGCCCTCATGACCACGGCCTCCGGCCTGGTGGTGGCCATTCCCTGCCTCTTTTTCTTTTACTTCTTTAAGAACAAATTCCAGCGCCTCGTTTCGGAATGCCAGGACACCATGTCCGAGGCCATGGACCTGGCGATCACCGCCGTGAACGCGGACCAGCAACTGGCCAAGGTGCCGGAAGGCTTGGCCGAGCACGCCTGAGCCGCCGGGTGGGAGACGGCGGCCCGGCAACTCCGCGAGGAGTCCACGCCGCGCCGCGCCGCTCCCGCGGAACTGACAGAAACCCTCAAGACTCCACCAGCGGAAACATATGGCTTCCCCCAAGCTGCTGCACACCCTCGCCGAAGAAGGCGAAGAGTTGAAAATGGACATGTCGCCCATGATCGACCTGGTGTTCCTGCTGCTCATCTTCTTCATGGTCAGTTCGCACCTGATCATCGTGAAGATCGACAAGTCCGTGGACCCGCCGGTGGCGGAGGCCGCCAAGGCGCCCGAGAACGCGGAAGGCCGCATCGTGGTGAACATCCACGCGGACGGCAGCACCTACACGGAGAACGGGCGGCCCCTCGAAGGCCGGGAGGACATCCGCGAATACGTGGACGAAATCCGCCGCAAGAACCTGGACGAAGGCGTGGCCAGCAAGCTGCATGTGCGGGCCCACAAAGACACGGATACCCGCCACATCAAGAGAGTCGTTTCCTCAGCCGCGGAAGCGGAAGTGATCGACGTCATCTTCGCCGCCTACGTGGTCGAGAAGAAGCGTTAGGCGAAAAGCCAGGCGGGACGCCACCGCCACCCCCTAAGAGTTTTCCCCCTTTTTATCGTTTAGAACCGGATGCGCAAAAACCTCCGCAAGGCTCCCAAGGAAGAAGAACCGGGCTTGGACATGTCGTCGCTGATCGACGTCAGTTTCCTGCTCCTCATCTACTTCCTGGTCACGTCCACCCTGGACCCGAAAGAAGCCGACCTGGGCATGACCCTTCCCACCACGGACCCGTCCTCCTCGGCGGACGTGGAGGTGGACCAGATGACCATCGTCGTAAACGGCGAAGGCGCCATCGTGGTGAATGACGAAACGCTGGACGCAGACGTGGGCGAGCGGAATCTGCCCCAGCTCATGGACCGCCTGGAGCAGTACAAGAGCGCGGCGGACCTGACGAATTCCCAGCCCATCGTCGTCATCGCGGCGGACGACTCGTCCAAGAGCCAGCGTTTCGTGGACGTGCTGAACGCCCTGGCCAGCGTCGGCATCAAGAACGTGACCATCACCGGGTTCACGGAGGAGTAGGGGTAGGGGAGAGAGAAATCCGCGGCGGGCAGGCAGACAGAGGAGGGTAGTTTTTTTGACTCTGTTAGGACATAGGTCGCGTTCTGAGGGGTTCCGCAAGGCTCCCGCCTGTCACCAATCGCGCGCCCGGTTCGCGAGTTCCTTTGCCAGTCCGGCCCGGACCCCGGAGGTCGAGGGCTACCTTTGGCGGCGGACGCCTTTGTCCCTTGATCCGCCGCGAAGGGCCGCAAAACCGGCAAAAACGGGCTCCCGAAGAAAGAACAGCCTAGTCATCCGCCGCCGGACTTTTTACTATCTGTAAACAAAACCCACCGAAACATCCCGCTTCGATAGATAGGAGTCAGTACATGAAGAAGACGAGCGACCACTCCCCCTGGCGCGCCGCCGCCGCCCTTTTGCTTAGCTGTTGTGTTATTTTGGCCTGCCTGCCGGGCCAGGTCCGGGCACAGGCCGAGGGCGGGTCAGAAGAAAGCGACGACCTGGAGACCCTTTACTACAAGGCCAACGACCTGGTCCAGGAACAGAATTGGGGCGCCGCCCTGGAGGTATACGAAAAGATCTTCGCCGTGCACGGCGGCGTGGGCATGGAGAACTTCGGCCCGGGCTTCGGCGGCATTTACTTCGACTACGGCGTGGCCCTCATGCAGACCGGCCAGTGGGAGGCCGCGCGGGACGCGTTCAAGACCTGCCACGAAGACTACGCCAACCCGAAGCCCGGCGAGGAAAAGAAGTCCACCATCGACTCCGAGAACCGCCGCGAGAAGATCGCCCTATTTCAGTGGGGGTTCTGCGAGCACCAGCTGGGCAACGCGGAGAAAGCGCTGGAGCTCTACCAAAGGTACCTGGACGCCAAGCCCGCGCAGGCGGAGCTGGACAGCATCCGCAATGCCTACTACCTGCGCCGCGGCATGGCGGAAGTAGCCGCCGGAAAGCTGGAGGAAGGCTCCGCCTCCATCACCAAACTCTTCGACAACCGCAACGAGTGGCAGGTCACGCCCCAGTTCCTCATGCAGGGCCTGCTGGACCTGGGCATGGGCTGGGTGGAACAGGCGGAGACCAACAAAGACGGCGTGAACCAAGTGGCGCACGCCTTTCTCGACCAGCACGGCCCGGCGCTCCAGGTGCAGCCCTATGACAAGCTTCGCTTCGGCTTCATCGAGCGGCTGAAGAAGCTGGGCTTCGAGTCTTTCGGTTCCGGCCTGTATGCGCTGTCCCTGCGCTTCTACTCCATGGTGCCGACCACGGAAGAAATCGTGAACGACCTGGAACTGCGCTCCGTGGCCTATGGCAACCGCGTGCCGGAGGCCCTGACCGCCGCCCTGGAGGCAGAGCGGGCCAAGATGGCGCAGGACGATCCGCCGAACGTGGAAATGCTGGGCCTGATGGCCAGTTCCTACGAACGCATGGGCAGCCTGCGCGCGCCGCGTGCCATCTACGACCACTTGGTGGCGGGCTACCCGAAGGCGGAAAAGCGCCCCATCTCTCTGCACGAAGCCGCCCGCTTTTCCACCATGCTGGGGGACTACTCCGCGGCACAGTACTATGGGGAGATCTTCATGAAAGAGTTTCCGGACCACGAACTCCGGAACAACGTCGCTTCCTTCATGCTCCAGTCCCTGTTCTCCAGCGGCGACTACCAGCAGGTCATCGGAATCTGCGAATCCGTCCGCGAACGTCACGAGCCCGGCGCCCAGGAGAGGGAACTGGCCGATCACCTCTACGGCATCAGCCTGTACTACGTGAAGCGCTATGACGAGGCGGAGGACGCGCTGGACCTCTTCGTTAAACACTACCCCAAGAGCGACAACCTGGAACCCACCCGCTATTTCCAGGCCAGCAACCAGGTCATCCTGACAAAGTTCCGCACCGGCGGAGAACTGCTGGATGCCTTCCTGGCCGACTACCCGGACTCCCGCTACCTGGACCTGGCGCTGTCCGACCGCGCCATCTGCTACTACAACCTGGAAGAGTACGACAAGTGCGTGGCCACCGTGGATAAGCTGGCCGCCGCGCGGCCCGACTCCCGCGTGCTGGACCGCGCCCTGAACCTGAAGGGCGACGCCCTGTCCAACAGCGAAGACATCGAAGGGGCGAAGGCCGCCTACCTGGCCGCCGCCAGCGCGGCGAAGACGCGGGAGAACAAGGAGACCGCCGCCGAAGGGCTGGCCCGCGCCACGGACATGGCCACCCGGCTGGAGCAGTATGAGGAAGCCGCCGGCATCTACGACACCTTTTTCCCGGACTACGCGGGGACCTATTGGGAACCCCAGATTTCCGTCTTCGGCATGGATGCCCTGGAGAAGGTGGACCGGGCGGAGGACGGCCTGACGCAGTTGGAAAAGATGATCAACATGATGGGCAACCAGCCGCCCCAAGAGCAGGACCTGCAACTGCTTCGCGAGGCCATCGGCTCCTACTCCGCGGCTTCCGTGAGAAACCGGGGCGCGGAGCCGACCATCCAGAACTTGGACAGCTTTCCGGGGCTGGACCCGGACAACAAGGCGCTCATCACCTGGCTGAAGATTCAGAAGGTCATTGTCTTGCAACAGCTCCGCGGCCAGGCCAAGCCGGACTCCCCGGAACGCAAAGCCATGCAGGACCGCATTGCCGGCGTGTTTGAGGAACTCCGCCTCTTCCCGAAAAAGGACCTGTCCGACTACGCCCTGCAGCAGATCGGCCTTTACCTGTCCGGCACGGAGAACCCCTTCCTGGCGGTGCCCTACTTTGAAGAACTCCTCAACCGCGACAACGACGAGTTCAAAGCGCCCGCCGAGCTGGAGATCGGCAAGATCGAAGCCCGCCGTCCGGACGAAGGCGCCATGCGCGATGCCCGCGAACGCTTTGTGCGCATCATCGAAAAATACAAGGACGTCGCGCTCATCCCCGAAGCCTACCTGGAACTGGGCCGCGTCAGCATCAAGCTGAAAGACTGGGCCAAGGCGCGCGACGCCCTCGCCATGATCAACCGGAACAAGAAGTGGCTGGACAAAGCGGAGCGCGCGGAGTCGAACTACCTCTACGGCCTGGCCCTGGAAAACCTGGGCGACATTGCCGGCGCGACCAAGGTCTACATCTCCACCATGGCCGTTTACCGCGCCTACCCGGACTGGGCGTCCAAGTCCTTCGAGCGCGGGTTCGAGCTCAGCTACAAAGACGTGAAGGAGCGGGAGAAGAAGCTGGAGGCCTACGCCTTCCTGAGAAAGACCCTCTTCAGCTATCAGAACTTCGACACGCCGGAGATGGACCGGCTGCGGCGGCGGGTCGCGGAGGTGGAACTGGACCTGAACATGACCCAGGAAGAACGCGTGGCCATAGAAACCAAACTGGGTATCAACGAACAGGCGGCCCAGTAGGCAAGCCGGGAACCGCCAACCAATTTTCACAGGAGATCAGCAGATGAAATCATCCACTCTCAAAACAGCGGCGGCGGGGTTCGCCGTCCTGACCGGAATGCTCGCCCTGGGCCCGGGGGCCGCCCAGGCCGCGCCCGCGAAAGCCATCATCCTCCGGGACTCCGGGGACCGCGAGACGGGCTTCATTCAGAACTCCAACGACCGGCAGATCCTGTTTTCCGTTTCCGAAGACACGCCCGGCGCGGCGGTGAACCTCTCCAGCATCAAAGGCATCGCCTTCCTGGAGAAAGCCGAGATCATGGCGCCCGCACGGACCGCCTTTGAGCGGGGCCAGTACGAACAGGCGGCTACCCTGCTGGGCGCCGTCGCGGACGAGTACGGCAATCTCGCCTTCGTGCCGGATAACTTCGCCAGCGAGGCCCGCTTCCTGCAAATGGAGTGCCTGCGCCGCCTCGGGAAATACCAGGAAATGGCGGCGCTCTTTGAAACGCCCTCGGGCAAGACCTTCAACACCACGCTGCCGGACCTGTTCAAGAGTCAGTTGGCCCTGAACCGGCTGTGGACGCTCTACGGGGCGGGGAACTGGGACGAACTGAAACAGGGGCTCTCCGGCTACGAAACGCCCCAGGTGGGCAAAGCGAAGATGCTGGGCGCGCCGGCCCTGCGGTCCATGCCGGGACCCGAAGTGGTGCAGGTGGCCTTTCTCCGGGCGAAGCTCTACGAGCGCGAAGACAAAGCCAGCCTGGCCCTGGACGACTACTCCCGCTGCCTGACGCTCAGCTACGGAAACGACCACCGCCTCTCCGGCGAAGCCTTGATGAGCGCCATGGCCCTCATGGCCAAAGACCCCGCTCTGGCGGATAACAAGGCCAAGATGAAAGAACTGGAGGGCCTGTCCTTCCTCTACAAGACCGCCTACGGAAAAGGCGAAGTGCCGGAGCCCTACGCCAGCTACGCGGGAAACTACAAGCCCGCCGATCCGCCAGCCATTAAGACAGTAAAGGAAAAAGCCGAGCCAGCCTCTGAGCCTGAGGGAGATAAGAAGGCCGAGCCCACGAAAGCGGACGCGAAGAAAGGCAAGAAGAAGGCTGCGGACAAGAAGGCCGGAAACGGCGGCAAGGAGTAGGGGTGGAAGGCGGCGGGAAGCATTGGGACCGGGCACAAACCCGTGGTAGATCCCCGGTGGACTTTCCGGTTTGCCCGGATAAAGGTTGACCTCCCCTTATGGCGTCAACCCACCAGAATTCCGGCGCGGAGCCGGATGAGAAAGCTGCTTCCGCCAAGTCCCGGCTCGACCGGGAGTCCCTCCGCGAAACTTATTGGCTTTTCGGATACCTGAAGCCCTACGGCCGGTATTTCTGGCCCGCCTTCGTGGCCCTGTTCCTCACCGCCGGGCTTTCCATGATCTGGCCCTACATGATCGGCCAGCTCATCGGCGGCTCCGTCAGCTCCGGCGGCGTGGATCTGGAGGCCGTCCGGGCGAACAACAACCGCGTGGCCCTCATCCTGGGCGGGGCGCTGGCCTTGCAGGCCTTTGTCGCCTACTGGCGCATCCGCTGGTTCGCCGCCGCGGGGGAACAGGCCCTGGCCGACATCCGGCGGGACGTGTACGAGCGCATCATCCGCCTGCCCATGGCCTACTTTGGCGAGCACCGGGTGGGGGAGCTTTCCAGCCGCCTCTCGGCGGACCTCAGCCTCATTAGCGAGACGCTCATCACCACCGTCCCCCAGATGGTGCGCCAGTCCGTCATGCTGGTGGTGGGCCTGGTCTTCATCTTCATCTTTTCCAGCCAGCTTTCCCTGTTCATGCTGGCCTCGGTGCCCGTCATCATCCTGCTGGTGGCCATCTTCGGCCGGAAGATCCGGCAGCAGTCCCGCGCCGCGCAGGACGAACTGGCCCACACCAGCGTGGTGGTGGAAGAAACCCTCCAGGGCATCACCAACGTGAAAGCCTTCGGCAACGAATCCTATGAGTCCAACCGCTACCGGACCGGCCTGAAGTCCTTTGTGGACGCCACCATCCACGCCGCCCGCTCGCGGGGCGCGTTCGTGTCCTTCATCATCTTCGCGCTCTTCGGCGTCATCGCCCTGGTCATCTGGTACGGCGGACGGCTGCTGGTGAGTGGCCGCATCGCGCCGAATGATTTCTTCAGCTTCATCCTGTTCAGCGTCTTCGTCGGCGCGGCGCTGGGGTCCCTGCCGGAAATCGTCAGCCAGCTTCAGAAAGCCGTGGGCGCCACCCAGCGGCTGAAAGAGATCATGGCGGAAGAAGCGGAAGCCGCGGGCGTCACGGAAGAGCCCCAGGGCATCGCCGGCGGCCGGCTGTCCGGCAAGCTGGAACTGCGCGAGGTCTCCTTCCGCTACCCCTCCCGGCCAGACGTGCAGGTGCTGAAGTCCGTGTCCTTCCGGGCCGAGCCCGGCGAGCGCATCGCCCTGGTCGGCCCCAGCGGCGCGGGGAAATCCACCATCATCGGCCTGCTCCTGCGGTTCTACGATCCCGAATTCGGCGCCGTCTTTTTCGACGATCAACCCGCGCCGGACTACGACCTGAAGTTCCTCCGTTCCCAGATGGCGCTCGTGCCGCAGGAGGTCATGCTCTTCGGCGGCAGCATCCGGGAAAACATCGCCTACGGCCGCACCGGCGCCACGGAGGAAGAGATTCAGGACGCCGCCCGCAAGGCCAACGCGCACGACTTCATTTCCGGCTTCCCCGAACGGTACGAAACGCTGGTGGGCGAGCGGGGCGTGAAGCTCTCCGGCGGTCAGCGCCAGCGCATCGCCATCGCCCGCGCCATCCTGGCGGACCCCGCCGTGCTCCTGCTGGATGAGGCCACCAGTTCCCTGGACTCAGAGAGCGAGCGCCTCGTCCAGGAGGCGCTGGACGAACTCATGAAAGGCCGCACCTCCGTCATCATCGCCCACCGCCTCGCCACCGTGAAGGACGCCGACCGCATCGTCGTCATCAACGAAGGCCGCGCCGTGCAGACCGGTCGCCACGAAGAATTGATGGAAGAACGCGACGGTCTCTACCGCATGCTCGCGCAGCTCCAGTTTGCCTGAATGTCCGGAGCCGCCTTTGAGAGACTTCGAATGGGGAAGATCAACGTGTCACGGTGAAGCCCGGCGGCATGCTGGTCTAACCACGAACGGTCTAACCACAATCATTCTCTGCGAACCCACCGGTTCGCCGAGAGCCCACCGGATACCAGCGCCAAAGGCGCGACGCATACCATCCTGGGTCGAAGACCCAGGTTAGGCAATTCACCCCCTTTGGCCAGGAGGGCTGAACCGAAGCGAAGCGCAGGTAGACTGCCCGGCAGGGCAGCCCAGGAGGTGAGCAGCAATGCGAAGTCAAAGCCCGGCGCATCGAACCGGAGACCGCGTTCCCCATTTTGCGCCGGGCCTTCAGCCCTCGGAATGACCTGTGACGCGATCGATTCCTGGGCCTTCGACCCAGGCTGGTATGCGCCAGGCCTTCGGCCCTCATCTTTTGCGACACCCGGTTGACCCGGCTGACGCCTATGGGCTGGAAGCCCGAAAGCGCAAAGCCCAGGCCGTTCAGGCCTGGGAAAGATGCCCTCATAAAATTGCGGGCTGAAGGTCCGCCAGCGAACTTGTGGCGCCGGGAATGAAGGGGGTTTGGGGAGTTTGAGCAGGGCTCTCACGGGATACCCAGACGGGTATCCCGGTGCTGGGTCTTGTTTCCTGCCCGCAATCAGCCCCCGATCAGCTTGTCCAGCTTCTCGGTGATCTCGCTGCGGGGGGAGGGGACACCGACCAGGCGATCCACTTCCTTGCCGTCCTTGAAGTAAATCAGGCACGGGATGGCGCTGATCTGGTACTTCTGAGAGAGGGCTTCGTTGGAATCGACATCCACCCGGCCGACGACGGCTTTTCCGGCGTAGTCTTTGGCCGCCTGCATCACCGCCGGTTCGATGATCTTGCAGGGACCGCACCACTCCGCCCAGAAGTCCACCACCACCACGCTGTTCGAGGCGATGGTTTCGTCGAAGTTGCTGCCGTTCAGGTCCACCGCCGCGGCTTCGCCGGCGGGTTCCGCGCTGGGAGCGTCGGGAGCGGAAGAGCCGGAGCCTTCGGGTCCGCTGCTGGTATTCGTTTCCGAACAAGCGCCCAGGAACAGAGCGCCGGAGACGGCGGCCGCGGCCAGGGCGAAGGGAAGAGAAAGTCGGGGAAGGGATTTCATGGGTCTATTTGGTGTTTTCTTTTGGGTTGCGCAAACTTGTGTGGGTTTACGTCTTTGACGGGAAAGGAGCCGTTTTCATTTCATTAAAGCGCTTCCTGCCAGATGCGATAGATCTCGCACAACCGGCAGGGCCCCGTGGGATTGTGGTCCCTGGGCAGCCCAGGCAGGGTGGAAAAGCCCAGCGAAGCCCGGTTCAGCGGAGCCAATCCGGACGTGCCGTCCCGCCCTACTCCGCCAGATTCGGCGCGGTCCGGGTCAGGAATGGCCTCCACCCAGTCGTGCGAAATCACCCGGTATCCATCCAGGGGCAAAGGTGTCGCGGCGTGCGCCACCGGCTCCGGCTCCGGCGATGCGGCAGCCGGTTCCGCCGCCTGTTCTTCCCCGCGCTCCTCATGCGTCACCACGGCCCGGCCCGCCAGCAGAACCAGCAGAGAGGCGGCGATCAGGAGGGGCGGGAGTTGCTTCATCGCTCAGAGGTCTCGGACGATTTCGGGAGGGGGGAAGGTGACCTGACTGTGTTGCTTACCGTAGGCCGGAACTCCCCCGGTCTCAAGTCAGAGAGGGGCAGAGGCCCGCGTGGCGCTGAGCCGCGATAAGCGGCATTTCTCCGGGGCTGCTTCTCTCAGATATGGCTTATTTCTTAGGTAAGCTTTTCAGCCAGCCTTCCTTACCGGAACTGCTTCCGGTACTGTAGGGGCGTGACGCCCATTTGCTTGCGGAACTGCCGGGTGTAGGAGCTTTGGTCATAAAACCCGGACTCTACCGCGATGTCGCCGATGGGGTTCCGCGTGCGGCGCAGGGCATCGCAGGAGGCCAGGACGCGCATTTTCATGATGAACTGCTGGGGCGTGGTCTTCAGGAACTGGTTGAAGCGCCGCTCGAACTGCCGCACCGACAGGCCCGCCATCTCCGCCAGGGCCTTGATCGACAGGTCCTGGTTGAAGTGCGTGGCGATGTAGTCCAGGGCGGGCGTGATGTCCATGTCCGGCGGCAGCACTTCCCGGTGGCTCTCATACTCCCGGATGGTGCCCATGACGCCGATGACTTGGCCCGCGCGATTGAAGACCGGCAGCTTGTTCGTCAAGAACCAGCCGGGAATGCCCTGGCGGCTCATGAAGATTTCCACGATCTCCAGCATGGGCTCGCCCGTCGCGGCGATCTGCTGGTCGTCCTGCCGGAACTTCTCCGCCAGGCTCCGGGGGAGCAGGTCGAAGTCCGTGACCCCGTAAAAATCTTCCTCCCGCTGGTAACCGTAGAGCTGGAGCAGGGCGCGGTTCGCCGCCAGGAGCCGCCCTTCCAGGTCCTTGGCAAAGAAGAGCACGCCCGGCAGGTAGTCGAACAGCCGGTGAAAATGCCCGTCCGGCCGGATCTCCTCCAGGAACGCGGCGCGAAGTCGTAGTCCCTCCGTCATGTGCCGATACTGTCACCCACCGGAACCGCCACGCGCAAGTTGAGACCGATTCCGCACATTTTGTGAAAGCTGAGGCACGAAAACCGCGTATCGCTGGAAAAGCGAACGAAACTCGTTATCCTTGCCGCATGAACGACTCAACCCAGGAACCCGCTGAGGTATCCTCAAAATCCAAAGTTGCTGTAATTATTCTGGCCATTCTGGCCGCCGCCGGAGTTATCGGCAGCGCCGTGCTGGGTTACTACTATTCCGAGGCCACTAAAAAGAACGAGGAACTGACCGCCTCCCTGGCCGCCAAGGAGCAGGAAGTCGCGACCCTGAACGGCAACGTCTCCAGCCTCGAAGGGGAACTTTCCGACACCAGGGCCGAAGTGGAGCGCATTAAGGCCGACTGGGCGCAGAACGTGCAGAAGCTGAAGGTCGATCACGAGAAGCAGATCGAAAACGCCCGGGAGAAGATGAACGAAATCATCTACGACTCCAAGGAAGTCATCGGCTACATGGAGACCCTGCGCGACAAGCTGAAGGCCGGCCAGTCCCTGAACCAGAAAGAAACCCAGGACCTGAAAGCCGTCGCCGGCGGCTTGGCCATGCTGCACGAGCAATACCAGAAGCCACTGGAAGAGTTCCGCGAGCTGGAAAACTACTTCACGGAGGAGCTTCAGCGCCAGGGCGTGCTGCCCCCGGACAAGGGTTTCCGCATTCTGAAACGCATCTTCAGCAAGAAATTCCGCGCCGAAGAGGAAGCCTACTTCCGCGACCAGGGCAAGCGCAACGCCTTCGAAACCGCCAAAGGTAAAGTGGCCGCCGCCTACAGCCGCGCCCAGTCCGAAATGGAATCCCTGGGCGTGAAGACAGACCAGTACCTGGACGACTTGAATAAGATCGTGGAGTCCAACGACGCCAGCGTGAAGGAAATGGAAGACTTCTTCACCAAGTCCGAAGAAATGCTGAAGATCCACGACCGCGCCATGGACCTGGAGCCGGACACCGAGACCCAGCCAAACGTAAAGCCCTGAGGCCGGAGCCTCCCGGAAATGGGAAAGGGCCGGGGCCTGTTTGGGCCCAATTCTTTTCCCAAACACGTCCGAGGATTCTGGTATCGATTCTGTTAGCGCCGAAGGTGAACTGCCGTTGCGCCGTTAAGGGATCGCCACCGGCATTGAAACGCAGCTTCTTTGGACCTGCCAGTCCGGTTCGGACCGGAGAAGGTTCCTGATCTTTACCCCACAAGGCACCCTGCTTTCAGGGTAAGCCTAACTGAGTCGAAACTGTCCGCCGAATCCCTTATTTTCCGGGGAAGCGCAGCTTCTTTGGACTGCGCCGATCGGAATCGGCGCTTTTCGGCAGGCAGCCGGAGGCGAGGCGGGGGCAAGGCGCTTCCGCCTGCTCTCTAGGGTGTGTGGCGCTCGGTTAAGCGCGGTGACCGGTCAAGTCGAGCCCTTCGACGGCGGCGACTGGCACTGACAGATCCCCGATGAAATCGCTTCACCGGGGTCTCAGGACCGGAGGGCCAAGGGCCCGGCGCATACCAGCCTGGGGCGCGAGCCCCAGGAAAACGGGTCCCCATGAATATCGAGGGCCGTAGGTCCGGCGCATCCCCCTGGGGATGGCGGCGGAGTCACGGCGCGCCCGCATGCGCCGGGCCTTCAGCCCTCGAAATTTGCCAATCCGCCTAACCTGGGCCTCCGGCCCAGGCTGGTATGCGCCGCGCCGTTGGCGCTCATGCCCCGCGAGGACGATCAGCCAGGCGCAAAATGGGCCGCGTTCATGGAAAAATCGCCGCTTGCGGTGCTGATTTTGCCTCCCTTTTTCACCCATTCCGGGCGGTTCGGGAACTTGTCCATACACCCTACACCGTGGCTCTGTACCTCTTTTCCGGAATGGCTTTGCCGTGCAAGGGAAACCCCTTCTGGCCCGGCTTGATTTCCCCCCGGAAGCAGGCCGGGTATTGGGGCATGTCAGCTGGGACCGCGTTCGCCAAACCTGTCCCACCACGCCTCCGGCTCCCACCCCAAAGCGGTGATTCCGATCACCGCAGTCCAAGGACGCTGCGCGTCCCCGTTAACGTTGGGGTTCAGGAAGACTCTTGCTGGAAGCGAAACCGATACCACGGAGCCTACTACGTGGCATGTGGGTAAAGATCAGGAAGGATCGCCGCACTCCAGAGAAGTTTCGCTTCAGTCTCAAATCCGATGAAGGCACAACGGACAGGTTCTGCTGTTGTCTCCGCGCCCCGTCCTAACCCGTAACCACGGAACTCTGGGCTTTCTTCAGAATGGTTCCTTCCGCCACCGGTTCGTCCAGGTGTTCCGAGAGACAGAGCGGGCAGTAGAATTTCACCGGCGCGCGGACTCCCAGTTCCGCGTTGTAGACATAAAACTGTCCGCGGGGCAGCCGGGCAATGTCGTCCCCGGTGCCGCCCTTGAGCCGCATTTGGAAACGGATGGCGTCGATGGCCGCCGGGGAGTTTGCCTTGCCATAGAAATGGGTGGAGCAGTTGCCCACGATGGTGTTGTCCATCTCCCGGGCGAACTGGGTGGCGAAAATCAGCCCCAGGTGGTACTTCCGCGCCTGGGCGGTCAGCGCCTGCAGGCTGCGTTTGCATAGCGTGTCCCGGTGGATGGGGGAGAACTCCTTGGTCTCGTCGATCACCAGCAGCCCCCGTATCCCACGGCCGTCCGGCGGGGAGGGGTTCTTCTTGACCCAGGAAAACAGGTTCATCGCCAACTGATTCAGGAACTCCTGCTGCTGGACGGGGTCCGGCAGGCCGATGAGGCTGATCACGGAAATCCGGGTGGGGCCGTCCTCGCGGTGGTCGCCAAAGAGCACCGCCGGGTCCAGCGGCTCGCTGTCCGTGCTCATGAGCGGATTGGTCCGCACGGCGGTTTTCAGCGCTTCCGCCATCTCGGCGGCCAGGCGGTCTTCATCGTTCGCTCCCGTGCGGGCTTCGCCCGGAAGGCTCTCCAGCAGGGCGATGAACGCGTCCAGGTCGTCGCCACCCGAGGAAGCGAAGTAGCCGAGGGCCTTGGCCAGGAGGCCTTTCTTCGCCTCTTCCTCTTCGCCGGTGCCGGGCGCCGCGATGGGCTCCAGCGAAGCCGCGGCCATCAGTTGGGCACTGTGCAGTTCGTCCGCGTCATCCTGAAAAGCGGAGAAGTCGGGAATCGGGGACAGGTGCAGCGGATTTCCCGCCTCCTGCCCCGGGGTCCAGAGAACGACCTCCGTATCCGCGTGGAATTTTTCCGCCTTCTTCCGGTCCTCATCCTCCCAGGAGGCCGGAGGCACCGGCCAGGGCTGATCCAGAGCGGCCAGATCGTTCCCGCAGTCCATCACCACGGCGGGAATGCCCGCCAGGGCGGCTTCTTCGATGAGACGCTTAACCAGGACCGTTTTCCCGGAGCCCGCGCCCGCCAGCACCACGGCGTGGCGTTCCAGCTCCATCAGTGGCAATGCCAGCTTGTCGCCCAGTTCGTCGCCGCGCATCACACGGCCCAGCGGCATGCGGTCCGTGCCCGAGGGGATGGGCACTGGAATGGGCGCGGTGTCGCCCTTCTTGGCGCCCAGCCGGTTGGGGGGCCTGTGACCGCCTCCGTTGGAGTCGCCGTGGGAGCCGTTCAGATAGCCGTTGCTGGAGGTGGGCGCCGGTTCGTTCCGGGTCTCCACGGACACCGGAGCCGGTTCCGCCTTCAGCCGGGGCGGGCTGACGTAGATGCCGCCCCACAGCCAGTCGCAGGGGAACAGCGCCTTGGTGAACGACAAGCGGGACACCGGACGGCGCGCCATCAGCCATTCGTGGAACGCGTCGCCCTCCATTTGCTTCAACTCGTAGAGCGCCGCCAGACGGGCCAGCTCGCTCTCGTCGGGAGCGATGATCTTTCCGCCCGCCTGCGTGAAGTTGTCATAGAGTTCCTCCGTGGCCAGGCCGCCCGGAAGCGGTGTGGTCCGGAGCAGCCGGAGGTGGCGGAAAGGCAGGGCTTCATCGATGCCGGAAGCCGTCATCGCCGCCTTGATCCGCGCCTGGAAAGCCCGCGCGTGCGTTTTCTGCAACACACGCACGCAGAAGTGTTCTTCGCGTTCGTTCTCTTTTTCGAAGATGGCCCGGAGCCGCGCGTGCAGGGGGCGCACCGCGCCCGTGGGCAGGGCCGCGTCCACCAGCAGGGTCACGTCCGGCGGGATCTTGCTCTCGTTTTCGTGCAGCAGACAGGTGGCCGCGAACTCCACCAGCGGCGCCAGGCGGGAGTCTTCGTGCTCCTCGTCCAGCAGATCGTCCACGTCGATGGCATTGACGAGCTTGGAGAAGATCTCGTCGATCCGCGTATCGAACGCGATGGGTTCGATTTCGATGTGAGAGATGAAGGGCTCCAGATTTTCCACCTCAAAGGCCGTGCCGGACTCCAGGCAGCGTTTGCGGTGGGCTTCACAGATCTTGAAGACCTGGCGCGGGGTTTCCCCCACCAGCCGGCGGATCGCCTCGGGCGCGAAGGGCCAGGAGGGGTAGGGCAGGTGGTAGCCCGTGCTCTTGGCGGCCGTCGCCATGCGGTTGGCGATCATGGCGGTTACCACGGTCTCGCTTTCCGTTTTCCTAAGCCGGGTCGGCGGCTGATCGAAGCGGTCGGCAATGGTCGTTAGCGGGAGCTTCACGATCTCTTCCCACGACTCTTCCAGGCAGGTCAGGATGGACCAGGTGCGCGTCAGGTTTTTCTGGAGGCTGACCATGCCGTTCCCGATCTCCAGCAACAGGCCCTCCGCCGTGTGTGAGGGATCGCCCTCCGGCTCGTTCCCCGTCAGGCTGAGCTGCATGACAATGGGGTCTAGCTGGTCGATCACCAGCGCCGTCGGCGCGGACTGGCCCATGACCCAGGACAGAGCCGCCGCGACTTCCAGCGGCCGGGGCTCGTCCACCCAGAAGTGGTGTTCCTTCTTGATCTCAGCCTCCACTGGCTGGCCTTGCAGCCAGGAGATCGCGATGTTCGACGACAGGTAGTCGCCGGAGTTCATGTAAAGAAGACAGCGCAGCGCGTCCTGCTGGTAGGGGCCGATGGACCGGTTGTGTTCCCAAACCTTCTTCAGAAACTCGTCCGCCGTCTTGATGGGGAACTTCTGCAGCCGCCGCCAGACGGCTTTTCCGCCCAGCCGGCCCAGCTTCTTCTCGATGAAGCGCCGCATGACCACCTCATACTGGGGCATTGCCTTCGTATGGGTCTGCTGCAGGGAATCGATGTAGCCCTGCAGGACCGTTTCCCAAAAGTCGCGGACGTCCGTCATGTCGACGAGGACGAAGTAAGCCTTGTTCGCCATGGCGATGCGGCGGAACGCCCCGGCCAGGTGCGTCTTTCCGGACCCCCCTTCACCGATGATGACCCAGCCGAGCTTCCGGGACTCCGCGGAGTCCTTGGCCAGACGGTTCATGCCGTCCCGGAAATCGTCCCGGGCCACCTGGTGGAGGTGGGCCACGTCCCAGTCATTCCCTTCATCCCAGACCCCGCGGAGAGGCAGGGCCCAGTCGAACGCGGCTTCCTTGATGGTTGTGAGCGCGAGCGGATTCATGCGGTGGGACCTCCCAGGTAAATCAGGTGATTCTCCGTTCCCGCTTGAGTGCGGTAGGCGGCGGCGCGATCCGCGTCCGTGATCTCCCGGGGGTTGTTGCGGGAGTACAGGGTCAGAATGCCTTCGCGTTCCATCCTGGCCAAAGCGGCGTCCTGCTCCTCGCGGCTCCCATTCAGGTGGGGGCGAAGGTCCGCCAGCAGCACGCGAACATTCGCCTGCCCGCCGCTGATCTGGTAGTAGGCGCGTTCGATCTGTCCGGCCAGCCCGGCGTCTCCATGGACGGAGGCGGCGGAGTCCTCGGGCACGGGCTCCTCAATCGGCGGGGGAGATTCCCAAAACACCTCGGCCAGGCTGAATTGGTGTTCGTCCAGAAATTTGTTCAGGCGTTCGAGCAGCAGGCCGAGGGTCACGCCGCCGGCGGGACTCTTTCCAAAGTCCCCGCTCATGTTCTCGCTGCACCAGTTCCAGCCACGATCGGTCATGACGAGTTTCGTCGCTTGCCGGCCGGTTTCCGGGCTCTTCTCTTTAATAATCTCGATGAGGTCCACTTGAACCAATTTATTGCGGTCGTTGGGGTTCAGTTTCAGCGGCAAGTCCTCCTGCCACGCCATGCCTCCGGACACTACGAGTCTCCATAGGACAAGGCGCTGAATGGGTTTGAGTGCGGTACTCATGGCAGACGCTGAAAGTTATGGTCGAATTCGAGCCGGGAGGCAAACACTCTGGAGATCTTTACCTTGCGGCGGGCGAAACCGGACATCACTTCACTCTGGGGGGAATAACCGCGCTACGGAATACCAGCCACCCGTAGCCGCGTTGTTGGCGGGCTGCAAAAGCGATTTTGTTTCAATCGCCTCTCCGGGCCCGCCAGCCGGGATCCATCCCGGTGAGAGGATACGAAGAATTTTGGAACTCAGTTGCCGGACATTGGAATTCGCTAGATGAAAGCTTGAATTTGGCGGGCCGATTCGCGATACTCTGCGACAGCTATGAAGTTAAAACTCCCTCTCATGGCCGGCCTTATTTTAGCCGTGCCGATTTTCGTGTCTCTGACCGCCATTGCCCAAGTCAAAGACGTCGCGGCGAATCCCGTGTTTCAAAAGCTGGTGGGCGAATGGACCGGGGAAGGAAAATTCACCAACGCGGATGGAGGTGTCGATACCTTCACGGAAGAAGTAACGGCTTCCATCGATACCACCACGGGCGTCTTCAAATTCCAGGGAGTCCAGACGATGGAAAGTCTCGAGACCTCGGAATCCACTTTTTCCTACTACTACAACGCGGCGCTGGAAAACTATGAGGCCAAGTACTCCGACAGCCGCGGCATCGAAATTACCATGGAAGTGCAGGTCGACAGCGCTGGAGAATCGATCGTCGCGCGGGGACCGCTGAGCTCGGACGGGACCTCCATCGAAATTACCGGCAAATTTGAAGGCGATGACCGCTGGGTGGCCGAGATATCGGTGACGGATCAGTCCGGTCAGGAGACTCTGACCGGGGTCGTGACCAAGACGCGGGTGAAGTAAGTAAGAGGGGGAGTGGCGCTGGCGCCTGACCCCCAAAAACCTGTCGGGCGGTTTGAAGGCTTCAGCCCTCTTCGCGTTCATTCTTATCGTGGTGGGCCTGACTGGCCCGGCAGCCACCTACGGCGGTCCGGAGGCGGATCTGTTGCCGGCTCAGTTTCACCTGTCCGTCATCACCGAAATCCCGGACCTGACTCAGACCGACCCCAGGGGAGGCTTTGCGCGGGGCGGCGCCAGCTACTGCGGTCCCGTCGCGGTTTCCAATTCCCTGGTCTGGCTGGCCCACTCCGGGCGGGCGCCCCAGTTGAAGATCCCCGACAGCCAGTACGACCTGGTCAACCTGTTGGCCTCGGGCGCCTGTCTGAATACCCACCCGGTCACCGGCACTTCGCCCTCCGCCCTGATGAAAGGGCTGGAACGTTTCTTTGCCGGGCAGGGAGAGCCCTGCCGGATCGAGTTTCAGGGTTGGCGGGCCCATCCGGAGGCGTATTCGGACCAGGTCATGCACCCGCGGCTCGACTTCGTGAAGCACGCGCTGGTGAAGGGCGGGGGCGTCTGGCTGAACGTCGGGTGGTACCGCTACAGCCATGCCCTGGAGGAATACGAACGCACCGGCGGACACTGGGTGACCCTGGTGGGCTATGGCGCCGAGCGGGACGGATCTCTCAATCCGGACATGCTGGTCATTCACGACCCCGCGCCCCGGGCCGGGCTGATGCCAGAGAATGAGTTTGTCAAAATGACGCGCATCGAGTCGGGCACGCTGAGAGGCCGGAACAAAGGGCTCCCGGCCGCGGCGCGCGACTTTTTCAAGATGGAAGGCGGCATGCACGTCAAATCCACCGCCGACTGCGCCATCCTGGACGGCGTGGTGGTTCTCTGGCTGGGGGAGTAGGTAGGCGAGAGGGAGCTGCCCTTTCTCCGGGCAGTTGTCCGTATACCCTAGAGCCTTTTCGGAAAAGATGTAGCCGGCAACATATTCTCTCCATGGCCACCGAAAGTGGCGGAAGCCTCGGCTACCTGCGGATGTGCCTGGAGCATGAAATGCTGGAAGGTGGTCCTCGACCTCCGGGCGAGGAACGCGCGAACCGGGCTACCGATTGATGGCGGCGAGGGATTCGCGCAACGTCTGAGCGCCCCTGGCGGGCCCCCTGTCGGAGGAATCGATGTCCAAAAGAAGGAAAAAGGTCTGCTGGTTCTGCTGTCGAGAACCCGCCAGTCCGGCTCGGACCCCGGAGATCGCGTTCCATCTTTGCCTTGCGGCGCCGCTGGGCGAACTCCATCGGGGTAGGCCCTGGTAGGCGCGGCTACGACTCAGTTAAAAATGCTCTAGGCAGTGTGGACAAATTCCCGAACCGCCCGGAATAGATGAAAAAGGAAGTCAGAATCAGCGCCGCAAGCGGCGATTTTTCAATAGACGCGGCCCATTTTACGCCTGGCTGCGTTCCGCCTCACTCTATTGGGGTCACCCAACGGCGTTCGGCGCGCCTTGCCAGCCGAAAAATGGCTTCGCGCCGGGCAGTCCGCCAATCTGTCCACACTGCCTAGTGCTCAGACAAATCTAAAGTGACGGGTGCTTGATTGGAGAGAAGAGTTGCGGGCAATAGAACGCGGTGCGGTCTTTTTGGCCGGGGCCTTCGTTGCTCGTCAGTTGGTTATGGTTCACATAGCCGCCTTCCTCGCGCCTTGGCCCCGGCCAAAAATCCTCGCCAATCACCCGTCACTTTAGCTTTGGCTGAACACTAGGCGCTGCCGGGCCTTCAGCCCTCAAATGATTGGGGGGGGACGGGTTCTCAGGATCTTTCGCCTATCCGTAAGGCTCGCCTCTACATTAAACCCGCGCCCGGCCCGTGGCCTCCCGCGTCCCGCTGTTTCGTCTCGGACCTTGAACTTTGGCTCCGGGGAACCCGGCTTCCACCCTCCAAATACTATTTGAGATTTATTAAATATTTGGCAATTTTAACTAAGTTTAGTTTTTGCCGCGTATTTGGCTGGCAACCGTTCTCTGAAGCCTTATGAAATCACTTCCTTCCGCCCTGAAAATTCTATCCTCCTGCGGACTGGCCGTTTTGATCTTGGCTGGTTGCGGCGACTCCCAGGAGAGCGCCATGGAGCAGCTCCTGAAGAAGGACTACCAGTACAGCGTCGATCAGTTTCTCATCGCGGCCTCCAATGGCGACCTGGAGACCGTCCACCTGTTTCATGAGGCCGGCATGGGCGTGAACGTGCAGGACGCGGAGGGCGATACCGCCCTCATGCGGTCCGTGGCCAACGGGCATGAAGACGTGGAAGTCTTCCTCCTGGAGCACGGAGCCGACCCGAAGATCCTGAACGCGCGGAACCGCTCCGCGCTGATCTATGCGGGGGAAAAGGGCTACACCGCCGCCGTGCGGCAGCTTCTCAAACACGGCGCGGACGCCACCATCAAGGACGACGAAGGCTGGAGCGCCCTGACCGCGGCGGCCTTCAACGGGCACTCGGAGTGCGTGGAACTGCTCGCGGGAAATTCACCGAAGCTGCTGGACGACGCGCTGCTGATCTCCTGCTTCCAGGGAGACCCGGCGGTGGTGGACCACCTGCTGACCCACGGCGCCTACGTGAACACCCGCAGCCCCGCCGGGCAGACCCCGCTGATGATCGCGGCGGAAAACGGACACCTGGACGCGGTCCGCATGCTCACGGAAAATCGCGCCAATCGCTTCGCGGTGGACGAAGCCGGACGGACTGCGGCGGACCTCGCGGACGTGAAAGGGTTCGACAACATCAGCCTGTATCTGAACGAGCCGCCCGATCCGGAGCGGCCCATCTCCGGCACCGCCATGATGGATGAGTACAGCGCCCGCGAAACCCTGGAAGTCCTGGGGGGCGAAGCGTTTGACGAAGGCTTCGAACCCGCCCGGGCCCCTCTGGCTGGGGACTTCGTGCTGGAGGACGGCGACATGGAAGCCGGACTGATGGAGCCCATCGAGCTGGACCGCCTGGAAGGCGCCGTGATCGAGCTTCCCGCCGAGCCCGCCGCTGGAAACGGCCTCGCGATGGCGGAACCGGAAGTCATCGGGGAAGAGCCGCTTCCCGTGTTCGGCGCCGCCGCCGCCGCGCCAGGGGCGATGGCAGCCACCCCGAATGCGGCGCCCAGCGAGCCGGAGAAGAAAAAGAAAGGGGCAAAGGCCAAAGACACGGAAAAGGCAGCGGCGGCAGCCAGCACGCCACCGGCAACCGTGGCCGCCGCCGCAACCGCGAACGACGTGCCCCCGGCAAAGCCCGAGCCCGGAAAGAGACCCGCCGCCGCCCAGACGGATGCCAAGGCCAACACTACCGTGGCCGCTGCCCCGGCCCAGGCCGCGGCTCCCGCCACGCCGCCGTCAGATCCCGGACACAGCCCACTGAAGGCCATGTACCTGGACGACTACCGCGAGTCTCCGCTGCCGATGATGTTAAAAGGCGTGGAGGGCGACACCGCGTCCGTGCGCCTGCTTTATGGCGATTCCCACGACGTCATCCAGGTCCGGGAAGGGGAGCGCATCGGGGACACCGGCTACCAGGCCATCCGGATTTCCACCCAAATGGTCAGCAGCAAGCAGGGCAAGGGCCACCTCGTGGATGTCTCCCGCATGCTGGTGGAAGACGTCCACACCGGCGCCAAGCACTTGCTGGTGAAGGACGTGGCCGGCAGGTCCTCGGAGACCTACGCCGTTCTCCGCGTAAAGGACCGGCCAAACCGCTACGTCGTGAGGCCCAGCGACCGCTTCGTGACTCTCACCGAAAGAGGCGAGTCCGAGTTCGTCGTCCTCGACATCCGGCCCACTCAGGTGGTCATCGAGGAAGAGGGCACGGGTAATGTTTACACCATCGAGCGCCAGGGCATCGTCATGAAGTGACGGTGCTCCCGGCTTTGGGCTGGTAGCGTTTGAAGAAAGCGAAAGGTCAGATCAGATGACCGTTCCGTCGGGAATGACGGCGTCCTTCGGAATCACGACAATGTTTTCGCGGATGTAGTACAGCTCGCCCTCCTCTTCCTGACGGTCGCCCGGGTCGATGACCACGTTGCTGCCGATGATGGCGTTCTTGTCGATGATGGTCTTCCGGATGCGGGTGTTTTCACCGATCTGGACCTTCGTCTTCACCGTTTTTCCTTCTTCGTTGAAGCTGGTCCGGTGGTAGTAGTCAGAACCCATGATGATGGAGTCCGAAATGTCGCTGCCGGACTCGATCACGGACCGGATGCCGATGATGGAGCGCCGGATGCGGGCCCGGCTGATGATGCAGCCGTCCGAGATCAGCGCCTCGTCGATGGTGGCGTTGTTCACCTTGCTGGCCGGCAGGAAGCGGGCGTGGGTGTAAATCGGGTTATCGGGATCGAAGAAATTGTAGTTCGGCACCAGCTTGGTGAGATCCAGGTTGGCCTCGAAGAAGGCCTTGATGGTCCCGATGTCTTCCCAGTAGTCGTTGAAGACGTAGCTGTAGACTTTGAAGTTCCGGATGGCTTCCGGGATGATGTGCTTCCCGAAGTCGTCGTGATCGTTTTCCAGGCAGGCTTCCAGAGCGCGCCGGTGGAAGATGTAAATCCCCATGGAGGCCTGGTAGCGCTCCTCGTCCTTGGGCAGTTCGAAGGTTTCCAGCATGCCTTCCGGCATGCGCAGTTTGTCCAGCACCTCGGGCTCCTGAGGTTTTTCGACAAAGCTCTGAATCAGGCCTTCGTCATCGCTCTGCATGATGCCGAAGGATGAAGCCAGGTCCCGGGGCACCGGCGTGGTGGAGATGGTCACGTCCGCGCCCTTGGAAAGGTGGTAGTCCAGCAGCTCGCGGTAGTCCATCCGGTAGAGCTGGTCCCCGCTGAGGATGATGAAGTACTCGTCCGGCTGCTGGAGGAAGTAGCTGAGGTTCTGCCGTACCGCGTCCGCCGTGCCCTGATACCAGGAGTCGCCCCGTGGGGTCTGCTGGGCCGCCAGAACGTGGACGAAACCCCGGTGAAACTGGTCGAACTTGTAAGTGTGGCTGATGTGCCGGTTCAGAGACTCGCTGTTGAACTGCGTCAGCACGTAGATCTGGCTGATGCCGGAGTTGATGCAGTTGCTGATGGGGATGTCCACCAGGCGATACTTCCCGCCCAGCGGAACGGCGGGCTTGGATCGCATGTGGGTCAGCGGGAACAGGCGGCTGCCGCGGCCCCCTCCCATGATGATAGCTAATGTCCGGTCGATTCGTCTGGAGGCGCGTGGCTGAGGCATCTCCTTCAAGATGTACAAAGAGGTGGAGATTTTCGAACTATAATTTCGTTGAAGTGGCATGAGGACTGCCCATTGTTGGACGCCTCTCCTCCTATCTATGTGCGGAATCATCGGTTATGTCGGCAAGGACTCGGCGGCGCCCATCCTTTTGGATGGTCTGCGGCGCCTGGAATACCGCGGCTACGACTCTTCGGGTCTGGCCATTTTGAACGGAAGCGGAATGGAAGTCCGCAAATGCTCGGGGCGCCTGCAGAACCTGCGGACCCTGGTGGCCGGCAGCCCCATCAAAGGCAGTTGCGGCATCAGTCACACCCGTTGGGCCACCCACGGGCCGCCAACGGACGAAAATGCTCACCCGCATCTGGACAACACCGGAAAGCTGGCCCTGGTCCACAACGGCGTCATCGAAAACCACCAGAGCCTCCGCAATGGCCTGGAGAAGAACGGGCACACCTTTCGCTCCCAGACGGACTCCGAAGTGCTCGCTCACCTGATCGGTGACATTTTCGACAAACAAACCGAGGGCACCGCGGAGATGCGCCTGGTGGATGCCGTGCGCAAGGCCCTGCGGAAGGTCACCGGCACCTACGGCATCGTGGTCGTCCATGAAGACGCGCCGGACTTCCTGGTGGGCGCCCGCCTCGGCAGTCCGCTGGTGGTGGGCCTGGGCAAGGGGGAAAACTTCCTGGCCAGCGACGTGGCCGCCGTCATTTCCCACACCTCCGACGCCATCTACCTGAACGATCACGACCTGGTCTACATGACCGGGGAGGACTTCAAGATCGAAAGCCTGGACGGCGGTTCCGTGTCCTTCGAGGTCAGCCGTGTGGAGTTCACCGAAGAGCAGGTGGAGATGGGGGACTTTCCCCACTACATGCTCAAGGAAATCTTCGAGCAGCCGGACTCCATCCTGAACGCCTTTCGCGGCCGTCTTTCCGATGAAGAGGCCTCCGCCAAGCTGGGCGGCCTGAACCTGACGCCCCAGCAGCTCCGCGAAGTGGACCGCATTGTCCTGGTGGGCTGCGGCACCGCCAGCCACGCCGCCATGGTGGGGGAGTACCTCATCGAAAGCCTGGCCCGCATCCCCACGGAGGTGGAGATCGCCAGCGAGTTCCGCTACCGGAACCTGCCGCTGGACAAGAGCACCCTCATTTTCGTGATCAGCCAGAGCGGGGAAACCATCGACACCCTGGCCGCCATGCGGGAGGGCCAGCGCAAGGGCCACCGCGTCCTCGGCATCGTAAACACCGTGGGCAGCACCATCGCGCGGGAGAGCGACGGCGGGTGCTACCTGCACAGCGGCCCGGAGATCGGCGTGGCCGCCACCAAGTCCTTTACCTCCCAGGTCACTGTGTTGGCCCTGCTGGCGATCCTGCTCGGGCGGATGCGTCACCTGTCCATGGCGGCGGGCAAGCAGATCCTCCAGGAAATCCGGGAACTGCCGGACAAGGTGAAGACCATCCTGGAACAGAGCGACCGCATCCGCGACATCGCGCTGAAATACCTGGACGCCGAAGGCATGCTCTTCCTGGGGCGGCAGTTCAACTTTCCCACCGCTCTGGAAGGCGCGCTGAAGATGAAGGAGATCAGCTACATCTTCGCCTCCGGCCATCCCAGCGCGGAGCTGAAGCACGGCATCATCGCCCTGGTCAGCGAGGACCTGCCCTCCGTCTTCATCGCCCCGTCGGATTCCGTGCTGGAGAAGAACATCAGCAATATCGAAGAAGTCAAAGCCCGGAAAGGCCCCGTCATCGCCATCACCACCGAAGGCAATGAAGAGGTGGCCCGGATTGCCGATGACGTCATCTACATCCCCCCGGTGGTGGAGTGCCTCAGCCCCATCCTGGCGTCCATCCCGTTACAGTTGCTGGCTTACCACTTTTCCGTTGCGAAAGGCTGCGACGTGGATAAGCCTCGCAACCTTGCGAAAAGCGTGACCGTGGAGTAGCAATCTGATAGTCTGGAATCGTGGAAACGGGCGAACAACTTCCGGTAGATCCTTCAAAGATGGCCATGGGTTCGCCCGTGCGCCAGATCGCGGTTTTTCTCTCCAATCGCGTGGGCGCGCTGCTGTCCATCGTGAAGATGCTCCACGCCAATCACATCCTGGTGCTGGGCGTGAGCGTGCAGGACTCCGTGGACGTCACCGTGGTGCGCCTGATCGTGAGCGATCCCGAGTCCGTGGAGGACCTCTTCATGGAAAAAGGCATCGCCTACTGCGTCTCCGAACTGGTGGTCGTGGAGCTGGAGAACGGAGCGGAAAGCCTGGCCTACGTGTTGCAATCTCTCCTCAATGCCGAGACGAACATCCATTTCGTCTACCCCATCCTGACCCGCCCCCGCGACCGGCCCGCCCTGGCCATGTGCGTGGAAGACATCGACTTCGCGGTTTCCGCCCTGGGTAAGGAAGGCTACAAGGTTCTCTACCAAGAAGACCTGAGCCGGTAGGGGAGTGGCGGGAAAGAAGGCGCCAAGAACGTAAAGTTTTTCCCAGTCCCTGAGGAGTTCCGCCACGGAAAAGGTGGAACGCGATCTCCGAGGTCCGGACCGGACAGGTGGGGTTATCAGGGGTTCTTTCGACTGCGCCCTCCAAGAAGATTCGGACCTTCTTTATCCGGCCCGGTGACAGGGCTGTAAGCCCTTGTCGCGCAAAGTCCAGGCCTTTAGGCCTGGGTATCGCAACCCCTAAGAATAGCGGCCTGAAAGGTCGCGCGCGGGCTATGCGGCAGGCAGGCTTTCAGCCTGCCAGGCTCTGGAATGGTCTTCGGCCAGTGTCTCCCAATGACGCTTCCCAATTCCGCTACCGGAGACGATTCGCCACGTCCCACTTTGGCCTCCCTCAAACCTCAACCCCCAGCTTCTTCAACTCCGCCAGGAACCCGCCGTGGTCGTCGTAGTCATACGTCAGTCCGAGCAACCCCTGCCGGACCCCGGCTTCCACGTTCGCGGGCAGGTCATCCACATACACCGTGGCGTCCGCCTGTAGGCCGTACTCCTCAATGGCGGCCTGGTAGATCTCCGGCTCGGGCTTCATGGACTTGGCTTCGTGCGAAAAGATCGCGCCATGAAAGGCCTCAAACACCGGGTACTTCTCCATGAAAAAGCCCGCGTGCAGACCATTGGTGTTGGAAAGCAGATACAGGCCGTAACCCGACTCCGAAAGCGCCCGGATGGTGGCCGACATCGGCTCGTTCTCCGTAAAGATATCCACGAACGCGGAAATGAACTCGTTGCCCGTGCCGGAGAATCCAATCCGCTTCGTGGCTTCCAGGACAAAGTCGTCCGAACTCATCTCTCCCGCTTCCAGCGCTTGCTTCATGTCTTCCGTGGAGGGAAGGATCTCCCCGGCGGGAACCGAGCAGCGTGGCGCGATCCTTTCGGCGGCCTGGCCGAAGTCAAAGCGCAGAATGACGTTACCGATGTCGAATAAGAAGGCCTTAACCATGATTAAGTTTCGTATGTAACGTAATGTGGCGGCGGATGCGAAAACAGATTTGTGTCATTGCCCTCATCCTGGCGGCGCTCGGCTGGTTCCTCGCGGGGAACTGGCGCTGGCCCATGCAGTGGCAGGGCTGGCGGCATGTGGTCCCGTCCCCGGCGTCCAGTAAGGCGGGCGCTGAACACGGCGAACCCGGCGAATCGGCGGAAGTCGCGAACCACGAGATCGGCCACTGGGACTATCTGGACCGACCGGTACGGCAGGCCATCGATCAACGGGCGGCGGAAGCCGGCAAGAGCTGGGACCGGATTGTCCTGCACCAGAGCGGAAGCCGGGAGGGAAACCTGGAAGTGATGGACGCCTGGTACCGGAAACAGGAGGCCCGGGAGGCCGGCGTGCCCTTTCATTTCGTCATCGGGAACGGCACCCTGTCGGAAGATGGGGGCGTTTTTGTCACCAGAGAGTTTACCGAAAAAGAGCCCACGGCGGGCTCCGGGCTCCGGGTCTGCCTGATAGGGGACTTCGCGGCGCGGCCGCCCACGGTTTCTCAGCAGCTTGCGCTGAAGGAGTTAGTCGCCTACCTGGAAAGCAAGCTGGGTGTCCTGACGGTTTCCCCGCATGTCGCGAACGAGCGGGATAAGGTGACCGTGCCCGGCAGGAAATTTGCTCTGGAGCGCTGATCCGGGGCGGTTCCCGGCGGACAGGCCAGCCTTGTGGGCGGGGTCTTTTGGGCTATCCTTCCTCCTTTATTTTCAAGCATGCGCATAGGGGTAACAGGTGCAAGCGGCTTCGTGGGCGGGGCATTGATTCGCAATGCCGAAGCCCAGGGCCATAAGATCGTGGCGTTCACGCGCCACATGCACCGCCGTATCCCCGGCGTCTGGGACGTGCGGGACTTCTCCGACCCCAGCCGGATCGACCTGAAGGGCATCGACGCCCTGGTTCACCTGGCGGGCGAACCCATCCTGGGACCCTGGAGCGAGAAAAAGAAGCGGGAGATCCGGGAAAGCCGCCTGTCCAGCACCCGGCAAATCGTAAAGGCCTTGAACAATACCCGCCGCCGGCCCTCGGTGTTTGTCTGCGCCTCCGCCGTGGGGCTCTACGGAGACCGCGGCAACGAGATCCTGGAAGAAGAGTCCGATCCCGGGTTCGGCTTCCTCGCGGAAGTGGCGCGGGACTGGGAATCGGAAGCCTGGCAGGCCACCAAGACCGGCGTGCGTGTCGTTTCGGCCCGTTTCCCCATGGTGCTTGGGTCGCGCGGCGGCGCCATGCCCTTGCTGACCAAGCTCTTTCGCAAGTGCCTCGGCGGAAAGCTGGGCAATGGGAAACAATGGATGTCCTGGGTGCATGTGGACGACCTCTGCAAGATGATCTTCCATGTGCTGGAGAACGAGGACTACCAGGGCCCGATCAACTTTACCGCGCCGAATCCGGTGCGGAACGCGGAGTTCACCCGCACCCTGGCCCGGCTCCTGAAACGGCCCGCGCTGCTCCCGGCGCCCGCCGCCATGATCCGCATGGTGGTGGGGGACATGGCGGACATGCTGCTGTTCAGCCAGCGGGTAGAGCCCACCGTTCTCCGCACCACGGGTTACCAGTGGCTCTACCCGGAACTGAAGGGCGCCATGGCGAACTTGCTGGAGTTTCCCGCCGCGTCTCCGGAGCCCGCCAAAGCGCCGGAAAAGGCCACGGATGAGGAGCCGGTTCCGGCCGCCAAGGAAAGTGGCACCGGAAACTGAACGGTGCTATGCTCGGGCGCTTTCCCTCCCACATGGCGGCCCCCCAGAACATCATCGGAATCGTTTACGATTACGACCAGACCCTCAGTCCCACCTACATGCAGGACGAGGTCATCTTCCCGAAGTACGGCATCAACGGGGAAGAATTCTGGAAGCGCTGCCACGAACTGGTCGCCACGGGCTATGAGAACGAGCTGGCCTACCTGAAGGTCATGCTGGACTACCTGGACATGGACCGCCCGTCCAATGACGACCTGAAAGCGCTGGGCGCCGGGCTGAAATTCTACAAGGGTCTGCCCGAGATGTTCGAACAAGTGAACGACGGCGTCCTGTCCCAGGAGCAACAGGCCTTCGGCGTCCGCATCGAACACTACATCATTTCCTCCGGCCTCAGCGCCCTCATCGAAGGCAGCCGCTTGCGGCCCTATGTGAAAGCCGTGTTCGGCTGCGAATTCGCGGAAGACAGCCAGGGCCGCATCTCGTTTCCGAAGCGGGTCATTAGCCACACGCTGAAAACGCAGTACCTTTTTCGTATCAATAAAGGCATGCTGGAGCCTTCCGACGACGTGAACGACCACATGCCGGAAGAGCTGCGGCCCATCCCGTTCCACAACATGATCTACATCGGGGACGGCCCCACGGACGTGCCTTGCTTCACCGTCATGAAGAAGTCCGGCGGCCACGCCATCGCGGTGTACAACCCGGATGATGCGACGCGGTCGAGTTTCCGCAAGTGCTACCAGCTTTCCGGCCCGGCGGACCGCATCAAGTACATCGCGCCCTCCGACTACCGCCCCGGCAGCCACCTCCGCCTCATCCTGGAAGAAATGATCGGCGAAATCGCCGGCGGCATCGTTCGCCGGAGACGGAAGGAAGTGGAAGACGGGAAGATCTCGGCGCCGCAGTTTTAGAGCATCTTAGGGCAGGGGCCACTCGTTCCCAAACTTGCTCCGGACTTCCGTCACCTCCAGGCGGTAACGGACACATCTTGCGGGTACGGTTTTTCGAAAACCGCTCTATGAGGGCAAAGATCCAAGCAATGAGCACTACCTTCTGCTTCCCATTTTCCGGTAAGCTATCGAAGGAGGCGCAGCCTCTTTGGACTGCGGCGATTCTTCGCCGCTTTCGCCGCTCAGGCATGGCCGGATCTGTTCTTGGCTTCGTTTTTATGATCACCCGTTCCGGCGACTCAGAAACCAAGGGGGCCGCGGCAGCGTATTCGTTTCCCGCACCCGTGTCCCGTAGCGAAAGCGCCGAAGAATCGGCGCAGTCCAAAGAGCTTCGCTCCCTGGGTAACTGGGCGCATGAGTTCGCTTATAGGAGATTCAAGCATTCGGCCCCGCCGGGAACAGCTCTGGTTGGCACTAGCGCATTTTTGTTTGGGTTGTGGCCACTCATTTCCAAAGTTGCTCCGGATTTCCGCCGCCTCGGCGGTGGCAGACAAATCTTGCGGGTACAGTTTTTCGAAAACCGCTCTGGAGAGAAAATAGATAGGGGAAATTCTCCTTTGAGCCCCCCGGTTTTGTGGTTAAGTCACCGCTTCGGTTCCCGCCGCCTGCCCCTGGACGCGACGCGAGCCTGAAACTCTGCCGTTTTCATGTCCTCCCGTCCCGAGCACTTCTATTTTGTGGGAATCTGTGGCACCGCCATGGGTTCCGTGGCCGCTGCCCTGAAAGACCGGGGCTACCGGGTGACCGGTTCGGATGCCAAGGTGTATCCGCCCATGTCCACCTTCCTGGAGGGGAAAGGCATCCAGATCATCGACGGTTTCCGCGAGTCCAACATCCCGGAAGACGCGGACCACATCGTCATCGGCAACGCCATGAGCCGGGGCAATCCGGAGGTGGAGGCCATCCTGAACCGCAAGCTGCGCTACTATTCGCTGCCCGAAGTGCTGCGGAATTTCTTCCTCCTGGGGAAACGGAACTTCATCGTCACGGGCACCCACGGAAAGACCACCACCACCTCGCTCCTGGCTTGGCTGCTGGAGCATGGGGGAAAAGACCCCAGCTTCATGATCGGTGGACTGCCCGCCAACTTCGGCCAGGGCTGCCGCCTGGAATACAACTCGGAATTCTTCGTCCTGGAGGGCGACGAATACGACACCGCCTTTTTCGACAAGCGCTCCAAGTTCATCCACTACCTCCCGGAACTCGCCATCGTGAACAACATCGAGTTCGATCACGCGGACATTTTCGACGACCTGAAGGCAGTAAAGAAAGCCTTCAGCCACATGGTGCGCCTCGTGCCCGCCAACGGACTGCTCTGCGTGAATGGCGATGACGAAAACGTGCAAGCCGTCGTCGCGGAAGAAGCCCACGCGCCGGTCAAAAAGATCGGTTTTGGAGAAAGCTGCGACGCCGAAATCACGGAAGTCGATTACCTGCCAGAAGGCACTTCCTTTACGCTGGAAGGGGAACGCTACCAGACGCCGCTGCTGGGCGAGTTTAACGTGCGCAACGCCGCCATGGCCGTGACCGCCGCCCGTTTCGCCGGGCTGGATCCGGACACCATCCGCGCCGGATTGCTGGCTTTCAAAGGCATCGCCCGCCGTCAGGAAATCCGGGGCGAAACCACCAGCGGGATCAAGGTGGTGGACGACTTCGGCCATCACCCCACCGCCATCCGCGAGGCGCTCACCGGCATGCGCCGCCGTTTCAATGGCGCCCGCCTCTGGGCCGTGTTCGAGCCCCGCTCCGCCACCACCCGGCGCAACGTGTTCCAAAAGACGCTACCCGAAGCCCTCGGCCTGGCGGACGGCATCTGCATCTCGGAAATCGAAGACAGCAGCAAAGTGCCGGCGGATCAGCGCCTGAATCCCGAAAAGGTCATGGCCGATCTCCGCGCCATGGGCAAACCTGCCTACTACGAACGCGACGCCGACGCCATCGTGGCCCGTCTCAAGGACGAAGCCAAACCCGGCGACGTCATCATCGTCTTCAGCAACGGCGGCTTCGGCGGCATTCACGGGAAGTTGCTGAGCACTCTATAAACAATCTCTCGTAAGACAGATAAGCGAACGGTCGCGGAAGGTGGTCCTCGACCTCCGGGCGAGGAACTCGCGAACCGGGCAAACGTTTGTGTAGCGGCGCGAACCTTTGCGAAGAAGCGTTCGCCAAACTCGTCCCTCAGCACACAGTCAGGAAGGAGGAAGGTCCTAACCTTCCTAAAGCAGTTCCCGCAAAGGCCACTCGTGAACCTGCCTGTCCGGCTCGGACCTCGGAGATCGCGTTCCACCTTTGCGTGACGAGCACTTTTGTAGTCGATCGACCGAAACGGTAATCATTGACGCAATCCCGTCCGCCCACCAAGCTGGTGGGATTCCCATGCGTGTCCTGGTGGTAGAAGATCAACCAAAGATCGCCGGCTTTGTGGCCAAGGGACTGGAGGAGGCGGGCTTCACCGTCACGCTGCGCCACACGGGAGAGGAAGGCTACCAGGAAGTCCTGACCTCGCCCTATGACGCCATGGTGCTGGACATCATGCTGCCGGGGCGGGATGGGCTGAGCATCCTGAGAAGCCTGCGCGAACGCCATGTGGAGGTGCCGGTCATCCTCCTCACCGCGCGCAACGAACTGAACGAACGCGTCGAGGGCCTGAACCTGGGAGCGGACGACTACCTCACCAAACCCTTCTTTGTCGAGGAACTGGTGGCCCGGCTCAAGGCCCTCATGCGGCGGAACTCCGCCACGCCGTCGAACGTCATCCGGGTGGGCGACCTTTCCCTGGACCTGGTGAGCCGGGAGGTTAGACTGGGTGAAGAAGCCGTCGAACTCAGCCCCCGCGAGTTTTCCCTGCTGGAGTATTTCATGCGCTCGCCCGGACGGGTCTTTGCGCGGTCGCAAATCAGCCAGCACGTCTGGAACCTTCACTTCGACACCGGAACCAACGCCATCGACGTGGCGGTAAACCGCCTCCGGGCCAAGATCGACCGGGGGGAGGGGCCTTCCTTCATCGAGACCGTGCGCGGCGTCGGCTACCGGCTCCGGGGCGAAAAAGAGTAGCGGGGCAAGATCCTGACCTTTGCTCACATTTCACACAACTCACAAAGTAGTCCCCATTCCGCTCGAAAATGTCCGCCAAATCCCAGCTATTCCGGGGAAGCGAAGCTTCCTTGGAGTGCGCCGATCTGAATCGGCGCTTTGCGGCAGGTAGCCGGAGGCGCGGCGGGGGAAAAGACGTTCGCAATCTTCTCACGGCCCATTCCAAACTCCCAAGCCGCCGGACGAGAGCCACTGGAATATGTGGGTAACTCGTAAGTAAGATCAAAGCGCCATGCAACCTCTGTCCCTCCGCCTCCGTCTGGTCTTCGTGACCGTGGCCGTGTCCGGCGCGGTGCTACTGACTTTCGGGGGCGTGGCCTGGTGGTCGCTCTACCAGTCACGGGTCCGGGCCCTGGACGCGGAACTCGCCACCCTGGGCCTGCGCATGGCCAGCCGTTCGGGTCCCAATGTCGATTTCTCCCGCCAGGAAAGCCTCCTGGCGGACACGTTTGGACAGCAAAAGGCGGCCAACCGGTTCTTTGCCTTCGTCTATGCGGGAGGAGATACGTTCTTCAAAAGCAATCGCTGGCCGGAAACCCTGAACCCGGAGGCTTACGAAGGCGGTCAGGATTACTCCAAAGAGCAGCCCCCCGAACCGATCCGGAAACAGGAGCGCCCCAATGAGGCGGGCCGGGGCCGGGAGAGGCTTCGCCTGGTGTTCGAGCCCCGTTACTACACCGTGGACAGCGGCGACCATCGCTACCGCCTGGGCGTGTTTGCCAATGACAACATGCGCATTGTCCTGGGGGCGGACCTGGATGAGTTCGCAAAAGACATCAACCAAGTTAGCCGGGCCTTCCTGGTGGCGGTGCCGGGCGCGCTCCTGCTGCTCGCCGCCGGGGCCTGGTATCTCTCTCACCGTACCCTGCGGCCGATTGAAGCGCTCAGCCAGGACATGGAAAGCGTATCCGCCCAGGGCCTGGACCAGCGTCTGCGAGTGGAGCCCCTGGTGCCGGAACTGTCGCGGATCGTGCGGGCCTATAACGGCATGCTGGAAAGGCTGGAACGCAGCTTTCATCAGGCGGTGCGCTTCAGCGCGAATGCGTCCCACGAATTGAAAACCCCGCTAACCATCATCCAGGGAACGCTGGAGCGCGCCCTGGAAACGTCCGGCGCGGAGTCGCCGGACTCTCACACTTACGCGGAACTGCTCGACCAAGTCGCCCGCCTCCGCTCCGTGCTGGAAAGCTTGCTGCTGCTGTCGCGAGTCGATGCGGGGAAGCTGGCTCTCAGCCGGGAAACCGTGTCCCTGAGCCATCTCTGCGAGGTGTGGCTGGAGGACGCCGGCCTGCTGGCGGAGGACCGTGGCATCGAGATTGTCAGCGAGGTGGAGCCGGGTATCGAGATCCAGGCGGACCCGTCGCTGCTCCAGGTGGTGGCGCACAACCTTTTGACCAATGCCCTGATCTACAATCGGGAAGGGGGCCGCGTGGAGTGCCGCCTGTCCCGTTCCAGTCCGGACACGGTGCTCTGGGAAATCGCCAACACCGGCGAACCCGTGCCGCCCGAACTGCGGGACCGGGTGTTCGACCGCTTCTATCGGGTGCCACGCCAGGGCCAGGCCGAAGGCAGCGGCCTCGGGCTTAGCCTGGTGCGGGAGATCGTGAAGGCGCACGAGGGCGACATCCGCCTGACCGTGGGCGAAGACGGCTTGAACCGCTTCGAAGTCCGGCTTCCAGCCACCGGAAAAGAATCAGAATAAGATTACAACGCTGTAATGCGGCCGTAACCACGCGGTAAGAAACGGGGGGTTCAATACCTAAACCGATTGGACTCATGACAAGACCACCCCTGATCCTCCTGGCCGCCATCGGCCTTTACCTGACAACACCTTTTAATGCTTCCGCGCAAGATGCGGCGGAAGAGGCGAAGCCACCCGCCGCTGATCCCTCACCGGAAGCACGCCCCCCGAGAAAGGGCGACCGGAATCAGGAAGGCCAGCCCGGACCAGAAAGGCCGCCCGGCCCCAGAGGCGAACGGGGTAGTGGCAAAGGCGGGCCTCCCAAGAACGAAGGAGATGGGCCGCGCCTGCCCTGGATCGTCGTCCACGCCCCGGAACTGGATGTCAATGGCGACCACGTCATCGAGTTCGAAGCCGAACTGAAGCCGGAAATCGTGAAAGTCTTTGGCGGTTACGATGCGAATGCCGATGGCATCATCGACGAAAACGAACTCGCGCCCGGCGGGGGAAGGGGCCGCTCCGTCATGGGTGGTTTTGTCAGACAGCACGCGGTGGAACTGGACGATGACGGCCAGCCCGGAATCTCCCTGGAAGAAGTGGAGCGGGCCTTCACGAAGTTCTTCCAACGGCAGGATGCCAATGGCGACGGACGCCTGACGGCGGACGAAGTGCCCACCTTGTCCACCGTCATGGCAGCGCCCGTGAAAGCGCCAGCCGCGGACCCGGTCCTGGCCGCGACGCCCATTCCGGTGAGCCGCCAATCTTCCGCCTCCAGCGCGAACCGTCCGCCTTCGGTGGTGCTTTTCCTGGTGGACGATCTCGGTTGGCGAGACGTCGGCTTCACGGGCAACCAAGAGATCGACACGCCGCACCTGGATCGCCTGGCCCATGAGGGGACGGTTTTCAGCCAGGCTTATGCCAGCGCCCCAAACTGCGCACCCACCCGCGCCTGTCTCATGACCGGTCAATACACGCCCCGTCACGGCGTTTACACCGTGGTGGACGACCGCCATACACCCGGCTCGCCGCATCACAAGATCCTCGCCGCCGAGAGCCGGGCGGAACTGGCCACGGAAGCCTTCACTTTGGCGGAGGCCCTGAAGGCAGGCGGTTACGCCACTGGCATGTTCGGCATGTGGAACCTGGGGCGGGGGAGCGATGGTCCGGTGACGCCGCTGGGGCAGGGCTTCGAGGCCTTCGTTCAGCCGCGCGACCTGGGTTTTGACAAGGACGCTTACTTCAATGGGCAAGGCGAATACCTCACGGATGCCCTGACGGCGGCGGGCATCGGCTACGTGAAGAAACACCGCGACGCCCCGTTCTTTCTCTACATGGCCTACCACGCCGTGCATTCACCCTTTGATCCTAAGCCGGAGCTTCTGGCAAAATACCAGGCCAAAGCCGCCGCTGGTTCCAGGGGCGATGTGGACCCAGCTTATGCCGCCACGGTGGAAGCGGTGGACGCCAACGTGGGCCGCCTCCTGTCCGCGCTGGAGGAACAGGGGATAGCGGACAACACCCTGGTCATTTTTACTTCCGACAACGGCGGCACCCGCAACGTGGTGGGTGAGCTGAAAGGCGGGAAAGGCACCCTATACGAAGGCGGCATTCGCGTGCCCGCTGTGTTTCGTGGTCCTGGCGTGGCACAGGGAGCGGTGCGGGAGGAACCCGTGATGACCACGGACCTTTACCCGACCATTCTCGCCACCGCTGGCCTTCCCCGGCCGGAGGGCGTAATCCTGGATGGGTTCGACCTGACGCCCGTGCTGTCCAGGACCGGCCGCCTGGAACGCGACCGTTTTTTCTGGCATTTTCCCAGCTACATCGGCGGAGGCGGACCCTCCAGCGCGATCCGTTTGGGAGACTTCAAACTGATCGAGTTCTTCGAGTCCGGCACGGTCGAACTCTACGACCTGGCCGCCGATCCCACGGAGTCCCATGACCTGGCGGCAGTACTGCCCGAAAAGAAGCAGGAACTCCACGAGGCTCTGCTGGCCTGGCGGAAAGCCACTGGAGCCCCCTGTCCCACCGAGCCAAATCCCGCCTACGACCCCAACGCTACGCCGCCCCGAGGGCGCGATCAACGCGGTAAAGGCCAGGGCAACATGAACCGGCAATCTTGATCGTAGCAAAACCAACCAACCTTCTCTGTTATGAAAAAACTACCCCTCAAACTAAGCAGGAGACTTTCCTGGCTGGCCTTGCTCATTCCGCTAATCGCCGCGCTGGCGCTCCCTTCTTTGGCCCAAGAACGCAAACCCGGCGCGGGTCCGGGAAATCGTCCTCCCCGAGAACAGAAGGGTGGGGGCGGTGGCGGACCGCGCATTCAGAAGCCCCGCATCTCGGACACGGTGAAAGCCAATATCTACGCGGACAACTGGTTCAAAATGTACCTGAACGGAAACCTCGTGGCGGTCGATTCCATCTCTTTCATCCCCCACAATGTCGTGTCCGTGGACATCCTGCCGGAGTATCCCCTGACCATCGCCATCCTGGCGCGGGACAATGCCGATTCCGAGACCGGCATGGAGTATGACAATACCAACATCGGCGACGGCGGCTTTATCCTGAAATTCGGCGACGGCACCGTGTCCAATGCCACGTGGAAGGCCAAATGCTTCTCCACCGGGCCGCTCAACGGAGACACGCAGAATCCCCGGACCATGGAAACGCCGCTGCCGGAAAACTGGTTCGCGCCCGACTTTGACGACCGCGCCTGGTCCTCCGCCACGGTGCATTCCCAGGAAGCCGTGCGCCCGAAGGAACCGTTTTTCGAGTACGACTTCGCCGGCGCCGAATGGATCTGGACGGAAGACCTAGCCTTGGACAACCTGGTGGTCTTCCGCGTGACCATACCCGCCCCGCCCAATGGCAGCCCTTTGCCGCCCGCTTGGCCGCGCGGCCACATCGACGCCGCCGAGAAGAAGGTTGTTAACTGAAAATCTCACCATGAAAGCAAAATTCCTGAACCCCGCGCTTTCCTTCCTGGCCCTCACCTTTGCCCTGCCGCTGACTATCGTCTGGGGCATCGGCACCCTGGGGGAAGCCCTCTACCCCTACACCGCGAAGTATCCCGGCCTCCATACCCCGGAAGATCCGGACGGCCCCGTGCCGGAAACGGTGCGGGCCTTTCTGCCCTTCAAACACCAAGTCGGCCTGTCCTGGGACGACACCTGGCTCTACGTGGAAGGCAATGGCCTGCCCCAGCACGGCATGATGACGGGCATCACCGCCTGGCAGCAGCAGGTGCCCCTGCCGCATGACTTCACCGGCCCCCAGGCGTTCCGCATTCCGCTGCACCCGAAGGTCCTGGAAGAGCCGGGCGAACTGACCCTCCTCGGGCCCCTGGCCATCGCGGTGAATGGCATTCCCATTTTCCACGGCCTGACCCAGAGCGGGAAAGACGCCTACCTGGGCGGGGAACTGGACCATTGGGGCGGTCACTGCGGCCGGGCGGACGACTACCACTACCACATCGCGCCCACCCATCTCCAGGCCCAGGCAGGCGAGGGAATGCCGATCGCTTTCGCCCTGGACGGCTTCCCCATCTACGCGGCGGACCCGGAAAACCCCGTGGAACTGGACGAGTGCCATGGCTACTACGACGCGGCGGGGAACTACCGCTACGTGGGCGAGCTGAAGCCACCCTATGTGCTGGGCGGCTTTCGCGGCGAAGCGGATCTCGACACCCGGCCCCGCACCGGTCCCATCCGCCCGGCCCTCCAGCCCCTGCGCGGCGCGGAGATCACCGGCTTCAGCGGCAGTCTCACCGAAGGCTATACCCTGAACTACGACGTGCGCGGTCAGGAAAACCGCATCGACTACCACCTGCTGCCCACCGGCGGCGCGGCCTTTACCTTCACGGACGGAAACGGCGAGACCCGCCAGGAGACCTACGACGGCCAGCGCCGGGGTGGGGGAGGCGGTGGACCCGGCGGCGGTGGCGGGAACCGGAGGGGCGACAATCGCCCTGGAGAACGCCGTCCGCCCCCACCGCCGCCACCCGGGAGCTAGCAGACCCAGCCACCCGCAGGTCTCCCCGGAGAATTAGGGGAAGCAAGGTGGTCCTCGACCTCCGGGGTCCGAGCCGGACTGGCAGGGAACTCGCGCACCGGGCCAACCTCTAAGCGCGGCGGGCCGTTCGGCGAAACATTCCCGGATAGAGTGGACAGGACGGGATCAGCCACCGGAGGAATGATGTCCAAACCCGCATGAAACGCTGCCATTTACTGCTTCTAGAACGCGCTCGGAGATCCCGTTCCACCTTTGCTTGCAGTACCCTGAATGATCCTTATTGGAGACAGGCTCTGGCACGCGCGGGTTACGACCCAGTTTAGAACGCTTTATCGGGGAAAACAGGGGCAACCCCGCCCGAAACCTACCCCCCCGGCGGGGAAACGATTTCCACTTGCCCCCCGAAAAAAACGCATCTACTGTCCCTTTCTCCGCCGCAGCGGCGTCCGGCGCCGGTTGACTCGTCATCAACCTCCGGTTCGCCCTTTCATTTCCGCGGAATGGCGCGGGCGAAAGGCGGAGTCCACCATTTAGAACCCAGACTATTTTCCCGTTTCATCCCATGAAGGCCGATATCCACCCACAATACAACGAGACGACTATCGTCTGTACCTGCGGCGCCACCTATCCGACGCGCTCCACGGTTTCTGACCTTCGTGTCGGTATTTGTGCCGCCTGCCACCCCTACTACACGGGGGAACAGCGCTTTGTGGATACCGCCGGCCGCGTGGAGAAATTTGCCCAGCGCTACGGCGGAACCTCCCAGTCCAAGTCGGGTGGCACCGCCGTCCGCCGCAAGCGGCCGAAGCTTTCGTCCGCTTCCTAGCTTTTTTAAGCCGAATCCGAGCCGGGAACCGGTCGGTGTCCGTGATGCCCCCAGGGTGGGGAGGAACGGCGCCAGCCCTATTACCCGGCTCGTATTGTTTCCAGGCGTTTCGTTTTTCCCTCCACGCCTGCCGGGGCGTTCACCACCGGCGCCCGCATTTCCTCCTCCCTCTTCAGCCATGGACTATCAGGACCTTATCCAGCGCAAACAGGCCCGGATGAAAGAGCTGGAGGAAGCCATGTCCGAGGACGGCTTTTTCAATGACCAGGCGCGCGCCGCCGAGGTCACCCGGGAATACAACCGGACCAAGCAGCTCATCGAGACCACGGACCAGCACCAGGCCGCGCTGCGGAACCTGGAGGACAATCGCCAGCTCCTGAAGTCCGAAGACGAGGAGATCGTCCTCCTGGCGGAGGAAGAAATTCCCATGCTGGAAGAGCGGGCGAAGTCCCTGGAAATGGACATTCGCTATGCCCTCCTGCCGCACGATCCCACGGAAGACCGCGACGCCATTTTCGAAATCCGCGCCGGTACGGGCGGCGATGAAGCCTCCCTCTTCGCGGGTGACCTTTACCGCATGTACACCCGCTATGCCGAGCAACGCGGCTGGAAGACCGAACTCCTGGAAGCCAGCGAGTCCGGCGTTGGCGGTTTCAAGGAAGTGGTCTTTAAAGTGTCCGGAGACGAGGTCTTTCGTTACCTGAAATATGAGAGCGGCGTGCATCGCGTGCAGCGCGTGCCGGACACCGAAACTCAGGGGCGCATTCACACCTCCACCGCCACCGTGGCCGTGCTGCCCGAGGCGGAGGAAGTGGACGTGGAACTGAAACCCGACGATCTCCACATCCAGGCCACCCGCTCCGGCGGTCCGGGCGGTCAGCATGTGAATACCACGGACTCCGCCGTGCAGGTCACCCACCTTCCCACCGGCATCATGGTGAAATGCCAGGACGGCCGCAGCCAGGGCAAGAACAAGGAAAAAGCCCTCTCCATCCTGCGCTCCAAGCTTCTCGAAAGAAAGCAGCAGGAGGAAGCCGCGAAGTATTCCGCCCACCGCCGCAGCCTCATCGGGTCCGGCGGCCGGGAGGAAAAGATCCGCACTTACAACTTTCCCCAAAACCGCCTGACCGACCACCGTATCGGGCTCACCCTCTACAATCTGGACCAGGTCATCGAAGGCCAGCTCCAGGACATCATCGAAAACCTCCAGGCCTCCGAAATGGAAGAGCGCATGCAGGAGGCGGGGTTGTCGGCCTGAGGTTCAAGCGGTCGCGTTGGCTCGGGTCACTCCTCTCCGGAGTTCTCAATCTCTCGAATCTCCTTCGCCAGAGCATCGCCGATCCGTTCCATGATTCCTTCGATGTTCCGCATGCCGGGAAGGACGGCTACGACAATGATGCCCTCGTCCACCGCCTTGTAGATGGCGAAGTGCTTTTCCACGGGCGCCATGAGGTAGGGAGTCGAGCGCTTCCGCCGGTTTCTTCCTTCTTCAGGATTTGCGGCCAGCTTTTGCAGCCGCTTGATGACTTGCCCCATGTAGCGGGTGGCAATCTCTTCTCCCCAGTTTTCGAGGGAGTATTCGTAGATTTCCTTTAAATGGTTCGCGGCCCGTTCGGTTAGGAAATAGTTGGCCATCCGCTGCTACTTCTTAGCGGCTCTTGCCGCCAGATTGGCCATGTCCTTTTTGAAGTCTCCCGTGCCTTCAAAGTAACGCCCCTTCTTCAAATCTTCCCGGCCAGCGATGATTTCGTTGTAGGCGCGGTAGGAGTCGCTCTCCATGTCACGCCTGATAAGCGCCCGGATGTATTCGCTGGGTGTTTCGTAAAGCCCTTTGTGGCCCACCACCCGCGCCACATGCTGGGCCAAAGGTTCGGTCAATCGTGCATTGATTCTGTCTGAAGCCATCTTGGTACCTTTGTTGCGTTGCCCAAAATCGTAGCCAGTGTCGCAATAAATGTCAATTTTGTCGCCACAGGGCAGTCGGGCAGTCGGGCAGTCGGGGTTGGGATTGCTCAAAAAATCGCTCCCCTTCAAAAGGCCCCAACGGGGCCTCCGTAGATAGCCCAGGGTGACCAACGGGAACCCTGGGAAAACGGCCCCTCACCGGTTGCCCCCTGCGGGGGCGCTCGAGACGGTGGATCGGAGGAGCCGGGAGCGAAGTTCGCCTCGACCGCCCCTTCAGGGCGGAAGGGTGTTGTCCGGCGGTACCCAGGGTTTCACCCTGGGCTTTCGACGGGCACGCCGACGGCGTGCTCTGGGTGGACTGGCGTCTTCGTTTTTTGGGGCGTGCCGTTGGCGTGCTTTTGGCAGACTGGCGACCTGGGCTTTTCTTAGGCACGCCATTGGCGTGCTCTTGTGTGGCTCTTCGCGTCCCTGTGTAAGAAGAGAGTTTGAGAACTTGGGGAAAACCCCTGAGACTCAGCGCTTGATACCTTCTGGAAATCCGCTTTTGTCCCCCTCGATGACCACCGTTTTAGATGCCCTGCAGAAAGGTACCGAGTACCTCTCGAAGCATGGCATCGACGAGGCGCGGCTGAACATGCAGCACCTCCTGGCGCACACCCTGAAGTGCAACCGCATGCAGCTCTATGTGGACTTCGACCGGCCCCTGGACGAGACGGTGCTGGAGAAGCTGCGCGGCTTCATGCGCCGGCGGTCGAAAGGCGAGCCCCTCCAGCACATCCTGGGCGAGGTGGAGTTCCTGGGCCGGGAGTTTCACTGCGACGAACGGGGCCTGATCCCACGCCCGGAGACGGAACGCCTCACGGAGTTGCTCACCCGCATGCCGTGGCCCCCAGAAACACGCATCCTGGACGTCGGGACGGGCAGCGGGGTCATCGGTCTTTCACTGGTCTGCGAACTCGAAAAACAGGCCGCCACCGCCACCCTGGCGGACGTTTCCGAGGCGGCCCTGGCGCTGGCGGAAGAGAACCGGAAACGCCTGGAGATCGACCCCGGCAGGGTGGAATTTCTCCAGAGCGACCTGTTTTCCAACGTGGAAACTAAATTTCATCTCATTGCGGCAAATCTTCCGTATATCCCACAGGCTGAGATACCCACCCTGAGCCTGGAAGTTCAGTGCGATCCCGGACTGGCCCTGAACGGTGGCGAAATAGGCACCGAAATCATGGAGCGCTTCCTGGCCGCCTGTCCTCAGTATCTGGAGCCGGGCGGCACCGTCGCCATGGAGTTTGGCTTTGGCCAGGCGGATGCGTTGAAAGGAATGGCGGCGGCGGCCGGTCTCACGGACGTAAGGATCGTGAAAGACTATCAGGACCAGGAACGTTTCTTATTTGCCACCATGCCGAATGGCTGACTATATGCTGCGGAGCGACTTAGAAAACCCATGATGGAAAAATTTGTCATAAAGGGCGGCACCACGCTGAGCGGCAGGGTGAATGTGAGCGGATCGAAAAACTCGTCCCTCCCCATCATGGCGGCCACGCTCCTCACGAAGGAGACCTGCGTCATCCGGCGCGTGCCGGACGTGAGCGATACGAACTACATGATCCAGATTCTTCAGAATCTGGGCGCGGAGGTGGAGCGGGCCAGCGGCACCGTCATCGTCCGCTGCGAGAAGGTGTCGGACACCGCTCCCTACGAGCTGGTGCGGAAGATGCGCGCCTCCATCTGCGTGATGGGTCCGCTCATGGCCCGGCTGGGCCACACCGTGGTATCCCTGCCCGGCGGCTGCGTCATTGGCGACCGTCCCGTGGACCTGCACCTGCGCGGCATGGAAGCGCTGGGCGCCGTCGTGAAAGTGGAGAAGGGGAACATGCACATCTCCGCCCCGAACGGCCTGCACGGCACCACCATCGACATGATGGGCAAGCACGGCACCACCGTGCTGGGCACGGACAACGTCATGATGGCCGCCGCGCTCGCGGAGGGCACCACCATCATCGAAAACGCCGCCGGCGAGCCGGAGGTAGAAGACCTCGCCGATTTCCTGAACAAGATGGGCGCAAAGATCACCGGCGCGGGCACGAACACCATTACCGTGGAAGGCGTGAAGGAACTCGGCGGCGTGGAGCACACCGTCATCCCGGACCGGATCGAGGCGGGCACCTTCCTGGTGGCCGGCGCCATCGCCGGAAACGGCGTGACCCTGCGGAGGGTGCGCAAAGATCACCTCAAATCCGTCATCCAGGTGCTGGAAGCCTCCGGCTATCACCTCACCAGCACGGGGTCGGATCTTACCATCAAGAGCAACGGCTCCGCCACGGCCTGCGACATCCTGACCGAACCCTATCCCGGCTTTCCCACCGACATGCAGGCGCAGTTCTGCGCCCTGTTTTCCACCACGCCCGGCAGCCAGAGCCTGGTGACGGAACAGATTTTCCCCCAGCGGTTCATGCACATCGCGGAGCTGAAACGCATGGGCGCGGACATCGATCTCGTCGATGACACCGCCCGCATTCGTGGGGTGGAGCAGCTCAGCGCCGCGCCCGTCATGGCCAGCGACCTCCGCGCGTCGGCCGCCTTGGTGCTGGCCGCCCTCCGCGCCGAAGGCGAGACGGAGATCAACCGCGTCTACCACATTGACCGCGGCTACGAGCACATCGACGAAAAGCTCATGGACCTGGGCGCGGACATCCGCCGCCTGCCCGCGTGAGGTAAGCCAATAGGAGAGAGAGAGAGAGTCTTCCCCTGACTCGGCAGCGGTGGCGCCTGCTCCGCCGTCTGAAGATCGTGACTTTCCAAAGAGCCGGGGGGCCACCGAAAGTGGCGGAAGTCCCAGCTACCTGCGGGTTTACCTGAAGACTCAGGTGCTGGAAGGTGGTCCTCGACCTCCGGGCGAGGAACTCGCGAACCGGGCGAACGGTTTGTGGAGGAGGAGGATTCGTGCAATGCGTGAACGAACCAGACGGACCCCTAGCGACGGAACCGAGGTTCAAACAAAGAGAAAAGGTCTGGCGGTTCTGCTTTCGAAAATCTGTTAGTCCGGCCCGGACCTCGGAGATCGCGTTCCACCTTTGCTTAGCCGTACCGCTGAGTGAACCGTATTGGGGCCAAGCCCTGGCACGCGCGGCTACGACTCGGTTTAGACCGCTCTAGATCCGCCAATCACCCGGTTTCCCGGCGGGCGCCAGCCACCCGGGGGGGTGTCCCGGCCTGGATGGAAGGCCGGGCAGGAAAAGCGAAGATTAAATGAGAAGGCAGTGAGGCCGCGCGAGCGGTCTGAGATAGAATCGCTGTCTATGAACTCATCAATACCATCCCATACGCTCGGCAT
>JAUICH010000032.1 GCA_030427505.1 Verrucomicrobiia bacterium
TCAAGCCCCAACAGCTTCCGGTAATGATCTTGCAGCGAATGGTCCATCCACCCACCCTATCCCTCTTGCAGCTCTCCGCAATTCCACCGGCTGCCCACTAAAAACCCGGAAGAACCGTATTATGTTGAGGTAAAGGGAGAGGATTCTGGTCCTGAATACACTCTTTTGGCTGACATACGAGTAGAGTCGTATTCAGAGACAGAGGATGCTGGCTACGAGGATCGCTTCGGGCAATCCGTAACACACACATTCAAGGTAAAAGACATCTGGATTAAGAGATTACGATTTCCCAACGTTGGGTGGGTGGATATCTCTTATCAAGATGGGCCCGTAACCATGAACGATGGAGATTACGTCACCGATGTCCGTGGTCGCGGATGGTATGTCCAAATGACCGACCGCAGAACAAACTAAGGGAGAACAAGCGTATGGAGAGCAACGGCTGACCCGACCCGAGTTAGAATGATTCACCCAAACTTAAACCTCAGTCCTGCATCGAACGCGCGCTCCCGGTCAGCCGTGCCTCATGCTTGACGTTCGGCTCAGAAATGACGATGGAGATAAGGCGATACTTGGAGCATGAGATTTCGTCCGATCTGCATTCTTCGATCGAGGCTCTGCGCAACTCGTGCTTTCCCGAACACCAGGAGCCTCGTTCCTACGGAAAGCAGTTTCCTCATTTCCGGATTCTTGCATTTGTAGAGGGTCGTCTGGCCGGGCATTTAGGCGTTGATCATCGAGCCATGAGGTTTGGTGACCGGGCATACTCGATATTTGGTGTCATCGATTTGTGTGTTGCTGAAGACGAGCGAGACCGCGGTATTGGGACAACACTTTTATCTGATCTTGAAGAATGCGCCAGAAAAGGTGGGGTCGATCTTCTAGTATTGTTGGCTCACAGACATGAGCTGTATCTGAAAACTGGTTTTCGTGGGATTGATGCCGAATGCATGTGGCTCGGAATTGATGAACATAGGAATCTCGGAGTGATAAAGGAGAACGTTTCGGGAGAGCTGATGGTTAAATTGATCGGCATTGACGAATTGCCGGCCGGACCGGTAGATTTTCTTGGTTACATGTTTTGAGGTTCATGCAAGCCGGGCAAGACAGTGGAGGACAACTGGCTGCTCGACCGGAGCCGGCATGACCCTCTTTACTCATATAAACTTAACCTTGTTTCGGTCTGGCGCTCCCGGTAGCCTGTGACACACTTGGGACGTTCTGCGGAAAAATGAAGGCTCTACGCGTATCATTGGCATTAGTCTCTGGAATCCTCATGTGGGTTGGCTTGGCCACGTTCTCAGGTGATTCCTGGAGTGCCAATAGATTCATTGTGGGAATCTTCGCCGGTGGTGCTGTGTGCGCCTCTTTTATTCTACCGTTCAAACAGAGCTCTTGGCATGTGAGTTGCATCTACGTGCCACTGGTTGCGATTCTAGCTCTTAATGAGATTGGTTCGGAATCTCCTAGAATTGGTCTCGTAGCCGTTTGGGCGTTGTGTCTGTTTTCTTCTTTGTTGGCAACCTGGTCACTTTTTGAGAGGCACCGGCAGGAAGTAGGCGCCAGGAAACAAGGTCCCGAGCAGAACGCGCCGCCGCTGGCGAGCCCGGTCTCGCCGCGAGTTGATTGACTTCCCTGATTCGAATCTTTAGCCTCTATTCGAGACTGCGCTCCGGGGTCAGGCTGCCAGGTCTCTGACGTTAGGACGAAAACAATTGTGGCTGGAATGGCACATGGAGACCGATTTTGACCAAGCCCGCGAAGCCCTCGAGGCGTCGTGGGATCAGAAAACTTCGTACCAGATGGCGTATGAGGAGAACAACCCCGCTCTAGGGCAATGCTACTCAACTTCCCGCGTGATTCAGTGCCTCTTCCCCGAGACGGAGATTGTTGAAGGAGAGGTCTGGACAGGGAGTCGCATTGAAAAGCATTTTTGGAATCTGCTGCGGACTGACGGAGTAGAGCGGCATATTGATCTCACCTGGAAGCAGTTTCCAGAGGGTTCAGAGGTGCGGAGCTGGAAAGTGAGGGGGCGTGACTCACTTGGAGATAGCCCGGAAACGGTTGATCGAGTCAATCTTCTCTTACACCGCGTCAATGACTATATTTCCCGTCAGAGGCAGCGGGCCAGAGTAAGTACAAGAAATGTATGTCCTGCCAAGGAGCGGCTGGACAAGGCGCTACCCCGCCACGAGCCGGAGATTGAATCCTGATGAGAACCTTTTATCCTGAGGCTGACGGGTGCAGACGGTAGCGGGTGCCGGCGCTTCGACGGTTGGGCTCATAAGATGAAAATAAAAGATTTGCGAAAGATTGCACTGATTGCGGCCGTAGGCTGGGGTATGCTCCTCATCGTTTCGACGGCGGTTTTCCCGTATGTAGAGGTAATGCACGATAACAGCACAATTGTAGAATTGGCGATCGGTGAGGGCCTTCTGATGTTGAGCTACGATGTTGTTTATGACGATGAGGTGAGATCATTGGCGAATACGAGTTTCATGGGGGCATCGGCCTATGGTCCTCCAACATTTTCGAAGTTCGTTAAAAAGTGGAAAATGTATTTTGGTGTGGATTGTGCGATACACTGGCCGGACCAACACAAAACAAGCAGATTTTATGGGGTCTCGCTCTGGTTAGTCGTAGTGGTATTTGCTGCTATCGCGCTCGTAATCCGTTGCTTCGGCAACCGTTGTCACCCAAAGCTGAGAGGTGCCGAACCAGGCGGAGATGGCATGTCCGGTCTCGTTTCGAGTTGATTGACTTCCCTGATCCGAGACTCCAACCTACAATCGAGGGCGTGCAGCCGGATCGGGCTGCCATTCCTCAAGTGTTCGCCCCAAGAATGAACTCCGCCATCAAACTTCCAGATGATCTTGTCGGGCGTTGGTGGTTCGAGCACGACTCAGATGATTCGCCAGGACTGCTGACCGTCGGGCAGGGAGGCCGGGCCGTCCAATTCCATACTACGAAGCGGCGCCCGCCGAAGCGCGCGGTGGTGCGACTCTGGTATACAGCCAGCGATTCAAGGACGATTCGATTTAGGCTCAAGCCGGCCGGAGATGGGTGGCCTCGCGTTGTGGAGCGCACAGACAACGGTTTCTCGATTGCGGCAGAGAACACGGTCTTCCCGATGCGGGCCGCAACCAACTCAGAGCTCCCTGAATGGCTTGAAGAGGATTACCAAGCTGCTGTCGATCTCATGGACGCACAGGACATGGATGCACAGGAAGAGGCCGAACAAACTCTGAAAAACCAAGGCGAACAAGGCGTCGTAGGTATCCCCACTACCCGCTCCGAGCCGGATTTTCACCGTGATTAGAACCCGGAACCATGTATCAGAGCGCGGCTCCCTTGGTGGAGTTGCCTATCTTCGGGCGTTGGCAATATAACTATATGGATTTCTTCACAATCGTAACCAAGTGGTTCTGGGCGGTCTGTATTGCGTTAACATTTCTGAACGCAGGTGTCTTTTGGTATCGCGCCCGGAGACACATTAGCGCCGCCCCAGAACTTGCCGAAGGCTACGCTACCATCATCCGTGGATTCGTGATCTGGGGCAACATCCCTTGGGTTGTGATGGGAATTGGATCCGTTCTCGGTGGCGTTCCATCGGTCTTCCACTTCTTTCGCCCCCGTGACGGCAATCCCTTCGTTCTTGCCTTCTTCGCTTCGGTCATCCTCATCTGGATTCTCGGCACTATCTGGCTCCTCTTTCGAGGTGGAGCCGAGATGCTCGTGAATCATTCTGGCCTGTTTAACGTGGTTATTAAGAGTCCAAACATGCTGAAGCTCTTTTGGTTCCTGTGCTTGGCAGGTGGTATCTTCGCCGTCATTATGATGTTTACCCTAGACATTCCGGTGGGACCACAATGAGAAGGAGTCGCCAACCAAGAATCAGAATGCCAACAAGGCGAGGCACAGCAACCCCCACTAGCCGCCCTGCTATTAACCTCACTTGTAACATAAACCTCCACCTCGCGTTCAACGCCCGCTCCCGCTAATGGGGTTGCGTGCTCTTTGACGTTAGCATATAGAAAATGACCTATCATTCGCTCAAGTTCTTACTCTTCGGTGTTTGCTGCGTATTGATTACGGCTCCGGCGAATGCACAGCATTTGGAAATCGTGCATTTGAAGGGAAATGTCGTTCGGAACGGGGTTGAAGTTCCGTTTGATTTGAGGGTCACTTACGGAAAATTCAGTGAAGATCGCGATGCGGTTGAAGAGTATTGGGGATCGGATGAGCTTCTGGGCTGGAGGCCGAGGTGGATCATCACAGGTATAGAATTCAAGTTCGACGGAAAGATCATACCGGTTCCTGAGCAGGCATACTCGGATCTTGGCAATCCTCTCGTCCCGTCGCTCCCGAGGTTTCGGGCACCTGGTTGGGATGTTGCCGAAATCTACTTTGGGGGCAGCGAAGGGGCGGGAAGCTACCAATCAATCCTTCGCTTCCGCGACGGACTTCTTATAGAGAGAGAAACTTCCTCGTATGGCGCGGTCAGTGGCCGCTACGATTACGCCACGGAGATAAAGCGATTCAAACCGGGGGGATAGTGTGGTGTTTGCGAAATATCTAGACGAAATCAATTAAGTATCAGGGCCGGAAATTGGCTCGCTTCGCTCGGAAACTTTTATAATCGCGGTCTTCTTTTCCAATTTCCGCGTTGCTCGATCAGTCGTTGAGCTTGCTCAGCTCCCTCCTCGCTCCTTGAATCTGGAAAAGAATCCTCGCGAATTTCGTCCACCTATTTCGCAATCACCACGCTAGGCAGTGTGGACAAATTGGAGAACGGCCCAGAAATGAAGAAAGGGAAGGAGAACTCAGCGCCGCGAAGCGGCGAATACCAAGAGACGCGGCCCATTTTTATCCCGCCTTTGCGGGCTCTGCCGACACCTTTCGCTTCGCTTCAGGGGATTGCGAGCCGCTTTGCGGCCGAAGCAGTCTGCCTGGCTTCGTTCCCGCTCACTCTATTGGGGGTAGGCCCAATGCCGTTCACGGCGCCTGGCCAGACAAAAAATGGTCACGCGCAGGTCCGCCCCCAATTTGTCCACACTGCCTAGTGTGAATGGCACTCGGTTAAGCGGGGTGGCCGGTCAAGTCGAGCCCTTCGACGGCGGCGACTGGCACTGACGGATCGCCGACGAAATCGCTTCACCGGGGTCTCAGGGCCGGAGGGCCAAGGGCCCGGCGCATACCTGCCTGGGGCGCGAACCCCAGGAAAACGGTCCCCCATGAATATCGAGGGCCGTAGGTCCGGCGTATCCCCCTGGGGATGGCGGCGGAGTCACGGCGCGGCCCGCATGCGCCGGGCTTTGACTTCGCTTTGCTCGCCCCCCTGGGCTGCCCTGCCGGGCAATTTCTACTACTGCGCTTCGCTTCGGTTCAGCTTTCGAAGTTTATCAATCCGCCTAACCTGGGCCTTCGGCCCAGGCTGGTACGCGGCGCGCCGTTGGCGCTCATGCCCCGCGAGGACGATCAGTCAGGCCCGGCCCGCGAAACTTTTGGGGCGCACCTCCGGCGAGAAGGCCGCGCGATACCTGTCCGGCAATTGCATCGCAATCGGATCCCGTAACAGACCCGGTCACCCCGCTTATCCGAGCGCCATTCGGGCTAGCCGTGGTGCGAAAAGCCGCTAAACCATGCGCCTTTCCTAACGGGCGTCCTTTACTCGCTGGGGGTGGTTTTGGGTTTGGGGATGGACTTGAACTTGGGGATCTCTGGGAGCTGGAAGGCGGGGTCGAGATACTCGTAGCTGGCGACTTCGCGATTGTCGGACTTGCGGTAGAGTTTTAACCGGTAGCCGACGACGGCCTGGGTTTCTTTGCCGGCGTAGCGCCGGTCGAGATCGGTATAGGAGGATACGGTTTTTCCATTGGAATCGACCTTGGTGACGGAGGTCATGACGGTTTGGCTGGAGTTTTTGTGCACCAGTTCCAAGGGCGGGGTGGTGAGGTTCACCCGCTCGCCGGGCGGGAGCACGACTTCGCGGAAGTGGGTGCCCTGGTAGTCCAGCTTGACTTGGCTGTCTCCGCCGCGGGCTTCGGTGAGGGTCTGCACATACACTTCGCTGTAGGCGTGGAGGTCATTGATCGCCTGGCCGGTGCGGTTCGTCAGCGTGAAGATGACTTCCCGGGCCTCTGGGTAATAGCGTTCGTTTTTGTTCGCGAGGTTGCTGGGCGAGGTCTGGCGTTTCCGCAGGTCGTGAATGATTACTTTGGGACCATCCGAGTAAGGCCGGTCGGGGGCCCGGTCAAACCGTGACTGGAAATCGTATTTCCGGTGCTCCCGTTCCCAGGCGCGGCCGGTGATGTCCAGGTGGTACTGGGTGCGGAGCTGGAACCACTCGCGCACGTAGTCCTGGCTGTCCTGGCTCAGGGTGGCGGAGGGCAGCGACACCACTTGCCCGTCGAGGAGGCGCACGTGGATGCTCCCCGGCTCGGTGCCGGTCAGTTCTCCGGCAAAGCTCTGGCCGTCCTTGGTCTTGAAGACAAAATCTTCCGCCTGGAGGGAGGCCGGTAGCGCGACGAAGCTGAGGAGGAGGAGGGTTAGGCCGGCGGTGAAGAAGATGGCGGCTGTCCGCCGCGCGAGGAAGGCGGCGCGGTCCGGACGATGAAGGTGGCGGCCGTGGCGGCTGCGGCGACCGTGGCGATGCGAGGGCCCGGCGGGCCGGGGGCCTCGAGGCTCACTATCTGAAGTAGCAGGGCTCATGCGGCAGCCTACGGACGGGAGCGGGGATGGCAAGTGAATAGGACGTTGCAGAAAGGGCGCGGGGGCCGGCCACTGGGCGGGGGTGAGATGAAAAGATACGCAGCCGGGACGCGAGGCGGCTGGCGGAATGAACCATGGGCGTGTCCGCTAAGGTTATGATACGGTACCCAATGAGGATGAGCCAACCGTCAGTCTCCACGAAACTACCCTGGTATGGGTGGGTGCCGCTGATGGCGGCGCTGCCGGTGCTGTTCGTGTTGATGGGGGGCCTGCTGGCCGCGAAGGGGATCGCCCGGATCTCGGTGTATGGCCTGCTGGCGATTCTCTGGTGGCCGCGGGGCCGCCGGGCGCTCTACGTGTATTCGGACAGTCCGGTCTGGAAGGAGCACATCGAGTCGACGGTGCTTCACTGCTTATCAGACAGGGTAGCCGTTTTGAACTGGTCGCGCCGGAAGCGGTGGCGCTGGTCTTTGGCCGCTTTGCTGTTCCGGCACTTCGGCGGATCGAAGGAGTTCAACCCCATGGCCATCGTCTTTCCGCCCTTCCGGAAGCGGGTGGAGTTCCGGTTTTACCGTCCGTTTCAAGACTGGAAGAAAGGCCGGACAGAGGGGTTGGAAAGGATGGAGCGGCGCTTTCTGGCGCTTCTTTCCGGCATGGGGCTGACGAAGTGAGCCAGGATTGAGGGTGGGGAGCGGACTGGGGCTGAGGAAGCTGGGGCTTGGGGAAAGGCGGTAGAAGAGTATTGAGGGTAGAGAGGCGCCGGGAAGCCGTGACGGACCGGATTGGCGTGTGGTCAGGTAGCTTTTGAGTCATGAACGGCGGGAAATCCGGGTAAAACCGCGCCGCCTCCGGCTTTTGCTGCGTGCCGTCTTTAACTGACCACGTTTCCTAAGTCATTGAGCCTCTGTGCCAAATAACGGAGCGCCGATTTTTGCCGCAAAATGACGTGACGGTCCGGTCCCGCGATGGCATGAACTTTCCTTCATGACTGAGAACTCTGACATCCCGGCTGCGGCTCCGGCTCCGGAAACGGAACCGGCTCAAGCGGCTTCTTCCTCTGCTTCTTCATCCGCTTCCCCGTCGAAGCGGCCTTTCCCGCGGGCGAAGGTGCGCTTCAGGGTGCAGATGGTGTTGACGGCGATCTTTGCGGCGATCGTCTGGAATGGTCTCGAAGACCAGGGCATCCTCTTGCGGATCGGGTTGCTGGTTGTGGGCGGTGTGGTGGCCAGCTTGATCGCCGTGTTGATCATTCCCAAGAGAAAGCGAGGGGGACGTTCATAGGGTTGCTGCCTGGAAGGGGAATAGGGAGAAGCTTTGCAAATTGGATCGGAGTTAGGAGATACTGGGGGCTCGCTTCGTCCGGAATGAGAAGTAAAGACTTGGCGCAGAATCCCTCGTGGCGGCGTTGCTTTTCGGTCACGGACTTCAATCCGTTCGCTAAAAGCGCAGTGCCACAAAGAGTTTTTCGCTCGGGCGATTCGCGAGCCGGCTTTTGGCAATGGGTCCGTGGAAGAAAGCCTGAGCGTGGCGGGGTGGTTCCGGTGGCAACTCGCTGGAAGTGGTGCGCCGGGCTTTTGCTCGTGCCATGGATGGCGGCAGGTCTTAACTTCTCTGGTAGGGCCGCGGTGACCGCGGATGCTCCTGTTTTGGAAGCCAGGGGAAGCGGTGTGGGTAAACGGAAACGGCGGGGACAGCGTCTCCGTTTGGGAGGTTTGTTAGTGGAGCGGGCTGGCTTGCGGCCGCCTGCGTGGGATGGCGGCTACCTTGAAGGGGCCGGAGACGTTTTCGGTATGGGGGATCTGGGCGCCCGCTTTCCGCTACCCAACCTCCTGGGCGAGGGAGGACGGGGGATCCGGAGCCCAGAGGCCGGCCAGTGGTTTGTCTCGCCTTCGTCACCGGTCGATCCCGAAACGAGGGTGGAAGTATTTTGCCGCCTGGTGGATGCCTGGTGGTTTGGCTTTGAACTGAAGTAAAGGGTCTCCGGTTTCACCTGAGGTTTTGTAATTTCCCCGAGGGCTGAAGGCCCGGCGCATACCAGCCTGGGTTAAAGGTTTAGGTGTTTCACATTAAATAGGTTAGTAAGGCCGGAGGTCCGGCGCAAGAGGGGGGCGTTTTTGCGATGATGCCGATGATGCCGCCCCGGAATCAGGCGTGTTTGCGGCGGGCCTTCAGCCCTCGAATCATTGGGGGGCGGTATAAACCTAGGCCTTGCGGCCTAGGCTGGTATGCGTCGCGCCGTTGGCGCTCATGGGGCCGAGGAGTCGTTAGGCCACGCGCTCTTCTTGATGGACCCTCTCTGTTTGATGGGTCCGTGCTGGTATAGTTCCACGAGGGCTGAAGGCCCGGCGGCATACCAGCCTGGGTCGCAAGGCCTAGGAAATTCACATTTAATTGGTTAGGAAGGCTGAAAGCCCGGCGCAAGAGGGGGGGGCGTTTCTGCGATGATGCCAGTGATGCCGTCTCGGAATCAGGCGCGTTTGCGGCGGGCCTTCAGCCCTCGAATCATTGGGGGTGCGGTGTAAACCTAGGCCTTGCGGCCTAGGCTGGTATGCGTCGCGCCGTTGGCGCTCATGGGGGGGGGACGAGGAGTCGTTAGGCCACGCGCTCTTCTTGATGGACCCTCTCTGTTTGATGGGCCCGTGCTGGTATAGTTCCCCGAGGGCTGAAGGCCCGGCGGCATACCAGCCTGGGTCGCAAGGCCCAGGTATTTTACATCCGATTCGTTAGGAGGGCTGAAGGCCCGGCGCAAGAGGGGGGCGTTTTTGCGATGATACCAGTGAAGCCGCCCCGGAATCAGGCGCGTTTGCGCCGGGCCTTCAGCCCTCGAATCATTGGGGGGCGGTGTAAACCTAGGCCTTGCGGCCTAGGCTGGTATGCGTCGCGCCGTTGGCGCTCATGGGCGGGATGAGTCGTTAGGCTACGCGCTCTTCTTGATTGACTCCTTCTCTTCTTCATCGCGGGCCCCACAGGGGCCTACGTTGATATCCCAGGGTGAAACCCTGGGAACAGGCGAACCCAGAAGACAGCGCCCTGGAGGGGCGCGCGCGGGGAGTGGGTGCCAGGGAGCTTAGCATGGAAGTAAGTGTCATCGCAGTTCCCAACCGCCCGGCGGACGATCCAGGAACGGGGTTCGCCACGTCCGCCCCGTTGGGGCGGAAGGTGTATGGGGGCGGGTACCCGGGGTTTCACCCCGGGCTATCGACGGGCACGCCGTTGGCGCGCGGGAGAGGGTGGTTTGGAGAGGTGGACTGGTGAACGGCTAGTCCGGGCTCTTGCGATGGAATACTCTGGCCCGGTGAGCAGGGAAGGGGGGTGGCTGGAATGGAGGAGGGAGAAGTGTCAAGATTTTTTGACTGACCCCTTTGCCAGACCCCTTTGCCAGGCTGGTATGCGTCGCGCCGTTGGCGCTCGTGAGGACGAAGAGCCTGGAGTGAAGAGCCTGGGATGAAGAGCCGCTCGGCTTCGCGCCACTCTTGACTGACTCCTTCGTTTCATTCCAGGCCCCAAAGGGGCCTCCGTCGAAAGTCCAGGGTGAAACCCTGGGAACAGGCGGAGCCAGAATACAGCGCCCTGGAGGGGCGCGCGCGGGGAGTGGGTGCCTGGGAGCTTAGTATGGAAGTGAGCGTAATCGCGGTCTCCAACTGCCCGGCGGACGATCCAGGCACGGGGCTCGCCACGCCCGCCCCGTTGGGGCGGAAGGTGTGTGGGGGCGGTACCCGGGGTTTCACCCCGGGCTATCGACGGGCACGCCGTTGGCGCGCGGGAGAGGGTGGTATGGAGAAGTGGACAGGTAAACGGCTAGTCCGGGCTCTTGCGATGGAATACTCTGGCCCGGTGAGCAGGGAAGGGGGTGTGGCTGGAATGGAGGAGGGGGAAGTGTCAAGATTTTTTGACTGACCCCTTTGCCTTTTTTGCCTTTTTGACTGACCCCTTTGCCTTTGCCGAATGGCGCGTAGTTAACGCCGATTTCGTCCCGCCAGCCTCCAAATTGCCGGGGAAAAGTCGACCGAAAAATCGCTTAACTACGTGCCATTCCTGACTGACCCCTTTGCCCGCCATTCTTGATTGACCCCTTTTATTTTTTCTTACGTAAGAGGGGCAAAGATACTTCGAAAACAATTTTCTCACCCCCTTTTTCTACCGAAAGCTCTGTCAATATTCTTAGCGAAATGTATATGGGTTCCGGTGAGATTGGTTCCAGAAAGATTTGCTCCTGTGAAGTCTGCTCCAAAGACATTTGATCTTCGGAGATCCGCGTTTGAGAGATTGGCTCCAATGAGTTGAGCTCCGGAAAGATTCGCTCCAATGAGACAAGCATTCGTGAGGTTTGCTCCATCGAATAGAATTCCGCTGAGGTGTGCGTTCGAAAGGTTTGCGCTGAGGAGGTTCGCGTCCGTGAGATTCGCCATACCTAAATCTGCATTTCCGATGTCCGCACCACTTAGATCCGCCCCTATGAGGGTCGCATCTTTAAGTCCTGCTCTGCGGAGATTGGCCGAAGCAAGGTAGGCTGATGAAAGGTCTGCACCGAAGAGTTCGGTGCCGCTGAGATCTGCTTCTGTGAGGTCTGCATTGGTAAGGTCGGCTCCGACCAATGTCGCACGGCTTAGATTTGCTCTGATAAGATTTGCTTCGGAAAAATTTACCACGAACGAAGTTTTATGACTAAGATACTCTCCTGTACTTTCAATGCCTGCTAAAAATGCCGCATTCAGAGCACTGCCTTCGGGACGAAATCCTACCGCATCTATACGACTGAGGAGATTGCCCAAATACCGAGCATTTCCACCGGGGCGGAATCGACAGAGTTTTGAATTTGGATCCCACGACTGATAAGAATGTTGGATTCGCTTTTCAGGAGGAAGTTGATGAACAACAATTTCTAAGAGTTCATAGTGAACAAGTGCGGTCAATTGCAATAGTGCTTCTCCTAAATGACCATCCACAGTGGTGCTTCTCAAAGGTGACGAGTCTTCCCTTGTAAAGGGCAAACACCATTGCATTAGCTCATCAACCAGCGGTGGGTCCATTTCTCTTCTTCCATACCTCCATCGGGGCCTCATTCTAAGTGGAATACCCTCTGCCCACCATCCGTAAACATCAGCAAGTAGATCCCGCAGTCCCAGCCATTGCTCTGGTTCTTCTCTGATCGAGTTCTGAAGTAGCCAAAAAATATTTCGCCGTTCTTCAGGTGTTTGCCATTGGGGGCAAAAAAGTTTAGCTAGGCATCGAGCGAGTTCGAATTGAGGGCTTCTCTCCGGAAAGTCTTCCCAATATTCAGAAGTTGGAAGCATAGGTGCTGTAGGGTTCTGTATCGCAAAGTTCTTGAGAATAGAAAAGATCTCCTCGGCAAAGAAGTATTCTCGAAAACTCTTGTGAAGAAACTCACAACCAAGGTCTGTTTGTCCTCCTTTAAAATAGAAATTTATGACTAGGTTTGAAAGAGGCCGAGCGTTGGAGAAATCGTATACGACCTTCTCGAGGTTTTTGTCTTTTTCCTCCCTCAGACGTGATGCGAGTTCTTCATATGTGATGGTCTCGCTTTCGAGAACACTTATCAATGCTGCTGTTTTGCGTAGAAGTAACCGTAATTGATCTCCAGCTATTCTTGCTGTTCCCTCCGGGCCGACGAAATTCTCTGGGTTTCCGTAGTGCTCAACGGTTTGGTCGGCCAGAGCTTTGTACAGAGCGGTCGGAGTTTGAAGTAACTCGGAGATTGTTCCAGAATAACCAGCAATCGTCCGAAATGTAAGTAAAGACAGAAGAGGTAATCCCATGATTTCTAAACTCTTTGTACGGGCTGGCGCTGATTCTTTGTCCCTCAATACAAACCATTTGGAATACTCGGATATAGCAATGTTTACGGAATCCTCAGTTAGCTCCCAATGAGGTGATTGGGAGATGAGAGTATTCGCCATCTTTTCTAACTGCTCTGGCCGCAAGGGGAGGAGAGAAAGAACACGGCTATCACCGTGAAGAATTTCCGCTTCGCCCATTTCGATCGAGGGCCTTCCTGTTAAAATTAGACGAACTGCAAGTCCTGGCCTGTTGATAAAGAAATCACGCAATCTCGGCATAAGGGACATCAGCTGTTGCCGGTAACTGAGTGAACCTGTCAATGATATTTCATCCCAGCCGTCCAATACGAAGACGTGACGGCAGATCCCCCGATATAAAGTTGCTTCTTCCCGCAAAAGACGATCGCAGATAAGTGAGACTGATGAAATTGGTGGCACCTCGTCTTCAGGGCCTGTTCGGACGGCCTCTGAAAGAATCTCCTCGATCGGGCTTGATGTAAGTCTAGAAAGCCTTAGGTCGCAAAATCGGACAAAAATGGGAGAAAGACCGTGCTCTATTATCAGTTCGGAGGCAAATCGGAGACAAAAACTGCTCTTACCAGCCCCTGCAGTTCCTTGAATAACGAGAATGTCCCGAAAATTTGGATTGATAAGATGTGTGCAAACCGCTTCTAATGCGTCTTTGCGACCACCAATTTTTTCCTTTTCCCAATCTACTCTTGTTTGACTTTCGTATTGCCCAAAACCTGGGGAGAGCTTTCTCCAAGGTAGGTCACCGCACTCGGTGTTTTGGTAGATATCTTCCAGAGTAAAGAGTTCATCTCCCATGGCGGGAGATGAGCGGTATCGATAGCGGAGCCAGGCGTGGTGGAGGGCGAGGAAGTCTTCGGGGGTGATTTCGGAGGGGGGCAGGACTTTCTGGAGCATGGTGGAGAGCTGGGTCTCCAGGTCTGGCTTGTCTGCTGGGAAGCCCTGCACTTCGGCCAGGGGAAAGGCGGCCATTTCTTCTTTGGACAGTTTGTCCACGAAGATGGGCACGACGGGCAGGCCGTGGGCGGAGGCGCGGGCGGCGAGGATTTCCCATTCGCGGCGGCACCAGGGGGAATGGTGGTAGGCTTCCTGGCTGACGAAGACGACGGCGCCCTGGCATTTCAGGAGGGCTTCGTAGAGTTGGCGTCCCCAGGGGCCGATCTCGACGCCTTCTTTGCCGGTGCCGGATTCATCGACGAAGGGGGCGTATTCGTCTTTGGTAAGCCGCGCGATGATGGGGGTCATCACGTCTTTGGTGGGCTGGTGGCCGCGTTTGTAGCTGATGAAGACTTTGGCGCCGGGCTTGGGTGAGGTCATGAAGTGGGCCGGTTCGGATTGGCGGGTGATCGATCCGTTCCTACTTACCGTGCTGGGCGCGGGGAGCCAGCTTATTATGGCGGGCGATATGGGAAAATGCGTTTTGGGGAGTGAAGTGTCTTGGTGGTTTCCTGCAGCCGTCGAACAGCGGGAATGGGTATCGGGAGGGTGGCTTTTCAGGTATTGGGTGTAGGAGTTTTGCCGGATTTCCTCCAGGCGATCAGGTCCAGGTGAACGCGATGCTTGAGGTAGGAGTACTCTTTCCGAGTCACGATCTCTTTGGCGGAGTTTTGATAGGTCCTTGATACGTCTGGCTGGAGCCCTTTCACGGTTGTCCAGCGCTCTGGCTTGGGGCCGGTCCGTTCTCTGATGAATTTTCCAGTGTGGCTGTCCAGCGGCACTTCGAGCCAGGGTTCCAGTTTTTGGAGATGGTACTTCGCGCGCAGGTGGTGGTTGTAGACAATGTCGCGGAGCCAAAGGTTGAGTGCTTTGCGGGCGGTTCCCCATTCCAACCCGTATTTTTCGTTATATTCGTCCTTGAGGTCTACAGTCTGTTGCTCGAGCCACTTTACAAAGTCGAGTTCTGTCCGCAGGGCGCTGAGTTTGGTGAGTGGAATGGCTGCCAGGAAACTCTGAATGCTCTCAATGAGGCCCTTGGCGCCCTGGTTCCGCATGGCGGAAGTTCCCACGGCGCGGCGGGTCAGATTGAGCAGTAGATCGTTTTCGAAGTTTGTTTTTTTGGAGGACATGAAACAGCATAACTTGAAAGGGTGGGACGCCCTCAAGTAAAACTTGGGGCACGTTTCCGGCGCCCTATTCGAAGTTCCAAGCGCTGCCGGGAATGTATTGGGTCGAAATGTTCACTTGAACAGTTATCCGGACGTGCCTAGGATGGTTGGCATGACGGTTATTTTTTCTTTTTGGGGACGGGCCTTCTTGGGAGATCTCGCCGGACGGATGGCTCTGGAGCGTTGGCCGGACGGGTGGTGGGAGCCAGGGGCGGGACCTGACGAATTTGTTACTCCAGGTGAGAACGGACGGTGCGGTTTATGCTGGCGCTGATGGCGCGGGCGCCTGGCGTTTTCGGCGGGAGGGTGGTTCTTTCCGAAGCGCCGGACCGGATCTGGTAACTTCTTTTTTTCATGCGGATGCCACTGATGAAAACGTTCGACCTCTTTTTGAGGCTCTGGTCAGGATCTGGAACGGGCGCCGCGCGGCGACCGGAGGGGAGCCCGGGCCGGAACCAACGGGCGCGGGCGCTGGCTTCTCCTGTCCCGCGTTGCCGGGGTGGCATCCGCTGGCGGCACGGCCTTTCTTCTCAGGTTGGCGGGAAGATGGCGGAGCGGTCACCGCGCGGGTTGGATGGCTGGGTTTTCGGGCTGGCGCCGGCGTGGTTCGTGTCTGGGATGCCGGTCATGATGAGACGGGTGCTTGCCCCTTTTTGGCGGATGCTTCCGGGGGCCGTGCTGTTGGCTCTGGTGGTGGGTGGTGTTTCTTCCCGCGCGGCGGCTTCGGAGGTATCCGGTTCGGACTCGGACTCGGTGGTGACGGCCCAGCGATTGTATGAGGGCCTGGAGCTGGGGAACCGCATTCTGAGTGGAGAGGTGCCGCCGGATTCCGCGGATATTTATGAAAAAACGGTGGAGATGGCCGTCACGTCTTACTATTTCCAGGGCTGCCTGGGCGCTTATTACCTGTACTATCAGGCCAGCCGGGGACGGGCGCCTTTCTCCGCCAACTGGCCCTACGCGAACTTTGAAAGGATTTTCTTTGACCATTACCTGGCGAATCCCGGCGGGCGGAATCTGCCGGGCGGCGCGGTGGTGATCGGGGCGTTGACGGACTACCTGACGGATCACCCCGAGTCCAGGCTCGCTGGGAAGGAAAGCCTGAAGGGCTCGGGCCTGGACGATGGCGGCGCGGATTTCCTGGCGGACCTGGAGCTGGCCTACCGGTGGATGGAGGGCGGGCCCGCCGGGGCGGCGGGATCGCCGGAAGATTTTCAAGCCTCTATCCGGGCTTTGTCCTTTATCCTTGGTTGTTTGGAGACCTACGTATTCTCCGAGTGGATCGCTGGAGAAAGCGAAGAAAATCTGGACAAGCTCTCGCTTCAATGGCTGATGCGGGAGGTCCTGGCCTACGGGGCGGAGCACCCGGAGGCGGCGGAGGGGCTGGCGCCGGTGGAGCTGGTCTACCGGGTGATGGCGGCTGAGTAATTTGACCACGGGAACACCTATGACGGCACGGAATAACCATTCGGCTGGGACGGGGCGCGGCGCGCTCCCGCGCCTGGTGGCGCTTATGTTAGTGGGAATGCTGGCGGGTTGCGCGGCGGTGCCGTCCTCCCGGTCCCCCGCCGGGCGGTTTGGCGATCCACTGATGACGGCTCGGGAAATGTATTCGAGCCTGAAGACGATGGAACGGATGGCGCTGGCGGGTCAGAGTCCGGATGACGCCAGTCCCGAGGAATTTTTGGAAATGAACGAGGCGGTCATGCATTTCCATGGGTCGATCGGGGTTATGCATTTTAGAGCGGTCCATCTCGGGGGAAGTGGACTTTTTCCCAGGGACTGGCGAGGCTACAACTTCACGAGGCTCTACCTGGACTATTATGAAAAGAACACCCACTTGGCGGGGGTGCCGGCGGGCGCGGTTTCCTACCTGGCGTTCGTGAGCTTGTTAGAGGATGAGGTTACGAGGAAGAAGCCGCGAGGGCTGCATCGCGATCTGCTGACCTACCGCGCGAGCGAACTGGTGGAGGGACTGATGATTTTCTTGCGCCACACCAAGTACAAAGAAGCGCTGTCCTTGAATGACAAGCTGGACGGCATCCGCGCGCTGTTGTTTGCCCAAGGCTGCATGGAGACGTATGTCGCCCCGATCATGGCGCTTCGGCCCGAGGAACTGGAGACGCCGGACCCGTCGTCCGCCTGGGTCGTGACGAAGGTGCTGAACTATGCGCGGAGTCATCCGGAAGAGGTGCGCCGGCTTTCCGCGGCGGAGCTGGCATTCCGGGCCCTGGATGCCAGATAGGAACCAAGATAGCCAAGCCAACGATCACAGAAACGAAACCATGAAGAAATCCACACGAGTCCTGCTCTGGTTCGTCGCACTGGTGGTGGCTATTGGGCTGTGCACGCAGGCGAAAAGCCTGGCGGAGGCCCTGTTCCTGGGGGACCGCCAGCCACCGCTCCCCAGGGGTGAAGCCCATAAAGTCGCCAGCCGGATGGCCACGGTGGAATCCGCCATCTATGGAGGCACCAGCGTGGTGGCGGTCACTTTCCTGTCCGTATTGTTCGGACGGGGCCGGAAGGAGAACCCGCCTGAGTGACGGATGCGGGTCTGGTGGGATGTGCTGGTGGCTGGAGTAGGCGGAAAAGGCGGAGGAGGCCGGGAGCGAAGACTGTCCTTTTAATCAACATACCCATGAATACTAATCGAGAAACGAACGGTAAGTCTAATAGTGGCGCGGAGCGTCCGGGGTGGGCCTGGCGGTGGCTCTGCTTTCTTTTTATAGCGGTAATGCTAAGCCTAAGTGGCTGCGCCACCACGGGCGGGGGATCTTCGTCCTTGGGCACCGGGTATTCGCCCGGCTCGCCGGACTATACCACGGCGGACATGCTCTACTCGCTTTCCTGGGTATCGGAAGAAGGCAAGGCCATCATGAGGAAAACGGCTGGCCTTTCCGCCGATCGAACGCGCCAGGCCTTTGCCACCGCGGACGCGGACTACTACTTTGCCGGCTGCGTGGCGGCCACGGACGTGGTGTGCCGGGCTTTCAAGGTCGGCTCCCTGCCCATGACGGAGCCGGCTTACCGGGAATACACCCAGGGGGTGGTGGAACTGCTGGCGGTGAACCTGTCGCTGCTGCAAAAGCAGGCGGGCTACGTCACAAACCTCGTGCTCACGCATTATGTCCTCGAACGCCAGGCGACCCTGGCCAGGGTGAAGGGCGGAAAGAAATGGAGTTACACGGGCCGGGAGTTCTACCGCGACTTGAATATCCTGTTTAAAGACCTGGCCGGCAAGGCCGGTCGCCCCAGGGTGTTGCACGTGGAATCCGTCAGGGCCTACGCCTACCTGCGCGGCTGCCTGGACGCCACCTGGTGGACCGCCAAGATCCTCAAGCAAGCCCCCCTCGTCGGGCGGGGCTTTTCCAAAGGGGAACTCATCGTAAAACTGCTGCTCCTGGAGGAGGAGAGCCCCGAGGAGGTGTACCGGATACCCCCGGCGGAACTCATCCTGCTGGTGGTGGGCCTGGACGAGGAGAACCGGTAGCGGGAGATTGGGAGATTCAGGGATCCATTGGAGGAACAGCTTAGTATACGGAGGTAGTGTATGGAAAACCATATCATGCTTGGCCGCGCCACCACCACCGGCCGCGGGGAAGGTAGTAGACGGCTCGGCGGGGACCTGCCGCCATGTACGGGTCGAAGACGAAACCTTTCAAACCGGGCCCTCTTGGTTGTGGGATGATTTTTAGGCAGTCTTTTCGAGCAGGCGGTTGAAGGCGGTCTCGATGACCCTGCCGAACTCGCGGCTGAAGGCGGGCCAGCCTTCGTATTGTTCGAGGAGGCCGCGGATTTCTGGCTGTTCGAAGGAGTAGTGGATGACGCGCAGGAGGGAGTGAACGGCTTCTTTTTTTTCTGGTGGGGGCACGGCGCCGGAACGGATGACGGACAGGGCTTCGATTCCGGCGTCGTAGATCCAGGGGCAGGGCTCGCGGATGAGGGAAAGGGCCATCTGGATGCCGGTGGCGCCGTTCACGGTATCGAAGGCGGCGTTGACGAGTTCGTCAAGTACCACGGGATGAAAGCGCTGGAGTTTCCGGCCCATGTTGGCGGTCTTGAGGTGGAACTGGTCCTGCATGGACTGGAAGTCTTTCAGGAAGTTCTTAGTATTCGCGGCAAACTCGGTTCCAGAGGACTGGAGGAGTTTCTGATTGGTCCGGGTGAGGTCCAGCAGTTCTTCCAGGATGGCCTGGGGATCCGGAGCGGTGGCGCTGGTATCGGCGGCCTCGTTCTCCTGCCGGTTTTGTTTGAGGGATTCCAACTTTTCCTTCAGATCCGGCCAACAGCGGTCAAATGCCTCGTCCAATTCCTGCGCCGTCAGGTCGGAGTGTTCAGCGTGGTTGTAGAGCGATACGACGAGCTTGTGGATGTCTCCTTTTTCAAAGATGGCGGATTGGAACTGAAGGATGGGCCCGCCGACGTCGGAGCGCTTGAGATCGAAGAGAAAGGGGCAAACGCGTGACTTGTCCATCGACTTTGACAAGGCGCCGGCTTCGAAGTTCAGCCAGGGGGCGTTCAGGTTTTCGCGGGTGACGCACAGCACACCATAGGAGGAGCCTTCCAGTTCTTTCGCGATGTCTTGGCTCCACCGGGCGCCTTTGTCGATGTCTTCGGACGAGACGTAGGAATCGATTTCCTGGATGACGGTGCGCAACCACTTCTTGAAGATAAGCGCGATCTCGTGGCTGAGGGTTCCGGACCAGCTGATGAAGACTTTCATGCTAAGAAACGGGAGCGGGTAGGGGGATGAGAAAAATGGGAAGTGCCTAATCGCTGCCGTGCTTGTATAAGACGGACATCTCCAGCCGGATGGGTGAAGAAGCTTCAGAACCTTCAGGAAGAATCATAGCTTCAAATTTTTCGCCCAGCCAATCAGGAAAGGTCACGAAGGAGTGGAGCGTTTCAAAGGCGTCCGTAAACGTTTTCAGGCGAAATGGAAAGGGCTCCTGGCCGTGGATCTTTTCATCTCTGCTGATTTCAAAATTTGTGGTGATGGAAAAAACGATCCAATTGGATGTTCCCTTGGCGATGAGACGAAATGAGTCGTTCACCCACTGGAAGTCCGGCGCCAGATCTTTGTGCAGATCTCCGTTTGCATTGAAGTAGCTTTGCGCGCCCGCCGGGTCCATGCACAAAACATCGGGTATTCTTACAGCATAGGAAAAGACATTCTCTCCCTTTGGAAGTTTAAGGAATCTATCATTTTGAGTGGGCTGGAACCTGGGGCCCACGTTTGCGAGTTTGCGTATTTCCTGGACGATGGAAAGGGCGCCGCTTTTGATGAGTTCCTGTTCGATTCTTTCGGCGCCGGCCGGGCCATAGGCCCATGCCCGGATGATGGTATTCAGGGCGCTTCCCACGGGTCTTTCGTTGGGAAGGGCGGCGACTTTCGGGTTGGAGAAGTTCAGGTAGATGACGGAGGGATCCGGGGGAATGAGAATGAGTGTTTCCAGTGGATGGATTTCGGACAGAATGATGTTCGAGATGGTGTCGCCCATGACCTGATGGATGGCCCTGGCAAATATCGGGCGGAATTCGACCCAGGCCCCGAGTTCCTCGTCCTCAATTTCCCTCACTATCTTGGCGCCGTGGCTTAGCGCCTCGGCTGAGCACCGCTCTTTCAGATAGGTTTCCTGGTTCCACCCGTTCCAGTAGTGGGGTTCGCTTAGTTTGACTACCAGGCAATGACCCTGCCGGGCCAAGTGCTCGGCTACCGTTTTTGTCTGGGCATTGTCAGATTTTTTGACGAAGAACACGGGGGAGTCGCGGCTGGAATTCTTTATTTCCCTGAGAGGAACCAAGTCCTCCTCTCCGGTGTCATTGATCACCTGTATGGTGCAGTTATCCAGGGTGTCGCAAAGGAACTCTAGGCCGGCTACTTTTTCGCCAGGGACCTTAAAATCATAACATATATTCCAGAGAAAGGTATGAACCGGATTCGCATTCCGAAGAACCTCACCGCCGACGGTGGCGAGTTCGCTCACGATCAGGCGGGAGACGGCGGAGGTGACAACGGCGGTGATCGCTAGTCCGTTTTCGTCCGGTCCGTCCCGGTTGGCGGAGGGTTCCAGGATGGGAAGGTCCAGGGTGCCTTCCAGCGGGAGGCATTCGTATTTTTTAAGGCTGGTACTGCTCTTTGGGCTGTCGATGGTGGCAAAGGGAAACCCGTGTTTGTGGATTCTCAGACCTTCGCGCTTGGCGGAGGGGTCCAGGTTCAGTTTGACGAACCCTTTGCAGAGCCCGGCGCCTTCGATGGGGCCAGTCAGGCTTAGTAATTCCAGCCAGACGCTGTTGTCTTCCTGGGAAAAGGCGAGCCGGGCGGTCAGGCCGGTGAGCGGGACGTTTTCTTCGGCCAGGGGGAGGGTGTGGGTTTCGGCCTCGTCCAGGTTTGGGGCGCCGGGATCTGGGTAGCGGACTTTTTCTCCATTGAAGAAGATGGGCTCCGCGATGCGGTCGCAGTTTTTCAGGATCCATTCGTGGACCTGCTGAGGATCGACGGGTTCCCAGAAGTCGATGATGACGACAGCGCCGTGCGGGGCGCCGGACCAGAGTCGATTGGCTTCCTTTTCGGAGAGGATTTTTCGCTCGATGTTCAGATTGTCCAGGCCTTTGGTTACCGGCTGGTCGATGGCGAAGGAGGTTCCCACCGGGTGTTTCTCGCCCGGATGCTTACTCTTTGAAACCAGGGTCACCCTCTGGGCCACGCGAAAACTGGAATAAGCGCCGATGCCGAAGCGGCCGATGACCTGCTGGGCGAGCCGGTCGGCGGGTGTCATGTGCCGCTTGGTGCTGCCGTGGGGTTTCCAGTAGTGCTCGACTTGCTCCTCCAGGGTGAGGCCGATGCCGTTGTCCGACACGGTTAGCCGGTGTCCTTCGGCCTGGATGTGGATCTCGGGCTTTTGGGTGGCTCCCATCCGGCAGGCATCCACGGCGTTCTGGATGAGTTCGCGCCAGCAGACGGACTGGCTGGTGTACATGCCGTCGGACACCAGGTGCAGCCAGTCCCTGAAGTTCACCTTTGGCTCCTCCCATTCGCCGGGGGAGGAAGCGGAATCTGAAGAACCTGGCAGTTTGAATTTCACGATCTTTGGGGGGCTTTGGAGAAACGGTTAGTTCACCATGGCGGGGTTTCGGTGATCAAGGGAAAAGAAAAGGGGGGGAACTTTCCGGGCGGAAGAATGGGCGAGGGGTGGACGCGGTTCCCGCGGTTCCGAAGCGGGGGAGAATTTGTAATGGCATTGTGGGCCGGGGCCGTTCATGGTTCGGCTGGCTTTACACAGTTTTGCGGTCATGCCACGTGGTCCCAAGCATTCTTCTGATGGAAAGGCGCTGTCTGAGGCGCCGACGGAAAACTTTGCTCGTTTCACGAACCGGGAACGGGAGCAGCAGCTGATGCGGGACCGCATTCACGCGGCGGCGGGGAGCCGGTTGCCGATGCTGATGTTCTACGGCGTGGCGGGGCAGGGGAAGACGTGGCTGCTGCGGCGTTTGCAGTCTCTGGTGGATCAGGTGAAGGACCTGCCGTTGGCGCGGATCGACTTTGACGGGCAGTCTTCGAAATCGCGGAACGAGTGGCTGGCTTCGATCCGAAGGCAGTTGGGCGGGCCGGCGCCGCGTTTTGATCTGACCCGGGCGGTCTTGTCAGGGCAGGCGTTTGAGGTGGCGGGTCAGCCGGGTGGGGCCGCCGCCACGGCGGCTGACGTGGGGGAGTCCGCCATGGCGGACCTCTTCGGGTTGATCGAGGACTTGCCCGCCGGGGCCGGTTTCCTGGCCAAGGCCCTGCGCCTGGTGGGGGGCCGGGTCTTCGCGGGCGCGGAGGTGAAGCAGGTGCGCGGCTGGTTGAAGAGCGAGGCCGGGCGTTCCTTTGTTCAGAACCTAGCGGCGAGCGCCGGGGGGTCGCCGGACGACCTGGCCGGGGAGTTTCTGCTGGGGATGCTGGCCCTGGATCTGGCGGAGTTTCTGCCCCGGCGGGAGGACCGCGCCTGCCGGGCGGTGGTGTTTCTGGACACCTTCGAGCATCTGAAGCGCGGGGGCCTGGACGCCACCCAGCAGATCGACGAGCGGGAGCGGTGGATTTACGAGCTGTGGGAAGCCTGCCATGAGAAGAAAGAGGGGGGTGGGGCCGCTGGTGGCGGCCATGGCGCCGCCGCTACTGCCGCCGCCGCCGGTGGGGCGGGTGAGGAAGTTTGGTGTCCTTTTCTCCAGATCGCGATCGCGGGGCGGGACCGGCTGCTGTGGGAGGACCGCTCCGTCTCCCGCGGGCTGGCCCATGACATCCGCGAGACCCACGGGCTGGAGACGCACCTCATCGGCGGGCTTTCGAAGGAAGACGCGGAGGCGTATCTGACCAAGTGCCAGATCCATGGCGCCCCACTGCGGGAGGCCATCCTGCGGGTCTCTCGCGATCTGGAGGCGCAGGATGGGACGGCGGCTTACCACGCTTTTGCCCTGGGCCTGTGCGCGGACACGGTATTCGCGGAGCGTGCCCAGCACGGCGGCCAGGACCCGGACCCGGCTACCTTTGATGCTCTGCCTCCGGGAGCGATTGAGAAACTGGCGGAGCGTTTTCTGACCTCCCTGGCCAGCGAAGACGTGGCCCTGAAGATCCGGCGGCTGGCCGCCACCTCGCGCTTTGACGGCGAGGCCCTGGCCCACCAGTTTTCCGGAGAGGGGGACGCGGACAAAGTAGCAGTGGGCTGCCGCCGCATCCTGCGCTTCAGCTTTGTCGAGCCCCTGCGGCGGGACGGAAAAGAAAACAAAGAAGAAAAAGAAAGCGGCGGCGGGGACTGGTACCGGTTGCACCCCCTGATGAGCGAGGCCCTGGAGGGCGACGCCACGGAAGCGGAATCCGCGGACCGGAACCAGTATTGGGAAACCTATTGGACTGAACGTTCCCACGAGCCGCTGGACGACGCCGCGTCCCTGGCGTGGTATCACCAGTGGCGGCGAGATCCTTTGGGGGCGCTGGAAGCTTGGAAGGCTTTGGCCGAATCGCTTCGGGGGGAGATCCGGATGGTGGATCATGCCAAGATCTTAGAATGGTGGGAACCGACGGGGATTGAAAAGCGGAAGCCACGGGATGAGGGCGAGGCGGCGGCTTTGGTTTCTTTGGGAATTGAATACCAAGATAGCTCGCTGGGCACCGGTGCGGAGAACTTTGCGCGTGCGGTGGCGGCTTATCACAACGCCCTGGAAGTCTATACCCGTGAGGACCTGCCGCGGGATTGGGCGATGACGTGGAACAATCTGGGCAATGCGCTTAGCGAGCAGGGCAGGCGGACGGGAGGGGAGGCGGGAAGGAAGCTGCAGGAGGAAGCGGAGGCGGCCTATCGGGCGGCCCTGGAGGTGTATACCCGCGAGGACCTGCCGCAGGATTGGGCGACGACGCAGAACAATTTGGGGGCTGCGCTTCAAGAGCAGGGCCTGCGGACGGGAGGTGAGGCGGGAAGGAAGCTGCTGGAGGAAGCGGAGGCGGCCTATCGGGCGGCCCTGGAGGTGAGAACCCGCGAGGACCTGCCGCAAGATTGGGCGATGACGCAGAACAATCTAGGGGCCGCGCTTCGCGAATGGGCCGGGCTGGATGGCAAGAACCGAAAGCCGCTCCTTGCGGAAGCCATCGCCGCACACCGGGCCGCGCTGGAGGTCTGGACGGCGGAACATTTTTCTCACTACCACGCCATCGCGATGCGAAACTTGGTTCTAGACTACGCCCTGGCCCTGGGTGGCGAGGACCGGGTGCGGGAACTCTATGAGACAGGCGGCCCGGAGGCTCTACAAGAGGTTTTGGTGGAGTACTTTGATGGGGGAGAAATGGAGCCGGATTGACACTTTCCGTACGGGGTGTCCCTATCGGTTCTGCGTTTCCCCTGTAGTTTTGGACATTGAAGACAGTTAGGGATTACCCGCAAGCCGAGAAATGAAGTCTGTGAGTGTTGTCGGACCGCCATCATCCTTGATTACTCCTGTGGTTGAAGGCTTGAAGATTGGCGCTAGAACGAGTGCAAGATCGATTTTCTCAACTCCTTGGCGACTTTCATTCTTCCGCATTAGGGCCATGAAAGTTGAAATCATTACTTCTCTCTCTCTAGCGTCTGCATAGAGATGAATGTGGCTCAACATTAGTTTGACGAAGAGGCGAACCAACCAGAGTACAAAAGTTGAGATGAGGAGGAAGAAACCGATGCTCCGCCATGGTATTGCATTAGCCGGACTGGAAGTAGGTAAAAAAAGGTATGCGCTACCTGCAATGATGGCAGCTCCAACCAGACCGCTTATAGCAGATGCCCACCCCATGAGAGTCTTTCCTTTTGCGTGCTCTTTTCTCTTTCCACGCCAGTAGAGAAGAGGACCCTTCAGTTGCATGTGAGTTTCGTACGTCTCAGTAAGGTTCTGAAGATCTTCCTCCTTGAGATTTCTCATGTTAGCGAAATTTTCCGCCATTTCTGTGGTCTTTGCTGCCCAGTTTTCCTCAGCCTCTATGTGGCGAGTCGAGATTTCTTCAAATTCCCGCTCTTGACTCTCGAATCGGGATTTGAAGTCGGCCAGTTCCTTTGTCCACGTAGCGATTGCATTGCTAAAAGCCCGTTTGTCTTCGCGGACTTTCCGATTCAAGTGCTTGGAATACAAGGAAGCCATCATTCGTCCGGTAAAGCCCACTTGGCGTGGATCGCTTGCTCCTTTTTCTTCCAACAAGATCTGGTCGAGGGCGTAAACTGCCTCATCCGGATTGGTCTCTGCTAATTCACAAATGAATTGTGCTGAGGGAGTAGTGCTGGGAAGATAGCGCTTCGACTTAACGATCTCGAGTCTTACAGTGTTTTCCAATGTCCTGCGCAAGTCGTCGATATGGCGGCCCCATTCTTCTTTGAGTTGACTAATCTTTGTATTGATTTCCTCTTTTTCTTCGTTAGGAAGATTCGGGTTCTCTAACAACTGACTGCGCTGTTCCATTTCACGACCAATCCTCTTCCACTGCTCGGCTGCGTTAGATATCTGCGAGCGGCAGTCTGGTTGGATCTTGTTAAAATCATTGAGTTGGTCTCGAATATGACTATGATGATTGTTTGCTGGCGGTTCACTCAGCCATTTCCAAAAGACGGATTCACCGTCTAGCCAATTTCGGAAGTCACCAATTGTCTTAAATCGCTGGAGCCCGCCTCTTCCCTCGAAATCAATTTGAAGGTCAATCTTTGCAGCTTCGAAATCTTCTGGAAGTTTCATATTACCAATGGACTAGGTCTTTCGTATTTGGCTGGATTTCCCAGATGGTTGAAAGAATAGCGTTTACTTGCATCCGTTATCACCCACTCTCCGGGAAAGCCGTCTCATCTAGCGAAGAAAGATATTCATCCAAGAATTCCCATATCAAGTCTACCCGATTCTCCCGAAAGGTGAGAACCGTTCGCCTCCCCGCCGCTGAGGGTGGCCCAGAGGTGGAGTGGGGGCGACAGGAAGGGAGGAAGGAAGGACAGACCGCGCCCCCGCTGTTCCGAACGGGCGGGGAATTTGTAATGGCATCGCGGGCGGGGGGCGTTCATGGTTAGCCGCGGCAGTAGCGGCGCCGGCACTGGTTGGTATGGGAGCGGGCTTTGGCGCTGGTGACTGCCGTGGCGGTGACTGTGGTGTGCTTACTTCTCTTTCGTCATGACTTATGGTCCTCAGCTTCCCATTGGTGAAAAAGGGTCTCCGGACGGTCCTTCGGATGACTTTGCGCGGTTTACGAATCGCGTGGAGGAGCAGGCCCTGTTTGAGGGGCGGGTGGAGGCGCGGGCGAACAGTCCGCTGCCGATCCTGATGTTCCATGGGGTGGCGGGCCAGGGGAAGACCTGGCTGCTCCGGCGCTTGCAGGCGAATCTGTTGGTGGGTGAGGAAAAGGACAGGGACGGGGAACGGGAACCGGACCAGGCCGGGATGGAGGAAAAGGGGGCGGGGGCGGAGGACGAACCGGGCGACGGGAAAGGGCGGTGGGGGAAGAAAGGGAAGAAGAGTAAGACGAAGAAGGACTACCGGGTGCCGGTGGCGATGCTGGACTTTGACACGGCGTCCTCCGCGCCGCGGGAGCAGTGGCTGGATGCCATTCGCCAGCGCCTGGGGGTTCCGGCGCCGCGTTTTGGGCTGGCGTGGGCGGCGCTCCAGGGGCAGCGCTACGGCGCGCAAAGTCTCTCCAGCGAAAGAGGCGACTCGGCGGAGAGCTGGGGCGCGGATCTGGCGGGGGAAGTGCTCGGCTGGCTCGATTTGGTGCCAGGGGGCGGCTTCATCGCCAGGGGCGTGGGGAAACTGGGCCGCCGGATCTTTGAAGAGGCGCATGTCCAGGAGGTGCGCCACTGGCTCGAAAGTGTGGAAGGCCGCCAGACGGTCCGGTTTGTGGAGGACCAGATGAAAAGCTCTCCGGACGAGCTGTCTGGAAAATACCTGCTCCACCTCCTGGCGGCGGATCTGAAGGACTTTCTCCCCTACCGGAAAGACCGGGCCTGCCGGGCGGTGGTGTTTTTCGACATGTTTGAAAAGCTGAAGTTCAGCGGGAAAGACGTGGCGCAACAGATCGATCTGCGCGAGCGCTGGATCTACGATCTGTGGAAAGCCTGCCACCGGGAGGTGGGGGGCCGGCCCTGGCCTTTCCTGCAGATCGTCATCGCGGGCCGCGACCGCTTGCTGTGGGATGACAGCCGGTACCTGCTCCAACTGGCCGGGGAGATTCGGGAGAATGGCGCGCTGGACCTCCGCCTGGTGGGCGGGCTGTCCCGGCCGGACGCGGAAGGGTACCTCGATACCTGTGAAATCCTGCCGGCGCCGCTGCGGGAGGCCATCCTGCGCGTTTCCCAGGACGGAGAAGGGCCGGACGGCGTCACGGCGCACCATGCCTACACCCTGGGGCTGTGCGCGGATACGGTGTCTGAGTATCGGCAGGCGCACCGGGGGCGGGACCCCGAGCCGGAGTGGTTCGACCTGACGCCGGGCGCGGCGGAAGGGCTGCGCGGAAAGATGGATCGCTTGACGGACCGGTTTCTCTCTTCACTGGACCAGAAGGAGGAACTGGAGCCGATACTCTACCTCCTGGCGGCCGCGCCGCGTTTTGACCGGGAGGCGCTGCGCGCGCGGTTCAGCGGGGGCGAGGCGGCCAGCATCGAGGCCCTGTGCCACCGCATCCTGCGCTACTCCTTTGTCGAGCCCCTGTCGCCGCGGGAGGACGGGGAAAGCGGCTCGCCGTGGTACCGCCTCCACCCCCTGATGAAGGAAGCCCTCACTCACAAAGCCACCACCACTAGCGAGCGGACGGCGGAGGCGGCGGAAACGGGGACGGCGGCAAAGCCGGAACCGGACCGGGTCTGGGAAACCTATTGGGCGGAGCGGTCCCAGGAGCCGCTGGACGACGCCGCGTCCCTGGCGTGGTATCACCAGTGGCGGCGGGACCCGGTGGGAGCGCTGAAGAGTTGGGAAGCTCTGGCGGAGTCGCTTCGGAGGGAAATCCGGATGGTGGACCACGCCAAGGTCTTAGAATGGTGGGAACCGACGGGGATTGAGAAGCGGAAGCCCCGGAACGAAGACGAGGCGGCGGCTTTGGGGACGTTTGCAAATGAGTACCAAAGTAGCTCGCTTGGTCACGGGTCGGAGAACTTTGCGAGAGCGGTGGCGGCTTACTACAACGTGATGGAAGTGTACACTCGAGAGAAACTTCCCGAGGATTGGGCAACGACTCAGAATAATTTGGGCATTGCGCTTCAGGAGCATGGCAAGCGTAGAGGGGGAGAAGAGGGAAGGAAGCTGCTGAAGGAAGCGGTGGCGGCCTATCGGGCGGCCTTAGAGGAGAGAACCCGCGACCGATTGTCGCAGGATTGGGCGATGACGCAGAACAATCTGGGCACTGCGCTTAAGGAGCAAGGTATCCGGACGGGGGGAGAGCCGGGAAAGAGGCTGCTGGAAGAAGCGGTGGCGGCTTATCGGGCGGCCTTGGAGGAGAGAACCCGCAACCGATTGCCGCAGGATTGGGCGATGACGCAGAACAATTTGGGAAATGCGCTTAGCGAGCAGGGCAGGCGGACGGGAGGGGAGGCGGGAAGGAATCTGCTGGAGGAAGCGGTGGCGGCGTATCGGGCAGCCTTGGAGGTGTATACCCGCGAGCACCTGCCGCAAGATTGGGCGATGACGCAGAACAATCTTGGCAATGTGCTTAGCGATCAGGGCACGCGGACGGGAGGTGAGGCGGGAAGGAATCTGCTGGAGGAAGCAGTGGCGGCGTATCGGGCGGCCCTGGAGGTGAGAACCCGCGAGGACCTGCCGCAGGAATGGGCGACGGTGCAGAACAATCTGGGGGCTGCGCTGCAAGAGCAGGGCACGCGGACGGGAGGCGAGGCGGGAAGGGAGCTGCTGGAAGAAGCGGTGGCGGCCTTTCGGGCGGCCCTGGAGGTGAGAACCCGCGAGGACCTGCCGCAGCAGTGGGCAACGACGCGGAACAATCTGGGGAATGCGCTAAGGGAATGGGCGGGGCTGGACGGCGAAAACCGAAAGCTGCTCCTCGCGGGAGCCATCGCCACCCACCAGAGCGCACTGGAGGTCTATACAGAGGAACATTTTTCTCACTACCACGCTATCGTGATGCGAAACTTGCTTCAAGACTTCGCCCTGGCGCTGGGTGGCGAGGACCGGCTGCATGAGATCCTGGAGACGGGCGGCGAAGAGGCCCTGTGGGCGGCTTTGGCGGAATACTTTGGTGGGGGAGATGTGGGGCCGGAGACGGAGGGCGGCGAGGGGGAGGGGGAGTTGGAATGAGCCACCGGCGTGAGCGTTCTCTTTCCAGCTCACCTGGCTGCTCCCGCCGTTGAGGGTGGCCCAGAGGTGGAGTGGGGGCGACAGGAAGGGAGGAAGGAAGAACAGACCGCGCCCCCGAGGTTCCGAACGGGCGGGGAATTTGTAATGGCGCCGGGGGCGGGGGCCGTTCATGGTGGGGGGCGGACTTACTTTGCCCGTCAGTCATGTCATCTGGTTCCCATCATCCCTCCGATGAAGAGACCTCTCAACCGGGGCGGCCGGAGAATTTCAATCGCTTCGTCAATCGCGCGAAGGAACGGGAGCGTTTGTTAGGGCTGATCAAGGCGCCGGCGGGGAGCCACCTGCCCATTCTGATGTTCCACGGGGTGGCGGGCCAGGGGAAGTCCTGGCTGCTCAGGGAACTGTGCCAACTGGCGATGCCCCATGTGCCCGCGGCGACGCTCAACTTCGCGAGCCTTTCCTCCGCGAACTTGAGCGCCTGGCTGCTGCTGATCCGCAATCGGCTGAAGCGCGCCGCGCCGCGGTTTGACCTGGCCCAGGCGGTTCTGGAAAAGATGAACGCCCGCCCCCAGGCAAAGCGGGGCGACTGGGGCGGAGACGTGGCGCTGGTGGCTGGGGCGGCCGGGGCAGACCCCGCCGCCGTGGGCGGGGCCATCGTGAAAGTGGCGACGCTCCTGAAGAACCACGTCTTCGCGGGGCCAGAGGCCGGCGCGGCCCGGAAATGGCGGGCCAGCGAGAAGGGCCGGGCCTTCGCCCGAGACCTGAAGAGGCGGGCGGAAGCGGACCCCGACAGCATCGATTCGGGCTACCTGCTTGAGTGTTTGGCGAAAGATCTGGCGGAGTTCCTTCCCCGCCGGGAAAACGGCGCGTGCCGGGCCGCGCTGTTTCTGGATACCTTTGAGGAACTGAAGGTGGAAAGCCTGGGCGACGCGCGGCAGCTCGACCAGCGGGAGCGCTGGATTTTCGAGCTATGGAAGGCCTGCCGCGAGACGGGGCCCGGGGGCGGGCGGCGCCCCTTTTTACAGATCGCGATCGCGGGCCGGGACCGGGTGCTGTGGGACAGGGGCGAGATTCTCCCCTCTCTGGCTGGTGAGATCCAGAAGCTCGACGCGCTGGAAGTGGCGCTCGTGGGGGGACTCTCCCGGCCGGACGCGGTGAGTTTGCTTGGCAATGCCTTCATACACCCGCCGGCGCTCCGGGAAGCCATTCTGAACGTGTCCCAGGACATGGCGGCAACGGGCGGCGGGCAGCCGGCGGCTTTTCACGCCTTTGCCCTGGGGCTGTGCGTGGATACGGTGAAGGAGTACCAGGCCGCTAACCATGGCAACTACCCCGAGCCGGACACGTTCGACCTGCCGCCCGGCAAGTTTGATCTGTTGGCCGCGCGATTTCTCTCGTCCCTGAGCAATAACGTGCTCAAGCGGAAGCTCGACCGCCTGGCCGTCACCCCGCGCTTTGACCGGGAAGCGCTTCGCGCCCAGTTCACCGGCGGGGATGTGGATGCCGCGGAAGACGGGCTCGACCGCCTGCTGCGCTATTCCTTTGTCGAGCCATTGCAACGGGAAGACGAAGAAGGCGGCGACTGGTACCGGCTGCACCCCCTGATGAAGGAAGCCCTGGAAGCCTCCGCCAGCGAACAGAAGGCGGCGGAGGCGAATCAGTATTGGGAAACGTATTGGGCGGGGCGCTCTGAGGATGAGGTGGATGAGGCCGCGTCCCTGGCGTGGTATCACCGGTGGCGGCGGGAGCCTGCGGCTGGGCTGGAAGCGTGGACTGCTCTGGCGGAATCGCTTCGGAGGGAAGTCCGAATGGTGGACCACGCCAAGGTCTTGGAATGGTGGGAACCCACGGGGATTGAGAGACGGAAGCCGCGGAATGTGGATGAAGCGGCGGCTTTGGTGAACTTGGGAATTGAATGTCGTAGTAGCTCTCTGGGCTCCAGTTCGGAGAACATTGCGCGTGCGGTTGCGGCATATTTCAACGCCATGGAAGTGTACACACGCGAGCAACTTCCCCTAGAGTGGGCAATGGTCCAGAATAGTCTGGGGCTTGCTTTAAAAGATCAAGGCATTCGAGCCGGAGGGGAGAAGGGTAGAAAGCTGCTGGAAGATGCGGTGGGGGCCTATTACGCAGCTTTGGAGGAGTTTCCCCGTGAACTCGTGCCTCAGCTATGGGCTATGACACAGAATAGTCTTGGCATTGCGCTAAGTGAGCAGGGTATCCGGATGGGAGAAAAGAAGGGAGGGAATCTGCTGGAGAAAGCAGTAGAGGCCTATCGAGCAGCCTTAGAGGAGCATACTCGCGAGCAACTTCCTCAACAATGGGCGACGACGCAGAACAACTTGGGCAATGTTCTTAGTGAGCAGGGCACCCGGACTGAGGGAGAGGCGGGAAAGAAGCTGCTGGAGGAAGCGGTGGAAGCCTATCGCGCAGCCTTGGAGGAGAGAATCCGCGAGCAATTTCCTCAGCAATGGGCGACGACGCAGAACAATCTGGGGAATGCACATCAAGAGTTGGGCACGCGGAAGACAGGAAGGGTGGGAAGGAAGCTATTGGAGAAAGCAGTGGATGCCTGTCGGGCGGCTCTGATGGAGAGAACTCGTGAGCAACTTCCTCAACAATGGGCAACGACGCAGAACAATTTGGGGAACGCGCTTCGCGAACTGGGCACCCGGAGCCGGGGAGAGGCGGGAAGGAAGTTGCTGGAGGAAGCGGTGGAAGCCTATCGCGCGGCCTTGGAAGAAAGAACCCGCGAGCAATTTCCTCAGCAATGGGCGACGACGCAGAACAATCTGGGGAATGCACTTCAAAAATTGGGCACGCGGTTAGGAAGTGAGGCGGGAGTCAAGTTGCTAGAGGAAACGGTGAAAGCGTATCGCACTGCGTTGGAAGAGTTTACCCGCGAACACCTACCCCAGCAGTGGGCAGTAACGCAGAACAATCTGGGCAATGCGCTGCGAGAATGGGCCGGGCTGGACGGCAAAAATGCAAAGTCTCTCCTCGCGGAAGCCATCGCCGCCCACCAGGGCGCGCTGGAGGTCTGGACGGCGGAACATTTTTCTCACTACCACGGCATCGCGATGGGAAACTTGATAGATGACTACGCCCTGGCGCTGGGTGGCGTGGACCGGGTGCGGGAGATCCTGGAGACGGGCGGCGAAGAGGCCCTGCGGGCGGCTTTGGTGGAGTACTTTGGTGGGGGAGATTTAGGAGGCGGGGTGATTCGTTGAAAACTCTTTGTGAATATGGCTTAGCTAAAGTGAATTCCTCCTTTTCAAAGGCTCACCGAAGGTGGCCGTCGCTCTCGCCGGATGCGCCGGGCCTTCAGCCCTCGAAGAATTTCTTTTGGCCTAAGACCTGGGCCTTCGACCCAGGCTGGTATGCGGCGCGCCGTTGGCGCTCGTGCTTTGGTGTTGATCTGGCATGCGTCGGGCCGTTGGCGCTTTGCGGTATGATTCTGACCTGGTATGCGGTGCGGCGCTGGCGTTTGTGGCATGGTTCTGATCTAGGATGCGGTGCGGCACTGGCGCTCGTGCCTTCGTGTTGATCTGGTATGCGGTGCGGCGTTGGCGCTCGTGTCTTCGTGTTGATCTGGTATGCGTCGAGCCGTTGGCGCTCTTTTTGTTTGTTAGAATAGAGGAAGAATGAAGAGCAGATCCCGCTGGACTGATCTGGTGGCTCATAGAGAAGCGGGTTTTCTGCTTTAGATCAGAGATGAGATGGAGGGGACACTTACCGGAATTTGCTTTATCTGCCTGCATGAGGTTTTGGATGGATCCATTGTCCCTCAACCGGATTTCAGAGGGGCAAGGTCCGGCAAGACCCTGAGGGCCGAAGGCCCGTCGCATACCAGCCTGGGTCGAAGGCCCAGGTAAATCCGGGTCCCACCGTTTTTGAGGGCTGAAGGCCCGGCGCATGGGGTGAAGCTGATCATTGCTCTCGCTCTCGCCGGATGCGCCGGGCCTTCAGCCCTCGAAGGATTTCTTTTGGCCTGAGACCTGGGCCTTCGACCCAGGCTGGTATGCGTCGGGCCGTTGGCGTTTGTGGCATGTTTCTGATCTGGGATGCGGTGCGGCACTGGCGCTCGTGCTTTGGTGTTGATCTGGAATGCGTCGCGCCGTTGGCGCTTTTGCTTTGGTACTGATTTGGTATGCGGTGCGGTGCTGGCGTTTTCCTCTGGGAACTGGACGTGAGGTTTTTTGGAGGGCGGGTGGGCCTGGCCAGAAAACTAAGAACTGTTTGTCCGGGTTCGTCAGTCCAGGTCCAAGGGCGGTTTGTCAACGAGGCGGCGACACGAAGCCCCAGTTTTCCGGTTCTCTGGGGTTGCAAGCTCCCGCGACCTGAGGGCCGAAGGCCCGGCGCATACCAGCCTGGGTCGCAGGCCCAGGTAAATCCGGATCCCACCGTTTTTGAGGGCTGAAGGCCCGGCGCACGGGGTGAAGGTATCGGTTGCTCCCGGCGGATGCGCCGGGCCTTCAGCCCTTGAAATTTCATTTTCGTCCTGAGACCTGGGCCTTCGACCCAGGCTGGTATGCGTCTCGCCGTTGGCGCTCGTGCTTTGGTGTTGATCTGGTTTGCGTCGGGCCGTTGGCGCTTTGCGGCATGATTCTGATCTGGTATGCGGCGCGCCTTTGGCGCTCTGGAATTCTACCTCGGCATTCCCTTAACCCCTCCGAAATGCCAAGTACTACCGGTACTGCTGAGAACGGGAACTGTTCTCTTGAACAGCATTCTGAACACCCCTAGGATGGGTGGCATGACGGTTATTTTTTCTTTTGGGGACGGGCCTTCGTGGGGGATTTCTTAGCGGGGGCGGCAGGCGGCGTGCCGGGGCTGTCTCTGGGGCCGGGCTTCGCGGTGTCTTTGGGCCTGGGGTCTTTTTTTCCGGAAGGGGAAGGGGCCTGGGGTGAGGGAGACGGGGCGGGGTCCGGGCCGGGGCCGCCGGATGCCGCGGGCGGCTCGGGAAGGGCCTCGGTGGCGCGGATCTGCTGGAGCAGGGCGTTGAGGAGGAATTCTTCCCGGGACCCGAAGCCGCCGCGGCCGACGAGCTCGTCCAGAAGCCGCTCTTCCTGCGGGGTCAGGGGGGTCACGGAGATCTCTCCGGACATGAGGCTCTGGAGCTTTTGCAGGGCGGCGCCGTGGGGCTGGTTGCGGCCGAGTTCCCAGTTGGCCACGGCGGCGTAGCTCACGGAACACAGCCGGGCCAGCTCTTCGCGGGACAGGCCTCGGGTTTTACGCCACTGGCGGATTTCTGGACCGTTCATGGCGGGGAAGATCGCAAGAAAATTTGAGAGGCGCAATTTTTTTCTGAAAAAACTTGCGAGACGCAAGAAAAGACCGGATAAAGTTTGAGAGACGCAAATGAACGCAATTGTTTTTGAGGCTGCCAAGCACATGACGTTTTCCGACCGCAGACGGTTGGAGGAGGCGGCGCGCAAGGAGGGTGTGCCGGTGGCGGACTACATCGAGCGCGCGCTGAAGCGGGCTCTTTTCCAGGTGCCGCTCCACCCGCCGGGGGCGGGGTTTGAGCCGGCGGCAGGGGTGGCGCCGGCGGCCCCGGGCGGAGCCGTGGAGCCGCGGGCACCGGAATCGGCGGGGGCGGCGCGTCCCATGGCTGGAGACCTGGGAAAGGTCGCCGCTCCCGCCACTGATCTTTCACGGGAAACAGTGGAGGGGGCGCCAGCGGGTCCTGAACGGAGCGCTCCGGCGGCGGACGCCGGAGCCAGAAAGGAGAACCACTCATGAACAGGCTACTGACTGAACCGGGGGCGGCGATGGCCGGGGCTCCGGGGGGAAACGGAACGGGAAATCCGTTGGCGTATCCGGCGGCGCGGGCGGGCGAGGGCTCGCCGGCGAACGCGGCCCCGGTCGCGGACGCGGACCCTAACAGTGTGTCAAACCCTAACAGTGTGGCGAACCCGGTGACCTCCGGGGGCATGCCGGGCGGCGGGAGTCTGGCCGCGGGGAATGCGCCGAAAGGTTCCCTGGGCAAGGGGCCGGGGAGTAAACGGACGCCCACGGCGGCGGAGCTGCTGACGCGGGCGCGGGCGCAGGCGGCGGACATCCGGGGAAAGGGGCGCCGGGCGCACCGGTCTTATAATAAATGGGTAGAGACGGTCCGGCTGCTGCGCGCGGAGCTGTGCACGTTTTCCTCCATCCACCAATGGCTGATGGGGGCGGACCCGGAGTTTGCCGCGCTGAAGTGCACGGTGCCGCAGTTTGAGGCGGCGATGAGCAAGCGCCTGTCCCGCGAAGCGCGGGAGCGCGGAGCCAAACAAAGATCCTGACAAAATCACCAATGATGAATCTGACTTTACCAAACGGGTTTTTCCTTTTCCTCCCCGCCCAGGCAGGTCCGAACCGTCCTGGAGACGAGGGCGGCGCGGCCGGGGGACTGCCGGTGCCGCCACCGTTCTACCATGCGGCGCCGCTCCCCTGGGGCATCTATCCGTGCGCTCGTTCCGCGTTCACCAACGCGGCGGCCTGGGTGGGGAGACGGCTTTCTCTGAACGGCGCTCCGGAGGTGCCGAAGGGGGGGAGCAAACTAAACGGAACCGGACGGAACTGTACTGAACCGGGATTTCTCTATATATAGAACCCAAACCCTATAGCTAAGCGAATGAATCTACCTTTTTTGAAATGCGGCCGCTCGGCCTTTGCGGTGGTCCGGACGGACCTGGAAACGATGGAGGCGCTGCTGCGGGAGGCGGAGGCGCGGCGCCTGGACTTTGACGCGCTGCTCGCGGAACGGGTATCGCGCCCGTGGAGGCTGGCGCCGCCGTTCCCGGATGGAGACGCGAATGGGGACCCGATTGGGGAAGGGGCGCCTGAGTTGCGCTACGAGTCGAGCCCGGTGGCGGGGCCTGTTTCGGCGCCCCATGCCGCTCCCGCTGCTGTTCCCGCGCCGTCGCCGCCCCCATGGCTGGAGGACTACGACGTGGGCCCGGACTTTTCCCGCCCGGAAACGCCGGTGGTGCTGGGCCTGGATGAGGCGCTGCGCCGGGGCGGTTGGCGGGTGGGGTGCGGGGTGACGGCAGGCGATGAGATGGAGTGAGGATGCTGGGGCGTGGCGGCGTTTGGCGACAGATGGGGAGATGGGGAGACAAGGAGACAAGGAGACAAGGAGACAAGGAGACAAGGAGACAAGGAATCGGAGCGAAGCGGAGATAGACGGAACGCAGTGAAGTCAAACAAGGAATCGGAGCGCAGCGGAGATGGACGGAACGCAGTGAAGTCAAACAAGGAATCGGAGCGAAGCGGAAACGAAGGCGTAGCCTGAGCTAGCCGGAGCAACGCGCAGGCAAATGGACAACCGCAGGTAGCCGGAGCTTAGCGAAGGCAAAGTGCAGCGAAGTCAAACTAGGAATTGGAGTGTGGCGGGGATGGGTGAAGCGGAGTGAACTCTAACAAGAGCACAAGGAATATATAGATGATCGCGATGTCTTTTTACTATTGGCACGATGTGTTTGCGTGGTCGCTCATTGCGGCGCAGGCGGTGGCGATTACGTGGCTGGCGGGGGACCGGCATTCGCTGCGGGAAATGAACCGTTTGCACGAGGCGAACTGGCGCCTATTCCGGCGCACGATGCGGGAATGGTGCGCGGACGGAACGGCCAGGAGCGATGAATCGCCAGAGGGCGCGGTATGTAGAGAAGGAAAGACCCGGAGGGAGGTGGAGTGTCCTGACAAACCCACCTATTGGCGGACCGGGGACGGCGGGAAGGCCACGGGCACGCCGCGGGAGACGCTGGAGTGAGTGCCTGACCGCAGACCCTCTGACGGATCGCGGCGGCGAGATAGTGGCGCTGAACCCTGGAGGCGATCCGGAATCTTTATACTAACGAGAAAAACCAAGCAAGAACGAAACCAAACAACCAAGGAAGGGAATGATATGAAATCCATCGGCTATACCTGTGACGCCTGTGGCGAGGAGGAGGGCGTGACGCACCTGGAAATGGAGGAAGATCTCACGCGCCCGCTGCTGGACCTGCTGCGGGACTACGACCTGCCGCGCGGCTGGACGGTCACGGACGAGGGCGAGACGTTCTGCCCCTGGTGCACGGAGGATCGCGATCGCGACCTGGCGGAGGAAATGGCCGCCGCCGCGGTGCAGGCCCTGGCGTCGTGAGGGCGGGATTGGGAGACAAGGAGACAAGGAATCGGAGCGAAGCGGAGATAGACGGAACGCAGTGAAGTCAAACAAGGAATCGGAGCGAAGCGGAGATAGACGGAGCGCAGCGAAGTCAAACAAGGAATCGGAGCGAAGCGGATATAGACAACCGCAGGTAGCCGGAGCGTAGCGAAGGCAAAGCGCAGCGAAGTCAAACAAGGAATCGGAGTGCAGCGGAAACGAAGGCGTAGCCTGAGTTAACCGGAGCAACGCGTAGGCAAATGGACAACCGCAGGTAGCCGGAGCGTAGCGAAGTCAAACAAGGAATCGGAGCGCAGCGAAGTCGAACGGTTATCTAACTAGATACTCGGGTGATTGGAGGATGAGGATGACTTGTAGGTGTATTTCTATATATATGGCGTCTTTCACGGTACTGAGGCGAAGCCTCTTTGGGGTGCGGCGATTCTTCGCTGCTTTCGCTCGGTATCAGGATCAGAGAACTTCGATTTATCGTGATTGGCGGGCGAATGGGTCGATAAAGGCGCCAGCCATACAGTTCAACATATCCGGCCCCGTTACTTGTGATGCTTCTGTTCACTGAATCGTGCGCCACTTCCCAAAGCGTCGAAGGATAGCTGGTTCGAACCGGATGGGCAGGTCCAAGTAAACTTCGCTTCGCTACCGATTGGAAATGCATAGGGGCAATTTTGCCAGAGCTGAACTTTTCACTCATTATGAAACCGGAACCAGAAGACCAGGAACCTATGCTGCTCACTGAGGCGTTCCGAATGACCGCCCCGGCTTCGCCTCCGCCGGCGGAAACCGAGGGAGGGGCGGCTCCTGAGCCCGAGGTGACGCTGAAGGCGGACGACGAGGCTGATGCCGGAGGAAGCGAAGAGACCTTCTTCGCCCAGGGCGATCCCATGGAAGGGCGGCGTTCGCGCTACCGGGCGCGCTGCCTGGCGGGGCTGGTGCCGGCGCGGCAGCGGCGGTCGATGCGGGCGCGGGTGCGGGCGGGGCACTCGGGCATCCGCCCCAGGCCGCTGCGGGGTCGGCTTTTTCCTGACACGGTAGTTTAGCGAATAACGGAAGAAATAAGAAAACCATGAAGAGCACGGACTTCGAAGACCTGGACGCGCTGCGGCGGAAGATGACGCCACGCGACTATCGGGACCTGCTGTATGGCCGCATTCTGACGCTGGCGGACGCGAAGATGCACGAGTGGAACCGGGCGCAGGACATTGCCTCCGGCACGGACCTGGCGCTGCAGGAACGGTACGCCAATCAACTGCTGGAAGAGCTCCGCCGGCTGGAGGACGCGGAGCTAACGCACATCCTGTAGCCGGAATGCGTGGCCGGGGAAGAGACCGCTTTTGAGGAATCTAGTCTAACACAATCACCAAACACGAGAACCACCAAGAAACCAAGATGAACCAAAACGATACGCAGATGCCGGCCACGGCCACGGCGCCCAGGGCCATAGAAGTGAACTGTTATCTCGCGGGCTGCACGCGGCGCGCGGACCGGACGGTGGGCATTCGCCTGGTGACCACGGCGGAGGCGCCGCCGGAGCTGATGACGGCGCTGGACCTGCTGCACCAGGCGGACGTGACGGTGCTGCTGGCCCAGCACCGGGAGGCGGAGATCGAGAACTTCGACGCGCCGCGCAATGCCCGCGGGCACACGCCTAGCCAGGAGATGCGCTTTGCCCTCTACGGGCTGTATCGCCAGTTGGAAGACGCCGGCGCGGTGGCGGTGCCGTTCGAAACGTTCTACGCGCAAGAAATGCGCAAGATGATCGCCCGCATTCGCTACGGCGGCGATCTGGCAAGGCCGGAGGATCGCCTGACCTGGGATGAAGGTGGGGCGGAACCGGAGGAGGAATCGGCGTTGGAGGCGGAAGCGGAGGCAGAGGTGGAAGGAACTCCCGGCGACCAGCCTGGGTGTCAGTGCCTGGCGGAGGCGGGCAGTCATTAGCGGGCGCGCCGCGCGTGGCGAGGAAGAGCCCCGGTAACTTTGGATGTGGCGGGCGAACTGTGTAAGCCCCGCCGGGGACAGGGTGGGTGCGCGCTTTCCCGGGCTGAGAATTTCTGGGTAGGGTGCGATCGAAGTTTCCGGGGCGTTTGGGGGCGTGGCGAGGTGGATGAGGTAGTGGGGCGGGCGTGGCTGGGTGTTGGGCGGCCGGTTTCCCAGACAGGGAGATGGGGAGACAAGGAATCGGAGCGCAGCGGAAACGAAGGCGTAGCCTGAGTTAGCCGGAGCAACGCGTAGGCAAATAGACAACCGCAGGTAGCCGGAGCGTAGCGAAGGCAAAACGCAGTGAAGTCAAACAAGGAATCGGAGCGCAGCGGAAACGAAGGCGTAGCCTGAGTTAGCCGGAGCAACGCGTAGGCAAATGGACAACCGCAGGTAGCCGGAGCGTAGCGAAGGCAAGGCGGAGTAAATGTGAATGAGGAATGGGAGTGTGGCGAACATCGCCGGTTAAGGAATGGGCGCCGGAGGCTTGAAGGTGGAACGCGACCTCCGGGCGCGTTCGCGAACGCGGTAGCCGGGAACGATGGGCAAGGAGTTTAGGACATTAGAAGTCGCTGCCTGGCCTGGATGAGAAACGTGGATCTGGGCAAATATAGAATGTGCGGAATGCGCCTGAGAAATGAAATCGAAACGAAGCTAGATAATGAAAACAAACACCGGCCTGGAAGGCCGCACGCGCAAAGCAAAGGGCTTTAGCCCTGGTAATAGGTTAGTATAGAAATTGCGGGCTGGAGGCCCGCTCGCGGGCGACTCGAAAGCCGGCTCCACGCCGGGGGTTCCGCCCATAGGCCGTCCGCCGGTGAAAAATCGATGAGCCGGGCGTCCGCGAGCGGACCTCCAGCCCGCATTGAAAATAGGATGCGCGGATTCCAGGGCTAAAGCCCTTCGCTTTGCGCGTGCGGGCTTCCAGCCCGCGAAAGGGGTTTTGCTGGAGGCCCGCTCGCGGGCTTGGTGTGGTGGCTTGAGGCACAAAGCCAACATATTCGAGTCAGATCAGAGAATGTAGGTAAAGAGGCGGTGGAGAAAACAGATGAAAGAAAACGGTAACGAAGCGAGACGATGAAAACAAACACCGGCCTGGAAGGCCGAACGCGCAAAGCGAAGGGCTTTAGCCCTGGTAATAGGTTAGTATAGAAATTGCGGGCTGGAGGCCCGCTCGCGGGCGACTCGAAAGCCGGCTCCACGCCGGAGGTTCCGCCCATAGGCCGTCCTCCGGTGAAAAATCGATAAGCCGGGCGTCCGCGAGCGGACCTCCAGCCCGCGTGGAAGTATCAGACGGTCAGAAAGTGAGACAGTCAGAAGATCAGAACATCAGACGCCCAGGATCCCACGGTTCGTGCCAAGTAAGTAAAGCGGCGGATGGGACGAAAACCAAAAGACACGCTTTTGAATCCGGTAGCGAAGCGAAGCTTCTCTGGACCTGCCTGCCCGGTTCAATCCGGCGGTCCTTCCTGATCCTTTTCCCAAAACTCACATACTTCATAACATAAGCTGCATTGGGTCTAAAATGTCCGCCGAATCCCAGAATGGCCGGGGAAGCGAAGCTTCCGTGGAGTGCGCCGATCAGAATCGGCGCTTTGTGGCAGGCAGCCGGAGGCGCGGCGGGGGCAAGGCGCTTTCGCCCTTTCTGACCGGTGGCTCTTTCCCTCATTCGCTGGCGGGGCTGGGCCGTGGGAGGGAAACCCTTCAGGCCCGGCAAGATTTTCCCCGAAAGCTATCGGGCATGACGGAAGGAGGACGCCCCTGCAAGAGGGATCAGGGCAATGGCTCTTCGCATTCCACTTTGCTTTGCGTCGTGTGCTTTGCATTGCGCGGGCTCGCGTGGGCCTGACGCCCGGACGCTTTTCTTAACTAGATAAAACATCACTATATATATACGGAAAACTTTCTATCATGGCGGGAGACTGGATAAAAATGGACGTGAACCTCCACGAGAAACCGGAGGTCATACAACTTTCAAGCGCGCTGAGCATGGATCGCTATGCGGTGGTGGGGCGGCTGCACCGGCTGTGGTCGTGGTTCGATCTGCACTCCGCCGATGGCCGCGTGGCGGGTGTTACCGCGTGTTACCTGGATGAGCTGGCGGGGCAGCCGGGCTTTTCCCAGGCGCTGCGGCAGGTGGGGTGGCTGGAGGAGCGCGGCGGCGGCGAACTGGTGGTGCCGAATTTCGACCGGCACAACGGCCAGTCCGCCAAACGCCGCGCCGAAGCCACGGAGCGAAAGCGGAAGTCGCGCGGAAACCAGGAGGAGCCAGAGCCGGAGGCGGAGCTGGGCCTGGCGCTGGATACGAACGCGAAGGCGAACGCGAACTCCCGGACTCCGGGCCGGGCCGGCGGGGCGCCCCATGCCGGTGGCGCAGCGGGCGCGACGGCTGGTGTGGCCGCGGTGGCGCCGGTACCGGCTGGAACGAAGGCAGATGCCACGCTGGAGGCCGCCGCTTCGGAATGGGAGATCGAGCTTGTAAGGCGGGAAGCGGGCGAGACGGAGGACGGCGCGGCTGCCGGCGCGGCGAATGGCGCGGGGGTAACCGCCAGCCCTGGCCGGAAAAATTTGGCGGTTCCCTTTATGTCACACTTTTTGTGTGACCAAAGTGTGACCAGAGAAGAGAAGAGAAGAATAGATAATGAGAGAGAGCGAGAGAGCGCGCGCGGGCCCGCGCCCCCGAGTGGGGCCGATGGATCTGCTGACGAACCGGAGCGCGGGCCATCCCTCTCGCCTGACTTGGAAAATGAGAAAGTAGTTCAAGGCTCAGGCCGTGGAGCGGGAGCTGGGTCCTGTCCCGCTCCTGGCCTTGTCGCCGGTGGCGGCGGTAGCGCCGGTGACGTGGAGGGGCGAGCTGCTCCGGACGGCCGCCGGGACGGGGCGCGGGAAGGCTCGGGCGGAAGCCCGGGGAGTGGCGCTCCGCCGGGCGGTGCAGGGGGTGGCCGCTACCCCGCGGAGTTCGAGGCTTTTTGGCGAGCTTATCCGAAAAAGGTAGGAAAGGGCGCGGCCTTTGGCGCGTGGAAAGAGGCCCGGGGCCGGCCGGGGCGGGAGGAGTTGCTGGCCCGGGTGGCCGAGCAGCGCCGTTCCCGGCAGTGGCGGCAGGACGAGGGGCGCTTCATACCGCTGCCGGTCACCTGGCTGAACGAACGCCGCTGGGAAGACGCCGCGGAGGTGGAGGTCGCGGCCGTGGATGAGGATGGTGGCGATGTCAGGGAGCGGCCGCGCGCTTCGCGGCGGAAGTCGCCGTCGCCGTCATCATCGCCGCCGCCGCAGTCTTCCTCCTCGTATTCGGGCTCGTCAGGCGGAGCGGGGCCGGGAGACGGGTTTCGGCGAAGGCGGCCGGAGCCCCCGCTGCCGACACGGGAGGAGATCGAGGCGGCGCTTAGGTTATGAGTTGGGGTGGGGGCCATCGGCCGTGACGCGGTAAACCGGATGCGGAAACGGGATACAGATACAGGTCTGGAGGAGAGGGGATGTGGAGTTCTGCTCTGTGGAGGTCGCTTTGTGAAAGGTGGAACGCGATCTCCGAGCGCGTGCGACGAAGGACCCCACGGTATCCCTCATCCCGGTAACGGAGCGCAGCCTCTTTGGGTCTGTCCTTCCGGCTCGGACCGGCGATCCTTCGCCGCTCCGGGATGGCGGGCGCGATTCGCCAGAAGGCTGGTACGTGAGAGTGGCATGGGTTCACAATAGGGGCCGTGAGACAGTTGTGAGGTTAGACGCGGGATACGAATCGGACGCGGAGCCGGAGATGACCAGCCGGAGATAGCCGGAGCGAAGCAAGAACGAAACGAAACGAAACGAAGCACAAGCCAACGCGGGACGCGGGACACAAGATTTTCGAATGCTGGGTGCGTCCGGTGATGTGCCTGGCGGTTTCCCGGATGCTGGCATGGAGGCGCAAACTTTTAACCTAAGAAAGGACGGAAGAAAGACATCATGAGCTTGGTAATGGAACGTAAGACGGCGGACGGCGGGACGAGCCCTGGCCCGGATTCGGACTCGGATTCGGACTCCGGCTCGGCTCCGGCGGCTTCGGGTGGGGCCGGGAATGAGGGCGGCCGGGTTGGCGCGGCGTTTGCCCAGACTCTGGCGGAGCGTTTCGAGCGGCTGGGCCGGAAGATGGCGGCGCGGCATGACCAGTGGGGGCCGCGGGTGCGGGAACTGGCGCGGACGGAACGGCGGCTGTGTCCGTGGCATGGGGAGCCGCGGCGCGTGTCGGTATCGCGAACGCTGGAGCGCTTGGGGCAGGACGGGGGGTGGGTTCCTCCAGCGCCGGAAGACGGGGGCGCCGCCGCGGCTGACGCCGGGGTTGGGGGTGAGGATGGTCCGGGCGCTGAAGGCGGCACTAGCACACCCACCAAGGACGTCCGGACGGTCCGGGACCTGCCGCTGGTTTTCGAGCCGTGCCAGTGGTGCCAGCGGGAAGCGGTGGCGGCCCGGGCCGGCGTGCCGGGAGATCTGCTGGCGGCGGAGTGGGACGGGCCGCGCGTGGGGGGTGGAGGTAGCGGCGGCGCCGAGGGAGCCAATGGCGGCGGCAACAAGGGCAGCGGCGGCAAGGGTATCCAGGGAGATAAGCCGCACGCTGGAGAGTCCGGGAGAAACGGAAACCAGCCTCGTGGGGCGGGCGGGGAGACGGGCGATCCGCGCGGGGAGGTGGAGGTCCGCGAGACGCCGCCCCGGCATGAGTCGCTGTTACCGGGAGAGGGCCTGAATCACTACCCCGGCCACCGGGACGAACTGGCGGCGGAGTGGGATGGGCCTCGCTTTGGTGGCGGCGGCGCCGAGGGAGCACATGGCGGCGGCAACAAGGGCGGCGGCAACAAGGGCGGCGGCAACAAGGGCGGCGGCAACAAGGGCGGCGGCAACAAGGGCGGCGGCGGTGAGGGTATCCGGGGAGATAAGCCGCACGCTGGAGCGGCGAAGGAAAACGGAAACCAACCTCGTGGGGCGGGCGAGGAGACGGGCGATCCGCGCGGGAAGGTGGAGGTCCGCGAGACGCCGCCCCGGCATGAACCGCTGTTGCCGGGAGAGGGCCTGAATCGCTACCCCGGCCACCGGGACGAACTGGCGGCGGAGTGGGATGGGTCGCGCCTGGGTGTTGGAGGTAGCGGCGGCGCCGAGGGAGCCGATGGCGGCGGCAACAAGGGCGGCGGTGGCGAGAGTATCCAGGGAGATAAGCCGCACGCTGGAGCGGCGAAGGAAAACGGAAGCCGGTCCCATGAGGCTCGGGCGGCGACGGGCGACCTCTGGGAGAGACGGTGGGATTACGGACCTGCGCACCGGCATGGATCGCCGGTGCGGAGGGAGCGTCTGATCCTTCACCCCGGCCATCGCGAGGCGTTGGCGGAGGTGCGGGAGTGGTTGCGGTCGGACCGGCAGTTTCTGGCTCTGTTAGGGCCGCCGGGCAGCGGGAAGTCTTGGGCCGCGGTGTGTTGTCTGAAGGACGCGGGCGGCCGCTTCTGGACGGCGCGGGACTGGCTGCGGCGCTATCGCGCCTATCACTACGACGGGGAACGCGGTCCCGATCCTGGCCAGTATCGCGGGGGTGGCTCCGGCGGTGGCGGTGGCGGTGGCGGTGGCCATGCGGCGGGACTCGGCATCGGCTTAGTCAGGAACGGCTCCGTGACCCGCCCGGCGTATCCCGGCCCCCCGCCGGGCGATCCCATGAAGCACGCCATCAAGGCCCCGGTCCTGGTCCTGGACGAGTTCGCCCTGGGCGGCCCCAACCGCCCCCCCGCCGGGGATGAGGCGGACATCTACGACGAACTCATCAAAGGCAAATTCGCCAATGGCACAAAGATCGTCTTCACCATGAACTACCACGCCAAGACCGATTGCCCCTTCCACGAAGCCGTAAAACGGCTCGACGCCCCCGGCCTCTGGGACCGCCTCCAGTCCAGCTACCAAGGCGTCGCGTTCTGCTGGCGGAGTTACCGGTGAGGAGTGAAAGATCATAGATAACTTCATGGTATTCGTACAGGAAAATTAGGGAAGGCGTATCTTTCCTGGAAACAAGTCAATTCTACGAATTGGTGTTTTTTGTAATCGTCAATACAGACTGATTCGCTAAGCTGAACCCATGAACTTTAGCGAATTTGCCGCGCTCATGCTGTCCGTGGGGGTTCCGGTTGGTCTTTCTGCCAAGATTCTGACTGACAGGCTATTGCTTAATCCATACCCAAAAGAAGCTTGGGGAGGATTTATTACGGTGGGATGGGTGGCGGGATCGCTGGTTGTGTTGTTTCAGTTTATTGTAGGAATGCACGCGTATGAAGATGCATTTGAAGGCTCGTTTCTTGGGGCGGGATTGCCAACGATCGTCTATGCTTTTGTATTGTTATCGCTAATTCATCGACTTCTCCCCGAGTATGGGTCAAATAATGAGAAGGGATTCTTATATCAAAATTTTTCGGAGAAATATCGGTTTTTGTATTTCCATGTGGTTCTGCTGGCGCTGATACCATTTATTATGTGCAAGTTAGTGTTTGAAGAAGAGCTTATTTCGCCAATACAGATTACTAGAGTCGCTCTTGCAATTTTGGCTCTAGTGGGAATTGTCGTTCCTGTATCTAAAAAATGGTACCACGGCGGTGTAGTTCCTGTGGGCCTTGCCTTGATTGTAGCTCTTGTCACACTCTATCAATTGAAGATAAAATTGAATTATTGATCAAGGTGGGCTGATTGTGATCAGCTAGACTCCAATTTAGAAAATGCGGTTTCCGTATGTTTCTATTTGATGGCTCAAGCCGTCTCCCTGCCGGGGATGAGGCGGACATCTACGACGAACTCATCAAGGGCAAGTTCGCCAACGGCACGAAGATCGTCTTCACCATGAACTACCACGCCAAGACCGATTGCCCCTTCCACGAAGCCGTAAAACGGCTCGACGCCCCCGGCCTCTGGGACCGCCTCCAATCCAGCTACCAAGGCGTCGCGTTCTGCTGGAGGAGTTACCGGTGAGGGGGGGATTTTTGAGCGAGTCTGCCTGGTCGTGTGTTGGCGACCCTGACCACTGGGGACTATATGTGTGTTCTGTATTCTCAGTTGGGGTCCGAATCCACTTGGCGTGTGACTTCTTCGCTTTCGGGACGGGCTAACAAGCGCGTCAGTTTGATCAGGAAGTAGTAGAAACCATGTTGGGAGAGGGAGGCTTGACGGTTGGCCGTCTGAGACAGGGCTTTCTCATACATGGTGAAGGGAACCGTGGCGATCTTGTTGAGAAAGACTACCATTCCCGAACCGAATCCGGGGCAACGTTCCACAAAAAAGATCTCCGATACCTTGTTTTCACGCACGGATTCTATGTACCCGTTTGCGCTGGCCACCTCGCGGGTCTGCCGGATGCCGGTTTCGAATTTGGGAAAGTCCGCCACGAGAGCGATATTTACATAGGGGGAACGTCCGGGTTGGAGATCGCAGGTATTGTTCAATACCATTACAGTCATTTCCTTTACCTTCAGTTCGCCATTCCCGAGCATTCTAACAAAGGGTAGTGACCTGAACAGGTCGCCTTGGAGACGGCCTTCTTCCGGGTGAGGTTCCAGGAAAAATTGAGGAGGCGGGTTCCTCCGGCAAAGCCGTTCGATGAGTTCTTTCCGGCTGGCCTCACTGGGGATGAATCCAGCCAGACGGGCTGACTCAAGAAACTCCACGGCGGCTTATTCGAAAAGGGAATCGATAAAGTCCTCGGTGACTCTTGCTTCCCAAGGCGTCATCGGCCGGCTGCCCGCCGTGACTTCGGAGGCAATGTCCATCCAATCCAGAGAGGACTCAATCCAAGATTGCGGATCCTCGTCCACGGCGGTTGCCAGCGTGGCGGCGGAGGTTTCGGCGCTCTCGGGTTGTTGTTCCATTTCGTAGGCTATGGAGTCCGCATTGGTGGCGGCGAAGCCAGCAAAGCACGTCGCCAGAAAGACCACCGTTGGGCTGGATTCCGTGGAAGCGGGGAGCATGGTTCAGCGGTCTTCCGGTTCAAAAAGCTCTCTGGTATTATCCTTCAAAAGGGACTCAAAAGCAAGTCCCTGCGGTTCGTGAATGCGTTCCAATTCAGCCTCCATATCCAGTAACTTTAAGCATTTTTCGGAAACGATGTCCAAGTCAAAAATAACGGAGGAAATGTCCTCTTTTCCGGACTTGATGCTGACCACTTTCAGATTCGCTCGCAGATCGGGAGCCAACTGGTTCTGAAAATTGAACTGAATTTTGGCGCCGGGATTCTGAAACTCCGCCGGCAGCCGGAGGTAGGTGTGAAACCAATCCTGCCAGCGAAGCGGCTTTTGCGGAATGTTGATTCTATCGATGTAACGAAGTCCGAGGCGGGTGATGCTTTCGAATTCGTAGTGGGCAAAGACCAGGCGGGTTTGCTGAAGGATCATTTCTTTGAAACCACCTTCCCATCCTGGGTACTGCGCCAAGTGGTTGACGGTCATGAATGTTCCGGTCAGTTGAACCATCTTCTTCCGGTCTTCCGAACGGCAGATCAATTTGTGGCCGAGGCTCTTTCTGTCAGTTCGAACACTTTTCAGGTCGATATGGTAGCTGACGGATTCGTACTCGGTGGTTTCCTGGTTCGGAAATCCATCCGCCCAAACGGTCTTCATTTCTTCGATTCGCTCCTTAGACAAATGAGGGTCCGCGGAGAAAGTGACTTGGCAAACGGCCTCCTGAATCGGCGGTTTCTTGTAGCGCTGTCGGGGAGGGTTCGTCATGGGGACGGTTCGAAAAAAGAAGCGGCGGCTCGCCCTATCTCTAAGAGAGATTCTTCTGGCTGACAACCGGGAAGAGATTCCAATTCAGATTGATGAGGCCCGTGGGGAGGGAATCTCCCGGCTTTCCGGGGCATGGCGGATGTTCGGCGGATGGGAAAATCGAGCCATCCGTATCCGTTTGTATTTGGGAGGGGATTTCCATGGAAAAGGCCGCGATCTTCTCCCACGAATACTCTGGGCGGGCCATCTCTCCGGCATGAAGTGGTTAGGAAGTCGGGTAGCCGAAGTGTTTCGCCTGCCATCTAGCCGGGGTTCCAGGGACAGAGAGTTTTGAGGCTGGCGCGGCGGTCCGGTTCGCGGGCGTGGCGCCGGTTTTCTTCGCTATCTTCCTGGCCCTCCCTCCACCGGGCGATCCCATGAAGCACGCCATCAAGGCCCCAGTCCTGGTCCTGGACGAGTTCGCCCTGGGCGGGCCGGGCTGTCTTCCTGTCGCGATGAGGCGGATCTCTATGATGGAGCTCATCAAGGGAGAGATCGCTAAAGGCGCAAAGACCATCTCATACCGGGAAAGTTCTCCCATCTTAAACGAGCTCATCAAGAGGAAGTTCGCTGACGGCCCTAGGGTGATTTTCACGAGGCCCTGGATACGCTGGACGCCCCTGGGCCTGTCGGATCGCCTGTGGTTCTGTTATTGATATTGAACCGGGAATTCTCCTCGATGAGCTTCAGTTTCCGAGGGACACCTCAATAGTGCAGTATCTCCGCGTCGGGATAGCGACTTTGAAGGGCTTCAATGTCAGAAGGCGTCAATTGAAAGCAACCTCTTACGTTCACTGAGCGTAAGCTGGGTAAGTCTGTGTGTAGAAGATCGTCTAGGCTACCCAAGTTGTCACAAAAAGAAAGATCGAGTGATCGAAGTGCGGGCAGTCCAGCATTCTTGAGAGGGGAGAGATCGCGTAATTTATCGCAGTTTGAGAGGTCTAAAGAAAGTAAGCCCTTGAGGTAAATGTCTTTAAGGGCATTTATGTCCTGCAATTGATCGCAGCTGGATAGGATGAGATGATCAAGGTTTGGCAAATTTACCTCGAAAAGTGTACTTAAATCTCTTAATGATTCGCATCCCGAAAAGGACAGTGTCCTGAGGTTGGTGAATTCTACACTTTTTAGTCCGCTTAGATCCGATAATTGACTGTTATTACTTAGATATAGTTTGGATAGCGATGGTAGTCTGAGATCGCTTAGACTATCCAGGTTTTTTAATTGATAACAGCCAGAAAGATCCAATATTAGGAGATTGGGAAGATGGGCATTTTTGAGTGGAGATATGTCGCTCAATTTTGTAAATGAAAGATTCAGATTTTCGAGGTTGGACAGATCGAATTCATTGATATCTTCTAGTTGAGGGCAGCTCGAAAGGTTTAGGGTCTTAAGTTCGAGAAGATTGGCGTTCTTTAAGCCATAAATGTTGTTTAATTGATCGCTTCTAGAGAGATCTAGTTCTTTGAGTTTAGAAAGATTTGCGCCATTTAAGAAACTACAATCGTGTAGTTGGTCGCAATCGATGAGTTTGAGTGTTGTTAAGCTGAAAAGATTGGCGCTTATGATGGGATGAAGATCATCGATTGCTTGGCAGCTTGATAAGTCTAGATTTTGCAGATTGGCTAGTTCGGCCCCTTCAAGAACGTTGAGATCTTTTAGTGAATTGCAATTGGAAAGCATTAAGTCACGAAGCTTGGAGAGGCTGGAATTTGAGAGTCCGTTGAGATGGCTCAATCGCGAACAACTCGAAAGATTTAGGGATCTAAGGTTGCAAAGATTTGCTCCGCTTAGGCCGTCGATGTTCCTCAAATTTTGGCAGGTGCCCAGATCCAGGGTTTCTAGGTGGGATAGATCGGCTCCCTTTAGGCCGTCGATATCGCGCAGCTGCGTAGAAAAGTATAAATCTATAGATGTTGGTTTGGTCAAATGCAACCGTCCAAGCAAGCTAAGGCATAGATTAATGGTTTTGTTATCTGCTGAATTATTGTGAAATTTGACTGTTCCTTTGTTGTAAGTCACGTCCAAGTTGGAAAGCTTTTGTAGGATCCAAAGATCTTGAATTGGAACCCAAAAAAGGAAGGTTAGAAAAAAAGTTAGCGAAAGGGTCTTCAGGCTGAAGCCGAAGGCACTCTGGCGGAGCAGGGGGCGGGTGGCAGTGGTGGCGTGTTTCCAGAGGCTGAAGACTTCGCCGATGGGGATGGGCTGGCGGAAGGGCTTGAGGAGGGTGGTGGTCAGGAAGGATAGCGCGGGATTGGATGGGGTATGTGTGGGTTTGGTAGGGCAGGCCTGCCCGGCTTGCTCAGCCGGGTGGGCTCCCTGGACGGTGGCGGCGCGTTGTTCCCAGAAATCAAGGCGTTCGCGGGCGTCGCGGTTTTTGTTGTAGGCGGGGTCGGCGACTTCGGTGAGGAGGGAGGCCAACTGGTCGTGCATGAGCTGGTAGCGGGCGGGGTGGCTGGTGGTGCTACTGCTGTTGTTGGTTTCGCTGTCCTCTTCTTTACTGTCGCCGGCTGTGGCGGGGAGGATTTCGACGACGTAGCTCTGGGCGTAGGCGTGGAGAGCTTTTTCGACGGTGGCGGGGGGCAGGCGGACTTCTTTGGCGAGGTGGTCGAGGGTGTGGGCCTGCTTGGTATCGTGGGCAGGCTCCAGGGCGAGGAGGATGCGCTTGGCATCGGTCTCGGGGAGCTTGGCCAGGCGGCAGGCTTTGTCGGTGGAGGTGGTGAGGTAGTCGCGCAGGAGCTTTTGTTTGCCGCCGAGTGCGGTGAGGGTCTGGGCGTTGAGCCGGGCGATGGACTCGGCCTGGTGGGTGCCGCCGAGCCTGAGCCGTTCCTGGAGCATGAAGCCGATGATCTGGAGTTCCACGGGGAGGACGATCTTGATGTCTTCGCGGGACCGGCGGGGATCGAGGGGCGGGCGGAGGAGATCGGCGGCGAGGCGGGTGGCGAAGGCCTGGCAGCCGGGCTCGGTGACGGGCTGGGCCTGGGTGAGGGGGCTGAGCAGGGTGAGGATGGCGCGGGCGGCCTGGTCTTCGGTGAAGGACTGGAGCCAGTGGCTGGCGCCGAGGTCGAACTGGCGGCCTTTGGGATCGACGGCGCGGCAGAGCTGGTGGACGAGGTCCTGGAAATCGCCGCGGTGGACGATGAGGAGGCGCAGGGCGTCGCCGTGGCGGGCGCGGGCGTCGCGCAGGACGCGGAAGAAGTCAAGGCGCCCGGTTTCGGGCACGGTGACGAAGAGTTCTTCTAACTGGTCGAGGATGAGGAGGAGGCGCTGGCCCTGGCGGCTGCTGGTCTGGACGGCGGCGTTCAGGGTCTTGGGCAGGTCGAGGTTCTTGCTGATGGGGGTATCGCCGGCGGCGAAGTCCTGGCGCAGTTTATCGCGCAGGTTTTTTTCCGGGGTAGTGGCGACGCTCCAGCCGTGGATGACGCGGTAGCCGCCCTTTGTGCCGCTGCTGTCGCCGTCGCTGGGGGCGGCCTGGAGTGCGGGGATGAGGCCGGCGTTGACGAGGGAGGTCTTGCCGCTGCCGCTGTCTCCGGTGAGGAGGTAGAAGGGGTGTTTCTCGAGATCGATCCTGATGCTGCTGATGTCGGCCTGGCGTTCGGGGAGTTTTCCGGCGTCTGCCACGAGGAAGGGCCGGGGGCCGCGGAAGAGGAGGTCGAGGTTGGGCGGGGCCTGGGGTGGGCCGTAGATGAGGCGGAGAACGAAGGACTGGACGGGGCGGAAGCGGATGAAGATCCACAGCAGGACGAAGACGCCGGCGACGATGAGGGTGAGGGTCCAGCGGCCGGCGGCGTCTTTCTGCAGAAAGGAATAGATGCCTGCGGCAAGGGTGAAAATGGTGGTGGCGGCGGCGACGATGGTTCGTAAGTGATTGGCCAGGTAGCGCTTAACGGGGTGGATGACCTGGGGCTCTGGGGTGGGCGCTGCCATGGTGCGGGTGACGAAGCCTGTAAGTGATGGTGATGGTGGTGGTGGTAGCCGCTGTATGGGTGTGGCGGGCGGTATCGCTTTTTTCGATACCATGGTGGTTAGGAGCGGGCCAGTATAAAAGGTGGGCGCTGGGGGCCTTTTGGCTGGCGGAGGAGTGGAGTGGTGGAGCTCTTTCGGGGTGGTGAGCTTTACTTGAGGCGGTGGGGTTTCAGGGATTACGGTTTGGTTCTTCTGCCGCCCCGGTGGGGAGGGTGGCATGGCGTGGACTGTCCTCCCGGGAGGGGGGAGCGGGGGCGGCTGGTGCGGGATTCTTTGGGAGTCCTTCGGGCTTGTGTGGCGGCGGGTGGTTGGCTACCAATGGTGCCGGTGTTGTTGTTGTTATTGTTGATGAGATGGGTATGACGAAACGGGTGCTTAGGATTTTTCTGACTTCGGCGGTGCCGTATGGCTTGCTGGTGGGGTATGTGATGACGGCGCAGTGGGGGCTGGGCGTGGGGGTGCTGTGGGGCCTTGTGGTGGGGGCGTTCTTTGGCGTGGCGACGGTGGTTTACCTGGAGGCGAAGCGGCGGCGGATGCGGTCGCGGGACGGGCTCTTTGAGGGGGCGGCGGTGCTGCGGGAGGGACCGGCGAGCCACCTGTGGAAGGGGACGGGGGAGGAGGACGAACGCCTGGAATCGCGCGGGGGTTGGCTGACTTTGACGGGGCAGGCGCTGGCGTTTCGCCCCCGGCCGAATGAGGCGCGGCGGGCGCCGGTGGATGTGCCGCTGGCGGACATTGTGGCCTGTCACCGGAAGGGGCCGGCGGAGTGGGTGTCGCAGGGGCTGCGGGTGGAACTGAAGGACGGCAGGGAGGAGCACTTTGTGGTGCACGACTGCGCGGAGTGGATGAAACTGATTGAGGACGTGGTGGCGGCGGGTGAGGATGATGGGAAGGGTAAGGGCAAGGGCGCTGGGGCGGCCTCGAGGAGGAGAGGGCGGAGGGGGTAGCGTTTGCCGGGGGTAGCGTTTGCCGGGGGTAGCGGGTGCGTGACTATCGGACTATCTGATTTGGCTTTCTGAAAGTCTGATTGTCTGGTTAGCCGCTTTCCGCGGGGTGCTTTTTGGAGAGGGACGGCCGGTGGCTCTCAAAGCGGTGCCGCCGCCGCGCTCTGCCACCGCAGTCCAAGATCGCCCTGGGGCGTGGGGGTGGTTTGTGAGTCGAGGGGGGATTGCCGGGTGGTCTGATGTGCGGATTTGGCTTTCTGAAAGTCTGAAAGTCTGAAAGTCTGAAAGTCTGAAAGTCTGATTGTCTGGCAAAGCGGGCCGGTTGCTGATTCACTTTTCTCTCTACCAAGTAAACGAACGATAAAACGAACCCCCATGGCGACGCGGATCTTTTCAGTGCTGGTGTGTGCGGGGCTGCCCTTTGGCCTGGTGGTGGGATTTTTGATGATGGCGGAGTCCGGGAGGCTGGCCGTGGGCGCGTTGGCGGGCGCGGTGGGCGGGTTTCTGGCTGGGGGCGCGGGGATGGCGATTTTCCTGGAGCTTCAGCGAAGGAAGCTGATGGCGAAGGACGGCGTCTTCGAAGGCGCGCTGGTGCTGCACGAGGGGCCGGCGAATCACCTGGCGGGCGCGGAGGCGCGGGGCGGGTGGCTGACGTTGACGGGGCAGGCGCTGGCTTTTCGCCCGCGCGGAAAGAATGTGAAGAATGAACCGGTGACGCTGCCGCTGGCGGAGGTCGCGGCCTGCCACGCGCGCCGCATGCTGGGCATCATCCCGAATGGCGTGGTGGTGGAACTGAAGGACGGCACGGCGCACCACTTCGCGGTGAACGGAAACGGACCGTGGGTGAGGAGGATTGGGGAGGCGGTGAAGGGGGCGCCGGGTAGTTGAGTGGAATGGGGGTGATGAAGAGGGTTGTGTTAGTCGTTAGGTTTTCGAGTTTGGTAGTGAAGCGAAGCTTCTTTGGATCTGCCAGTCCGGCTCGGACCGGCGATCCTTCGCCGCTTTCGTTCGGGAATGGCGTGTTTGAACTTGGTTGCGCCGATGTGGGCGGGACGGTGATGGAGTCTTGCGTGAGCTGAGGGAGGGGGGATGGAGGGGTGACTTGGTATATTGCGAAGCGCTACGGCTTGCGAGGGAGTCTTTGTGTTAGGCGTACCCGACATCCTAAAGCGGCGAAGGATCCTGATCTTTACCCACAAGTCACAAAGGGTCTCGTCCGGCATCTTTGGAGACTGAAAGGGCCGTGAGAAGGGGTGATGGGAACGGATTGGAAAGAAAGCAAACGCCTTTTCCCCCGCCGCGCCTCCGGCTACCCACCTCAGAGCGCCGAAAAAAGATTCGGCGCACTCTAGAGAAGCTTCGCTTCCCCGGAGAACCTGGGATTTGGTGAACATTTTCAGCGGATTCCGACTTACTTTATGGGTTATGTGACATGTGGGTAAAGATCAGGGAGGATCGCCGCACTCTAAAGAGGCTTCGCTTCAGTCGCGAGACGGGGCGTACGGTACGTGACTTTGACTTTACGGTGAAAGAGAGTCGTTTGTGGGCTCTATGGGCCCTGAGGTAGAGGAGGCGATAGCATATGCGGTAGCGGCGGGTTGAGGAACATGATAGAAATACGGTGATGAAGCTGGAAGACAACACGGACCAGCGCGAGGGCCAGGGCAATGTTCAGGACCTGCGAAAGGAAAAGGCAAACTGGCTGCGGCGGCTGACGGCGGGGCTGGTGGCGCTGGGTCTGTTGGTGGGGGCTTATTGTGGAGGGTATGCGTGGTATGGGCGGACGGTGGAACCTCCGGTGGGGAACTGGGGTGGATCCCTTTCGGCTCCCAGATCGGAGCGCTGGAACGGTTTGCGCTACCAGGTGTGGGCTCCCGGCCGGTGGTGGGAGGCGCGGCGGGAAAAGGTCCAGGTAGCTCGCGAACTGAGCGGAACCTGGCGCCGGGTGGACAAGAGGGCGGCATTGATGACCTATTTCACCGGGTCCTACGATGTGTTCCCCGGAGTGGATGGAGACGTGGAGGTCCGGCTGAAGGCGGGAGGGAAGGCCGCGGTTGCTTCGCGGGCGTTTCCGCCGGTGAACTGGACGGAGGCCGAATGGTCGGCCAGCCTGTCGGGGGGAGGAAACCGGTTGATGGCGCGTGTCCAGAGAAAGGGAGAGACTCTGTGGTTTCTGCTGCTGGACCGGAGGCAGGATCTCTTGTGGATCGCTTCTCGGGAATTAGGAGCGCAGCCTGAGAATAGGGACGAGTTCAATATCCTGCTGTTACGCCGGGTGGAGGAGGAGTGAAGATGCCGGAAAACCATGCGGACCGGGGCGAGGGCGAAGCCCAGGACCGGGGAAAAGAAAAGGGACGCGAGCCGCGGCGGCTGACGGCGGGGCTGGTGGTGTAGGTCAGAGATTTTGTTTGAAGATAGCCCAAGTTAGGAAGAGCGGACTTGGAGTGCGGTGGCAGAGGGCGGCGATGTCTCTTCCGGGGTCGGTGGGATTCAAAGCGCCGTTGTCTAGAGGTGCGCTGGCGGGCTTGCTTGCGCTGCGAAGTGACCGGCGTGGTTTGGTTCTCCTGTGCAATGTCCACAGCAGTCTAGATGGAAAGAAGCAACTGAGGGGAGCGTCAGGCAAAAGAGAGCATTCTTTTTGAAAACGCCGGTGAGCCCAGATCTTTGAATTTTCATAAAGCGTTTATTCTAAACTAAATATGATTTTGGGAATGAAAATTTATCGGTATACGATAAAACGATATTTGACTGGACTGGAAGCGGCGGGTAACATATCGGTGGCGTCAATGAGAAGCTCTCCCCAACAGCCCGGCCACTTTCTTCGTGACACGCTCGCAAAGCGCGGTTGGACGCAAATGGACCTTGCCCTAATTATGGACAAGCCTCTTCCCGCGATTAACGAAATTATTAATGGCAAACGCACTATTACCGCCCTGATGGCAATCCACTTAGAGAGTGCGCTAGGAATTCCAGCAGAGGATTGGCTGGAACTAGAAGCTCGGTACCAACTCTCAAAGGTTGAGTCCGATGATGGCCAGACTGCACGCCGGGCGGTGGCTTTCAAATATGCGCCAGTGAAGGACATGCAGAAGAGGGGTTGGATTCCCCAATTCGACTCGGTGAAGCAACTTGAAGTGGAACTTTGTGATTTTTTTCGTGTTTCAGCACTCGACACGCCTCCACCAATCTTTGCAAACGCCCGATCCTCGACCGAAGGCGACTCTTTTTCACCGGAGCAAGTCGCTTGGTGCATGCGAGCAGCGCAACTCGCTGAATTGATTCAATGTAAACCCTTCTCCTCTGAGTCATTGGAAGCCGCTGTGGGCGAATTGCGAGCACTGGCACGAACCGTAAGTGGGTCTCGAGAAGTGCCGTCTTTATTGGCCCGGGCAGGAATTCGGTTTGTCGTTGTAGAACACCTTCCGAGAACAAAAATCGACGGTGCAGCATTTTGGCTGGATCGAAACCGGCCTGTTATTGCCGTTTCACTTCGATATGACCGAATTGATGCGTTTTGGCATACTCTTATGCACGAGATTTCTCATATCAGGCACAGAGATGCATTCAGCCCTGATAGCGACATCTTGAGCGCCGAACCACAAGGTTTGGATCTTATCGAAGAAAGGGCAAATAAGGAGGGTGCAATCGCACTCATTGCTGATCGCGAATTGCAGTCATTTGTTGTGAGAACTCGGCCATTTTACAAACGAGAGAAAATCCTTGGATTTGCCAACAGAATAAAGATTCATCCTGGTATCGTTACGGGACAACTACAGTTTCGTGGCGAAATCAGCTATAAGTCGCACAGAGATTTTCTGGAAAAAGTCCGTGAGCACCTATTGGAGACTTCGGTCTGCGACGGTTGGGGCAAGTTTCCAGCACTACAACCGACCTGATACCAATGGAAAGCTACAATAAGAGGCTACAAGACATGGTCGCGGTATACTGCCGCGAAACTGGTAATACAGAATACACGCTTCACGATATCGCAGTCTGGGCGATTAGGCATCGATTGTGGGAGCCTCCGCACCGCAACCAAGCAGACATGCTGGCAAAGGACTTGGGACAGGCCCTGAGGCAAACATTTATCCGAGACAAACAGGATCGAAGGGTCCGCCTGAAGCATCCGGTGAAGCAGCTAGTCACGGACGCCCAAGGCTTGGCAAAGCAAGAGGTTTTCTGGGCAGACATTCGGCAAGCGTCACCAGCCCACATGCAGGCTAGCTTTCAACAACGAAGGCATGGCATTCTAGATGACTGCAAGCAGCTCAGAAATGATGTTGATAGCTATAATGAAAACTT
>JAUICH010000033.1 GCA_030427505.1 Verrucomicrobiia bacterium
GCCGAACGCCGTTGGGTGGTCCCAACAGAGTGAGGCGGAACGCAGCCAGGCGTAAAATGGGCCGCGCTCTTGCAAAAATCGCCGCTCGCGGCGCTGATTCGATCCCCTTTTTTCATTCAAACCAGGCTGTTCGGGAATTTGTCCATACACCCTAGACGGTGTGGAAAAAATGGGGGACGGCCCGGCGCCAGGCCATTTCTCGGCTGGCAAGGCGCCGTGAACGGCATGGGGCCGGACCCCACCTGAGTGAGCGGGGACGCAGCCAGGCGGAAAAATCGCCGCTTCCGGCGCTGATCCGACCGCCTTTTTCATCCATTCCGGGCCGTTCGGGAATCTGTCCGTACACCCCAGGTTTTCACCTGAAAAAACGGGGGGTAGCCGCCGAAATCGGTTGAATCTCTTTTATCGCTCTGCGGTAATATAGGCATGCGCCACCTCTACCTGGTTCCCCCGGCATTTCTCGCCTGTTTTCTCATCGTTCTGTTGGCGGGCTGCGCCACCCGGCCGCCGCGGCCGGAGTACCCCGTGGCGGACTTCGAGACCGTGAGCGGTATCTTTGAAAAGCGGTGCCTGGCATGTCATGGAGACGGTCACCGGTTCGGGGTGCCATCTTTGCGGCGTTTCCAGGACCTGGTGCCCGTCTACGTCACTCCGGGAGAACCTGAGAGAAGCCGCCTCCTTCAGGTGATCTATCCCATCGAAGAAGAGCCGAAGCCCATGCCTCCCGCCGGTCACCGGGTCACGGCCTCGGAGAAAAACCTGATCGGCGAATGGATCTTGCAAGGGGCCCTGTGGCCGGAGGGCGCTGTCCTGGAGTCCTCGGATTGAACTCGAATTGAGCGAACTTCCGGTAGAGAATGGTCCGGTGAGATATGCTGAGTTCAGAGATTCGATTGTGGAGGCCTTGCGCGCGAATCCGCGGGGACTGAATTGGAAAGATCTGAAGGCTCAGGCTCATTTGCCCTACAGCCGGCCCTGTCCGGAGTGGACGAAACGCCTGGAGCGGGAAAATGGCCTGTTGCGGCAGGGCGGCGCTGGCCGGGCCAAGCTTTGGAGGCTGGACGTGCCGGACAGCCAGTGAGGCAGGTTTCGTTTCAAGCCCGCTTCACCAGGCGGGCCGCATAAGCGCCATCGAACCCGTCACGCCAGGGCAGACTGGTTTTCTCCTCCTCCAGGGAAAACTCCGGGTGGTCCCGGAGGAAAACCTCCACGAGGCCGGTGTTTTCCTCCGGCTCCAGGGAGCAGGTGCTGTAAACCAGACGGCCGCCGGGTTTCAGGTAGGGCAGGCTGTGTTCCATGATCTGCCGCTGGAGCGCGGGCAGGCGCTCGAACTCACCGGGTTGGAGACGCCAGCGCAGGTCCACGCGCCGGCGCATGACGCCGGTGTTGCTGCACGGGGCATCGATGAGGATGGCGTCGCAGGAAGCTTTCGCCAGGCCTTCCGGAGGCGCGGGGGAGGTCCAGTCATGCACCAGGTTCCGGACCCCCTGAACCTGGAGGCGGTTCACGTTCTCCGTGACACGCCGGAGCCGGCGCTCGCTCTTGTCGCAGGCGACGATCTCGCCCCGGTTCCCCATCTGGGCGGCCATGAAGGTGGTCTTCCCGCCCGGGGCGGCACAGGCATCCAGGATCCGGTCGCCGGGAGCGGGGGCCAGGAGGCGGCAGGCCATGGCGGTGCTGGGGTCCTGGGCATAGGCGAGCCCTTCTTCCAGCAGGCGCTGGGGAATGGGGCCTTCCAGCCGGAAGAAGAGATCGCTACCTGGTAGGGGTTCCAGGCCGGGAGACGCTTGCAGCGTGTCCGCCGCGCCCGTCACCAGGGTATTGGCTCTCAGGTAGACCGGGGGAATCTCGTTGTTCCATTCACACAGCTTCAGGGCCACGTCTTCGCCGAAGTTCCGGACCCAGCGTTCCACCACGAAGCTGGGGTGAGACAGACGGGTCCACAGGGGCTCGGCGGCCAGTCCCTGGAGAAGCGTCTCTTTCTGGCGTAGCGCCTCACGGAGAATCGCGTTGATCAAGCCCCGGTTCCGTTGAGCCAGGCGGACGGTCTCATTCACCGCCGCGTGCGGGGGAATCTCCGCAAAGTAGAGCTGGCAGACTCCCAGGCGCAGCAGGTTCCGCGCTTCCCGGTTCAGCCGGCCCCGCCGCAGCCGGTCGATGACGTAGTCGATCGCGTTGAGGTGACGCAGCACCCCATAAAAGAGGTGCTGGACCAGGGAGCGGTCCGCCGGTTTCAGATCCTTCTGCCGGGACCCCACGCTGTCCAGAATGTCATCCGCGTGGCGGGAGGTCTCCTCCCAGAGACTGAGGCAGGATAGAGCGACCCGGCGGGCGTTGGGAGCGGCCATGTGTGGCGGCGGCGGAGCCTCAGCCCGCGGTGGCGGCCACCGGGGCTTGGGTTTCGGCGCTGACCGCCTGGATGATGGGGCGTCCGATGGAGCGGTACTGGAAGCCGAGCTTGGCCATGGTCTTGGTATCCAGCAGGTTCCGGCCGTCGAAGACCAGCGGGGCGAGCATGCTTTCCTTCACCGCCTTGAAATTGACGGAGGCAAACTCGGGCCATTCGGTCGCGATGACCAGGGCGTCGGCTTCTTCCACCGCTTCCAGGGGAGAGTCCACCAGGGTAATCTTCTCCGCCACGGGCAGTTGCCGGGCTTTGTCCATCGCCTTGGGGTCGTAGGCACGCACGTTGGCGCCTTCTTCCACCAGTTTCTCCACCAGATGGATGGCCACGGAACTGCGGACGTCGTCCGTGTTGGGCTTAAAGGCCAGGCCCCAGACGGCGATGCGTTTGTCCTGCAACACCCAGAGGGCGTCCCGGATGTTCTTGATGAAGCGGTCGAGCTGATCCGCGTTGATGCGCTGGACTTCTTTCAGCAGATCGAATGGCGTGCCGAGATCGTCGCTGATGGCGATGAAAGCGGCGATGTCTTTCGGGAAACAGGAACCGCCATAGCCCAGTCCGGCGTTCAGGAAAGCGCGGCCGATGCGCTTGTCCGTTCCGATGCCTTCCGCCACTTTCTCCACGTCCGCGCCGCTGGCTTCACAGATGGCGCTGACGGCGTTGATGTAGGAAATCTTGAGCGCCAGGAAGGAGTTGGCGGCGTGTTTGATGAGTTCCGCGCTGTTGATGTCCGTGACCAGCACGGGGGCGACGAAGGGTTCGTAGATCTTCTGCATCAGGGCCATCGCCCGGTCGCTGTTGGCGCCGATGACGATGCGGTCGGGCTTCATGAGGTCTTCCACCGCGCAGCCTTCGCGAAGGAACTCGGGGTTGCTCACCACGTCGAAGTCCGCTTCCGGCGCGTAGCGGCGTATGGTTTCGGCCACCTTCTCGCCCGTTTTCACCGGCACGGTGCTCTTGTCCACCACGACCTTGTAGCTGTCGATGGCGGGCGCGATTTCACGGGCGACCCGTTCGATGAAGCGCAGGTCCACGCTGCCGTCCGGCTGAGGCGGGGTCGGCACGGCAATGAAGATCACGTCCGCGAAGCTGACGCCTTCAGGCGTGTCGTTGGTGAAGCGCAGACGGCCCGCCTCCACATTCTTGGCGACCACTTCTTCCAGACCGGGTTCGTAAATCGGGATTTTCCCAGCCCGAAGGGAAGCGACCTTGGCTTCGTCATTGTCCACGCAGAGAACGTCGTGCCCGACTTCCGCGAAACAGGCTCCCGTGGTGAGGCCGACATAGCCGGATCCGATGATGGCGATCTTCATAAATCTTATAAACTGAGGCGGGTGCAATATACCCAAACCCCCGGTCTGGCCACTGAAAACCGGTGGCGGCGGAAAAAGCCAACTCCGGAGCGAAAGCCTCCGCCCCGTAAATGCGGAAGGCCCCCTGGGCGCCTTCCGTGGCCCAGGGCTGAAAAAAGTGCGCCATCCTCAGATGGACATGGCGGAAAAACCGCCGTCCACGATCATTTCGATGCCGGTCACGAAGGAGCCGGCCTTCGGGGCAGCCAGAAGGAGAGTGGCCCCGATGAGTTCGGGCGCGTCGCCAAAGCGGTTCATGGGGGTGTGGCCCATGATGGCGTTCACGCGGTCTTCGGTCAGCACCTTGCGGTTTTGCTCGGCGGGGAAGAAACCGGGCACCAGGGTATTCACGCGGATGCCTTTTTCGCCCCACTCGCGGGCCAGATTCTTCGTCAGGTTGTGCACGGCGGCCTTGCTGGCGGAATAGGTAAAGACGCGGCTCAGCGGGCCGAGGCCGGAAATGGAGCCGAGGTTGATGATGGAGCCGCCCGTTTCCTGCGTCAGCATGTGCGCGCCAAAGACCTGGCAGGCGCGGAAAATGGCGGCGGTGTTGATGTCCAGGATACGGTGAATCTCTTCGTCGGAAATCTCCAGGAAAGGGGTGGGGGAGTTCACGCCCGCGCCGTTCACCAGGATGTCCACCTTGCCGGAAGTTTCGAGCACCGTGCCGAGCAACTCCGTGAGGGACGCGCGGTCCGCCACGTCCGCGGCGACGAAGTAGGCTTTGCCCCCGGCGGCCTCGATCTTGGCGATGCGGCCGGCGGCTTTCTCCTCGCTGCGGCCCACGATGACGGTTTCCGCCCCGGCTTCAGCCAGGCCCTGGGCCATTTCTCCACAGAGCGTTCCGGTGCCGCCAATGACCACGGCCACCTGGCCTTTGAGTCCGAAGAGTTCGTCGAGATAAGACATGATATTAGTTTCAGGGTTAGAGCTTCTGGAGGGATGTGGGATGCGGTTTCTTATCGCTGTTTGGTTTTCGTCAGGGTACTGAGGCGCAGCCTCTTTGGAGTGCGGCGATCCTTCGCCGCTTTGGGAAGGCGCGGGCTACCTGCCCCTAGATCCAGTCAAGACCTGAAGCATGCGACTCACGCGATAACGTCCCGAACCAAGGGCTGCCGCCTTTGCTGATTTGTCTGTCAGTAGAGCACACAATGTTGGGAAAAAACGGAGGTCCGCGAGCGAGGGAAAGCAGCGAAGGATCGCCGCGCTCCAAAGAAGCTTCGCTTCAATAGTGATGACGGACGCGGGCAGCCGTTGTTGGGGGGGAATCCGGGATATAGGAAAAAGAAACAGGATACGGGATTCAGGATTCAGGGAGAATTGAGGGAATACGGTTGGCTCAGCCTTCAAACTTTTGAAACTGGCTCAGCTCCCAGGCGGCGGTGTCCGCGCCGCATTCTTCGGCGAGTTCCTTGAACCCGCGGATCTCCGCCTCGCTGAAGAGGAGGCCGCCAGCGCGTTCGCAACGGGCGGCCGCCTGGGCTTCGAGTTGGCCGGGCAGCATGCAGGTTTCGTTGCCATGGCCCAGGATGTCCTTGATCACCGTGGCCAGGTTCTCCGCCTGGCCGCGGCCCAGGGCGTAGTCTTTGCCATCCACGGCTTCCGGGTGAATGACCTGGAAGTAAAACGCGGTGGTGGTCTTTTCACCGGCGGGCGCCTTGTCCGCCCGGCCCCGGATGGTGGGCAGGGAACCGCCAATGACGGCGCCAAAGAGTTCGTTCAGCAGCGCCAGGCCGTAGCCTTTGTGCGCGCCAAAGGGAAGCAAGGCCGCCACTTTGAAGGGGTCCGTGGTGGGGTTCCCCTCCGCGTCCACGGCGGCGCCTTCGGGCAGGGCTTTCCCTTCCCGCTTGAACTGTTCCACCCGGCCCATGGCGATGGTGGAGGTGGCCCAGTCCAGCACCACGGGGTAGCCCAGCGCGTCCGTGGTGGGAAAGCCCCAGCTGTGCGGGTTCGTTCCCAGGGTGGGGAACTTTCCGCCAAAGGGCACCACTTCCGCCAAGGCGGAGGTGCAGTTCGTATACGCGATGTAGCCTTTCTTCGCGGCGTCCATCACATAGCCGCCGCCCCACAGGTAGTGAAAGGCATTGTCCACCGCCACGACGCCCACGCCATATTCGTCGGCCAGTTTCATGCAGGTGTTCATGGCATCCGTGGCCACGGCCTGGCCGAGCTTGCGGTTGGCGTTCCAGACCTGGGTGGCTTTGAAGCGCGTTTCTTTGACTTCCACTTCCGCCCCAGGCACGCAGCCGCCTTTGCCGCTGCCGAAAAGTTCGTCCAAGTGCAGGGCCTTGAGCGCATTGTGGGTGCGAATGCCGTGACGCGCCGCGCCGGAGCAAAGCGCGGTGGCGGCGGCCGCCTCGATCTGGCTGTAGCCGCGGTGCTGGTAGGCCGTCTCCACCAGCGCGTCGTGAAGGGAAGTGGGAACAACGTGGAAGGTTTCCTGCATGCCGACTGATTAGATGCAACCCGCCTCATTGGCAAGGGAATGAAGGGCGGGGAGCCTGCGCAATCGAACGAGCAAGGCCCGCGGACAAGAGACTGAGCGTCAACGCCGGACGGTGTCCGCTCCACGCCTCCCATCCAGGCGGGCCTGAGCGTCCCGGATTTGGCCGCCCCGCATTGCCAGGGGCAGGGGGGCGAGACGTCAGTCGCTCTTCTTGAAGACGTGTAGCCCCAGCAGCCCGATAGCCAGCATGCCGGGCAGGCTGACAAAGTGGATGATGGCGAAGAGCGCGTCCGTCAGATTCAGGTTGGCGAAATTGTTCGACGCCCAGTTCAAGAGGATCGCGAGGACAAAGACGGCCTCCAGGGAGATCAGGCTTAGGAGAAGGAAGAAGAGGTTGGCCTCTTCTATGTTGATGAGCTTCGCCGTCAATGGAGTGGGGACCTCCCGTCCTTTCAGATAGAGAACACAACTGAAGAGGTAGAACTGGATGCCGGTCAAACCCGCCAGCAGCAGGAGTCCCTTCGTGTGCAGGTCAAAGACGTTCAGTCCCAGAATCTGAGTCGGGCCCACCAGGAGGGCGGCGAGTTGCAGGACGAAGCTCAGGAGCACCGTGCCCAGGCCCAGGAATTCAAACAGCCGGGGACGCTCTGACAAGATAAAGAGCAGGTGGCGCATGCCGTCCCGCCAGGTGCGAAGGTGCGCCACCCGGCCCTCCGGGCCCTTGCGCAGTCCGGAAGGAATCTCCACGGAGCGGGCGTCGTTTTTCAGGGCCTTGATCAGTAGTTCGGAAGCGAACTCCATGCCGTTGGACCGGATGCCCCAGGTCTGATACGCCGACTTCCGGATACAGCGAAACCCGGAATTGCAGTCCGTGAGGCGGCCCCGGAACAGGGTATTGATGAGGAAGGTCAGTACCGGCGTGCCCAGCGTGCGGTGCAGCGTGGGCATGGCCCCGTCTTCGATTTCCCCCGTCATGCGGGACGCGATGGCCATATCCGCGTCTTCGGACTTCGCCTTCTGGTAGAGCGGAAGGGTGTGCTCGTAGAGGTAGGTATTGTCCGCGTCGGCGAAGATGACGTATTCGCCCTGGGCGGCTTCTATGCCCCCGCGTAGCGCCGCTCCGTAGCCGCGTTCCGCCACTGGGACGACCCGGGCGCCCAGTTCGCGGGCGATCTCCGCCGAGCGGTCGGTGCTGCCGTTGTCCGCCACCACGACTTCATATTCCAGGCCGGGGTCAGCCTCGGACAGAGAGGCCTGAACCTTCCGGATGCACTCACCGATAGTGGCTTCCTCGTTCAGGCACGGAAATACAAACGTCAAATGCATGGGGGAGCGGGCGCGGAGGAACGGTGGTAGGGGAAACAGCCAAGATATGCTTGCGCGAAGTCCGGTATCATCTACCGGTTTGGGCGTCAAACGCTGGGGACCATTTTACAAAATGAAGGACATTGTCGAGAACAGGCGACGGCTTCCCCTGGGAAAGAAGGTCAAAATCGCCTTTCTCGCGGTAGAAGAGAATGGATGGCTATGGACCTTCAGCATGGGCGTCTACTACCTTTGCAGCGCCATCGCTGAAAAAGCCTTCGGTCTGGCGGACCGGCACCGGCGCGACAAAGGCCTCCCCGGCCTGAACAGCGCGGCGATGAACAAGCTCATCTGGGAAAGCTGGGACTGGAGCGCCGCCGGCGAGGAATGGACGCCGTCTCCCGAGTGGAAGACCTCCGTGATCCGGAAGATCCTCGCTCCAAACGTCCCGGAAGGGGCCGTGGTGGTCGAAATCGGTCCTGGAGGCGGGCGCTGGACGGAAGAATTGCAGAAGCGAGCCGCCCGTCTGACCGGAATCGACATCTCCGAAACCTGCGTGGAAGAGTGCCGGAAACGTTTCGCTCATTGCGAGAACGTGGAGTTCGTGGTGGGCAGCGGCCGGGACCTGAAAGCGGCGGGGGATGCGTCCGCGGACGCCATTTGGTCCTTCGATGTGTTCGTACACATCAACAAGACGGAGTTGGCGCCCTACGCGGCGGAATTTTTCCGGGTCTTAAAGCCAGGCGGCACGGGCATTCTTCACCACGGCACCGTGGGCGGTCAGCGTGGTGGCTGGCGCAGTGACGTAACGTCCCAAGACATGCGGAGCCTCCTGACCGGCGCCGGCCTGGAAGTCGTGGACCAGTTTCAAACCTGGGAAGACGGCGGAGCGGAGCACGAAGCGGGTCTCTATGACGACGCCATCACCATCTTCCGGAAACCCGCCTGAGGGTTCGCTGCTCCCCAATAGGCCGTCACCAGCAGAGCCCCTGGTACTGGCTGGGTAAAGTACCCAAGTTCCGCCAGCCATTCACGTCGATAACGTGATGGTCCGGAGTCACCCACTTGGCCAGGGCTTCGATTTCGGCGCACCGCTTCGATACCACCAGTACCTCCGCGCTGGCCACGGCCTCTTCCAGGTTCTCCGTGAGCAGGGTGTCGAGCAGCGGCAGCCGGAGATTGGCGAAGCGTTCGTTGGCGCCGAGGAGGTTTTCCGGCGCCACGGCGGGATCGAAGATCCGGACTTGGAACCCTTTGAGGAGCAGCGCGGCGGCCAGTTCCACCAGAGCGCTGCCCCGGAGATCGTCCGTTCCCGCTTTGAAGGCAAGGCCCAGCAGCGCGACGCTGCGCTTTCCGGTCCGTTCCACGATGGAAATGAGGTGCTCCAGGTGTTCCTGGTTGCTTTCGAGCAGGGAATTCAGCGTGGAGGCCGCCACATTGTGCGAACGCGCAAACAAGCGCAGGGCGCTGACGTCCTTCGGCAGGCAGGAGCCGCCGAAGGGATTGCCCGGCCGGAGGTAGTAGGGGGAGATGTTCAGGCGTTCGTCCGCGCAAAGCAATTCCATGACCTGGGAACTGTCTATTCCGGCGGCCTTGCCAATGCGGCCAATCTCATTGGCGAAAGACACCTTCACCGCGTGGAAGGCATTGCAGGCGTACTTCAGCAACTCGGCGGTTTCCAGATCCGTCACCCCCGTGCCTTCGTCGACGATCCCCTGAATCGGTTTCACGGACCCATCGGCCGCATACGTTCCCACGGCTGAAAGACTGGGATTCCGGAAATCTTCAATCGCGGTCCCCTGGCGGAGAAATTCCGGGAAGAAGTAGACGCTTACCCGGCCCGTCTCGATCAGATCGCTCAGGTACTTCTCCGCGAACCGGCGCGTGGAGCCGGGGAGCATGGTGCTGCGGTAAATGAGCGCGTGACTCCCCTCCGACTGAGAGAGCGCGTCCGCGATCTGGCGGGTGACCGCCTCCACATAGGTCAGATCCAGGTCTCCGGAAGCAGTGGACGGCGTGCCGACGCAGACGAGAGAAACTTCGGTCTCCCGGATGGCGAGAGCCGCGTCCGTGGTGGCGGAAATGAGCCCGGCCTCATGGTGTTTCGCCATCAGTTCGTCCAAGCCGGGTTCCGCGATGGGCGCCCGTCCGGAATTGATGAGCTCGACCTTCCGCGGGTGGACGTCGACTCCGATGACGGGGCAGCCCCGGCTGGCGAGACAGGCAGCCGTGACGCTGCCCACATAGCCGAGGCCGAAGACGCTGATTCTCTGGGGTGTCGGCATGGGAACGGTATTGAGGACGTTGTTAGGCGAAGAAAAGTGGGTAACGAGTCACCTCTGCCGCGAACTTCTTGGAGTTACTCTGGCGGCTGGTTGGTCAGCCTGACGGAGGAGAGGTAGAAGATACGGGCCGGTTGCTGGATGCCAGTAAAAAATGTCAGGCGCTGGACCTGACTTAAGTCCAGGGACCGGTCTTGGGGGCCCGCCTCGATGAGCCGGAGAGGAATGCGGAAGGTTTCTTTACCGGTGGGCACCCGCAGGCTGCCATTGTAGCGGTCGTCATGACCGGAGGAAGCGGCGTCATCCACGCGGAGACCTAGTTCGAATGGGTCTCCCGGATTCTCCGTGGAGAAAACCAGGAACTGGTAGCCGGACCAATCCTGGACCGTGGGAAGATAGTGAACGCTGCGATAGTTCCCCGGAGGGGTTTCCAGCTTCAGCCAGAATTCAGGTGGAGAGGCTTCCGCCGCGGAGGCGGTGGCCCGCAGTTGAACGGCGGTGGACTTGGTCTCGCTTTCCGGCTGCCAGAACGGAAGCGTTGTTCTTGTGGAAAAATCTCCCAACTCCGGAAACCGCGCCGCGTGCCGCTGGCGAAGCAGCAGGTGTTGCGCGACGGGCGAGAAAGACGCCAGCACTCCGGCCACGCAGAGCAGAAGGTAGCGGACCACCTGGGGGCGGGACGGGCCTTTGAGGAGCAGGCGCAAGCCCAGGATGGCCAGCAGCGCCCCGGTGAGGTCCCACATGATGTCTTTCAACGAAGCGTTTCTCCCGATGAACATCTGGATGCCCTCCGTCAGGAAGGCCAGAAAGAGCGCGGCCAGCATGAGGTGAAAGGCACGCCTGTCTCCAGAGACGGTTGCCGGCCAAAAGCTGGCCAGGGAGAGCGTCAGCACGAAAAAACCGGGAACGTGAAAGGTATCTTGAATCAGTCCCGAGAGAGGATCGGAGGGGTCGCCACCATGCCCCGGCCAGAAAAGGCCGGTCAGAACGGTTGCGATCAGAAACGCACTGAGAAGACGCCACCAGCGCATGGGCGACTGTGGCAGGGCTTGAGGGGAAATAAACGGAAAATCCACTCCAGAACGGATTGAGCGATGGTCGTTGCCAGGCGGGTGAGGTGCGATAGGATGCATTTCCAGAGGCGGCCGCGATGACTGACGAGAACTCCAACCTTCCCCCCGTTCAAGAGAAGACAGTGGGATGGTACTGCCTTCACGCCAAGGTGAAGCGGGAACACATCGCCGCCCGGAACCTCCGGAACCTTGAGGGCATCCTGGACGTGTTCTGTCCCCGCATCCGCTTTCCCAAAGCCACGGCCCGGGGGAAAGTGTGGTTCGTGGAAGCCCTGTTCCCTGGCTATCTGTTCGCCCGGTTTGATCTCGCCCTCTTGAAACGGGCCGTGAACGCGCAAACCGGCATCTCTGGCGTGGTCCATTTTGGCGAGTGGCATCCGGTCCTGGAAGAAACCATGATCGATCCCCTGCGGCGGGAGTTCCAGACCGGAGAGGTGAAAGTGGTGGAAGAAGCGCTCCGGCCGGGAGACCAGGCGGAAGTGGCGGCCGGACCGATGAAGGGACTGCAAGTGGTGATCTCCCGCGTGCTCCCGGGCCGGGACCGGGTTCGCGTCCTGCTGGAGTGGCTGGGGGAAATCAGGGAAGCGGAATTTGGCCGGGAGACTCTCGTGGCGCCTTTTTCGGACCAGAGCGGACGGAAAAACGAAGCCTGAACTTCAGAGAGCTGGGAAAAGAGCCCCGGGAAACAAACGCCGGAAGGCGCCCCATGGTTTGGGCGCTTCCTCTCAAACGGAGGCCGTCAAACAGGAAGGTGAAGGCTCAAGATACAGAGCGGAGGGGTCCTCATCTTGAGGAAACACCGGCTCGTCGTGTTTCAGGTGGTACTTGATCAAGCCAAGAATGATGATCGAAATAATGCCGAGGACCCCCAAAACGACCAAGGATTCAATGATCGTGTACCCCTTTTTGAGGACGGGGATTTTGTTCGAGTGCAAAGGAACAGGCTTCACAAGAAGAGCTTAGATAACCGGAAGCCAGGGATCGACCCGCTGAATTTCTCTTGGAATGTGGCCATTGTAGCCCTGAGATCCGAAATATGGCTTGCTGGGCCGGCCGGACGGTTCGTGATGGGCACAACTCGAAGCCCCCAGAATCGAACAGATTGAAGCCAGCAGGACAGCGGAGCGGAGAATCTTCGAGCGCTTCATGAGTCAGCAATTCGTGAGGGGAGCATCCCGGAGTTGATGAGAACAATCAAGCGGAAATCGTGTGAAACTGGGATGGGCCGGCTCTGGAACCCTGCTTGGTCCCCGGGCCCAATGGATTGGGGGACGAGACCGCGATAAAATCGCGCGGTGGGAAGCGGGACCGCGGCGGTCTCTTTTCATGTTCCGGATTTCAAAATTTTTTTGATCCACGGACCATCGGAATTCGTTTAAAACCGAGTTGGGAAAAAACCGAGGGTGGACGAGGGAAGAATGGGGCGATTAGACCCCCCAAGAAAACTGCCCGCAAGCGCAGGTATCCGTTGGACAGTCTTGGTTTTTTTGGTTAAAATAAGCTGGGGTTTTGTGGCGTCGTCCGGGGAGATTGAATCGCTGGGAATGGGATTGCGCGGCGTTACAGAAATTATAAAAATCATCTCAATTATTGGGATTACAGGCGAATCTTAAAGAATTTGGGTATTAAATTTATCGGATCTTCTTGAATGTCCGGTGCGCCGATAAGTTCGAGAAAGCTTGGGGGTGGAGGCAAGAATTGCTTGTAAAATAAGGGATTTTCCTTCATCGAGAGGCGTTGTTCTTGCTGCTTCCTTAGAGGACATTATTCCGCCAGAGCACTAAAAGTTAGCCCGTGCAAATATTGTCACCAAGCCGGAATTGACCGGAATTTGTCCCGAGTCTATACGAACCCCGACTCGCACTGTTTTTGTTTCCGCCAACCACTACCTCAATGTTCAAACGTTCTTCGAAATTCATTAGAGTTTTCGAATGCGGGAATTCCCGGAGGGAGGTGGTGGCGTTTTTTATCTGTGCGCTGGCTCTTGTCGCGCTTGGGAATACGGCTTTCGCGGAGGAGAGAGCGAAGGAGGCGCCCAAACCCAATGCCAAACCCAATGCCAATGGCGGCGGAAACGGATACCTGTTTGCCGATACGGTGGGTTTGGACGGAACGCGTGGGATGAACGTGGACGTGGTGACTCCCGATTTGAGGGGGCACGCGGTAACGGGTGAGATTCCGATCGCCCAAGCGGCCGGCGGAGAAGGGTTTGTGTTCCAGCCCGCCTCGGAACCCGTGCGTCCTCAGCAGCCTTCCCGGGTGTCGGCGCCCGAGCGAAAAGCGGGCGAATCCGATCTGGATTCCTGGGTATCGGGAATTTTGGACAAGCCGCGCTCCGGCGGGGCAGAGGTCAAAGAGGGGAAACGGGAGCCGCTTTTTTCTCCAAAGGTCGCGGAGGAAGTGCCGGACCGGGTCGCTAATGCAAGTCCGGTGCCCGAGGCGGAGGCGCCCACGGTTCCAAAAGCCAAAATCGTGGAGATTCTGAGGCCCGAAAAGCCCGAAAAGCCCGAAGACACTACCCCGAACGAAGCCAAGCCCGATGAGAGTGGCGCTTTCAAGCCCAAAGCGGGGGTGTCGGAAGCTGAACTGTCTTCCTCCTGGCAGGTGCCAGTCTACGGACCCAAGAGACTGAAGTCTGAGGGGCAGGCTCCTCCGGAGCCCCGGCCAGCGGCTCCGGAAAAGCCGGAAGCGAAGGAAGATTCGGGTTCGCTTACCTCCGGAGGGGGCAATCCGCTGCGGTTTGGTGAGGACAATTCCGGGGTGGTCGGGAATTTTGAAATGACGGGTGGAGAAGAGGCGGTGAAACCAGCCGTGGCGAAGGCGGGCGAAAGTTCCTCAAAAGAAACTCCCGGCGAAATGTCTGACGTGGCTCCAGCGGACGTCTATGGCTGGTCCGGTTCCGCTCCGTCTTCGGATTTGGTGGGGGTTTCGAGCAGCGCCCTGAATGCGTCGCTCGCGCCGTCATCCTCGTCTGGAGCCACCTCCAGCAAGGTCGATACCTGGTCGAGTGGATATTTCCCGACCGTTCGCGAGAAACAGCTCTTGGGCGGGGATTACTCCCGGAGTGGGGGATACACCGGACCAGGCGGGTATGGTGGAGCCGGTTCCAACCGGGGCCCGGACTTTCCGATGCAGTCCGCGACCGGTCTGTATCAATACGACCAGCCTTATCTCGACAATGAAAGAGCCTTCTACGACCGCTACCCGGGGGTTTTCAAACCGCTGGAGCGTGGCTTGGGTTTCTTTTCGGATCACGACGCGTTTGTGGTCAGCACTCCCGGCCCTTACAGCAACGGAACGTTTGTGGCGGACGGGTCCTTTGACCTTTTCACCAGGGACTTTGACCCGGACCGGGCTCATGTGAAGGTGGGCACCTTCTATCTGGACTTCCTTTCGATGGGAGCCGGCGTGATGTATTCCGACTACGATGGAGTCGAACGTTTCAGAAGAGGGGAAGAAGACGGGTGGCTGGGCTTCGTCGAACTTTCTTTGAGGTCTTACTTTCAGATCACCGATAACTTCTACCTTTCCGCCGCGGGTACCGTTATCTATCTGCCGGTCAAAAACCGCCTGGGATTCAGGCTGGGGACTGGCGGCGAGCCGACCGGCTTCATGCGCCTGAATTACGAAGACGAGTGGGGCCCGTGGGATCTGCTCGTCTATGATGAAGTGGGGGTTCATCCGGGGTTCGATATCTTCCATGACCAGGGGACCGGGGCTTATCAGAGAGCGGGCCGGTATTACTACGGTTTCCAGGATACGGACCGGTCAGGCGACTTTTTCAGCGAAGATTCGGCCTACCTGTCCAACGTGGCGGCCGCGGAAGCCTCGCGGCCAGTGGGCACGGAGTGGCGCCTGTGGCTGGATGCGGATCGCCGGGATTCGTGGAGGTTCTCGGATTTCAGCGAACATACGGCCAACGACCGCGCCGGCGCCTTGTTAGGATACGAGGGCATCCGGATACCATTCTCTCCCTTCGTGGAATACGACGTCTATGCCCGGGATAACTATCGCAGCTATTACCATACGGTTTATGGCGGTATCAGGGGCCGGATCACGGAGAACCTGAGCATGAGGTCGCGGACGGGTTACCTGTGGTCGGTCAACTCCGACCCGGAGCGAGACACTTGGCTGTGGGAGGCAGGTCTTGACCACAACCTGACTGAGCGGACCCGGCAAAGCGTGTTTGGGGGACAGGACTTCGTAACCAATGACCTGACTGGCGAGTCAGGGGTTTCGAATTTCATCAACTACACCATTCAGCACCAGATCACGGAGCGCTTGCGGGGATCGGCGTTCTTCCAATATTCCGACGACGACGGTTTCGATGGCAGCTTTTCTGGCGACCGGGAGCTTTACTCGGCCAGTCTGAGCTACGATGTCGGCGACTTTTCCAACATTTTGGGAACCGTTGCCTATGAGCGGCGAAACAGTGACGGGGAAGGTTCGGGTGGAGACGAGGAAAAACTCCTCTACCGCATTGCCTTCACCCACCGGCTCCTGTCGAGGACAACCTTCTGGGCCTTTTACGAGTTTGAGGATGCAAACCTGTTTGACGAGCATCTTTACGCCCTCGGTCTCCGGGTTTACTTTTAATAGGCGCAGCGGAAAGTGTGGGAGGCGGAAACCTTCCGGAATATCCGGGCTGCCAGTGGTTTTGATGTGAACAAATTGCTATACCTTGGGAAAATTTGACATGAAACGAACGAACTTTACGTCAGCCCTTTGCCTCTTTCTTGCCTTGGCCGCGGGCGGTTGGATCTGCGGCGAAAATGCCTTCTCGCAGACTGACGGCGCGGAAGGAGAGCCTGCTTTCGGACAAGAGACCGAAATGGATCTGCCAGGGAGTTTCCACCATTACTATGGTCAGAGGGTCAATCAGTGGCGGGATACCGAGCGCTATGTGGCCAAGCTGGACCTGGACGCCGACCTCAACTACGACGGAGTCGTGTCGAACGACGATCCCGCGGACGGTGGAGCCTTCGAGCACACCCCTCCGGGACTGATTGTGGGAGTTGGGGAATTGAGCAAGCTGATCATCCGCGTGCGGCCTTACCGCCTGGACTACCGGGGCGAAGTCGTGGTGACGATGGAGGTGGCGGGGATCAACCGGGCATCGCGGTCAGGTGAGTTTGAATCCTTCGATCAAGAGTTGGCCTCCACCGGCCAGATTCGCGTCTGGTCGGACGCGCAGCGGAGCAAACTGCTCTTGGACTCCGCAGATCCTGAACTGCGGACTCACGAGTGGGTCGCCGATATGCAAGTCTATCCGGCGAATCTGCCAGGTGTATTTCCCCGGCTCGTTTACGTCGAAGGGATGGCCCCGTCCGCTTTGTATTCTGGAGACGTTCGTCTTCTGGTGACCGTGTCCCAGCGGGAAAAGGGAGTCACCCGGGAAACTTATGCCGAATATCGGGCCCGGGCCGTAAAGGCGTTCAGGACTTCATTTGACCACCTGCTTCTCACGGTCAAAGACCAGCCTCAGGAAAAGCTGTACATTAACAATAACGCGGAAGGCGTTTGGATCACCCCTGGCACGAGTGGACCTCCGAAATAAGGAGCTGAGTTTTCAGCAGTTTCTGATGGTGACTGTTGTTGTTGTTGGGGAATAGCGGGAAATCGAATTTTCCGCGCCCTGGCGCGAGGGGTGGGCCGGTTCTAGCAGCCGGTCTGTTGAGAGAGTAGGACTGGAATATGGAAAGACGCCCAGGATCGTATCTGACACTGAGACTGATAGGAATCGCGGGAACCATAGTGTGCCTGTTAGGCTGTGCCGCGGACGGCACGTCTCCAACTGGGGAGGTTCCCATGGCTGCCGTTCCCGAACCACCGGAAGCGGTCGCGCAGGACTCTTCCATTCATGTGGGCGACAGTCTGGAAATTTTTGTTCAGGAGGATCCCAGCTTCAATGGGACCTTTGTCGTCAGAGAGCGGGGCGACATCATCATTCCGGCTCTGGGCCGGATCGATGTGAGCGGACTGACCGTCAGCGCGGCCGAAAAACGCATCAAAGGCATTCTTGAGGAGGGTCAACTACGCGAAGCCACCGTAATCTTGGACCGCGTAAGAAAAGCCAATTCCGCTACTGGTCCGGGACCGATCGCGGGTGGCACCCAGATCCTTGTTTACCTGACGGGAAAAGTGAATCAGCCCGGACAACATGTGCTCACCCTGCCAGATGGTGAGCCTATTGGCGTCTATGAAGCTATTCTGATCATGGGGGGGATGACCCGTTTCGCGGACGAACAGAAAGTCCACATCTTGCGGGCGGATGAGAATAACATCCGGCAAAAACTGCCCGTGAATATTCGGCTTATCCAAATGGGAAAAGCGCCCGATCCCGTGATCGGGCAAGGAGATATTGTGGTCGTTCCCGAAAAAGTTTTTGGTTTCTGAGATCTCTGGTTAAGAGACATGCCTTTTGCGAGTGAAGGGACCTTCCCTTCAACCCGCTTGGGTGCGCTAATTTGACGACACTAAGATGCTGTTTGGAGTTTCCAAAACATCCCGGCACTGGTTGGCCATCGCTATCCATTTTTGTGTCGATATGGCGATCGTGTGGATGTCCTTCCTGTTCGGTATCTATGTCAGGTTCGGCTATCTGGATCTGAACAAGCTGTCGGCCTACCTCTCTGGCATTGCGATCGCGTCGTTTGTTCTGCCCAGTTTGCTCTATGTGGGAGGACTCTATTCGGCCCGCGGTCCGGAAGGCGGGGTATTGAGCCACATTCGGGCTTTGGGCGTGGGGTTGCTGGGAATTCTCCTTGTCGTCCTGGCCATGGGGTCGCTGGACTTTTCCGCGCGGTTGGGGAGGGGGGTCCTGGTTATCGGGCTGAGCGCCCTGATAGTCGCGGTCACCATTCACCATCTCTTTCTCAGCAAACAGAGAAACCATCGCTGGCAGACAGTCCTTTGCCTGGTGTCCGGCAGAGAGGACGAAACCGCGGCGGCGCTCTTGGGAGAGTTGTGGGGAAGGCACTGCAAGATCCTTGGCATCGTGACCGGCAGAGCCTATCAACCCCTCTCCAAGGTCCCCGTGATGGGTACCATTGAGGAGATGGTAGCCTCCGCCAAGGAGATAAAGATTTCCGTGGTGCTGGTCCGGGACAGGCACTTGGCCGATCCGGAGTTTGGGCCCTTGCTCCGGCAGATGCGGTACGAAGGAGTGGACATTGTTTCACTGGCGGACGCCTGTGAGGAAGCCTATCAGGCGGTGCCGCTGGAATTGGTTACCGAAAGCTGGCTCTTTCGGGCGTCCACTCAGTCCGGTCTCTTTTACGTGAAGAAATTCAAGCGAATGTTCGACGTTTTGGCGTCCCTGTTCTTCTTGGTGGTGCTGTCTCCGCTTCTGCTCGTTGGCATGGCGATCGTGAAGCTGAATTCGCCGGGGCCAATCTTTTTCCGGCAGAAGAGGAGCGGAAGGTTGGGAAACCAGTTTGTGATCTACAAACTCCGGACCATGCACGTGGACTCGGAGCGGGACGGCGCCAAGTGGTGTACCGCCGGAGATTCGCGGATCTTTCCTGGAGGAAATTTTCTGCGCAAGTTCCGGTTCGATGAGATTCCGCAGTTGATCAATGTCTTGAGAGGGGAAATGTCTTTTGTGGGGCCGCGTCCGGAGCAACCGGAGTTTGTCACCAGGCTTACCGAGGAGATTCCGAGATATCCCGAACGCTTGCTGATTCAGCCGGGGCTGACGGGGTGGGCTCAAGTCCGATATCCCTATGGGGCTACGGTGGACGATGCCCGGCGCAAACTGGAATTCGACTTGTATTACATGAAGCACATGAGCGTGCTTCTGGACTTTTTCATTCTAATCGAGACGGTTAAGATCATCCTTCTCGGTGGCGTAAAACGTACCGGTCTCCGGGATTACTCCCGGTTCCGGGAAGGATTGACCCTGGGTCAAGACGATGCGCCAGTGACCGGTCCCGGAATCAATCAAGACCGGCCGGAGCCGGAGGCCGTCGGGAAATAGGGAGTTTCAGGCGGCGGGTTGAGCCCCGCCTTTGCGAACCGCACGGGAACCACACGGGAACCACACGGGACCCGCGGGAGACGCGCCTGGAAACACACTCTCTCTCAGTGATACGGCTTCTTCTAGTAGCCGTCGGGATGCGCCGCATGCCATTCGTAGGCACTGCGAACGATCGATTCCAGTGAATCGTACTGGGGTTTCCAGCCCAACTCCGCGCGAGCTTTCGAACTGTCAGCAATGAGCGTTCCCGGATCTCCGGGCCGGCGAGGTCCAAATTCCACCGGGATCGGATGGCCGGTGATTTTTCGCGCCATTTCAATGACTTCCAGAATGCTGAAGCCGCGGCCGTTGCCCAGGTTGAAAGTCATTTCCGGAACTTCGGAAAGTTTTTCGAGGGCGAGGATGTGGGCGTCCGCGAGATCCGCGATATGAATGAAGTCCCGCACGCAAGTCCCGTCCGGAGTGTCATAGTCATTTCCAAAAATGGAAAACTTCTCCCGCTTGCCTAAGGCGACTTGGAGAACCAGAGGGATCAGGTGAGTTTCCGGGTCCCGGTCTTCGCCCCGTTCCTTGGTGGCGCCTGAAGCATTGAAGTAGCGCAAACAGGCGTAGCGCAGTCCGCGGGTCCGGTGCAGCCAGTAGAAGATCCGCTCGATGATGTACTTGGACTCTCCGTAGGGACTTCCGGGAACAATGCGTTCCGTCTCTGAGATCGGCATGCGCTCCGGTTGATCGAAGAGATTGGCCGTCGATGAAAGAATGATCCGGTTAGTGCCGTTCTCCAGCATGACCTCCAGAAGGTTGAGGGCGTTGCGAACGTTGTCTCCCAGGTAGAGAAAGGGATGATCCATGGATTCTCCCACCATGGTATGGGAAGCGAAGTGCAGCACTCCGTCGGGCCGGAAGTCCTGGAACAGGTCTTGGAGTTTGCCGCGGTCGGAGAGGTCTCCTTCGACGAACGTGGCATCGGAAGGGACTGCCTCGCGGTGTCCCATGTACAGGTTGTCGTACACGGCCACCGTGTGGCCCTGGGCCAGCAGGCGTTCCGTGGCCACGCTTCCGATATATCCGGCGCCGCCGGTCACAATGACTTTCATTTTATAGGGGCGAAGTAAGGTATGGGGTTAGCTGAAACGAGGGGGGTATCGGTATTCTTTGAAGAGAAACCCGTGGGCTCGGAATCGTGCCCGTATGGCCTTGTGTCCGGCAGGCATTCGAAAATTTTCGGCACAACCATGGAGGAGGGGACAGGCGGCCGCCAACCGTTTGACTCATTTGGCGCTGTTCCTCCCCTAGGCAGCGTGGACAAATTGGAGAACGGACCAGAAATGAGGAAAAGGAAAGAGAACCCAGCGCCGCGAAGCGGCGAATATCTGGAGACGCAGCCCATTTTTCGCCTGGCTTTGTTCCCGCTCGCTCTATTGGGGATAGGCCCAATGCCGTTCGCGGCGCCTTGCCAGACAAAAAATGCTCTCGCGCCGGGCCGCCCGCGATTTGTCCACACTGCCTAGTAGTCACGGAGCTGGTGGCGGAGGGAATTTTGGGTTCCAGCTGTGAAGCATCCAATCCGTTTGGATCTCGGGGGGGACGATTTGGGGGCGTTGCGTTAACGCCAAGCCTCTGACGCCTTGCCTGCCCGGGCCGGAGCATTGTCGGGCTCGAACTGATCGTAGTAAGGGGCTGAGTAGTAGTAGTAATTGTAGTAGTTACTAGCCTTCGACAGGTCAACCGCGTTCAGGACAAAGCCGAAGATATAGGCCCCTGACTTCTTCAAGAGATTCACCGCATCGAGAACATCTTTGCGGGAAGTTTTTTCCGCGCGGACCACGATGACGGTGCCATCCACGACCCGCTGTAGGGAACTGGTTTCGCTTAGTCCCAGGACCGGGGGAGTGTCCAAGATGATCCGGTCGTAATGCTCGCGAAAATGAGCGATCAGTTTGGCGAAGCGATCTTGACACAAGATTTCCGTGGTGCCCGCCACGACAGGCCCCCTGGGAATGGCGTCGAAGAGCTCCAGGCCGGTCCGCTGGATGCTTTCCGGAACACCCAGGTTACCGGGAAGCAGGCCAGTCATTCCATTGGTGTTGTCCAAGCCCAGCAATAGATGCACCCGCCCGCGGCGAAGGTCACAATCGATGAGTAGAGTACGCTCTCCCATGGAGTGGAAGGCCCAGGCCAAGTTGGCGGCCTGGGTGGTTTTTCCTTCCTGAGGACGCGAACTCGTAATCAAGATCACTTGCGAGCGCTGATGCTGATTCGGGTTCAGGCAGATGTTACTCCGGATGACGCGGAAGCATTCCAGCAGGTAGTTCGGCACCGTGGCGCCCTGAGCCGGCGAGCGGTGGACCTCTTCGATATAGTCTTTAGAGGCCAAGGGCACGATTCCCAAGCCGAGGAGACCCGTCGTATCCTCAAGCTGATGCACCGTATTGGCTGAAGTACTCAGGAGATTGAGGACGGTGGGAACACCGACGGCGCCGGCAACGGCCAGCAGCAGAGAGATCATCGCAATCTTGGACTTGCTGGGAGAGACTGGGATCTTGTCCCGCACGCTGATGTGCCCCTGAAAGGCCAGCTCCACCCAGTCGAAGTCTTTGTTGAAGGTGATCGATGCGAGGCTCTTGGCCAAGGTTTCCCGGGCGCTGTCCCACATGGACTGGGCGTTTTCGATATTGGAAAACGCGAGGGAACTCTTGCCGAGCTTCTCCGTCACGTTCTGGTATTCCGGAATACGGGATTCCAAAACGGACAGCTTCTCTTCCAGGCGGGAGTATTCCAGGTTGAACTTTTCTCTCATGACGCGGACTTCGGTCATCAGAGAGCGTTGAACTTCCTCATACTGCGCTCTCAGGTTGCGCATGATCTCGTGATCGGGCAGATAGGTCTTGGCGGCTTCGGTCAGTTGATCCTCTAGGAGGCGCTTCTGCTTTTCCAGGTCGCGCCAGGAATCCAGCCCTTCCACCTTGGAGGGTTCCACGACAATTCTGGATTTCGCGGGGCTGGGGCGGATGGTGCTGGTGCCCGGCAGATTGGTCTGGATGACGTCACCCACCTGGACGTCGGACTCTTTTTCAAACCCGCTTAGCAAAGAGAGCAGGGTCAGGGTTTGTTCGGGGGACAGATCTCCAGAGTCCGTCTTGGCGCCAGGAGGCGCCACGTCTTCAAACTTCGCCATGATTTGGCGAATGCCGTCCATCCGGGCCAGCTTTTCTTTGGTGGTAACGAGATCTTTCGGAATTTCCAGTAGGCTCTGCTGTTCGATGGAGATTTCCGTCAGGCGCTGATCCCGTTCCATGGCTGTCATCTCTTCCATGGTGTCGGCCACTTTTTGTTCCAGGTCTCTGACCTGAATGGCGTACCTTTCCAGGGCCCGGTCGCGAAACTCCAGCCAGCTTTTCTGCTGGTGATCCTGGTACTCTTCCACCATCGCCTGGGCGAATGATGTTACCACTTCCGGGTCGAAGGCATAGACCGTTACCTCGACGTGGCTGGCGTCAAAAAGGCTCACGGTTACGTTGGGAACGTGGGTGAGCACTTCTTCGAACGTGGCGCGTTCCCCGACCAGGCCGAGGCGCTTGGCGGCGCCCAACTGGATCAGGCGGGACGGGAACCCCCGGAGGAAGGTTCTTGAGTTGATGGAGATGCCGCCCATCTCGTCGGGCATACCCGTGCCCTTCATGGCCGTGTAGTAGGTCCTCATGGCGACCAGGGACTTGGCCTGATAGGTGGGGACAGAGTAGAGATACACGACGAGCCCGGCACAGATGCCCACGGCGCCCATCAGCATCATCAGCCGGATGTGGCGGGCGTAGGTCAGGACTTGCCCGAGAATCTTGATCGGGTCGAACTTCTGCTTGCCTTCAGGGTTGTGTTCCATGGTGAATTTTTGGAATGGCAGCCTGAAAGTTGACGGATGGCGCGCCGGGCATGATGGGCACGCTACTTCCTGGGAGCATTCTCCCGGACTTTAGAGACCGATCCGGAACGGGAAATCATGAGCGGCTTCAGGGCACTCCAGTCCGCGCAAATAAGACAACGGATCGCGTAGATGGCAAGTCCCATGATGGGAACGCCGAGAATAAACAAAAACCACATCCACTTCGCCCAGACGGAGATGTCCAGGGAACGCAGGCTCGAGAAGGCCGTGATGAGCAAGACGACCCAAATTATCCCAAGAGCCGCGTAGACCATTGGGTGTATGTTCAGAACGTCAAATTTTAGGAAACGAATAATAATCCCTGTCATGGGGCCTCAGAAGGACGCGCACGGTGTCTCGAATCATCACTGCGGGCTCATACACTGTCAAGCCGCATTCTGGTTGGTCCCCGCGTGACAAAAAGTACCCAGAAAGCCGGAAAGTGTCGCCGGAAACTCTTTGCACTGTCCGATTGAGACTGTGGAAAGTTCGTCGTAAAGAGGGGCGGATGAATGGTGGCGCCGCGACCTCCCCGGACTCTCCGGATAGAAAGATTCGGATCTTGCACGTCGTGACGTCGCTCGAACCGGGAGGACTGGAAAACGGGGTCGTGAATCTCTCCAATGGTCTCGACCCAGCCCGGTTTGAGACGTCCATTGCCTGTATCGAAAGGGTGGGAGATTTCGCCAACCGCTTGAACTCCGGGGTGGAGGTCCACTGTTTGGGGAAAAAGGCAGGTTTTTCCTGGGCCGCGGTGGTTGAGCTGGGAAAGCTGCTGCGGAAGATACGGCCGGATGTCTTGCATACTCACGACCTGGGGCCTCTGATCTACGGAGTCCTGGCAAAGTATCGCGCGGGCGCCGCGAGTGCGGTGCTTCATGGCGAGCATGCCGAACTCCGGCCTGAGGAAAAGACTCTGAAGCGCCGTTGGCTCAGGCGGTTTCTTTACCTGGCGTGTGCCCGGGTTCACACGGTTTCCGAAAGCTTGAAGAAAAGTCTGGCCCAGGAGGGATTCTCCGGATCCCAAATACAGGCCGTGCTGAATGGGGTAAACTGCGAACACTTCTCCCCCGGGCGTTCCGTGCGAGACGCGCGCGAGGAACTGAAGATTCCCGAAGCCGCGGTGGTGATGGGAATTGTCGGGAGATTTGGAGCTTTTAAGCGCCACGAGTTCCTCATTTCGGCCTTTGAGCTGTTAGCGGCGAAACGTCCCGAAGCGTTCCTCCTGATCGTGGGAGATAACGGGCCCGAAAAAGAGAACGCGCTGCGGCGCTGCCGGGACAGCGATTTCAGGAACCGGATCGTATGGGCCGGTTTCCAATTGGACACGGCGCCCTACTATCGGGCGATGGACTTGCTGGCGATCCCGTCGGTGAATGAGGGACTTTCCAACGCGATGCTCGAAGCCATGGCCTGTGGCGTGCCCTGTCTGACACATCCCGCCTGTGGTTCGAGCGAGGTGATTGAGAACGGCAAAAACGGGTTCATTCGAGAGATGACCACCCCCGCCGCGCTGGCCGCTGAGATGGGGACCCTGCTGGAGCGTCAAGAGGTCTTGCTTGAGGCCGGACACCGCGCGCGAAAGACGGCGGAGGAGTCCTTTTCTCTCGAAGCCATGTTGAAAAACTATGGCGACCTCTACGCCGGGATCGTGCCCCGGCGATGAGCGGGTGGAGAGAGGGAGGGGGGAGAGAGTGAGGCTGCCGTCAGAGGTTATCCAGGATGTAGTCCCAGGTCCAAAACGTCAGCCAGGTCAAGCCGGCGCAAATAGCGGCGTCAACAATTCCGAACCGGTTCCAGAGTGGCTTCAGCCGTTGCAGGAGAGTGGGCTTCTGGGTGGTGAAGGCCGGAGAGCTATCCGGCTCCATTTTCGCGTAGAGGGGGACGGGGGCAGTCTCCAGCGCGGTCTCCGGTTCGGGTTCCGTGGGGGTGGACTCCGCCTCTCTCTTTTCTTTCAGTTCCTGGCCTTTGCGAAGACGGTGCAGCGCGGCCGTCGCGGCGATGATGAGGAAATACTCGGTGTGGTACTCCCGGTTGATCATCCAATTGGAAATGATGTTGCCTGCTATGAGAATCCATAGGATTCGCCGGCAGCGGTCCTCGGTTTCGTTGGTGGGCTTGTAGACAATCAGGGTGTGGATGCAAACCCAGAGTCCTCCCAGGAAGAGGAACAGTCCATATTTGCCCAAGTCGGCCCCAATCTTTACGTAGCTGGAGTGGGTGGATTTCGGGATGTCATAGAAGACGTGCTTCCCGTCGCTCCAGGTGATGTAGGCCTGAAACTGGCCCCAACCTTCGCCCGTGGGGGTGAGCTTGGTGACCGTGCGGGCCATTTCCCAGGCGAGCAGGCGTCCCTGCACCCCTTCGTCCGCTCTGAGGTCGCTCATCTGAGACATTCGCGGCAGGAAGCTGAGGGCTGAAACCCCCAGCGTGAGCGCCGTGGCAATGGAAATGGCTTGAACGAACTTCGGCCGTCCAATCACGAAGAGCATGGACACCAGCATGCCTCCCACCAGGTACGAGCCCTTGGACTCGGTTTCCCAAAGGCAGTAGAAGACGATGGCGCTGAGCGCCGGAAAGATCACAAACCTTCCGAAAAAGGACCCTCGCCAGAAAAACAGCAGGTAGCTGACCGGAATGGCCACGACCACGGTGTGGCCCAGGGCGTTGGGATTGTCGTGGAGCCAGGTTCCCAGGCACAGACGATCGGCCATGACGGCGGTGGCGTCCTTCGCTCCGGTCGGATCGATGCCATAAAGGCTCAGGACGCCCAGGAGCGCCAGAGTGACCATGGCTCCGTTCCACCATTTGAAGTAGCTGAGGAGTCTCGGCAGGGTGTTCACGGACTGGACCGTGAGGGCATAGAAGGCCACGAAGGGGAGGAACCCCATGAAAGTTCCGTAGAAGTCGGGAGCGGTAAACGCCACATAGGCGAAATAGGCCAGGATTATCCAGTCGTGGGGCGTTTTGACAAAGCCGGGAAAGGAGATCTGGCGCGAACGCATGGCCACCAAGGCGATGACCCACGCCCCGATGATCGGTTTGACCAGATTCGCGCCGGCCAAACCCGGTATCCAGTCCTGAGGCCGGAGGTAGTAGAACAGCAGGAAAAAGACGGCGAAAAAGAATTCCATGAATCGCGAGAGGCCACGGAAATAGTAGGCAGGTTTAGACGCGAAGCAAGGGCGGGCCATCTGGGCCAGATCCCCTGAGAATTCAGGGCGAGAACCCGCCGGGCCGCGGGATGATTGAAGCCCCGCCCGGCGTGAGGGTCCCAATTTCCTTCTGGCGTGGGGGGCGAAATGGACTAATTACTGAAGCCGGTCCGGAGGGGTGGCATCACCGGAAGCGACTTCTTAGATTTCATGTGGTTCAACAGCTTCGGATTCTGGATCTTCCTGGCGGTGGTGCTTGCCGTGCACTCCCGGTTGGGGCACCGGAATCGAAACCGGTTCCTGTTGCTGGCCAGTTACTTTTTCTATGGCTGCTGGGACTGGCGGTTTCTTTCGCTGATTCTTTTTACCACGGCGTTCGACTACACGGCGGCCAGGGCCATCGGGAGATCGGAGAGCCCGGCGGTGAGAAAAAGGTGGGTGACGGCCTCGGTCTGCGTGGACCTGGGGATTCTCGGGATCTTCAAGTATTTTGGTTTCTTTGCCAGCGAATTGGAAAGGCTCTGGGAAGTCATGGGCCTGGGTTCGTGGACGCCGGCGTTCCAGATCATCCTTCCGGTGGGGATCTCGTTCTACACTTTTCAGGCGCTGAGCTACACCATTGACGTCTATCGCGGACAAACCAAACCGGCGGGTAGTTTCCTCGACTTCGCCCTCTACATTTCCTTTTTCCCTCAGCTGGTGGCGGGTCCGATCGAGAGATCCAGCCACTTGCTGCCGCAGGTGGAGAATCCCCGGCCGCGGTGTGACGAGGCGCGGTTCCGGGACGGGCTCTATCATGTGCTGACCGGGCTGTTCAAAAAGGTGGTGCTGGCGGACAACATGGCGTGGATCGCCAATCACATTTTCTCGAAGCCTCCATCAGACCTGGCGCCTCTGGAGGTGCTGACCGGCGTGTACGCGTTTGCCTTCCAGATTTATGGAGATTTCTCCGGATACAGCTCCATCGCGATCGGGGTCGCCAAGTGGCTGGGCTTCGACTTGATGGAGAACTTCCGGCAGCCCTATTTTTCGACCAGCCCAAGAGAGTTCTGGAGGCGTTGGCACATCAGTCTTTCCTCCTGGTTGAGAGACTATCTGTACATTCCGCTGGGCGGAAACCGGGGCGGCAAATGGCAGAACTACCGGAACCTCCTGCTGACCATGCTCCTGGGCGGGCTTTGGCATGGCGCTTCCTGGACCTTTGTAATCTGGGGGGGGCTTCATGGGGCTTGGCTGGCGGTTCACCGGTGGTCGGAGGGGACTTCCGCCAGGACCCGCGTGCGAGGACGGCTGTACCAGGCCTTTGCGCTGCTGGTTACCTTTCACTTGGTTTGCCTGACCTGGCTGTTCTTTCGCGCTGAGTCGGCGGAACAGGCTCTGGGAATGCTGGGGGCCCTGTGGGGCGACTGGAAGATGACGGACCTGACGGCCACGACCCTGACGCTGATCTGCTTCTTTGCCGGTCCCTGGATGATTTTCGAGTGGTGGATCGAGCGAAAGGGGGACTCTCTTGCCTTGGCAAAGGTGGCTTGGCCGTGGAGGGCGATGGTCTATCTTTACATTGTGGTGATGTTGCTTTTCTTCCCGCCACCCGTTCCGTCTGAGTTCATTTATTTTCAGTTCTAGTGTGGTGTTTGCGAAATAGGTGGACGAAATTCGCGAGGATTCTTTTTCAAAGTCAAGGAGCGAGGAGGACTGACCGAGCCACGCGGAAATTGGAAAAGGAGACCGCGATGATAAAGATTTCCGAGCGAAGCGAGCCAATTTCCGGCTCTAGAACCTAATTGATTTCGTCCAGATGTTTCGCAATCACCACACTGGGAATGAAGAGTGAGGCAAAGGTAGTTCTGGCCGTGGCAGCCGCTCTCTTGGCGATGGAACTGGTGGCTCGTCCGTTCGAGCCGCGGCTGTCGCTGGATCTGGCGCACATCCGGGGGTTTGACCAACTGGCGGAGCGGGTGGGAAAGGCATCGAATGGCGGCGAAGAGGCGTCCCCCGTGCTGGTCTTGGGAAACTCTCTGGCGAGAAACGGAGTGGACGCGGAGGTATTGACCGAAGGTCTGCGTGACGCGGGAATGAAGGAGCCGCGCCTGGTTTTCATGACGGCTGACAGCACGGACATCGCCCAGTGGCTCTATGGATACCGCCGCTATCTGGATGGCCCCGGAGCAAAGCCGGCCTTGGTGCTGCTGTTTACGGCTAGAAGTCATCTTTCGGACCGGAGAATTCAAGGTCCGGAAGCGATGGGGGCCTACTATGTGGCAAACGGCGATGTTCAGAGCTTCTTGCGAGAGGACGCGGGCTCGTTGGATTCTGCCTGCAGCTTTTTGCTGGGACGCGTGTCCCGCCTGTTCGCGGCCAGGGGACGGGTGCGTCCCTTGTTGTTCTACAATTGGGTGCCGGGGTACGAGGTGGCGGCCCGGCAGATCAACCAAGGGCTGGGGGACGGGGCCTTGGCGGACGAACCCCCGGCGCACGGCAGCGGTGAGGAAGTTGGGGAAGTTGGGGAAGTCCAGCCCGGAGGTGAGAAGTCCGCGCAATCTTTCCACAGACTGGAGCGGCTGATTGAAACGGTTCGCGAGTCTGGCGTGAAACTTGTGATCGTGACCGTTCCACTTCCCGAGCCCTACCGCATGCCAGAGGCGATCCGGGAAATTTGCCGGAAGAATGAGGTTCCGATTTCTCTTGTGGGAGAAAGCGCCTGGTTGCCCGACGGCCGTTTTCCGGACGGATATCATCTGAATCCCGAGGGGGCGGCTGAGTTCATGGAGGCTCTAAGCTCCGAGCTGAAAGGAATGCTTTCCGAATAGAAGCCCGCGGCCTGTTAGTGGAATGGCTTCTGGTCTTTTCGGCCGGTTCTTGAAATTGTGGTTGCGGCGCGCTTTATAGCGTGATAGCGGCGGGGGCCGGAATTCCATGATAGAAGTCCACATTCCAGCAAATTTCTTTTATCCGGACCTTCCTGGGGGATCGCTTCAGTACTTGCGCTACGGCCCCTATCTGCGCGAGCGCGGAGTGCGGCTGAACGTCTACGTCATAAAGGAACCTCATCACGAGGAAGACTCGCTGGAAGTGTCCGGCATTCGGATTCGGAGGTTCGAGGTCCCGGAGAGACAGGCGGGTTTGCAAGAGCTGATCTTCCTGGCGGGGAAAGCCATGGAAGCGATCGGCGAGAGTCCTGGGAAGCACTGCGTGCATCCTTTGGGCACTTCGGCGGCTTCGCCGAAGTCGGTTTTGGAATGGTGGAAGATTCGCCTCAAAGGGGTGCCGGTCTTGTTTCACTACATGATGTTTCCGGTCAAGGAACCCAAACCGCTCTTCCGTCAGATCAGGAGCAGTGTCTGGGACCGGGTTTGCTTTTCGCCATACAGCAAGATGCTGATGTGCAGCCGGGTGATGGGGCGCGCGTATCAGGCGATCGGCAAGGTGCCTTTTGACAAGATCCACGCCATACCCAACGGCATCGACCTGAAGGTGTTTTATCCCCTGGAACCCGGAAAACGGAAAGAACTCCGGGAGCGGCTGGGACTGCCGGTGGACGATCCCCTGGTGCTCTTCGTGGGCAGCATCAATCCCCGAAAGGGGGTGGATCTCCTGGTCAAGGCGTGGACCGCGGTGCTCTCCCGCTTTCCCCGGGCAAAGCTGGTGATGGTGGGAAGCAAGACGGTCCGGCCCACGGAAAAGATGCTGGGCTCTCCTTCCACCGTGGAACTGTACCTCCGTGACGTTTTCGACCTGATAGAAGCCCTACCGGATCCTGAGAGCGTCATCCTGGCTGGTGAAGTGAACAACGTCAGGGACTACTACCAGGTCGCCGATGTGTTTGCCTTTGCTTCGCATCGGGAGGGGCTGCCCAGTGTGGTGTTGGAAGCCATGGGGTGCGGCATTCCCTGCGTGGTTTCCCCTTTCCTGGGGCTTCCTGACGATGGAGAGGAATACGGGGTGGCGGGAACTCACTACGTGAAAACGACCCATCAGCCGGAAGACATCGCCGCCGACGTGATCCGGGTCCTGGAGGACGAGAGCCTGCGGACCGAAATGGGGGCCGAAGCGGCGCAATGGATCCGGGAGAACCAAGACATGGAAAAGGCAGCGGATTGCCTGGCCGGGGTCTACCGGAGCCTTTTCTAACTTGGTTCTTGTGTGACGGAAAGGTTTGGGTGGTATGTTCTGGCACAGAAGGCTCAACAAGGGGTGGCTAATTTGGGCCGGCAAGGCGCTCGTGACGTTTTTGTGAGACGCGTGGGAAGAGATAGTCCAAGGAGTGCTTGATTCCAGGCCGGAGAAGCGCGATGGAGAGGAGATCTCCCTAAGCGAAGACTTGCTGTTGGATCTGCTTTCATGAGAAAGAGACTCTTGAGTTTACTGTTGTGTCCGGCGTGTGGAACGGACGGCCTGGAGGTGGTGGCAACAGGGCTTGAAGGAGAGGAAATCCTGGAGGGCGCCATTCAGTGCCGGGGATGTGGGAAGGAGTATCCGATCGTCAATGGAATCCCCCGGATGCTCCCCGAAGCGTTCGATTACTTTCCCCGGGACCGGGCGCGGGCGGACAGTAGCGGGAGCGAGGCGGCGAATGACGCGGACGCGAAAGACCTGCGGCTGACGGTTCAAAACTACTCCGCCTATCAGGGGAAGGCGTATGCGCCCCTAGCCGACCGTCTGGACAACCGGAGGATCTTGGAGCTGAGGACCAGCCTGGATTTGGCGGATTTTGAAGGAAAGGTCTGTCTGGACGCGGGCTGTGGGGTGGGACGGCTTTCCCGGACGATGGCCAAGGCGCCGGCGGAACTGGTAGTCGGGTTTGACGCCGGATACGCGGTGGACGCCGCGAAGGAAAAGTCCAAGGAGTTTGAGAACATCGAATGGGTGCAGGCGGATATCTTAAGGCCGCCGTTCAAACTGGGCTCCTTCGACCGGGTGATCTCGATTGGGGTGCTGAACCTGACGGCGCGCCCGGATGTGGGGTTTGTGAAGCTTGCCAATCTGGTCAAGAAAGGGGGAACCCTGTCTCTGTATGTTCATCTGTTTGGTTATGTGCCGTGGAACAAGCTGAACAGTGTGAAGAGCGCTCTGGGGCACCTATACGATACGCTGACGAAGGAGCCTTTCCGAAAGCTGGTTTCCCGGATGCCGGACGGCGCGCGGTATGGGGTTTGCAAAGCATTGTGGGAATACCGCTCCCGGATTGAATCGGGAAAGCGGAAGGGCGGTCTGGTGGGAAAAATCGCCCAGGTTATCGAGCGCCTGGGGCCCGCCAGCGGGTACAAGCCCATGGAGTCCGCGGAGTCCAATATTGTTCGTAACTTCGACAGCTACTCAACGCCTTTCCAACACAGCAATGAGTTCACCGAATTGCTCGATTGGTTTGAAGGGTACAAGACGTTCCGGAAACTCAAGGTGGCTCCCTACCGTCTGAGTGTGACCGGTTGGATAGGGGAGGAAAGAGCCGGGACCGAACCCTTGGAAGTCTGGTATTCCCCCTCCAAACCGATGGATGAATTTGAAGCCGCCGGAGTTGAGACCGGGGAAAAGAGTGACGCGGCGCCCGGCGAGGGCTCGCCCTCTTGAGCCGAAAGCGTTGTTGCGTCCTCCGGCATTTTCAGGAATGGTGCGGGCTTTTCAGTCAATGACCTCCCCACCGGCAAAGTCCTATTCCGCCGTGTTTCTGGACCGGGACGGAGTCATCAACGAAGAAGCGGGAATCATTTTCCAGCCTGACCAGTTGGAACTCATTCCGGGTTCCGCAGCGGGGGTCCGCCGCCTGAACGGGCTGGGCATTCCCGTGATTGTGGTGACGAACCAGCCGGCCGTGGCACGGGGCCTGTGCACGGAGGCTGACATCGGCCGGATACACGACCGTCTGAAGGAATTGCTCAAGGAGGAAGAGGCGGTGGTGGACGCGGTCTATTTTTGTCCGCACCATGAAAACGCGGACGACGTCCGCTACCGGTGCGTTTGTGAATGCCGGAAACCGCGCGCGGGTCTTTTGCGGCGGGCGGCGTCGGAATTTGGTTTGGATTTGACCCGGTGCGTGGTTATTGGTGACCGGACCGTGGACCTGCAGGCCGCGCGGACCGCGGGGTGCGAGGCGTTCCTGGTAGAGACGGGATATGGGGGGAGCGACGGAAAGTGCGCCGCCGTTCCAGACCGGACTTTTTCTTCACTGGCCGAAGCAGCCCTGTTTATCGAACAATGCCAAACTCCAGAGAACGAACCTTGACGAAAGCGGTCATCCTCAGCGCAGGCATGGGAACGCGGTTAGGGGAACTGACGCGAGACCGGCCGAAGGTGATGGTCGAGATTGCCGGCAGGCCCATGCTGGAACATCACGTTCTCTGGATGCGGGAGGCCGGTATCACCGACTTCTTCATAAACCTCTTCTACCTGGGACCGGTCATCGAAAGCTACTTTGGAGACGGCGCGAGATGGGGAGTGAAAATCCACTATTCGCATGAGGAGAAGCTCTTGGGAACGGCGGGCAGTCTCTACGGTTTTCAAGAGCAGTTGACCGATACCTTTCTGGTGCAGTATGGCGATGTGTATTCCCGGCTGGACTTGAAGCGTTTCCAGGAGTTTCACCAGGGCCGGAACTCCGCCGCGACTCTGGTGGTACATCCGAGTTCGCATCCGCATGACAGCGACATCGTGACCCTGGCGGAAGACGGGCGGATAGAGCGCCTCTATCACAAACCGGGGGACGATCGTTTTGGGAATATTGGGAACGCGGGCGCCTACCTGTTGGAGCCGGTGGCAATGGACTACCTGACCGAAGAGCGGCGGGAGCAAGACTTCTGCAAGCATGTATTCCCGAAGATGCTGGCGGCGGAGGAGCGGGTTTTTGGTTACAATACGGACGATCTTCTCCTGGATGTGGGGACCCCCGAGCGGCTGGCCTGGATCGAGCAATACCTTTCTGACTTATGATTATTTCCCGAACTCCATTCCGTGTCAGCCTGGTTGGGGGAGGCTCTGACATGGCCACTTTTTACCGGAATGGACCCGGGCGTGTGTTGAGCTTCACGATCGACAGCTATATGTATGTGACGGTCAGTCCCCGGTTCGACGCCTCTGTCCGGGTGGCCTATACCAGGACAGAGATTGTAGACAGCTTCGAGGACCTCCAGCACAATTTGATTCGCGAAGCGATGCGGATGACGGGGGTGTGCGAGGGCGTGGAAATAACCACTATTGCCAACATATTTGCCGGCACCGGGCTGGGGTCTTCTTCTTCGCTTTCCGTGGGGGTGTTGCATGCGCTACACGCCCACCGTCATGAGTATGTTTCCAAAGCGCAGCTTTGTGACGAGGCGTGCCGGCTTGAGATTGAGATTTTGGGCGCGCCCATTGGAAAGCAAGATCAGTACGCGGCGGGGTTTGGCGGCATAAACGTTATTCAGTTCAATCCGGACGAAACCGTTTTCGTCGAGCCCGTGGTCTGTTCGCGGGAGACCCGGGAAGCTCTGGACCGGCGGTTGCTGATGTTTTATACCGGAATGCGGGGCGACAACACGAAGTTACTCGGGCAACAAACCAAAGATATAGCGGCTAAAAGCAAACAGGAAGTGCTGCAAAAGATGGTGGACCTGGTCGAACCGCTAAGGGAGTCCCTGGAGTCCGGACAGCTCAACCGGGTAGGAAGCATCCTGCATGAGAACTGGCTGATGAAGCGGCAGCTCACTTCGGGAATCGCCAACGAGCGGATCGACTCGCTCTATGAAGCCGGCTTAAAGGCGGGCGCCGGTGGGGGTAAACTGCTGGGGGCCGGTGGTGGTGGCTTTCTACTGTTTTACTGCGAAGAGGAATACCAGGAACCTTTGAAGAAAGCGATGGGCGAAATGGGGCTCTCTTTCTTTAAGTCCAACATCGAAATGCAGGGTAGCGCGATCGTTCACTATGGATGAACCTCGCTCTGTGAGGGACCGCGGGGAAGCCGGATTCCAGTTAAGCAAGATGCCCAAGAGCTGTCTTAGTTTTCTCTTCAAGTGGGTGGCGGGATTCGGAATCTCGGTTCTGGCGATTTGGGCGATTACCGCGGTCTGCCATTCCAACTACATACCGGAGGTTTGGGAGCCTGAGGTTGACCGGAATGTACCCCTGGCGGGCTGGAAGTTCCGCTACCGGTACGAGAGCTGGGCGACCACCAAACTGGGCCGGTATGGCATCCCGGCGGTCGAAGATCTTTCGCGGGCGCCGGGAGATACCATTCTGGTCTGGGGAGACTCATTTGCGGAAGCTCATCAGGTGCCGGACGAAGTGAAGTTTTCGCGGCAACTGACTCGTCTCTGGAATGAGAATCACCAGGATAAACTGACCGTGGCCCCCGTGGGGCGCAGCAGTTGGAGCGTGGCGGATTCGTATTTCTTTATGTCGAAGTACGAAGAGGTGGCGAAGGATTGCCGCCTTCACGTCTTTTTGTTGTACCGGTTCGAAGATACGCTGCCGGATAGAGACCCGACGTTGCGGGTTTCTTTATTCCTTTCCGAACCGGAGTTTCATTTTGAGCGGTACGACGAAGAATCCATGATCCGCTACCCGCCGGAGGAATATGACTGGAAGAAGGCGGCGGTATTCAAAATGAACGTTCAGTTCTTCCTGAAATTGGTGAACCAAATCCGCGGGTGGGGAGCAAAGGGAAATTTACGGTTTGGACTGGGGCCGGCAGCGAATGTGAAGCAAAGTTTCCGGTCCATTCAGTTGGACTATCTGGAACGGCCGCCTTCGGAGTCGGAGGCGGCTTGGGAGTTTCTTTTTCAGTCGCTCAAGAAGCAGACGGACCTTCCCATTCTCTTCGTGTATAGCCCGATCAATCCGACGGTGGAGGATGGAAAGATACTCTTGGAAAACCCCGAGGCCGAGTATGAGAAGGCCTTTTCTAAGGCCTGCGCAAAAGAGGGGATTTACTACCTGAGCCTGGAGGATCGTTTCGTGAAATCCTGGACGGAGGACAAGGAGTTTCCGAGGGGGTTTCACTATTCCCGCCCGTGGTCTGGCCACTATAACAAAACCGGTCACCGGATCGTGGCGGAGTCAATTTACGAATGGTTGAAGGCGAATCCTGATGTTATTCACCCAGATTGAATTTTACTTCTTCTTCGCCGTGGTGTTCGCGGTGTTGTTGGTGGCGAGGAGTTTCGCCATTCAAAAGCTGGTGCTGCTGGTGGCCAGCTATTACTTCTACGCGTATTGGGACTGGCGTTTCGCCGGGTTGTTGCTCGCCTGCACCGCGGTGAACTACTGGCTGGCCGGGAGAATGGAGCGCTCGGACAATCCAGGATTCCGAAAGTTACTGGTAGCGCTCTCTCTAGTCTATAGCCTGGGGGTTCTGGCCTATTTCAAGTATTTCAATTTTTTTGTCGATACATTCAAGGCTCTCATTGGGGAAGATCCGGAACGGTTTGGCGCGCTTAATATCATTCTGCCGATCGGGATTTCGTTCTTCACTTTTCAGACGCTCAGCTACACGATAGATGTTTACAGGAGAGACCTGAAACATTGCAGGCGCTTCACGGATTTCGCTCTCTACGTTGCTTTTTTCCCTCAGCTCGTGGCGGGACCCATTGTGCGGGCGGCGGAGTTCCTGCCCCAATTGGAGACCCGCCGGGTGATTACTTGGGAGCGGGGCTATGATGGCTTCCGCCAGTTCGTGTTTGGTTTGTTTAAGAAGGTCTTCATCGCGGACAGCCTGGCGCAGTTTGTGGATCCCGCTTTTGATAGCGCGGGGGTCTTGAGTGGGGTGACGCTGTGGATTGCGGCGCTGGCGTATGCCATTCAGATCTACGCGGACTTTTCTGGCTATTCCGACATGGCCATCGGGCTGGCGCGGGCGATGGGGTTTGACCTGTCGAGAAACTTCGATCACCCCTACCTGTCCCGGAGCGTTCAGGAATTCTGGAGACGCTGGCATATTTCGCTTTCTTCCTGGTTGCGGGACTATCTGTACATTCCGCTGGGGGGGAACCGGCTGGGAAAGGTTCGCAACTATGTAAACCTGATGCTCACGATGCTGTTGGGCGGTCTCTGGCACGGGGCCAGTTGGACCTTTGTATTCTGGGGAGGATGGCACGGACTGGCCCTGTGTGCCGGGCGTTGGTGGAGCCAACGGAGGAAGGGGCGGAAACCCCGGGAAGAGGGGAGCCATCTGCTTTCGAGCCTGATCGGTTGGGGAATCACGATGTTGGTCGTCATCGTGGGATGGGTGTTTTTCCGTTCGCCGAGCTTTGAAGTGGCGCTGACGATATTGGGAAAAATGTTTACGCTGGCGGAGGGAGTTTCCTGGTATCAGCCCTTTACCATTGGCGTCATTGTGGCGGTCAGTTCGTATCACCTCCTACTGGCGCTCGGGTATCGAAAATGGTTCGAGTTGAGGGCGAACACGGTATGGGCGCCCGCCGTGCTTTTTACGATGATCTGGCTGGTGATTGCTTTCTATCCCCACGATTTCCAGCCGTTCATCTACTTTCAGTTCTGAGTCCGGCCCGGCCGCGGAGGACGGGCGCGGCTGGAGAGAGAGGATTGGCGGAAAGCGGTTTCTATGACGCGGGAGTCAGGAGGTCTTGCATGCTTCTCGCGAACTGTGCCTGGGTAAAAGGCTTGTCCAACCGCTTGGTGACACCGAGCGAGGCGAACTGCTCGGCCACGTTCTCGTCCAGCCGCCCGCTGGTGACCAGCACGGGAACGTCGGGCAGATGCCGCCTGAGGGTGCGCACGAACCCGAGGCCGTCCATGTGGGGCATGTGCATGTCGGTGATGATGGCGCGCAGCGCGGTTCCTTTTTCGGCAATCAGAGCCAGCCCTTCCGCGGCGTCGGCTGCCAGCAGAGGAGTGAAGTTCAAGAACTCCAGGACGATTTGAGCCGTGTCACGGACGATGGGTTCGTCATCGACAAGAAGGATCAGTTCGCCCTGGCCACGGAAAGGGGTGTGTTTCAGAGGGCTTGTTTTTTCTCCCTTGGCATCCGTTTCAGCGGCGGGCAGGTAAACGGTGAAGGTGGACCCTTCGCCGGGCTGTGAGTAAACCTGGACGAACCCTCCGTGACCCTTGATGATGCCCATGACGGTGGACAGTCCCATACCGGTTCCGCGTTCGGGGCCTTTGGTCGTGAAGAAAGGGTCGAAGATGAGATCGAGGATTTCAGGTTCGATACCCATGCCGGTATCCCGCACCCGAAGGGCCAGAAAATCCCCCGGTTTGGCATAGGGGTGAGAGCGCACGAAGGCCGCGTCGATCTCGGTTTCGAATGCCTCCAGAGTAAGGGTTCCGCCCTGAGGCATGGCGTCCCGCGCGTTCACGCACAGGTTCAGGAGGATCTGGTGCAGTTGCGTGGCGTCGCCCATGATGGTGGGCAGGGAGGGGGCGCACCTTACCTCCACCTTGATGTTCTTGGGAAAGGTGCTGCTCATCAGCTTTTCCAGGTCCCTCACCAGGTGGCGGGCCTGAAGGGACACGCGTTCTCCGTCCGCGCCCTTGGCGAAAGTCAGCAACTGCCTCACCATGTCCGCGCCGCGCTGAGCGCTGGTTTCGATGGTGTCGATCATCACCTTTTCGTCCGGGTACTTCATCCGCATGAGGTCGCAGATCATGAGGATGGGGGAGAGGGCGTTGTTCAAGTCGTGGGCGACTCCGCCGGCCAGCATGCCGATGCTTTCGATGCGCTGGTTGCGGCGTTCCTGTTTTTCGTGGATGAGCCGCTCGGTAATGTCCCGGGTGACGCAGATGAAACTCGGGCGGCCTTCGTCTTGCTCCGCCCGTTGCATGCTGATTTCCATGGGAATCTCATGCCCGTCTTTGTGCCGGTGACGGGTGGTGAAATGGATCACTTCTTTTTCTCCGCTGAGGATGGGCTCGATCAACGCCTGAAGTTTGGCTTCGTCAGCGGTGGGGTCGATGTCCGCGGGAGTAAAGGAAAGGAGTTCCTCGCGGGAGTAGCCGAGTTGTCTGACCGCGCCTTGGTTGACATAGGTGAACTTCATCGTTTCCGCGTCGGTGACGTAGGCGCCATCCACGGTGGCATCCAGCGTGGCGAGGGCCTGCCGCATTTGTTGTTCGGAACGGACTCTTTCGCTGATGTCTCTGACGGAGGCGACGACCCATTTGCCGTCATCCGAATCCAAGGGGCTGAGGCTGATTTCGACGGGAAAGATGGTTCCGTCTTTCTTGCGGCCTTTCAGATTGGAGCGTCCGGCTCCGATGGCGAGCGGAACCACGGAAGCGAGATACTCTTCGCGCAGGCCCACATGGTTTTCGCGGATGGACTCCGGTAAGAGGATCTCCACGGGCTGGCCGTTTAACTCGCTCCGGTGATAGCCGAACATGCTCTCCGCCTGGCGGTTGATCCGGGTAATGAAGCCCTGAGCGTTTGCCATGATGATGGCGTCCGGAGCGAACTCGAAGAGTTCGTGAAACTGTTTTTCGTTTCGTTCCGCCTGCTGCTGGGCTTGTTTGATGGCGGTGATGTCTTCCAGCGAGAGAACGACGCGAACCGGCCCATCTCCCGGGAAGCGACTGGCCCGGCAGAGATACCAACATACTTCATCGCAGCCATGGCAGGCAATTTCGGTCCGGGCCGTTTCCTGCTCACCCGAGATCACCTTCCGGATGATCTTGGCCATCTCCGCCGCTTCCGGGTTTCCCGTTCCGGCGGCCTGATCACAGGCCTGGAGGTAGTTGGCGCCTTCAGTGACCGTATGCCATGGAAGGCAGCGCTCGCCCTCAAAGTCCCGCCAGGCGCGGTTCGTGGTGACAATGCAACCGTCCCCGTTCAGGACCGCGATCTGCGATGAAAGCGCGTCCAGGGAGGCCCGGGTGAAGCGCTCGCTTTCGCGCAGCGAAATCTGGGCGCGAGATCTCTCGATAGCCGCCCGGCAGCGCTCGGTGACGTGCTGAACGATTTGAACTTCGGCCGGTGTCCACTGGCGGAAGGTCGTTTGATGAACCGCCATGACGGCGCGCAGTCCGGTCGGATCGACGATTGGGTTGCAAATCAGAGATTTCGCTCCTAGGCGGTCAAACATCTCCCTGTCTTCCTGGGACGAGTAATCTGCCTCCGTGTCGCAGACGACCAGAGTCTGCCCCTGACGGAGCGCCCGGGCGGTCCGGTCATCGAAATCAGAAAGGCGGCAAGTGCCCATGTGGGGGCCGCAATCGCTGGTGTATTCCCGCAGAACGGTGAAGGTGTTTTTGTCGTCATCGAACTCCGCGTAGAGGCAGCGGGACGCTTTCAAGCGTTTGCCCAGCCGTTTGACGACCTTTGCTAAGATTTTATTGGGTTCCGTCAGGGGCCTGATGGCTTCGCCCAGGTCGTTGAGAAAACTCAGGCGGGCCTCGCTTTCCTTAAGGATTTCTTCCGCGAGCTTTTTCTCTGTCAGGTCTTGAGCCATCCCCAAGAAACCGGAGACTCCTCCGTGGCCGTCCAGCAGCGCGCTGACGGAGAGAAGCACGGGAAGACGGGAGCCATCTTTCCGCACGTAAGTCCATTCGCGGGTTTCCGGAATTCCGGAGCGGGCATTGGTGACGAACACATCGAAACCGGGTTCTATCTTCCGGCCCAGTGTGTGGGTTAGTTCTTCCGCCACGGCGGCGATCTCTTCCGGGTCATGAAAGGTCCCCGGGGTTTGCTTGCCGACCATCTCATCGGCTGAATACCCGAGCATCTTTTCGGCCTCCGGATTGAAATGGGTGATGATGCCTTCGGTGGTGGCGGCGATGATGGCCGTGGCGGCATTGTCCAAGATGGCCTGTTGGAATGCCATCAGTTGGTCCTGCTCACGAGCGGTCTGGAGCAGTTCCATTCTGGAGGCCAGCAACGTTCCCAGCCGGGTCAGGTCTTCGCGCTGGTCTTCCGTGAGAGTTTTCGATACGTGATCGAGCACGCACAGGACACCGAGGTGGCGCCCCGTGGGAGAGATCAGAGGCATGCCCGCGTAGAAGCGGATCTGGGAGGCGGTGGGGTTTTTCTCGAAGACCGGGCTGTCCTGGAATGTGGCGTCCTGGCTGGTATCGGGAATCTCGTGGATCTTTTCGCTTTGGCTGGCGCGGGCGAAAAATGACTGGTTGATGGAGGCTTCAAGTTCGCCGAGACCTACCTGGCTTTCTAGCTGGTAGCGGTCTTCTTGCGACAAGACGATGAGGGCGATGGGGACTCCGCATGCCCGGGCCGCGAGCTTGGCAACGTCTTCAAATGCGCTTTCAATTCGTGCAGACTCGTTGGCGGGGGTAGGGGTGGCCATGGGTTTTCTGCTCTAGACTGTCTCCGTAAGAGAGTGGTTTAGCCTCGGAGGAGACTGGTGGACCGAACGCGGATGGCTGGAGATTCTCATCCCTTTTCCATAGTAACGATTGAGGGTTTCAAATACCCTCCATGAACCTTCTCTACCACACATGATGAACTTCCCCGAAAGAACATCCTACCATTGGTAAAACCCTCCTAGATTTTCTGGAGAGGCATCGGGGGGGACGATGATTCGGGGGCTCCAGAATCTATATTATGCCTTAAATGCCATCCGGTGTCCATCCCTGACTCATTGGGGGGAAAGTTAGGGGGCGTGCCCGCGCGGGAACGGGGGAGGCATCCGAACAACAGGCGGCGATGGCTGCCGCCGGGGTGCGGGCTGGGCGATCTGTTATTACGCCCTACTCCGAGCCACCGGTTTCTTCCGGCGGCTGGTCAGCGGAAGATTCGAGAAAGCGGACGGGCTTTTCGTAGATGGCCAGGACGATGCAGCCGGCCTCGCTGACAATGCTGTGATAGGTGCCGGGCGGGTGAATGCGCAGGGTGCCGGCGCGAACGGTGCCGTTCTGGTCCCGCTGACTGCCGCTGAGCACGAGAATGTGTTCCCAGCCTTCGTGGTAGTGCAGGGGGACGCGGGCTTCGCGGCGGAAGCGTAGCAGGGCCGCGGTCGGGCCTTTCACGCCGTCGCCGTAGAGCCGGTGAATGTCCACGCCTTCGCGGAAGGGTTGCCAGGGGAGATCTTCCTGGTGGTTCGCCACGTCGAAGAGATTCGCGATCTCGACGAGGGGGAAGGGGGGAAGCGTGCTTTCCGTGGTCTCTGGCGGAGGGGCGGTGGTGTCCGGCGCGGTCTTCTTCACGATGTGGCGGCAAGGTAGGCGCGCCACCGGAGAGCGCGAGGACAAATTCTTCTGACAGGCTGAAGAAAGGAAAGGGAATGGATACCGGACTATGCCGCCGGACGGATGGCCTGGACTAGAGCGGCGGAGTCGCTGACGGCGCCAAAGACGCCGCCCTGCATCTGGATCATCTGGATGGCGGCTTCGTGATTGCCCTTGTCGGTGGCGCCGGTCGCATCGGTCAGGAGCAGGCACTCGTAGCCGCGGTCGTTGGCCTCGCGCATGGTGGTGTGGACGCAGACGTCGGTGGTGATACCGGCCAGGATGATATTACGAATGCCTTTCTGCCGTAGCAACATATCCAGGTCCGTGGCGTAGAAGGAGCCTTTGCCCGGTTTGTCGATGATGGCTTCTCCCTCCACGGGGGCGAGTTCGGGGATGATGTCCCAACCGGCTTCGCCCCGGATGAGGATGCGGCCGCAGGGGCCGGGATCGCCGATGCCGGCGCCGATCTGCTGGCTGCGCCAGCGCTTGTTGGCGGGCAGGTCGGCTAGATCCGGACGGTGGCCTTCGCGGGTGTGCATGACGTGGTAGCCTCCGGCGCGGGTGGCTTCCAGGACGCGCTTGATGGGTTCGATGGGGGCGCGAGTGAGCGACAGGTCGTAGCCCATCTGGTCCACATAGCCCCCGGGACCGCAGAAGTCGGTCTGCATGTCGATGACGAGGAAGACGGTGTTCCCCGGCCGGAGATCGCCGTCGTAGGGCCAGCGGTAGGGGAGGGATTCGACGTAGCGTGGCGTCATGATTTTGAAAGAGGTCGTGGCGGAGAAGTTGCCGGTGAGTTGCGTGTTTCCTCCCCCGGTGGCACCCCTGCTCGTTCGGAGCCGGACCAACCAATGCCACCGGTGGGAGGCGCAGGATAACACACTGAGTTTTCGAGCTTAGGCCGTCTGGGTGGCCATGCCGTCTTCGGCTTCCACCTCTTCAGGCTCCGCTGCCTGGGCCGGTACCTTCGCGAATACGGCGCAGCCGCAGAGGATGAGGGCCACCATCAGGTAGCTGACCGCCACCACGGGAGACTTTGCGATGCCAATCTCTTCGCCGTGCATGAGGCCGAAGAAGGTCAGCACCCCGCCGGTCAGGGCGAAGGCGGCCGAGGACCAGAACTTCCGGTCGATGATCAGCGCGGCCACGGCGGCCAGGATGACACCGCTGAGGATGGCGCCGCCACCCATGACTTCCAGGCCGTGGTAGAGCACACCCACCTGGCCCAGGCTCTCCATGCCCACGGCGGCGGCGTTCGTTCCGGCGGCGCCGAGGGAGTTGTCGATCAGCAGCTTACCCCAGGCGGCCAGGTGCGGGGTGAGGGCCAGCACGATGGCCGGGGCGTGGCTCTTCGGCGTTTCCTGGAAGGCCTGCGCCCCAATCAACATGCCGATGTAGAGCAGAATGGGCGAGATGGCCACGATGGGGATAAGTGACGACATCAGCGAGATGATCCCGAAAGTGCAGAAGAGAATGACCACGATCCCCGTGGCGGCGGAGTAGCCGATGCGGCCGCCCATGGATTTCCAGCCGGGGTGGCCGATGTAGACGGCGTTGATAAAGGGGTTCCCCAGGCAGCAACCGATGAGGCTGATGATGCCGTCCGCGGTGAGCACGCGGGTGGTGGGAAACTCGTCGCCCGCGACGGCGGCGCTTTCCACGTTGTCGAGCGCTTCGACGAGGTCATAGATGCCGAAGGGAATGGCCGTCACCAGGATGACGCCCAGGAACTCGAAGCCAGAGAAGATGTGGCCGACTGCTGGAAGCGGAATGGAAAAACCGAAGCTGGTGAAAGACTCCGTGAGCTTCGCCAGGCTCATGCCGCCGTAGTTCAGGCCGAAGAGATTCGAGCCCCAACCGATGAGGCAGCCCACCGCGATGGCGACAAGGCCCGCCGGGATGCCGCGGAAGTAGCGGACGCCACCGAACCAGCTAAGCAGGATGATGGCGAAACAGACGATGCCGATGACCGGCGTCATGAACATCTCCAGCGCGGGACGCATGGAGATGAAGCTGATGGACACCCCGGCGAGCGTGCCCAAGAGGGCGGCGCGGGGCGTGATCTTCCGGATGACGGGGGCGATGAAGCCGCCGATCATGAGCACAAAGCTCTGGATGAATACCCAGGTCAGGCCGGCTTCCCAGCCCTTGATGGGATCGCCCGTTTTCAGGGCGATGGGCAGCATGATGACAAAGGTAACGACAAACATGTGCGGCACACTGGTGCCGGAGGGCAGGGCGCAGACATCGGTGCGGCCCGTTCTTTTCGCCAGGCGATAGGCGAGCCAGGCGTAGTACAGCGTGCTCAGGCAGAGCATGACGCCGGTGGCGGGAAGGATGCGGCCAAAGACGATGTCGTCCGGCATTTTGACGACGAAGCGCAGGAGCGCCGTGAGGGTCAAGAGGTTAACCAGAATATTGGTTCCGAAACCGAAGAAGGCGTTCCAGTCGCCTGGCGCCCAGATCTTGGGTTTGAAAGTAGAGCTTGGTGTGGTCATGGCTAGTAGTGGATCGAGTTCGAGTTCTTAGTCGGGTAGCGAAACGGGCGTTTATTCGCTGGTGGGAGGGGGCGGGTGTCAGGCAATGGCTTCCAGGACCGCGCCGGAGGTGGAAACCCACCCGAAGATGCCGCCCTGGGCTTTGATCATTTTCAGCCCCATCTCCTGGAACTCGGGGAAGTAAGATCCCACGCAGTCAGAGGGGACGAGACAGTTGTAGCCACGGTCATTGGCCTCCCGGACCGTGGTGTTCACACAGACCTCCGTCGTCACGCCGGTGACGACGAGCTGGGTGATGCCGCGATTCTGGAGAATGGCGTGGAGGTCCGTGGCGAAGAAGGCGCCTTTGCCCGGCTTGTCGATGACCGGCTCGCCGGGCTGGGGATAGAGTTCCGGGATGATGTCGTGACCCGCCTCCCCACGGATGAGGATGCGGCCCATGGGGCCCTCGTCACCGATGGTGGTCGCGCTCTTGCCACGGACTTTCTTGGCCGGCGGCAGGTCGGCGAGGTCGGGCCGGTGGCCCTCCCGGGTGTGGATCACCGTCAGTCCGGCCGCTCGCCAGGCCGAGAGCAGCGCCTTGTTGGGCTCGATGGTGCGGCGCAGCTGGGAAACGTCGTTCCCCAGCATCTCGCCGAAACCGCCGGGTTCCAGGAAATCGCGCTGCATGTCGATGATCAGCAGCGCGCAGTGTCCGGGCTCGAACTCGAATTCATAGGGTTCGGCCGCGATGGTGGTGGGCTTGGTCTCGGGCATGGCGATAGCGGACATGACTTTGGTGAGTGTGTCAGGTTCTCGTTTCAGGGAAGCGGAGCTTTCTGCTCCGCCGCGCCTCAAAAGAAGATGGAGATACCGGTGTGGAACTGGACCAAGTCGTCCTTGTGCTCGCGGGGCGTCAGCACGCTGTTGCCGTCGCGCAGGCCGTCGTTGTTCAGGTGGTAGTACTTCACCCCGGCGTAGAAGGTCCAGAAGCCCATGTTCTTGGGAATGAAGTCCAGCGGCACGCTGGCTTTCACGCTGCTGCAGAACACCGCCAGGCCGGAGCCGCCCGGGCTGCCGTCGATCTGCTGATAGAAGTCGTCGTCCACCAGGTTGATGAAGTTCGGGAACTCGAACTTCACTTTCCCAATATTGAAGGAAGGCGCGACCCCCAGGGTGAAGTAGAAGGACTCGCTGGAACGGCTCGGGTCGAAGACCACGGTGGATTTGTTTTCCAGTTCCAGCCAGTAGGCCACCCAGGGGTGCAGGGCGAAGGGGCCGAAGAGGTCGCTGTCGTCATAGGAGAGCTTGATCTCCATGTGCGAGGACGTCGGGTAGGAATCCACCATGCTCTCGAAGCGGGTGAAGTTTGTGTCCAGTTGGAACTTGTCGGCGAACTTGAAGGTCAGGCCGAAGATGGGGTCCAACTCATTCCAGTTGCCCGGGTCGGCGCCGGATTCCTCGGTGTGGATGGAGTTCCAGATCCCGAGAGTCATGGAGACGCTGTTCAGGAAAGCGTCCGGCTCGGAATAGAGATCGACGAACAGCAGCGCCAGCGGCTGGAAGATGACGCCTTCATTCTCCACGTTCAACCCGCGAGGGGTGATGTAGTGGTCGGAGACATCCAGTTGGAATAATCCGTGCAGCCAGGGAGCCGGATCTTCCGGAATGACGACGGCGTCTTTCCCGGACATCTCAGGCTCTCCCGCCCGGACGTTCATAGTAGTGGTGGTGGCCAGCGCCGCGAGGCCCGCGACGAGACAGAGAGTTCGGGGGAGAGGAGCAGCGAGTCGATGGAGTGATTTCATGTGTCGATTGGCTTGGTATGCGGATACTGAGTTGGCTGTTAGTTGAGTGCCACGGGCCTGTGAACCCGGATTGCCGGACACCAATCGCAACCCGTGTGCCAAGCGGGGGTAGGGGTGTTTAAACGCCTGGCTGTCAGGGGGTAAGGGATGGGTGGGCGGTTCCGTGGAGACGGGCCGGAGGTGTAGCATCTGTCGCGGGGTGCGACAGGTGCGTCAGGTTTCCCGTGGAGCGCGATAGATGAGGTTCTTCTCTAGCGCCTCCTGAGAAACCGCGTAGTATTTCTCCATGAGCCCCGAAGAGATTCACCGGCGCGCGATGGAATTGCCCGAAAACGAAAGGGCGCGCCTGGCTGCTGAACTGCTCACTTCAATTCCAGCAACTCTCACCGGCCCCGACGATGGAGTCGAAGAAGCCTGGCGCCGGGACCGGGAACTAGACGAAGATCCTTCCACGGGCCGTACGTGGGATGAGATCAAGCGCGAATTGGGCCGTTGACCCCCGATGGAGGGCATCTTTTGTTAGACGGAATCCATCATGCAAAGGAAATAAACAATCTAAGTGGATTCCTCTTCCAAGAGAGGGACCCTCGCAGGGCGCAAAACAAGATGTCTTCCTAGATTTCTTTGTGTATCTTGAAATTCGAAAATTACCTCTAATCAGGAACTTAAGTCCGCTCAATCATTATCCAAAGACAATGAATCCGATTCCCGCAGATTTTGACTTGGCTAGCCAGCAACTCGACAGAAATGAGGTATACGCTCGAGACACATTGGGTATCACCATGGAAAATTGGGCACGTTTTCGGCATGCGGTGGCGGTGGGTACTCACTCAGAAAATGTTCACCCAACGAGCGGTGGATCCGTGTCTTCAGAGGTGAAATCGATGTATTGCGATATTGGTCGAAATCACTACGACTACATTTGCAGTTTGGCGGCAGCAAATGAGATTTACACGTCCGGAAACTATGGGCCCACTGCGCCACCCCTTCATCATCACCGACTATGTACCGGATTCTATAATAACCTTGGAAGCGCTTTAGATGCTCTATCTAGAATTGTTTATATTATTGCAGTTCCCGACGCACCCACGGCGGTAAACAACCAAGGGCGCTTGAGGCGCCATCTCACTGATTGGACGCGATGCGGAAGAGAAGGGGGGCAAGTTCTACAAGGGTTCGAACCTATTATGACAAGCGGTTCGGTAGATGCGATGCGAAACGTTCGAAATCAATTAACTCATGGTTGGATGCCTATTGCGCGAATTGGGCCTTCACATGTTCTTGAGTGGCCCCAAGAAGTAACTTCTCATAGGGATCTTCCATGGCCTCATGATCCCGATGAAAGGGCTGCGTTGGTACAGACTGTCACGACTTGGGTCGACTGGCCGACTCTGTTTGGGCAGCACTATTCTGATGTGGAGACCGTAGGTGAGTTGATATTTCAAGAATGCGTCAACCAGATACCAAATTTTGAAACCGCTCATAGGATTGATATTCACTATCCACAGGGATAGCAATTGGGAGCATGAAATAATTGCGGCCAGTAGTGAAATTTGTAGAAAATAGGATAATAATATTGAGGCTAGTGAGGCGCTACTAGTAGTGTTTTGGGATTCTTAGAAGTAAGCTTCGAAGAAACAATATGCCCTACTTTAAGTATGTTACTGCCGATCGAATTGATGTGCTTAGGACTCTTAAGATCCGTTACACGCAGATTTCAGCACTCAATGATCCTTTTGAAGCTCTGCCTTCAATTGAGAGAGGGGTGTCTCAAAAAGAATACGAGGCTCAAGTAAGAAAGGAGATACGACGACAAACAAGAAATCTCCCGGGAGCAACTCCGGCGAGCCTGAAAGAGTTTCGAAAGAAGCTCCTTCGAGATGCCATGGATGAATTTTCCCGAGAGCGGGGAGAGACTGCTGCAAAAAAATATCAGTCTAGAATTCGAAGTATTACCGACTTTACCCTCGGGTTCCTTTGCTTGAGTAAGACGCCTTCAAACATTCTGATGTGGTCGCATTATGCAGATTGTCACCGTGGGATGGTGATTGAATTCGATTCTAAGAACGAGTATTTCAATTTTGGAACTGAAGATGTTGTCTATAGCGAAAAAAGACCATCAATGATATTGCACGATCAGAATCCGGATACAGAAATTCTTCGGACAAAGAGTGTAGATTGGGCGTATGAAGAGGAGGTGAGGCGCAACGAGTCACTCAGCCCAAAGTCGGAACAAACCTCCGATGGCGGAAAGTTAATCCTTTCACCGAGAGATGTAGCTGAAGATCCTGATCGGATTCATCTTTTCGACCTTCCCAAGAACGTTATAACTGGCGTCATCGTAGGATGGAAATCGAGTCCCGTGTTTCGAAGCGAAGTACAAAATGTTGCACTTGCGATTGGGATAAAGTCAACAAAAGTCCGGCAGGCGGTGCCGTCAGAACGAGAATACAGAATGGATATTGTGGATATGGGTGCTCAAGTAGACTGAAAAGACAATTGTGGCGATGTAGCGTCAGCGCGTAGCTGGTGTCGAGCCACGGAATCTTTGGTAAGAATCACGGATAATAATTTATGTCCCCAGGGAGGCTGGTATTGCTGGATTTTCACCCGCTAAGACTCTGTGCGAAGTGGATTGGCGAGTGATGAGGAAGAATCACTATTTGCTGAGCTGTTCGTAGTTTCCTGCCTGAATTTGGCTCCCGGCAATACAGAATGTCTATCCATCTAGCGGTGGCGATCATGGCGGAGTGATTGGGAAGATGACGAGCGAATACTTTGTTAGCTAGGCTAGCCCAAAGAAGGAAAGCGGTGGTAGATGCGGTTGCGGTGGACTTTGAGGAGGGGGACGGCTTTGGCGATGTAGCCGCCGGGTCCTCTTCGAGCGCCTTGCAAAGATCGAGCGGGGAGAAGCCGAATTTATCTCTGGCGCTGAATTGAAGAGATGCTTCGGACGCTAGCGCGCTGTCGGACCTATACCTATTTGCAAGAGTCTTTTCCAGAATGAAAGGAATCTTGGAAATGAAAATCGGCGGTCCTTGGTACCGAAGGTAGGTAGAGTTGCAGTAGCAAAGTCCGTCAGGCTTTGTTCTCGCTCGGTGAAGGATTTCAATCTGTTCCCTCAAAGCGACTTGCCGCAAAGAATTTCTCGGTCGGGCGATTCACGAGCAGGCTTTTGGCTAGGTGTCCAAAAAAAATCTAAGAAAGCGCCGCGATGAGAGTTAGAACCATTGTGAAAGCGTATTTTCTCTTGCTCCTCTTCTTTACGTCTTCCTTCTGCATGGCAGCCGACACGGAGAAAAGTCCGCCGATTTTCTCGCCAAGTGACATTATTAGGAATGGAGAGGGTTTCATGAATGGCCTGAGAAAATTTGTCGTGGAGTTTCAAGTCGGCTCGATCCAGACGGTTCCGACTAGTTATCCCGACGGTTCCACCCATCAGGTGATTCATTTGATTCCAATGGCGGCGGAGTGCAACGGAGGTTTTTCCGTGCCGATTGAGCCACCGTTTTTCAAACGGCTGAAGGAGATTGGAATTGAAGATGTCCAAACTCACTTTGTCGGCGCTACCGTAACCTTGGAGGGCTACGTCACTGGGACTGCCCTGGAAATCTATGGCTCGCCGGCGGTATGGACCTACCACATGCCGATGAATTCCTTCGACGCTATTCGCTCTGTCAAGCGTCCTCAATAGCAGAAGAAGCAAGGCAAACGACGGTTCTACCCCAAAGAAGGAAAGCGGCGGTAGATGCGGCTGCGGTGGACTTTGAGGAGGCGGGCGGCTTCGGCGACGTTGCCGCCGGTTTTTTGGAGGGCGCGTTGGATGAGGATCATTTCGGCTTCTTCGAGGGCGAAGGGGAGGTCTTCTCCGGGGTTGTTGGTGGCGCTGGCGCCGGAGGCGGAGGCGGGAGAGGGAGCGGCGGTGTGGCTGGCGGGTGAGGTGGGGGCGGAAGCCGCTGGGGCGGGGAGTGGAACTGGGGTGGAGGAAGGGGAGGTGGGGGTGCTGAGGGACGAAGTTAGGGCTGAAGCGGGAGATTGCTGAACGGCGGCGATGGGCAGGTGGAGGAGTTGGAGGTGGCCGGGCTCGATGGGGTTTCCGGCGCTGAGGATGAGGGCGCGTTCCATGGCGTTTTTGAGTTCGCGGATGTTGCCGGGGAAGGGGTGGCCTTTGAGCAGGGTAAGGGCGTCTTCGCTGAGGGCGGGGCAGGGGACGCCCATTTCGGTGGCGAAGACGTTGAGAAAGTGGGTGGCGAGGAGGGGGATGTCTTCAGGGCGTTCGCGGAGGGGCGGGGTCTCCACGGTGTAGCGGGCCAGGCGGAAGAAGAGGTCGGAGCGGAAGCCGCCGGAGGCGATTTTCTCGGGCAGGATGGCGTTGGTGGCGCTGATGACGCGGACATCCACATGGCGGCCGTGGGCGGCGCCGACGGGGACGATCTCGCCATCTTCGAGGACGCGGAGCAGCTTGGCCTGGAGGGTGGCGGGCATGTCGCCGATTTCGTCGAGGAAGAGGGTGCCGCCGTCGGCTAGCTCGAAGTAGCCTTTGCGGTCGGCGGTGGCGCCGGTGAAGGCGCCTTTGACGTGGCCGAAGAACATGGACTCCACAAGAGTCTCGGGAATGGCCACGCAGTTGACGGCAACGAAAGCGCCGTCGGCGCGGGGGCTGTGGTGATGGATGGCGCGGGCGACGAGTTCCTTGCCGGTGCCGCTTTCCCCGGTGATGAGGACGCTGGTGTTGCCGAAGAGATGGAGCCGCTCGATATCCGCCAGGATGCGGCGGAGGTGGGGGCTTTCGCCGACGAAGGTGTGGAGGCCCCAGCGCTCCGCCTCCAGGGAGACGAGGGAGGAGAGGCGCTGGTCGGCTTTGTCGCGGGACTGCTCGGCGGCTTTCCGGCGCTGGACCTCGGCCTCCAGCTCGGTATTGCGCTGCTGGAGATCGCGGGTGAGCTGGCTGAGGCGCAGGTGGGTGCTGACGCGGACGAGCACTTCGGCGTCCTGGTAGGGCTTGGTAATGTAGTCCACGGCGCCGACGCGGAAGCCTTCCAGGACGCTTTGGGTCTCGTCGCGGCTGGTGATGAAAATTACGGGAATATCCCGGGTCGCTTCCTCGCGCTTAAGCATTTGGCACACGGAGTAGCCATCGTGACCGGGCATCATGACGTCCAGCATGATGAGATCCGGCCGGGCCCGCTCCGCGAGGTCCAGGGCGTCTTTTCCGCGGGAGACGGCCAGCACTTCGTGGCCCGCGGGTTCCAGCACCCCGGCCAGCAGGGTGAGACTGGCGGGGGTGTCGTCGGCGACGAGGATGCGGGCGCGTGCGGAACTCATACGGCCTGAATCTGGGCGACGATGCGCTGGATGGTTTTCATGTCGTAACTGGAGAGGAAGCCCCGGAGGTGCTGGGCGAGCCGCGCCTCGGTGGGGCCCAGGGCCTTCATCTCTTCCAGGCAGGTTTTCAAAACGGTGGAACTGTGCAGTTCCGCCGCCACACTTAAGCGGTCCGCCAGATCGGCGGGAAGCACTAACTGAGCGAGATCCAGGGCGCCGGTCTCTACTTCTTCCGGCGGGGCTTCGTATTCGAACTCCACGCCGAGCAACTGGTGGAGGCAGTCGTAGATACGTTCGGCGCGGAAAGGCTTGGCCACGAAGTCATCGCAACCCGCCTGAAGGAAGGACTCGCGTTCGTGGGTCAGGGCGGAGGCGGAGGTGGCGACCACTTTCGGGCCGCCGCAGGCGCTGTCCGCCAGGATCTGACGGGCGGCTTCCATGCCGTCCACCTCGGGGAGGCGCATGTCCAGGAAGACGACGTCGGGCCGGGACACTTTCACCACCTCCAGGGCCTGGCGGCCATGCTCGGCCAGGACGACATCGCCGCCGATGCGGTTGAGCATGGCGGCGAGGACTTCGCGATTCTCTCGGATGTCGTCCACCACCAGGGCGCGGACGCGGTGGCCTTCCGCCAGGCGCCGGACCCGGCGGACGGCGGGCCGGTCCGGGTGACCCTCCGGGAGCCCGGCGGGAAGCTGGAGAGTGAAAGCAAAGCAGGAGCCCTTCCCAGGGGTGGACTCCAGGTCCATGGCGCCGCCCATGATGGTGACCTGACGCCGCGCGATGGCCAGGCCCAGCCCGGTGCCGCCCCGCTGGCCCTTGCCCTGCTGAAAGGGATCGAAAATGCTTTCCTGGAGCGCGGGCGGGATGCCGATGCCGGTGTCCTCCACCTCGAAGCGCCAGGCGCCCGAGTCCGTTTCCCGCCAGCGCAGGGTGACCAGCCCGCGTTCGGTGAACTTCACCGCGTTGGAAAGGAGGTTGATGAGGACCTGGCGGACTTTGCCTTCGTCGCCATGGACCATGACGGGCTCCGGCGGCGGGGCGGGTTCGAGGCGGAAGCCCAGGCCTTTTTCCTCGCAGGGGTGGAGGAAGAGACCGCGGATTTCTTCCACGAGACGCGCGAGGTCGAAGTCAGCGGTTTCCAGTTCCATGCGGCCGGCGTCGATCTTGGAGAGGTCCAGGATTTCGTCGATGAGGCGGAGGAGGTGTTCGCCGCTGTTCAGGATGGTGGCCACGGCATCGCGATGGAAAGGCGGCATCGCGGTGTCGCGATCGAGGATCTGCGCGTAGCCCAGAATGGCGTGCAGGGGGGTGCGGATCTCGTGGCTCATGTTGGCGAGGAATTCCGACTTGGCCTGGTTGGCGGCATCGGCGGCGGCTTCCGCGTCTTTACGCACGGCGACTTCCGTTTGCAGTTCCGCCGCGCGGGCGGCGCCGCTCCAGAGGTGGCGGGAGAGCAGGAGCGTCAGGCCCAGCACGGCGGCGAGCGTCAGCCAGGACAGGGCGCGGGCCTGGTGGCTGTCGAACTCCACGGTGGGCTCGAAGAGGAGGGTCCAGTGGCGGCCGGCCACGTCCACGGTGGCGCGCCACTCCGGCGCCCCATTCTGGCGATTTCCTTCCTGAGTGTAGAGCGTCTCGCCGTCCGCCTGGTCGAGCACGGTGAGGGCCACGCCGCTTTCCCTGACGTCGCCCAGCGAGAGGCTGATCAGATCGCCAATGCGGAAGACCGCCGTGGCGAAACCCTGGAGCGCGGCGCGGCGTTGCGCCACGGTCTGGGCGGGCTGTTTGTAGAGGGGAAAGAAGACCACGAAGCCCTGCTGCGAGCCCGGTTCCTGGGCCAGCCGGATGGGGGCGGTGGCGCAGGGTTTTCCGGTGTCCCGCGCTTCCTCCAGGGCCGAGCGGCGGCTGGCTTCGGAGCCCACGTCGTAGCCCAGGGCGGCGAGGTTCCGGGAGAGGCTTTCCAGGAAGTAAACGGGGTAGTACTCCGGCCGGTCGCCGGCGGGGACCATCGCGCCGCCGTCGCTGGTTTCGGTAAAGGTGAAGCCGGTGAAGCCCTCCTCCCGGGCGCGGGCCTCCCAGGCGGTGCGCTCGCCGTGGGGCACCAGGGGGTCCCAGGCCAGGGCCTGGAGTTCCGGCTGCCGGGCCAGGGCGTTGTCCACAAAGGCGCGGAAGGTTTCCCGGGTCACGCCGGGGTGAGCTTCAAACAGGGCCGCCACGGCGTGGAGCACCTCCATGGAGCGGAGAATCTGGGACTGGAAGACCTCCACCCGGTCGGCGGCGCGGCGGCGCACTTCATCCTGGAGGGAGCGGGCGGCTTCCCTGTGAAAAATGCCCGCGAGCAGGCCGCACAGTCCCAGACCCAGGACAAGCGTGATGATGGCGGGCACGGTCGAGGGCGCGCGAGAGCGGGGTCTGGGTAGTATCGCGATAGGTCAGGTTGAGCACTCGCTGTGCCAAGAACAGGACGTGCGCCAGTTCTGGGCGGGGGGAGAGAGACGGAAGTTCCGAACTGGGTACGTCAGCTACATGACGGCTCCAGCAAATCAGGAGGGAAGGAAGGCTTCGCTGGTGACGTGGGCATCCAGCGATTTCCGCACTTTATCCGCGAGCCCGGTAGTGGTGAAGGGCTTGTGGAGAAAGGAGACGTTTGGCTCCTCCAGACAGGACTGGATCTGCCGGTGGTCGGTGTAACCAGACATGAACAACACGGGGATATCGGGGCGGATTTCGCGCACGGCTCGCATGAGGTCTCCGCCGCACATCGAGGGCATGATGACATCCGTCAGTAGAAGATGGGGGCGGACGGGGTCTTTCCGGACTTCCTCCAGGGCTTCCTGCGGAGTGCCGCAGGCGATAATGTTGTAGCCGAGAGATTTGAGGACCATGGAGGCGACGAGACGGACCTCCTGTTCGTCTTCGGTGAGAATGATGGTCTCTCCGCCTTTGGGAACGCTGTCTTCGGCGGGCGGATGATGGGCCGGGCAGGCTACCGCGTGGTCGCTGGCCGGAAGGTAGACCGTAAAGGTGGTGCCACGCCCCACCTCGCTTTCCAACAGAATGTCGCCTTGGCTTTGTTTGACGATGCCGTAGACGGTGCTCAACCCCAGGCCGGTGCCCTTGCCAACTTTCTTGGTGGTGAAGAAGGGTTCGAAAATGCGATCTCTAAGATCTTCAGGGATGCCGCTCCCAGTATCTGATATGGAAAGGGTGACGTAGTCTCCGGCGGGGAGCCATCCTTCGGAGTTGGGATGGATGGTCTCGAAACCTGTTTGAATGGTCAGAACCCCACCGGAGGGCATGGCGTCCCGGGCATTCACGACGAGGTTCATGATGATCTGCTCGATGTGAGTTGGATCGGAGGAAACACAGGGCCGTTCCGGCGCTGTCAGGACATTCAATTGAATGTCTTCCCCGATGAGGCGGCGAAGCATTTTTTCCAAGTCGGAGACGACACGATTCAAGTCTAATTCTCTGACTTCGATGACCGACTTCCGGCTGAATGCGAGTAGTTGAGAGGTCAGAGCCGCGGCGCGCTGGGCGGCGTTCTTGATGGCCTCCAGAGTTTCGCGGCCATCCTCGTCCAGTGAAAGACTGTGAAGCCCAATTTCCGTGTGGCCATTGATGACGGTCAGGAGATTGTTGAAATCGTGCGCGATGCCGCTGGTGAGGGTGCCAATGCTTTCCAGACGCTGAGAGCGCAGGACCTGGCTCTGGAGGTTTTTTCGTTCCGTGATGTCCGTATTGACGATCAAGATGGACTGTGGAAACCCCCGGTCGTCAGTGAGAAGAGTCCACCTGCTTTCCACGGCCAGGTGGGAGCCGTCTTTCCGTTTTCCTTCCAGTTCGCCGCTCCACTGGCCTACTTCCAGCAATTGACGGTACGCCACGATGATGTCGTTTCCGTCGGGATGGAGAATCGCTTTGGCCCTGCGTCCGATGGTTTCGGCGGACGTCCAGCCGTAAACCTTTTCGGCGCCTTTGTTGCAGTAGGCAATACGTCCTTTGAGGTCTGTAACGATGATGGCGTCACTCGACTTATCCAAGAGGGCCGCCTGTTCGCGCAGCCGGTCTTCCACCGCTTTTCGTTCCGTGATGTCACGCAGGGTGGCGAGGAAGGCGGGAGAGTCCTCCCATTCCATTTCCGTGACCCGCATGTCGGCCGTTCTAGTGGTCCCGTCCTGCTTGCTAACGGAGAACTCCTCCGTTTTCCCCGAAACCAGCGGAAAGCCGGGGAACTGGTCCTCGATGCAGTGATCGCCGAACAACTGCCTCGCGGCGGGGTTGGCGTAGAGGACGAAGCCGTCTTCGTCCACGACGATCATGGCATCGACATTGTTCTCGATGATCGACCGCACCCGCGCTTCGCTCCTTTCCAACTGGAGCGCGCGGTTGGAGAGCTCTACTTTCAGCCGGTTGCGCTCGATGGCGTAGCGAATCGAACGCGCGACAGGATTCCCCAAGTCCACGACCAATTTAAGAAGATAGTCCTGCGCCCCCTGACGGAGAACCTGGCGAGCCACTTCTTCGTCGTGGAAGCCCGTGATGATAATGACGGGAACTTCAGGGGCCTGTTCGTGCAGCGACTGAAATGTTTGGACTCCGGAACTGTCCGGCAGATTGAGGTCCAGCAGAACGATGTCGAAGGTCTGATCGTGGAGCAGTTGGATGGCCTCGGAAAGACGTTCGCACTGGGTTATCTCGTTTTCCAGGTCGTCCGCGGCGGCCAGTTGATCCTCGATGAGGAGCTGGTCCACGGGATTGTCTTCGACCAGAAGAATCCGAATGAGAGATGGGGACGGAGACATGGGACCGGGCGTGGACGGAAGGGGAATCTTTTAATTAATATCAAAATTATAGAAATTGACAGTTTTTATTCTAAAAATCTTACAATCCCTGTCATTCAACACTTTCGAAGCTCATTGAGAGCGAGTCTCAACAGCGCCTCGCCGCGTGACTGACTATTCCGTGGAAATGGGCGGAGGAGCCGTGGTGGACGAATGACGGATGTGTACTGGCCAAACCACGGTTTGAGACGCAAACTGCCTGGCGTGGTGTTTGCGAAATCTCTAGACGAAATCAATTAGGTTATAGAGCCGGAAATTGGCTCGCTTCGCTCGGGAATTTTTATGATCGCGGTCTTCTTTTCCAATTTCCGCGTG
>JAUICH010000034.1 GCA_030427505.1 Verrucomicrobiia bacterium
AGGAACACCGAACCGCCCTGGTTCAGGACGCCCGTGGCCCGGATGGAGCCGCTGTTGTTGATCGCCAGGGCATACATGTTGCCGTGGGCTTTCAGTTCCACCGCGGCGCCGGAAATGATGCCGCTGTTGTCCACCCCGATGCCCACTCCCCCGGCTCCGCCGGTGGGCCGCACGAAGACGCGTTCCCCATTGGCGTCCGGTGCCGCTGAAATCAGCACTTCCTGGCCCGCGGCCAGGCCCACCAGCCCGTTGGCCGCGGTGATGGAACCGGAATTCGTCACAGTCTTACCGACCAGAAACACATCGCCCCCCACGGCGTTGATCCGTCCAAAGTTCTGCACCCCGGCCTCCGTGACGCCGCTGAACAACAGGTCCCCACCCGCCAGGAAGTTCGCGTCCGAAATGTTGAGGGTGGAGGCGACGAAGCCATTGACATCCACCGAGCCGCCCGGCCCCACCACGATGCCGTTCGGGTTGATGAGGAAAAGGTTTCCGTTGGCCTGCAAGGCGCCGTGGATGGCGCTGGGATTGCCGGTCACCACGCGGTTCAACGCGGCGGAATTGGCGCCCGGCTGCAGGAACTGGGTCAACTCTCCGGGAGCGATGGAGAAGCTCTCCCAGTTGATGATGGCCTTATCCGAATGCTGCAAAATGGAGAGGTGGCCGTCGAGCCCTTCACCTATCTCCGCCAGGCCATTGACCACCACACCACCGGCGGGATTGGCTACGGTTGAGAGAGAGGGTAGGAAGACCAGGCTCGGCAGGAGGACACAAAGGGCCAGATGCTGCGTCAGCGGTTCCTTGCGAATCAAGGAAAGCAAAGATTTTTTCACAATCGTCGGGGGTTGGGGTTTCCTATGGCGTCACACCATGCTCACCAAGGGTCCCAAATCCGACGGGACAGGGATGGGTTCGGTGAGCGGGGGTTGGGCCTATCGTGGGGTATAGGTCCGTAGCCGAAACGCAAAACCGTTTCTATACGAACGATTTGGATAGAAATAATTATAGAACGAACCGTCAAGACAAAAAAGTTCGTATCGAAACCAATTCCTCCGCCTGACAAGTCCGCAAACGCGCCAGATTCCCCAGAACTTGGGGAAAAACCGGCCCAGAAAAATTTTTTCCGGTTTTTTGATCTTTCTGGCTCAACCGGGCATCTCCACGCAGTCCTGTTTCCCAAAAATCGGGCAGAAAACCGCTTGGACCCGCACCTTTCACCCCCCTCGATTGTTCGAGAACAGATTCATTTTTCCGGGTCGTCAGCCCCTGCTGATCTCTCAGGGCTGAATGCCCTGACGCACAAAACCCAGGGATTCATCCCTGGGAAACGTGCCCCAAAAATTGCGGGCCGAAAGTCCGCTAGCGAGCCTCCCCTGGCTCGAGGACCTCTCTCAGCTATCCTTCCGGCTCTTCACAAACTCCGCCCGTGACTTCGGACGGTCTGAAGAGGATTTGCTGGAAGAAGAGGAAGACTTCTTCTTGGACGAAGAGGAGCCGCTGCTGCTACTGCTACTGCTCTTCTTTGACTTGGAGGATGAAGAGGAAGAACTCCGCCGATAGGTGTCACCCTCTTCGTTCTTCAGCGTGAGCTTATTCAGGTCGTAGCCCCTCTCCCGGTACCAGTCCGGCGAATGGTAGCCGGTGGGCTTTGTCTGAGAAGACCGGACGCTTCCGGAAGAAATCCGGTAATCGTTGTCGCTGCGCTTGTTACGGTCGTCGCGGCTGCTGGAAGAGTAATTCCGGTCATGGTCGTGATCGTGATCGTCATGCCGGCCGTGACCGTAGCGCGAATAATAGCTGGAGCTGCTCCGGTTGCAGCGGCAGGGATTGTACCCGCAACGGCTGCAGACTGAATTCGACCGGTAGTACGAGGAGCCGTAGCTGCGAGGATAATAAGGCGACGAATAACCCGAGTACCGGGACACCGTGCTGCCGTAGACCGGCGCCGCGCCATAGCTGGGATAACCTCCGTAGCTGTAATAACCCTCGTCGTAATAGACGCATGAAACGCCACAAAGAGCCACGGCAGCCACCGCCAAACTGAGAAATCTGGATCCGTTCACAACCTTTAAGACGTTGCCTTTCTCCTCCCTATTCAATGTAACGTTCAAGTAGCGTTTCCCGGTGCGCAAATGGTCTTCAACTTCACCGGGATTTCATCGCCCCTTCAGACGCTACCGCTTGCTTTTCGCTTCCATTTCGGACGATCATTTCCCGGCAAACCCCGCAACGCTCTCTACCGATGTTTCCCCCCAATCCAATGCCTTTTCTTGTCCGCCCCTGTTCTTTGCAACTCATTCTATTTCTGTCACTTGCGGGACTCACTCTGCTCTGGTCCGCTCCCTCCAGCCGCGGCGCGGAAGACCGGCCCAACTTTCTCATCATTCTCGCGGACGACTGCACCTACCGGGACCTGCCCGTCTATGGCGGAGAAAACGCTAAAACGCCAAACCTGGACCGGCTGGCCTCCCAGGGAATGACCTTTGAGCGCGCCTACGTCAGTGAGGCCATGTGCCAGCCCTGCCGGGCCGAACTCTACACCGGTCAGTTCCCCCTGCGAAACGGCTGCGCCTGGAACCACTCCGCCAGCCGGCCCTCCGCCACCAGCCTGCCGCAACACCTCGCGCCGCTGGGCTATCGGACCGGGATTGCCGGCAAAGTACACGTCAAACCGGAGGAGGCCTTCCCCTTCGAACCGGTCGCGGGTTTCGACCCCAACTGTGTCCGCGACCCCACACAGCCTCACGATCTGGCCCCGGCGCGGGATTTTTTCGCGAAAGACAGCGAGCAACCTTTTTGCCTGGTGATCGCGCTGGTGGACCCCCATGTCCCTTGGGTGATGGGCGATCCGTCTGCTTATCCGCCAAAGAAAATCAAGTTGCCTCCCAACATCGCGGATACCCCGGTTACCCGCGAAGCCTTCTCCCGCTACCTGGCGGAGATCACCTACATGGACGGCCAGGTGGGCGAAATTCTTGAAACCCTGGAAGCCAGCGGTCAAGCCAGCAACACCCTGGTCCTGTTTTCCAGCGAGCAAGGCGCGCAGTTTCCCGGCTGCAAGTGGACCAACTGGGACACCGGCCTGCACACGGCCCTCCTCGCCCGCTGGCCTGGAAAAATCGCGGAAGGGGTGCGCACGGACGCCATGGTCCAGTACGCCGACGTCCTACCCACTCTGCTGGAAGCCGCGGGCGGCGACCCCGTGCCGGAACGTTACGACGGTTCGAGTTTTCTTGCCGTGCTGACAGGCCAGACGCAGAAACACCGGGTCTATGTCTATGGCGTTCATAACAATCTGCCGGAAGGACCCGCCTATCCCATCCGGACCGTCAGCGACGGTACCTATAGATATATTCGCAACCTGAGTCCGGACGAAATCTATATAGAAAAACACCTCATGGGCTGGAAGGGAACCGGCAAGCTGAATAATCCCTACTGGGCCACCTGGATCGCGAACAGCTGGGACGATTCCCACACCTACGATCTGGTGAAACGTTACACCCACCGTCCCGCCGAAGAACTCTACCACACGGCTGCTGACCCCTACGAACTCAACAACTTATCCAGCAATGCCGATGCCTCGGAAATCCGGGCCCGCCTCAGTGCGGAACTGGACCGGTGGCTGGAGTCTCAGGGAGATCCCGGCGCCGCCCAGGACACAAACGAAGCTCTACAAGCCGCCCGCGATGGTCAACACCTTTATGGCATCCCTGCTGTTGCTGAATGACGCGTCATATATAGCAAACAAATTTCCGGTTAGGCCGGCCAAACACATAATATGAACCCACCTCCAAAGTTTAAGATCAAAAACCTTATCAGCAGCTCCGAAACGAACGGCCTTTCAGCGGTATTCGAGGAACGCGACGATCCCGGGCAGGGGCCGCCCCGGCACATTCACCGGGACCAAGTGGAAATCTTCCACGTCATGGAAGGCACTTTCGAGTTCCTGGTGGGCAATCAGCTTATGGAGGTCCAGGCCGGCGGCGTGGCCGTGGTTCCTCCGGGCGCGGTTCACACCTTCCGGAACATCGGAACCGCGGAAGGCGTCCTGCATTTTGAAATTCTTCCCCCCGGCAATTGCGAAGCCTTTTTCGACACGCTGGTCAATCACCCGGATCAAGTGGGAGACTTCCCGGCGTTTTTCGACGCTCACGGCATGGATTTGGCCGGGCCTCCGCTTTCGGAAATGCCCGCCTCCTGAGAAGACCGGCCTTCTCAGGTAAAACAAAGCCTTCTCCGCCAGCGGGACGGAGAAGGCTCGGAATAGAATGCGAAGTCGCCGGGACTCTCTTACCCGGCAAGATTAGGCAGTGTGGACAAATTGGGGACGGACCGGCGCGAGAGCATTTTTGGGCTGGCCAGGCGCCGCGAACGGCATTGGGCCTACCCCCAATAGAGAGAGCGGGAACTAAGCCAGGCGAAAAATGGGCCGCGTCTCCAGGTATTCGCCGCTTTGCGGCGCTGAGTTCTCTTTCCCTTTCTTCGTTTCCGGTCCGTTCTCAAATTTGTCCACGCTGCCTAGAAGCCGTAGGCTCTGCGCAGTTGGTTCTCGGCGGGCATGTAGGGGTAGATCTCCCCGCGAGGCCCCTGCCAGCCGCTCGGCACGCGCACCAGCGTCACTGGCGTTTGGCTGCCGTTGCTGTTCTGCACATAGACGACCTGCTGATTCGCCGCCGCCGCCGCCGCGTTGGCGTGATCGATTTGTTCCTGTTGGCGGCCCATGACGTTGCCGACCACGCCGCCTAGAACAGCGCCGCCAATAGCGCCTTCTCCAGCGGAGAGGCCGTCAATGTTGTTGCCGGCAATGGCCCCGGCCGCCGCGCCTGAGCCGGCGCCGATGAGGGTTCCTGAAAGAGCGTCGCACCCGGTGACGGTCAAAGTCGCGGTGGCTGCCCCGACGATAGCAAGGAGGGATAGTGATTTCATTGGTTGCGGTTTTCGACGCAAAACATAGTTCAACTATTCATCTCCACCAACGAATTCGCGGGTACGCAAAAAAGCTTCCGCAAGAACAGCGCCTCGCGAAAGCTTTTCCGTTTTAGAATTCTTTCCTTAGTGGGAGAGGCAAAATTCCTCGAACCGGTCGAGGCCTTTCTTGATGATGTCCAGGCCCGTCGCGTAGCTGAGCCGCACGGACTGGTCGTAACCAAAGGCCGCGCCCGGAACCGCCGCCACATGGTACCGGCTGAGGAGTTTCTCCGTCAGGTTCAGCGAGGTCAGCCCCACCTGCGTGGTGTCCACCAGGAAGTAAAACGCGCCGTCCGGTTCCACCACATTCACATTGTTGATGCCCTGGAGCCGGTTCAGCATGTACTGGCGGCGAATGTCGTACTCCTCCACCATGTCCTGAACGATCTGCTGATCCCCCTTCAGCGCCGCCACGGCGCCATACTGAGCAAAGCTGGTCACGTTGGAAGTGGTATGGCTCTGAATGGTATCGATGGCATCCACGACTTTCTGCGGCGCGGCCACGTAGCCGAGACGCCAGCCAGTCATCGAATACACCTTGCTGAACCCGTTGACCGTGATCACCAGATCTTTCAACTCGTCACTCAGGGAAGCGATGCTGACGTGCTCCTTGCCGTTGTAGATGAGCTTCTCGTAAATTTCGTCAGAGAGAATCAGGATGTCTTCCGAAGCCGCCACTTCGCCAATGGCTTCCAACTCTTCCCGGCTGTAAACGGAACCGGTCGGGTTGTTCGGCGAGTTCAGAATCAGCATTTTCGTCCGGCCGCTGATGGATTCTTCAAACTGCTCGGCGGTCAGCTTCCAACCGTTGGAGCGTTCGGTCTGGACGATGTAGGGCTGAGCGCCCACCAGCTTTACCATTTCCGGGTAGCTGGTCCAGTAGGGTGCCGGAATGATGACCTCGTCACCCGCGCCGCAGCAGGCCAGAATGGCCTCGTAACACGAGTACTTCGCGCCACAGTTGACGATGATCTGCTCCGGCGAATACTCCAGGTCGTTGTCCAGCAACAGCTTTTCCGAAATGGCTTCGCGCAGTTCCAGGATGCCTTTGTTCGCGGTGTACTTGGTATGGCCGTCACGAATGGCCTGAATGGCGGCTTCTTTTACAAACTCCGGCGTGTCCAGGTCCGGCTCCCCAGCTCCGAAACTGCAGACGTCGATTCCTTCGGCTTTCAATTTGCGAGCCTGATTGCTTACGGAAAGGGTCAGTGAAGGGGATATTTCAGCGATGTTGGGTGCGATGACGTCCATGGTGCTTGTTTATTTCTAGGGGAAAAATAGGGGCAATCAGCCTTGTTGATTGTGAAAGAGTTTGGAGATCCGGTTGACCAGCCGCTGCTTACTACCAAAATCGCCCGAATACCAGTCCTGGATGAAAGGCGTTAAGTCGTCTTGGCCCGGGTTCAGGAGTCTGATCTCGTTGGCGGCGTTTTCCGGGGAGTCGCTGGCATGGCCGGCATTGATCATGACGCTTTCGCCAAACTCCCGCCGCACCGTGCCGATGGCGGCCCGAGACGGATCGGTACTGCCTAGCAGTTGCCGGATGCGGCTCACGGCGTCCGGCCCTTCGAACACCAGCAACAGCAGCGGAGCCGTGCCGGGGGCTTGCCGTTCGGTTTCGTTCTCCACATCGGCGGAGGTGGCGCCCGCCATGAAGCGGACCAGCTTTTCCCAGTGCTTCCGGCCCATGATGGGGCCGGCGGTTTCACCGAGTTGCTTCCGTTCTTCGTCGCTGAGTTCGGCGCCGTAGTGTTCCTCGATCAAGTCGCCCAGTTCCCGGGCGAAGGTATCTTTAAAAGACTCCCGCAGCGCGTGTAACACCGGGCCATAGAACCGCTCGGCTTCCGCCACGCTCATGTGGTGCAACCGGCAGGCAATCAGGTTCAGCCCTGATTGCGAAAAAACGTCCAGAACCTCGCCAGGCCGCCGGTTGGGAAAACGAAAATTGTCAGGTTTGATCAGCGCCAGGGTCCGTTCCACGGGCTTGTCGATTTCCCCAGCGGATTGGGGGACATCTTCCAGCAGCCCGCCATCGGATTCCGCGAACGCCGTCCACAGCAGCAGGTGTTCCCTGACTTCCTCCGCGGTATTTCCCACGATCAAAGCCGGTTCATAGAACAACGTATTCCCGTCCGCGTCCGTAATGTGTTCGGCAAAGCTGTCCCGCAGGGTCCGGCCGGATTGAAATTCCGCGCCGGTTTCTCCCGTCAATTTACGGATGCGGTTCACGGCGTCCGGCCCCCGGAAGACCAGCAACAGAACGCGGTGACGATTCCCCTGCTCCGGATGATTGACAAAATGGGTCCGGATGTAATCGGCCAACAGAAATCGCCACGTTTCCGGAGAGCTGGAGTGGCTGACTGCTTCCGCGAAGCCTTGGGTGAGCGCTTCGCCTGGCGCGAACATTCTGGCGGCGATACAATCCAGACCGCTCCGCGAAATCAATCGTGACAAGATGATGCCAGTGCGTGATTTGCGGACCGTGTGTGGCGTCAAGATCGCATAAGCCAGTTCTTCGTCACCCATCAGGTTTGCCTACAACAGATTCCCGCAACGACGGGACTCTGGCGATGACCGGGCCGGCCCCCCGAGGACTGCGGTAGGTTGTGTTATCCTAAAAAACGCCCGTTTCAAGTGAAAAGGCAGTCCGCCTCCCTCACGGAAGGAGGGAGCGTCAGTCGCCATCAGGGCTCGTTCTAAGGATCAGCCCTGGCGTTTCAGAAAATTGAAGAGACCTTTTTTCTCTTTTTCTTCCGGCTGGGCCGCTTTCTTCTCCGTCTGCGGCGCCGGGAGACTGGAGGGCGCGTCATCTTTGTAACCCAGGATGCCATGCTCCCGGAGATTGGCGATCAAGCGCTCCAGGTTATCCCGAAGTTCGGGATCCGAGATGAGGGCCGCCGCGGCTCCTTCACCACTCTTGATCCGGTTGATGGTGTCGTTGGCGTTCTTCAGCGTGGCGTTCAGTTCTTCTACCGCCGGCTCCAGTCCTTCCACGGCGGGTCCGGCTTTGGCCACGACTTCCTTGGCGGTTTCCATGACGTCGCCAGTTTTCTCGAAGGCGCTTTTCGCCTCCGCAATGGCGTCCCGCCCATCGGTCAGAAGCGGGCCCAGCGTCTCACTGGCTTCCCGGATGTTTTGGCTGCTTTGCTTCAGCTCAGACAGCGTGCCTTTGAAGTTTTCCAGGTTCTCCTCCCCCACCAGGTTGTTTTCGATTTTCTGGAACGTGTTATCCAGACTCTGAACCGCTCCCCGTATGTCCACGATGGCCAGCTTGATGTCGTCCAGGACGTCCTGAACCTGCTTGGTGATAACCAGGGCATTTTCCTGGAGCTTATCCAACCCGGCGCCGGGATCGCCATCCACCAACATACCGGGGTCCACATACTGTTTGGCCTGTGAAGGCTGAATCTTGATGAGCGTATCCCCCATCAGACCACTGGTGGCGATGGAAAACTTCGAACCCAGTGGAATCTGAACGCCGTCGTCGATGTTCAATGGGATGATGGCCTTGGTATAATCCTCGTTATGGCTGGGACTCGCCGCCACGGACCCCACCTTCACTCCCCCCATGTGGACCGGCGCGCCGCTCACCACGCTCTCCGCGTCCGGAAACGACACCGTGATGCTGTAGCGGTCTTTCAGGCTGTCGCTGAATCTTCCGAAACGCAGGATCAAAGCACCCAAGATGGCCAGGCCCACCAAGACAAACAGGCCCACCAATACTTCGGTGCGTTCTTTACGGAGTGCTTCGGCCATGAAAATGAGTTCAGTTTGGTTGCGGGCTTACCGGTGTCAGACCAACCCCGTTTGATACCCCGGAATTGGAGCCATTTCCATTCTCGGAAACGCCTTGAATGAAGTTCTGCACCACTTGGTCAGTGGAATTTCTCAGCTCCTCCGGGGTGCCGAGAAAGTAAATCTTACCTTTTTTCAAATAAGCCACCCGGTCGGCTACGTGTTGCACGCTCCTCATGTCATGCGTCACCACGATGGACGTCACGCACAACTCCTTCTGCATGCGCAGGATCAGACGGTCGATGCTGTCGGAAACCACCGGGTCCAGGCCAGACGTAGGTTCGTCATACAATATACACTCCGGCTGGGTGATGATGGCCCGGGCCAGGGCCGCCCGCTTCCGCATGCCGCCGGAAATGTTGATCGGCATTTTCGCCATGTGGGCCTCCAACCCCATCAGGGAGAGGGCATGGGTGACTCTTTCCAACAGCTCCTGGCGCTTCTTGATACCACTCTCCTGCAAGGGGAAGGCCACGTTCTCCGCCACGGTCATGGAGTCGAACAGCGCTCCGTCTTGAAACAGCACGCCGATCTTCTTCCGGATCGCGCTCATCCGGCGCTCGGGCACGCCGACGATCTCTTCTCCGTCGATCTTGATGCTCCCCTCATCCGGCGTCATCAAGCCGACCAAGTGCTTTAACAATACACTCTTTCCTTCACCGCTTTGGCCAATGATCACCATGGTTTCCCCCCGGCGAATCGACAAGTCCACCCCATCCAGAATGACCTGAGACCCGATCTTTTTCTTCAGGCCTTTTACTTCGATCACCATTTCCCCGTTCTCCGCGCAGGGCTGGCGCTCGGTCTTATCCGGGGATTCCATAGAGTGAAAATAAATCCGGTTTCAGGCATACGGGCTATCAACCCGAACCTAACGGAGACAACTGGTTTAGAAGAAGACTGAGGAAAAAATTAAAAATCAATACGGCCAGGGAAGCGATTACCACCGCGGAAGTCGTGCCTTTTCCAACACCCACCGCGCCGTTGCTGGCGGTGAGGCCCTGGTGACAGGAAACCAGTACGATCAAGCCCGCAAAAACGAACCCTTTGATCATGCCGATGCTGATGTCGTAGAGATCCGTGTGGGCTCTGACGTGGTGGGAATACCACGCTTCCGGGATGTGGAAGCCATGCACACACATGATTCGCGATGCCAGTATGCCGAAGCCGATGGACTCCGCCACCAGCAACGGCATGGAAAAAAGCAGCCCCACCGCCCGGGGGAGCACCAGGTAGTCCACTGGATGCACGCCCATGACGCGGAGCGCGTCAATCTGCTCCGTCACCTTCATGGTGCCGATTTCCGCCGCCATCGAAGCCCCCACCCGTCCTGACACCATCAGCGCGGTGAGCACCGGGCCCAGTTCCCGGCACATCGCGATGGAAACCACGGCGCCTACGGCCGATTCGATCCCAAAATCGTTAAACTTAAAGTAACTCTGCGCCGCGAAGACCGCGCCGGTAAATGCTCCGGTCACGATGACGACCAACTGAGAACCAAATCCGATCGAAACAATCTGACGGCCAATGAGGTGGCAACGCACCTTCCCGATGAACGGACTGCATACCAAATCCCTCAGCAGGGAAGCCAATTGACCAAGATAACTCAGTCCCACAGACGCCGTTTGGCCCGTTGTTTGAAGCAGCTTCAGCATGTTCAGCGTTACACCCAGCTTTTTTTCAGTTGAAGAGCCGCACGGTTGCCAATTTGCTTACAAGCATAGGCCGCACCGGTCTTTTAGCAAAAGAAAGGTCTTTGACTCGGCGAGACGCCTCGCCAGCTTGGTTCTTTACAAGCCGATAGGTCAATGCAAGTAATTCAGCCACATATTGCTCAATGCCCAGGGACACCACGATTGAAAAAATACTGCTAATAGGGTCGGGTCCCATTGTTATCGGTCAGGGTTGCGAGTTCGATTATTCAGGCGTCCAGGCCTGCAAAGCGCTTTCGGAAGAGGGGTATACGGTGGTGTTGGTGAATTCCAACCCGGCCACCATCATGACCGACCCGGAGTTCGCTGACCGGACTTACATCGAGCCGATCGACCCGGACATCATCGAACAGATCATTGAGAAGGAGAAGCCGGATGCGCTTCTCCCTACTCTGGGCGGTCAAACGGCCCTCAACGCGGCCATGGAACTGGCGCGCCGCGGATCGTTGGAAAAGCTGGGCGTTCGCCTCATCGGCGCCAACGCCGAAGCGATCGAAAAAGGGGAAGACCGCCTGCTTTTCAAGGAAGCGATGCTCAAAATCGGGCTGGACGTGGCCCGCTCCGGCGTGGCTCACAACATGGAAGATGCCCGCAAGATCGCGGAGGAGATCGGGTCCTTTCCCCTCATTATCCGTCCGGCCTACACCTTGGGCGGATCGGGCGGCGGCATCGCCTACAACCAGGAAGAGTACGAAGACATTGTCTCCGGCGGGCTGGACCTGTCCCCCGTCAGCGAAGTGCTCGTCGAGGAATCGCTCCTGGGTTGGAAAGAGTTCGAAATGGAGGTCATGCGGGACCGCAATGACAACTGCGTCGTCATCTGCTCCATTGAAAACTTCGATCCCATGGGGGTGCACACCGGGGACTCCATCACCGTGGCGCCGACGCAGACTTTGACGGACAAAGAGTACCAGCTCATGCGGGACGCTTCCTTTGCCGTCATCCGCGAGATCGGGGTGGAGACCGGTGGCTCGAATATTCAGTTTTCGGTGAATCCAGAGAATGGCCGCATGGTGGTCATCGAGATGAACCCGCGCGTTTCCCGGTCCTCCGCGCTGGCTTCCAAGGCCACGGGTTTCCCCATCGCGAAAATCGCCGCCAAACTCGCCGTCGGTTACACACTGGACGAGTTGCGCAACGACATCACCCGCGAAACCCCGGCCAGTTTCGAGCCCACCATCGACTACTGCGTGGTGAAAATTCCGCGCTTCACCTTCGAAAAATTCCAGGGCGCCGACACCACGCTGACCACGCAGATGAAAAGCGTGGGCGAGGCCATGGCCATTGGCCGGACCTTTAAGGACGCCATGCAGAAAGCGCTGCGTTCCTTGGAAACCGGACGCTTTGGCTTTGGCGCCGACGGCAAGGATCCAAAGTCCGAACTGGATCCCGACGAGCTCCGGACCAAGCTGATCGTTCCCAACGCGGAGCGTATTTTTTACATCCGTCAGGCCTTCCAGGTCGGGATGCGGGTGGAAGATATTCACGAACTGACCAGCATCGATCCCTGGTTCTTGGAAAACCTGCGCCAGATAGCAGCTGAGGAAGAAAAGATTGCCTCCTCTGGCGCGGAGATCGATTTCCGCCGGGTCAAGCGGCTCGGTTTCTCGGACCGGCAACTCGCCCACCTGAAAGGACTTTCGGAAACCGAGATCCGGCAACGGCGGAAAAGTCAGGGTGTCGTCCCGACCTACCGGCTGGTGGATACCTGTGCCGCGGAGTTCGAAGCCTTTACCCCCTACTACTACTCTACCTACGGAGACGAGAACGAATCCCGTGGGGGCGACAGAAAACGGATCATGATTCTTGGGGGCGGACCAAACCGGATCGGCCAGGGTATCGAATTCGACTACTGCTGCGTCCATGCCTCCTTTGCTCTGAAAGAACTGGGATTCGAAACCATCATGGTGAATTCCAACCCGGAGACGGTTTCCACGGACTACGACACCAGCGACAAGCTCTACTTCGAGCCTCTGACCCTGGAAGACGTGCTCAACATCTACGAGCAGGAAGAGTGCTGGGGGGCTATCGTCCAGTTTGGCGGTCAGACCCCCCTGAACCTCGCGGCGGACCTGGAAAAGAACGGTGTCCGGGTCATCGGAACCTCTCCGCGCAGCATCGAACTCGCGGAGGACCGGAAGTATTTCAGCGCCCTGTTGGACCGCCTGAACCTGAAACAGGCGCCGGCGGGTACGGCCACTTCGCGGGAGGAAGCCCTGTGCGTGGCCGAACGCATCGGCTACCCGGTCTTGGTGCGGCCCTCTTTTGTTTTGGGCGGCCGGGCCATGATGATCGTTTATCAGGATGACGAGCTGAGCCACTACATGGACACCGCCGTCAAGGCCAGCCCGGAGCGGCCCGTGCTGATCGACCGCTTCCTGGAAGACGCAGTCGAGGTGGATGTGGACTGCATTTCCGATGGCGAAACCACCGTGGTCGGTTCCATCATGGAACACATCGAAAAAGCTGGCATTCACAGTGGCGACAGCGCCTGCGTGATTCCGCCATTCTCACTTTCCGAAGAGGTGAAGGGCACCATCATGGACGCGAGCAAGGCGCTGGCTCAGGCCCTCGAAGTTAGCGGTCTGATGAATATCCAGTTCGCGGTCAAGGACGAAGAACTCTACGTCATTGAAGTCAACCCGCGCGCGTCCCGCACCGTGCCCTTTGTCAGCAAAGCCATTGGCGTGCCGCTGGCCAAACTGGCCGCCAAAGTCATGGCGGGGGAAAAGCTGAAGGACCTCGGTTTCACTCAGGAGATTGTGCCGAAGCACTTCTCCGTGAAAGAAGCGGTCTTCCCTTTCTCCAAGTTCCCGGGCGTGGACATCGCCCTGGGTCCGGAAATGAAGTCAACCGGCGAGGTAATGGGTATCGATACCGAAATGGGCATGGCCTTCGCCAAATCCCAGATGGCGGCGTCTTACCCCTTGCCCCTCTCCGGGAACATCTTTGTCAGCGTTAAGGACAGTGACAAACCGGACGTGGTGGAGATCGCCCGGGACTTCGCTCGCTTGGGTTTCACCATCTTTTCGACCTCAGGAACCGCGAAAGCTCTAGACGAGGCTGGCGTCCCCGTTCACCGGCTGCACAAGCTTTCGGAAGGCCGCCCAAACGTGTTGGACATGATCAAGAACAAGGAAATCGCTTTCGTGATCAACACACCCAGCGGCCGGGTACCCCGGCAAGACGAAGTGAAGATCCGTGGCGCGGCGGTCGCCCGCCGTATTCCGACGATCACCACGCTGCGCGCCGCCAAGGCCAGTCTGCTGGCAATCCAATCGCTTCGGGATGCCTCCGTGGAAGTCCGGACGCTCCAGGATATTCACAAGTCCTGAGCAGGATCGCTTTCAGCCCCTGTCCCGGCCCCATTCTCCGGAATCTGATAGAGTTTACTATCGGTTTCCCGTCACCAAAGCGTCCATTTGGGTGTGAATGGACCCGTCCGCCATCATGACATGACCGCCCCGGCCATGGAAATCTGCGCGTTCCACCAGCCAGGGCTGTGGATAACGGTGAGGAGAAAAGGCGTGTGAATCAAAAAGAGTGGGTACGTAGGAACTTCCGTAGTCGTCATCCGACTCCTTCCGGCGCTCGTCGGAAGGACAGATCCAGTCTTCTTCCGCGCACCCGTAGGCCATCATTTCTTTCACCCACCAGCCCCAAAATTCCGCCTCTTCAAAGTCTATCGCTTTGCGAGGCATCTGTGGCCAATGGTTGTTTTCCAGCAGATAGGAATCAAACCCGGTGTGAAGGCGGCGCATCTGGCTGAGGCAGGTAGCCTTTTCCGCTTTGCGGATGAAAGACCGGTAGGACGGCACCCCGATGGAAACCAGGATCGCAAGAATCGCGACCGCCACCATGATCTCGATTACCGACAGCCCAAGAAAAGAGGCGATTGCCGGCCGAAGTACTGGGGGTTTCATTCGGTGAGGGGAACAGGTGGGATCTCCACTAACGAAGAGACCGCGCACCTTTTTACGATGCGCGGCTACGGAGCAACTAAAGAAATTTTGCTTCAGCTTTCAACGAAAGCCAAATAGGGGCGAAAAGCGCTGATGCGTGTTTCACCCCCTCCAAGACGGGTCCGATTACGGTGTGACCGTAAAGGAGACCTGAGAACCGAACACGATGAATTTCCTCTTGTGGCCATGCTGGCTGAAATTCTCGCTGTCCCCGTAGAACTCGGCATGGATCGAAACGGCCACATCCTGATTGTCCAAGTCCCGGTCGGTGGAAATGGCTTCGCCATTTGGCCCATTAAGGGTGTCGTTGATCTGGTAGGTAGTGCCATCGGAAACACCGTCGAAGAAATAAGCCTCACTGTCATCCGGCAGGCCGTTGAAAGAAACGACCCCTTTGCCTTTGAAGGTCACCTGAGGATTCTTGGTGGTGAAGTGCGCGACAAAGCTGGAATTCGCGTAGCGAATGTTTCCACCCAGTGAACCGGGGTTAATGTTCTGGGTTGACTGGTCGCCAAGGTCGTTGTCAAAACCCGTCACAGCGTTTCCGGTGCTGTTCGTGTCGGTCACGGAGACCGCAACCGTTTGCGGCTGGGGCGTGTCGAGCGTCGAATTCGGGCCAGACAAGGTCACTCCGTTAATACTGTTACCGGCATTGTCGAGGCCATCCGTGGAGGCATTCCCCGTCACGGAAACGATTTTCATTCCGGAATTCACGATACCGAAGCAGCGGCCGTAGTAGGTCACGCCTTTGTAGTACCACACGTTGGAGTTAGCGGCGGCGATCAAACCTCCGAACTGGACGTTGCTTTGCTGGAGTGCCGCGGTAGCGTCCGCCGGAGCCGGGATGGAAGAAGAGTTGTTCCGGACAGCCCAGCGATACATGCCCACGCCATTGGTTGTGGTGGCGATGGCTTCATAGACCCCATCGTCTCCGGTCTGATTGTAACTTCCATTACTCCAGGGGCCACCAATCCAAGCCTGGGCGTTCAGAGCCGGCATCAGCACCAGCGCGGTAATTACTGCGAAAACTTGTTTCATCACGGGTTCTTTTAAAAACTTTTTCAGCTCTTTGGCAACTCCAATCTCGCGACATTCGGGGATTTTATGGCAGTAACGCAAGTATATTCTTCCGCGGAGTCCGAATTCTCCCGCCCAATGGCCTCTACGACCCCTATCTCGCTCAAGATCAAAGACCGGGAAATCCGGTTTCCCCGCCGTCCTCTCGTTATGGCGGTTGTAAATATCAATGACGATTCGTTCTGCGGAGACGGCACCTTGGACCCCACGGAGGCGCTCTCCCAAGCCCGGGACGCGCTCCGCAGCGGGGCGGACGTCATTGACGCCGGCGCGGAATCCGCCCGCACCAACCGGGGTCCCATTTCGCCAGAGGAGGAAATCGCCCGTCTGTTGCCTTTCATTCGGGCGTTTCCAGCCCTGGTGGCGGAATTTTCGGGACCGCCTCTGGACTCGGAGCAGCTCTGGCCGCCGCTGCTTTCCATCAATACCTGGAGACCGGAAGTGGTCGAGGGCGTGTTGGGAGAAGGCGGCGATCTCCTTAACGACATGGGAGGCCTGCCGGACAGCCGGAACGCCCGTCTCTGTGCCGCCCATGGCGCGGCTCTGCTGATCATGCACACCGTGGGATTGCCCAAGGTACCCCACACTGGACAGCAGTACGCGGACGTTTGCGGGGCCCTGGAGGACTTCTTCGCGGAAAAACTCGCCCTGGCTTCAGAGGCCGGCCTGGATCCCCAAGCCACGCTGTTGGACCCGGGCATCGACTTTGCCAAGCAGCGAGACGACAACCTGAAGGTCTATCGCGACTTGGAACGAATCGTCGCCTTCAACCGGCCGGTCCTGGTGCCGGTTTCCCAGAAAACGGTCATCGGGGACGTGCTGAACCTGCCCGATCCCAGAGAAAGAGACGCCGGGACGGTGGCCTGCCTGACCCGGGGAGTAGTGGCGGGCGCTCAACTCTTCCGGGTGCACAACGTCCCCGCCGCAGTCCAGACCATCAAGACGCTGTGGGCACTGGAGCACTGCCCAGCTCCCTCAACTGCTGGAGGCTAACGCCCTCCAGGCTCTCCAGCCGGGCCGCCGCACCCTGAAAGTCGAGATGGCGGGTGATGGCGTTTGGCACCGCGACACAGGGGCTCCCCGCCGCTTTAGCCGCCAAAAGACCGTTCAGCGAATCTTCCAGCACCAAGGCCTCCGCGGATGGCACGTTCAGGGCATCGGCCGCCGCCAGAAACAGGGACGGATCCGGCTTGGGCCGGGCCACGTGGTCCAGGCACCGGACGGCTTTGAAAAAATCCCGGATCTCCAGTTTCTGCAGCAAAGGCTCCACCCACCGGCGGGGCGAACTGGAGGCCACCGCGCAGGGAAATCCTTCCATTCGGGCTTCCTCCAGCAGGTTGAAGATTCCGGGCAACGCCTTCTTTTGCATCACCAGCCGCCACACCCGCTCGGACCGCCATTGGTCCCAGAAGCTCCAATTGATGGTCTCCTGGTGAAGAGACTCCAGCTGGCTGGCTGGGCTGAATCGCCCAAAATCGCTCCCCACGCAGCCTACGTATTCTTCCAGGGCCAGGGTCTGGCCGTGAGCGGCATAGCAGTCCCGCCACGCCTCGAAAACGGGTGTTTCCGTGTCCAGGATGAGTCCGTCAAAGTCAAAGATCAGCGCGTTGATGGCCATGCGGTCGAAGATACCGCCAATGCGCCACGGACCCCCCTTCCGTCAACCTGAAATCGGCTTCAATTTTCCCTGCCGGACAGACGCTCGGCATAGTCCATCGCTAACTCGGCGAAACGTTTCGCCACGGGCTTCAGATCGCCCATGTGCAGCAGACCCACCACCAGGGGCGGCACCCCTTCCACTGGAATGCGGCGGACTCGCGGGCTGAACTTGATGCCCGGCACGTCCACGGTGATGCCGTATCCGAAGCCATTGGCCACATAGGACTGCACCAGTTCCAGGGTGCTGACTTCCACCTGGGGATTCCAGCGCAGGCCCTTTCGTCCCAGTGTTTCCTGGAAGAGTTTCGTCGCGGTGTCCGTCGGCGGCAGGGCGATCAAGGGCTCCCGGATCTCCCCATCGACAGCTTTCTTCGCCAGTTGAGAAAAGGTCAGAGAGTTCCGTTCCTTGCCCCCAATCAGGATGATCGGCAACTCCAGCAGGCTGTGCGCCCGGATGCCCGGCGCCACGCTCTTGTAGAGCAAGGAAATCGCGGCATCGGATTCCTGCTTCTGCAGAGAGACCTCCACGTCTTCCGGTGAGGCTTCTTTCAGGGTGATGCGCAGGTTCGGAAATTCTTCGCGAATGATTTCCAGGACCTTCGGCAGATGACTCGTCAATGCCGTGGCGGAGGCCGCCAGCCGGAGATGCTGGCTTTCCTCCCCCCGTAGGCGGCTCGCCACCTGGTGTAGCTGGGAAAAGAAGGGATAGACATAATCATAGAGTTCTTCTCCCGCCGGCGTCAGGGCAAAGGGCCGCCGGTGAAAGAGTTTCACTCCCAGGTCCCGCTCCAGTTGCAGGATCTGGCCGCTGACCGCCGGTTGCTGGATGCCATAGGGCATCTTGCGCACCGCCTGGGTGATGCCTTCGAACTTGGCAACGTAGTAAAACAGCTCCAGGTGGTGAACGTTCATCGCGGGAAACTCGACCGGAAGCAGCCTGTCGATCACGCGGCGGGATGTCCACAGGTTTTGAACATTCCGCGGGCTAGGAACGGGGATGAAACTGCTGGTGCACCCGGCGCAGACGCTTCTGGTCGACGTGGGTGTAAATCTGAGTCGTGGAAATGTCCGCGTGCCCGAGAAGTTCCTGGATGACCCGCAGGTCGGCGCCGTTTTCGAGCAGGTGCGTGGCAAAGGAATGACGCAGCAGGTGGGGATACACGTTCAGATCCACGCCGGCCATCCGGGCGCGTTCTTTCACGATCTGCCAGAGACGGGTAGTGGTCATCCTGCCGCCCCGGACGGACAGGAAGATTTCGCTGCCGGACCGGCGTTTCACCAGCTTGGGACGCTCGTTCTCAACGTAGTCTTCCACGGCGGACAGGGCCTGGCGCCCCACGGGAACGATTCGCGTCTTATTCCCTTTGCCGGTCACCCGGATCAGCCGCTCGTCGGTGTCCAGGCTCTCCAGCTTCGCACCCGTCAGTTCGGAGGCTCGGAGACCGCAGGCATAGAGCATTTCCAAAATCGCCCGGTCCCGCCGGCCCAGTGGCGCCGCGATGTCGACCGACTCGAGAATCCGCGCGACCGCGGGCTCGTTCAGCGTTTCGGGCAGGTATTTTTCCAGCCGGGGCGATTGCACGGCATCCGCCACGTCCGCTGGAACCTTTCCCCGGGCATGGAGAAAGCGGAAGAAAATCTTCATCGCGATCACCTGCAGCCGGAGGCTTCCCGCGGAGAGCCCGTCTTTCTTCCTGCGGGACAGGTACCCGGTAAGATGTTCCAGCTTAACCTCTGAGGGATTGGAAACCCGTTGCTCGTCAGCCAGCCACTCGCCGAACTTTTCCAGGATCAGGCGGATGGAAAGTTGGTAATTGTCTGACAACCCGCGCTCGGTGGCGAGATACAGGATGAAACTGTCGATGGAGTCCTGCAAAGCGTGGCTCGGAATTTTGATTCGAAGTTTCCGATATCTAAGATCGCTTACTTTACTCCAAAACGGCGCCGGTTCAGCGCCTGAAAATTCCATCGCCGGGTCTTCGCCCAGTTCCCGGCGTCAGTTTTCCGGATTCGTCCGCTTGTTTCCGCGGGAAAAACGCGGATCATACTCCCCTCCCAACGTCCGGCCTGGAACCGGAAAGTTGGAAGGTTGAACCCCGGAATTAGGGAAGCGGTATAGTTAGCACCATGCCCAAGGTATTTCTCAAAACCTACGGTTGCCAGATGAACGAGCGCGACTCCGAACAGGTGGCGCGCATGTTCGTGGACCGGGGCTATGCCATCACGAAAACCGAAGAGGAAGCGGACGTGGTTCTGATTAATACCTGCAGCGTCCGGGACCAAGCGGAACAAAAGGCCCTGGGGAAGATGGGCCTGATGGGTCACCTGCGCAAAGAACGGCCCCATGTGGTCTACGGTTTCCTCGGGTGCATGGCCCAAAGCCGGGGCGCGGACTTGCTTTCCGAATTGCCGCACCTGGACCTGGTGGCGGGAACGCAGAAATACCACCGGGTGGTCGATCACGTGGAGGCGCTGCTCAAGCACCGCACGGAGCGCCACATGAACGATCCGCGCTACTCCATCGTGGATACGGACGAGGAAACGTCTTCCCAGAACACCATTCGCGACCACTTGGACAAGCCGTTCCAGGTCAGTGAGTTCGTGTCCATCATGCAGGGCTGTAACATGAAGTGCAGTTTCTGCATCGTTCCCTACACCCGGGGCGCGGAACGCAGCCGGCCCATCGCAGAAGTGGTGGGAGAAGTGCGTCACCTGGCCTCTCGCGGCGTGCGCGAAGTCACTTTGCTGGGCCAAATCGTCAACCTTTACGGCCGCACGGAATTTTCCCGCGAGAACGGCAAGAGCCCTTTCGTTCAGCTCCTGGAAGCGGTGCATGAAGTGGAAGGGATCGAACGGATCCGCTTCACCTCCCCCCACCCCATCGGCTATCGCGAAGACTTGATCAACGCCTTCACCTACCTGCCGAAGCTGGCGGATCACGTGCATTTCCCGCTTCAGTCCGGTTCCGACCGCATCCTCAAGGCCATGCGCCGGCCCTACAAGTACCAGCGGTTCAAGGAAATCTGCGACCAGATGCGCGAAGCCCGGCCCGGCATCTCGATTACGACCGACATCATTGTCGGGTTTCCCGGTGAGACCGAGGAGGATTACCAGGCCACCCGCCGGGCGGCGGAAGAGATCGCGTTCGATAATGCCTTCATCTTTCGCTACTCCAAGCGCAAGGACACCCCGGCAGCCGAAATGGACGAACAGTTGCCGGAACGCGTTAAAGAAGAGCGGAACCAGGACCTGCTGGCGGTGGTAAACCGCATCGCGACAGCCAAGAACCGCGCCTTGGTCGGCCAAGAGGTGGAAGTTCTCTGCGAAGGCCCCAGCCGCACCAATGCCAGCCGTCTGTCCGGCCGGACCACGGCCAACAAAATTGTCATCTTTGAAGGTCCGGCGGACCGCTTAACCGGCCAGATTCTGAAAATTCGCGTTCTCGAAACCACCGGATTCACCCTCTACGGGGACGCGATTACGGCCAACTAATCTCTGCTTCACGTCTTTCGCCACGCGGCGCATTGCGCTAAAGGAACCCGACTTTTTGACCCTCCCATGACCAAGTTTCTCTTCGATACGGCCTACAGTCTCAGTTTGAAATCGGTGGGCATCTTGGTGGGGCTGGCTTTACTCGCGGCGCATTTGGGCGCGTTGTTCAACTCCGAACGGCTCAAGCCTTGGCTGAGAACCTTGCCGCGTAATTACTCCTTCGGGGTCGTTCTGCTTCTCATCGACTTCCTCTGGTGCTTCGTACTGGTGACCGAGATGGACCTGGGCGAATTTTACACCCTGGAATTGCTGCTCCAGGCCGTCATCGTGGGTGGCTATTTCCTGGTTTCCTACTACGTTCGCGACTTTCTGGCGGTCCGGGCCATTGGTCTGGGCTTAATCCTGGTGGCGTCTCCCATCCTGGAGTCCGCGTTTCTCCAACCGCCCTTTTCCCGCCTTTTGCTGGTGGCCCTGTCGTTTGCCTGGATCCTGTTCGGGATCTTCTGGGTGGGTCTCCCCTACCTGCTCCGCGACGCCATTATCTGGATCACCAATCAGCCCAAGCGCTGGCAAATCGGCTGCATCCTGGGCGCGGCATACGGTTTGGTGACGCTGTTGTGCGCTATTTTGTTCTATTGATCCACCAATTGATCCACCAGCCTTTACGCCCGCGTCCACGCCTGGCTGCCTGGCTGCCGGGCCGCCTGAGACCCTTTCGCACGCAGTATGGGAAAAGTTCTCTTCATCCGCGGTGGCGCCATTGGCGATTTCATCCTGACGCTGCCAGCGATTCAATTGCTTCGGACCACGTTGCCCGATACAGCCGTGGAAATCCTTGGCTACCTGCCGGCCATTGAGCTCGCCAAAGCCGCGAACCTGGCTGATGCGACCCGCTCCATCGAATACGGTCCGCTATCCAATTTCTTCATTCCCTCCGGACTTTTGGATCCGGACCTGATGGCCTATTTCAAGAGCTTCAGCGTGGTGGTTTCCTACCTCTACGATCCGGATGGCTTTTTCCGGGGCAATATGGAGCGCTGTGGCGTCTCCACGCTGATCGAGGGTCCGCACCGCGTGGAGACCGCCGAGGACGCTGAGCCTGCTGCTGCGCAGCTTGCCAAGCCGCTGGAAAGATTAGCTCTGTTCCTGGAAGAGCCCTTTGTTCGCCTGCAACTCAAGGCAGAACACGCCACCAAAGCCCGGCAGTTTCTGGAAACGAAGAAAAATGTCTCCTCAGCCACCAAACTGATCGCCCTGCACCCGGGCAGCGGAAGCCCCCGCAAAAACTGGTCTTTCGAAAGCTGGCTGGAAGTGGCGGAGCGCCTGCATGGCAAATTTCCCGGCTCGGCCTTTCTGATTGTCAGCGGCGAAGCGGAAGACCGCACCATTACCGAGTTTCTTTCCCTGATGTTTCAGCGGCAGCTTCCTTTCGTCCATGCCCACCACCTGCCTTTGCCTGAAATTTCCGCCCTGCTCAGTGAAGCAGCCATCTTTCTGGGGCATGACAGCGGCATCTCTCACCTGGCGGCCGCCAGTGGAGTTCCCTGTGTCCTGGCCTTTGGTCCGACGGACCCAGACATTTGGGCGCCCAAGAATCCTGGCGTCAAAACGGTTTCAGCTCCCGAGGGAGATCTAAGCCGCTTGACCACGGAATCCGTGCTGGCAGAAGCCTGTCAGATTCTCAGCGCGGCGAAAGCGTAATTGCTCTCGATTCGGGCCTCTGCGAAAGCTCTGCAAAAGGCCGCATTAATGCGTCACAGATTTTCCTTACAGGGGCCTGGAAATCGCGAATCCGGCGATTTGTTCACATCTCTATCTAAGAATAGAGATTTTATCAAAAAAGAAACATATCAGTATTAGGAGTGCGAATAACTTGGCAGATTTGCTAGAACACCCTGATCGTCAGCCGCATATGTGAGAATTTGCCCTGCGAACAAGGCTCTCAAAGGTGCGAATCAAGGATGGAGATATTCGCAATTGTGACGAGGCGTTCACATTTCCCCACGGCTTTTCACCACTTGTTCACATACTGTTAAGGCCTTCCAGCCGCGCTTTTCGAGGGCATCCTGGGCGGCGCGAATCTCGGCTTCTTTCTTGCTCCGGCCCGCTCCGCTGCCCAGGGTCAGATCCTGCCATTCCACACAGGCGCTGAAGGTTTTCCGGTGATCCGGGCCTTCCTGGGAGAGAATGCGGTACTTGGGGCTGACGGAGGAAATGGCCTGGAGAAGTTCCTGGAGTTTTCCTTTCGGATTGATCTCCTCCGGTTCCTCGGTCACGAAATTGACTGCTTCGGAACAAAGTTTCAGGACGACCTCTTTTGCTTTCTCAAATCCGCCATCCAGGTAAATCGCCCCGAGAAGAGACTCAAAAGCGTCCGCCAGATTGGAAGGACGTTTGCGCCCGCCGGAGGCCTCTTCCCCCTTCCCCATCATGAGGTAGTCGCCCAGATTGATGCTCTGCGCGTAGCGTTGTAATGCGTGGCGGGAGACAAGGCGCGAGCGGAGCTTGGTCAGACGGCCTTCGCCGAACGCAGGGAAAAGCTGGTAGAGTTCTTCGGTCAGGACCAGTTGGAGGACCGCGTCGCCCAAGTACTCAAGCCGTTGATTATCAAAGTGTGGGCGTTGCGTCTCATAAGCGAGACTGGGATGCGTGAGCGCCTCCGCCAAAAGCAGCGAATTACAAAATTTGTAACCAATGCGAGTCTCGATGGACGTCATTCCCCTTGGAACACCTATTATGCGCTGAGCCTCAGCAGTTCTGGCAACCCTAAAATGGGGTGACAGACGGGATTCGAACCCGCGACAACCGGAACCACAATCCGGGGCTCTACCCCTGAGCTACTGTCACCATCATTGCCGGCCGGGCCGGGCTGGAACGAGAAACGGAAACTATCCGATTGCCAACTAAAATTCCATTAGTTTTTGCAATAGACAGGCCGTAATCAGGTCGAAATCAGGCAAAAGGGGCATTTATTTGGCAGGCCGTCCGTGGAAAGACCCATTCCGAAGCTTTTGGTTGGACGAATACCGGCCATTTCCCCTAGCATCCGTGGCGTTAGTTAACTTGTCATGGAAGACTCAATGTATCGTCTGTTTGACGGATTCCCCCGGTTCTTTGCGTCCGCTTACCTCGAACTGCTTCTGAGATACCTCTGGATGGCCGGTCTGGTATTTTTGGCGTTCTACATCTTTTGGCCGAAGTCATTCCGGTTCCGGAAGGTTCAGAAGGCATTTCCCAAGCGGAAAGACTACCAGCGGGAAGTTGGCTATTCGCTTGTTTCGGCAGCGATCTTTGCGCTGGCTGGCTGGGTGGCCTTCGCGCCTTTCACCCGTCCTTACACCCAATGGTATTTCAAGCTGGACGCGCACAGCGGCTGGTACTTCGCCTTTTCGGTGGTGGCGATGATTGTGGTACACGATGCCTATTTTTACTGGACCCACCGGCTCATGCATTGGCGGCCGCTCTATCGCGTCATGCACCAGGTCCACCACCGGTCCACGAATCCCAGTCCGTGGGCCGCGTATTCCTTCCATCCCTTGGAATCGATCGTGGAAGCCAGCATCGTGTTAGTCATTGCCTTCTGCATTCCCGCGCACCCGCTGGCGCTCGCGATCTTCCTATTGTGGATGACGTTCTTCAACGTGTCCGGTCACCTGGGGTTCGAGTTTTATCCCAAGTGGCTAACCTCCAATCGCTTCGGGCGCTGGCTGAACACTTCCACCAACCACAACCTTCACCATAAGCACTTCCGCGGAAATTACGGACTCTATTTCCGCTGGTGGGATGAGTGGATGGGCACCACGCACGCGAAATACGAGGAGGAATTGCACGCGGTTCAAAGCCGCCCCTATGTAGCTCCCGATATGCGAGCCGGATGGGCGGAAGGATCGGTCAAACTGTGGATGGCGGCCCCGTACCTGGCCTTTGGCATAGGACTGCTGCTCTTGCACAATGCCTGGATCGCGCTGGCCGCGTTTCACGGCTCTATCATCACCGCCTTGGTGGTTCACCGGGACCGCTGGTCTTTGAAAGCGCTGTGGCGTGGCGGACGCCTGCTCTATTTGCCGATAATCGGTTTGTCCGTGCTGCTGTTTGGATTGTGGCTTTCCAGTTTCGCGGGACAGCATAGCGGGTATGGAAACGAACTGCTGAAGATGCTGGCTTCCGTGCATCTGAAAGGTTCGACGGCACTGTATGGACTCGCGATCTATGTGTGCCTGGTCAATCCCATCTTGGAGGAAGCGTTTTGGCGGGGGCTATTTGTGTCCCGGCACCGCCGGATCACGCTCTCGGACCTGGCGTATGGATGTTTCCATTTCCTGGTGTTTCTGCCCTTTATGTATGTTTCCTATGCCGCCGCCGCGGCGACCTTCCTGGTGGCCATGGGCTATCTGTGGCGGCAGATCGCCAATCGAAGCCAAGGCCTCGCCTTGCCTGTTGCCTGGCATGCCTTGGGTGACGTGGCCATCGTCACCACCGTCAGCGGGATCTTGCTGTCCGCCTGAGATTTTCCGGTACGTATTTCGCCAGCGTCCAGGGATTCGCGGTAGAGAAGCGGTCCCGGCGCTGTTATGGTGAAAAAACGCTGAAAGATTCGCGCGATGTCATTGGGATTCAAAGAATGGAAACTGGTCTGTGACGCCCTGGAAAGTGGGCGCCAGAGCATCATTTTACGCAAGGGCGGCATCGCCGAAGGGAGAGGGGGATTTCAGTTCGAGCACGACGAATTTTTCCTGTTTCCGACCTACTTTCACGAACAATCCGAACGGCTTCGCCTGGAAGGCGAGGCGTCGGAGGGGGCCGGATCGGAAGACCCTGATGAATCCAAAGTGGAAATCCGTTTGGCGGCTCGGATCGCCTGGGCGGCGAACATTACGAAATGGGAGTCGGTGAAAGGCCTGGAGCCCTTTCACATCTGGAATGAGGACGTTCTGGAAGAACGCTTTGACTACACCGGTTTGCTGGGACTCCGCATGGCGGTGCTGCGGGTCTATCGTCTGGCCGAACCCTGGATCCTGGAGCAACGGCCCGAATTCGGTGGCTGCCGTTCCTGGCTGGATCTGCCGGAGGAAGGCGAAGCCTTGTGGAAAACGGCCACGCCCGTGCTGACCGATGACGCCTTTGTGGAGCTGGAAACAGAGCTGGAAAACTGGGCGGGTCACCAAGGCGTCATGATTCGAAAAGCGGCGTGACCCAGTCCTCGTCCGCTTCACTCTGATCGTAGAGCAATTCTCCGAGCACCGGCACGGGCAGGAATTTTTCCAGAACCAGCCGGTTCGAAATGGACGCGCTGTCCCGGTCGGGCCGGCAATGGTTCAGCAACACGCCCCGGCAATCCAATCCGGAGCGCAGGACAGCCTGAACGGTCAGGATGGTGTGGTTCAGCGCGCCCAGTTTGTTGTCCACCACCACCAGCACGGGAGCTTTGAATTTTTCCGCCAGGCCAGCCATGGTCAGGTCTTCCGTTAGGGGGACTTCCCAGCCTCCGGCCCCCTCTACCACCACATAGTCGAACCGGTCCAGCAACGCTTCGTATCCGCGATAGATGGAGTCCAGATCCACCCGCCGGTTCTCAATCAGCGAAGCCGCGTAGGGGGACTGGGGAGACTTGAACCAACAGGGGTTGACTTCATCGACCGTCAGGACGGGATCGTCCTCCGCGCTGGTTTGCAGCAAAGCCAGGGCATCAAAGCGGTCGCCGCAACAGAGCGGTTTGTAGCCGGCGGCCCGCAGGCCCTTTTCCTTCAGGACGCTCAAGATCAGCGAAGTGACAAAGGTCTTGCCGACGCCGGTATCGGTTCCGGTAACGAAGAGGGAAGGCATCTGAAATGAAGTGGGGGACAAATACCCTCAAGCGCCGATCTGCTGGCGCACGGCCCCGGCGATCGCGTCGGCCTGCTGATGAATGTAAGCCTCGTTTCGGCCTTCGATGAGGATGCGAAGCAGCTTTTCCGTGCCGGAGTACCGCACCAGGACCCGGCCCGCCGCACCCAGTTCGGTTTCCGTTTCGGAGATGGCTTGTTGCGCCGCCTCCAGCTCTTCCAGGGGTGGTTTGGAAGAGACTTTCACATTTCGCTGCGCTTGCGGGAACTTCTTCAGCAAGGTCCGCAGCTCGCTCAACGGTTTGCCGCTTTTCTTAGCAATGGCCAGCAGTACGGCCGCGGCCACCAGACCATCGCCAGTGGTGTTGAAGTCACGAAAAATGAGGTGCCCGCTTTGCTCGCCGCCCAGGTTGTAACCGCCTTCACGCATGGCCAGGATGACGTGGCGGTCGCCCACGGGCGTGCGCAGCACCTGACCGCCATGCTCGGTAACGACATCGTCCAGGCCGTAGTTGCTCATCACGGTCGCGACCAGCGTCTTGCCCGCCAGCTTGCCTTCGTCCAGGTAGGAAGCGGCGGCAATGGCGAGCAGTTCGTCGCCGTCCAGGGAAGAACCGGTTTCATCGCAGAGCAGCACGCGATCCGCGTCGCCATCGTGTGACACGCCGGCGTCCGCTTTTTCCTGAAGCACCAGTGTTTCGATGGCTTCCGGATGAGTGGATCCGCAATCCACGTTGATGTTCTTTCCATCCGGCGAATCGAAAAAGGTCACGGCCTCGGCGCCGAGCCGGGTCAAGGCGGCTTTGCTGGTTTGGTAAGAAGCGCCATTGGCGCAGTCCAGGACCAGCTTCAGACCTTGCAAGGGCAGGGGACCTTCGCCGCCTTCGCCGGAACCGAATTTTCCAATTACGAAGTCCACGTACCGGCTGGCGGCGTCCTCCATGGAAATGATGGTTCCCTTGGGCGACGAGGCTCCGGCGGGAGTGCTTTCGGTCTCAAGCAACTCGTAGAAGGTCTGCTCGATGGCGTCCTCGGTTTCATCGGGAAGCTTGTAGCCATCCGGGCCGAAGATTTTGATGCCGTTGTCCTGAAAGGGATTGTGGGACGCGGAAACCACGATGCCGAGGGCGGGGGACCCGTGGGTCTGGGTCAAGTAGGCGACCGCCGGGGTGGGGACGATGCCAGCCAGATAGACGTCCACCCCTGAAGCGGTCAACCCTTCGGCCAGGGCGGCTTCCAGCATTTCTCCCGAGGCGCGGGTGTCCCGGCCAATGATGCAGGCGGGACGGGGAGAGGTGGCGCCATGGAAAAAGACCGCCGCGATGGCGCGGCCAATTTGCGCCACGGCTTCGGCGTTCAGGGGAAAAACTCCGGCTTCGCCGCGAATGCCGTCGGTGCCAAAGATTTTCTGCTTTTCGGGAAGGAGGGTGTGAGAACTCATGCGAGTAACAATCCGGGAGCGGCTTTCGGGCCAAAGACTTCGGCGGTCCAGTCAAAACCGCCCGCGGAATACTGGATGACCCAATGATCCGCAACGGGTTGGAGCACGGAATGGGGCAGGGCGGGGCCTTTTGGCTTTGCCTTGGCGATGGGAACTTTGGGCTGCTCGTTGCCCGGCACCGGGAAAGGATTGAAATCCGGCACGCTTTGCTTTTCCACGTGCTGCTTGATCAGTTTCCAGACCGCGATGGCGATGATCAGGGTGGCGACCTTAGCCTTCCAGTTGTTCAGTAAGATTGTCTGAGCTTTCATCCTCATCCACGGTGTTTGGGAACAGCAGTTCGTTCAGGCGGTGGCGCAGTTCGGCGAGGTCCAGATCCCGCTCCAGGGCGCCCTCCACGGCAATGGAGATGTGGCCGGTTTCTTCAGAGACCACGATGGCAATGGCGTCTGACTCTTCGCTTACGCCCATGGCCGCCCGGTGGCGCAGGCCAATGGCGCGGTCCACCAGCTCGCGCTGGCTCAGGGGGAACACGCAGCCGGCGCCGAGAATGCGCTCGTCCCGCAGCCGCAGGATCACCCCGCCATCGTGCAGCGCGGTGTTAGGGTGGAAGATGGTCTGAATCAGCTCTGGCGAAAGCAGGCAATCCATTTCCACGCCAGTTTCGAGATATTGCTTGAGATCGATCCCGCGCTGGAGAGCGATCAGGGCGCCGATGCGCTTGTGGGCCAGCGAACCGATGATCTCCGAAAAGTGCTCGGTAAACTCCGTGGCGCCTTCGTTAAAAGACAGGAAACGGCTGCTGCCCAGTTCCGCCAGCACGCGGCGGAGTTCCGGCTGAAAAATGACGACCAGGGCCACGGCCAGGAAGACGGAAACACTCTTCAACACCCATCCGATGACCGCCAGGCCCAGGAATTCCGAAGCCAGGGTCAAGGCCAGTAGAACGACCACCAGGCCCAGGAAAATGCGGGCGCCGCGCGTGGCGCGGAAGGTTAGATAAGCGTAGTACACCGCCACCCACAGGATCAGAATCGTCAGGCCGTCCCGCCAGTGACGGCCCGCGAAGTCAGAAATTTGCTGAACGAATCCAGGTTCCACCGCGCCATCATAACACATACCCGAACGGGGAACCACATGAGAGCGGCCAGCGGGGTCAGAACCAGCGGACCCTGGCCCATCATGCCACCCCGTGCAGGATGGCTTCCGTCATGCGCAGAGCTTCCCGGTTCGCCTGCACGTCGTGAACGCGAAAGATCCGGACCCCGCGTTCCCGGGCGTGGGAGGTGAGCGCCACGGTCGGCCAGAAACGGCTCTCCAAGTCGTCGGTCCCGAGCACTTTTCCGATGAAGGACTTCCTTGAGACACCGAGCAGCAGGGGGCAACCCAGGGTCTCCAGGGCCGGGAGCCGCCGGAGCAGTTCCAGGTTGTGCTCCAAGGTCTTGCCGAACCCGATACCGGGGTCCAGCACCACCTGTTCGCGCCGGATTCCGGCGGCTTCGGCCCGTTCCAGTTGCTGTTGGAGAAAATCGCGGACTTCCCCAACCACGTCGTCATATTCCGGATTCTGCTGCATGGTGCGCGGCTTTCCCCGCATGTGCATGATGACCACGCCCGCGCCGGTTTGCTGGACGGCCTCGATCATTTCCGGATCGCCCGTCAGACCGGTGACGTCGTTGATGATCTGGACCCCGGCCTCACAGGCAACGAGGGCCACCGCGCTCTTGGAGGTATCGATGGAGAGCAATGCTTCCGGATAGCGTTCCAGGATGCCGCGAATGACGGGTAGCGTGCGCGCAATTTCCACGTCCTCGGGCACTTCGTCCGCTCCGGGCCGGGTGGATTCGCCCCCGATATCGATGATGTCCGCGCCTTCCTCTATCAATTCGCAGGCGTGAGCGACCGCGGCTTCCGTGTCGAGAAACTGGCCGCCGTCGGAAAAGGAGTCGGGCGTGACGTTCAGGATGCCCATGATTAGGCCGCGTTGGCTCAGGTCGAGTTCGCGGTCTTGGAAGTTCCAGTTCATGAGTTACTGTTCCGGCTTGCTGCGAGTGGGCGTGACCCGTAGGGTGCGGAGGTGGAAATGGAGGTATCAGTTATGAAAAGACGCGGATTTCAATTGTTGATGTTAGCGGCCCTGTTCCTGATGGGTGGCGCGGGAAATCTCTGGGCGCAATTCCAGAGCGGAGGCTCTCAACGAGCTGGCGAGCCTGAAATTCTGGCCCGGACCATCGTTCATCTCAACGGAAACTACACCGAATCCGTCCGCGACAATACCACCCGCATCCTGACGCTGGAAACCTACAAGGGTAAAGAGAACCCTACCGACCAGGAGCTGTTGGATCCCGACTCGGCCCACCGGGAGCTGATCGAGCGGCAGTTGGTGAAATTGGACCAGTACGGCCGGGGCGTGGAAACGCTGGTCTATGGGCCCGATGAAAACCTGAAATATCGCGGCAAGCTGGTTTACAACGGCTTCGGTCAATTCCAGGAAGAGCAACTCTACAACACCACGGGCGAACTCATCCGCCGGCGGATCCAGGAGTACGGCCCTGGAGGAAAACCTCTCGCCTTGAAAACGGTTTCCTACGTGGAGGGTATTCCAGATGACTTTAACGGCGTGCTGCTGCCGGAAATCACCCAGGACCAGAACCTGATCCGGCAGGCCCAGGAAGAAAATCAGGCCATGCAGGCCTCCGGCGCCGGCAGCGGGGAGAAGGAAAAAGAAAAAGGCCGGTTCTTCGGAAAGTTGCAGTCTCTCTTTGGGGATAAGGACAAGGAGAAGAAACGCAAAAACTGACGAAGATTCTTTGGGGGCCGTTCCCACTCAGATGAGGAATCTCCAAGGCCTTCTGCCGCTGATCATGATCCTGTTGGCCTTGGCCGCCGGCGGATTTTACTATGGCTGGCACTGGAAACAGGTGGCGGACGGGTCCAAGTTGACCAGTGAGGAAGAAGTGATCCTGAGCCTGATGCGTAAGATCGACGCCCTGGAAGTCGATAACAAACGCCTGATGAAGGAGTTAAGAGAGGCGAAGGAAAATCCTTCCAGTCCCGAAAACGCGGACGAACCGGCTTCTCCCGTGTCCCGATGATCGCCAAACAATTCTTTTTCGAAGGCAAAGTCCAGGGAGTGGGCTTTCGCTACACCACCAAGCAGATCGCCATGGGATTCGAAGTGGTGGGCTGGGTGCGGAATCTTCCCGACGGCCGGGTGGAAATGCAGGTGATGGGGGACGAAGACGAAGTGGCCGAATTTCTCCAGGATCTGCACGACAGCCAACTGGGCAGCCACATCCGCCATGAGGAGGAACATGAGATACCGCCGCTTGAAAACGTCCGTGGGTTTTCCATAAGTTAAGGGGTATCCCCAACCTCCTTTCCGGCCTCCTGCGATGAGCACCCCCGCGGTCAAAATAGAGAATCTCACCAAGATCTTTCCGCTCTCGTTGAGGAAACGTTACCTGGTGGCGGTGGAGCAGCTTTCCCTGACGGTGGGAGACGGCGAAGTCTATGGCCTGATCGGCCCCAACGGTTCCGGAAAATCCACCACCATGAAGGTGGTGCTGGGCCTGATGGCGCCCACCAAGGGCACCTGCCGCGTGTTCGGCAACGACAGCCGGGACGTGGTGAGCCGGAACCAGGTGGGCTTCTTGCCGGAGAACCCCTATTTCTACAAATACCTGACGGGCGCGGAGACGCTGAAGTTTTATGGGAAACTCTGCGGCATGAAGGGCCCAGCCCTGAAAGAACGGGTGGATGAACTCCTGGAAATGGTGGACCTGACCGGCGCGCGCGACCGGCGGCTGGGCGGGTACTCCAAAGGGATGCTCCAGCGCATTGGCCTGGCGCAAGCCGTCGTGCAGCGCCCGCGGCTGGTGGTGCTGGACGAACCAACCGCCGGCGTGGACCCCTCGGGCTCGCGGAAGATTCGCGATCTGGTGCTGCAACTGAAAAAGGACGGCACCTCCGTCATGCTGTGTTCCCACCTCCTGGAACAGGTTCAGGAAGTGTGCGACCGTATCGGCATCATTCACCAGGGGCGAATGGTCAAGGAGGGCAGCCTGAAAGAGCTGATCGCCCTGGAAGACCAGACGGAGATCGTCCTGAAAAACGGCTCAGAAGCCCTCATCGAGAAAATCCGGAGCCTCATCCGGGAGGAACAGGGGGCTGAACTGGTGACCCTGGGCCATCCGCGAACCACGCTGGAACGCGTCTTCCTGGAAGAGACCCGTCAGGACGCCCCCAAACCCGCCAAGGATTGAGATGAGCGACACCACCACCTCTACCGCTGAATCCGCTGGGAAGGACGCGAGCCCGGTCCGTCCGCCGTTGATTTCTCCTTCCCGCATCTGGAGCCTGGCCACGGTTACCTTCACTCAGTTGCTGAGGATGAAGGTGCTCTACTTCATGCTCATTTTCGGACTGATCGTGGCGGTCATCTTCAACTTCAACCCCTCGGGACAGACCGTGGCCCAGCAGTTGAAGAGCACGAAGGACGTGTCCTTCGCGGTGATGAATGTGTTTTCCATGCTCTTCGCGATCGCTTCCACGGCCATCCTCATCCCGAAGGATCTGGAGGACCGGACGCTCTACACCATCTTGTCCAAGCCCGTGCCCCGGTTGGATTACCTGTTGGGCCGGTTGATGGGCGTGCTCATGGTGGTGGGCGCCTGCTTGATCATCATGTATGCCTTCCTGGCGCTGGTGCTTTTCGTTCAGGAACAGATCCTGGTATCCGCGGAGCTAAGCCGGTTGCGGGAGCAGCCGCAGATGGACTCTGAGACTCTCCTCAACATGGAGAACGACATGCGGAAGCAGGGACTGCACTGGCCTCTACTCTACGCGCCGCTGGCGATCTTTCTGAAGGCCTGCGTGGTGGCGGCGGTCACGCTGTTCCTCTCCACCTTTGCCTCAAGTACGCTGTTTACCATCATCGTCAGCGCCATGCTGTTCCTCATCGGGCACTTTCACAAGAGCACCTACGAAGTGCTGATGGAAGACACGCACGCCAACGCGGTGGTGGCTCTGTTGGGCAAGCTGGTGGTGCTGGCGGTGCCGAACTTCGCGCTCTTCAACGTGGTGGACGGCATAGCGGCGGCGGAACCGGTGGACCCCATGCTAATGGGTCAGCTCTTCCTCGTGACCGCCGTTTACACGGTGCTCTACCTCCTTGTGGCGCTGATCGTGTTCATGGATAAGGAATTTTGATGACTCGCCTGGCCGGATGAAGCAGCTCCTCAAGAAAGCAGGCCTCGTGATCGCCATTCTGATGGCGGGCGGCCTGCTTCGTTCTCCTCTGGAGAACCGCCTGGAGACGCGGCTCGTCGAAACGCACCTCCTGTTCACGCCCCCTGCTAAGAATGTGCTGGATGTGCTGGGTCAGGAAAGCGCCATGGCGGTGCTGGGCGGCATGCGCTCCGTGGTGGCGCTGTATTGGCAGCTCATGGCCATCAGTGACTGGGAGTACCAGGAGTGGGACGACTTGGCGAAGAAGTTCGAGATCGCGGCCCTGTTGACACCGCGGGACACGGACATGTGGATCAAGTACGCCTGGCACATTCACACCAACGCCAGCGCGTCGGTTTTCGATGATGCGTCGATGACCGAGCCCCAGCAGTACCTGGCGGCGGACGACTACATCGAACAGGGCATTGGTATTCTGTACCGGGCCGTCAAGCAGATGCCGGACAGCGTGGATCTGCAAATGGACCTGGCCCAAGTGCTCCGGGAAAAAAGGCAGGACTACTGCGGCGCGGCGGAAGCCTACAAGCGCGCGCTGGAACTGGAAGGTCACCCCGCCTACACGACGCGTTTCTACGGATACATGCTGGCGAAGTGCCCGGGCCGGGAACGCGAGGCCTACGAACACTTGAAAATGCTGTGGTTCGAGGATGAGAAGCACCACATGCCCTCCATGCGGCGGGACTTGGCGGACCTGGAAGTGAAGTTGAACGTGCCGGAAGCGCTACGCATTCCGGGTCTGGAAAATCAGGACGAACGCTTCTCCCGCCAGCGTTCCGGACAGCCGGAAGTGCCCTAAATGGGCGAGGTGCGGGAAGCAAATAAAGTGCCGAAAGCGTTGCGCATAGTGTATCTTGTGCTTCCGTTTCCGGATTTGCGCGCTGCGATGTGGCTCGCGGTTGGAACAGCGGCCTCAGGTCCACCTGCCAGGGAATGAAATTCGCAATCTTCGGAGATATCCACGCCAATCTTGAGGCTCTCGAGACTGTCCTGACCCACGCCGCCGATAACGACTGTACTAACTTTGTCTGCATGGGAGACATTGTCGGGTACAACGCGAATCCTGTGGAATGCCTCAACATCGTCCGCGATATGGGCTGCCCCGTGGTGCGCGGAAACCACGATGAGGAAGCTTCCTCCGACGCGGAACTGAACGGCCTGAATCCCTTGGCGCGTCATGCCCTGGAATGGACGCGCGACATGCTGAGCCCGGAAGACCGCGAGTGGCTCCTGAACAACAAGCTGGTCCGGCAGGTGCGGGACTTCACCATCGTGCATGCCACGCTCGATACCCCGGGAGCCTGGGGCTACGTGACGAACAAGTTCGACGCGATGGCAAGCTTCAGCTACCAGTTCACCCCCGTGTGTTTCTACGGCCACACGCACACGCCGAAGTTTTATGTAAAGGGTGACATGGTCGATGCGGTGGACGGCAATGAGCTGGACATCGAAATGGGTAAAAAATATTTCATCAATGTCGGCAGCGTGGGCCAGCCACGGGACGGAGACTGGCGCTCGTCCTACGCCATTTACGACATTGATAAACAGAAGGTGACCATCCACCGCCTGGAATACGATCTGCCGAAGGCCCAAACGAAGATTGTGCAGGCGGGTCTCCCGGAAATGCTGGCAAATCGCCTCGCTCTGGGAAAGTAAGAGGCGTGACAACGCCCGGCCACAGGTTCACCGCAAGCAAGGAAAGCGATTCCCCCCCCGCCTGCCAGCGGATCCTGGTCATCAAACCCAGTTCCCTGGGGGATGTCGTTCACGCCCTGCCGGCCGTGGCAGCCTTGAGAGCCGGGCTCCCGGACGCCCACATCGCCTGGCTGGTGAATACGGAATGGGCGCCACTGCTGGAGGGGAATCCCCACATCAATGAAATCATCCCGTTTCCACGCCGGAACTTTCGCGGGCTATTCGGGTTGTGGAAGGCATACCAATGGGGCCGGCAAGCCCTGCGGCCTAGGGGCTTGGACTTGGTGGTGGACTTTCAGGGCCTGGCCCGGAGCGGACTGATTTGTCTGGCGGCCGGTGCCCGGCGAGTGCTCGGGTTTCGCGAAGCCCGGGAGGGGGCGGCGTTTTTCTACACGGAAAAAATGGCCGGAAAAGAGGGCGATGCGCCGGTCCATGCCGTGGACCGTTACCTGAAACTGGCCGAAGCGGCGGGCGGAAAGGTGGAGCCGCCAGCGGTCTTTTCCCTTCCGGAAGGGGGACCGCCGCCGGATCTCACGGAAAAGGAATCCGCGTTCTTGGCGGCTCCCTTTACGCTCCTGCACCCCTTTTCCCGTGGCGCGGGGAAGTCGCTTTCCCTTGGCGAGGTGGAAGCGTTCTGTTCGGAAAGCCCACTACCTGTCTGCGTGGTGGGAGTTGGGACCGAACCCCCGCTGGCTTTGCCGGAAACTTGCCTGGACCTGCGTGGCCGGACTTCGCTCACGCAATTGCTCTGGCTGATGCGCCGGGCGGCCTGGACCGTAAGTGTGGACAGCGGGCCCATGCACATGGCAGCCGGAGTGACGGACCGCCTCCTCTCCATTCACACCTGGACGGATCCTCTGATGGTCGGCCCCTACCGGAGAGAAGCCTGGATCTACCGGGAAGGAAAGATCCGCCGGGTGGGAGACCTCAAGCCGGGAGACTTTCCCGAGCGGCGGAAGGACCGGCATCGTCCGGTCAGTGGCCCTTTACTCCCCCAAGGCGCGATGAGTCAGCTCCTGGCGCACATAGAGCAGCACCGGGGATAAGCCATTCAGTTAAAGTGGATCAACTGTCCAGTTCCGGCAGCACCTTGGCCACCCGCTCCTTGAGTTCCTTGCCGGGTTTGAACTTTACGATGGCACGGGCGGGAATCGGAACTTCGCGGCCGGGATTGTTTGGATTCCGGCCCACTTTCGGCTGAGTTTTCTTCACCTGAAAAGAACCGAAGTTCCGGAGAACCACCTCGTCGTTGTGGGCCAGGCTGGCGGTAATGCTCTCGATAGTGCGCTGGATGACATCGAAAACCTGCTGCTGTGTCATCCCCGTCTCGTTGCTAATCTTAACGACGAGATCGCGTTTCGTGATCGTGGCCATGGTGTGAGTTGGGTGAAATTAAACTAAAGAAGGAGACTGCTGAGAGCGCCTTTTGTGAGCAGGTAGCAGGCCATAGGCAAATCCCTGAGCCTTTAAAATGTTTTAAAATACAGTCCTCGCAACCTGTTCTTTGTGAGGATGTCGTAAAGTTACCGGCCCTAACGGATTACCTCCACGGGTCGGCGGTGCGGAAGTGCATTTTGGCGGTTTCGGCCAGAATGGCCGGTCCAGATCTCTCGGCGAGGCGTCCCGCAGCCTCGCTGACCTGCCGGGAAGCGCCCTTTGGAAGGGGGATTCCGTAGGCCTTTCCCTGGTCGTCCAGCCAGTTGATAAAGCGTTCCCGGGCCAGGATGGAGGCCGCCGCCACTGCCACGTCAGACTCGGCTTTGGTCTTTTGCTGGATTTCTATGCTCTGACCCTTTGTCTGGAGGGCTTTTTCGAGAACTCGGGGATTGGCGAACTGGTCACTCAGGGCCCGGGGACAGTCTGGAACCCGTTCCAGGAGATTTTCGATAACCCGGGCATGACCCCAGGCCAGCAGCTTGTTCAAGTTCCCGAATTTTTCGTATAACTCGTTGTACCTCTTTGGGTTGATTTGAATAATATCCGCCTGCAAGCCGGGAATTTCCCGGATGGTTTCGGCTACCTGGCGGATGCGGGCGTCGGAGGAGATGCGTTTACTGTCCGTGGCGCCCGCCTCCAGCAGGGCCCGGGCCGTGGTAGGGTCCACATAGACCCCGGCGACCACCAGGGGTCCGAAGAAGTCGCCCTTGCCACTTTCATCCACCCCAATGTGGGGCTGGAACATCTCGGGGTTCAGTTCCTCCTCATAGCCGAGCTTGGCCTCGCCCAGGACATCGGGTTCCAGGGTAAACTTGATGAAATCTTCCGTCTCCTTCCCCTGGATGACGGCTTTGGGGCCTTTTTCGTAAACGGAGATGTTCAGTTTCCCCTTCGACGCGGCGTAGAGCGTGTAGGGGCGGGGAACAAAGTCGAATCCCTTGGTTTCCAGGATCTCGCGAAGAGTCTGGGCCTGGGCGGCGGTAAGGGGTGTGGTATAGGACGTTACGGGCTTTGGCATGCCTCGGCGATATTCTGGCGGAGCATAGAAGGGGTGTCCGGTGGGAACAATCGCTTTCTTGCATGGCCGGGTTTGGCGGGTTTGGTGACGGATTGATGGAAAAGCCGCCCTTTCAGACCGATCCCCTGCCGGAAAAGGGCCGGCCGCGCTTTCAAAAAGCCCTGATCCGCTGGTTCGAAAAGTACGGGAAGGACTACCCGTGGCGGCAGACCCAGGATCCCTACGCGATTCTGGTTTCGGAAATGATGCTCCAGCAGACGCAGATCGCGACCGTGCTGGAGCGGCGCTATTTTGAGCGCTGGCTGGACTCTTTCCCAAGCGTTGCGGAATTGGCCGCTGCCCCTGAAGAGGCGGTGCTGAAGGCCTGGGAAGGGCTGGGCTACTACAACCGGGCCCGGAATCTGCAAAAAGCAGCTCGTGCCGTCCTCGAAGATTGGGAAGGCATATTTCCCAAGGAAGCCGCCAACATCGAAAAGCTACCTGGCGTGGGCCGCTACACGGCCGGAGCGGTAGCGAGCTTTGCCTATGATACCGCGGCACCGATCGTGGATGGAAACGTGGCCCGGGTGTTTGCGCGGCTCCTTGATTTTCAAGGCGAAGTCGATACCCCGGCGGGCCTGAAACAACTCTGGGCCTGGGCTGAAGTCCTGATGCCGTCCCGCGACGCCCGGAAATACAATTCCGCCCTGATGGAACTGGGCCAGCGAATCTGCCGGAAATCCAGTCCACTCTGCCAGGAATGCCCGGTCTCCGCCTTCTGTCAGGCACGGGAACCCGCAAAATTGCCCGTCAAACGGGGCGGAAAGCGCACGGAACGGAAGACAGAGGAAGCGGTTTTTGCTCTGTCGCGAGCGAAGGTTCTTCTGGAACAGGAAACTGGCTCCCGCCGGAAAGGTCTCTGGAAACTTCCACTCCATTCCGGCCCGGCCTCGGATTCCGGGGCGGAAGCTTGGCCGGTCCTGTTGCGGACTCAGTACGGCATCACCCACTACCGGGTGGAGTTGATCGTGCGCCAAGCTCCGGAAGAAATGGTGTCCGAATTGGAAAAAGATCCCCACCGCCGCTGGTTCGCGCTGGGAGACGAGCTGGAAACCGTGGCCATGGCGGCTCCTTTTCGGCGGGCCCTGGAGGTGGTGCTTAGGCAGGAGCAGGAAGCGGGCGACTTTCGCCTGGAGGGGTAGGGACGTCCTGTTCGGCTTTGCGACTGAATTGTCCTTCAGTGGGATGTGGGCTAAAGTGCTGGTCTCCCATCCCCATAATTTCTCATGAGCGATTCAACCACCACCGAAATGCAGATGCCGGCCACGGCACCGGTTTTGCCTGACGCGGGCGGCCATTTTGGGTCCTACGGCGGCATGTTTGTGCCGGAAACGCTGATGGCGGCACTGACGGAGCTGACGGAGGAGTATGAACGGGCCAAGGTAGATCCGGCCTTCCAGTTGGAACTGGAGCAGCTCCTTCACGACTACGTGGGCCGGCCCACGCCGCTGTATTTCGCGGAGCGGTGGACGGAAAAGCTGGGTGGGGCGAAGATTTTCCTGAAGCGGGAAGACCTGCTCCACACCGGGGCGCACAAGATCAATAACGCGCTCGGCCAAATTCTGCTGGCCAAGCGGCTGGGTAAAAAGCGCATCATCGCCGAAACAGGCGCGGGACAGCACGGCGTGGCGACCGCCACGGTGGCGGCGCGTTTTGGCATGGAATGCGTGGTCTATATGGGCGCGGTGGACATGGAACGCCAGGCGCTGAACGTGACCCGGATGCGCCTGCTGGGCGCCGAAGTGCGGGCGGTGACGGCTGGCCAGGCCACCCTGAAGGAAGCCGTCAACGAAGCCATGCGCGACTGGGTGACGAACGTGCGGACCACGCACTACATCCTGGGCTCGGCCCTGGGTTCGCATCCCTATCCCATGATGGTGCGAGACTTTCATCGCGTGATCGGCATCGAAGCCCGCCTCCAGATCCTGGAGCGTGAGGAACGCCTGCCGGACCTGCTGGTGGCCTGTGTCGGGGGCGGCAGCAATTCCATCGGCCTGTTTCATCCTTTCCTGAAAGACGCGGGCGTCCGCATGATCGGCGTGGAAGCCGGCGGTCACGGCATTCGCACCGGCGAACACGCCGCCCGTTTCCAGGGCGGAAAGCTGGGCGTGCTACAAGGGACCAAGACCTGGCTCCTGGCGGATGACGACGGCCAGATCCAACTGACCCACTCCGTCTCCGCCGGCCTGGACTATGCCGCCGTGGGCCCAGAACACGCCTACCTGAAGGAACAGGGCCGCGTGGAATACACCTACGCCACCGATGATGAAGCCCTGGACGGTTTCCAGGAACTCAGCCATGTGGAAGGCATCATTCCCGCCCTGGAAAGTTCCCACGCCCTGGCCGAGGTCAAAAAGCAGGCCCCGAAAATGTCCAAAGACGACATCATCATCTGCAACCTCTCCGGCCGCGGCGACAAGGACGTGGAACAGGCGGCAAAGTACATTTTCGGAGAGAGCGGGAAGAAGGAAAGCTGAGCTTGCACGGAAACTAGCGAAGTTTCCGCCCTGGATCTCGGAATTTTCCAGGTGAAGGGACTGAGAGAAATATTTTCTCGCAAGCGGGTAGTGGCGGCGGCCAAGATGAAGTTTCCTGAAAAGGGATTCTCTTCTAACCACTGAGTCGTGCCCAGACCCCTGAAATATCTTCTCTGGTTTCTCGTGGCCTTGGTGGGATTGGTCGCGATCTACTACCAGATCGCCAATTGGGCGGGTCGGCGGGCCTGGGCCAAAACGCAGGCTGAGTTGCGGGCGGCAGGGGAGCCAGTGACTCAAGGGGAGTGGGCGGCCCGCTTTCCGGTGGTGCCACCGGAGGACAACTTCTGTGCCATCGATTTACTGCGAGGCGTGACCGAGGTGGAAGATGGAGACGAATTCTCAGGCGAATCCGCGGAAAAGAGACAGCGGTTGGAGGAATTGGATGCGCGAAAGTATTTCGAAGAACACTTTGAGAGCGAAGATGTCCCCAGACTGGGAAATTTCCGTTCCGGTATCGAGTGGAGCCTGAGTGGTTCCGAATCGAATCCAAACGGCGGCCCAAAAGAAAATGCCTTGAAGCAAACGACCGAGGAAAGAGTCGCCAGCTACTTGGATGAATTTGAAGATGTGTTCGTCGAGTTGGATGAGTCCAATCATCGGCGCCATGCGGTGTTTGTGCCGGCGGCCGGGGGAACTTTGGATCGCGAGAGCATATCCCTGCTCTCGCCGGCTCCCTTCCCCAAGGCCATGTTGAGTCTTCACTTCGGACTGGGGTTGAGAATGTTTGCGGCCCTGGACCGTGGTGACGGAGAGACTTGCCGGCAGAGCGTGATTACGTTGCTCAGGCTGGCGGAGGCAAACGCCAATGAACACAGGTCCATGGCCACGATCTGCAGCATCCTTCAGATGCGGATGGCGGACGACGGGCTATTCAGGTATTTGAACGGCAAGTGGTATACTGGTGAGGAGGACCTAGGGGACCTTTCCGTTGCACTGAATAGGTTGAACTACCGGGAGACGTTCAGAGAGATCACGAGAACCGAATGGGTCGTGGGAACCGAATGTCTCACTTGGTTTCAGCGGTCAACTCCGTCGAATGGTTACAGGTGGCCAACCTTGGACGATGTCTATGTTTGGGGGCCCTCGGGTTGGATCGATCAGAATAAGGCAAATCTCTGCCGGATGTATTATTCCGGAGTGATGAAACCTGATGAGGAATCCGGGCGTGGGTTTCTGGGAATCCAAAGACGAACTGAAGAGAATGTCAGCAAAGTGCTGAAAGCGAAAAGTTGGTGGAATCCGTGTTATGCGGGAGCGGCTATCTTTGCGGAATCCACGGCTACGTGTTTGGAGCCGGTGGCTTATGCAGAGACGATTCGCGTTCAGGACCTCACAGCTTTGACTTTGGAGTACTATCTTCTAAGAAGGGGCGAGTATCCGGAAGGATTGGAGGAACTGCCAAGCGAGTTCCTAATCGAACCGCCATTGGACCCCATGGATGGGCAAGTCATGCGCTACCGCAAGACGGCAAACGGATACCTGCTGTATTCGGTAGGCTGGGATGGAGTGGACGATGGAGGCGCAGTCGATCCGGGTTCCCAGGGAGCGGGCAAGCCTTCGATCGCCAGTTTTGACTACAAAGGGGATTGGGTTTGGGAAATCAAACGCAATAAAAGGGATAACCAAAATGCAGAGAAGCCCTAGATTGAGAAATGCCGAAACCCCTCAAGTATTTCCTGATTTTTCTGGCCGTCGTCTGCGCGATGGTGGTGGGCTACTATCAGTTTGCCAACTACGCCGGCCGCAAGGCGTGGGCGGAGACCCAGGCCAAGCTGAAGGCCGCCGGCGAACCCGTTACGCGGGAAGAATGGCTGAGCCGGAAAGTGAAAGTTCCGCCGGAAGAAAACTTCGGCGCGGTGGAGCCTTTGCTTGGAATCGCCGAAGTCATCAATGGCGATCCGGATGCTGGCGAACCAGGGGCGAAGCGGCAGCGCTTGAGCGAATGCAATCCATTGGAAAAAGTGAAAGGCTCCCAGGTGGATCTGCCGATTGCTGTCAGTTTCCGCGCGGGGGGCTCTTTTGATCTGCTAGGATGGGCGGAGGTTTTCTCCAAGACGGACGTCTTTGAGGAAGGCGAACCGGTTCCTGAAGATCCCGTGGCGGTTTTAAGAAAGGTTCTGGAGCCAAACCAGGAGATTCTGGAAGCTTTACACAAAGGAAATACGCGGCCACATGCCCTCCTTGAACCGCCAATAGCGACGCGTTTCAAAAAAGAGGAAGAATGGATCAGTTTGGCGCTGCCGCACTTTTCATGCATCCTCGGCGTGGCAAAGGCCCTGCGTTTTCATTGGGCCATGGCCACGGCGCGGGAAGATGGCGCTGAAGTGCTGAAGTGCCTGGTTACCCTGATGCGGCTGGCGGAACTGTCTAACAATGACGATACCCTAATCGGCTCGATGGTCGGCGCTTCAGTAGTCGCTATGACCGATGACGGTGTGCATTCATTCCTAGAAGAGGGCCGGTATCAAAGAGTTCAGGATCTTCGGGCAATAGGATCGGTCGCGCGGAAACTGAAAGCTTCCATGACGCTGGCGGAGAGGTTTCGGTTCGAGTGTTTGTTTGTGGAAGAGGCGTTGGATAAATTGGGTTCCGAACACAGCCCATATTCAGCTATCAATGACTATCGAGAGTATCTGTACCGGTATGGTCCTTCCGGTTGGATCGATCAAAACAAAGCAGCATTTTGGGATGCAATCTATTACTCCATTATCGAACCGGAAGAGAGAGGTCTCGGGTATGCGGCTATCGATAAACGTTGTAAAGAGACTGTGGCAACCTTCAATCGAAGTGGCGGGTGGATTAACCCACATACTATGTTCGCGAGGGAAAGTTTTGGTGCTTATACCAGAATAAGCTTTGAACTGATCTACTCCAGGACGCTCGTGACCCAATGGATCACCGCGATTGAGTTGGAGCTATACTATCTTCAGAATGGGAAGTATCCGCCTTCTTTGGATGAACTGATAGATGAGAATAGAATTGAACTTCCCCACGATGAGATGGGTCAGCAAGCCATGCGGTATAGAAGAACGGAAGGTGGCTATCTTCTCTATTCCATAGGCGCGGACGGCACAGATGATGGCGGTAAGGTGTCTCTCGATTCAACTCACCCGGAGCGGACGCGCTTTCTGGATGAGAAGTACAAAGGCGACTGGGTCTGGGAGATCCACCGGACCGGCAGCCGTGAGCTGGAGGGTGAGAATCCCTGAATGTTGTGATGCCGAAACCTCTCAAGTATCTCCTTTTCTTCCTGGCCGCCGTCTCCGTGATGGTGGTGGGGTATTACCAGTTTGCCAACTGCGCCGGCCGGCGGGCTTGGAAACATGCCAGGGCGGAACTGACCGAAAAGGGAGAGCCGGTTACGAGGCCGGAATTGAAGGCCCGATTGATATCTTCCGTAGCCCCGGAGCGAAACTTTTGCGCGGTTTCTCCGCTGGATGGAATCGCCGTGGTTGTTGAGGGCGACCCCGAGGCGGGGGCGCCCGCGATGAAACGGAAGAAGCTGGAAGCCCTCCTCCCGCCGGACCAGGAGAGTCCGATTCCACCAGCGGGCGACTTCAGAGCTGACCGGAATTGGGACTTCGAAGCCTGGGGAACTTACCTGGAAACGAACGTGGCGGTCAGCCTGCCTCTTTCCGCGGAAAGCCCGATGGAAAAACTCGGCGAGATACTCGAAAGGGACGCCTGGCTCTTCGACGCACTGGACGAGGCGAATGATCGTCCGGAAGCCATCTTCTTGCCGTCCGCGCTTCAAAGCATGAGAGACGATGGTTCGGACCCCTTCCGCTTTGCGTTGCCCCATGCCGGGGCGATGCACCGGGTCGCCGCCATGCTGGAGTTGAGGGCAGCTTTTTCCGTCCGCCAAGGGAAGGAAGTGTCTTGCAGGGAAAGCCTGATCTCGCTCTATAGGGTTGCCGAGGCGGAGATGAATCAAAAGACCTGGATGAATCTCCTTCTCGGTCAGACCGCATTGGACCGGGCGGACGATCCTCTCTATCGCTATTTGAAGAGGAGCCTCTATGAGAGCGATCAAGACCTGGCGGATCTGAACGAGGCCCTCGCGAAACTGGATCTCGCCCATTCCTTCTGTGAAGCCACCCGGACGGAATGCGTGGCTTTTGTCACCACGGAAGAAGAGGTGGAAGAGATCGATTGCCGTCTGAGCGATGCCGAGAAGTGGGCGCTTAACTGGGGTCCGTCCGGATGGGTGGACCAGAATTGCGCGAACTATTGCAATGTATTGCAGTCGGTCATCGGCCGCGAATCGGCAGGACTAGCGGAAATGCTGAGTAGCCTAAAGTCAGAACAAAGAAAGTTCAGCAAGCGCTTCCTGGGGAACTGGCACCACGTTTGGATGGCACGGAGAGGCTGGGCCGTGGCGGAATCGGTACTGCGGGGTTCCCTCTACAGCGAAGCCTTGAGGCGGCAGCAACTTGCCGCCATCGCGCTGGAAAGGCATCGTTTGAAGACCGGCGGCTATCCGGTGTCCTTGCCGGAACTGGATCGACAATTTGTAGTGGGACCGCTGCTGGATCCCATCGACGGTCAGCCGTTGCGTTACCGAAGGACACCCGCCGGCTACATGCTCTACTCCATCGGTTTCGACCGGTCAGACGACGGAGGGAACACCCCTTTGACTCCTAAGAAAGAGAAAGCACGGAAATATGTGCCGCCGTTCCGTTCACCTGACTACCGTGGAGACTGGGTCTGGGAGATGAAGCGAGAAACGGAAGCCGCCGTTTCGGGTGAGTAAGGCTGAAGAGACGAGTAGCCGGATTTGACGGAACGATTGGGATTGGGATACCTGGATGGGGACGCTGACCCGTGCGGAGCGGACTTCTGTTGGATTCCAGCCGGCTTCCGCTCTGCTTTCTCCCAAGTGACAACTCTTTCGGTTGCATCAGAACTGTCTTCCTGACTAGGCTTAGCTCTCTATGAAAAAAGGCCTCCTCGTTACTCTCATCGTCCTACTCTTCCTGGCTGGCGCGGGCTGGGCCGCCGCCACCTGGGTCATCGGCACCGGGTCGGAAGGCGGTTTCGAAAAGTCTCTCAATGACATGAATGCTCAGTTCGCCACCGTGGGGCTGAGGCTGGAGCGCGAGTCCTTCCAGCGCGGCTTTCTGACCAGCGAGGGCATTGTGAAAATAGACGTCCCCAGCCCGATGATGACTGAAGAGGACGCCGACAAGGGCCTGCGGCTGAAGGCGAAAATCTGGCACGGGCCCCTGATGTTTACCCCAGACGGCCCAAAGGCCGGTTTTCACCACCTGGAGCTGACGATGGTTCCTTCCAGCCTGGAGCCTGACCTCCAGGCTTCCCTGGAGGAAGCCCTCGGCGGGGAAGAGGACTTGTTCGTCGTGAAAACCTGGTCCGGCCTGGATGGCAAGGTGAGCGCCGCCTTCACCGTCGCGCCCCTGTCCTGGAAGGAAGAGGGAGCCAGCGGTAAGGGCAAGATGGAATTTTCCGGCGCTTCCGGCACCCTGACCGGCCTGTCGGAAAAGCCCGGCGGGAAAGGGGAGATCGTGATCGGCAGTCTGAAAGGGTCCCAACCTGAGACGGGGTTCAACGCGGAGATCGCGGAAAGCCGGATGGAGTTGGACGTGGCGCCCGGCGCGAGCGAGCACTCGAACGGCACGGGCTACGCGCTGTACGAACTGCCGTCGGTGAAAATCTCCGAATCGGGCAACACGTATTTCGTGCAGAACGTGTCGTTCCGTTATGACATGGACGAAGACGCAGAGGGCCGCATGGAGGCGGGCTACACGTTCAAGGTCGGGAAGGTCACCGCGCCGGAAACCAGCGGCTTCCCCGTCGCGGCCGTGGTGGGAAAGGGCGGCACCTTTACCTATGGCTTTAAGGGTGTGCGCCCGCAGGAAGTGGAGGCGTTTAACGAAGCGCTCCGGGACCTTCAGACCTGGCAGATGAATCAGATGGCGGAAGGGAATCTCGGCGCCGCGATGGAAGGAAATCCCGAGAAGACGGAGGCGGTCGCCAAGACGCTGCTGAGCCTTTTCCAACCGGGGCTCAGTCTGTCCGCCAGCCTTCTCCTCCAGGGCGCCCAGGGCAATGCCAAGGCTACCCTGGAACTGGCCTACACGGCGGACAAGCCTCTCTCGGAACAGAAAACGCTGGGGGACACCATCCGGGCCTTTGGTGGAGAGATCTCCTTCCGGATGAGCAAAGCCATCCTGCCACCGGAACTGGCCATGCAGGTCATGGCCGTCCCGCTGCAGAGCGGTTTCATCGTGGAAGACGCCACGGAATACAAAGGCGAGTTCCAGCTTGCCCAGGGCGAAACCACGCTAAACGGCCAGGAGGTGCCTCTTCTGGAGAGCTTCGGTCCCGCGTTGGAGGAAGAAATCCCGTGGGATGACGTCATCAGGAGCAGCACGATGGGCGGCTTGCCACTCCCGGGCGGCGACGCGGATCCCACGGGCGGGTTGGACGGCGAAAGCGGTTCCGGCCCCATGCCGGGCGAACCAGGTGCGCCTGCCTCGGATCCCGCTCCGGACTTTCCCCAGCAGTAGCCGCGGGGTCCGGTCACAGACTCGATGGCTACACGGCCCGCGTGTCCCGGTTCAGTCGGCGGCTTCGGCCGCCGGCACGCTACTCTTTGCGGAGCGTGCCCCCGTGCTACCGCCTGGGGCTGAGTTCACGCGGTAGGTTTCGAAAACGTGCGGCAGCGGTTAGGGGACGATGGCGGTTAGCAGAATGCCGTTACCTTTGTGTTCTTGGGTCAGGATTTTTCCGTCCCGGCGAAATAGTCTTCAGTCGCGGGCAAAGAAATCGATCTCGTTCAAATGGCATTGCCGCCGGCAAAGCCAGGCTCGATTTTCTTGAGGGATTTTAAAAGAATTCCCGGACGGGATGCGTCGTCATGGGTAGGGCGGAAAGTACGGGCCAATGGCGAAGGGAAAGGGCCCCGCCCGGAAAGAATTCATAGGCATGAAACTGGAGGAAGTGGAGGCGCTGTATGACGGGCACGCGGAAGCGCTCTATCGCTACCTGTTTAGCCTGTCCATGAATCCGTGCGAGGCGCGGGACTTATTGCAGGAGCTTTTCGTGAAAGTATTGCGGCCATCCAAGGGGGTCCGGCGCGCGGCGAATCCCCGGGCTTTCTTGCTCCGCATGGCGAGAAATCTTTGGATCGACAACCGGAGGCGAAACGCGGCCTACCGGCGCGCGGTGAACGGATACCGGAGCGAACAAGATAGGGAGTTGTTTGAGGCTTCCAACGATCCGGACACTCAAGCCTTTCGGAAAGCCCTCAGCGCGGCCTTGGCCCAACTGCCGGAGGAGCAACGCGAAGCCGTGTATCTGAATCTTTGGGAAGGAATGACGTTCGCCGAGGTCGCGGAGCAGCAGGCAGCCTCGGTGAATACGGTGATTAGCCGTTACCGCTACGGTATTGAGAAACTTCAAGCTTTGTTAGGGCCGGTATATCAGGAGCTTTGCCATTCAGAACGATGAAAGATACGGGAGAAATTCCTAAGGAAAACGAAGGCTCGGAAAACCGTTTTGTGGAGCGGCTCAAGAGCCAGTCTCTGGGCGCCCTGCCTCCCGAGTGGAAGGAAGAGATCCTTGCAATTGAGCCTGGTCATCAAGCCAATCGGTCTTTTCCACACATCCTTACCGGGTGGCTAAGCGAATGGTTTCCGAAGCCGGTGCTGGTACCGCTTCTGGCGGTTTGGGGGGTCATTATGGTGCTGTATGGGATGAACCGGACGGAGCGCGGAGCGGACGCGGGCCTGCCCAATAATCTGGCGGGTACCGAATCGCTAAAGCCAGAACCAGTGGTGGTAGGTCCTTCTCTTTGGATCGAACGAGAAAGATTGCTCGCCCTGGGTGAAATGCCCTGGAGTTTTGAACCCTAACTAACCCACCAAGAAATGGTTAAACGAAGCAGGAAAAGAACGGTCTTGAAGATTCTTCTATGGGGATCTGTGAGCCTGATATCACTGATTGTGTTGCTGGTGCAGGTAGAGAATTGGCGCGGCAGACGTGTATGGAACGAAGTGCGGCAGAAGCTTGAAGACGCGGGCGAACCCGTGGCGGCGCAAGACTTGGTGGCCCGCGTCCCGCACGTCCCGGACGCGGAAAACTTTGGTGCGATCGAGGCTCTCAAGGGAATTGCCATGGTAGTTGAAGACGACCCAGACAAGGGCGAACCGGGCCGGATTCGGGAGCGTTTGCAGGCAGTGAATGTGCACGCGCACTTCGGCGAACCGAGGTCAGGCTACCAAACGCCGAAAGCGGGGAATTATCGGGTGGGCCGGAAGTGGAACTTTGAGGCCTGGGCGGCGTATCTGTTGGATGAGGCAGCTTTCAAGGAGGCGGAGGTACAAAGAGACGCAAAGGCGATCGTTGGAAAGTTTCTTGAATCTCACGAAGACCTATTTGCCGAATTGGACTCCGCGAACGGGCGGGCGAAGGCGGTTTTTGTCCCAACTATACTGGAAGCGACACCGAAAGATCGGATGCTGATCTCGATGATATTTCCGCATGGGAGTCCAGTGATAGCGCTAATCCGGGCACTCGGTCTTCGGGCGGCACTGGCGGCGGAAACGGTAGATGGGGAGGTCTGTCAGGAGAGTCTGATGAACATGGTACGCCTTTCTGAAGCCATGGCGAACGAGCGGACGCTGATTAGTGTCTTAATTAGTGTGAGTTCGCTGCTCATGGCGGATGATGGACTGCACCGTTTTCTGGAGGACCAGCTATATCAGAACGATGCGGAGCTCGTGGAACTTTTCGATGCAATAGGAAACTTGGACTATGCCGTTGCCTTGGATGAGGCGGCCAGAACAGAGTGGGTCTACCTCGTGGATTCGATGAATTGGTTCGTTAAGATGAGGAAGCAGAAAGGTGGACTGCCGAAGGAGTGGAGCAACGAAATGGGTTTCTTTCGTTGGATGCCCACGGGATGGATCGATCAGAACAAGGCCCTTTCATGCCGGATCTTATCTTCAGTGGTGAATCGGGACGAAAGCCTCTATCCTGGTCTTCTCGGGATGCGCACCTTGTTTGAGTCTGAAATGGATGAACTGCAACGGCGGAAAGCCAGATTCGATCCCACGGCAATTATTGCCTCGGTTCAACTACCCTACATGGAGAAGGTCATTGGGAACGTAGCCTATGGCGAAGCCGTGCGGGCCCAAATGGAGACCGCGGTGGCTTTGGAACGATACCACTTGGCAAATGACGAATACCCGGAGACGCTGGATGTCCTGGAGCCAAGATTCATTCGGGAGATTCCTCTGGATCCGGTGGATGCTCAGCCGATGCGCTATCAGAAAACAGAGGGGGGTTATCTGCTATATTCCATCGGCATGGATAGAGTGGATGACAGTGGCGCCGTTACTCTGGATGATAAGAAGTCCGAAAAGAGCGCTTTCTACTTTTCGAAAGACGACTACAAAGGCGACTGGGTCTGGGAGATTAGCCGGAGTCAGCAGGACCGCTAGTGCACTGACCGCCTTAAAATGATGAGCGCTTGGTCTGAACAAAGAGCCGCTGGCGGCAGGGCGGGAACCGGTCTTTTTGGCTGGGGTCTTCGTTGCTCTTCAGTCAGTTATGATTCACATAGCCTCCTTCATCGCGCCTTGCCCCCAGCCAAAAACCCTCGCCAATCACCCATCATCTTAAGGCGGTCACTGCACTAGGAAGAGGTTTCCGCCACGGCGGGACTGGTAGGAATTTCGCTTACCTTTTCAGCTTTTGCGGAACGGAAGGGTTCGAAAAGGTGGAGCAGCGGCTTGGGCACGATGGCGGTGAGCAGGATGTCGTTCCCTTCGTAGCCTTCGGTCAGGATCTTTCCGTCACGGTGGAGCAGGGCAACCAGGTCCTGGCGGGCCTGGGGGATGCGGAGGGGCAGACGGGAGACGCGGTCGAGAACCAGTTCGTTTAGCTTGTTGAGCAGATCTTCGAGTCCTTCGCCGGTATGGAGGGAGACGAACACGGCCGATCCGTTGAAGTGGGAGCGCAGCTCATTGAGACGCAGGTCATCGTCCTCCAGGAGGTCGATTTTGTTCAGGACAATGACGGTGCGTTTGTCCGCGGCGCCGAGTTCGGTCAAGACGTCGAGAGTCGTGCGGTAGAAGTCGAACAGGTGAGGCGCGCTGGCGTCGAGGACGTGGATGAGGAAGTCGGCGAGCACGGCTTCTTCCAGGGTGGCTTTGAAGGCTTCCACCAGGCGGTGCGGCAGGTTGCGCACGAACCCGACGGTGTCGGTGAGCAGCAGGGGTTGGCCATCCGGCAGCTCGATGCGCCGGGTGGTGGGATCGAGCGTGGCGAACAGCTTGTCCTCCGCCAGCACGGCACTGCCGGCGAGCCGGTTGAGAAGGGTGGATTTGCCGGCGTTGGTATAGCCCACGATGGCGGCGTGAGGGATGGCTTCTTTCACCCGTTCCTTTCGCTGGGTCTCGCGGTTTTGGCGGACTTTTTCCAGCTCGCGTTTGCAGCGGTCGATCCGTTTGCGGGCGAGGCGGCGGTCGACTTCGATCTGCTGTTCCCCTTCACCACGGGCCGCGCCGCCGCCGCCTTTGCCGCCGCCGGTGGCGCCGCGCTGGCGGTCCAGGTGAGCCCACATCCGGGCGAGGCGGGGGAGGGAATATTCCATGCGGGCCAGCTCTACCTGAAGCCGGGCTTCGCGGGTCTGGGCGCGCAGGTTGAAGATGTCGAGGATGACTTCCTCTCGATCGATGACGGTGATGCCGGATTCTTTTTCCCAGGTGCGTTGCTGAGAAGGGCTGAGTTCGTTGTCGAACACAATGCAGTCGGCTTCCATCTGCCTGGCATCTTCGATGAGTTCGAGCGCTTTGCCGGAACCGGTCAGGTATTTCTGGTTTCCGTCCCGGATGAAGACACAGGCCTTCCCCACGACGCCGATACCCAGAGAATCCACCAGCTCCGCCAGCTCTTCCACCAGGCTCTCAGCCTCGCTCTCGTCCTCCCGGTCGAAATAAGCGCCTATGAGGAAGGCGCGCTCGACCATTTGTGGCTTTTCGCGAACGTCAAACACCGGGGATCAAGAAACGCCGATTCCGTCCCGGAATCAAGGCGAGGAATTGTGGGCTTCTCAAGAGGCCGCTTCTGAAAGCAACTGCTTCAGGGTGGCGAAGTCTTTCTTCGTTGCCTTGACGATCCTGTTGTGAAAGTCACCATCCTTTTCCTTCAGGTACTCCACATGGAGGCTGATGGGTCCGGTATAGCCGGAAGCGAGAAGGGTTTTGTAGAAGCCCTTGTCCACCGCGCCGTCGCCCAGGGGACCCCAGGCCACGGTGTTGTCCAGGAATTGCGGTTCTTTGATATAAACCGCGCCGAAGTGGGGACGCATGAGGGCGAAGTTGATGGGCCAGCACTTGGCGCCTTCCACGGTGGCGTGACCGATGTCGTAGCAGCTGGCCAGGTATTCCGTGGGATGGTCCTTGATCAGCTCGTACAGGTCCCACAAGGGAGCGCCCACGTACTTGTTCCCAGAGTGATTCTGATAGACGGCCTGGATGCCGATTTCTTTGTTCAGAGCGACCAGGTCTTTCAGTTTGGGGCGGATTTCGTCGAGCTGGGCCGGGATGGGCTTAGAGAGGTCATATTTGAAGTAGGCCATCCGGTAGCGCTTGATGCCGAGCGCGGCGGCGGTGCGCAACACGGTCTCGGTGTGCTGTTCGTCCGAGACTTCGTTGATGCCGGAGGTCATGATGAGGATTTCGAGGTCCCGCTTTTTCATGGCCTCGGCCATCTTGGGTAGATCTTCCTCCACGTTCTCAGGGAGCACATGACCGCCGGGCCGGACGGGTGCTTCAATGCCGTCGAACCCGATCTCCGCGATGAGGTCTGCGACTTCGTCATAACTGAGGTGCTGGAAAACCTTGGTAAACGTGCAGAAGGGGTTTTGCACCGGCACGGCGCTGGTGCCGGCGGCAGAGGCAGAAGGAGCCGAGGCCCACGAGGCTGACGCCAAAGCGCCGCCCGCTACCGCGCAGGAGCGGGAAAGGAAGGAACGGCGGGAGAGCGGCGCGGATGATGGGCCGGAAGAAGTGGCGGGGGATTTCATGGAAATGATTGGAAAGTGATAAGGGAGGAAAAACTATCGGTTCTTGTCACGGCTCGCAAGGGTTGAGATGCTGGCGGTCAGCCGATGATGGAGGAACTCAGCAATCTGGACAAACTTCGAACGTTGGGAGCCTTTGTGTTCTACGTGGTGTTCTGGGCGCTGATGACTTGGGGAGTGGTGGTGATGTTTTTCCGGTGGAAAAGCCTGCGGAGTTTTCTCGCCATGGCGGGGGCGGTGTTGATCTTGGTGAGTTCCATCGCGCACCTGATCGGGATGGGATTTCTGGTAACGGATCCGGAGCGGTTTCCCGTGGGAGGGGACTGGTTTGCCCAGCTCATGAGAGGGGTGATGACGGGTCAAAATGTGGGAATGGTCCTCTTAGGTATTGGGTTTTTGGCGCTGGCCTACCGGTTCGTGCCGGGTGGCGGGATGCGCGGGCGAGAAGGCAATCACCCATAAGATTGACAATTAATTATAAATATCATAATATCGGGTGAGCATTCCTTCCGGGTTCTTCCGGAGTTTCTTACCTGGTCATGAACAGCGCCGCCTTTTGCATTTTTCTGGGCTCTTCGATTTTCGGAGCCGCTGGGTGGTGGATTGGTAACTTCTTCGGCTTTGTGCCGGCATTGATTGTGAGCACGGTGCTCAGTTTTGTCGGCATGTGGGCTGGCTGGAAGTTTGATCGCGATCACTTTTCCTACTGAGGGCCGATTGTGGCCGAGGGGAGAGTTCTTCCACGTTTTGCCCGGGGTACGAATGTGCGCCGGAAAACCGCGTTCCTAGTTCTCGCCGGAATTCGCCGGGTGTGTTATGTACCCGGTGCGAAAATTCAATAATTCCTACCCGTGAAGATTCTGAAATTCCTTTGTGTAAGTCTGTTAGGGCTGAGTGCGTTACCGGCCTTTGGCCAGGGCCAGTTCAGCCAGAGTAATGGCGTGGTGACGGTCAATCTGGGGGGCGAAACGCTCACTCAGTATCACTACAAGGATGTGATCCGGCCCTTTTTTCACCCCTTGATCGGGCCGAATGGCGTGTCCGTGGTGCGGGCCTGGCCTGTTGAGGAAGCCGCGCCCGGCGAAGCGGAAGACCACGTACACCATCGCGGACTGTGGTATGCGCACGGGGACGTCAACGGCGTCGATTTCTGGCACGACGACAAAGAGAACAGCGGCAAGATAGAGCACGTCAGTTTTGGCGCGATGCGGGCGGAGGGGAACTCCGTGCTTTTTCAGTCCCGAAACAAGTGGGTGGGACCGGACGGTAAGGTGCAATGCACGGATACCCGGGATCACCGGTTTGAAAAACAGGAAGATGGGACGGTCATCGTAGACCTCACCATTGCGATCCATGCGTCGGAAGGAGACGTCGTTTTTCAGGATACGAAGGAGGGTAGCATGGCCATGCGAGTGGCGCCCACAATCCGCCTGGAGGGCGAAGTGGCCAAGGGCGGCATCCTGAACAGCAACGGCGACGAGGGAAAGGAAGCCTGGGGTAAGCGGGCGAACTGGTGCGACTTCTTCGGGCCCGACGGAAGTGGTGAGATGGTACACATCGCCATGTTCGATCACCCGTCCAATCCCGTTCATCCGACATGGTGGCATGCCCGGCAATACGGTTTGTTTGCAGCGAATCCGTTCGGAAAGTCCAATTTTGAAGGGGAGAAGGACAAGAGTGAGGGAAATTTCACCATCAAGAATGGCGAGACGAGTACCTGGCGCTACCGGGTGATCATCCGGGCTGGCGAACCGGACAAGGCCGCGATTGAAGAGGATTACCAAGCCTACTCAAAGCAGTAGGTGGGGTTCGAAGCGGAAGGCGGAAGTCCCGGAACAAAGGGGCGATCCGCCGCTGACATTCGAAGATCAGGCTTCCGAAAATGGAAAGCGCGCCTGGAGGGGGACAGGCGCGCTTTCGGCTGGCTCTCGAACCGGATCGGTAGGAGAAGCGTTGGGTTAGGGAATACAGGGAATGGTCTCTGGTTCTTGGAATCGATCTGTTCTGAGATTGCCGGTTCTTAGCGGCAATGGTTGTGACGATCGTAGTGATAGCGCGGGCTGCCGAAGCGGAAGCTGAATCCGTAGCTGGAACCGCGGTCGTGATAGTCGTACGAACGATGGTAGTGCGAGCTGCCGCGGCCGCAGTTTGAATGGTAGTTGGTGACCCAACCGTAAACAGCACGCCCGCAGTGGTCGTAGCCGACGACTTTGTAGTAGGCGTAGACGGGTTTGTGGCAATACCCGCAATGGCTGACGGTGCGGCAGCTGCTGTGGCCTGCTTCAGCCTGTTTGGGGGCAAAGGCGAGGACGGCAAAGGCCGCTGCGATGATAGCGATGAACTTTTTCATGTGTCTGATCGGATTCGGGTTTGGATTCCTCTATTTGGGTGGTCTCCCTGCAGCCGGTGGCTTGGAGGCATTGTTTTCGGGGAAGCAACGCCTCGTTTTCTGAAAGAGAGCGCCGCGTTCAGAAAATTCGACGAGGGCCCGCGGAACTTTATTCAGCGCCGTGGCATTTTTTTCGACGAGGCCGTGAGTGGAGAAAGAGAGACGCCGTCCACACTGCCTAGAGCCGTGGCGGAACGACTTATCCAAACAGGGGTTTCCGCAGATTCTTCGGAGCGAAAGAATAGGGAGGCAGCCGTTGAGCCACTCAGTTTTTTGTCTCCTGGGGCGGACTGGTCAGACTGATCTCGAGGGTGTGGGCTTTGATGATCTCTGCCAACTGAGCGGCGTTGGATTCCCAGCGCTTCTCCTGCGGCAGGAAAGTAAAACCGGGTGGTTCGTTTTCCTGAGATTCGATCATTTCCAGGCTGACCCGGAAATACGTCTCCAGGTCTTCCCAGAGCGCGTATTCCGCGCCTCCATTTCGCCATTTCAAAACCTGGCCGAATCGGTGGCTTTCGGGATTGACGTTTACACAGGTAACGCCGGAGGCGTAAAAGACGGGATACCAATCTGACGAGGGTGAACCCGCGAGGGAGAGGCCTTTGTTGTTCCGTAATTCCCGGTAGTGCTTGGCAGAACTGGTGAGTGACATGAAAACATGCCTCACCGGGATATGGAGATGCTGACTTTCGGCCGCGCCGGGGAGGTGGCCGTCGGAGGTTTCATAAAGCCCCCGCAGTTCGGGAGGGAAGGAAATGGAAAGGGACCTTTCGATTTGGGCGATCCGGTGGGGCGGATTTCCCGGAGCCAGAGCGGAATCCAGAGATTGGCCGGTAATCGACTCGATCCCCCGCCGGAGATCCGACCAGGCGGCCAGGGTGCTTTCCCGCCTGTCAGGCGGGGGGGGAGTCGAGACAAGCGTTGGCTCCGGAGCGGCTGCTGGGAGGAAAGTGGTCCTGGAGAAGAAATAAAACCCTAGTGACAGAAAAAGGGCGATGGCAATGAGAGCGGTAACGATAGCAATCCAGCGCATGAGATAGAGGCTAAGTTACCGGCGCTCCACAGGCGCCAAAGAAGCGCCAGCGTACCCCCAAATCCCGGTTTCTCTTGAGGAATCCGGGAACATAAGCGCTATACCGTATGAATCAAACGCTGGTTAGCTCTGGTGGGGTATCATCACTAACAGACTAGGCAGAGTGGACAAATTCAGATTTGATCCAATCGACGATGGCAGAGAGGGTTACGAAGCCCATGTAGGTTTCAGCGAGTTTGTCGTAGCGAGTGGCCACGCGCCGGTAGGATTTGATC
>JAUICH010000035.1 GCA_030427505.1 Verrucomicrobiia bacterium
GCGACCCGGTCTTTTTGGCTGGGGTCTTCGTTGCTCTTCAGTCAGTTATGATTCACATAGCCTCCTTCATCGCGCCTTGCCCCCAGCCAAAAATCCTCGCCAATCACCCATCATCTTAAGGCGGTCAGAGCACTAGCGCCGGGCGGTTACCCTTTTCCCAGTATGCGAAGTAGAGCATGCTTTGCGGCCGTTGCGTGTGTGGCGGGACTTCTTACGCTCCCTCTCCCCGCGGGATTGGAGAGGGCCATTGGGCAGGAAGCGTCTCCCGAAGCACGGTTCGCGGCGATGACGCCGGAGGAAGTCCGCGACTACGAGCGGGACGTGATGCGCCGGGTGGCGGACCTGGCGCTCGTTCCGCCGGTCCTGAATACTTCTCCGCTGCCGGAGTACGGCTACGACCAGCTCGACTACGGCATGACCATCGGAATCGAGCGCACGCCGGGCGGACGCTTGTGGGCCTGCTGGGTGGCGGGTGGAGACAGCCCGAAGGCTTTTTTTGTCCTGGCCACCAGCGACGACGATGGAGAAACGTGGTCCGAGCCCCGCCTGGTGGTGGACACGCATTCGCCCCATCTGCCGAGGGAGCGCAGCATTCTGGTGGGCAATCTCTGGACCGATCCCAAGGGGCGGCTTTGGCTGATCTTCGACCAGTCCATGGACATGTTCGACGGGCGGGCCGGGGTGTGGGTTTCCCTCTGTGAAAATCCGGATGCCGAAACGCCTGAGTGGAGCGCGCCGCGCCGCCTCTGGCACGGAGTCACGCTGAACAAGCCCACCGTGCTTTCGAATGGAGAATGGATGCTGCCGATTTCTTTGGATCAGCGGGGCGGCTTTGGTCCGTTTAAGGGGACGTTTCCAGAGCTGGACCCCTACCGGGGCGCGAATGTGTTTGTCTCCACCGATGAAGGCGCCACCTGGCGGCGCCGGGGGGCCGCGCGGTTTCCCAATCCGGACTGGCACGAGCATATGATCGTGGAGCGGCGGGACGGTTCGCTGTGGATGCTGGCCCGCACCCGGGGCGGCATCATGCAGAGCGTTTCCACGGACGGTGGCCGCTCCTGGTCCGAGTCTTCCGAACCGGAAGGCATCCGTCACCCGGCGGCGCGGTTTCATGTGCGCCGCCTGGCGTCCGGCCGGGTACTGCTGGTCAAGCACGGGGAACAGATTGGCTCCCACCAGGGCCGGGTGGCGCTCAGCGCCTGGCTGTCCGAGGATGATGGGAAGACCTGGCGGGGCGGGCTGGTGCTGGACGAGCGCAAGGGCATTTCGTATCCGGACGGCTTCCAGGCGCCGGATGGAACGCTGTATATTTCCTATGACCGGAACCGGTCCACCGATGGAGAAATCCTCCTGGCCCGTTTCACGGAAGAAGACATCCTGGCGAAGACGCTGGTCAGTCCGGGTTCGAAGCTTAAGATTCTCGTCAGCCGGCCCTTGAAAGGGAAAGAGCCGGAGGCGGACCGGAAGCCTTGAGCCACGGTCCTACTTGATGCCTTTGAGGCGCTGGATTTCCTGGTAGAGACTGACGCCGTCCTGAAGAAAGAGGCGGTGCTCGGGGGGCAGCTCGATCCAGAAGGACTCGTCTCCCTGCCGGAGCTCCATCCGTAGCGCCCGGGCATTGCCGACGGCTCCGAACTCGCGGTTGAATTCGGAAAAGTAGAACCAGTTTTCGTACCAGGTCTCGTTGTTCACATTTCCCTGGTAACGGTAGCAGCGGGAGGCGAAAGGCACTTCGATGCCCTCGGTCCGCCCGTCCGGGTAGATGAACAATTTTTCCGGTTCGCGCAGCGTGGGGGAGGCGACCGAGATCCAGAGGTAGGAGTCGTAGGAAGACACCGACTTGGCCACCACTATGTGGGGTTCGCTGTCGCGCTGGCCGGCGGTCCAGGACTTAGGACCGTAGTAGCGGTCCCCCCGGCTGGGGTCGTCACTTCCCCAGGTGGCGTAGCATTCGTTCAGCCGCCTGTCCAGGAGGCGCCGGCGGTCGTCCGTGTCCAGGTTGACCAGGGGCATTTCGTAGTGTTTGCCGTCCGGACCTTGGAGAAAGACGAGATCCTTGAAAAATCCGGTTGGAGAAGCGTCCACGCCGCGGCCGAGAGCGTCCGTCCAGCGGGTGGAGGGTCTCGCGTCCAGAGGGATGAGCCGTGGAGTCAGGCTGACGCCATAGTTTTCAGGTTCCAGGATAGATTCGCGCCATTCGGCATTCGGCGAGTGTGCCCGGATGTCGTAGTAGAGTTCCATGAGGCTCGTTATCTGGTCCCGGGCGTCTTCGGGGATGTCGAGTGTCTTAAAGCCGCCGCTTTTGTCGATCAGGTTTACGCGCCAGTCGGCATGGTCCTTGATGAGCGCCAGCTTGTTGATATCCGGATCGGTGAACATCATGTCGATGAAAGCCGCCCGGTCTCCGCGGCTGGTGATGCTCTTCCTGACTCCAAGAAACGGGATGGGAAAGCGGGCGGAAATTTCAGGCCCGGCCCAGAATTCGATGAAAGGATAGTTCGTCAGATCCAGGCCGCCGCTGTTGAGGTGAATGCGGAAATATCTCTGGATCTTGCCGATTCCCAGGTAAGCGAAGGAAGTGGTGTCCCGCTCCTGAGCGCTGAGGTCCAGCGGGTAGAGATACACCACGCGCCCGGTGGGGTCAGGGGTGACGCTGAAGCCGTGCTTCAGGCGGATCTCGAGGAGTCTCTTTTGCGACTCGTCTGAAAAGGAATCCAGAGTAGTGGTGAAGACGCGGCCATCCTGCATGCGCAGCATGACTTCGTGGCCGTCTTTGAATCTCAGGATACCGGCCGTGATGGACTTGCCCTCTTCGTTTGTCCATTCCCGCAATTGAGTGAAAGCCTCTGGCAACCGGCCCTGAGCCCAACCGGTTGGGGAGGCGCACCAGAAGGTGAAGAGCAGAGCCGCGGCCCATGCGGTCAGGGCAAGGGCGCCGATCCGCGCGCGGAAGGAGGCGGAAAGTCTGGATTCAGGGCGGAACATGAGGGGTATGCGGAGAGTGGGCTTGGTTATCCTATCAGCCGGGCATCGGATTCGCCACGGTGTTATTAGGGAGTTCTGGTAAAAACGTCAGCCATTTTTCCCGCCGGGCGGTTCCAGCCAGTCCAGAATGGCGCGCGCCCGGTCCGGCCACTGGAGTTGGGCGCGCCTTTCCCGGGCCGCATTGGCAAGGCGGGCGTAGTCCGCTTCGCTTTCGAACAGGCGGATTAGGTTTTCCAGGAGTTGCTCCGGCGCGGCGGGGTCCGAGTAGAGCGCGGCGTCCCCCAGGACTTCCCGCGTGCTGGGCAGGTCCGAGGCGATGACGGGCAGGCCGTGGGCCAGGGAGTCCAGGGCCTTTACCGGGCAGGTCAGGTTGCGGTTGTAAAAGGTATCCCGCAGCGGCACGACACCCGCGCCGATGTGCTCCTGGAAATAGGTGTGCAGTTCCGCCGGCGGCACATGGGGGACGTGCCGCACCGTGGCGCCCCGGAGTTCCGGCGGCAGTTTGCGGATGAGTTTTTCGCCCTGCTCCGGTTTGCCGCCGATGAGGTGGAGGGAAATGCCGTGCTGGTGGAGCCGGGGCGCCAGCTTCACCAGGTTCTGGACGCCTTTGCTGCCATGCAGGTGGCCGATGTAGGCCGCCGACCTTCGCTGGAAGCCGGCGGACGGCGGGCTGTCAAAGTTCAGGCACCCCAGGGAAAGGGCGCGGGTATTCAGCCCGGGCAGGGCGGCGCGGTAGAGGGTTTCCTGCTCGCGGGTGATGCACAGCACGCCGGACAGATTTTTCAGGAAGAGCTTCTCCGTGGCCTGCTTGCGCCTGTCCGTGAAGCGTGGCGCTTCCAGGTGGTCCAGCCGGGCGTGAAAGTCGTGGGCTTCATAGGCGGTGCGGAGCAGGGTGGGGTAGCGGCCTTGCAGGCGGGCCATCAGAGGGGTGAGGCCCAGTTCCCGCGACAGGAGCACCACCGGTTCGCCGCGTTTCAGGCTGGCGCCCGCCAGGCGGAGGCCTTTCCGATAGACTTTCCGGCCGAAGGTTTCCTCCAGCTTTCCGCCGCGAGGCACCCGGTGAATGGTCAGGTTCGGGTGCCCGCCCGTGCCGTAGAAGGTATCGAGATCTTTCTCAGTATCCGAATCCTCGCCCGCCGAGACGAAGAAATGCGTCTCCAGGCCGGTCCGGGCAAAGGACAGAGCATTGAGCAAGCCGATGTAAACGATGGGCCCCGGCTTCCGCCACTCGCTGCGATTGATCCAGATGACTTTCACTCCGTCCGTTGCGGCGGAAGGGTGAACGGAGTTGCCGCGAAAGTCAAAGCCGGGAAGACCGGGAAGCCCGGGGCATTTTTCGCTCGCATTCCCCAGGGTGGCCGCTTTCTTTCGATCACCGGCCCTTCGGGTAGAATTTCCTCGTTTTTCGCCCGTTCATCAAAGAGCGAATGACCGGGCTGCGTTTTTCTGAAAATTCGTTCCCTCAAGCAAATGCAGATCAAAGAAATCCCTTCTCCCAACGCGTTGTTTACCTGGATGGCCATTCTCTCCGGCTGTTTCCTGATATCCTTCTTCCCGGCGGCCGTGTCTGGAGCGGAGGAAGAAGAGGCGGACGTGGTGGTCTATGGCTCCACGCCAGCCGGTTTCTGCGCCGCCATTGCCGCGGCGCGGGAGGGCGCGTCAGTCACTCTGTTGGAGCCTACGGACCATGTGGGTGGGGTGAACACCGGTGGGCTGAGCTTCAGCGATTCGAACCAGACGGTGCGGAGCACGGTCATGGGGCTGTTCGACGAGTGGCACCGGCGGGTCGAAGCCGACTACCAGAAGCGGGGCGTCGAACTGGACTACGACGTCAGCGTGAAAGATCAGAGCAAGTGGACCTACGAGCCCAGCGTGGCGGCGCGGATCACGGACGAGATGCTGAGCGAGGCCGGCGTGAAAGTCCTGACCGGACAGTGGCTGGAGACGGTGGAAAAAGACGGGGCCCGCATTACCCGGCTGGTCACCGCGAAAGGCTCGTTCCGGGGCCGGGCCTATGTGGATGCCACCTATGAAGGCGATCTCCTGGCCGCCGCCGGGGTCAGTTGGACCCTTGGGCGGGAGTCCCGCGAGGCCTTCGGAGAGCCGTTGGCGGGAAAACAGTATCCCAAGCCGAAGATGGAGATGTCCGGTTTTGACAGCGACGGGAAGCTCCTGCCCCTACTGACCACGGACGATGCCGGTCCTGAGGAAGCCGGTGACCGGAACGTGATGGTTTACAGTTTCCGGTTGTGCCTGACGAAAGAGGCGGCCAACCGGGTGCCGTTTCCCGAGCCGGAGAACTACGATCCCGCGCGCTTCGAGGCAGTGCGGCGCTACTACCAGCAAGAGAAGCGGCCCATCCTGCTGTGGGACATTTACCCGCTGCCCAACGGAAAGTTCGACGCCAACAACGGCATCGGGAAACAATTCTCCATGGGCCTGGTCGGGGCCTGCAACGGCTGGAGCGAGGCGGATGAAGCCGGGCGCGAGGCCATCTGGGAGGCACACCGGCAGTACACCCTGGAACTTTACCACTTCCTGACCACCGACCCGGCCGTTCCCGAACACCTGCGCCAAGACCTGGCCGAGTTTGGGCTTTGCCAGGATGAATTCGCCGCCTACGGCCACTGGTCGCCCCAGCTGTATGTCCGAGAGGGGCGCCGCATGCAAGGGATGTATGTGCTGTCTCAGCAAGACATCATGGACCAACCGGGGAAGGAAGATGCCGTGGCGGTCTCGTCCTTTCCCATCGACTCCCACGACTGCCAGCGCGTGGCCTTGGAGGACGGGGTCATCAATGAAGGCACCATCTTTCCCGTGCGGATGCCGGGGCGGAGACACGGCTATCCCTATCACGTTCCCTACCGCAGCCTCCTGCCCAAGCCGGAAGAGTGCGACAACCTGCTGGTGCCCGTGGCGCTGTCCTGCACGCATGTGGCGTATTCCTCCATCCGGGTGGAGCCGACCTGGATGATCCTCGGGCAGAGCGCGGGCGTGGCCGCGGCCCTGGCGGCGAAGGGGGAGGGGGCCGTGCAAGAGGTGCCGTATCCGCTGCTGAGCGAACACCTCCGGGCCCAGGGGCAGGTGCTGGAACTGCCGGTGCTGCCCGAATTGCCCGCGGAGAACGGCACGCTTTCCGGGCTGGACCCGGCCAAGCTGCCGGGCATTATCCTGGACGATGCCACGGCTGAACTGACCGGCGCCTGGGACACGTCTAAGAATTTTAAGGGATACGTGGGCGCTGGTTACCGGCATGATAACCGCCGGGCCGACGGGAAGTCCGTGGCCACCTTCCGCTTCCGGGTGCCGGAGAGCGGCGACTACCAGGTCCGGCTGGCCTATTCGCCCCACGAGACCCGGGCGACTCAGGTGCCGATTGAGATCCGGAATGGGGAAAAGACCGAGCGGCTCAGCGTGGATCAAACCCTGCCGCTGTCCCCAGGGGAATCCTTCCGGCTGGCGGGGACGGTCACGCTGTCCAGCGATGAAGAATCGGTCCTGACCCTGAGCAACGCGGGCACGGACGGCTTTGTCATCCTGGACGCGATCCAACTTCTGCCCACGGGAAACTGACGCGGTTCATGAAGCTGGATAGACGGGAGAGCGATTTCTCATTCTGACCCTATGGAGTGGCTCTTCTGGATCAGCCTGTTTGTCATGGGGTATGCCTACTTGGGCTACCCAGTGCTGATGGGCCTGCTGAGCCGTTTCAAAAAACCGCTGAACTTTGAGGAAGCAGGGGAGCCGGAGCCAATCGCGGCGGCGGTCCTGTCGGTCTTCAACGAAGAGAGCCGGATCGAAGCGCGCCTCCGCAATTTGATCGAGGTGGGCGGACCCTGGTTGCGGGAGATCCTGGTGGTTTGCGATGGCTGCACGGATGACACGGAGCAAAAAATCCGGAATTTCGGCGGCGGATCCGTGGCGATTCGCGTGTTGGTGAACCCGGAAAAACGGGGCAAACCGGCGGGGCTGAACCGGGCCCTGGCGGAAACGGACGCGGACTTTGTCATCTTTGCCGACGCGCGGCAGCGCTTTGAAACCGGCAGTGTGGCAAAGCTGCTGGCGCCCCTCATCGCGGACGCTTCCGTGGGCGCGGTCAGCGGCAGCCTGGAGATCGAGCCCTCCGTCACGGGAGCCGGGGCGGGGATCGATGTCTATTGGCGGTTGGAAAAGTGGATCCGGCACAGCGAGTCGCGGTGGTTTGCCTCCGTGGGCGTCACGGGCGCCATCTATGCCCTGCGGCGCGAGCGGTTCCGGCCGCTGCCGGAGGACACGCTGCTGGACGACGTGGTCATTCCCATGTGGGTCGCGCAGCAGGGTTCACGGGTGCTGTTCGAACCCGCCGCCCTGGCGTACGACCCCCAGCGCCTGGAGCCCGCGAAGGAAAACCGGCGGAAGACTCGCACCCTCGCGGGGAACTGGCAGATGGCCTTTCGCTACCCCCTCTGGGCCCTGCCAGTCGCCGGAAAGCTCTGGTGGCAGCTCATTTCTCATAAATACCTGCGCCTGCTGGGCCCGTTCCTGCTTTTGGTTCTTTTTGTAACGAATCTGGCCATCGTCATGAACGATGAAGGAGGCTGGCTTTACGCCGGCCTGCTCGCGGGGCAGGGGGTGTTTTATCTCGCCGCCTCAGTGGGCTTGCTTTTGGGGCCGCGCTCGCCCAAACTGTGCGCGATTCCGTCTGCCTTCTTGTTTTTACAGATAGTCAGCCTCCGGGGCCTGGGAGAGTATCTCTCCGCGCGGTTCCGGAAGTCTTCCGCCGCCGGCTGGTAACGGTCCCGAGGAAGAGACTAAGAACAAACCTGCATCATCCGGTCAGGAGCCGGACGTCAACAAAAGGTCGCGATCCCCACCGTACCGCCGCCTTGAAGGAATCACTCCCTCAGCCGGTCTAAGGTCAGGGATTACCAGACATCCGCGGCGCTCAGCACGTTGAGAAACACCACATGATAACCATTGCGATTACCGGCGGTCTCGGCACGGGAAAGTCTTCTTTCACCGCTTTTTTGAAAGAAGCCCTGCCCAAGTGCGCGTCTTTTGATTGTGACGATGCCGTGCATGAATTGTTGACAACGGCTGAAATCACGGAGAAAATTAAGAATCTCTTCGGCAAATCCATTCTGACCGGTGAAGAGAAGCTCGATCGAGCGGCACTTAGAGAAATAGTCTTTGCCGACGAATCGAAACGGAAGCAGCTGGAAAGCTTACTGCATCCGGAAGTCCTCGTAGCGTGCCGGTCCGAACAAGCATTAGCTCAGTCTTCAGATTTTGACTACTTCGTGGTGGAGGTGCCTTTGCTTTACGAGGCCGAATTCCCCTTGGAACGCGACTTGGATGTGGTGGTCGCGGCGTCTGAGTGGCTCCAATACAGCCGCCTGAAAGAACGCAACAGCTGGGACGAAGAGACCATTAAGAGCGTTCTCCACGCGCAAATGCCATTAACAGAAAAAATAACCCGGGCAGACGTGGTGGTCTGGAATGAAGGAACCGACCGGGAATTGAAGGAACAAGCCCTGATTCTTACCGACAGATTTTGTATCGCAGCCTCATGAGTGCAGAAGTAGAAACCCCCGAAACCAAGGACGTGGAGACCAGCCAGGATACGGCGGCCGAAAAAGCCGGCCCGGTGATTCCTGAGATGGTGGACTTGAATGAGTTCCAACAGCGTTCGCTGACGGATCTCCACAACATTGCCGTGGAACTCGGCCTGCGCGTGGCGGGGGTGCGATCCAAACACCAACTGGTGTTCGAGATTCTCTGCCACTACGGGCGCAAAGGCTGCCACATGGAGGCCGAAGGCTACCTGGACTTCAATGGAGACGGCTATGGCTTCCTGCGTTGGCCCGCCTTCAGTTTCGCGCCGAATCCGGACGACGTTTACGTGGCGCCGACACTGATTCGCAACACGACGCTGCAACCCGGCCACCTGATCCGGGGCGTGATCCGTCCGCCCAAGGACCGGGAAAAGTTCCTTTCCATGTCCTCCATCGTGAAGATCGAGGGCCAGCCCGCCGGGGAATGGGAATCTCCCGTGCCTTTTGACAAATTGACCCCGCTGTTCCCTTCGGAGCGCATTATCCTGGAAAATCCGGACCTGCCTTCCGTGTCGCCGCGGGTGGTGGACCTGATCGCTCCGCTGGGTAAAGGCCAGCGCGGTCTCATCGTGGCGCCGCCCCGGGCTGGTAAGACCATCCTGCTGAAGGACATCGCCGCCGCGATTAAGAAAAATCACCCGGAGATCGAGCTGATCGTGCTCCTGTTGGACGAACGTCCGGAAGAAGTGACAGACTTTAAGGAGATGGTGGACGCGAATGTGTTCAGCTCCACCTTCGACGAGTCGCCCAAACGCCACGTGCAGGTGGCGGACATGGTTTCCCACCGGGCCCGCCGCCTGGTGGAGCAGGGGAGAGACGTGGTGGTCCTGCTGGACAGCCTGACCCGCCTTTCCCGCGGGCACAATGCCTACCTGTCGCCCAAGAAAGGCGGGCGCACCGGTTCCGGCGGTCTGGACACCAATGCCATGGAACGGCCCCGGAAATTCTTCGGCGCGGCGCGAAACTGCGAAGAAGGCGGCAGCCTGACCATCCTGGCGACCTGCCTGGTGGAAACGGACAGCCGCATGGACGAAGTCATTTTCGAGGAATTCAAGGGCACGGGTAACATGGAAATTTACCTGGACCGCGAACTGTCCGAAAAACGCATCTTCCCCGCCATCCATATCCTCAGATCCGGCACGCGCCGCGACGAGCGGCTCTACCATCCGGACGAGTTCCGGCGCATCAGCGCGCTACGCAAGCAACTGATGCAGATGCCGGCCGGAGAAGCCATGGAAGTGCTTATCAGGCAGTTGAAGGTCACCCGATCCAATGCGGAGTTCCTCTTGCGGGGACTGCGATAACGGTGAAAAATTGCCGGGGCATCATCAATAACCCCCCTGGTGGTGGCTGATGTAGCGGGTTAGAGACTAGCGATTTTTCATGGCTGAGACAGTTACTGAAGCGGACAATAAGAAAGCCGAAGTCTATTTGATAGACGCGGAATCCCTGCGGGAGTTCTTCCAGAGCCTTTCCCAACTTCCACCAGACGACTGGTGCGCCGTCGATACGGAGGCGGATAGCCTTCATTCCTACGACTCCAAGATGTGTCTCATCCAGTTTGCCGCGGGCGAACGCCGCGCGGTGATCGATCCCCTGGCGATCGATGTGGAGGGCCTCCAGCCGTTCCTGGACTTTGTCGAAAACCGGCCCGTCTGGATGCACGGAGCGGACTACGACATGGCCATGTTTGTGAAGACCTTTGGCCGCATTCCCAAGACGGTATGGGACACCCAGACCGCGGCCCGGCTCAGCGGCGCGGAACAGTTTGGCCTGGCCACGCTGATCGAGGCCGAGTTTGGCGTCACCGTTTCCAAGCAGTCCCAGAAGGCGGACTGGGGCAAGCGGCCCCTTTCCGAGAAGATGCTGGACTACGCTTTCAACGACGTCCGTTACATGTTGCCCATGGCGCGGCGGTTTTACGGCCGGCTCGTCGAGTCCGGCCGGCTGGAGTGGTTCCTGGAATGGTGCGACCTGGCCCGGCAGCAAGTGCTGGAACGGGACGACAAGCCGTCCGAGGACGCCTGGCGAGTGGGAGGTTGGGGAAAGCTGCCCCGTCCCGCGCTGGTGTATCTGAAGTATCTCTGGTACTGGCGGGATGAAGAGTGCCGCCGTCTGGACCGGCCCGCGTTCAAGCTGCTGGGAAATCAGCAACTGCTCCAGTTCAGTGAAAAACTGGCCGGGGGAGAGCGCATTCAGGCGCCCCGGCACCTTCGTCACGGTCAGGCGCGCCGCTTTTTCAACGCCATCGAGGAGGCCTCCAACATTCCCCGGGACCAATGGCCGGCCCTGCGCTTGAAGAACGGGAACAAGCGCCTCCAGATTGATGAGGACGCTTTCAACAAGCTTCGCCAGCACCGGAACCAGATCGCGGACAAGCTGGGGATCGATCCCACGATCCTGGCATCCCGTTCCGTGATGGAACGGCTCTCCGCTGATGAAGCGCCGAAGCCGGATGAGTTGCTCATGAAATGGCAGCGGGAGTTGCTGTTTGGTGAGGAGCAATAGGGTGGGAGGCTGCCGTCTCTAAGAGAGCGGTTTCAGGTCTTGACCCGAATGGCCCGTGGTCAGACGTTTTCGTTGTGGCCCTTGTGGTGGTATTCGCCGCTTCTGATGGGCTGGTCCCGAGCAATTGCCCTTCTTGATGGCTGGCATGCCAACCGGTCCCGTGATGGGTAGATGGCGCTTCAATAACACCGGGCGCTCCTCAATCGTGCCCCTCAGGATGGGCCCCAACGGGGCCCGTGTCGATAGCCCAGGGCCATGCCCTGGGACAACGCCGGCTTCACCATTGCGTCCTGTAGGGACGCGCGGAACGGCCCATTCACCCCAACCGGTTATTCGCTCGCTCCGCCCGCCCTTACAGGGCGGACACTTCCTCTCACCCGGTTCCCAGGGTTGAAACCCTGGGCTATCAGCGGGCACGCCTTTGGCGTGCGTGTTCACCCGGCACTTCCCTGGCACTTCCCCGGCACTTCCCCGGCACGGACAACCTTTGGTGTCTCCAATGGTTGTCGTAGGTAAATTGGTTACTCCGCGGCTGAAACAGGAAAGGATCGCGCCGGTCAGGCCGGGGCTTTGGATGGCTGGATTACCGTTCTGTTTTGACTGCGTCAGGAATACCGGGCCTGCATGTTAATGCGCGGAAGTGGAGGTATAATCTGTTCTTAATTAAACGATTACGATGGGTTGTGTTCCGTATTGGCGAAAAATGTCCGCCCGTCCGGATTACGTGAACGCGCCGGTTTGGTAACGGAAAAACCAGTTATCAACGGTTGCGTAAAGAGTCCCCGTGGTGTTAGAAGCTATCTCTTCGGCTTTTTGGGGAATGGCGTGTGGGGTGAGCCCGCGCGGATCGTCTCCGGTTTGAAACCAAACAACCCCCAAGCCGGACTGGAAGAATGCTATGAATCCAGATCGCGCCACGCTCAACTTTCTCAACCGGTTCAACGAAGAAGCGAAAAAGGAGGGGCAGAGGCTTCACGACGAAGGGGCAGTCGTTCAGATTTTCGGAAATCACCTGTTTATCCAGGGCCGGGTGGACGACGGGGTGACCTCCTGCCGGACGAACCTGAAGCTTCAGGGTAACGAGTGGGAAGGAAGCTGTTCCTGTTGGCAGAGCACCCAGTGTCCGTCCGTCTATGCCACCATGGTGGAGAGGCTCGCCCGTGGAGCGGACCTGCCGGAAGCGCCCAACGAGGTGGGTGAAAAGTCCTTTGCCGAAATCCTGGAAGAAGACCTGGGCCGTCAACTGGCGAAGGACGAAGAAGACTTCGTCAGCAAACTGGAGCGCCGCTACCGGCGCTACGAGCTGGAGCGGTCCATTTTCGACTCCGACCTGGTCCGGCTGAACCCGCGGTGGCCGGTGAATTCCTACGATCCGCTGAATCTCTGGCCCACGCCACCGGCCAACATCGTCGAGTTCTGGAATTTCGTTGCCTACGCGTTCCGGAAGCAGAACCTGAACTACCCGGAGTTCCTGGAAGGCGTCACCGACCTGGACTGGGCGGAGAACCAGCTCAGTTCCTGGCAGCGGGATCTCCATGTCAGCGAGTGGCGGCACACGGTGGAGCGCTATGAAGGCAAACTGCCCGGACGGGGCGTGGAGCCCGTGGAGTTCCGCCTCATGGTCGCGGGGCGGGAAGTCCGGCTCCTGGCGAAGGGTGGGGAGGACGAGCAGTTCCACCGCGTCACGGACAAGGCGGACTTCGATCGCCTGAAGCAGCTTCACCTTCATGGCGCGCTGCGGACCGATGGGGCGTCCGAGGTCATCTGGGCGGCTATTCTAGAGGCTTCCGGAGAGTCCGGCGAACCGGCCTTCAAGTTGGACGAGCCGGAAAATTGCCGCCTGTTGAACCGGCTCTTTCACCAGCCCCAGTTGAAGGACCGGATCGTGAACCTGGACGAACATCCCTTCCGGCGGGCCGCCGATCCCCTGAAATGGATTTGCCGCGAAAGCGAAGCGTCTTCTTCCGACTACGAACTTCAGTTGTGCATGGCGGACGGTTTGGAGGTGCCGCACGTTCTGCGGCTGCTTCCCGGCGAGGAAAACCTGTATCTGTCGGATGAAACCGTCCTGAGCGGTCCCAATGCCTGGCGGGACGACAACGAGATGGAACCCCGCTACGAGATTCCGCAGGGAGTGATCGAGAGCGAGGCGGGGATCGCCTTTTGCCGCCACATCGGCGCGGAGATTCCCGAGTCCCTGGAGAAGAAGATCAAGGACCGGGTACTGAAGGTCAGCCTGGAAATGACGCTTTCCTCCGGGGTCACCTCCGGGGGCAGCGAACACATGCTGGTGAAGGTGGTGGCCCAGGATGCCGAAGGCGCGCGCGTGGAAGAGCTGCATCGCGACATCTGGGAGGTCAAGAAACGGCCCGAGCCGAAGAATGGGGAGTTGTTCCGCTACGACCGGAGCATTTTGCAGAGAGTCCCGGCCTGCCTGGAACGCATGGGCCTGATCTACGACGCGAACGCCGAGCAGTTCCGCACCCGCATTACCCGGAACTTTCCCGAGAAGTATCTCGAATGGACCGATTCGTTGCCGGAGGAGTTCGAGATTGTCGCCGATGAAGAGCTGAAGACCCTGCGCGCGGAACCCGTGGAGGCTTCCGTGACCTTCGAGATAGTCGATCAGGAGATCGACTGGTTCGACCTGAAGGTGGTGGTCAATGTGGAAGGCTACGATCTTTCGCAGGAAGAGATTCGCGCCCTGGTGGCGGCCCGTGGCGGGTTTGTCAGGATGAACCGCGGCGGCTGGCTGCGCCTGCACATGAACCTGAACGACGTGCAGAAGGAAGCCGTCAGCCGCATTGGCCTGGACCCCTTCGACCTGACGGGAGAGGTGCACCGCATGCACGTGCTGCAACTGGCCGAGCCGCTGGCGAAGGAAGTCTTCGACACCGCGGCCTGGGACCGGATCTCGACCCGCTCGGGTTCGCTGAAGCTTCAGGTCAGCCCCTCGGTGCCGGACGGCTTGAGCGTGACGCTGCGGCCCTACCAGGTGGAAGGATTCAGCTTTCTTTCCTATCTCTCCGCGAACCGCTTTGGCGGCATTCTCGCGGATGACATGGGCTTGGGGAAAACCATTCAGAGCCTCACCTGGCTCCTCTGGCTGCGGACCAAGGTGGGGGACAACCCGCCGCCCTGCCTGGTGGTCTGCCCGAAGTCCGTGTTGGATGTGTGGGCCGGAGAGGTGCGGAAAGCCGCCCCCGGCCTGAACGTGCAAGTCTTGCGCAACCGGGCGGACTTGGATGTCGCAGAGGTTTTAGAAAAAGTCGATGTGCTGGTCATCAACTACTCCCAGCTTCGCGGCAGCGCGGAGGACTTGATCGAAGTGGAGTGGCTGGCCGTCATCCTGGACGAAGGCCAGCAGATCAAAAACCCTGACTCCAAGGCCGCGAAAGCCGCGCGCCAGCTCCGGGCCAAGAACCGCCTGGTCCTGACCGGGACGCCGATCGAGAACCGCCTGCTGGACGTGTGGAGCCTGATGGCCTTTGCCATGCCGGGCATCCTGGGGAACCGCAAGTATTTCCGGGAACGCTTCGACCGGCGGAAAGATCCCCAGAGCCAGACCCGCCTGACCGCCCGCCTGCGGCCCTTCCTGCTGCGCCGCACCAAGGGCGAGGTGGACATCGATCTGCCGCCGAAGACGGAGGAAGACGTTTTCTGCAAGATGGAGGAAACCCAGGAGCGGCTTTACCAGGAAGAGCTGGAGCGCATTCAGAAGATCCTGCTGGGCCTGGAGTCGGACGAGTCGCTGCGGAAGAACAGCTTCGTCATTCTACAGGGGCTGATGCGCCTGCGGCAGATCTGCTGTCACCCCGGTTTGCTCAATCCCGCCCATGCGGCGGAAGAAAGCGCCAAGATGTCCGCGCTGTTCTACCTGCTGAACCAGCTTCACGAAGAAGGACACAAGGTGCTGGTGTTCTCCCAGTTCGTCACCATGCTGGACCTCATCAAGGACCGGCTGGAGGACGAAGGACGCCCCTATTCCTACCTGACGGGGAAGACTGCCGACCGGCGGGAGGTGATCGAAGACTTCCAGAACACGAAAGACCCCAATGTCTTCCTGCTCTCGCTGAAGGCGGGCGGCAGCGGTCTGAACCTGACGGCGGCGTCCTACGTGGTGCTTTACGATCCGTGGTGGAACCCGGCGGTGGAAAACCAGGCCATCGACCGGACGCACCGTATCGGGCAGCAGAGCAAGGTCATGGCCTACCGGCTCCTGGTGCGGGACAGCGTGGAAGAAAAGATCCGCGTTCTCCAGCAGCAGAAACAAAGCATGATGAAAGGCGTGCTCGGAGAGGAAGGCTTTGCGCGGAATCTTCAGCGCGAAGATCTGGAGTTCTTGTTTGGCCGGGAGAATGAACAGATGGCCCTGGCATAGTGTCTACGCATTAATTGCTCTGCTACAATGGGTTTGAAGGAATTTAGAGGCGCCGGCGGAAAGCTTGCCCGGCTGAGCAAGGAAATAGGCTTAGCATCTTTGTTGGCCCTGGCCACGGTGCTTCTTTGCCAATGCACGGCGGCTCAATACGGGAAGAAAGCCGACAACGAAACTTCCTACATTCTGGCGGCAAAAGCGGGAGACGTTCCCAATGTGGAGCCGGACTTTTCCATCGAACCTCCCGAACCCATTTCTCTGAAGGAACTGGAGGAAAACGCCAAGGCCGTCGATTTCCTGGGGGAGGCGGTGAACGCGGAAAAGGGCGCCAAAGTCGTGACTCTGGCGGACTCTCTGGGGCTCGCCATCAAATACAACCGCCGCTACCTGTCGCGAAAGGAGAGCATTTACCTCCAGGCGCTGAACCTGACCCTGGTGCGGCATGAGCTGGCGCCCATTTTTTCGGGAGAGGTGGACCTGACCCGGTCCCACGGGACATCGGGGGGGAGCAGTTCCCGCGGCAGCAGTTCTTCCAATCTGACCGCCGCCAGCGTGCAGTCCGGGGTGGACCGCATAGTGGCGGAAAACACCTTCGCGCGGAACAGCTCGCTCGGTTTTTCCATGCTGCAGCGAACCGGCGCCCGGGTGGCGGCGGATTTCACGACGGATTTCCTGAATTTCCTGGGCGGCGACCGTTCGATCAACTCCTCTCAGTTGGCGGTGACTCTGACCCAGCCCCTCCTGAAAGGGGGCGGCTACCGGGTGACTCTGGAGAACCTGACCCAGGCCGAGCGGAATCTGCTCTACGAACTGCGGGACTTTGCCAATTTCCGCCGCGAGTTCGTGGTGGAAATAGCCTCCCGTTACTATGACGTGCTGCGCGCCCGGGACCGGGTGAAAAACAACTGGATCGGCTACCAGGGCTTTCGCCTGGCGGTGGAAAGAGAGGAAGCCCTGGCCGAGGAGGACCGCCGTACCCAGACCGAACTGGGCCAACTGCGCCAGGCCGAACTGCGCTCCGAAAGCGACTGGGTGGATGCCGTTCGCGACTACGAACAGCAACTGGACGAACTGAAAATCGAACTCGGCCTGCCGGTGGATGAAAAGATCGTTCTGGAGGAACGCGAGCTGGAGCGGCTGGAAATCGAGGACCCGAATGTCAGCCGCGAACAGGCGGTCACTCTGGCCGTTTCGACCCGCCCCGATCTCGTGACCTCAGAAGATCAAGTGGCGGACGCGGTACGTAAGATCGAGGTGGCAAAAGTCGACTTACGTCCCGGATTGGACGTGGTAGCCGCTTATGACATCAATAGCCGGGCGGGGGATGGGACCCCGGCCCTGGATTTCGACCGGCGCAACTGGAGCGCGGGTCTGGAGGTGGATTTGCCCTTTGACCGGAAGGAAGAACGTAACAACTACCGCTCTGCCTTGATTGCGCTGGAGCAGGCCAAGCGGGACCGGGAGCTGGATTTCGACCAGGTGCGGCTGCAGATTTACAACGACTGGCGAACTCTGGAGCAGGCCCGGCGGAATCACGAGATCAGCGTATTGGGCGTGGAACTGGCCGAACGGCGCCTGGAAGAACAGAAACTGCGGAGCGATCTCGGCGAGGGCGAGGCCCGGGATCTCATTGACGCTCAACGAGATCTAATCGACTCGCGAAACCAGCGAACCTCTGCTATAGTAGACCACACCCTCTCCCGTCTCCGTCTTTGGCAGGACATGGGCATTCTCTACATCAACAAGGACGGAAGCTGGGTCAAACAGCTCGAGAAAGAGGCTTCAGAGTGAACCGGCCTACCCCCACATTGCTTGTGAAAAAGATTCTACCCACGTTCGCGGCTGGCATCGCCTTGGCCATTCTGGCTGGGTGCTCGGATGGTGGCGGCAGCCAAGACGATGTCGCGACTTTCGAGGTGAAGCGGGGCAACATGGTGGTGGACGTCCTGGTGGGGGGCAGCATTCACGCGCTGGAGTCCCTGGAAATCCGTTCCCAGATCAAGCTGAATGACGGGGTAAAGATCCTGGAGATCATCGAGGAGGGTTACGAAGTCACGCCGGAGGATGTGAAGAAGGGGAAAGTGCTGGTGCGCCTGGACCCCTCCACCATCGAACAGCGGCTGGTGGACCACGAGGTGGAGTTTCAGCAGACCCGCTCCGCCTACACGGAGGCCCGCCAGGAACTGGAAATTCAGCAGAGCGAGAACACCAGCGAGATCAAGCTGGTGCGTCAGGCCGCCCGGTTTTCCCTGCTCGATTTTCAGAAGTTCGTGGGCGAAAAGGCGGCCCGGGAGATCCTCCGGTCTCTGGACCTGCCCTATGACAATGACACACTGGAGAAATACGAGCAGGATGCCCTGCGCATGATCATCGACAGCTTCAACGAAGAAGAACTGAAGCTGTCCGAGACGGAAGAAGATCCCACCCAGGATCTGGCCGAGGCCAGCGTGGAAGACGACGGTTCCTCTTCTGAAAACACGCCGCCTCCGGCCGCGGATACGGATGAGACGCCGGCAACCGCGGGGCTGGATATCTCACCGATCGCGGCTGACGAAAGCACCAGCCTGGCGTCCAAGGTGGATTTCGGGCGCTACCTCACGGGAAACAAGCTGGGCGAAGGCCAGGCCGAACAGACCATGCGGCGGCTCCATGACGAGGCCCTGGTGGCGAAGACGGAACTGGGCGTGGTGGCGGAGTCCGTGGAAGGCGCGAAACGCCTCCGCGAAAAAGAATTCATCACCCGCACCACGCTGGAGAACGAACTGGTCAGCCTGGAGAAAGCAAAGCTGACCCTGCAGACGGCGGAGACCGAGCTGGACCTGTTCCGGGATTACGAATTCCCCAAGGAAGCGGAGAAGATGCTGTCCAACTACGAAGAGTCCCTCTTGGAACTGGTGCGCGAACACCGGGAAGGCGTGGCCCAACTGGCCAAGCGGGAGTCTCAATACCGCAGCGCCCGCCGCCGCTACGAGCTGGAATTGAAACAGCGCTTGGACCTGGAAGAACAGCTGGCCAGCTGCATCATCCGCGCCGAGAAACCGGGGCTGGTTTCCTACGGGGGCAAGGACCGCAGTTACTACAACTCCCGCTACTACGAGTCCATCACCGAAGGGGCCACGCTGAAGATGGGGCAGCCCGTCATCACCATTCCGGACATGTCCCGTCTGGCGGTGGACGTGGAAATCCACGAGTCTCACGTCAAGAAGGTCGCCCTCGGGCAGAAAGCCAAAATCACGGTGGAAGCCGAAGCCGGGCGCAGCCTGGATGGGCGGGTCACGAAACTGGCGGTGCTGCCGGACTCCAACGCGTCCCGCTACAATCCTTCCCTGAAAGTCTATCCCGCCACCATTGAGATTGAAGGCAGTCACGACTGGCTGAAGCCGGGCATGACCGCGAAGGTGGAGATCATCGTCAAGGAACTGGACGAGATCGTTTACATTCCCGTCCAGGCCGTTTTCGTGAAGGACGACGCCCATTTCTGCTATGTGAAGAAAGGGGCCAGCGACTACGAACGGCGCCTGGTGGCGACGGGGGATCACAATGACGAATTTATCGAGATCCCCGAAGGCCTGGAGGAAGGCGACGTGGTCTACCTGAAGGCGCCGGACGGCTTTGACCGGGCCACGGAAGAATTGCCGGAAGCATCCGGCCTTACCGGCGAGCTTAAGAAGAAGAAGGAAGAAGGCGGCAGTGCCTGAACTCCCCCCTCCGGTAGGAGGTGCCTGGCCTGTCCCGCGGGCCTGTTCCGGACCTCGTCTGACCGGCCCACCCGATTGATTAGTCACGCCCATGGAGAAAGCGCTTCAGCCCATCATCGAACTGCGGGAGGTCAAGAAGCACTACCAGATGGGACCGGTCACGGTGGAGGCGCTGCGCGGCATTTCGCTGAAGGTCTTTCCGGGTGACTACATCAGCATCCTGGGGCCTTCCGGCTGCGGGAAGTCCACCCTCCTGAACATCCTGGGCTGCCTGGACCAGCCCACCAGCGGAGCCTACCTGCTGGAGGGAAAAGACGTGGCCCAACTGGACGACGACGAGCTGTCCCAGGTGCGGGGCAAACGGCTGGGCTTCATCTTTCAGTCCTACAACCTCATTCAGGCGCTGACCGTGGTGGAAAACATCGAGGTGCCGCTCTACTACCAGGGCATCCCGGAGAAAGAGGGTCGGAAGATCGCGGAGAAACTCGCCGGTCAGGTCGGCCTGGGCACACGGCTGGACCACCGGCCCACGGAGCTTTCGGGCGGTCAGCAGCAGCGTGTCGCCATCGCCCGCGCCCTGGCCAGCGATCCCGCCCTGATCCTCGCGGATGAGGCGACGGGGAACCTGGACTCCAAGTCCGGGGGCGAGATCTTACAGATTTTTGACGAGCTGAATGCCCAGGGGAAAACCTTGATCATGATCACGCACGATGAAAAGATGGCGGACCGCACGCCGCGCGTGATCCGTCTGAAGGATGGCGAGATCGTGGTGGATACCGGGAAGCGGTTCGACATTTCCGGCAGGATGTCCAAGGAAGAAGAGAAAGTCAGCGCCGTGTAGGTAGCCAACCCCTTTTTGAAGGCCGTGAGCGCTCTTTCCCACAAACCCCTGGCGGATCTGTCCCCATTCCGGCTGAAGCGAGCCGTCCTGATGGGCATCAAGAGCCTGTGGATGCACAAGCTGCGGTCCCTGCTGACGGCCATGGGCATCGTCTTCGGCGTGTGCTCGGTCATTGCCATGCTGGCCATCGGGGAGGGCGCCAGCCACGAGGCCCAGGAGCAAATCAAGAACCTGGGCAGCCAGAACGTCATTCTCCAGAGCGTGAAGCCCAGCGGTTCGGCGAGCAGCGCGGCGGAGGAAACCCGCAGCCTCATTCTGGAGTATGGCCTCACCTACCGGGACATCGACCAGATTCGCTCCACCATTCCGGGCGTGGATGTCGTCGTGCCCGCGCGGAAGATGAAAGACTTCCTCTGGAACAACTCCGTCAGTGTGGATGGCACCATCCTGGGAACCGTCCCCTGGTATCCGGAAATGCGGAACCGCCGCGTCTTAAAGGGGCGCTTTTTCACGGCGGTCGAAATGGAGTCCCGCGGCAGTGTGTGCGTCCTGAATGAAGTGCTGGCTACCCAACTTTTTCCCCTGAGTTCGCCGGTGGGAAAATCCGTCCGGCTCCAGTCCAGCTACTACACGGTCATCGGCATCATCGAGTCCCGGCCGCCGGCGGTGGCGGGAAATTCCTCGGGCGGCGATGGGGGCGGTTCCGCGGAAGACGCCAACGCGGACATGGAGATGTTGATTCCGCTAACCACGCTCCTGGAACGCTTTGGCGAAGTGCTGGTGAAGTACCGGTCCGGGAGTTTCGAAGCGGAAAAGGTGGAGCTTCACGAAGTGACCATCAAGATCGACAAGCCCGAACGGGTGCTGAGCTGTTCGCAGGCCATCGAGCACCTGCTGGAGCGTAACCACAAGAACAAGGACTACGTCATGACCGTGCCGCTGGAACTGCTGAAGCAGGCGGAGCGCACCAAGCAGATCTTCAACATTGTGCTGGGGTCCATCGCGGCGATCTCCCTGCTCGTGGGGGGCATCGGCATCATGAACATCATGCTGGCCACGGTGACGGAGCGAACCCGGGAGATCGGTATCCGGCGTGCCTTGGGTGCTAAGCGAAGGGATATCGTTCTTCAGTTCCTTATCGAGACCATCCTGCTCTCTGGCTCGGGCGGTCTGCTCGGCGTGGCGCTGGGCCTGGCCATTCCCATCTTGATCACTCAGTTCGCGGACATGATCACCATCATTCGTCTCTGGGCGCCCACGCTGGCCTTCAGCATTTCCGTCTTCATCGGCGTGGTCTTCGGCATTTATCCCGCGCTCCGCGCCGCCGGGATGAATCCGGTGGAAGCGCTGCGGCACGAGTAGGGTTCAACCGAAGCGCTCCCTTCCCCCCCCCTCAGGGATTGGCGGGTTCCGCCTCCGGAGTGGGCTTTCCTTCCGAAACGATGACGTTGCTGGGGCTGGGCTTAGTACTTTGGGGCGCGGACTCGCCCAGGTCCACCGGTTCTTCAGTCAGGTCCGTCAGGGGCACCAGCCCCTCCACGGCTACGATGGAGCCTTTGTCGTCGTCGAAGGTTTCACCCAGTTGCGCGATGTAGAGTGTTTCGCCCGCCGGACCGAACTTGCAGGCGGTGGGCCCCATCAGTTGATCCGTGACCACTTCCAGTCCAGCCTCGCCGCCTTCCTCGGGCAGGGTGGCGACCACCAGGCGGCCGGTCCGGACTTCCGTCAGCGACCAGTTGTTCTCGACAATCGCGAGCTGATTGGTGCCCGGAATGCGGTCCATTCCGAAGGGGCTTATCAGGCCGGGAAGGGTCCATTGGCGGAGAGGTTCCCGGGTCTCCAGATCCCATTCCACCAGGCGGCCTTCGGGCGCTTCACTGCCGCCGGAGTAGAGCACCAGCAGCGAGTTCTCACCCCAGGGCAGGGTTTGCATGGGGGAGTTGGTGGAGATGCCGTGGTCGTCGGCGGAGAGGAAGGGCTCCAGTTTCCGGGTGGCCACGTCGCACTTCAGCACCCAGGTCTTTCCGTCATAGCCCTGACCGCAGACGTAGAGGGTTTTCCCGTCCCGGCTCAGGCTCATGCCGGTCAGGTTGCCCTCGCCCAGGTCCGCTTCGTCCTCAGTGGTGGGTCCGACAGGGTTGGAAGCTTCGCCATCGGTGGCCATGCCGGCTTTCTTGAAAAAGAGCACGGTTTCTTCGCCGTCCTGTTTGCCGCCATCCGTCACGGCCAGGGTCTCGCCGGCCCAGACCGCTGAAAGCGGTCCCAGGCGGTAGCGCTCGATCCCGGCGTTTTCGTTCACTTTCCAGTACTGGGTTTCGAAGCGGTTCACATAGTCACTGCTGACCCGTTCCCGGACCAGCACGACGCGCCCGGCGCCGCTGTCGCAAACGGTCATCAAGCCTTCGGGACTGAAGCTGATGCCGGAGGGATTGTTCAAACCCATGACGATGACTTTGGGCTCGGAGGCGGCGGAGGGGTCCGCTTTGGCTTTTCCGGTGACCGTGCTTTCAGTCGCATCCGCGGATGGCTGCTCCTGGGCGAGCGCCGCGAATAAGGACACGCTGGCGAGCGTCAGGAGAAGTGAGAGCAGCAACTGCGCGGGCAGGCGCCAGCGGGAAGGATTTGGATAGTGGGTCCTGGAATGCGCGAAGGGGCTGGATATTAGGGGAGGAGTGGTGGGGCGTCTCATTGGAGTCAAAAGAGATGAAATGAATGATCGAGAGCAACACCCGGACTGAGACCGGGCCCCGATCTTCTTTTTTGGGTTACGGACCGCCGAAAGATTTGGAGGCGATTCAGATTCAGACCGAAGGGGATCAAGGTCGCCAGCGGAGCAACGGCACGCTGATACCGGCGGTGAGAAGCTTCGCACTCGTCGAAACCGGATCTTGTTCTAGTGCACTGACCGCCTTAAAATGATGAGCGCTTGGTCTGAACAAAGAGCCGTTGGCGGCAGGGCGGGAACCGGTCTTTTTGGCTGGGGTCTTCGTGGCTCTTCAGTCAGTTATGATTCACATAGCCTCCTTCATCGCGCCTTGCCCCCAGCCAAAAATCCTCGCCAATCACCCATCATCTTAAGGCGGTCACTGCACTAGGGTGTAAGGACAAATTCCCGAACCGCCCGGAATAGATGAGAAAGGAAGAAAGAATCAGCGCCGCGAGCGGCGAATTTTCGAAAAACGCGGCCCATTTTCCGCCTGGCTGCGTTCCGCTTCACTCTATTGGGACCACCCAACGCCATTCAGCGCGCCTTGCCAGCCGAAAAATGGTCTCGCGCCAGGCAGTCCGCCAATTTGTCCAAACACCCTAAGATGAACTCAGAACTTCAGGCCCCGCGTTGCCTGTGAGGTTTCATTTCACCCCTGACCCCCGTATTGATGAATCGCCAAATTACTTGTGAGCGTTCTCGCGCGTGCTCGTGGAGACGGATGTTTCTAAAAGGGTTTCTTTTATTGGGACTCGTGGCCCTGGCTGCCTCGGACGCGAATGGGGAACCGCCAAGGGCCGGCGAAGAACTCGTCTTTTTTCCTTTTGACGATCACAGCGTGCCTTTGACGAAGGGACTGGTCCTGACCCTGATGCCGGGCCGGAAGTCCGCCACCAATCCGGGCCTGGGGATCGACCGGGACCATCCGGGGAAACCGGTCTTGGCGATCGGGAAAAAAGGAGACCCGGATGAGAAGCGGGTCTACTTCATGGGTAGCGTCCTTTATGTGGAGGGGACGTACCACCTCTGGTACACCGGCCACGACGGCAGTTCGCGCCAGGTTTGCTACGCTGTTTCGGAAGATGGCTTGAACTGGACCAAGCCGGACCTGGGGCTGGTGGAGTACAAGGGAAACAAAGAAAACAATCTGGTTAGCCTGGGCGAAGGCGAGCCCATGCCAGGTTACAGCGCGCTGGTCATTCACGATCCGGAGGACCCGGACCCCGCCCGAAGATTCAAGATGATCCGGGAAGTCTCGCCCAATGCCATCATCGCCTCCGTGAGTGCGGATGGCCTGAGCTGGCAGCCCGCGGCAGGTAACGAAGACATCATGAAAGGGTGCAGCCTGGAGCCCAGTGGTTTCATCCGGCACAAAGGGGTCTACTATTTGAACGGTCACGGGGGTCCCATCCCGCACCCTATCGCCACGCGCGGCTACATGCGCCCGCAGAAGCGCATGATGGTGACCCTCATGTCCTATGACTTCGAGCACTGGGCGGACGCCGGTATCATCAGCTTCCGCCGGGACAATGTGCCGCCGCGTCCGCCGCTGGACTTCGAATTTCACCGGGGCGAACAGGTTCACCTGGGCGCTTCGCTTTGGGACCGGGGCAACGTGATCCTGGGATTCTACGGCCAGTACCACAATGAGACCAACGACCGCCGCGACGCCGTCGTGGACCTTGGCCTGGTGGTCAGCAACGACGGGTTGCACTTTCGCGAACCGTTGCCGGATTATAAGATCGTCCCCTCCTTTGAAGAGAACGACCGGGCCGAGCGCCGCCTCACTCAAGGGCAGGCCTTTCAAAACATCGGGAACCGTACCTTTGTCTACTACGGCATCTGGCCGGAGATCGACCGCAACAGCCCCACCGGGGTGCGCGTGGCCACGTGGCCAAAGGACCGCTTAGGATACTTCGCCACGCCCGGCCATGCCAAGGAGGGGGCTCACTGCGTGACCGCGCCGTTCACGCCTCTGTCTGATAACGCCACGGTATCCCTGAACGCGACCGGCCTTTCAGAAGAGGGAACCCTTCAGGTGGAAGTGCTGGACGAATTTTTCCAGCCGCTTTCCGGCTACACGGCGGCGGATTTCCAACCCATTCCCCACGACTCCGGCCTACGGTTTCCCGTGGCGTGGAAAGGCGCGGAGACGTTGAAAAAGTGGGATCACCCCATCCGCCTGCGGACTAACTGGATAGGGCCGCATCCGGAAGAGACGAAGCTCTGGGCGGTGTATGTGGAGTAGTTTTTCCGGTGAATCCCGGGAAACCGAATCCGGTGGGAATTTCCGTCCTGTTACTCCTTGGGCATCGCCTGGGCGGAGACGAAGAGCAGCTTGTTCTCCACCGGCAGGTAGCAGAGCACGGTGTGTCCCTCCCAGAAGGTAACGGAAGTGGTCACCTTGTGGTTCGGTTCCGTGCCGGTCTGGTACTCCAGGTCCAGGGTGACGGTCATGCCGTCCGCTCCCAAGAGAGGGGTCAGGACAAGAGGGGCCTCCTTGAGGGGAAGGCTGGGCAGTTCCGGGCCGATGATCGCGGCTTCGGGCTCGGGAATGACGATGTTCCGGCTTACTTTCAATGCGCGGTAAACGACCTGCACTTGAGGATCCGTGAAGACGCCTTTGACCAGGGGGGTGGAAGGGTCCGCGGAGTCTTCCGATTGGCTGCCCATCCAGTCTCCCATTGGGTTGTTTTCCCCGGCAATCTTGGCGTAGTCCAGGGTACGGGCTTGCAAGTAGATGGACAGGCCTTCCACATCGGCGAGAGGCCGGGACGCGGGGGTGGGTCCCAGGTCTTCGGCGGTGATCGTCAGGTAGAGCCGGTTTTTCTGGCTGGGACTGGTGCGGCAGGCGATGAGCTGGGTCTCTCCGGACTGAAGCTGAGTATCGAAGTAAGTCTCCACGGTGTTGAAAGAAACGATGGGGCCGGGCGGCTTCAAGCCGGGCGACTCGTCCTTGGCATCCACTTCGCGAAGGGTGGCCTGGCCGGTCAGCCGGAGGCGATGATCCGCCTCTAGTTGCGCCGTCAGTTCCACGAATGCCCCCACGGGTACTTCCTTCAGGGTGCTGGCGTCCGTTTCCTGACCGGGGGCCCGCGAGCCGGTCAGGACCATGGTGCGGATGACTTCCACCCGCGCGGGCTGGGCGTCCCAGGCAACGACCGACGGGGCGGAAAGCAGGGAGACGGAAGCTTGCTCGTTGGCCCACCGGGTAAACGATTCGAACTCTTCCGTGGTGTAGGTCCGGTGACGGTCTGGCCACTGGGACGAAGAAGCCTCCGCGGCTTTCACTTCCATGAGGCGGCAATGCAGGGCGATCTGGTGGAGAGGCTCGTCGCGCGGAGAAGACGGAGTGGTTTTTTCGACGGATGGCGTGGGTGACGGAGCCTGTGGCGGCTCGCCCAGGATGGGAGGTAGCGGTTCTTCCGCCGCCGGCGGTGTCTGCGCGGCGATCTGTCCGCAGCCCAGGCTTGCCAGGAGCCCCGCCGCCACGGCGCCGCCCGCCACGGCCCACCGGGAAGGACGCCGGTAACCCGCCTCCCCAAGGGAACGCAGCCGCACCAGGCGCCGCCGCAGACTCTGGTAGGTGGAGGTAGCCGCCAGGGCGCAGGCGTGCCGGGGTGGGCGCGCGCAGCTTTCCGCGATGCGCAGGAGCAGCTCCCCATAGTCCTGGCGGACGGCTTGGGGTTCGCGCGCGACCACCGCCGCGTCGGACATTTCCTCACGCGCCTGGGTCAGGGATTGGCTTAGCATGTGAACTAGGGGATTCCACCAGTGCAGACATACCGCCGCGTTTTGCAGGAGCGCCAGCCACTGGTCCCCCTGCGCGCGGTGGCTGAATTCGTGCCGGAGGATCAGGCTGAGTTTCTCGGGCGCCAGTTCATTGAGCAGCGATTCGGGCAGGACAATCCTGGGCCGGCGGAAGCCCGCCAGAAAGGGCACCAGGGGAAGAGGGGTGAGGCGAAGGCTCTCCAGGAGGCCGTCCGCGATTTCCCGGTGGCTGGTGCTTAGCTTGGCGGCTTCGTCCTTTGTCAGGGGCCGGGTCTGTCCCAGCAAGCGCCGGACGTGGAGCAGGCCGGTGGCGAGACGGGCCATCGCCATCACGGCGCCCGCCGCCCAGATCAGGCCAAAGCCGTTCATCACCTGGGGCCACCAGGCGCCGTCTTTCCAGAACCTCATCCAGGCTCCCCGCCACCAGGACTCTTTGGAGGCAGGGTCCGTGGCCTTTTCGTCCGCCGCTTGGTGCGGGGGAAACAGCCCGGCGAACCCCAGGTCTGTCTCTGGCATGGCGGCGGGGAGGGGGAGTTCCAGGTCCTCTTTCGTTTCCTCATCCGTCAGTGACCAGGTCCATCCCACCCCGGTGACGGTACTCAGGAAACCCAGGGCGGGCATCAGGACCAGGCACCCCAGACAAAGGGCCAGGCCCACGCCGCGGATGTGGGCCTCTTCCCGGCAGGCGAGGAGGAAAACGAGCCAGGCGGCCAAGGTCAGGACCACGGTCAGTCCGCCCACGAGGGCGATTTGCAGGGCGGTGGAAGGATCATGCAGGAAGGCGTTCATGACTTTTTTCCTTTCTCTTCTTCATGGATGAGTTTTTTCAGTTCGGCGATCTCTTCCCGGGTCAGGCCGCCGCCCGAAACCAGGCAGCGGACCAGGGCCAGGGCGGAGCCGCCAAAGACCTTGTTCCGGAAGTCCCGCGTGATTTCCGCGATGCCTTCTTCCGCCGGGACGGTGGACTCATAGAGGTGACTGCGCCCGGCTTCTTCGTGGCGGACCCAGCCTTTTGCCTCCAGGCGTTGGAGTTGCACGAGCACGGTGTTTCGCGACACGGGGTCCGGGCGGCCGGCGTTTACTTCCCGCCGCAGTTCCGTGACGGTGGCGCGTTCCAGGCGCCAGAGGTGCTGCATGAGTTCTGTTTCCGCCGGGGAGAGACGTTTGCGTTTTCTGGAGTGAGCCATGATGGGAATGGGTTTTTGACGACAAATGTCGTTGTTACAGACATTTGTCGTCAAAGCCAAGAGTTTTTTTCAGAAACCGCGCAGTTTCCGGGCGGACGCCGAAAGTGAGATCAGTGCACCCGCTGACCTGGCTTAGCTCCAGAGTCAGGAGTCAGGAGGTACACGTCTTCTCCGCCGGGGCCGGAGGCGATGACCATGCCCTCGCTGAGGCCGAACTTCATTTTCCGCGGCGCGAGGTTGGCGACCATGACCACCAGGCGGCCCACCAGTTCGGCGGGTTTGTAGGCGGCCTTGATGCCGGCGAAGACGTTGCGGCGTTCCTCGCCCCCTAAGCTGAGGGTCAGTTGCAGCAGCTTCCGCGCGTCCGGGACCTCATTCGCGGCCACGATCCGGGCCACGCGCAGGTCCAGCTTCATGAAATCGTCGAAGGAGATCTCTTCGGCCAGCGGCTCGTCTTTGAGCGGCTGATCGCTGTCGTCCCAGGAACCGGCGGCTTCCACTTCCGAGGCCGGGGCGCCTGCTTCGGCGGCGGCTTCTTCGCGGCTGGCGGCTTCGGCGGCGGACGGCGGGGCGGATTCCCTGCCTTCTTCGATCATTTTTTCGACGGACTTCATATCGACCCGCTTCATCATGTGCTCGAATTTGGCCACGGGCGTGCCCACGAGCGGCTTGCGGGCGTCTTCCCAGGAGGTGATGGGCGCGTTTAACAGCTTTCCGGCTTTCTCCGCCAGATCCGGCAACACGGGCGCGAGGAAGACGGCCAGTTGGCGGAAGAGGTTCAGGCCCACGCTGCACACGTCCTGGAGGTCTTTGGCTTTGCTGGCGTCTTTCCGCAGTTCCCAGGGCGCGTTCTGTTCGATGAAGGGATTGGCCTTGTCCGCCAGCTCCATGATGAGGCGCATGGCGCGGCTGAAGTTGCCGGCCTCGTAGGCTTCGGTGATGGCGGCCTGCTGGGCGATACCGGCCTCGAACAAGCCGCCGTCTTCCGGGTAGGTTTCCGAAAGGCCGGTCTCCGCCACGAACTTCGCGGTGCGGCTGGCCAGGTTCACGACTTTGCCCACGAGGTCTCCGTTCACCCGGTTGACGAATTCTTCCAGGTTCAGGTCCAGGTCTTCCACTCGGGCCGAGAGTTTCGTGGCGTAGTAGTAGCGCAGGTAGGAGGGGTCCAGGTGTTCCAGGTATTTTCCGGCGCGGACGAAAGTGCCGGTGCTCTTGGACATTTTGGCGCCTTCCACGGTCAGGAAGCCGTGGATGTGCACTTTCTCCGGCAGGCTGAAACCGGCGGTTTTCAGCATGGCGGGCCAGAAGAGGGTGTGGAAGTACTGGATGTCTTTCCCGATGAAGTGATGGATCTCCGTCTTCGAGTTCCGCCACCAGTCGTCGAAGTTTTCCCCGTTCTTCTGGCACCACTCCAGGGTGGAGGCCATGTAGCCGATGGGCGCGTCGAACCAGACGTACCAGTAGTTCCCCGGGCTGTCCGGAATTTCGAAGCCGAAGTAAGGGGCGGGCCGGGAGATGTCCCAGTCTTTCAGGGGCTCGGCCAGGAAGTAGTTCTTGATGTAGTTGGCGCTTTCTTCCGGCAGCGTGCCGGACTGTGTCCACTTGTCCAGGAAGTCGTGTAGTTTTTCGATCTGGACGAAGAGGTGCGGCGCGGACCGGATTTCCGGCCGGGTGCCGGAAAGCGTGCTGACGGGGTCGATGAGGTCCGCCGGGCTGTAGGTTTCGCCACAGTTGGAGCAGTTGTCTCCGGGTTGGTTCTTGGCCTGGCAGAAGGGGCAGGTGCCGCGCACGAAGCGGTCGGCCAGGAAGATGCCTTTCTCCAGGTCGAAGAGCTGCTCCACGTCGCGCTCCACGACTGTGTCCGCCTGGCGCAGGGCGGCCCAGATTTCTTCGCAGAATTTGAGGTTGGCGGGGCTGTTGGTGCTGCCGTAGTTGTCGAACTGAATGCCGAAACCCGCGAAGTCGCGCTGGTGGGCTTCGTTCATTTCGGCGATGAGATCGACTTCCGTCTTTCCTTCCTGCTGAGCCCGGATGGTAATGGCGGTGCCGTGGGTGTCGTCGGCGCAAATGTAAATGCAGCGGTTACCCCTCAGCTTCTGAAACCGGACCCAAATGTCTGTCTGCAAATACTCCACCAGATGGCCCAGGTGAATGGGGCCGCTGGCGTAGGGGAGGGCTGAGGTGACGAGAAGCTGTCGTGACATGGAGTGGGATGAATACGGTAACGGTGGCGCGGAAGATTCCGCCCGCGCTCTGGCAAACTTTCCGGGAGGCGCCGCTTACCTTACGGATGAGAGGGCGGGGATCAATCCCGACCTTTACCCACGGTTCACAAAAGGCCCTTCCCGAAAGCGGTCTGAGTGGCACGAGCGGGATCCGAGATGGCGGGCGTTCGCCAGCGGACTTTCAGCCCGCGAATCAATGGGGGCACTTTTCCCAGGGATAAATCCCTGGGCTTTGCGCTACAGGGCTTTCAGCCCTTGAGAGCCAGCCGGGTCCGGAGGCCCCGGAAGAGAATGGGTGGGTTCCGGATGTTCGAAAATTAGTGCTCAGACAAATCTAAAGTGACGGGTGCTTGATTGGAGAGAAGAGTAGCGGGCAATAGAACGCGGTACGGTCTTTTTGGCCGGGGCCTTCGTGGCTCGTCAGTTGGTGATGGTTCACATAGCCGCCTTTCTCGCGCCTTGGCCCCGGCTAAAAATCCTCGCCAATCACCCGTCACTTTAGCTCTGCCTGTTGGAGACTCGAATCTGAGGGGTTTGCGATCCGTGGCCAAACTCGGGATCAATCCGCGTCTTTCACGATCTTTCCGCCCAGTGACAGGATGCGGGCCTTGGACTTGGCGTCTTCCGCCTCGCCGATCTGGCCGTCTTTCACGTACATCTGGGACAGGGCGGTCCAGGCGAGGAGGTCGTTGGGCTTCAAGGTGGTGGACTGGAGACCGGCGCCGATGGCTTCCTTCAGGCGGTTCAGCTTCATCAGCGTCATGCCCAGGGCGTGCCAGCCGTCGAAGAAGTCCGGGTCCAGCTCCACGCACTGGCGGTACTTGCCGAGGGCGGACTCCAGATCGCCGATGGCGAGGTCGCCATTGGCGTCGTCGAAGAGCGCGTCCCGTTGGTCCGTGGTGTCAGAGGCGTCCATGGACTGTCAGTGTAAGGCACATTCCGGCGGGGCGCACCCCTGGAAGGAAGCGGCGCCGCGGGCGGACTCGTTTCTTGCGAGGGGGGAGAGGGGAGGCGAGCGGATCCCAGGCGGGACAGGGGCTCAGGCCTACCGGTTTTCCGTGGCGCGCACGATGTAGCCGGGGCGGCGCTGCGCGCCGGACTCTTTCCGCTTCTGCTCGAACCAGGACAGGAAGATGCGGTAGCGGTCGTTCTGGCTCAGGCGCTGGCGGATCATTTCTTTCCGGATGTTTTCCTCCAGGCTTTCTTCCAGCACTTTTTCCCGCATGTAGATCAGAGTGGCGCCGTAGGGCATGGCGACGGGTTCGCTGACTTTGCCGGGCGCCAGGCGGGCGGCGTTGCCGGCCAGACGGCTGGCGCCTTCCACGTCCGCCGGCGGTTGTTCCGGCGTGAAGGGCTTCATGGCGATGACTTTCTGGCCGGCTTCCTTGGCGGCGGCTTCGAAGGTCTTACCGGCTTCCAGGGCTTCCGAAATCTTGGCCCGCACGTCCGCGGCGGCGGTCCGGACTTTCTCTTCCTGAGCGCGTTCTTTCAGGACTTCGATGATTTTAGGCCGGGCTTCCTCCAGTTCCATGGGAGCCGAGGGCTGGACGTCTTCCAAGCTGTAAACAAAGAAGCCCTGCTTCGCCATGCCGCGGATCGGTTCGGCGGCTCCGGTGTTTGTGGAGATCTGCTTGAAAACGGACTGAAGCAGGAAGTATTCGGACTGAAGCTCCGCCGGAGGGGCGTCACCGGTGAAGTAGTCCGTTTCCTTTACCTCATAGCCCTGCTTTTCGAGCACGGCGGAGAAGTCCGCGTTTTCATCCGTGACCGCCACGTAGAGGTCGTTCACCTTCTGGTTGAATTCCTTCCTCTGGGTCGCCTTTTGCTCTTGAGTCATTTCCTCGGTGTCCTCCGGCGCGGCCAGGAACACGTAGGCGATCTTCCGCTTCTCCTCCGTCATCAGGGAGTCCTGGTTGTCGGGGTCGGTGAAGTAGCTCTGAATTTCTTCGGCGGTCACTTCGACGTCTTCGGTGAAGTCTTCGCGTTTGAAGTCGATCCGGGACGCCGTCATGCGCTGGAACTGGAAGGCGTAGCGCCTTTCGACTTCCGACTGGAGGGGATCCATCCCGGCGTGCAGGAGGTCCATCAGCTTTTGGAATGACAGGTAGTCATTCATCAACTGGGAGAGATCGGTCGCCTCGAAGCCTCGGGGCCCCAGGACGTATTGATACATCATGTCGCGGCTCAGCCCCGAATCCCTCTGAAAGACGGGAAGTTCCGGGACGGCGGCGGCAATGTCGTCCGGGCCGAACTGAATGCCCAGCCGGCTGGCTTCCTCGCGCAGGACTTCGACGTTGATCATGTAGTCCACGAGGTCGTCGTCGAGACGTTCCGTGCCGAACATGTAGCGGACGAACTCGCTCATGCCCAGGTCGCGGGCCACCAGGAAGTGGGACTTCAGCTTCCGGATGTCTTTGTCGTCGTAGGAATGGCCGTAAACGCTGAAAATGGCGTCACCCGACAGGCTCCCGCTCTGGTTGGTTCCGAAATACCCCATCGTGATGACGATGACGATGGTAATGACGATCAGCAGGCCCTTTTGAAAATGCCGGATGGTGGAAAGCATCGTGTTAGAAGAATGAAGTGATGAGAAGTAAGGGGCAGACAGGGGGCCGGAGCCTGGCCTGCGTTCAGGCGGGGGGCGGCTCTGGCGAGAAGGGGGAAGGTAGGAAGATCGCGGGGCGGCTTCAACCTCTTTTTACGGAACCCGGACCGGGAGTGGCCGGGAGTCCGGGAGCGAGCTTGAAGGAGGCAGGCTTCTCCGGGCCGGGGACCCGGCCTCAGCCGCCGAGGAAGTTCTCCATGGCCGCGTCGCGCGCCGCGCCCAACTGGACGGCGGTCATGTAATGTTTCTCCGCCAGTTCCCGGGAAGGTTCTTCGCGCGTGGCGTAGAAGACGGAAAGGTTGAAGTGGGCCTCCGCGAAGTTGGGCTGGATCCGGATGGCTTCCTGGAAAGAGGTTTCGGCTTTTTCGGCCATGCCCTTCTGGCTGGCGATGTAGCCGACGTGATTGTGCGCTTTGGCGTTTTCGGGGTCGTATTTCAGGCTCTCGTCCAGGTTCGTCAGCGCGTCGTCCATCTTGTTCTGGGAGAGGTAGATGACGCCCAGGAGGTAGTAAGCCTGCCCGTAGTTGTTCCGGATGGAAACGGCCTGCTCCAGGAGTTCTTCCGCTTCGCCCAGCTTGTGGGTGCGAATCTTGATGACGGCCAGGTTGCAAAGGCATTCCACGCTGTCGGGTTTGAGCCGGAGGAACTGGCGGTAGCCCTCTTCCGCTTCGGCGTAGTTTCCGGTGGAGAAGTCCAACTGCGCGGCTTTCTGCAGGCGGCTGAGACGGTCGGAGAGTTTCTCGATTTCGATGATGCTTTCTTCGTTACCCGTCTCGGGGCTCGGGGACCCTTCCGCCACAATGGTGACGTTTACCTCCGCCGGGTTCAGGGAATCCTGGATCTCGGAGTTGCGGAACAGGTTTTTCTCTTCCGGCGACATTGCCACGCTCTGGGACATCTGGTCCACGTAGGCGATGAGGTGCGTGGTGTCCGCGCCGATCTTGTCCAGTTCGCCCAGGAGCAGTTCCCTGGCCTGCTTGGCCTGCGCCTGCCGGGTGAGCTGGCGGATGACGATGTTGCGCAGCACCTGATTTTCGGCGCGCACTTCGGGAGAGAGGGCCTGAGCTAGGGAGGCCTCATCCACCAGGCCCTGGGAGAGACGCTTCAGTTCGCCGGTCAGGCTGGCGATGCGCGTTTCATACTCCTCGTTTTCTTTCAGCAACCGGTTCCGCTCGTTGTCGATGCTCTGAATGCGGGCGGTCAGCCGGCCGATCTCCTGGTCTTTCTTTCCGGATTCCTGGGAAAGCTTCTCGGCTTCTTTCTGGGCGGTTTCGAGTTCGGCGCGGAGGGCGTCGTTGGCCTGGGTCAGCTCGACGATCATCTCGGCATTTTTCCCACCCGAGCCGGCGACGACGGCGTTGAGCTTTTCTTTCTCGGCGAGGATCTTCTGCTTCTGCTCTTCGAGGAGGGCGAGTTCCTGGCGGTTGCGGTCCAGTTCTTCCACCAGCATGCGGTTCTGCTCGGTGACTTCCTTGACTTGGTTGATGGCGTTGGCCAGTTCGGTCTTCAGCGCGGCGATCTGTTGCTGAGCGGAATCGCTATTCGATTCCTGGGCCATCAGTTCGGCGTAGGATTGTTCCAACTGCTGTTGGCGGAGTTCGGCCTGCTGCTGACGCTGCCGCATGTCCGACAGCTCGTTGTCTTTCTGACGGATGGCCTGCTGCAGCTGGGAATTCTGATCGGTCAGCAGGGCGATCTTCTGGCGCATTTCCTCGAACTCCCGGCGGATGCGCTGGGTGGCGTCGTCCACCGTGAGGCCGCCAGCCTGGCCGGGCCCGACGACACCGGGGCCGCCATAGGGGTCCGGGCTGGTGACCGGTCCGGTGGCGGGAGAGGAGGGAACTTGTCCGGTCGCCATGCGGCGCTGCTCGGAGGACCAGGTGGGCAGTTGCAACTGCCCGTCGCCCGCGCCCTGGCCGGTGTCTCTAATTTCGGAACGGCCGGTGTCGAAGACCTGATTCGGCGGCACCATCCCCGGCGTCATGGGGGCGGAGGGTTGCCCCGCGAGGTTAGGGGCGCCGGAGGCGGGCGGTTGCTGCTGTTGCAACTGGTTCATCATGGCGGCTTTCTCGCGCACGTATTTTTGCCGCCATTTGATGACACTGGGGTTGTAATTCGGGTGGGAGCGGGCGATGGCGTCGAAGAGGTGCTGTGCCTCCCGGTACTTGTTGAAGGCCATCAGGTGTTCGCCCAAGGCTTCCTGCTCCTCCGCGTCCTTCATCAACAGATAGGCGCGGAAAAAGATCTCGGAAGGGTCGATCTGACCGGACTGAGCGCCAGCGGACGCGGAACCTGATTGAGCATACAGATTAGTTGCCGCGATCAGGCACAGGGCCACCGCCAGCCACGCTTTAAATACGCCGCTTGCCATCTTTTCAATCACCATGCGCTGAGAAGTTTTTTTCCTTTGTAGAACCTGAAAAACCGGTTTTAGAGAAGGAACGGGGGTGAGGCTATAACATTTTTTCGGAATGTTGTCTTCCTTGAAATCAACGAATTGAATCTTTTTGTGCCCATTTTGTTTCAGGAGTTTTTGGTTGAGATCGGCGGGTTTCCCGCTAAGGTCCCGGAACCTTTAAAAGGTGCGAGGTTCTTTGGACAGACAGGTGCTTGTTTTGAACCGGCTCTGGCAGCCGGTCAATATCTGCACCGCCCGTCGCGCGGTCGGTCTTCTTTTTCTGGGACATGCCCAGGTGGTGCACGCGGACGAGGAACAGAACTTCTTCACTCATGACGTGAACTCATGGCTGGAGTTTTCCGAGCAATTTGACTCGGCTCACGCCGAGGTGGTCCGCAGCATTTCCCGGCAGTTTCGCGTCCCATACATCATCGTGCTGTCGATGTTCGACCGGCTGCCGCGGAAGGAAGTGAAGTTCACCCGCCAGAATGTCTTTCAGCGGGACGACTACACCTGCCAATACTGCGGGGTGCGGCATGACACGCGGGACCTGAATCTGGATCATGTGGTGCCACGGGACAAAGGGGGCAAGACCACCTGGGAAAACGTGGTGTGTTCCTGCATCCGCTGCAACACGCGCAAGGCGAATAAAATGCCAATGGACGCGAACATGTTTCCCATGCGCAAGCCGGCCGCCCCGAAGTGGCGGCCCTTTTTCAGCGCGGGGGATCGCCAGTCCACGGCGTCGCAGAGTTTTCACGAAAGCTGGCGCCATTTCATCGACCTGAAGCCGGCGAGCGTGAAGCTGTGCTGACGGCGAGGGGGGGGCAGGGAAAGGTTCCGGCTGGGTCTTGAGCGTACGGGCTGGGAAAAGGTGGAACGCGATCTCCGAGCGCGTTCGCGGAAGCAGGGAAAAGTCGCCTGTGAGGTTGGTTTGGACATTCCGTTGGAGCGGGAGCCAACCCCGTTTGCAGTTCGCGGTAGAGGCAATGTGACTGCCGGCTCTGTGCGTCAGCCCGGTTCGCGAGTTTCCTGCCAGTCCGGCTCGGACCCCGGAGGTCGAAGTCGACCCTTCTGCCTCGCTGCCTTGTTGCTTGAATCGTCAATTCAAGCACAGCGGGAGAGGCCGTGAGGTTGCTAAGAGCCGATTGATTCGGCCGGGCCCTTCTCAGAGCATCAGCGGCGCCGGGTCCAGGCCGAAGATGAAGACGGCCACGATCAGCAGGATGAGGGCGATCTTCGTGGGCATGGACACTTCGATGGCGGGGGCGGAGGTGTCTTCCGGAGCTTCCCAATACATGGCCCGGACCACTTTCAGGTAGTAGTAGAAACCCGCCGCGGCGCCCACCACGCCCAGGGCCACCAGCCAGTAGTGGTGCTGATTGACCGCCAGGAGGAAGACGTAGAACTTTCCGATGAACCCGGCGGTCAGCGGCACGCCGGCCAGCGACATCATGGCGATGAGGAGGGTCAGAGCCAGGAAGGGCGAGGTCTTGGCGAGACCCCGGAAAGAGTCGATCGATTCGCCGCCGCGCTGGGTGCGCACCAGGGTCATGACCAGGAAGGCCAGCAGCGTCATGAAGAGATAGGCCGCCAGGTAGAAGGAAATGGCGGACACGGGCGAAATGCTGAACTGGGAAATGGCGCCACCCGCGGGCGTCGACGCCAGGGCCATGAGGAGGAACCCGGCGTGGGAGATGCTGGAGAAGGCGAGGAGGCGCTTGAAGTTGTTCTGCGGGATGGCGGCCAGGTTCCCGTAAACAAGGGTGGCGCCAGCCACCACCGTCAGGATGGTGATGACGTTGGAGGAGATCAGTTCGCTGGCGATGAAGGGCTCGCTGACACGCAGCAGGACCACGAAGCCGGCGGCTTTCGAGCCCACGGAGAGGAAGGCGGTGATGGGCGTGGGAGCGCCCTGGTAAACGTCTGGAATCCAGAACTGGAAGGGCACGGCGCCCACCTTGAAGCCCAGGGCCACGAGGATGAGGGCAAAGGCGAACAGCGCGGCGGTCTTGCTGACGGCGCCTTCCTTCAGCACTTCGGAAATGGCGGAAAGCTCCGTCTGCCCGGTAATGCCGTAGAGCCAGGTGATGCCGTAAACCAGGAAGCCCGTGGAAAGAGCGCCCAGGATCAGGTATTTCACGCCGGCCTCCAGGGAACCGACGTTGCGCCGCATGAAGGCGACCAGAACGTAGAAGGTCATGGTGACGGCCTCCAGGGAGACGAAGATGGAAATCAGGTCCGTGGCCGAGGCCATCCACATGAGCCCGGCGCAGGCAAACACGGGCAGGGTGAAGAACTCGCCCAGCCCGGCCTGGCTCTGGGGGCGCTCCGGGTCGGTGTATTGGTGAAGGATCTTGCGGTAGTCCGCCGACATGAGGAGGACCAGCAGGGTGGTCAGCAGCGCAATGCGTTTGTAGAACAAGGCCAGGCCGTCCGTGGCGTAGAGGGCGCTGAAGCGGCCCGTTTCTTCGGCCTGTTCCGGGGTGGAAACGAGAAAGGAAAGGCACAGGACCACGCCGATGCCGAGGGCCGCCAGCCAGGCCAGCGAACGCCGGTCCCCCAGCGGCACAAAAGCCTCCACCAGCAGGAGGGTCAGTCCCAAGACGACGACAATGACTTCCAGGTAATATGCAGGCATGCGAAAAACGTTAGAAAGAGATCTTGGCGATGGCGGGCAGCGTTTCGATGGTCGGACGCAGGAACTGCATCAGGCTTTCAGGGTAGAAGCCGACCGTCAGCAAGGCAGCCACGAGCAATAGAATGGGGAGGCGTTCGAAAATGGTGGGGTTGGTCAGTGCCAGCCCTTCCTGGGCGGGGCCTTTGAACATGGCCCGGAAGGCGCGCAGCATGTAAACGGCGGAGATGACCACGCCCCAGATGGCCAGCATGGCCGCGATCTGGAGCGCCTGAATCCCGGTTTCCGGTTCCTCCAGCATTTTCAGGAAGCTGCCAAAGAAGACGCTGACTTCACCGGTGAAGTTGGCGAAGCCCGGCAGGCCGATGGAGGCGAAAGCCGCCATGCCGAAGAGGAGGGCGAAGGCCGGGGCGGACTTGGCCAGGCCGCCCAGCTTGCTCATTTCCAGCGTGCCGGCCTGGGTGCGCAGCCGGTCGCAGAGCGCGAAGAGGAGCGCAATGGAAACGCCGTGGGCGAACATGAGCAGGACGGCGCCTTCGAAGCCAATGGTGTTGGCGCTGGCGATGCCGAGGAAGATGTAGCCCATGTGCATCACGGAGGAGTTCCCCAGCAGGGTATCGAAACGCTTCTGCGCGATGGTCACCAGCCCGATGATCAGGATGTTCCCCAGCAGCAGGACCAGCAGGAGGTCCTGCCAGTAGGCGGCGCCCTCCGGCAGCATGGGCATGGCCACGCGGATCAGGCCGTAGAGGCCAAACTTTTTCAGCACGCCGGAGTGAAGCATGGCGGTCGGCGCGGGCGCTTCCGCGTAGGCGGCGGGCGCCCAGGTGTGGAAGGGGAAGAGAGAGACCAGGATGCCGAACCCGATCATGAGAGTCAGGAAAATCCAGCGCTGGGTTTCCGGGGACAGTCCTTCCGCGTAGGCCTGCATGGCTTCAAAGTGCAGGGTGGTGCCGCCCAGGGCCATGACCAGGGCCGTCAGCCCGGCCAGCAGGATCATGCTGCCCACGCCGAGGTAGATGGTGATCTTCCACGCGGTGCGGACGCGTTGCTTGCCGTGGCCGTGGATGCCGATCATCAGGAATGTCGGGATCAGGGCCAGTTCGTGGAAGGCGAAGAAGAAGAACAGATCCAGGGAACAGAACGCCCCCAGGGCGCCCCCGGAGATGAGGAGGGAGGACAGGTAATACAGCCGCTGATGGCTCCGGATCTTGGACTCGGGCGGGCTGACCCAGACGGCCGCGAGGGTCACGAGCACGGTCAGAAGCACCAGCGTCAGGCTGATGCCGTCCAGTCCGAAGGAAAGGGAGAGGAACGAAATGGGGCCGGACTCGGTGACGTGAGTCAGGAACACCCGGTGCGAAATCAGGTAGTAGGACGCGCCGCTGCTTTCCGTGACGTTGGCGTATTGCAGCGTGGCGAAAAGGGCCAGGACCAGGTTCGCCCCGGCGGCAATGAAGGCCGTAATACGCGCCGGCGAACCGACCAGAATCGCCAAAGCGGCGACGATCGGAAGAAAGACGATGATCTCAACGAGGTTGAAACTCACAGGAAGCGGAATGGGTCAGGTGTTAAAAAGCGTTATCCAGATCAGCAGGATCACGCCAAGGGCAAAGAGGAAGGCGTAACCCTGAAGATTGCCCACCTGCAGCCGCCGCAGAATGGAACCGATGCTGGCGGTGGCATAGGCCGGCAGTTGAGCGATGAGACCGTCGATGATGTAGCGGTCGAAAATGCTGAGCAGGGTGGCGACGCCATCCTGGAAGACCCGGATGATTCCCTGGTAGATTTCGTCGATGTAAAATTTCCGGGCCAGAAGCTTGATGCGCAGCGGGTCTTCGCTGGCGCCTTTGTAGAGCCAGAACGAAATGCCGGCGCCGGCGATGAGGGTGATGACGGACGCCGCCAGGACGAGCATGGAGCCTTCGCCATGGTGCTCCGGCGCGGTGGCCTGGACACGTTCGTAGAAGAACGGCAGCCCGGCGATGACGGAGGGAATGGCCAGCAGGATGAGGGGCAGGGTCATCACCGGCGGAGATTCCTTGGCGTGTGCCGCGTGCTCGGTGCGAGCCTTTCCGAAGAAGGTCACCAGCACCAGGCGGGTCATGTAGAAAGCCGTGAGCATGGCGGTGAAGCCGGCGATCACGAAGAGAGGCGCGCTCTCATGCCAGGCGGCGGCGAGGATGGCTTCCTTACTGTAGAAACCGGCCGTGACCCAGGGCAGCGCCATGAGGGACAGGGTGGCGATGGAGAAGGTGATGAAGGTCAGGGGCATCTTCTTGCGCAGGCCGCCCATCTTCCAGATGTCCTGCTCGTGGTGGCAGGCGTAGATGACCGAGCCGGAGCCGAGGAAAAGCAGGGCCTTGAAGAACGCGTGGGTGAAGAGGTGGAACATGGCCGCTTCCGCCGCCAGGAGACCCACCGCCATGACCATGTAGCCCAACTGAGAGAGAGTGGAGTAAGCCAGGACGCGCTTGATGTCGTCCTGTTGCAGGGCCATGAGCGCGGCGACGAGAGCGGTGATGCCGCCGACCCAGGCGATGACGTGGGCGGCCAGTTCGCTGGCTTCCACCAGGAAGGCGACGCGGGCCAGCATGTAAACCCCGGCGGCCACCATGGTGGCGGCGTGGATGAGGGCGGACACCGGGGTGGGGCCCTCCATGGCGTCCGGCAACCACACATGCAGCGGAAGCTGGGCGGACTTGCCGACCGCGCCGCAGAAGACGCAGATGACGGCAAAGGCCAGCAGGCCGGAACCCACTTCCGGATTTCCGGCGAAGAAGGTCTCCATCCGGTCGAAATTCACGGTCTGGGAAATGGCCCACACCAGGAGAATGCCGATGAGGAAACCGAAGTCACCCACGCGGTTGGTGATGAAGGCTTTCTTCGCGGCGTCGGCGGCGGAGTCTTTCTGAAACCAGTGTCCGATGAGGAGGTAGGAACTGAGGCCGACCAATTCCCAGAAGACGAACATCATGGCGAAGTTGTTCGCCAGCACGATGCCGGTCATGGAGAACATGAAGAGAGACAGCCCGGCGAAGTAGCGTGCCTTGCCGTCGTCGGTCCGCATGTAGCCCAGAGAAAAGACATGCACCAGGAAACCCACCGTGGTGACCACGAACATCATGCCGCGGCTGAGCTGGTCGATCTGGAGACCGATCTCCAGCACCAGGCCCTTTTCCAGGGTGCCGCCCAGCCAGAGCCAGGGGTAGGCGGGAACCACGGCGTCATCCCCGAAGCCCAGGAAGAGGATGCTCATCACGAAGGTCACCAGGGCGGAACCCGTGGAGAGCAGCGCGGAGATGTTCGGCACCCGGCGGGCCACGAAAAGAATCGTGGCCGCGGAGACCAGGGGAAGCAGCAGGATGAGCCAGGGCAGTTGTTCCATCATGGAAAAAAAGTTCTCTCGGTCGTCAGTTCTTCATCGAGTTCATGGCCGTCACGTCCGTGATCTGCCGGGAGCGGAATAGGGCCACGATGATGGCCAGGCCCACGGCCACCTCAGCCGCGGCGACCGTGATGATGAAAAAGACCAGCACGTCCCCATTGTAGTCCGGGAGGCCGGCGGTCTGATTGTAGCGGGAAAAGGCCACCAGCGAGAGGTTCGCCGCGCTCAGCATGAGCTCCAGGCACATGAAGATAATAATCACGTTCCGGCGCAGCAGCACGCCGATGAAGCCCACGGAAAAGAGCAGGCCGCTCGCGATCAGGTAATGTCCCAGGGTCAGCATGTGGAAAATGACTCGTTGAAAGGTGGCTGGCGCTTACTTCAATTCTTTCTTGCTCAGGACGATGACGCCCACGGTGGCGACCAGCAGCAGCACGCCGATGATCTGCAAGGGAAAGACGTAGTCCGTGAACATCAGCAAGCCGGTGTTCTTCACGTCTTCCGAGGCGGAAGCGGACAGCTCGGGCATGGCTTCGGCGGCGGCGGGAAGGGCTTTCACCACCTTGATGATCTGAGAGGCAAAAACGGAGACCAGCAGCGCGCCGCCGATGACGGTGAAGAGGCTGATTTTCCGGTCTTCCTCCGCCTTCAGGTCCAGCAGCATGATGATGAAGAGGAAGAGCACCATGATGGCGCCGGCATAGACCAGGATCTGCAACGTGCCGATGAGGTAGGCGTGCAGCATGATGAACAGCGCCGCCAGCCCCAGGAAGGACACCACCATGGAAAACGCGCTGGTGACGGGGCTGCGGGTCAGCACCACGCCCAGGCCGCCGGCCAGCATCACAAAGGCGAAGAAATAGAACAGGGCTGTCATGGACGGTTCTGAAAGTCGTTGGGCGGAGACTCGCGGAAAGGGATGGGAAGGAGCGGGTTGGCGGTGGTTACTTCAGTTCGTTCCACTTGTTGACCAGGCCTTCGCGGACGCCCCCGATTTCGTAGAGGCGTTTCTTGTTGTGCACCATGTCTTCCCGCTTCAGGCCGGTGAAAGCGTATTCTTTGCGCAGGAAGATGGCCTGTTCCGGACAGACTTCCTCGCAAAGGCCGCAGTAAATACAGCGGATCATGTCGATCTCAAACTCTTGCGGGCGTTTTTCCACCTTGGCCCACTTGTCTTCCGAGGGGATCTCCTCCGGATGAATGGTGATGGCGCGGGGCGGGCAGATGAATTCGCAAAGCTGGCAGGCCACGCAGCGTTCCCGGCCCTGCTCGTCCGTCACCAGCGCGGGCGCGCCACGGTAGTATTCCGGGAGGTGAGAGTCCCACTTTTCCTCGGGGTACTGCATGGACACCTTGGTCTTCCCCGTCAGCGAGAGGAAGAAGTGCCGCAGGGTAATGCCCAGCCCCTTGATGATGCCGGGGAGGTACAGTTTTTCCCAGAAGCTGAGTTTGGGACGTTTTACAACGATGGCCATGAGGCGGTGCTGAGTTGGGTTGGCGAAGTTTCGGTTCGGTCTGGCCGGTCTGGTATCCGGTTGGTCCTGGTTACTTGACGAAAAGGAGGATGCCCGCGGTCAGGAGGATGTTGAACAGGGCGATTTCGAAGAAGAATACCCAGCCCAGGCGCATCAACTGGTCGTAGCGGAAGCGGGGCAGGGACCAGCGGACCCAGATGAAGAAAAGGATGAAGGCGACCACCTTGCCCAGGAAGGACAGGATGTGAAGGGCACCCATCCAGAAAGGGACGCTCGCGCCGTCCTCCGGGACCAGCCAGCCAAAGGGCAGGCTCCAGCCGCCGAGGAAAAGGGTGACCGCGAGGCCTGACCCGATGATCATGGCGGCGTATTCGCCCAGGAAGAAGAGGGCGAACTTCATGGAGGAATATTCCGTGTGGTAACCGGCCACCAGCTCCGTTTCGCACTCCGGCAGGTCGAAGGGCAGGCGGTTGGTTTCCGCGAACATGGAGGTCGTGAAGATCACGAAGGAAATGAAGATGGGGATGAACAGGAGAAAGCCTTTCAAGCTGAGCCGGTCTCCCCACAGCGGCAGCAGCGCCCAACCGTTGCGGGCCTGCTCCATGACGATGTCGCTCAGGTTCAACTGACCGAAGATCATGAGGATGGGGACGATGGAGAGGCCCAGGGAGATTTCGTAGGAAATCATCTGGCTGGAGGAACGGACGCCACCGAGGAAGGGATACTTCGAGTTCGACGCCCAGCCCGCGAGCACGATGCCGTAAACGCTGAGCGAGGCGATGGCGAAGATGAAGAGGGGACCGACGCTGAGGTCCGCGATGACCATCTTGATGCCGAACAGCTCGCTGCCGAAGGGCAGGACGGCGCAGGTCAGCAGCGCGGGAACCATGGTCAGCGCCGGGGCCAGCCAGTAGTAGCCCTTCCGCACGTGGGAGGGGGTGAAGTCTTCCTTCAGCAGGAACTTGATGCCGTCCGCGATGGGCTGGCCGAGACCGGCGAGGCGGATCTTCGTAAAAGGAATGCCGACGCGGTTCGGACCCACGCGGTCCTGGATGAGGGCGCTGACGCGCCGCTCCGCCCACACGGAATACGCGACCATGGGCAGGATGGTGAGAAACACCAATCCGATGATCTTGGCGACGCTGATGAGAATGAAAGTGATGTCCACGATTCCGAAAAATGAGCGGAGTGATTAGCCGACGATTTGGCCCTTGGCAATGCGTTCGCGTTCCCGTTCCAGCAGGGGAACGGTTTCGCCCGTTTCGATGAGCGGCACGCCAAGGTCGCCAATCTTGCTGAGAGTGAGGCCTTCAAATTCCTCCACCCCGGCGGCGAGTTGTTTGAAGACGTCTTCGATGAGGTAGATGCCATTGCCGCCGCCGATGGCCTGGATGAGGTCGCGCAGGATTTCCCAGTCGTCCAGGGACTGACCAAAGGGTTCGGTGGCTTTGTTGAGGCGTTGCAAGCGGCCGGTGACGTTGATCATGGAGCCGCGCTTTTCGGCGAAGCCCGCGCCGGGCAGGACCACGGAGGCCATTTGCGCGGTGGGATTGGCCAGGAGGTGGAGCACCACCAGCGCTTCCAGCCCGTCCAGGGTCTGGGCGTCGAAGCCCGCCTCGGGCGTCAGCAAATCTTCCTGAAGGGTCACGACCGCTTTGATCCGGCCATCGGCGACGCCCCGGCGGACGCTGTCGAGACCGGCCGCGAGGTCGCCTTCCAGACCCAGGATCAGCCGGGCGCCCTGGGTGTTCGGGTTCTTGTCCGCCGCGATCAGGTAGGCGTCCGGCTCGCCGGCGCGGGGCACGGTCGCGACGTGTTCCGCGCCGAGGGTGTCGATGAGCCGCTTGGCCATGAAGAGTTCTTCATTCGTCATCCGGGAGGACACCACCACGGCGATTTCGGAGCCGCCGTGCGCTTTCAAGGCGGTGGCGGCGCGCTGGATGGCTTTTGGCCAGGTGCTCTCTTTGTGAACGCCCTCGTCTTTAACCAGGGGGGCGGACAGGCGCAGCTCGCTGTCCAGGTAGTGGAAATTCAAGCGCCCGTGGTCGCACATCCAGGCGGAGTTCACGTCGTTGTTCTCGCGGGGCGTCTGGCGATAGACCCGGCCTTCGCGGCTGCCGATGAGGGTGTTGCACCCCCGGCCGCAGTCCGTGCAGATGGATTTGGTCTCCTTCAGGAACCAGACGCGCATCTGGAAGCGGAAGTCGTTGGAAGTCAGGGCGCCCACCGGGCAGATGTCCACGGTGTTCAGCGAGTAGTTGTTCGCCAGCTCGTGGCCGGGGTGAACGGCCAGAACGGTGTGGCTGCCGCGCTCGGTAAAGCCCAGCACGGGGTCGTCCGCGATTTCATCCGTAAAGCGGACGCAGCGGGAGCACATGATGCAGCGCTCGTCGTCCAGGCGGATGCGCGGCCCGATATCGACATTCTTCGGTTTTTTGACTTTTTGCTCGCGGAAACGGGAACCGCCGGTGCCGTGTTCCACGCTGAACTCCTGGAGGCGGCATTCGCCGGCCTGGTCGCAGATGGGGCAGTCCAGCGGGTGATTGATGAGGAGCAGCTCCATCACGCCGTGGCGGCAGCCGCGGGTGAGTTCGCTGTCCGTGCGGATGCCCATGTTTTCCGCCACGGTGTTCGCGCAGGCGATGGCGGGGCGGGGAATCCACTGAATGGGCTGATGGCCTTCGCCGTCCTTCTCCGGTTCCTGGCCCGGGGCGAGGCGGGGCGGCATGCCCATTTCCACGAGGCACATCCGGCAGTTGCCGGGAGAGGTCAGTTTCGGGTGGTAGCAGTAGTGGGGCACGTCTTTGCCCACCTGGCGGCAGGCTTCGATCATGCGGGTGCCCTTGGGAAACTGGTACCACTGCCCGTCGATCTGGACGTTGACCATCGGGACCGCCGGCGTTTCCGCCGTTGGTTTCTTCTCGTCTGTTGCAGCCGGAGGCATGAATCGTGAGTGGTGGGAAGAAGTAGTAAGAAGTAGCTTGGCGTCAGGAAGGTCAGACCGCGACGGGCTTGGCTTCCGTTTTTTGGGCTTCTTGCTGGGACTTGAGGTGGGCGGCGGCCAGTTTGCTTTCCGGATTCAGGAGAGTGCCGGAAAGATCCGCCTTCGTGTCGGCGGTTAATTCGTCGCGGAATTTTGCCACGAAGCTTTCCGTGGGCCAGGAGCAGGCTTCGCCGAAGGCGCAAATGGTGCGTCCGTCGATGTTCCGGGCGACGGAGTCGAGGGTGTCGACATCTTCCGGGGAGGCGGTGCCCGCCACGATGCGGTCGGAAATTTTCTTCATCCACAGCGAACCTTCGCGGCAGGGCGTGCACTGGCCGCAGGATTCGTGGGCGTAGAAGTTGTTGATGTTGTTCAACACCCAGGAAATGGATCGGCTGTCGTCAATGACGATGACGCCGCCGGACCCGGCCATGGACCCGCAGGCCATGAGGGTGTCGAAATCCATCGGAATTTCGAGGAGGGAAAGTTCCTTGGCGTCGTCGCCTTTGCCGATGGTGTATTTCTCATCGCCGCGCAGCACTTTGGCGGAGGAACCGCCGGGGATGACGGCCTTGATCTTCCGGCCTTCCTTCAGGCCGCCGCACATGTCGTTGATGAGCTGGCCCATGGTGATCTTGCCGACCTCCACTTCGAAGTAGCCGGGTTTCCGGACGTCGCCGCTGACGCAGAGGATGCGGGTGCCGGTGTTGCGCGGGGTGCCGAGCTTGGCGTATTCCTCGCCGCCCATTTTCACGATGTGCTTCACGTGGCACAGGGTCTCCACGTTGTTTACGATGGTGGGGCACATATAAAGGCCCATGGCCGCCGGGAAGTAGGGCGGCTTGATGCGCGGGTAGGGGCGCTTGCCTTCTAGAGACTCGATGAGACCCGTTTCCTCCCCGCAGATGTAGGCGCCCGCGCCGCGATGCACGTACACTTCCAGATCGAAACCGGAGCCCTGGATGTCTTTGCCGAGGAAGCCTTTGGCCTTGGCCTCGGAAATGGCTTTCTCCACGATCTGGGCCGCTTCGGGAAATTCTTCGCGAATGTAGATGTAAGCCAGGTGCGCGCCGACGGCGAAGCAGGCGATGATGAGGCCTTCCAGGAGCTGATGGGGATCCTGGTGGAGGATGTAACGGTCTTTGAAGGTACCGGGCTCGGATTCGTCCGCGTTGCAGATCAGATAAACCGGCTTGGTGTTGTTCGGCGGAATGAAGGTCCACTTCACTCCGGTGGGGAAACCCGCGCCACCCCGGCCGCGCAGGCCGGAGGCTTTCACCTCGTTGGTGACCTGGCCGGGTTCCATGCCGAGCGCCTTTTTCAGCTCGCCGTATCCGCCTTCGTTCAGATACGTGTCGATGGAAGTGTCCCAGCCTTCGCGGTCGATGTTCCGGAAAATCAACCGGTACTCGTTCGCATGAGGCTGTTTGCCAGCTTTGTAGGTGGGCTCTGACATTACTCGTACTTGGAAAGCAGGTCTTCTACCTTGTCCGGGGTCACATTTTCGTGAAATTCGTCATTCACCATGCAGACCGGGCCAAAACCGCAACTGGCGAGGCACTCGGCGAATTCGATGCTGAATTTTCCGTCCTTGCCCACGGCGATGGGGTGATGGTGCGACACGGCGCTGCGGTCGATTTCACCCTTTTCGCAGAGGGCTTCCATCAGTTCGTAGCTGCCCGCCATGGCGCAGGAAAGGGTGCGGCAGACGCGGATGTGGTATTTCCCCGGCGCTTCCTGGCGGAAACCGGGGTAAAACGTCACCACTTCCAGCACCTTGATGGGCTGAAGTTCCAGCTTGGCGGCGGTCCATTCGACAGCCTCTTCGGAAAGGTAGCCAAAGTGATGCTGGAGCGCGTGCAGAATCGGAAGCACGGCACTGCGTTTCGACACCGGATAATGAGTAATCCGTTCGTCGATCTCTTTCTCCAGTTCTTGGGGAACGGTAAATGACATGGCCGGTATTTTGAGCCTCTTGCGCCTTTTTGCGGCTATTCGATTTACGGCAAACTTACCTGTCACATTCGCCCATCACGAAATCCAGGCTTCCGAGGATGGCGACGACGTCGCTCATCATGTGGCCAGGGAGCAGTTTGGGCAGGATGCTGAGGTTCACAAAGGAAGGGGCGCGAATCTTCAGGCGGTGGGGCACGCCGCCTCCGCGGCTGTTGATGTAGAAGCCCAGTTCGCCTTTCGGGTTTTCGGCGCCGAAATAGACTTCGCCCTCGGGCGCGTCCAGGCCCTGAGTGACGAGGATGAAATGGTGGATCAGCTCCTCCATGCTCATCAGGACGCGCTCTTTCTTCGGAAGGGTGTTCTTCGGATCGACGATGTTGATCGGTCCGTCGGGAAGGTTCTTCATGACCTGCCGCAGGATGCGGATGGACTGGCGCATTTCCTCCATGCGCACGAGGTAACGGTCGAAGCAGTCGCCGTGAGCGCCGATGGGGACATCGAAGTCGTACTGGTCGTAGTCCAGATAGGGGTGGGCCTTGCGGACGTCGTGATCGACGCCGGAGCCGCGCAGGTTTGGGCCGCTCAGGCCGTAGGCGATGGCGTCTTTCTTGGAGATGACGCCGACGTCCTTGGTGCGGTCGAAGAAGATCTTGTTGCGGGTGAGCAACTTATCGATCTCGTCCAGGGCGGGCAGGAAGCCGTCGCAGAATTTCTCCAGCTCGCTCAGGAACTCCGGCAGGACGTCGCGGATCTGGCCGCCGACGCGGGTGTAGGAGGTGGTGAAGCGGGCGCCGGTGAGGAGTTCGCAGAGGTTGTAGATGTATTCCCGCTGCGTGAAAGTGTAGAGGAAGACCGTCATGGCGCCCACGTCCATGGCGTAAGCGCCGATGCCCAGGAGGTGGGCGGAAATGCGGGCGATCTCGCAGGAGATGACGCGGATGGCTTTGCCGCGGGGGGGCAGTTCCCAGCCCATCAGCTTTTCCACCGCCAGGGCGTAGGCCACGTTGTTGGCCAGGGGAGCGAGGTAGTCCAGCCGGTCCGTGTAGGGGACGAACTGGTTGTACTGCATGTTCTCCGCGATCTTTTCGTCACCGCGATGCAGGAAGCCGACGTCCGGTATGGCCTTGGTGATGGTTTCACCGTCCAGTTCCAGCACCACGCGCAGCACGCCGTGGGTGGCGGGGTGTGAGGGCCCCATGTTGATGACCAGCTTTTCACCGATCATGTCCTCGGTGCTGGCCTGGTAACTTTCAGCGCCCTGAGACACCTTGGCACCGGTGTCGAGCGCCTGTATTTCCTGAACGGTGTTCGGCATAAAAGAAGAGGAAGAAATGAAAGCGGTCTCTTTCCCTTTCGGCGAATTATGGAGCCTGTGCCTAGGCGGGCAAGGCGAATTTGTGAAATTTTTCACAAAGTCCGGATTTCGCTGAGGAGTGAGATTTAGGGCATTGCGGCGTTTCTAGGGAATAGGGGTTAAATTTCCGTTCTGAACGGAAAAACGAGGTGGTGACTTACCCCTCGGAAACAGTGCACATCCCGTGCCGCGTGCCAGTCGAAAAAAACGAGGCTCTGGGCGAATAGTCTTTCCATCCGGAGACCATCCTGCTGAGAATCCCGCTTATGAAGTTTTCCGCCGTTGTTTTTTCTCTGCTGGTCTCCATGACCGCGTCCGGATTCGCTTTGGAAAAGAAGCCGTTGTTAGAGGTTTCCACGGACGATATGACGAATGAAACGCAGGTCATCGCGGATTCCGGGGATGATCATTTAACGCTTTACTGGTGGCTGCCCTATGAATTTTGGGCGGCGAGCGTGGGAGTTCCGGCCGACCCTGGAACGAAGGAGCTTTTGGAAACGCTCAAGGATTTCACCTTTCTGGGGGTGGTCCAGGCGGATATCTCGGACTCGGGTATTTTCGATTTCTACGATGAGGAGACCGTCCGGAAGAACGCGCGGCTGATTCGAATGAGTGGAGATGGGAAGAAGACGGTGTTGACCCCCAGCACGGCGGACAATGAGAACGTCCAATTGCTGATAGACGCGATGAGGCCCATTCTTTCAGGAGCGTTGGGGAACATGGGGCAGAGTCTGGTGTTCATTGTCTTTGACGACAAGGACGCTAACGGAGCCCGGCAGATCGACCCCTACGGCGATGGGGGCATCATTCTGGAAAGCAAGACCAGTAAAGGGACCCTGCTGGAGTCTTCAATCCCGTTTCCGCTGAACTGTCTCTATGTTCCCCGGAAATGTCCGAATGGCCAGGATGCCCATGTTTCCTGGAAGTTCTGTCCCTGGACCGGGGAGGCTCTGCCCGAGTAAGGGCGTCCTGAGCGCTTACAATCGCGGCATGTTTTTGTAATGCCGGGGCGGTGATTCGGGACTAAGTTACTATATGAAACTTTTGAATCATGTCCTGGTGGGGGTGGCCGGCTTGGTTTCCCTCATCTACCTCATCAATCCCACCGCGGGATTTATTGAGTTTATTCCGGACAACGTTCCGTTTTTTGGGAACCTGGACGAAGCGGCGGCCGTGGGCCTGTTGCTCAGTGCCCTGGCCTACTTTGGTCTGGACCTGAACGAGCTGTTCGGGCGGGTGTTCCGGAAAGAGAAGCCGTCCTCCGAGGAACCCGCCACCAAAGAGCGTGAGGTGGCCGGCAAGGTCGTGGAGCCCTGAAGGCATTCGCGGCGGGCGCGGAATTTCCGGTGGCAGGCGCCGCCGCGGTGCTTCGTTGTCGCGCGTAATGGGCTCTGAAGAGAGGGCGGTTGATTCCGGGGGACTTGCTCCCTTGGCTAGCCTGCATTTCTCACCAGTTTTCGGCTGCGACTTGCTGTGGCCCGCATGCGCCGGGCCTTGACTTCGCTTTGCTCGCCCCCTGGGCTGCCCTGCCGGGCAGTCTACCTGCGCTTCGCTTCGGTTCAGCCCTCGATATTTGTCCACACTGCCTAGGCGCTGTCGTCCCTTTTGGGGCTTGATTGGATGGGTTGCGGAAGCTGAGTCAGCCCCTTTACGATGGGCACCAGCCTCAGCTATTCGTCCGTGCTGGCGGGGAAAGGCGGCTCCCGCAAGCCTCTCCGGGCTCTGAATCGTAGTATTTTCGGGGATTGTGAGTGAAAACAACCTTTACTCTTTTTCGCGACTAGGATAATCCTAGCGATCCCTTAGAAACCATGGATTACACCCCCAGAGATTCAGAAAATATGAAACCCGCAGCTTTGGTACTTTTAGTAGTTATTATCGTACTCTCCATTTTTAATCTTCTCGCCGGTCTGGGAGTTATCGGGAAAGATGATGCGCCACCGGAGTATATGGTGATGACGACGGAGGACCTGGACCAATTGATGATCCAGGTGCTTCAGGATGAAGAAGGCGTGACTCCCGACGAAGAAGGCAAGATGTCCGTTCCGACCGAGAAGATGCTTTCCCAGAACATCATGCCGAAGGTGATGAACCGCCTTGGGGAGAAAGGCTGGGAGCTTTGCGGCATTAACCGGAACGAGCTTTACTACTTCAAGCGTCCGGCCCAGAAAAATTAAAAGGGCGGGCGGTGGGAAACCAAGACTCGGAGAAGTCACGGGACGCCAACGCCTAAACGCCACCGAAGCCGAGCTTAGGCTTCCACCCATTTCAGTCATAGAAAAGAGCCGCCAGGTAACTCTGGCGGCTCTTTTTGTGTTTGGCAGGGAGGCGAAGAAGGGGGGGAGGTGGCGGGCTCGTCAGGCCGGCTATGTTCCCTAAAGTCTGGGCTTCCCCGGAGGTGGGCGCGGAACGGAGTGTTTCTTACAACTCCGTGTCCGCGGGGGTGACGTCCGGCAGATAGACGCTGCGTTCGCCGAAGAGGCGGAGGCTGTTGTATTCGCCGACCGTCAGGTCGTAGATCATGTAGGTTTCGTAGTTGTACCGCTGCCGCCGGAAGGGGCTCTGTTCTTCTTCACTCTCGTCTCCTTCCTCCTGGTCGTCTTCGACGGGGCGGTCGCCCTGGATATTGGCGGCGAGGAAGGTGTTTTCCTTCCGGATGAAGCTGTCGTAGATGCTGAGGAACAAGAAGGGCGAGTAGTCGAACGGCGTGGTGGGCGTTACGGCGATGGGGGTAACGATCTCTTCCGGGAATACCACGTCGATAATTTCCTCCGGAATGAGGATGACGTTGCCGCCGTCATCGCCGGGCAAGCCCGCGCCGCCGCTGCCGTCGAGGGCGGCGACTTCCTCAATGGCGTCGTAGTAGAAGGTGTACTGTCCGCCACCGCTGACGCTGTTGGAGCCGTTGTAGTCCGTGGTGCCCGCGCCGAGGTCGCCGGCGGTGAAGCCGGTGAGGTTCTCGAAGCCACCGGGATCGTCCACCATGGCGGCCGAGCCGATGGCGAAGGCGGAGGAACCGGAGATGGGGGAGTCTCCATTGTTATCCCACCAGAGATCCGGCTGGAGGTAGATCTCGTCCGCGCGCTGGAAGGCGGCCTGGACGCCGAGGACATCCGAGGACGGCATGGCGAAGTCGTCCGGCGTGCCCACATAGGTGGCGGTGGTCTCGTTGAGACGGGTGCCGGTGCCGAGCAGGTTGCTGGAACGTTGCGGCACGTAGAAGCGCAGTTCCGAGCCGCCGCCGAAGAGGCCGCTGGTGAAGACGGCGCCGTTGGTGGCGGTCAGGGTGCCATCCCCCCCGTAGAAGGGATTGTTGCGGCTGACGCCAACGTAGGTATTTCCGCTCAGGTAGATGGCTGAGCTGCCGTTGTCCGTGGTGAAGGGGTCCACATGGCCGACGAGGGAGTGGTCGAAGGACGCGCTGCCGCCCACGGCGATGGTGATGTCCCCCTCGCGCAAGCCGAAGCCGGAGTCGGTGGGGGTGTCGCGCATCCAGTCGCCATTGCCGATCTGGACGCCGTTGTCGTTGATGCTGGTGTCGTCGCTGTCTTCGATGGTCAGATCGTTCCGCACCCGGATGTTGATGTCTCCGCTGTGCTGGCCATCCACTTGGGGACCGCCGTTCCCGATCTGGACGACGGAGCCGGTGTGGGGCTTGGTGACGGGATCTTCGGTCGTTGCGCCGGTGATGTTCAGGTCATTGCCGACGATGACGGTGATGTCCCCGGAGAAGTTGCCGGGCTCGATGAAGCCGCCGTTTCCGATGCGGACCAGAGAGCCGAAGGTGCCGACGGGTTGATCGTTGCCATCGATCTTGGAGACCTGGGTGAAGGAGGGACCCTCCAGGGTCAGGTCGTTTCCGGTAATGACTACGATGTCGCCGCTGCTGCCGGCGCCGTCCTGGCGGTAACCGCCGTGGCCGATCATGGCCTGGGCGCCTTCCACCTGGAGGCCGATGGCGAGGTCGGAGGGGTCCTGGACCCAGGCGCCCTGGGTGCCGATGAGGCTGATGTCGTTCCCGGCGGTCACGCTGATGTTGCCGGTATTGATGCCGTCGTCATTGCCGTTGCCCCAGGTGCCGTGGCCGACCTGGGCCATGGAGCCGTAGCGGGCTTTGCCCGCGCGGATCTCGATGTTGTTGCCGGCGAGCAGGGTGATGTTGCCGGTGGAGTTGACGTTGTCATTGTCGCGGAAACCGCCGTGACCGATCTTGACGCCATTGTCTTCGGCGACCTGGCCGGTGCCGGTGGTGGGGGAGAGGTCCACCGAGTTGGTGGCGGGAGCGAAGTCCGCGTTCAGAATGATGTCTCCGTTGGTGGCTTCCACGTAGATGTCGCCCTCGGCGTTGAAGTTGTCGTCATTGACCTGGCCGAGGTGACCGATGCCGGTGGAATAGCCCCGGTAGTCGCCATTTTGCATGGTGATGGAGCCGTCGGCGACGACGGTGATGTTACCGTTCTTGTTGCCGCCGTCGCGGTTTTGGGAGGCTCCGGTGGAGTAGGTATCCGAGTTGTAACCTCCGTGACCGATCTGGGTGAAGGCCCAGCGGCGGTCGATGGTGTCGCCCGGGGCGTTACCGCCGGCTTCGTCCTGGTCGCCCACGCTGGCCTGGCCGGAGGGCATGTGGTTCATGTTGATGTCGCCGTCGACGTTGACGGTGATGTTTGCCGAGCCGTTGTAGGTGGGACCGCCCAGGGGGCGCTGGTAGGTGCCGCCGACCTGGCCGAAGGACTGGTCGCCGCCGTGGCCGATCATGACGAAGTGGCTGCGGGTGGGACCGGCGGTCATGTTCAGGTCCCCGTCCGTCACGGTGACGCTGATGTCCCCGGCCTTGAACTGGTTGCGGGTGTCGAAGCCGCCGTGACCGATCATGGCATAGGAGAAGCGGGTGACGTTGGCGTTCCGGCCAATGTCGATGGCGTCCGCGCCGCCGATGATGGTCAGGCCCCCGTTGGCGTTGACCGTGATGTCGCCGGTGATGAAGTCCGAATTGTCCTGATGATTGATACCGCCGTGGCCGATCTGAGCGGGCGAGTAGATGAGGTTACCGGCCACGAGGCTGATGGGGCCGTTCGGGGCGTCCACGGTGATGTCCCCCGCCATATTCTGGCGCTGGAAGCGGACGCCGGTGGAGCCGTGACCGATACGGACAAAGGCCCGGCCGCGCTCGCTTCCTTCGAGGGTGGTGTAGCTACCACCGCGCAGGTCTATCCCGCCCGTGCCGAGGGCGGTGACATTGACGTTACCGAACAGGTTGTTCTCGATGAAGGAACCGCGGCCCGCGTTGCGGAGAGAGCCGGTATTGAAGTCCGTGGACTGCTGGTTGGTGCCCACGCCGTCGCCGTTGAAAAAGCGGATCTGGGGGTCTCCGGTGGTGGAGGTTTCGTAGGCGGGGTCCAGGGTGTTGTGACCGATGGCGGCGTAGTTTCCCCAGCCTTGGCCGCCGCGGATGTCAATGTCGCCGCCGGCGTCCACGGTGATGTTCGCGTCCGCGGTGCCGAACTGGCCGCGGCCGAGGTGGCCGATCTGGGCCATGGCGTTACCGCCGGTGGGGGCGGCGTAAATCTGGACGATGCCGGAGGCCTCCGTGGGCAGACCGGTATCCGAATTGATGCCGGCGAGGATGGTGATGTCGCCCTCGACATCAGCGAGGCGGCCGATGGAGCCGCCCTGGCGGCCGTCGGAGGCCCAGTTGATGGAGCGGGGGGCGTTGTTGGCGCGGTTGGCGTCGGACCAGTTGGTGCGGCCGCCGTTGGTGACCAGAGTGTTTTCGCCGTTCACGCCGCCATGACCGATCTGGGTGTAGCCGATGTTTCCATCTTCGGACTGGAGGAGGACGGCGCCCTTGGTGTGGACGGTGATTTCGCCGGTGGCGCCGTGCTCAGGCATCTCGTCGCCCATGTCGTCGGTGGGGTCGTCGAGTTCCCGCCACCACCAGTTGCCGGTGACGGCGTCCATCTTGTGGTCGTTGAAGGGGACGAAGGTGTAAGCTTCGTCGCCATTGTCCGGGATGCCGTCGGGATCGTAGTAGAGTTCGCCGTCCACGGAACTGGAGACCGTGGTGCCGAAGTGGGTCTCGCCGTCGTCGTCCAGCTTGGAAACGAGGCGGTCGTCGTAGATGGCGGTGTAGGTTTCGCCATTGTTGGGTTCGGCGTCCTTGGTGAAGGCGACTTCCACGCCCAGATCGCCCCCGTCGATGGTGGAGGTGAAGGTGATTTCACCGGTGGCGTAGTTGATGGAGCCCACGTTGTTGAGGCTGCCGTCCTGAAGGTTACCCGAACCGTCATCCAGATAGACGATGGGGGTGCCGTTGGGATCGACCGTGACGGCGACCGAGCCGGCCACGAGGTTGGTGAAGCCCACGCCCGCGGTGCCGGAGCCGGTCTGCGCGGCGGTGTCGAAGGCCGCGGAGGTGTAGCCTTCGCCGAAGACTTCGCCGACCTGGAGGCCCAGCACCGTTTCATTGCTGCCGCCGCCGCCATAGTCAATCCGGCCGGAGGCTACGTAAACGGCGCCGGTGTCGCGGAAGCCGAGGTGGGCGTGGCGGCGGGTGCCGCCAGAAGAGCCGGTCAGCAGGAGGTTGCGGGCGGCCACGTTGGTGTCGCCATAGCGGCTGCCGACTTCCACATGGCGGCCGTTGCCGAGGTCATTGATGTAAACCGTGCCGTTGGTGCCATTCCCGTAAGCGGTGGGATCGGCGAAGATGGCGGCCATGGCGCCTTCGGGATCGTTCGAACTGAGTTCGGTGAAACCAGTGGTGCCGTCCCAGCCAGCCGCCAGGTTGACGGAGCCGCTGCCCGCGTTGCGGACGTGGGTGAGGAGGGTGATGTCGCCCTCCGCGAAGAGGCCGAAGTC
>JAUICH010000008.1 GCA_030427505.1 Verrucomicrobiia bacterium
TGGACAAATTGGAGAACGGACCGGAAATGAGGAAAAGGAAAGAGAACCCAGCGCCGCGAAGCGGCGAATATCTGGAGACGCGGCCCATTTTTCGCCTGGCTTTGTTCCCGCTCGCTCTATTGGGGATAGGCCCAATGCCGTTCGCGGCGCCTTGCCAGACAAAAAATGCTCTCGCGCCGGTCCGCCTCCAATGTGTCCACACTGCCTAGGCTACCTGTTCTGGCGGAAGTTGCGGAGCGTCCTCCGGGCTCGGCGGGCAAGAAAATGCCGCAAACGAGTCCTGAACAGCGGTGGCCATTCGTCGTATAATTGAATCAAATATCTGAAACGCGGTTCGTCCGCCTGGAAACCACGCCATCACCATGAACTCACCGTACACGGAAGATAATAAACCTGAATACCTGCTGCTGTTCCGGGGCAACGACTGGGATCAAGGCCTGTCGCCCGAACAGATCCAGCAGATCATGAGTCAGTGGATGGCGTGGTTTGAACGCCTGGGAAAAGAAGGCACCCTCAGGGCCGGTCAGCCCCTGATGGATGAGGGGATGGTCATAGAAGGGAAAGGCGGGCAAGTCGTGTCGGATGGTCCATTCCCCGAATCCAAGGAGACCATCGGCGGGTATTTCCTGCTGCGGGTGGATACCTACGAGGAAGCGCTGGCCGCCGCCCGGCAGTGCCCAGCGCTGGAACATGGCTTGCGGATCGAGATCCGGCCCGTGGCGGCCATGTGTGGCGTCGAACGCCGCCGCCGTGACCTTGTGGCCGGGGCGACGGCGTAAACTCTTTGGAGAAAGCGTGAGCCAGGTCCAGGACAGGCCCGAAGTCGCCCCAGCCGGAGACGTGTCCCGGCTGGCGGACCGCCTTTTCCGGCACGAGGCTGGAAAGCTGGTGTCCGTCCTGACCGGGATCTTCGGGATCGACCGCCTGCAGATGGCGGAAGACGTGGTGCAGGAGGCGCTGATTCGCGCGCTCAAGACCTGGCCCTTCTACGGCATACCGGAGAATCCCGCGGCGTGGCTGACCCAGACGGCCAAGCACCTCGCGCTAGACATCGTGCGGCGGGAGAAGAACTTCCGGGAGAAGGAATCGCAGATCGCCGTGTCCATGGAGCGATGGACCGGCGATTCCCAGAAAGGGGAAGATCCCCGTTTCGAAACCGAGATCGGCGATCAGGCCTTGCGCCTTATGTTCGCCTGCTGTCACCCGGTCATTCCCCAGGAGTCGCAGACGGCCCTGGCTCTCAAGACCCTCTGCGGATTCGGCACTTTGGAAATCGCGAAAGCTTTCCTGACCAGCGAAGCCGCCATTGCCAAGCGTTTGACCCGCGCCCGCCAGAAAATCCGGGAGCACCAGGTACCGTTTGAGATCCCATCCGGAGACGAACTGCCGCCCCGGCTGACCAGCGTGCTGCAGACCATCTACCTGCTGTTTAATGAAGGCTACAAAGCCTCTTCGGGTGATGGGGTGGTGAAGGAAGATCTTTGTCAGGAAGCCATCCGGTTGGGTTCAGCACTGGCGGAACATCCCGTGGGCAACCGGCCCCGGACGCATGCGCTGGTGGCGCTCATGCAGTTAAACGCCGCCCGGCTGCCGGCGCGGATGGACGCCAGCGGGGGCATCCTGCGCTTGCGGGATCAGGACCGCACGCTGTGGGACCGGTCCCTGATTGCGCGCGGCTTGATGCACCTGGCTCATTCCGCGGAGGGAGAGACCGTCAGCGAATATCATCTCCAGGCCGGGATCGCGGCCTGCCACTGCACGGCCCCTGACTACGAATCCACGGATTGGTCCCGGATTCTTTCCCTGTATGATCAACTCGCGCTTGTCGATCCGTCCCCCGTCGTGGCGCTTAATCGCGCCGTGGCCCTGGCCAACGTGGAAGGCCCTCAAGCCGGGATGGAAGCCGTGGAGGCCGTGGTGGAAGGCGGCCAGTTGGACGCCTACTACCTGCTCCATGCCGTGCTGGGAGAGTTCGAAGCCCAGCTCAGTCACTTTCAGTCCGCCGCCCACCACATCCGCAAAGCGCTCCAACTCGCGGAGGTCACCTCCGAACGGACCCTGCTTTCGGAGCGGCTCCAGGAGTGTGAAAGGCAGTTGGCTTTGGCCAGCTCTTAGGAAAGTCGCGGGTCCTATTTGTGGAGGTTGTTGACTCTAGCCTTGCGTCCGTCTGGTGGCACGGGTCACTTGGCTTTGTGTCCGACTCACTTCGCCACTTTCTCCGGCAATTGTTTCAAGAAGCGCCGGGGCAGCGCATTCCCTTCGAGCGCTTCATGCGGGAGGCTCTCTATCATCCGGATCACGGCTACTACACCCGGCACATTCGCGGGGTGGGGCACCGGGGAGATTTCTCCACGTCAGCGACCCTGTCTCCGGTATTGGGAAAGGCGGTTGCGCGGTGGATCGAGCAGGAGACTCAATACTGGTCTGCTCAAGATTTGGGGGGCGAAGAAAAAGGGAAGGGTAGAAAAGCGGCATGGCCCTTGATCGAAATCGGCGCGGGCACGGGGGCTCTGGCGTTCAGCGTGCTGAAGGCGCTTCCCTTTTGGCGGCGCTGGCGCACGGCTTACCACATTGTGGAAGCCTCGCCGGTTCTGCGCGAACAGCAGCAGGCCCTGTTGAAACGCTTCGGGAATCGCGTGCGGTGGCACGAACGCGTGGAAGATGCGTTGGAAGAATGTCAGGGCCGGGCGCTGATCTTTTCCAATGAACTGGTGGATGCCTTCCCGATCCTGGCGGTTTCCTGGAATGAAGAGGCAAAGCGCTGGGACGAAATCTTTGTCCGCTGGGAAGAGTCCGGCGGCGTGTGGGAGGAGTTGGTGCCCCTGGCTGAGTCCAGACCTGAAGTAGCGAAAACGGATTCCACGCTCTTTCCCCTGGGGCCGGAATTCCAGGCGGGGCAACGCGGCGAAGTCCACCTCAGCTACCGCGGCTGGTGGTCGCGGTGGTCGTCTCAAGTGAAGGCGGGCAGCCTGCTCACCATCGATTACGGCGGTTCGCCCGTTGAACTCTACGAACGCCGGCCTAAGGGCACGTTGCGCGCCTACCATCATCACGAGCGGGAACCGGCGTCCCGCCTCTACCGGCGTTTTGGACGGCAGGATCTCACGGCGGATGTAAACTTTGAGGACTTGGAAAACTGGGGCCGTGAACTGGGTTGGATCGCGGCTCGCTATTGCAGTCAGAAAGACTTCATCGAAACGTACTTGCCGGATGCGGGTAAGCAGCCCACCGACCGGCAGGCGGCCTTCTTGTTGCATGAAGATGGGGCGGGAAACGCCTTCCGGGTGCTGCATCAAAGGAAAGCGGAATAGAAATGCGCTTGCCCAGGCCCGGTGCTTCTGTTGTCTATCCTTTTGACCCGACCTGTATTCTCTGCCCCAGCCGCAAATGGCCCTGATCAAGATCCCCGAACGCCGGGAGGCGAAAACAAAGAAGCGCACCTCGCGGCACGCGGCCGCCAGCCTGACCTTTGGGATGGTGGCGCTGCCGACCATCTTGCTCCTGGTGGGGTTCGCGCCCGCCGTGGCGGCAGTGGTCTGCGGGCACCTGGGGCTCAGCCGCATCCGGGAAAACGAGAAAACCGCCGGTGGAAAATCGCTCGCCTTCATTGGCCTGGCCATGGGCTACTTTTCGCTGGCCATTCTTCCCTTCTACCTGGTCGGGCTTTCGGTGGCGTGGCAGCAGTTTTATCCCCGGTTCGAGAACGTGCTGCACCATCCGGATCACGCCAAGAGCATCGCTTCAGCTCAGACGCTCTATGAAGCCTGCGAGCGCTATGCCACCGATCACAAGGGGCGATATCCCGCCACATGGGAAGACCTGGAGAAAGGCTCTTACCTGAAGATTTCCGAGCTCGAGCAACTGCTGACCAGTCCCCACGCGCCGGAAAGCCAGACGCCCGCGTTCAAGCTCATCCGGCACGACCGGCCGGTGCTGGCGGCGGTGGCTTCGGAAGTGGTCGTCATATCAGAAGTAGCGCCCGCTTTTGTCGATAAGATTGTGGTCGTGAATGCCGACGGCAGTTGGGAGCTTAAGGCGAATCCGAACCAGCCCTGAGCGCGGGGCTGGTGGGCGGGATCTTGATCCGGGAAAGGGGAGACGTATCTTCACCGCCACTACCAAAAAGCGACCGATACCACGCATTCCTTTCACTACCAGAACGGGGCTCTTTGCTGCGAAGGCGTGGCCCTTAAGGACTTGGCCGATGCGCATGGCACGCCGCTGTATGTTTACAGCAAGGCCACCATTCTGGATCACTACCGCCGTCTGAACGCGGCGCTTGGCGGTTGGGTCATCTCATTTGTTATGCCGTCAAGGCCAACTCCAACCTCGCCATCCTGAACCTCCTGGGTACCGGAGGCTCGGGCTTCGACATTGTTTCGGGGGGTGAACTGTTCCGCGTGCTGAAGGCCGGGGGAGACGCGTCCAAGTGCACCTTCGCCGGAGTCGGCAAGACGCGTCAGGAGATCGAGTACGCGCTTCAGCAGGGCATCCTGTGTTTCAATGCCGAGTCCGAAGCCGAAGTGCGTTTCCTGGACAAAGTAGCGGGCGAACTGGGCGTGAAAGCTCCGGTGGCCTTCCGCGTGAATCCGGACGTGGATGCGAAGACCCACGCCTACATCTCCACGGGCAAGAGCGAGAACAAATTCGGCGTGGCTTTCGAGACGATTCGCGATGCGTACGCCCGCGCGGCGGAGCTGCCCAATATTCAACTGCGCGGCCTCCAGATGCACATCGGATCTCAGCTCACCTCCGTGAAACCCTTCCGCGAAGCCGTGGAAAAAGTGGGCACCCTGGCCACGGAATTGAAAGAGACCCACGGCATCGAATTCTTCAGTATCGGCGGCGGCATCGGCATCGTCTACGAAGGCTCTCTGGCCAGCGGCGGCCCGGATTGGTGGCAGAGTCAGGCGGAGGATGAAAAGCCACTGACCATTGAGGAGTATGCCGCCAACCTGGAGCCGCTCCTTAAGCCGCTGGGCCTGAAGATTCTGTTCGAACCCGGCCGTTTCCTGGTGGGCAACGCGGGCGCGATGATCACCCGCGTGCTCTATGAAAAGCGCGGCGCGGCGAAAGTCTTCAAGATTGTGGATGCGGGGATGAATGACCTGATCCGTCCCGCGCTTTACCAGGGACACCACGACATTGTGCCCCTGAAGGAACCCGCCGGTGATTCCCTGGAAAAGATGGACGTGGTGGGGCCCGTGTGCGAAAGCAGCGACTTTTTCGCCAAGGACCGGGAACTGTAGCCGGTGGACGCAGGAGACTGTATCGCGATTCTCAGTTCAGGGGCCTACGGTTTCGTCATGGCCAGCAACTACAATTCCCGCCCTTTCCCGGCGGAAATCCTGGTGGATGGCGGCCAGGCCCACGTCATCCGCGAGCGGCAATCCTACGACGGCCTGGTCGCTGGGGAGAAAGTCCTGGCGTGATGCGGGTTGAGGGAAGCCCTTGAGACCTCCGGCGTCTCGCTTTATGATGAAGGGCACCCCTTTTCCCGAAGACACATGACTTCTCCGCCCCGTTTCGTGCTGTTCCTCCTCGCTACCCTGGGGGGATTTTTGGCATTCAGTCCGCCGCCGGTCCAGGCGCTGGATCTCCGGAACGAATACATTATCATCAGCGGGGGGCCTTCTCTCCGGTATTGGGAAAACTACCGCCGCGAACCGGAACGGCACGATCAGTGGTGGGGAAACTTCATCCGCTCCGCCCGGGTCCGGATCGAGGACCTACAGAAAAAGGTCTCGCCGGACTTGAATATCACCTGGCTGGTTTACAAGCCCGGTTACATGCGGCGTCAACAGGAAGACAGCCAGCCGCTGATCGAGAACATCGAAAGCGTGCGGGATAAGTACGGCATTCGCCTGGTCTGGTTTTACAAGGGAGACGACGTCATTCATTACATCAACCAAGGCCAGAACCGGAACCGGGTGAAAGTCACGGGCCTGGAGTACTTTGGGCACTCCAACAAGTTTTGTTTCGTGTTCGACTACAGCAATGAAGTATTGGGAGCCTCCAAGTCTTACCTGCACGAGCGGGACTTATCGAAACTCGAAAAACGGGCTTTTGCCCCGGAAACTTATGCCAAGAGCTGGGGATGCCATACGGGGGAAAGCTTTTCCTCCGCCTTTCGCCGGGCCACGGGTATTCCGATGGTGGGCGCCATCGGGAAGACAAACTATTCCGAGATCTGGAAAGGGAATCTGCCCTTTCTCTCCAGCCCCGGCGGGTCCTGGTCTCAGTGAGGCCCCGCTTTTTTCAGCGCGGAAATGGGCTGGCTTTTCCGCCGGGCCTGTTTGATATTCGCCCCTTGCCCTTTGAATATGGCTTGAGAGGAACGGTTTACGCTTCTTCCACAACGCCAGTCTTCTATTTATCTACCTACAGACAGCCGGTGTCATGCGTTTCGACGAACTGAAGAGAGTTTACGAGCAGCCCTTTTTCGAACTCCTCAAGCAGGCCCGTGCCGTGCACGAAGCCCACTGGCCGGAGAATGAAGTGCAGCTTTGCACCCTGCTCAGCATCAAGACCGGTGGTTGTTCGGAGGACTGTTCCTACTGCGCCCAATCCGCCCGTTACAGCACCGGGGTGGACCGGGAGCAGCTCATGGAGACCTGCGACATTTTGAAACGCGCCGAGGCCGCCCGGTCCAATGGCTCCACGCGTTTCTGCATGGGCGCCGCCTGGAAAGGCGTAAGGGACGGGACCAAGCGTTTCGATCAGGTGCTGGAGATTGTCCGCTCCGTCAGCGAATTGGGCATGGAAGTCTGCGTCACCCTGGGCGAGTTGGGCGCGGAAGAAGCCCGGAAGCTGCGCGAGGCGGGGGTCACGGCCTACAACCACAACATCGACACCTCTCCGGAGCACTATCCGAAAATCGTCTCCACCCACACGTTTCAGGACCGCCTGAACACCATCCGCCACGTTCAGGACGCCGGTATGTCGGTCTGCTGCGGCGGCATTGTCGGCATGGGCGAAACCGCGGATGACCGCCTGCGGATGCTGGAAGTCCTCAGCGAGTTCAATCCCCAGCCGGAAAGCGTTCCGATCAATTCCCTCATGCCCATGCCGGGCACGCCGCTGGAAGGCGCCGAACCGGTTACGACTTTTGACCTTATCCGCATGATCGCCACCACCCGTATCGCGGTGCCGGGTGCCAAGGTGCGTCTCTCCGCGGGCCGGACGAACATGAGCGAAGAGACCCAGACGCTGTGCTTCTTCGCGGGGGCGAACTCCATTTTCTACGGGGACAAGCTTCTCACCGCTTCCAATCCCCAGGCCCAGCAGGACCTGGCGCTCCTGGAAAAACTGAACCTGTCTCCCCAGACGCCGAACCCCGCCCTGACCGCGCCGGCGGTGGAAGCCTGCCGTCCGCTGGAACCGGCGATGAGCTGAGAGTTCCTCCGCGCCGGAGGGGGGGGCGCGTCGGGAAAGTAGCCGCCGAGCCGCCGCTTCTTCGTTTCCGCCATGATTGCGTAGGGGCACGGACCGCCTTTCCGCTTGCCGGAGACTGGTGTTTCCGGCATGGGAAGTTTCATGAAATCCCCCATCTCCCGTTCGCGGGCCGTCCGTGGTTGCGTGGCGGCTGGCTCAGCCGTGTTTCTTCTGTGGTCAGTCTTCGGTAGCGTTCCGGCTTCTGCCCAGGTGCCACCCCGGCTGCAGGCCGAAAAGGTGGAGGAGTCTTATCCCGCGCCGCCGGAAGCAGAGATCAAGGAAGGCGTGCCGCAGGGGACGGTCACGGAGTACACCTTCGACCAGTCCACGATCTTTCCCGGCACCACGCGCAGCTATTTCATTTATGTGCCCGCCCAGTACACGGGCGAAAAACCGGCCTGTCTGATGGTCTTCCAGGATGGGGGCGGCTTCGCCAACCGCAAAGGGCAGTCCAAGGCCCCGACGGTCTTTGATAACCTGATTCATGAAGGCGCCATGCCGGTGACCATCGGGCTGTTCGTGAATCCTGGCGTCGTGCCCGCTCCGAACGATCAGGCGGAAGCCCGCTACAACCGCAGCTACGAGTACGACGGCATGGGCGATCTCTGGGCCCGTTTCCTGATCGAGGAACTCATTCCCGAGGTGAAGGCTAAGCTGGGCCTGAACATCAGCGACGATCCGAACGACCGGGGACTCTGCGGTTCCAGTTCCGGCGGCGTGGCGGCCTTTACCGCCGCGTGGTCCCGGCCCGACTCCTTCCGCCGCGTTTACACCATCGTGGGCACTTATGTGGGCATCCGCGGGGCGGATGCCTATCCGGTTCTCATCCGCCGCACCGAGCCGAAGCCGTTGCGAGTCTTCCTCGCGGATGGTGAGAACGACAACAATCTCTATTGCGGCGACTGGTGGATGGCCAACCAGACCATGCTGCGCTCCTTCGAGTGGGCGGGTTACGAGGTGAATCACGTTTGGGGCAAGGGCGGGCACAACCAGAAGATGGGCGCGGCACTCTTTCCCCAGGCCATGCGCTGGCTCTGGCAGGACTATCCGAAGCCCGTGACCACCCATTGGGAAGGCGCGCAGACGGAGGCGAACCGCTTCCTGATCGACGGACAGGACTGGGAACTCGTCTCGGAAGGTCACGGCTTTACCGAAGGCCCAGCGGTGAACGAAGCGGGAGAACTGTTCTTCACCGATCTGGAGAAGAGCCTGATACACAAGGTGTCAGCGGACGGCGCGGTGTCCGTGTTTGCCAAGGACACGGGTGGGACTAATGGCCTGGCCTTTGGGCCGGACGGCACGCTTTACGGCTGCCGCCGGGAGCCGGGACAACTGGTGGCCTACCAACCGGACGGTATGATGAGCGCGCTGGCAGAGGGCATTCGGCCCAATGATGTGGTCTGCGCCCACGACGGCACGCTTTACTTTACCGAACCCGGCAAGAAGACCTTGTGGATGCTGGGACCGGACCGGAAGGGCGCGCCCGTGGCGGTGGATTCGGACATTCCCGGCTGCAATGGCGTCATTCTCAGTGCCGATCAGAGCCAGGTTTTCGTGGCGGACTACACGGGCCGCTACGTGTTTGCCTACAGCCGGAAGGAAGACGGAACGCTGGCGAACAAGCAGCCCTACTTCTTCCTGGAAATTCCGCCGCGCGAAACCCGTTCCCAGGCGGACGGCATGTGCATGGACCAGGAAGGCTGGCTGGTGGTGGCCACGGCCATGGGGGTGCAGATTTGCGATCAGCCAGGCCGGGTTCACCTCATCGCACCGGCGCCGGCGGGCGCCCGCTACCCGTCCAATGTCACCTTTGGAGGTCCGGACGGAAAGACCTTGTATGCAACCTGTGGAGACAAAGTCTTTAAGCGCGAGACTCGCATGACCGGTGCCTTGCCCTGGAAAGCGCCCGTCAAACCGCCAAAACCGCGGCTCTAAGCCCACCACCGGCTCTAAGAAAGCGCTTTCGTCTCCGTTTAAGGGGATATGAAAGCGCGATTTTCTAAAGCGGTCCTTCTGCCGGTGTTCTTCGCCGTGGGGGCAGGCGCGGCGATGGTGTTTTTGGGGGTATTGGTTGCTTCGGTTCGCGGTGAAGAAGCGGATTCGCTGGAACCGCGTTCGGAACAGGAACTACGGAAACGGATCGCTTCGCTGGAAAAACGCGTCGCGGAACTGGAGCGGAAGCTGGCAACGCAGCCCGCCGCTCCCGAAGCTTACGGAGTTCCTCTCCCGGAAAACGCCAAACCATTCGAATTCAACGGCGGAACCTATTATACGATTCCCCTCTATTCGGAGCCCTCTCTTTCCCCGGCACGGGAGTAGAAAGCCCGTCCCTTTGTTCCGAAGGGGAGGGGGGCGCTATTTCAAAATGGAATTTAAGATTGAGTGAATCAATGTACAGATGGGTTTAATCGATTTACGGAATATTCCAGGCCGCGCTAGCCTCAGAAATGAATTTTGGACTATCCTTTAGCGTGTCTTCTTCCTCACTCCAGCCGTCTTCCGCTTCCAAAACAGACTCAAGAAAGGACGTCTCCCGAGAGCCGCGGGATCCCGGCCGGACGCACGCCAAGATCTGGTGGACGGTTCTTCCCGCTCTGGTGCTGCCCCTGGTGGCCTCACTCTTTTACTTTGTTCTTTTCCCGGGGACGGTGTTCGGAAATTCCTTTTACGGTGGGATCAAAGTGCTGCTGCTGGTTTGGCCGGTGGTGGTGTCGCTTTTCGTATTGAAACGGCCGCTGCTGCGGGACGCCCTGGGCCGGAAGCGGCCGCGGGCATCGCTGATTCAAGGCGCTCTGTTCGGCATCGCGGTCGTAGCGGTCATGTTCGGCCTGCTACAGACGCCGCTGGGCGACTTCGTAACCGGTTCGTCGGATCGTATTCGCCAGAGGGTCAGCGACATCGGAATGCTGGAGCACTTCGTGCTCTGGGCCTTCGTCATTTCCCTGGTCCACTCCTTCATGGAGGAGTTTTACTGGCGCTGGTTCGTTTTCGGGCACCTGCGGGAGGTGATATCGTTGCCCAAGGCTCATGCGCTGGCCGCGGTGGCCTTTGCTTCTCACCACATCGTGATCACCAGCCAGTTCTTCAATCTTGGCTTCGGTATCTTTCTCGGGGTTTGCGTGGGGATCGGAGGCGCCATGTGGAGCTGGCTTTACCAGCGCCATCACACCCTTTGGGGGGCCTGGCTCAGCCACGCCATCATCGACTTTGGCATCTTCTGGGTCGGCTATCGTGTGCTGTTCGGCGGGGAAGCTTGAGCCGGGGGAAAGGGGCAAGCCGAAGCCGGGTGGTGAGGCATGGGACCTGTTGGCCCAGAAAGTACTACCCGCGCTGAGCGTCTAAATACCAATGGATTCTCTCCCATCCATCCGTTAGACTTATTGGATAGCCTTGTCTCCCCGGACGGGCTCCCCCTCCTTCTTTGCGTTTTCCCTGTTGTATTGGTATGCCCCAGACCGGCCACATTGAAAAAATCATCGCTCATGCCGACGAGAAGCTGAAACCCGCGCGTGAAGGCGTGGGTTCGCGGTCGGAACTGATCGCGCTCTACAAGCGGTTCCTGAAGATTGAGTACCACCGGATCAAGCTGTTGCACAACGCGGGCGGCGGTGGCGTGGAGATTGCACGGAAACGCTCCAACCTGCTGGATGTGGTTCTGCACGAACTGTTCGACCAGGCCCTTTGCCTGACGGGTTCGGACACGACTTCCTGCGGGACGAACGTGGGCGGATGCCCCGTGAGCCTCATCGCCACCGGTGGTTACGGACGGGGTCAGCTGAATCCTGGTAGCGACATCGACCTGCTCTTTATCCATTCCGACAAGCGCTCCCTGAACGCGGCGGCCAAGGAAGTTATCGAGCAGGTCCTGCTCATGCTCTGGGACGTGGGTTTCAAGGTGGGGCACGCGGTGCGCTCCATAAAGGAAACGCTGCGCTTCGCGAACAGCGATCACCAGACCAAGACGGCGTTGCTGGACGTTCGCTTGATTACGGGCTCTCAGGAGCTTTACGACGACTTCCGGGAACGCTTCCAGAAAGACTGCATCGAAGGCAAAGACGAAAAATACCTTCAGGAGCGGGCCGAAGACATCCGGGAGCGGCACAAGAAATTTTCGAAAACGGTTTATCTCCAGGAACCGAACATTAAAGGCGGCTGTGGCGGTCTGCGGGACTACCACAACATCTGCTGGGTGCTCCAGGTGAAAACCGGCAGCCGGGACCTGAAGGAACTGGTGCAGGAAAGGCGGCTTACGAAGTCCGGCTACAACCAGTTGCGCGGCGCCTACGAATTCCTGATGCGGGTGCGCAATGACATGCACTACAGCCAGAAACGGCCCGGAGACATCCTGACCCTGCGGCTGCAGGGCATTGTGGCGACGAATCTGGGGTACCCGCAAAAGAGCATCCTGCGCCGGGTAGAGGCCTTCATGAAGGACTACTACCATCACACGCGGAATCTCTACCAGATTACGACGTCTCTGATGCAGGCCTTCGAGCTGGAACTGGAGGAAGAACGCAAACAGTCTCCCGTGATCAGTTTCCTGGCCCGGCGGGGGGAGGAAAAGGAGCACTTTGACGGCTTTTACTCCAAAGGGGGCCTGATCTACCCGGAAAGCCTGGACACTTTCAAGCAGGACCCAAACCGCATGATGCGCTGCTTCCTGCACACCCAGCAGCGCCACCTGATGCTGAGCCCGGCCATCCGCCGGAGCTTCAAGCGGAACTATGCGCTGATCAACCGGCCCTTCCGCTACAGCAAAGACAATCGCGAGACCTTCGAACAGATCCTCCAGAACCGGGGCGATGTGGGCCGCGTGCTGCGGCAGATGCACCGGGTGGGCTTTCTGGGCCGCTACCTGCCGGAGTTCGGCGCGCTGACGGACCTGGTGCAGCACGAGTTTTTCCACCGCTACACCGCTGACGAGCACACCCTGCGGTGCATCGACCAGCTCGACTCGGTGGTGGATTCCGACGACCCGGAAGTCGCCTTCTTTCAGAGAATCTTCCGGGAACTGGAAGATCCCTTCATCCTTTATCTGGCGCTCATCCTTCACGACACGGGCCGCTCGGAAAACTACCGGCACCACGTGGACGCCAGCGCTCTGCTGGCCAGCAAGGTGTGCAACCGCCTCCACATCCGGGGCGACCGGCGGTCCCGCCTCATCTTCCTGGTGGATCATCATCTGACCTTTTGGCGCACCTCCACCACCATGAACCTGGAGGACCCGAACACTATTGCCACCTTTGCCCGGGCGATGCGGAACCAGTCCTACATGGAAACGCTGATGCTCTTCACCTATGTGGATTCGAAGGGCACCAGCACGGAGTCCTGGAACGGCTGGAAGCAGTCGCTCATGCAACAGCTTTACCGTTCCACCTCGGAATATTTCAAAGACCAGCAGGCGTTCGTGGCCACGGCGCAGCGTTCCAAGGACGAACTGAAGCAGAAGGTGCGGGCCAAACTTCCGCCCCATTTCGCGGACGAAGTGGAAGCTCATTTCGATTCCATGCCGGAGCGTTATTTCCGCTTCCGCAGTTCCACCAGCGTGGTGCGCCATGTGCGGCTCTTTCACAAATTCTTCAAGGACCTGCGTAAGGAGGGGGACGAGACCCTGTTTCCCCTGCTGAATTGGGAAGCCCGTCCCGAAGAGGGCTACAGCCTGGTGGAAGCCTGCTGCTGGAACCGGCAGCGGCTGCTGGCCAAAGTGGTGGGCGCCTTGACCACGCGGAACCTGAACATTATCAGCGCGGACATTTTCACCCGTTCCGATGACCTCGTACTGGACATCTTCCGGGTCTGCACAACGGACTTCGGGCCGGTCACGAATCAGCGGGACATTAAGGCGGTGGAAAAACTCCTGAAAGAGGAGTTCGACCTGAGCGACAACGCCGCCGATTTCCGCGAACTCATTGCCAAGGCGCAGCAGCCTTCGCGCTACCGGGAAACGGCGGAGGTCTTCTCGTTTCCGCAGCGGGTCTATCTGTCCAATCACCTCAGCCCGGAATACACCGTGCTGGAGATCCAGGCCGTGGACCGCATTGGGCTGCTCTACGACATTCTGATGGCGGTGGCGGGCTTGGAGGTGGAGATCGTTCACTCCCGGATCAGCACGCAGAAAGGCGCCGCGATCGACAGCTTCTACCTGACCGACGAAAAAGGGGGGAAGCTGACGGATACGGGCCTGCGCAACCGCCTTCAAAAGGCGGTGGAAAACGCCGTGGGGATTTAGTCTTAAAGTGGGAGTGTCAGGTTTGGTGGGGGAGGCGTATTTTTGAGGGAGCGCCGTCCGAGCCACGAACCAGACAGTCAGACTATCGGATTTTCAGACAATCAGATTGGGTTTAAGCCCAAGCCTTATTCAAATCTGATTGTCTGAATGTCTGATCGTCAGCCGCGCCGCGTCCCAAGCGTTCCCTGCCCCTCATGACTTCCGCCCTCACCCTCTTCCATACCCTGGTCTTCCGGTACCTGAGGCGTCATTGGCTGACCTGCCTGCTGACGATTCTAAGCCTGGCTTTGGGTGTCGCCGTCTATCTGGCGGTGCGGATCGCGAACCACAGCTCGCGGGAAGCCTTTTCCGCGGGTATCGACTTGGTGGCGGGACGAAGCCACCTGGAGGTTCGGGGTTCCGCGGGGTATTTGGACGACACCGTGTTTCCCATGGTGGCAGGGCATCCGGACGTGGCGGCGGCGACTCCGGTCTTGGAAGGCTTTGCCACGCTGCCGGATCACCCCGGAGAATACCTCAAGGTGACGGGGATCGATCCCTTCACCAATGGCCCTTTCCAAACCTTTCAGGTATTCGATCCGGCGACCGGGGAATTTGATCTGGAGACCTGGCTGGGCCAGCCGGGCCAGGTAGCGCTGTCGCGGCGGCAGGCGGAAGCGTTGGAACTAAGTGAGGGCGATTCGTTCCGATTGGAGACCGGCGGCCGAGTCAGTTCGGTCACCGTTCCCTTCTGGTTTTCTCCTGAAGATGAGGGAGAAGAGGAAGCAGTCGGAAAGACCGCGTTGATCGACATAGGCTGGGCCCAGGTGCTCCTGGATCAACCCGGAAGGCTCAGTTCCATCCAGGTGAGGGTGGAGGACCCAACTCAGATCGAGGCCGCCGCCGCCAGAATACGGGAAGCCTTGCCCGAGGGTACCGTGGTCACCACGCCCAGTCAGCGTAGTCTTCAGATCCAGAAGATGCTCCAGGGCTTTGAGCTGAATATCCTGGCCCTGAGCCTGGTGGCGATCCTGGTAGGAGTGTTCCTGATCTACAACGCGGTGTCCGCTTCCGTGGTGCGGAGGAGGCGGGAGATCGGCATCCTGCGGTCCAACGGCGCCAGCCGGGCTCAGGTGTTTGCCTTATTTCTGGGGGAAGCCGCGGCGACCGGCGTGGCGGGGGTTCTGTTAGGATTGCCGGCAGCCATCTTCCTGGCCAAGTTCATGGTGCGGCAGATTTCGGAAACGATTTCCGTGCACTATGTCCTGACTTCCGTGGAATCGATCCAGGTGTCTCCGGGGGCCGTTCTCGTTTCGGCCTGTTACGGAATCGGGGCCGCGCTCGCGGGGGCTTTCTTTCCAGCATTGGAAGCGGCCCGGCAGGAACCTGTGGACGCCTTGGCCCTGCACCCGGTGGCCGATCCGAAACCGCTCCCCATCCGGCGCTTGGCATTGGCGGGGATGGTTTCTCTGGGGGTAGCGGCCGCACTTTCGTGGCTGGCTCTCTCCAGTGGGCCCGCGTGGTTCAGTCTGGCGGCCTGCTTTTTCGCGATCATGGCCTTTGCCCTGGCGGCGCCTGGGTTTTCGAGGGGGGGTGGTTTTCTGGCGGAAGTCTTCGCGCGGGCGTTGCCCGGGCGCTGGCAGGCCCTGGTCCGCCTGGCCTGCGAGAACCTGATTCGTTCCCTGCGGCGTTCCGCCGTCACCGTGGCCGCGCTGATGTCCGCGGTGGCGATGCTGACCGGCGTCTCGGTCATGATTCATTCCTTTCGCAGCACGTTGGACACCTGGGTGGATCAGATCGTGCGAGCGGATCTCTACCTGGGACCCGCCGCGAACGAGGTAGTGGGTTCCCAGGTCTTCCTTCCGGAAGAGGCGGAAGATTTTCTGCGTTCCCAGCCCGGTGTGAAAGCCGTGGAGACCTACCGGGAAGAGCGGCTCCTCCTGCCAGACGGCTCCGAACAGAAGCTGGCGGTGGTGAACGCGGGCCGGATGAAAGCCTTTCCCTACCAATCCGGAAACCCGGAAGAAGTGAGCCGCGCGGTCATTCAGGAAGATCAAGTGGTGGCCACGGAAAGCTTTGCCCGGCGTCTGGGGGCCGCGCTGGGTGACCGGGTACCCCTTCCCACGGCGGGTAGGGTGCGGGAGTTTCAGATCGCCGGCATCTTCTATGACTACTCCGACGACCGGGGCACCCTTTACCTGAGCCGGGAAACCTTTGCCAAGTTTTGGAAAGACCGCCGCTACCACTCGGCGGCGGTGTTTCTGGAGTCCGGCGTCGAGGCGGAAAAGATCGCGGAGGCTTTTCGGGATCGCTTTGGCGGACAAGGTACGTTTTACGCCTATTCGAACCGGTCCTTGCGGGGACGGATCTTTGACGTATTCGATCAAACCTTTGCCGTCACCCAGGCCCTGCGGGCTATTGCGATTGCGGTGGCGGTGTTGGGCGTGACGCTTTCGCTTTCGACCCTGGTGCTGGAGCGCACCTACGAGATTGGGGTGCTGCGCGCCATCGGGGCCAGCCGGGCGCAGGTGTTCCTCAGCTACCTGGGGGAAGCGGGCCTGACCGGTCTGCTCAGCAGCGTGCTGGGGCTGATCTGTGGGCTCTGCTTGGCGGTCATCCTGACCTGGGTGGTAAATCTCGCCTTCTTTGGCTGGACCATTCAGTTCCACATCCCCTGGCGCGAGTTGCTTCTGACACCAGGTTGGACCGTGGGCGTTGCCATTTTGGCGGGCATTCTTCCCGCCTTCCATGCCACCCGTATTCCCGTGGCAGAGGCCGTGCGAACGGCGTAACTCCCTTAGAATCGTTCATCGTGTTTCGCACCCAACCCGCCTTATGAAAACGCTTACTTCCAGCCTGGCCTTGCTGATTGGACTGGCAGGGTGGTGGAGTGTTGTCCTTCCGGTCCCCTTACAGGCCAAAGACCGTGGAGCGGGAGGTTCGCCGCCGGACTGGAGACGAGCCGAGCCGGGTTGGGACTACGCGTTTCCGCGCGATCACCACGCGCATCCTCAGTTCAAAACCGAGTGGTGGTACTTCACGGGGAACCTGAAGGAAAAAGGCACCGGCCGTCCGTTTGGATTTCAATGGACGGTTTTCCGGCAGGGGCTGATGCCGCCCGGCATGGAGGTTCCGGATTCCGCCTGGCTGTCGCGGAGTTTTTACTTTGGCCATTTTACGGTGACGGATCTGGAAACCGGAGCGTTTCACTTCGACCAGATTCTGTCGCGCGGAGCGTTCGATGAGACAGCCGCCGGCGCGCCGGGGGAGAGGCTTTTGGTGCGGATCAAGGACTGGTCTCTGGAAGGCGCGGAAGTGGCGCCGGACTTCACGGAGTTCTTCCTGAAAGCCACGGCCACCACGGGAGACTACGCGGTGGACTTTAGCCTGAGACCCGGAAAGGCCCCGGTTATCAATGGAGTGGATGGGGTGAGCAAGAAATCCGCGGGCGAGGGGAATGCCTCCCATTACTACTCCGTGCCGCGGCTCGAAACGAGTGGAGAGCTGAGGCTGGGCGAGGAGACGTTCGAAGTAGCGGGCCAGAGTTGGCTGGACCGGGAATGGAGTACCAGCGTGCTGGCGGAGAACCAAGTGGGATGGGACTGGCTGTCGCTACACCTGAGCGACGGAACCGATCTCATGCTCTACCGCCTGCGGCGGGACGACGGCACGCCTGACCCTTTTTCCAGCGGGACACTCAGTTTTCCGGATGGGAGCAAAGTTCACCTCGAAAACAGGGACTTCACTCTGGCGCCGGGGCGGACTTGGAAGAGTCCGGCAACAGGCGCGGTTTACCCCATGGAATGGGAAGTCAAGATCCCGGCAAAGAAGGTTATCTTACGGGTTGCCGCGGCCCAAAACAATCAAGAGCTGGCAATTCCCGGCTTGGCCTATTGGGAAGGCGCGGTTTCGGTTTCCGGCGAAAGGGACGGCACACCCGTGGATGGCGAAGGCTACCTGGAAATGACCGGATACGCGCAGGCCATTCGCGGGCTGCGGTAAGGCCGTTCGCTTCCTTCAGGACTTGCGGCGCATCCGAACCATGAGTTCGCGGCCTTCCCGGCCTGGGTAGGCTCTTTCGGGCACCCACTGTTCCAGCAATTCAAACTCATGCAGGAAGAAGTCTTCCAACTCCTCTTTCTCGACCCCGAACGGCGGGCCTTCTCCTGGTTGGTGCTCGTCGTCGTAGGGGTTGAGGTAAAACACCCCGATTAGACTGCCCTGACTCTTGAGGGCGGCGGTCACGGCTTCCACATAGGCGGAGCGCTGCGTGGGATGGATGGCGCAGAAACAGGTGTGCTCCCAGATCGCGTCAAAAGCACCGTTCCATGACGCCGGCAGATCGAAAAGGTCTCCGCAGACGTATCGTTCATTGCCGGTGCGTGAAAAGGACTCAGCCAGTTGGATTGCGGCAGGGGCCACATCCAGTCCTACCACGGCCTCGGCGCCAGAGGCGGCCAGCGCCCTGACGTCATGACCGGCCCCGCAGCCGGGAACCAGGATTTCTCCCTCAATAACGTTGTTTTTCAGGTAATCAACCAAACAAGGCGCCGGTTCGCCTTTCTCCCACGGCGTATTTTGGTCATTATATAGTTGGTCCCAATCGGTCATATGCTGCTGCTTTTTGTCCAAACCGGAAAAGATGTGAAGTTGTCACCTTCCAGAATCTCTGTCTAATAGAACTAGATGCTGCGCTTTCTGATTGAGTTTCTAGGCAATACTCCTGCCGAAAGGGCGAAGCGCGCCCTGCTCTTGGTAGTGCTGCTGGCGGTCTTGGGCGCAATGAGATTTGCGCCGGAGAGCGGCGGCCCGGTTCCTGACGGCGTGATGCCGGGCGGTCCGCCGGAAGACACGCCAGGAATGGCCAAGGAAAGGGAGTTCAGTTCCGAGCTGAAACAACTGAACGGGGTTTTCTACGTAAACGATCGCGGCAATGACGGAGACAGCTTTTTCGTGCGTCACGGAGGGGAGACCTTCAACTTGAGGCTCTATTTTGTGGACTGTCCGGAAAGCTACCTGAGCGACCGCTACCAAAGCCAGCGGGAACGGGTGGCCGATCAAGCCCGGGAAATGGGCGGTTTGAGCCTGGATCAGGCCGTTGCCCTCGGCGAACGCGCCAAAGCGTTTACCACCAATGCTCTGAAAGGCCGGCCGTTTTCTGTCTATACCCATTGGGAGCAGGTCTATGGTGGAGACCGTTACTACGGGTTTGTTTACCTGCCGGACCGTCAACAGTTTCTCTGCGAGTTGCTCGTGGAATCCGGATTGGCGCGCATTCACACCAAGGGTGTGGACACACCAGAAGGGAAGTCTCTGGCGGCCTTCACGGCGCACCTTGAGGAATTGGAGGCCCAAGCCCGGAAACAGAAGAAAGGAGCTTGGGGACTGCCGAAAATGAGCAGCCAATCATCCAGCCAGTAGGTTGGGGCGGAAGCCTACGCTGGAGCGGGTTGCAGCGTGTCGCTGTCTAAGCTCCAGGTACTCACCCGGTCACCCAGGCGGTGCGTCCGGTTCTTGGAGCCAGTTACTTCGAAGAGATGTAGCGATCCTTCTGAGATCTCCACCAGACGCGCGGGAGCCCGGGAAAGGAATCCTCCGGTATTGATGAGAACACGGCCGTTCCGTTCCCAGTGACCGGGCCGGTGGGTATGTCCGAAAAGCAGGAAGCGTGAGTCTTCCAGGTACCGCCGGGCAAAGCGGTCGGCATCTTCCTGAGCGGTCAGCCAGACTTTCAGGATGTTCCAGGGCCGGTGGGGCGGCCAGGCAAAAGAGATCAAGGTCCGGAGTGGGCCCAGGGGACCGGACTGAAATTCGTTTTCGTAGCCAGGGGTCACTTCGCGGCAGCGCCTGGCGTATTCCAGGCGGCCGCCCAGTTGATCCAGTTCTTCGTTGGAGAAGTCCGTGTGGATGAGGTCCATGGCGATCTTCATGGTCTTCAGTTTCCGGCTCCAAGGCGACAGGTAGCGGAAAAAAGCGTCGCCGTGGAGGATGGAGACGGCACCGTCCCGGAGCGTCATGTGGTCCACGTCCGAGATGGTAGGATCGTGATTTCCCGTCAGATATGTCACTTGAATTCCCCGTTGCAGGGCGAGGTCTTTCAAGTCCGCCAAGAGAGCGCGGCCTTGGGGAATCAGCTTGGAGTGTTTCAGTTCCGCCGTGTCTCCGTTCAGCACCACGGTGGCGGCGCCCTCCAGGAGCGGTTCCAACTGAGAAATGTGTGTAATGCGGCTGCCTGGGTGGCCCAGATGCAGGTCGGAAAACACGCGGATGGGTTCGGTCAGTGCCATGCGGGCGGGTGGCGAGCCCTAAAATCCAAAGGACACCACGACGCGGGACCGGGTGACTCCGAACTCGCGGGCGCGGTAGGGAACATAAAAGCAAGAGCGATGGAACCCGGGGGAGAAAGGCAGATAGATGGTCGCGTAGTCGCAGGGCTCAAAAGGCCGGGAACGGGGATTGGCCGTGCGGGAGCGGAACCGGCGGTCGCCGCTGGGTCCGGTGGTGGGAATGTACCTAGAATCGCCGGACTGATAGACATACACCTCCACCGGCTGACCGTTTTCTCCGCGATAGAGCGGGCGCTTGATGATGTCGCCAGCGTTCGCGGTTCCTGGCGGCGCACCGAACAGGAACGGCGTCAGTAGCGCCGCGGCCAATTTGGCGGACCAGGCTTTCATACCGATACCATAAGCCGCGAGACGGGAAAAATCATCCCGTTTCGAGCAGGCTCCGGTTACGGCTCCTCCCGGGGCAGATCTTCCCACTGCCACGAGAGATAGCCACGATGCAGGTGATAGAGCCGCGTAAAGCCCGCGGCCTTCATTTTTTCAAACGCTTTCCGGCTCCGGTATCCTCCGGCGCAGTAGATCAAGTAAGGTTGATCCCGGGACATTTCCGAAAGCCGGGCTTCAAAGGCTTCTTCCTCGGCCAGGGGCAGGTGTACCCCGCCAGGCAGGAACCCTCCCTCATATTCGGCCCGGGACCGGACATCCAGGACAGTGACCTCTGGGTGGGCCTTCAAAAATTCCGCCGCTTCCCGGGCCGAAAAATTACAGAAAGTCGTCCCGGTATCTTCTGAGCTGTTGAAGAGCTGGTTGTCCCAACGCCCTTCGAATGCGTGCCAGCCCAGAGCCGCCAGCCCGAACAAAACCGCAAAAACAGCGGTCCCAACAAGAAATCCACGCAACAAACGCCTCATGACTCCGTATCTAAAGGTAAAGGAACGAATGGATTACCGGAAAGCAAGATTGCGTCAGTCCAAAATAAGAGGTAAAAAATGACGCTTGCATTCCTCTCCAGTCGTATAACTATGTAGTTATATGCCAGCTACCGCAAAGACAAAGAAGAAAAACATGGACCGGGTGGCTCTGGAACGGGTTGCTGAGGTTTTTCGTGCTTTTTCCGAACCGACCCGCCTGGCGATCTTACAAGAGCTGAAAGAAGGCCCTCGGAACGTGAATACGCTGGTCACCGCGCTGGGCACCACGCAGGCCAATATTTCCAAGCAGTTGCGGGTTCTGTACGATGCCGGCATTCTGAATCGGGAAAAAAGCGGCAACCAGGTGTTCTACTCTATCGACGACGATATCGTTTTTCCCTTGTGCGAACTGGTTTGCAACAAGCTGAACCGGGAGCAAACCCTGGGTTCCAGGTACGACTTCAGTATTTGAGTCGCCTTCAGACGCCCATCACGCTGACGGCGATTTGCCGGGTGTGAGACGCTTTGCGGTGTTCGAAGAGAAAGATTCCCTGCCAGGTGCCCAGAGTGAGGGACCCGTCGATGACCGGGATGTTCTTGTCCACGTCCGTCAGGCACATCCGGATGTGGGAGGGCATGTCGTCCGGCCCCTCGTAGGTGTGGACGAAGTAGGGAGTGTCTTCGGGCACCAGCTTTTCGAAGAACGCATGCAGGTCCGTCCGGGCGGACGGATCGGCGTTTTCCATGATGACCAGGCTGCAACTGGTGTGCCGCACAAAAATCGTGGCCAGACCCCGGCGAATACCGCTGTCATCCACGATGCGCTGCACCTCACCCGTGATTTCATAGGTTCCCTTTCCCCGGGTCAGAAGCTGAACCTGATCGCAGTAAACCTTGGTTTGGCTGGGTGCTGGTGTCGTGGGTGGCATTTCGGGCTGGCACTATAAGAAAGGAACAGCCGTCTGGCTACCCCCTCATTTGCGTGTCTTCGCAAAAAAGAGCTCGAACCATGCCGAGTGCTTTCTCGCTGGGAAAAACGCCCAGTTCCATCTGGTTCATGACATAGGCAAAGGAGAAACCCGTTTCCGGATCGGCAAAGCCGTGGCTGCCGCCGGCGCCGGGGTGGCCGAAGGCCTCTTTGCCGGGTCCGAAGAGGTGGCGTAGCTTCGCGCCAGACTCATCCAGAGGGTCTTTCTTGAATCCCGCGGCAAAGGCGGTCTGCATTCTAAGGACCTTGTCCGGGCCGGTGATTTGGGGCTCTTTCATCCACTCCAGAACGGCTTCGGGAAAGTGGCGTTCTCCATTCCAGATCCCGCCACTGGCGAGGACCGCGTAGAATTTGCCCAGACTCCGGGCCGACCCCACGCCTCCGAGGGCCGGCAAGCCCAAGCGCCAGGCGGAAGGATGATTCAAGTCTCCCACCGCGTTCAGGCCGGAAGGCGAGGCGAAAGCCGCCCGGGTCAGAGAGCCGGGGTTTCCGAAAGCCTGGTAGAAGTCGCGCTGTTCATCCGGGGCCGAAGCCGGCATCCGCCCTGGAAGCAGACGGGCCACCCGGCTGTCTTCGGAGGGAGGCAGCCCGATCCAGAAATCCAGGCCCAGCGGTCCGGCGATCCGTTCCCTCCAGTATTCGCCAAGGCTGGTGGAACCGCTGAGCCTTCTGACCAGTTCCTCCACCAGAAACCCGAAGGTGCGGGGATGGTAGCCATGACCTTCTCCCGGCCGCCAGCCGGGCGCCTGCTGTTCCAGGGCGGTAATGACGGCGGCGTAGTCTTCCACGGAAATTTCCCCGCGCCGGTCGAGCACGGCCAGGCCGCCCTGGTGGGAAAGCAGCGCTCCCATGCTGAGTTCTGGCTGCTCGCGCCCCGCGCGGAGTTCCGGCCAGATTTCCGCTATGGGGTCGTCTATATGCCGCCCCGCCTCGTGAAGGGCCAGGAGGACAGAGGCGGCGGCTGGGCCTTTGGTGGCGGACCACACCGGGACTATTGTGTCCGCCGTCCAGGTTTGGCCTTTCCCCGGACGGTCGGTCTCTCCGGCATGCAAGCTGAGAACCTCCCGGCCGTTCCGCCAAATGGAAACCGAGGCGCCTACTTCGCCCCGGCTCAGGAAGTTTTCCTCAAAATGCCGCTCGATGGCGCGGGCCTTCGGCCCGTCACTTGCCCAATTCATTCCAAAATTCTTTCAGATCCGGATCGTTCCGGGCGATCTTCAGGAGGGTTTCGTCCATCTCCAGGGACCGCATGAGCGCTTTCCGCGCGTCCTTGATGGCGCCCAGTCGCGCCTGGTAACAGCTCAAGTTGTAGTAATACACAGGTTCCTCCTGCAAGGACGGCGGGCCGTTCTCCAGAATTTCCATGGCTTTTTCCGTCTCCCCGATTTCGTGAAGACAGTAGGCGGCGTGGATGTAGCCAGAGGAACTTTCGGGATACCGCTCGATCAGCTCACGGCTGACGTCCAGCGCCTGGTTCCAGGCTTCTTCCCTCAGGAGAACCAGGGTCTTGGCCTTTAGCACGACGGGCGTGATGCGGATCGACTCCGGTAAGGTTTCGATCTCTTCCCAGGCAGCCTGTAACATGCCCAACTCGCAATACCCTTCTACCGCGGTGAGGACCTGCTTCAGGTATTGATCCGGCTGCTTGCCCATGGGGATCTCGTAGTTAATAGAGTGAAGGGCTGCAAGTGCCGTGCCTTTTGTGCCGGAGGAATGGCTGGAATTTGCCACGAAGAAGGCGTCCACGCACCTGGCGCGTGAAAGAGGTCTCATGAAAGGTGAGACGCCGGAACTGGCGGTAACTTACCCTTCTACTTCTTCGTGTTCCGGCTCGACCTCTTCGATGGTGGCGGCGTCTTTGAGTCCCCCGATAAACTGGTCCAGCAGCTTGTCTCGGCGCTCGCTCAGGTAAACCTCGGCCAGTTGGTCTTTGACTTCCTCGAAAGGAATGGGTTCCGGAGGTTTCCGGTCGGTCACCTTGATCAGGTGAATGCCGAAATGCGTGGCGATGACCGGGCTGATCTCGCCCAGGCGCATGGAGAAAGTGATGACTTCGATCTCGTGCATCATTTCGCCGCGCTTGTAGAAGCCGAGATCGATTTCGTCCTCTTCCTTGTCGCTGATTTGGCGGGCCATTTCCTCGAAGTCCGCGCCATCCAGCAGTTTCTCCCGCGCCGCCCGGAGTTCCTTGAAGCACTGCTCGGCTTGCTCGTGGGTCTTCGGCTCTTTGAAAATGTGTGAGGCCCGGACTTCCTCCGGGGTCATGTAGCGATCCTGGTTCTCTTCGTAGAATTTCTTGAGATCTGCCTCCGTGGGTTCAGGGTCGTCGCCGATCTCTTCTTCAAGCAGGCGGTTGACCGCCACGGTGGCCGCGACTTTGCGGCGCAGCATGGCCTCGTCCCGTTTCTTAAAGCCGGTATTCTCGAAGAATTTGTCTTCCCCGCCGTGCTCTTCCATGAGTTTGGCCAGGGAGGCGTCGATCTCTTCCTCCGGCACCTCGCCGAAGCGCTTGACGGATTCCTGCTCCAGCAGGGTGCGGTTGATGATGTTGTCGTGGGCATAAACGCGGAACTCGTCGTCCCGGTCGCAGCACACCACCTCGCCCAGATTCTGGTAGTGCGTCTTGATGGCGTCGAACTCTTCTTCGATCACGTCGTCGCCGACACGGGTGCCGTTAATGATCAGGGACATAATACCTTAAGGTGGGGGCAACCAGGCGAGGTTGTCAAAGTAAAGCGCGGGCTGCCCGGTCCTTACCGCGTGGCGGACTTGCTCCTTGCCAAGCGGGTCACGCCTCCTACTGTCTCCCGGTGACGAAGGCATTTGTGCTGGGCGCGGGCTTGGGAACCCGCCTGAAAAAGCTGACGGAGCATCTTCCCAAGCCGTTGATCCCGGTGCAGCAGAAACCGCTGCTGACCTATGCCTTCGACCACTTGCTGGATGCGGGCTTCTCCAGTTTCGTCGTAAACACTCATCATCGGCCGGAGGCCTACGACGCCGCGTTTCCGGACCGGGTCTATCGGGACGCGCCTTTGGCGTTCCGGGAAGAGACCGTGCTGCTGGAAACCGCCGGCGGCATTGCCAACGTGCGGGATCTTCTGGGGGAGGATGAACCCTTTGCCGTTTACAATGGCGACATCCTGACGGACCTGCCGCTGAAGCCGCTGTTGGAGGCGCACGCGGCGAGTGGAAACCTGGTGACCCTGGTGCTGCGTTCCGAAGGAACCGCGCTACAGGTAGCGTTCGACCGTGGCGGCGGCCAGGTCACCGACCTCCGGAACTACCTGGAAACCAACAGCCCGGACCTGTTCCAGTTTACGGGTATCTACATGGTGAACCCGGAATTCTTCCATTACCTGACACCGGGAGAGAAGAAATCGGTCATTCCCGTTTTCCTGGACATCATCCGGGAGCGGCAGGGGATCGGCGGCGTAGTCATCGACGAAGGCCGCTGGTGGGACCTCGGCACGCGGGGCACCTACCTGCACGCCAGCGCCACGCTTTCCCGCCAGGCCTTCCCCGCGCATGGGAAGCAACCGGAGCAAGTCCGCATCCATCCCACGGCCCAGATCGGAGCCCATGCCCACATCTGCCCACAGAGCAGCCTGTCCGAAGGCTGCGTGGTGGGAGAGGGCGCCCATGTCGATAATTCCATCCTCTGGCCCGGCGCCGTCGTGGCCCCCCATGCCTCGCTGCGAAACACCATCGTCCGAACCGGACAACGGGCCGAGGGAATTTTGGTGGATGAGGATGTGTGAAGGAGAGTTGGCACCCCGATTGCGCAATTCGCTCCCGCTTTCACTACGTTGCAGACATCCTCCACAATTATGGCAATATTGGCGCTCCCAGACGACTCGATGGTTCAAGTGAGTAGCGAAGCGATGATTTTGGAGGAGAGCTGCCGCCGGTTTCCCTGGTTGGCGGAGGCGGATGAAGTACGGCTGGCCGTCCTGAAGGAAGGTGGCTCCGGCAGGCGGTATTTTCGTTTGGAACCAGACAAAGGCCGCCCGGTGGTGGTCATGCACTACGACCTGGAGCGGAAGGAGAATGGCGACTTCGTGGCGGTTACGGCCTACCTGCACCAGATTGGGGTTTCAGGACCCGAACTTTTGGGAACGGACGAGGCCCTGCAACTGGTCTGGCTGGAGGATCTGGGGGGGCAGGACTTGTGGTCCCTCCGCGACGAGCCCTGGGAAGGGCCGCGCCGGGAACTGTATTTCGGCGCGCTGGACGAGGTGTTCAAGATTCACGGCATTGATGAGGCGGGACACTTCCATTCCAATGGACTGCCACCTTTGCAGCATGCCTTTGACGCCGCGCTCTACCACTGGGAACAGGATTACTTTTTCGAAAATTTCGTGGCGCGTTTTTCCACTTGCCCGGAGGAGGAAGCGGAAAAAGTGCGGCAATCGCCAGTGTTGGCCAGCATCGCGGAGGAACTTAGCCGGCTCCCGCGGCGGTTGATCCACCGGGATTTTCAGTCGCAGAACGTGATGATTTTTGACGGCCAGCCGCACCTGATCGACTACCAGGGCCTGCGGTTTGGCAGGCCGGAATACGACGTGGCGGCCCTGGTGTACGATCCTTACGTGGATCTCACACCGGGTCAGCGGAACGACTTGATCGCCCACTATCGCTTGCTGCTGGAAGCCCAGGGAGGCGACGCGGCGGGATTCCCCGAACGGCTCCGGAAGTGCGCTCTACAGCGGCTGATGCAGGCTCTGGGCGCCTACGGTTTCCTGGGCCTGGTGAAAGGAAAGCGGGAATTCCTGGGCCACATTCCGGCGGCGGTGGAGCGGCTGAAGATTCTGGTGGACGAAAACGAGACTTTTTCGTTTCTGTCTCCCGTCTTGAGTCTGAAGGATATCAACTTAGGGTGAGCCCCGATTATGCCTGAAAAATCGCCGAAACTTCTCAGCCGGCGCCCGGACACAGTGTTCATCACGGGTTTGTCCCCGCTGGTGGACGGCGGCCGCTACCCCACAAAACGCGTCGTGGGCGAGCCGCTGGAGGTTCAGGCGGACATTTTCAAAGACGGCCATGACGTGTTGGCGGCCGTGTTGAAGCGCCGCAAAAAGGGCGCGCGGCTCTGGGAGGAAACCCGGATGTTCCCGACTCACAACGACCGCTGGGCCGCCACCTGCGCCTTTCCGGACATCGGGCACTACAATGTGACCATTGAAGCGTGGAGCGATCCCTACCTGAGCTGGTTGCACGACTTCAGCCGCCGCCTGGAAGGGGGGCAGGAAAACCTGCATACCGAAACGCAGGAGGGAGCGAAGATCATCCAGGCCGCCGCGGAAAGCGCCGCCGAAGGCCGGGCCGAAAAGGACGCGGAAACTTTGGAACAGTTGGCCGCGGCAGTGGAACGGGCCGACCCCGCGGAAGTGATGCGCCAAGCGGAAACTCCAGCGGCGCTCGAACTGATGTTCCAGTGGGCGGACCGGAGTAAGTCGACAGTCATGGACCCGCCGCTACCGGTTTTCATCGAGCGGCCCAAGGCGCAATTTTCCGCCTGGTATGAGTTTTTCCCCCGCTCCGCGAAGGGCAGCGGCGACAGTCACAGCACTTTCCGCGACTGCCTGGAACGGGTGAAGGATGCCCGCGACATGGGCTTCGACATCGTGTATTTGCCGCCGATCCACCCCATCGGCATCGCCCACCGGAAGGGCAAGAACAACTCGCTGAACGCCGAACCCGGAGACGTGGGTTCGCCCTGGGCCATTGGCGGTCCGGCGGGTGGTCACTTCGCTATTGAGCCCCAGCTTGGCACGGTGAAAGACTTTGAGTGGCTGGTTCAGGAGTCCCGCAAACTGGGCGTGGAAGTCGGGCTGGACTTCGCCATCAATTGCTCTCCCGATCACCCCTACGTGAAAGAGCATCCGGAGTGGTTTTTCCACCGGCCGGATGGCACGATCAAGTACGCCGAAAACCCACCCAAAAAGTACCAGGACATCTACCCGCTGAATTTTTACTGCGACGACTGGCGCAACCTGTGGCGGGAGATGGTGGACATCGTCCTCTACTGGGTGGAGCACGGGGTAAGGGTATTCCGGGTGGACAATCCCCATACCAAACCCGTTTCTTTTTGGGAGTATCTGATCGCCGAAGTGCAGCGCGTCGCGCCGGAGACGATTTTCCTCTCCGAAGCCTTTACCCGGCCGAAGATGATGCAGGCGCTGGCCAAGTCAGGTTTCACTCAGAGCTACACCTATTTCACTTGGCGAGTCTCCAAACAGGAACTGACCGACTACGTCACCGAACTGACGAAAGGGGAGATGCGGGAATACTTCCGGCCAAATTTCTGGCCGAACACGCCTGACATTCTGCCCTACCACTTGCAGCATGCGCCCCCGGCGGCCTTCAAACTGCGGGCCGCGCTGGCGGCGACCTTGAGTACCAGTTGGGGCATATACAGCGGTTACGAATTTTGCGAAAACGATCCCTTCGGCGGTAAGGAGGAGTATAACCACTCCGAGAAGTACCAGCTGACGGAACGGGACTGGGACGCGCCCGGAAATATCAAACGCTTCATCGCCCGGCTAAACCAGATCCGGGTGGAAAACCCAGCCTTGCAGGAGTTTGCGAATGTAGAGTTCCTCCCGGTCGATAACGACCGCATGCTGGGCTTTTACAAACGCTCTGGGGATGGGAAGAACATCATCCTCGTGGTGGCTAACCTGGACTTCCACCAGGAGCAGCACACCAACCTGCACCTGCCCCTGGAAAAACTCGGGCTTGAACGGGACGCGGCTTTCAGGGTCGAAGACCTCATGTTTGACGAGATCTATGACTGGCAGGGCAGCACGAACTACGTGCACCTGGATCCCCGTTCTAAGCCGCTACACATCTTGAAACTTTTGCCGTAGAGGCTATCATCAGCCCCTTCGTCCCCCCCGGGAACCCCGGAACGACCCCTGACGTGCCATGCTGTTTCGTCTGATAATCTTCTTGCTACTTGCCGCGGGTATCCTGTGGCTATTCGAAACCGAAGCCGGCCGGCAGCGCGTGGAATTCGCGCCGTCCGTGAACCAGGTTTGGTTGAAATTCTGCGTTGGAAACGCGCGGGAAAAGATCTCCGAACCAGCCGTGACACTGGCCCGGATTACCGAGAATCATGAGCCCCTGTTGCCGGATACCACGGAGCTGACCCAGTTGGACTTTGCCACCTTGTTGGGCGCGCTGAGCCGCTTTGAGCCCACCAGCGTGTCCGTGGCGCCGGTCCTGGCCTGGGAAGGGCAGGATGTTTTTGGACAGCCGGGACTGAAACTGAATTCCCTGACATTGCCAAAACTGACACTGGGCGCCGAGGTCAAAAATGACAAAGACGCGGACCCGGCTGGGTTGAAAGGAAAGTTTCCCGTCATCGAAAATGTTTCGGGGGATGTGTCCAAGCTGTCTCCGGTATCTGCCGTTACCGCGTTTCCGGACGCCGAAGTGCTGACCAATGGCACGGCTGGATTTACCCACATTCAGGGGTTGGAGGGTACGGTTTCGGAAGGAAAAAAAGGAAACACGGCACCCAAAGTTGCGCTCCTGGCGCGGGCGGGGGAGGAAGTCATCCCGTCGTTCCTCTTGTTGTCCATCCTGAGCTATGAAGGTTTGGATGTGGGAGCGGTGAGGGTGGAGCTGCCTCCCGCGGCCAAGACGGCCTCAGTCCGGATTGACGAGCGGATCGTGATTCCCATCGATAAAGAGGGCAGGCTGAAAGTCTATCTGAACGCGGGCATCAGTGGGGCTTCGGTGCAGAGGCTGGAATCGCAAAAGCTTCACTTGGCGGCGGAGATTGGGGATCAGTTCGCCGACTTTATTTCGGAAGATAAAGCCGCGATCGAGTCGCTGGGGAAGAACCTGGTGATGATTGGCTACGACCGGGCGGCTGACCGTCAGTTGTCTCTGGGCGAGTGGGGCACCATTTCACGGGCGGAATTGCTGGCCCGTTGCGCGGCCACGATCCAGAGCGGGCGTTATATCGAAATGTGGCCCCTCTGGTTACGAGCTTCCTCCTACGGCATCATCTTCTTGGGGGCTCTCTTGATTTTCCGCCTGGAACGCCGCCGCGTGCCGTTTTGGGGGGTGGTGTTCGCTTTCCTGTTTTTCGGTAGCAGCCTGATTATTTTCAAAGGGAAGCTGCTCTGGACGTCCCCACTTCCCGGCTTGGGCTTGATCGTTCTGATGATTTTGACCGGTCTGATTTTGCCTCCGTCGCGTTCCAGAGAGAAATCGGATAAGGCGAACAAAGTTCCGAAAAAGGGAGCCACTCCCTATAAGACCGCGAAGACTTCCAGAGCGGAGAAAAAAGCCGCCAAGAAGGTCGAAAAAGAACGGGCCAAGGCGATGAAAAAAGCTGGGGAGGAAAAGTCCAAATCTGAAAAGAAAGCTGATTCCGGAGAGTCCGAAAAAGCCGAAGAAAAGCCGGCCGAAAAAGCGCCCGCCGAAGAAGTAGCCGCTGGGGAAAGTAAGGAGCCCGAAACGCCGGAGGACTCCAAGGAGGCCGATGCGGCCGCCAAGGACGAAAGCGCCGGGGCGGAGGACGCGGCAGAAAAGGAAAAAGAAAAGGACTCGAAGACGGACTAAGCGGCAAGTGATGCCTGGCGCGGCTTAATCTTCCGCGCCGGCTCTGCCCCGTCCCTTTTTCTCGTAAACCGGCTTTTCCAGGCGGAATTTGTCGTAAGCATTGATGATGGCCTGCACCACGGGGTGCCGGACGACGTCCCGCTGATCGAAGGTGCAGAAGCTGATGCCGGGCGTTTGCCGGAGGACGTCCATGGCCTCGAGCAATCCGGAGCGGTGGCGGGGCCGGAGGTCGATCTGAGAAGGATCTCCCGTGACCACGCATTGGGATTTGTCCCCCAACCGGGTCAGGAACATGAACATCTGCTCGCAGGTGGTGTTCTGGGCTTCGTCGAGGATCACGCAGGCATTATTCAAAGTGCGGCCGCGCATGTAGGCCAACGGCGCGATCTCGATGGCGTTCCGTTCGATGAGGCGCTGGGCGTCATCGTGTTCCAGCATGTCGTAAATGGCGTCGTAGAGAGGCCGCAAATATGGGAAAATCTTCTCCTGAAGGTCGCCGGGTAGAAAGCCGAGGGCTTCGCCCGCTTCCACGGCGGGCCGGGTCAGGATAATGCGGTCCACCTTCCGGTCCCGCAGCATCTGGAGGGCGTGAGCCATGGCCAGGTAAGTCTTGCCGGTGCCGGCGGGACCGATGCCAAAGATCACGTCATTGTCGCGAAGACAGTTCAGGTAGTGCATCTGCCCGCTGGTCCGGGGCATGACGGGCGGTTTGGTGGCCGAGCCGAGGAGGCGGCGGTCCGAAAAAGACTCGATGCTGTCCTTCCATCCTTCCACCACGCTGTCCACCGTGTAGCGGAAGGTTTGCGCGCTGATGTCGCCGCCCTTCCGGCGGGCGGACTCCAGCCGCTCGAAGACTTGGGTGGCGCGTTCGATGTCCGGCTTGGAACCGTCAATTTTCAACCAGCCATCCCGAGTCGTGGCTTTGACGTGAAAGGCGGTTTCGAGCACTTTCAAAAGCGACTGATCGTTCGCGAACAGGGATTGCAGAAAATGCGGGCTGTCGAACTGCAAGGTTTCGCTGGCCATGATCTGGAACCGTTTGCGGGGGTGTTTTCTTTTCCGTTAGGGTGGGACCGTTTCTATCGAAACCCGTACACCAGCGACCAGTCTACTTCGCCGTAAGCTTCCTGAGATTTGACTTCGACGAAGATTAAATAAGTACCTGTTTTGGACGGCAGGACCCGGGCGCCGGCGTACATCGCGCTCTGGAACGTTTCCAGAGACACCGGCATGCCGTCCATGTCAAAAATTTCCAAATTCAGTTCGCAGCCGGCATAGCTGGTGCCCAGCCAGAACCAGTATTCGTTTCCGCGGAACAATTGATGCCGCACCCAGCGGGTGTCTCCCGGTTTCATGGTTCCTCCCCAACCGTCTTCTCGAATCAGGAAGCCTTTTTCGACGTAGGGAGTGGCGGCCTCCAGGGCCAGAGACTTGGCCTCGTCAAGGACCGCGCGAACGCCCTCCAGGGACAGCCCGAACAGAACCACCACCAAAGCGGGAATGAAGATGGCGGCGCCCCCTTTCTGCTTCCTCCGGCCGGTTTGCATCGCAGACTGGCGCATCCTAGTTGTTCGAGGCCGTCGCGAGGCGGGCGTCGTAGAAACGGGAGAGAAGATCCGCGCAGACCGCGCGGATCTTGTTGACTTCGACCACGGCGATGGATCCCGAGTCCGCCGTCATGGCCGCGTGTATGTAGGCCAGCCCCTTACGGATGGCGGCCACGTCGGGGTGAGTCATGGCATCTTCGCTCATTTCCGAGATGGTCTCTTCGAAATAGCTGACGAGGTCCGGCTGGTTGAGAAGCTCCGCGTTGTCCTCGCTGTAGGTCTCAGAAATGAGGGAAGTCACGGCCTGGGTGCCGCGCAGCCAGCCTCCCAGGCTCACGCAAATAGCCAACTCGTCGTCTTGCAGTTTCTCCATGGTGTCACGGACGGTCTGTTCGGTGCGGTCCAGCTCGCGGCGGATGGCTTTCCAGTCGTTGGTTTTGGCGGATTCGAGAATGCTGTAGCAATGGGGGGTGACGGCAGACTCGATCCCGAGCGCGGCGGCCAGACGGAGGATTTTCTTTCCGGTGGCTTCGATGGCGTCCGGCCGTTCCGCCTGTACGGCGACAAAGCCTTCGGCGACCGTGGCGCCAAAAGACAGAGCCAGGCGAATGCGGTCCGGGTCCAGCTGTAGTTCCGGGTCGCGGATTTCTCCGCTCCAGTTGGGGTCCCCCAGCTTGTCGAGAACCATGAACACTTCCCCTGGGACCGGGATCACGACTTTGTCCACGAGGCCGGCGGGAAACTCACTCAACACCGCGGGGGGAGAGAGCCGGGAAACTGGTTCGCTCTGCTGAGCCTTCGCCGGACCGGTCCACGCGAAGAAGCCGAGCCCGGCCAAAAGGACGAGCTTGCAGAACGCGGGATAAGCTGAAAAATGACGCCTCGGAAAATTCACGTGACCACGAAAATGGTAAGTCCTGAGAGACAAAACGGCAATCGCGACCATACAGGCCTACCGAAACCCTTTCAATTAGCAAACCCAACCGGCGAATCAAGCTTCGCGTGAGCGAGCTTTCCGGATGGGGAGATAACGCATTTTGGAGGCGACCATGGAATCCAGCAACGAAAACAAACCATCGCACCGCGTCCTGGGGGTGATTCCCGCGCGCTGGGCCTCCACGCGGTTTCCCGGGAAACCGCTGCACCAGATCGCCGGAAAGCCCCTGGTGCGTCATGTGTGGGAACAGTGCCGGCTTTGCGAAGCGCTGGATGACGTGGTGGTGGCGACGGACGATTCCCGAATCGCGGACGCGGTGGCGGCGTTTGGAGGACAAGCCGTGATGACGTCCCCCGATCATCCTACCGGAACGGACCGGATTGCCGAGGTGGTGGAGACATTTCCGGAGCATCACCACATTCTGAATATTCAGGGAGACGAGCCGTTGATCGAGCCCGAGACGATCTCCCGGCTGGTGGAGGCCCTGGCGGGACCTGAGCAGCCGGACATGGTGACGGCGGCCAACGAACTGAAGTTGGAAGATCCTGAAGTGAACGACCCCAACGTGGTCAAGGTGGTCATCGGAACCCGGCATCAGGCGCTTTATTTTTCGCGAAGCCCTATTCCCTATCCCCGCCAGCCAGGAACAGAGGGGTTCCGCTACCTGCGGCACAAGGGAATCTACGGCTACACCCGGGACTTTCTGCTGCGATTCGTTTCCTGGGAACCGACCGTTTTGGAAAGGGTGGAAGGCCTGGAACAGCTGCGCGCACTGGAGAATGGCGCCACGATTGGAGTCATTATTACCACGGATCTGTCGCCGGGCATTGACACACCGGAACAGGCGGCAATACTTGAGCGGCAGTTGGCCACTGAATGAAGTATATTTTTGTCACGGGCGGTGTTGTAAGTTCTCTTGGAAAAGGACTGGCCGCCGCGTCTCTAGGCACCTTGCTGGAATACCGCGGGCTGCGGGTTATTCTCCAGAAATTCGATCCCTACTTGAACGTGGATCCGGGGACGATGAGTCCCTTTCAGCATGGTGAGGTTTACGTTCTGGATGATGGGGCCGAGACGGACCTGGACTTGGGGCACTACGAGCGCTTCACGGACTGCGTGCTGTCCCGGTTGAACAACCTGACCAGCGGCCAGGTGTACGAAGCGGTCATCAAGAAGGAGCGGAAAGGGGACTACCTGGGAAAGACGGTACAGGTCATTCCTCACGTAACCGATGAAATCAAGGAGCGCATCCACGCGGTGGCCAAGGCTTCGGACGTGGACGTCATCATCACCGAGATTGGCGGCACCACGGGTGACATTGAGGGACTGCCCTTCCTGGAAGCGCTGAGGCAGTTCGCTCATGACGTGGGTCACAAAAACGTGGCCTTCATTCACGTCACGCTCATCCCTTTCATCAAGGCGGCGGGAGAGCTGAAGACCAAGCCGACGCAACAGAGCGTGGCCCGCCTGCGGGAGATCGGGATTCAGCCCCAGATCATCATCTGCCGGTCCGAACGTCCGGTGGAAGACGACATCCGGGAAAAGATCAGCATGTTCTGTAACGTGGAACGCGATGCGGTGATCGAGTTTCAGGACGTCAAAGACTCCATCTACGAAGCGCCGCTGAAACTTTACGAGCAGCGCCTGGACCAGATTGTTTGCGAACGCCTGAGCCTGACCACGCCGGAACCTGACCTGACGGAATGGAAGGCCTTCGTGAACCGGGTTATCTATCCCAGCCAGTCCGTCCGCATTGCGGTGGTGGGCAAGTACATCGAACTTCAGGATGCCTACAAGAGCATCTACGAGTCCCTCACCCATGCCGGCGCCGCGAATGACTGCCGGGTCTTGTTGCAAAAGATCGACGCGGAATTCATTGAAGAAAACGGCCCTGACTCATCGCTCAGCGGCATAGACGGGGTTCTTATCCCCGGCGGGTTCGGAGACCGCGGCACGGAGGGCAAGATTGCCGCCGCCCAGTATGCCCGGGAACATGGAGTTCCCTACCTGGGGCTTTGCCTGGGAATGCAGATCGCGACCATCGAATTTGCCCGCAATGTTTGTGGGCTGGAACGCGCCAACAGCACGGAGTTCAGCAAAGGAACGCCACATCCTGTTATTTGCCTTCTGGAAGAGCAGAAGGGCGTCAAGGATATGGGCGCCACCATGCGGCTGGGCACGTGGGAGACTCACCTGAAGCCTGGCAGCAAAGCCGCCGAACTATACGGCCAAACGCAAATCAGCGAACGCCACCGGCATCGCTATGAGTTTAACCAAAACTACCGGCAGCAGATGGAGGAAGCCGGGCTTCTCATTTCAGGTAATTCTCCGGATGGGAATCTGGCGGAAATTATTGAAGTGCCGAACCATCCTTTCTTCGTGGCGGTGCAGTTTCACCCGGAATTTCATTCCAAGCCGATGAGCCCTCATCCGCTCTTTTCCGGATTCGTGGCGGCGGCGCTGCAATACCGTCACACGCATCAGCCGCATCCGCAGCCCCAGCCGGAACCGGTCTGAAATCAGGATCGGGAGACTTGGAACGCAGGGTGTTGCTGTCCAGAAACGAAAAAGGGCCGTCCGAAGTGACCTCCGGACAGCCCTGATTGATTGAGAAAGGTATTTCGAAAGCGACTTTCGCCGCCGTCTACCACGTTTTCACGTCGTCGTCAGTGTAGTCGTCTTTGTCCGGGCCTTTGCTCCAGATGATGATGGATTGCGGAATGTCGGTGCCGCCGCCGGAGGGGTCCGCGACGCGGCTGTTGTAGTCGGTGTCCATGACGACGCCGAAGAATTCGCCCCACGGATCGACCAGATAGCCAGAGCCGCTGCCCGTGGACACCACCCCGCCGACTTTGGACTTGGTGGCGTTCTTACCCGTGTAGAATGGGATCTTACGCGGGTTGAGCTTTTCGTCGGCTCCCATCAAAATGCTCATGAGACTTTCGTCTGTATCGAGGATGGATTCGGAGCCTGACTTTCCACCGGCGGCCACGGGGTACCGGCGGTATTCGGTTTGGTAGGCGGCAATGGCGTTTTTCAACTGCAGGCAGTCATTCATGGCCTGAGTTTTCTTGGCTCTTTCCAGGACGCCCTTGCTTACGGGGAAGACCAAGCCGGCCAGGATTCCGATGATTACGATGACTACCAGAAGCTCCATGAGCGTGAAGCCACGGGGCCGGGAGGCCCGGGAGGGGAATTCTTTCATAGCTTTCAAAAAGTGAGGGTTTACGATGGGGAGGGCTTGCGCCTGATTTTCCTTCAGATTACGGGATAAGCGGGGTCGATGCAATGACATTGTAACCACAAGACCCCATTCAGGATTGGTTCCCGCTTTTTACCCTGTCTTTCGACCGGTGTCGATGATTCTTGCGTTTCCAGACCAACATTCCACCATTTCCCGCTCATGAAGGGCGGGCTGAAAGATCGTGTCCTGGAGGCGCTCCAAGGGGCGGGAGGACGGCCTTTGAACAAGTCCGAACTGGCGCGCGTGCTGGAAGTCTCACCCAAGGAACGGGGACAGCTGCGGAGCGCCATTGCTCAACTGGAGAGAGAAGGGCGGATCGAACTCGGGCGGAAGGGCCGCTACGGTCCGGCGGGCAAAGCGGCCCAGGGAACGGATGGCAATTACATCGAGGGCACGATCCATTTCCCTTCGAACTTCCGGAAGCATGGCTTCTTCACCCCGGTAGACCCGGAACAACTTCCGAAGGCGGCGCGGCGTGACGAGGAAGAGGGCCGCGAACGGCTTTTTGTGCCCGCCATGCGGACGATGACGGCCATGCATGGGGATCGTGTGGCGGTTCGGTTGCAGAAGTCGAGCCCTCCGAAGTGGCACCGCCACGTGAAGCGGAAGCGGGAGCAGATGAAGCGCTTTGGCGAAGAACGCTACGAAGCGCATGTGGTAAAAATCCTGGAGCGGCGGAACGCGAACCTGGTGGGCACCTATCACCAGCGGGGCCGGTTCCGCTATATGAAGCCGGACAACCCGAATCTACCGCCGACGGTGGACCTGACCCATGTGCTGCCCGGCGCGACGGATGGAGACAAGGTAGTGGCCGAACTGGAAGCGTGGGACTCCGTGCACGTCCATCCGCGCGCGCGGATGACGGAGGTGCTGGGCGCGCCGGACGCGCCAGGCGTGGATGTCTTGACGGTCATCCACCGCTACGGCTTGCCCACGGAATTTCCGGATGCCGTGCTCCGGGAGGCGCAAGAGATTCCAGACCTCGTGGATGGAGAGGACCTGAGCTACCGGGAAGACTGGCGGGACCGGGACGTGTTCACGATCGACCCGGCGGACGCGCGGGACTTTGACGACGCCATTTGCGTGACGCCGTTGGAAAACGGCGGGTGGGAACTGGCGGTGCACATTGCCGACGTGTCTCACTACGTGAAGCCAGACAGCGCCCTGGACCGGGAGGCGCGCAAACGGGGCAACAGTGTTTACCTGCCGGACCGGGTCTTGCCCATGTTGCCCGAGAAGCTGAGCAACGGTATCTGTTCCCTGAAACCGGCGGTGGACCGGTTGACGCACGCGGTGGTGATGAGTTTTGACGGGAAAGGAGCGCCGGGTGGAGCGCGCTTTGTTTCGGCGGTCATCCACAGCAAGCGGCGTTTCTCCTACGAGGAAGCCTATAAGTTCATGAAGGTGCCGCCAGGGAAGGTGGATGAACTGCCGGAGGAAGACCGGTCCATCACCCGGCATCTGCACCGGGCCTGGGAGTTGGGCTCGGTGCTGCGGAAACGGCGTTTTGCTCATGGCTCGCTGGACCTGGACTTTGCGGAGGTGCGGGTGGTCCTGGACGAAAACGGACGGCCCACGGGCATCGAGCACGTGGAGTATGACGAGTCCCACCAGTTGATCGAGGAATTCATGCTGGCGGCGAACGAAGCGGTGGCGCGGCATACCAAGAATCATCAGCAACCCAGTGTCTACCGGGTGCATGATGACGCGGACCCGGACAAGCTGATGGAATTCGCCGACCAAGCCCGCGGCTACGGTTACCAGGTGGGCGACCTGACGAACCGGAAGGAGTTGCAGAAGCTGCTCCAGGCCATCAAGGGGAAGACGGAGGAACACGCCTTGAAACTGGGGCTGCTGAAAAGCCTGAAGCGCGCCGCCTATTCGCCGGACCCGATGGGTCACTACGGCTTGGCGAAAGTGAACTACACCCACTTTACCAGCCCCATCCGCCGCTACGCGGACCTGCTGGTGCACCGCGTGCTGCGGCGCTCGAACCCGGCGGAGCGGCACCCGGCGAAAGACGTGGCCACGCCCAGCCAGGCGCGGCTGAGCGAGATCGCGGATCACATCTCCAGGACCGAGCGGGTCGCCGCCGACGCGGAGATGGAGGCGAAGGACATGAAGATCATGGAATATCTCATGGGCCTCTGCCGGGAAAAAGCGGACCGGACCTTTGATGCCGTGATCGTGGACGTCCGGCCCATCGGCGCTTTCGCCGAATTAACCGGCCTGCTCATCAAGGGGCTGATCAAGAAGGATTCTCTGCCCTGCGATCATGCGTATTTCAATGGCGCGACGCAAACGCTGATCGGCCAGCGGCCGGACCTGAAGCTCTATGCCGGGCAGAAGGTAAAGGTGGGCATCGCCCGGGTGGATCTGGAGCGGAGGCTGATTGACTTTGAGTTGGTGGAGAGGTGAGCGCCGCCGGTTTCCCGTGATGAGAAAAGCCGCCGGGATCTGTAATGGCCGAACCGGTGGAGAATCTGTCATTGCTATAGGCATGACAGAAGAACCAGGGCCTGCGCGGCCCAGAAATTTCCGGAGTTCCTTGCTTTGCAGTTTTGGCGTTTGTTCGCTGTTGAGCTTTCTCGGGGTTCTGGTTTCGGTGAACGCCGAGGGACGAATCTTTCCGGAATGGAGCAACCTCGTTTTTCTGATTGTGGGCGGAATGGGAGCGCTGGTCTTTTCCGCGCTGCTGACCTTTCTGGGAGCCGGGTTTGGGTTGGTACTGGGAAATGGAGGGAGCCGTTTGGTTTGGATTTCCTTTTTAGCAGCGTGTCTGGTTCCGGTGGTAGTTGCGGGAGGCTGGTGGTTTTCGATGCGTGGCGAGTGGGGCATAGGGGAACTTGAAGTGGACTTGGTACGAAGGTGTTTGGCCTTGGCGCTGGGTACGCTGGTCGCTGCTGGAGTAGTATTATTGATTTTGGCAGGAATCGGATGGTGGGGTGAAGATAGGGATTGATCGCGTCCTGCCCAACGATCTAGGCTTCGCTCTTTCCACATGACCGATTGCGAAACACCTGAGCTCCGGGTTATGGCATTTGTTCAAGACTGGCATGACCAGTGGTCTGACCTTGCCGGGAAATTCGGAGCCTTCGATCACGACGCGGCTCTTTCCGTCTTCACCCTGTGGGAACAAAAGGTGAAGGAACTTTCGGAGCGTCATTTTCTGAAAGGGCAAACAGATCAGGAAAGCGAAGGGACTTTCTGCTTTTCCTCACCCGACCATGACACTGGCCAGGAGGAGGTGAAGCGGACTCAAATAGATAAAGACACCGCTACCATCGAAACCGAGTGCCATTCAGGCCTTTCCACCTTTTTTGAGTATGCGCTCCAGCGACAGGACCGGGACTGGCGCATCGTCAAGATCCAGCGACTTTTTCACGATGAAGATGAGGAGATTCTCTCGTCAGAAGACCGGTCACGCATCCTGGCAGCGGTACAGGACCTGACGCCCCATCCACCGCTACCGGACAGCAACGAGCCAAACTGCGACCGGTTGTTTGAGATGGGGAGACAGGTTCGGATTTTCGACGAACCTGCCAGGATCGAAGTGACCGATCTAGGGAGGATCCAACTGGCTAGCGGCGTGATTGGGGCCTACGATCTTGGATGGCCCCCGGAAAGGTTCCGGCCACTTCGCCAGAGGGTCCCGTCAGGCGACTTTCCCGTGGAAATAGCCAAGGCTGGAGGGTTTGTTATTGCGGCGAGAATCCGGTTTGATTCCACCCGGGAAGCTGGCCAATGGATTCCCGCGTTTCCACTCGAACAAGACAGCCACGATGTGGGAGTGGACTACGGCAATGTCTCTTTCTTTGACGCGGGCAACTTCATGAGTCTCCGTCAGCGCGAACTGGAGAGGATCTACCACGAAACGGTCGAAGCTTCCGCGAACAATCAAGGCAGTGGGGCACACTGGGTGCGGCTTGTGTCCAAACCACCGGCGTGTCCAGACTGTGTGATGGTGGACAGCGGAATGGGCGACGGTTCGTATCCCTGCTACTGGGGAATGGCTGAAGACGGAGAGGTCGTATCCTTGGTCGCCGATTTTCTGATGGTGGCGGAGTTCCTAAGCGAGACGATCACTGTTCCATGGTCGTCATCGGACCTGGGCAAAAAGGTTGTCCATCCGAAGCTTCGCAAGAGTCAGATTCAATTGTCTTTGAAGTACGATCCCGATGGGGAAAGTGGGTTCGAGGTGATCGGGGAACATTTTGAGCGGGCCCGTCTTCTGAACCGCGAAGGGTTGGTAGTTTGCGATTCCGAGAGTGGTGGGCAGAGGTGTTCCACGGACGGAAATTTTCATTATACCACGGCGAACTTGAGAGAAATCCGTGATGCGACTTTGGAGATTCGCATTTACCTCGGATACCGGAATTGAGGCTGGTAAGACTCCACACAGAGCCTCCGGGTAGCATTGATTGACAGGTGGAGACGGTCTGGTATCGTTGGCCTCCTTTCTTGACGGGGAGCCTTTTTAGGGGTGTATCCGTCAACTCGTCTCTTAGCGCTCCTTCTACTCAATCGAGACCGCGCGACGGGGACCCTCTACAACCAAGGATTCACACATATGGCAGCGAAGAAGAAAACCACTTCCCGGAAGGCCGCGTCTAAGAAGACGGCGGCGGCTTCCTCTACGAAATACGTTTACAGCTTTGGCGGCGCCTCCGCGGATGGAGACGGCAAGCAAAAGCCGCTGCTGGGCGGCAAGGGCGCGAACCTCGCGGAAATGTCCCGGATCGGTCTGCCGGTGCCGGCGGGCTTCACCATCAGCACGGAAGTCTGCACGTATTTCTACGCCAATGGCCGGAAGTACCCCACCGTTCTGGAAGCGCAGGTGGATGAGGCGATGGCGAAAGTGGAAGACATCATGGGCAAGAAGTTTGGCGATCTGGAAAACCCGCTGCTGGTTTCCGTTCGCTCCGGCGCCCGCGAGTCCATGCCCGGGATGATGGACACGATTCTGAACCTGGGAATCAATGACGAAGTCGTGGTGGCCCTGGCTGAAAAAACGGGCAACCCGCGTTTCGCCTGGGACTCCTATCGCCGCTTCCTTCACATGTATGGTGACGTGGTGATGGGCGTGCACGCCGGCGACGACGAACACCATGACCCCTTCGAAGTCATCCTGGACATGGCGAAGGACAAGGCTGGGGTGGAACTGGACAACCAGCTTTCCGAAGAAGACCTGCAGTGGGTGGTAGAGAAGTTTAAGGACTTGATCCGCGAACGTTCCGGCCAGGATTTCCCGCAGGATCCCAAGACCCAGCTTTGGGGCGCCGTGGGCGCGGTGTTCAACTCCTGGGAAAACGACCGCGCGAAGGTCTATCGCCGGAAGTACGGCATCCCGGCCGAATGGGGCACGGCGGTGAACGTGCAGGCCATGGTGTTTGGTAACACGGGCAAGGAGTCCGGCACGGGCGTGGCATTTACCCGCGACCCCGCCACGGGCCAAAACGTTTTCTACGGTGAGTACCTGGTGGACGCGCAGGGGGAAGACGTGGTGGCTGGCGTGCGCACGCCGAAACCAGTGGCGGAAATGGCCAAAGATCTGCCGAAGTCCTTCAAGGAACTGGAGAAAGTGCGCCACACGCTGGAGAAGCACTTCAAGGACGTGCAGGACTTCGAGTTCACGATCGAGCAAGGCACGCTGTACATGCTGCAGACCCGGAACGGTAAGCGGACTGGTCTGGCGGCGGTGCACATCGCCATCGACATGGTGAACGAAAAGCTCATCAAGAAAGAAGACGCCATCCGCCGCATTCCGGCGGAAGACTTGGCGCACCTGCTGGCGCCGATCTTCGACACGAAGGCGGAGAAGAAAGCGACCTCCATGGGTGGCGGTCTGCCGGCGGGGCCGGGCGCGGCCTGCGGCCGGGTCTACTTCCACGCCAAGGACGCCGTGGCCGCCGCGGACAAGGGCGACAAGGTGGTCCTGGTCCGTGTCGAAACCTCTCCGGAAGACCTTCGCGGAATGATCGCGGCGGAAGGCATCCTGACCTCCCGCGGTGGGGTGAGTTCTCACGCGGCCCTCGTGGCACGGCAGATGGGTAAGATCTGCGTGTGCGGCGCCTCCGGTATCGACATTGACTACAAGAAGAAGAGGGTCACCGCGAACGGCGTGAGCGTGAAGGAAGGGGAGTACATCTCCATCAACGGCACGACCGGGAACGTTTACGCGGGTGAGATCGAGACCGCGCCCTCGGAAGTCATTCAAGCGCTCATCGGTGGCGATAAGAAAGCCATGAAGAGCGAGACCTACCACAAGTACACGCAGCTGGTGGGCTGGGCGGATGGCATCCGCAAGCTGGGCGTGCGGACGAACTCCGACTCTCCCGAGCAGGTGCGCAACGCGGTGGCGTTCGGCGCGGAAGGCATTGGCCTGTGCCGCACGGAGCACATGTTCTTCGAAGGCGACCGGATCGACGCGGTGCGGGAGATGATCCTGGCCGACAACGAAACGGACCGCCGCACGGCGCTGGACAAGCTGCTGCCTTACCAGAAGGAAGACTTCAGTGGCATCTTCAAGGCGCTGGAAGGCCGTCCGGCCACCATCCGCTTGCTGGACCCGCCGTTGCACGAGTTCCTGCCTCACACGAAGGATCAGCAGAAAGAGCTGGCCGACAAGCTGGGTATCAAGCCGAAGGCGATTGCCCGCCGGGTGGAAGAGCTCCACGAGTTCAACCCGATGCTGGGCCATCGTGGTTGCCGCTTGGGCGTGGTGTTCCCCGAGATCACTGAAATGCAGGCTCGCGCCATCCTGGAAGCCGCGGCGGAGGTGCAGGCCTCTGGCGTGGAAGTCCATCCGGAAATCATGGTGCCGCTGGTCGGTTTCGCGAAGGAACTGGAACTCCAGAAAGCCGTCATTGACGGCGTGGCCGCCGAGGTCCGTGAAAAGTACGGCCTGAAGAAGAGCGAACTGAAGTACCTGGTCGGTACGATGATCGAAATTCCGCGCGCCGCCCTCACGGCGGACGAAGTGGCGGAGCACGCGCAGTTCTTCAGCTTCGGCACGAACGACCTGACACAGACCTGCCTGGGCATGAGCCGTGACGACTCCTCCGGCTTCCTGCCGCACTATCAGGAAGAGGAAATCGTGCCGGCGAACCCCTTCGCCTCTCTGGATCAGACCGGCGTCGGTCAGCTTCTGGAAATCGGCGTGGCCAAGGGCCGTGAAACGAAGAAGACCCTGAAAGTGGGTATCTGCGGCGAGCACGGCGGCGACCCGAGTTCCGTGAAGTTCTGCCATCGCACGGGCCTGAACTACGTGAGCTGCAGCCCGTTCCGGATTCCGATCGCCAAGCTGGCGGCGGCTCAGGCCGTGCTGGAAGACAAGGCGAAGAAGTAAAGGAGCCTAGCGGTTCCGGCGCTTACGCCGAATCTGAAACCATTAAGAAAAAGGCGGCCTTCGGGCCGCCTTTTTTGCTTGGAGAGAGAATGAGTCAGGGACGCTCGCGTCTTTACCTTCTCAACTCTTGCGTTGCCCTTTGCGAAAGGCGGCGGGGCCGCAGCCGAGGTGCTTTTTGAAAACGCGGGAGAAGTAGTAGCGGTTTGGGTAGCCAATATCCTCGGCAATTTGTTCGATGGAAAGATCCGAGAGGGTCAACAGCCGGGTGGCATGCCGCAGGCGAACATTGGTGATGTAGCGCGAAGGGCTCTGGCCGAGGTGTTTTTTGAAGAGGGCGGAGAGCCGGTCCTGGCTCAGGCCCGCTCTTTGCGCCAGCCGCGCCGTGGAGAGATCCGTGCCGAGTTCTTCCTCGATCCATTCCAGCAGGGCATAGAGCCGGGCGGGATAGCGCTGATAGGCGGAGGTATCTAGTCCCGCGAAGGCCAGGTGCAGTACCGCTTTGGAAAGGTGTAGGAGGCGGCGGGCGCCTTCCGTCCCCGGGGTGTCGTCATAGAGTTCGCGGAGAAGCTTTAGCGGTCCGGTAAGGGTTGCGGTGGCGTCCACCCTTACCGGTTCGCCGACGGAGAGGACGAAAGATTGCAAAGGGGTGAAGTGGATCCAGAGGTGCGGCACGGCCAAACGGCCGATGGTATCGAAGCTGAGGTCTTCCGGAATTAGGAGCAGAGAGTCCGGCTCCAGCGGAAACTCGCGGGGCCGCCGCCGTCCTTCGGCGACGCGAATGGCGTTGCCGGGTTCGTAGTTGTAGTGGACCCGCCAGTAGGGGCTGCGGATGCCGCGATGGTTCCAGTTCTCATAGCGGCGCAGTCCGCACTCGTGAAGGAGGAAAGAGCTGGAAGTCGAGGCTGAAAAAGGCGCGAAGTCCAGGCCAAGTTCCGTGTGAGGATCCCGGTAGTCGCGCAGGTGGAGAAAGGTGTGCTTTTCCTGGGGAGGAGTCATGCCGTGCGGAGGAAAAAGACAAACTGGGGTATTGGCTCCCACGCAGCCATACGCCGGAAAAGACACAAAACAATCGCGAAATGAAATCGCCACCCTGGCGTGATGGAGCTAAATAGACAAAAATCCCCAACTGTCTCAGGCTTCGCCTCAAGACTCCATTCATTCCCCAATATCCCCTGATGAAGCGCCGTTCTTTCTTTCGGACCTCTCTCCGCGCGACCGTTGCCGCCGCGATCGTTTCCAACCGCTTTCAGTCTGAGGCAATGGCCGCGGACACGGGAGCCTTTCAACTTCGCTACATGGTGGCGTCTTCCATGTATGGTGAGCTGCCCCTGAGCGAGATCCTTCCCGGCGTGAAGAAGACCGGCGCGGATTACATCGACCTCTGGCCGCGCAAGCACGGCAACCAGCGCGAGCAGGTGGAAGAGATGGGGCACGAGGCCTTTGCCGCCATGCTGAAGGAGCATGGGGTAAAGCTGGGCTGCTCCACCCGCTACGACCTGGGGCCCTTCGGTCTCCAGGAAGAGATGAAATTCATGTCTGAGTTGGGCGGCGACGTGCTGGTCTCCGGCGGTAAGGGGCCGAAGGACCTGAAGGGGGAAGAACTCAAAGTAGCGGTGAAAGATTTTGCCGAACAGTTGAAGCCCCACCTGGCAACCGCGGAGGAAACCGGGACGCGGCTGGCGATCGAGAACCATGGGAATAATCTGATCGATTCGCCGGACTCGCTGAAGTGGTTGGCGGAGTTTGCGCCTTCGCCCCGGCTGGGGATTGCGCTGGCTCCGTATCACTTGGAGAACCTGGGGCTCGATGCCGCCATGCTCGCGGACTTGATCGAAGCCCTTGGGGAGCGCACTTTCGTCTTCTATGCGTGGCAGCACGGAATGGGCTGCATGGATAAACTCCCCAAGGAACAGGAAATGTTGCAAATGCCCGGCCGGGGCGACCTGGATTTCGCCCCCATCCTGGCGTCCCTGAAGAAAATCGGCTACAAAGACTACACGGAAATCTTCATGCACCCCGTGCCGCGTGGCATTCCTATTTTGCCCACCGCTCCAGAAGTGACGGCAGCCATGAACGAGTCCCGCCACTACTTGGATACTTTGATCGCTCAACTCTAACAAGACCACCCAAACCCTAGATCATCCCATGAAGGAAAAAGTTCTCATCATCGTTGGCGACGCCACGGAAACTGTCGATACGCTGTATCCCTACTACCGTTTGATTGAAGGCGGCTACGAGCCCGTGGTGGCGGCGCCAGAACAGCGGCGTTATCAGATGGTCATGCACGAGGTGAAGCCTGGCTGGACCATCACCAAGGAATGGGAAGGCTACACGATTGAAGCCGTGATCGCCTTTAAGGACGTGAAGCCGGAAGAGTACCTGGGCATTTTCTTCAGCGGCGGGCGCGCGCCGGAGTACATCCGCGAGGACCCGGCTCTGATCAGCATGACGCAGTATTTCTTCGATACCGGCGCGCCGATTGCCAGCGTGTGTCACGGGGTGGAAATTCCCGCCCGCGCGGATCGCGTGAAGGGCCGCCGCATGGCCACGGTGCCGAAGTGCCAGTTCGACCTGGAAATCTGTGGCGGCACCTTCGTGAACGAACCCTGCGTGGTGGACGGTAATCTCGTCAGCGGCCGCACCTTCCATGACCACGGCCACTACATGGGAGCCTGGATGAAGCTGCTGGATGAAGCCCGCGACGCGAAGAAAGCCGCCGCGGCCTGAACGGCTATCGGCTGCCGAGACACCTGAAAATCCTGGCGACGCGCCCCGCCATTATGAATAACTCCCGCTTACTTTGCGCCGGTTTGGTGGTTTTGTCAGGGTTTCTGCCGATGGGCGGGACCCAGGCGCACCCCGCCCACGCCCAACCGGTGGACTATCCCTTCGTGGTGGGATTCGAGAGATTTTACGCCAGCGATGACAACGAGGAGTACCTGACTCAGGGCGGGCTCCTCTTGCTCAATGAGCTGAATTGCGTGGCTTGCCATACACCGCCGGAGCCGTTGAAAGACAGGCTTCAGGGGAGGCCGGGTACCAACCTGCAAGGGGTTGGTACCCGGCTCAAGCCCGTGGATATCGAGATGATGATCCGCAACGCCCGCTTCGTAAAGCGTGGCACCATCATGCCCAGCTTTTTTGCCGGACCGGACCGGGACGTGGAGGAAATCCTGGCGCTGAAACACTACCTGGCTTCCCTGACGGACAAGCCGGAGCCCATGCCCGAGGGAGACGTGAAGAACGGCCAACGCCTGTTTCACCGAATAGGTTGCGTGGCTTGTCACGAGCCGGAAACCGGATTCGTACCGGACCACTTGCCGCCGGACACGGAACTGGAACTCGTGGGCCTGCCCTCGGTACCGCTGAACCTGGCGGACCGTTACGACTACCATGCTCTCGGACGCTTTCTGTTGAACCCTGCTGAGCTTCGCCCTTCCGGCCGGATGCCGGACATGAAGCTCAGCGAGGCGGAGGCCGCCGATCTGGCCGCGTATTTGAAGTCCGCGCCGAAGCTGGAGATCCCGGATGAACTGAAAGACCAACTTGCGCCGGAAGGAGACAGCTTTCACTTGGACCCCGCGTTGGTGGACAAGGGCCGCGAGCTCTTTGCGAAGAAGAATTGCGTGGCCTGTCACAGCCAGCCGGAAGGTCAGGCGGCCGCGCCTCAGCCAGCCCAGCCGCTGGCCAAACTGGCATGGCAGGAACGGAAAGGCTGCCTGTCCGAAAGCGCGCCCGGTGGCCCGGTACCGTACTTTTACCTGGATGAAGTGCAGAAGAAAGCGATTCAACTGGCTCTGAAACATCTGCGCGAGGAAAAGCCGCTGACCGCGGAGCATCGCATCGACCTGACGATGACGTCTTTCAACTGCTATGCCTGCCACACCCGTGAGGGCCGGGGAGGTCCGGAACTGGCGCGGGAACCATACTTCGCGAGCAACAGTGAGGGTGCGGAGTCTCTGGGACAACTCGGCAACCTGCCGCCGGATCTTAGGAATGTGGGTAGAAAACTGACGCCGATGTGGCTGGAGAAGATTCTCTTTGGCGAAGGCGGAGAAGTCCGGCCCTACATTGCCGCCCGCATGCCGCGTTTCCAGCGGGAGGACATCGGGCATCTCCTGAAGGACCTGCCCGCCGTGGACAAGACCGAAAAACCGGTGGAGATCGACGTTACCGGTTTGCCGAGGTATCAGCGCGGTCACTACGGGCGGGACCTGATGGGGGTCAGCGGACTGAGCTGCGTGACCTGCCACGGCCTGAAGGGTGAAAAATCGCTCGGCCCACCGGTGGTCGATCTGACTCACACGGTGGATCGCCTGCAGCCGGAGTATTTCAAAGAGCTTCTTCTCTATCCCCAAGAGGTCCAGCCCGGCACGTTGATGCCGCCGCTGTTCACGGGCCGGAAGAAGGCGAATGAAGAGATCGAGCAGATCTGGACCTACCTGAAAGAGCTGGACCAGCGCCGCCTGCCGGATGGCTTGCTGAAGAGCGAAGCCTTTGAGCTGATGCCGGAGAAGGAAGGGAAACCTATCGTGTTCCGTACCTTCCTGGAAGGCGTGGGAACTCAATCGGTGTCGGTAGGGTTCCCGGAGAAGCTGAATGCTTCTTTTGACTCATACGAAATCCGCTGGGGGCTGGCTTGGCGGGGCCGTTTTCTGGATGCCATGAGCACTTGGGACGACCGCTACTGCACGCCGGCCAAGCCTCTGGGTGAGGGCATCAGATCTTTCCCCGCCGCCATGCCGTTGGCGATCCTGAAGAGTGGTTCCGAGCCCTGGCCGGACAGCTACGGACCGGAGGCGGGCTATGAGTTTCATGGCTTCAGGCTCGATGAGAAAGGGGTGCCGGCCTTCCTCTATGAATGGAAGGGGTTGAAGGTCGAAGACCGCGTCGCGCCCGCTGGCGAGGCCAAGCTCCGGCGGACCGTCACCCTGACTGGCAAAGCCGAGAACGTTTACTTCAAAGGCCTGGCCGAAGACGCCAAACCACAACCGGTCGATCTCAGCAAAGGCCAAGCCGTTATCCAGGAGGAAATCACATGGTAACCCACCGCCGTTCCCCCCATCTTCGTCTTTCCGTTGCCACTATTTTGGTGGTTTTGTCAGGCCTGGCCGCCCTTCCGGCGGTGTTCGCCGAACCCACGGAGGAAGACTATTACCGCATCATTACCTATCCGGTACCGGAGGATCTCAAGCTGGAAGCCACCGGTTTGGCCACGCTTCCGGATGGCCGGTTGGCGGTGTCCATCCGAAAGGGAGAGGTGTGGATTCTGGAGAACCCGCTGACCGAAGAAGCTTCCGCGGATGCCTACACTTGGAAGCGTTTCGCTTCCGGCCTGCACGAACCGCTGGGACTGACGTGGCACGATGGCGCGCTCTACAGCACGCAACGCACCGAGGTCACCCGTATGGAGGACAACGACGGCGACGACGTGGCCGATGCCTATTTGACCGCCGCGAAAGGCTGGGGCGTGTCGGGGAACTACCACGAGTATGCCTATGGCCCCATTTTCGACAAAGAGGGGAACATGTGGATCACCCTGAATATCAACATAGGCAAAGGCCAGGAGATGCCGGGGTTCCGCGGCGCGGAGGACGTGCGCTGGCGGGGTTGGGCCATGATGAAGCCGCCAGGCGGAAAGCTTCAACCCATGGCCGCCGGCCTGCGCTCGCCCTTGGGCCTGGGGATGAACCTGGAAGGCGACGTGTTCGCCACCGATCAGCAGGGCAATTACTGGGCCGCCGGGCCGCTGCTTCATCTGCGGAAAGGGGTATTCTTCGGTCACGCGGATTCCTTGCGCGACGTGGACCGGCCGGAGTCGCCGGTGAAAGATCCGGGCGAACTGCCCAAGGGAGCCACGGACGCAGAAATTATTGACTCGCTGCCCGGCTATCAGCCGCCGGCGGTGTGGTTTCCCTATGACAAGATCGGGATGAGCACGACTTCCATTTTGTGCGATTCCACGGACGGGAAGTTCGGGCCCTTTGCGGGTCAGATGTTCATTGGGGAGTTTACCCAGTCTTTTGTGACTCGTGTGTTCCTGGAAAAGGTAGAGGGCGAATACCAGGGGGCCTGCTTCCACTTCCGCAAAGGGATGCAGTGCGCCGTGATCAGTCAGCATTGGCTGCCGGATGGAACCATGGTATTGGGCGAATCGAATCGGGGGTGGAACTCGCTCGGCACCCGCAGCTACGGCATGCAGCGGCTGGTGTGGACGGGGAAAACGCCCTTTGAAATTCAGAAGATGGAGGCCCGGCCCAATGGCTTTCGCCTGACCTTTACCCTGCCGGTGGAGGCAAAGACGGCGGGGAATCCGGCGAGTTACGATCTTTCCAGTTACACCTATGAGTATGCCTCCCGCTACGGGGGCGACCCGGTGAATACTCAAACGGTGAAGATCGCTTCCGCGAAGGTGAGCGAGGATGGAATGAGTGTTCTGTTAGAGTGCGAAGGCTTGCGCAAGGGGCATGTGCATGAACTGCACGCGGCCGGTGTGCGGTCGGATGAGAAGAACGGTGGATTGCCGCTGTTGCACGCGGAAGCGTTTTACAACCTGACGCGGATACCGAAGGAGTAGGGGACGCCCGGCCTGAAAGGCTGGCCGCACAAAGCGAAGGCCTTCGGGCCTGGTTAGGCAATTGAGTGTGATATTGCGGGCTGAAGGCCCGCTCGCGGTTTTCTTGAAACACGAGCGGCATTATCGGTGAGGGGACGTCCCAGACATTTGCGATCCTTTGCGAGCGGCCCTCCAGGCCGCCAATTCCCTTGGTCGAGTTTCCAGGTCTGAAGCCTTCGCTCTGTGCGGCCGGTCCTCCAGCCCGGTATCGGAGATGGCAGACGTTGTGGTGAAATAAATGGGTATCTTAGCTGTTCGCGAGCCGCTCGATTTTCTCCCGGGTCAGGCGGACGATGCGCCAGTCGGGCATGATGTCGGCGCCCATGGATTCGTAGAACGAAATGGCGTTCTGGTTCCAGTCCAGCACGGACCATTCATAGCGGCCGCAGCCGCGGTCTTTGGCCAGTTGGTTGCCCGCCAGGAGGAGGGCTTTGCCCACGCCTTTGCCGCGTAGCGCCGGCTTTACGTAGAGGTCTTCCAGCCACAGGCCGGGTTTGCCGATGAAGGTGGAAAACGTGGTGAAGAAAATCGCATAGCCCACGGGGTTCCCCTCCCATTCCGCGAGGAGCGCTTCGGCGGCGGGCTGGTCTCCGAAGAGGTGTTTCCGGAAATCCTCCGGCGTGGCGATGACTTGGTGGCTCAATTTCTCGAATTCCGCCAACTCACGGATCATTTCGAGAATGGTTTCGCAGTCCTCGGGACGGGCATTGCGAATATTGAGGCCCTGGCGATGGGGTTCGGTCATTTGGCTGTTGATTCCATTTCCGCAGTGACGTGCTTGCCGAGTTTTTTGAGTAGCTCCGCCAGCGTTTCCTTTTCCGGTTCGCTCAGTTCTTCCATGACGCGTTCCAGGTTTTCGCTGTGTTTGCGAAAGGCGGTCTCGATCAGTTCCTGACCCGCTCCGGTCAGGCAAACCAGGCACACCCGCCGGTCTTCCGGGCTGGCGTCACGCCGCACGAGGCCTTTTTTCTCCAACCGGTCCACGGCGGTGGTGATGGACCCGCTGGTCAGCAGGACTTTCCGGCCGATGGTGTTCACTGGCGTGGGACCTTTGTGCAGGATGATTTCCAGCACCGCGAAGTCGGAGGGCCCCAAACCGGTGTCGGCAATGCTCTTCCGGTCGAAATCCTCCAGGGCACGATTGGCCCGGGAGAGAATCAACCGGAGCCGCGTGGCCTGGAGGGGTGTTGAGGGCGCTTTCCCGTCCATCCTTTAAATGTTTTGCTCCAAACGCTTAGTATCAAGATGAATTACGCCCTGAAGGGGATTTATCCTGAGAACGGTTCCATCGTCACCGATGAGTTTGCGAGAAAGTTGTGAGGGACCATGTATCGGGACTTGCGCTCTTTCGTCAAGCGTGAAACTGTTCTTTTGAACAGTTAAACCATGAGCGCTTTCGTCAACGCCAAAGGGCGCGGAACCACGGACAATCCCGGAAACCGCTTCGAACGGCTGCATGTGGAAATAGATGACGGCAGCCTGGAAGAGATCGCGAGGGTGGATGAGGATTTCGAGGAGGAAGTGCCCAAGACCGAGTTCTTTAGGGACGACGCTCAGTCCATCATCACCACGAACAAGAGTCCGGACCTTGGGTTTGACGCCAGTCTCAATCCCTACCGGGGCTGCGAGCATGGCTGCGCCTACTGCTATGCGCGGCCCTATCATGAGTACCTGGGGTTTCGCGCGGGGCTCGACTTCGAAACCAAGATCATGGTGAAGGAAAATGCGCCTGAACTACTGGAACGGGAACTGGCCGCGCGCCGGTGGACACCGCAGAACCTGGCCTGCAGCGGAGTGACGGACCCCTACCAGCCCGTGGAGCGCCGTCTGAGAATCACCCGGGGATGCCTGGAGGTGCTGGCGAAGTTCCGGAACCCCGTAGGCATTGTGACGAAGAGCGGCCTGGTGGAACGGGATGTGGATTTCCTTCAACAGTTGGCGGCATACGATGCAGCCGGGGTGATGTTGTCGGTGACTACGCTGAACACGGAGCTGGCCATGAAGATGGAGCCCCGGGCTTCCACCCCCGCGGCCCGGCTTCGGGCGTTGAAAACGCTTTCAAGCGCGGGCATTCCCTGTGGGGTCTCCGTGGCGCCGATCATTCCGGGGCTGAACGATCACGAGATTCCCGCCATCCTGGAAGCCGCCGCCGATCACGGCGCACAGTTCGCGGTTTATACGATGCTCCGGCTGCCCTATGCGGTGAAAGACGTTTTCACGGGCTGGCTGGACCGTCACTACGCCGGGCACAGGGGCAAGGTCTTGGGCCGGGTCGGGAAAGCGCGGGGAGGAAAGCTGAACGAAAGCGGATTTGGCAGCCGGATGAAAGGAGAGGGGCCTGTCGCGGAAGAGATCGAGAGGCTATTCGACGTCAGCGTTCGGAAGCACCGGCTGAACCGGAGCCGCATGGTTTTTTCCACGGCGGCGTTCCGCCGGTCTCAGCCGGGGCAGTTGGAGCTATTCTGAAGGCGACGGATTTACGCAGCCTGTTCCATTTTTCCCATTTCCAGGAGGTTGTTCAGCACCTGGCCGCGGTCGAATTGGAGGGCGTACTCGCGCGCTTTGCGGTTGAGGGTGGCCTTCTCTTCCGTGCTCATTTTGGCGAGCTGGTTCAGGCAGCGGGTGAGGTCCTCCGCGTCGCCCGCTTCATGTTCCAGGCAGTAGCCGCCTGTCGCTTCCGGAATGCCACCCGTGCGGGTGGTCACCACGGGGCCGAGGCCGCCGGCCAGCATTTTTTCCGCGACGGCGATGCCGAAGGTTTCGACGAACTCCGAGCGGGCCTTGCTGGGCAGCAGGTAGGAATAGGCCGCGTGCATCAGGGGACCCTTTTCCTCGTCGCAGACGTCGGTCAGGAACCGGATATTGGCGTCTCCGCCCGCCAAGGCGCGCATGTCTTCCAAGGCCGGGCCGTTTCCGCAGATGAGGAGTTCCTTTTTCCCGTAGAGGTCACTCTTGCGGTAGGCGTTGATGAGATCGTCCACGCCTTTGGCCGCCGCCACGCGAGAGAGGAACATCAGGTAGCCGCCTTTGTCCAACTGTCTTTCACGAAGCACCTCCGCCACACGTCCGGTCTCTTGATCGAGCGATACATACCCGGAGGTATCAATGGCTGGGTAGCTGATGCGCACCCGCGTTTCGATGCGGCCGGTAAAGTTGGTGTCGAGCGCCTGGTCCACCTTGCGGGCGGAGTCCAGGATCATGTCTTTGGTGAATTGGCTGACGGCCACCGGCAGTTCGTGATCCAGGTAGGTGGAAAGAACCATCTGGGCGGCGCCGTAGCGGCCTTCGTTCACGGCGTTGTTCACCACGTTCGTGATATCCGAGCCGACGGCTTCGGCCACGGTCAGGATGTCCGGCTGGGTGCCGGTGCCGTCGAAGCTGCGCACGGCGTTCATGACCATCTGGCCGTGGGGCACCAGATACAGGTCCATCACCAAGGTGCGTCCGGGTTGATTGTAGAGTAGGTCAATGATGTGACCCCCAATCCCGAGACCGAGACGGCCATCCAGGACCTTGTAATTGCCCACCGGTTCCGGGCGGGCAACGGTGATGCCCTCTGAATAGGGATCGATGGTCTCGATTGGCTTCAGCGGCAGGCCGCTGCTCTTGAGCGTGTCGAGCGGATAGGTGACGATGTGAACGTTTTCGATGCCGCGCTCCAGGGCGGCTTCGGCGAGGTTCCGGGCTTCGGTGCTATGGCCGCAAATAATGGGATCGGCCCGGACCACAATGATCATGTTCCGGAAGCGGCCGTCCGCGGGCATCAGGGCTTCGCCCGGCTGATAAGTCGGGAAGAGGAGTTCTCTCATGACGTGGCGCGTGTAGAAGGTGTTGAGAGGTGTGGGTGGCTTGCATCGGGTACCGCAGGATCGCGGTGGATATGGTTGGTATAACGGTTAAAAAGCTATATGAGTGCCAATCGAGGCGCGAAAGTGCCGGGGAGTTTGTGAAAACACCGTTGAATTTCTCGGAATTCGTTCGGATACCGATGCTTTTCGGAGAACCGGAAGTGCTGGAAAGCCTGAAAAAAGGGAAATCTTGGAGTATTCCTCGGCTGAAAACCGTTCGCGGTAGACGGGTGAGACACCAGTCTTTGGCGAAATGGCAGAGAGATTTGCTCCAGATTTCGTCATTCGTTTGTCGGCCTCCTCGTCCGGATTCCGGCTTTCGGGAGAAGCCGTGTCCGTGGGTCAGCAGGTCGCGTGCCGGGAAAAACGAATGAAACCCGGCGGGGTCCGGTTTGGACTACCTCAGGATACGGGGGACCCGCTTGGGGCTGTAGACCTCGTCCGGCTGAAAGAGAAACCCGGGACGGGGGTTGATGAGTTCGTAGCTTTTCAAGACGAACTCCGGCAACACGAGATTGGAATTGGGGTCGTAAACTTCATCCCCGGAGAAGTAACCCCAGAGCCGGTATTCGTAGTTGTGGTCGTAGCCGTGTCGGGGGCCGCTTTCAGGCGCCTCAGGCAGACGGTCGGGGGTGAGCTTGTAGCTCTCGTTGATGATTGTGAGCTTCGACTGGTCCCACGGTTGGCGGGGCCTGCGCAAGTAGCCCCAGAAGCGGGTCCGGTCGATAAAGTAGCGGCGCCCGATCCAGTAGTCCCCCGGCGGTTCCATGGCGATCTGTGCGGCGCGTTGCTCCACGCGTGGGTCCACCCCGGCGCATTGGGTCAGGAGGGCGCAGGCGCAAGCCAAGAGGAACACTGCCCCCAATCGGCGCAAGGAGCCGCTGATGAAGAGGCGGTTGAAGCTGAAGGGGGAAAATAGACCGTGGAAAGAGCGGGTGAGGGGCATGGCGAACGGCAAACTATGGCACAAAAGCCGCCCAGTGTCTCCGGTCGGGACAAATCTCTCTTTTCTCGGCCCGAACTTTACACCAGGACGTCCCTGACTACGGAACCGTGCACATCCGTCAGCCGGAAGTCCCGGCCCGCGTAGCGGTAGGTCAGGCGTTCGTGGTTCAGGCCCAACTGGTGGAGAATGGTGGCGTGCAGGTCGTGCATGTGGACTTTGTCCTTCACGGCCCGCTGGCCGATTTCGTCTGTCTCGCCATAGGCCAGGCCGGGCCGGAAGCCGCCGCCAGCCACCCACACGGTGAAGCCCAGGGGGTTGTGGTCGCGCCCGTCTTTGCCTTGGGAGTAAGGGGTCCGGCCAAATTCGCCGCCCCACCAGACGATGGTGTCTTCCAGCAGGCCGCGAGCTTTCAGGTCCGTCAGCAGGCCGGAAATGGGCTGGTCCACCGCCGCGGCGTGGGTTTCGTGTTCCTTCAGGCGGCTGTGCTGGTCCCACATGGGAGTGGCCTTGTTGTCGGAGTAGTTGACCTGGATGTAGCGCACTCCAGACTCCGCCAGCCGGCGGGCCAGCAGGCACTGGCGCCCGAAACTGTCCGTGGGTGTTTGGCCGATGCCATACATTTTCTGGGTGGCGGCGGATTCCCGCGAGATGTCCGTCACCTCCGGAGCCTCGGCCTGCATGCGGAAGGCCAGTTCGAAGGAGTTGATTACCGATTCCAGGTCGCTGTCTTCACGGGCGGCCCGGGCGTCGATTTGCTGGCGGTTAAGCCCCTGCAGCAGGGAGAATTGTTTTTCTTGTTGTCCGGGGCTGAGATGGGCATTGGTGAGGTGCTCGAAATTCGCTTCCTCGGCCGGGACGCCCACGCGGCCGATGGCGGTTCCCTGGAAATCGGCGGGGAGGAAGGCGTTGCCGTAGTTTCGTGGGCCGCCCTTGGTGGCCGGGGGATTGATGGTGACAAAGCCGGGCAGGCTCTGGTTTTCCGTGCCCAGCCCATAGAGCACCCACGCCCCCATGGAGGGACGGATGAGATTGGTGGCGCCGGTGTGGAGAAACAGCGTGCTGGGTCCGTGGGCGACGCCTTCGGTGTGCATGCCGTGGAGGAAACAGAGATCGTCGACATGCCGGGCCATGTGGGGGAAGAGGCTGCTGACCGGCTGACCGCATTCGCCATACTGGCGGAACTCCCAGGGCGAGGCGTAGAGTTTTACCTTGTCCACCTGGCCGGTGCGGGCGACGAACAGGTCCACCTCCTTGTCGTGGTCGCGAGTCAGGCGTTCCTTCGGCGTAAAAGTATCCACTTGGCTGGGGCCGCCCTGCATCCAGAGAAAGATGACGCGCTTGGCCCGGGCGGGATGGTGTGGCTGGCGGGGCGCCAGGGGGTTGGCGGCGTGGGCGGTTTCGCCCAACAGACCCGCCAAAGCCAGGGAACCAAAGCCGCAGGCGGAAGTCTTCAGGAGCCGGCGCCGGCTGACGTTTCCGGAGCGGTTGGGATGAAGTCCGTGGAAGATCATAACATTCGGGGTAGCGGCAAATTGGCGGACTGGGTTAGTCGAGGTAGCGGAAGTCGATGGAGCCGAATAGGGCCTGCTGAAGCGCGGTCCAGGCGTCCGGTTCGGAGGCTTCACTGCTTTCTGGGAAGTCTTGAATAAAGCTATAAGCCAGGCGAGCTTCGCCGGGTAGTGGCGGGCGGCCCAGGGTGCGCTCGAACATCTGGCGAATGCGGGCCTCGTCGTCGGGATTGGATTCCACGGAGGGCTCCGTTTGCGCGGCGGCCCGCTGGGCCTGCTCGAACACGAAGTCACTGTTCATGAGGTAGAGCGCCTGGGTGGGAATGGTGGAAACCGGGCGTTGTCCGGCCACAATGTTGGGGTTGGCGAAGTCGAACACCTCGAACAGATCGTCTAGGTTGTTGCGGAACACGGGCAGGTAAACGCTCCGGCCCCGGAAAGAGAAATCGTAGTCGAACTCCGAACCCAGCTCCTTAGGAAGGGTGGGGCCGCCCTTGATGGGTTTGAGGGAGTCCGCCAGCAGGAGCATGGAATCGCGCAGGGCTTCCGCTTCCAGGCGGCGGCGGTTTTGGTGGGAGAGCAGGAAGTTTTCGGGATCGGTCTCCACGGCGTCTTCAGCAGGCTGGCTTTGCCGCTGGTAGGTCTCCGAAAGCATGATGGTCCGAACCAGGGACTTCACCGACCAACCGCCCTCGACGAAATGGGTGGCCAGCCAGTCCAGCAACTCGGGGTGGGTGGGGGTGTCGCCCATGGCGCCGAAGTTGTCCACGGAGCGCACCAGTCCATGTCCAAAGAGATGAGCCCAAATACGGTTCGCGACGACGCGAGAGGTCAGCGGGTTTTCCGCCGAGGCGATCCAGTTGGCCAGTTCCAGGCGGCCGCTCTGGTTTTCCGGCATGTCCGGCAGGGGGGTGCCGGGAGGAAGAGTCACGCGCAGGACGCTGCGCGGCACGGCTTCGCCCAGGTTGTGAACGTCTCCCCGGACCGCGATGTGGTAGCCAGTGGCCGGACCGGGCCGTTCTTCCACGCCCATGGCGCTTTCGTAGACTGGGGAACCTTTTTGCACGGCCAGGGAAATGATTTTTCCGCCGACAGACTTGCGGTCCTGGTCGTTGGTCTTCGTGGAAAACTCTTCCCTCAACTGAGCGATCTTCGACTCAAATTCGGCTTGGGCGGTTTTCTCTTCGGGCGTTAACTCCCGGCTGTCTTCCAGGGGGAGAGAGACGTGAATCCAGGAGGAGACGTTCCCATACTCCAGGACGCGGACGTTTCGCAGGATGGCGGCCAGACCGTAGTAGTCTTCCGAGGCAATGGGGTCGAAGGGGTGGTCGTGGCAGCGCGCGCAGCCTATGGTCATGCCCATGAAGGCCCGGCCCAGGGTGTCGAGCTGTTCGTCCACGACCTCCATGCGCAGCATCTCTTTGTCTTGGAGTTCGTAGTTCGTGGGGCCCAGAGACAGGAAACCCGTGGCGATCAGGTTCTCCCGGCGGTCCGTGGGATCTTTCGCGGGGATCAGGTCGCCGGCGAGGTGTTCGCGGATTAGTTCGTCGAAAGGCTTGTCGTTCGCGAAGGCTTCGATCACGTAGTCGCGGAAGCGCCAGGCTTCGGGCATGATGAGGGCGCGGCCGCCGCCGGAGCTTTCCGCGAAACGCACCACGTCCAGCCAGTGACGGCCCCAGCGTTCGCCAAAGGCGCGGGTCCGCAGGAGTTCGTCGACTACCTTTTCGAAGGCCTTGGGTGAGGGGTCGGCCAGAAAGCGGCGAATGTCTTCCGGCCGGGGCGGCAGGCCCGTCAGGTCAAAGTAGGCGCGGCGGAGCAGGGTGCGCTTGTCTGTCAGCGGCGCCGGTTCCAGGCTGTTTTCCTGCAATGTAAGCCCAATCAGGTGATCAATGGCGGCGCTGCCGTTTTTTACCGATGAGGGCAGAGCCGGAGACGCTTTTGGCTGGAAGCTCCAGAACTGTCGCCCGGCCTCATAGTTCACGGAACGCTGGCGTTGAGGCGCATTGGAGGTCAAAGAGGAGTCCGCTTCGCGGGGATCGGGCGCGCCCATGGCGATCCATTTCCGGAAATCCTCCACGACGTGGGCCGGAAGCCTTTCTTTGGGCGGCATTTCCAAGTCCGGATTTTCGTAGGCGATGGCTTTCAGCAAGAGGCTTTTTTCCGGGTGGCCGCTTTCCAAGGCCGGGCCGCTGTCCCCTCCGGACTGCACGGCTTCCCGGTTGTCCAGGAGCAGGCCGCCTTTGCTCTTGCCCGCTTCGGCGGAATGGCATTCGTAGCATTTCTCCGCCAGCACGGGCCGGATCTTCGTTTCGAAAAACGCGATGCCGGCTTCGTCTTTTTCCGTTGCGTTCAAGACCCCGCCACCGCTCTCAATCTCCAAGAGCAGAGAAACGGCGCTAGTGGTCAGAACGAATCGGAAGAGCTGAGAAGCAGCGGATTTCGGGGATATTCCAGCGGCAGAACCCATATGGCGGTTCGGTAAACAGCAACTTTTACCAGATTTGGGCCTCCCGAGGCCAGCCTAAGGACGCCCAATCTAGAAAAGGTTAGTCCGCCGCCAATACCGCCTGTTCATTTTCCATTTTCTCATCCGGGAAAAGGGCCGGAGAGGCGAGGACGGGTTCTTCTGCGGAATCCGAATCAGCCGAAGCCGAATTTGGTGAGGGCTGTTTATTCGCGAGGGCTTTCCAGTAGAATTCGATCATTTCCTGGTAAAGTTCGTCGTTACCCTTCGCCAATACGTTGAAGTGCGTGCCGCCCAGCACGGGGCGCCAGACTTTTTCCGGGCCGGGAAGGGCGTCGAAGATCTCGCGGCCATGATGGGGCCGGATAAAAGTGTCGTCCTCTCCGTGCACCACCATTACGGGCGTGTGAATATTCGCGGCGTCCTGAGCGGGCGCGATGGACCAGGGGTCGAAGCCCGCCCGCCAGCCGGAGTACCACAGTACCGGGGTCCGGAGCAGGGGAGTGTAGGCTGGGAGGCGGTTCTGGCCGTTTTCATCGATCAGGCCCGCGAGACTGGCAAAGGGGGAAGTGACCACAGCCGCGCGAAGGCGGGTTTCTTTGGTTAGCGCCTGCAAGGCGACTGCCGATCCCAAGGAGTTTCCGAAGAGCGTAAATTCGCCCAGCTCATTCCGGCCAAAGAGACGCTCCGCCTCGTCAATAATACGGGTCAGGTCGTCCGTTTCCTTTGCGCCGTAAGTTGAGAATTTACCGCCGCTCGTTCCGTGTGCCCTGGCGTCGTAAGTGATGCAGTAGAACCCGCCCGCCACGAAGCGTTCCGCGATGGGCAGGGCGTGTTCCTTGATGCCGTCTTTCCCGTGCAGCATGACGACCGTTCCCGGCGCGCCACCCGCCGCACCGGTAGGGGTGGGCAGCGGCACGATACCGGTCTTCAACAAACGTTCCCGCATCCGCCGCGTCTTGGTGGCCGTGCCCGGTTGCGTGGAGGGGCGGAAAAGGGTTCGATGTCCAGGCCGTAGGTTTCAGGATGCGCCAGCGCTTCGAGATTCCAGTCCTCCAAAGGCGAGCGTTTCGGCACTAGCAGCTTGTTTGAAGCCACATGGATGAGAACCGCCAAGCTTACCACGGCCAGAAGAAAAAGGACGGACACGGAAACCAACAAAGCGCGGAACACGCGCCAGACAAGCGGGGGCTTTCGCCGGGTGTTGCGAGGGCCGGATTTCTTTCCCATGCGGTCCACTACGGGTGGCCGACAAGGAATCTTTCAAACCCCGGAATCCAGGCTGAAGACACCTTGCGTTTCTTTTTGAGAGACGGAGTTCAATTGGCTGGCGCCGGTCCCAGGGATTGCGGTAGATACTGCGGCAAGCTTTTGCTGACCATGAAGCTCCCCCGCCGAAAGTTCCTTACTTCGACTGCGTCTGTTTCAGCCGGCCTCGCCGCTGGGGGGACTTGGGGAATCTTGGGGCCCGGCGGGGAGAAAATTTCGGCGGCTGAAGGAGGTACGGCGACGCGTCCCTTCCTGACGGCAGCAGGTGACTTTGAGGATGTGTCGCGGGGGAATCCGAAGCCTTTCACGCTGAAAGGCCAGGCGCTGGTGGAGGCGGGCCTGACGCCGGAGACGTGGCGGCTGGAGATCCGCGCCGATGAGAAAAAGCAGCCACATGTCAGCGCCACGGCGGAAATAGAGCGCCCGGTGACGCTGGACTTGAAGGGCTTGATGGAACTGGGGAAGGAGCACGGCGTGAAATTCATCAAGGCGATGCAGTGCCTGAACATTCCCACGCCGTTGGGACAGGGCCTTTGGGAAGGCGTGCCGCTGAGTGAAGTGCTGCGCCTGTGCGGCACGATGAAGAACGTGCGGCGGGTCTATTTCTGGGGGTTTCACAATGACAACCCGGCTCAGATGTTTCGCTCGTCGCTGAGCTATTCCCAGGTGATGGAGACGCCGCCGGGCGAGTTGCCGGTTTTTGTGGCTTACCGGCTGAATGGCGAGCCGCTGACGCTGGAGCGGGGCGGACCGGTGCGGATGGTGGTGCCGTGGGCGCATGGGTTTAAGTCCATCAAATGGCTGCAACACGTCGTGCTGACCAACGACTATCACGCGAACGACACTTACGCGGAGAAGAACAACGACCCCGAGTCTCGCCTGAAGACAGCGGCGTATCTGGACGATCTGTCGAGGCAGTTGCCCGCGGGCCGGCCGGTCTATGTCAGCGGGCAAGCCATCAGTGGCTGGTCCGGTCTGAAGCGGGTGGAGTACTGGGTGCGGCAGGTGACGAAGGACGTGGTCCCGCTGGACGACGACGATCCGGCCTGGCAGAGTGCCCAATGGATCGAAGCTGCCCTGGCGGACCCGCCGATGGATTGGAAGGGTATTTTACCGGCGGGCGTTTCCTCCCGGGAAGTGCTGGGATTTGATTCCCGGACAGGTAAGCCAAGAATTTGGCCATTGCGCTACAGCATGGTTTCTTGGGGCGCGACGCTCAAGGGACTTAACCCCGGTCACTATGAACTCCGGGCGCGGGCGGTGGACTTAAATGGGTATGCTCAGCCCGAGCCCCGGCCCATTCAAAAGGCAGGGAAGAACGCGGTGGAAGTGACTCGGTTTGAAGTGGTGTAGATGCCGGGTTGGAGGTTTGTGAGGGGAAGTCTTGGAATGGACTTCCCGGTGGATGGCAAAAGGCGCAATGGTGGGCCGGGTAGATCGATGGCCTTTGATCCCCGGTAAATTCTCGATGCCGCCCCGCCTATTTATTGAACCAGTCCTAGGTCTTTGGGAGGGGCCGGTTTGGTGAGTCGCAGGCTTCACTCCCCACCGCGCCTCCGGCTGCCTTCCCCAGAGCGGCGAAAGAAAATTCGCCGCATTCAAGAGAAGCTCCGCTTCCTTTGGCCGCCTTGGAAACAGAGGTGAAGCGGGCGTTCTTGCAGGTACGCACAGTCTGGTTGATGCGAACTGAAAGCTCGCCGGCACATAGCCCAGGGCGTCAGCCCTGGGTAACGGTTATAGTAAGCTATTGCGAGCTGAAGGCTCGCGGGCGGGCGTCCGTGGCTCCTCTCGCTTTCGTGCTTCTCACACCAGGATATCTTTCACTACGTAGGCTTTTTCCACGCCGGTGAGGCGCTGGCTGAGGCCGCGGAACTTGAAGCTGAAGCGTTCGTGATCGATGCCTAGCTGGTGGAGAATGGTGGCGTTCAGGTCGCGGATGTGGACGCCGCCTTCGGCCACGTTGTAGGCCCAGTCGTCGGTCTGACCCCACTCGAATCCGGGCTTGATGCCGCCGCCGGCCATCCAGAGGGAGAAGCAGCGGCCGTGGTGATCCCGGCCCGCGCTGGGCGTACCCAGAGTGCCCTGGCTATAGGAGGTGCGGCCGAATTCGCCGCCCCAAACCACGAGCGTTTCGTCCAGAAGACCGCGCTGACGCAGGTCCGTCACCAGGGCGGCGGACGCCTGGTCCACGTCCCGGCACTGGGCAGGGAGGGCGGCGGCGATGTTCTTGTGCTGGTCCCAGCCCCGGTGGAAAAGCTGCACGAAGCGCACCCCGCGTTCGGCCATGCGGCGGGCGAGCAGACAGTTCGCCGCGAAGCTCCCCGGCTTGCGGGATTCCGGGCCGTAGAGTTCGAAGGTGCGGTCCGGCTCGTCGCTCAAGTCCGTCAGGTCAGGCACGGAGGTCTGCATGCGGTAGGCCATTTCGTAAGCCTCGACACGGGCCAGGACTTCCGGATCGCCGGATTCTTCGGCGTGCAGGTGGTTCAGGTTGGCCAAGCGGTCTAGGAGCTTGCGCCGGGCGCTGGTGGAGGTGCCCTCCGGGTTTCGCAGGTAAAGAACGGGGTTCGCGCCGGGCCGCATCAGCACGCCCTGGTGACTGGAAGGCAGGTAGCCGCTGCCCCACAGGCGGGAGAAAAGCGGCTGGCCGGGATTCTTCCCGGTGCCTTGGGAAAGCAGGACCATGTAGGCGGGCAGGTTCTGGTTTTCGCTGCCCAGGCCGTAGCTGAGCCAGGCGCCCATGCTGGCATGCCCCATTTGTTGGGAACCGGTATTGATGTAGGTGACCGCCGGATCGTGGTTGATGGCTTCCGTGTGAACGGCGCGGAGAATGGTGATGTCATCCGCGATCTTTTGAGTGTGGGGGAGCAGTTCGCTGATCCAGGTGCCGTGGTGGCCGCAGCGTTGCATGTCCCAGAGCGGCGCGGTGAAAGCAAAACTCTTCTGGCCGGAGGTCATGCCCGTGACCCGCTGCGTGCCGCGCACGGAGTCCGGCAGTTCCTTCCCATGCAGGTCGCGCATCAGGGGTTTGTAGTCGAAGAGATCGACATGCGAGGGACCGCCGGATTGGAAGAGGTAAATGACCCGCTTTGCCTTGGGCGCGAAGTGCGGCAGATAGGGCAATCCTCCGTCCGTACGTGGCACGGCGGGAGAAAGGGGAACAGTGCCGGGGCTTTCGGGATTGTTGCCTTCCAGCAAGTCCGGAAACAGGAGGGAACCCAGGGCGATGCCGCCGAGGCCACGGGCCGCGTTGCCGAAGAGGGCGCGCCGGGTCTGGTTGCGGTGAAAGTCGATGAACGGATTCATAACATTCGGGGTAAGTGGGAAAGGTTCAGCGCTTGGTGATGGTCTCGCTGAGGTTCAGGACCAACTGGGCGATGGCGGTCCAGGCCGCGGTTTCGTGATTCGTTTCGGCGTACTGCTCTTCATAAGCCGCGGACAGTTCCCGCAGTTCGGCCTCTTCCGGGGGGCGGCCCACGGCGGCTTCGAAGGCATAGGCGGCGCGTTCCGCCGTGCTGGCGTCCGGTGTTTCTTTGAGCACCCGGTCGGCAAAGGCTTGGCTGGCTTCCACGAACTGGGGATCGTTCAGTAGCACCAGCGCTTGGAGAGGCGTGTTCGTGACCGAACGGCGCATGACGCAGAGTTCGCGGTTCGGCGCGTCAAAGGCGGACATGTTTGGCGGCGGAACGGTGCGTTTCCAATACGTGTACATGCTGCGCCGGTGCCGTTCCAAACCCCGGTCCGCCACGTAAACCTGAGAGGTGGCGGGCGTGCTGCCGTAGTGGCTGACTTCCTTCCAGAGATTGTCCGGCTGGCCGGGGTTCACGCTGGAACCGCCCACCCAGGGCACCAGCAGGCCGCTCACCTCCAGCGCCGCGTCGCGGATGAACTCCGCCTGCAAGCGCTGCCGGGGGCCGCGCGCGAGGAGGCGGTTGCCGGGGTCCAGTTTCTGGAGTTCCGGGCTAACGTTGGAACTCTGCCGGTAAGTGGCGGACATGACGATCTGTTTGATCAAAGCCTTGGTGTCCCAGCCGCTTTGCACATAGGTCACCGCCAGCCAGTCGAGTAGCTCCGGGTGGCTGGGCCATTCGCCCTGGGAACCGAAGTCCGCGGAGGTGGCGACGAGGCCGGTGCCGAAAAGCATCTGCCAGTAGCGGTTCACCGTGACCCGCGCCGTCAGGGGATGCTCGGGGTCGGTCAACCAGTGGGCGAGGCCCAGGCGGTCACCAGTGTCTTGACCCGGGCGGGAGGGTAGAGCCTCCGGCGTGCCGGGCTTCACCGGCGTGGTGGGGTGGGCGTAGTCGCCCCGCTCCAGGATGAAGGTCTGCCGTGGTTTCGCCGCCGTATCCATCACCATCACCGGGTGCGGGTTCAGGATTTCATCGAGGCGGCGCTCGTGGTTGGCGATCAATTCGCGCAGAGGCTGAAGCTGGGGGGCGAGTTGTTCGAAGTAGGCCCGGACCTTGTCTCGCTGGGCCGGAGTGCGGTCCGCGTCCGCTACCTTCAGCAGTTCCTGAAGTTCCGCCGGGATGGTGGTGTCGTCATCGTTTCCAGTCAGGGCATAGAGGCGGATACTGGCCGGGTCCACTTTCCGTCCGCCTTCCGGAGCGAAGAAGTTCACCATGACCGTCACGTTGGGATCGGTCTCGCAATGAAGCGGCTCCGCGAAGCGCACTGTGTAGTGCTGGGGAGAGGTGACATTGGGATAGGGAGTCCAGGAGAGTTCGTTACGCTCGTCCAAGGCGCCGGCGGGCGGGAAGTCCGGATGCGACACGCTGGCGGTGGCGGACTGGATGGGCACCAGGCTGTAGAGATCGATTTCATCCGAAGGCAGCCTGCCGGACGAAACCGAGATACCGCTCAGGAAGAACGTTCCTTTCCAGGCCGGATCATCGCAATGACCGATCATTCCGCTGGATTCTTCCGTGGCGGCAAAGACGAGGCGGAGGCCCGTCACGGTGTCCGCCGGAACCTTGGCTGCTAGGGTGTAGGCGCTGCGGCGGCCTTCGTGGATTTTGACTAGGGAATTGTCTTCCACGGTGAGGAAGGTGGTGTCCCGGTTTGGCGACTTCGCGCCGGTCAGGGTCATGGGGTGAAGCTTCAAGTTCTCGCCCAGGTGGGCGAGTTCGTAGCGGAGTTCGGCTTCCCATTCCTGTTGAGCCTCGGGGCGGGGCTGGTCCAATTCCGCGCGCAGTTCTTTCAGGCGTTCCCGGACCGGGGCGGGATCAAGAGGCAGGGGAGACTTCGCTTCGATGGAAGGGCGGGAATTGATGCCCGCGTTTCCGTCCAGCCCCTTGTCGTCCAGGGTATTGAAATAGGCGAAGAAGCGATAGTAATCCTTCTGGGAAATCGGGTCGTACTTGTGGTCGTGGCACTGGGCGCAGCCCATGGTCAGGCCCAGGAAGATCTCGCTGGTGGTTTTGACGCGGTCGGCGGTGTAGTTGACCAGGTTTTCTTCCGGGATGGTACCGCCCTCGTGAGTAATCATGTGGTTGCGGTTAAAGCCCGTGGCGATGAGTTGCTCCGGCGTGGGCTGGGGAAGGAGATCGCCGGCGAGTTGTTCGAGCGTGAACTGGTCGAACGGCAGATTCTGATTATAGGCGTTAATCACCCAGTCCCGCCACAGCCACATGTCGCGGCCGCCGTCGATGGAGTAGCCGTTGGTGTCCGCGTAGCGGGTCTGGTCCAGCCACTGGAGCGCCATCCGTTCGCCGAAATGGTCCGACTCCAGCAGCCGATCCACGAGATTCTCATAGGCGTCCGGAGAGGTGTCCGCCACAAAGGCGCGAACCTCTTCCAGAGACGGCGGCAGTCCGGTGAGGTCGAAAGACAGGCGGCGGATGAGGGTGCGGCGGTCCGCTTCGGGCGAAGGCTTCAGTCCGTCTTCCTCCAGGCGTTGCAGGACGAAACGGTCGATGCTGTTCGCGGGCCACCTGGTATCGGACACTTCCGGCACCGGGGAGAGTGTGGGTGGGATGAAAGCCCAGTGTCCTTCATACTCAGCGCCTTCAGCGATCCAGCGGCGCAGGGTGTCCTTTTGCTCGGTGGTCAGCACCAGGTGCGACTCCGGCGGCGGCATCAGTTCGTCAGGATCGTTGCTGAGGATGCGGTGCCAGGCTTCGCTCTTGTCGAGGTCGCCCGGCACGATGGCGCGGATGCCATCCCGGTTGGCGTAGGCAGGCTCCGGCAGGTCCAGGCGCAGTTCCGCGCGGCGGCCGTGTTCGTCCGGGCCGTGGCAGTGGAAACAGGTCTCCGAAAGGATCGGGCGAACATCCCGGTTAAAGCGAACGGGGCGCGCGGCGTCCGACATCACCGCCGGGGTTTCCAGCAGGGCGGGGTGCTTCAGGCTGCCAGTGGAATTCAGTGTCTTCCAGTCGTCAAGCGAGGGGGTTTCCCCCGTGCCGTCTTGCGTGACAGCGGCGAGAGTGACCGGTTCCGGCATGGCGGGCATTTCCGGTTCTGGCGCGGTTGTCGCTTCTTCTTCAGCGTCCGGTGCGGGATGCGGCGGTTTCGGGAGCGAATCTTTTACCGGAGCAGCGACTGCTATTGTAGACTCAGGAGCAGTGTTTGGTTTGCTGTCTGGTTGCTTCCCAAACTGGAACGCCACCAGGCAGCCCAGCGCCACGCAGGCTGCCAACGCGGTGATACCGGCTTTCCAGGTGGTGGGGATGGAGGCGAGGAGAGAAATCGTCTGCGGTTCCGGACCAACGGCCCCCTCTTTGCCGGAAGACTCCGAGGGTGAACCAGAAAGAGTCACCACCGAAGTCTGCTCCGCCTTCTGGGCGGGGGCGCGGAGCCAGGCGTCCATGGCGCAGTGGTCCAGCCAGGCGTCCAGGGCTTCGGGGCCGGACTTGAGGAGTTTCTGGAGCCGGGCGGCGTCCGCCGGGTCCAGCGGCCCCAGAGAAAGCCGGGTCAGCAGGGTTTCCAGTTCGGATGAAGGAGTGGCGTTGGGTCGCTCGCTCATGATTCGAGATGGGGATGGCGAAAGCGGTGAGAATGGGTCTGCACGCAGGCAATGAGTGAGGCGCGGGCGCGGAATAGCAACTGCGCCACGGCGTTGGGTTTCATTTTTTCGGCTTCGGCCAGTTCCTGCACGGAGAGATCGTTCAGGTAGTGGCGCTCCACGAAAGTCCGCTGCCGGGCGGGCAATTTTTCCAGGCAGAACTGGAGAAGTTGGCGGTGCCGGGTGAATTCCCGTTCCCGCTCCTCCGCGCGGTCCGCGATGGCGGCCACCAGTTCTTCATCGAACATCAGGGTTTCGCCTTGTTTCTGGCGCTTGCGGCGGTGGTTCTGGGCTTCGTAAAAAGCGATGCGGCGGAACCAGGCCAGAAAGTTCGTGCCAGGGGTGAAATCGGCGCGCTTCTTCCAGGCCGTCAGGCTGCTGTTCTGCAACACGTCCGCCGCTTCCTCCGGGCGTCCGAGGATGGACAGGAGGTAGCCGTAGACGGTGCTTCGCTGGGCAGCCAGCTCGGCCTCGAACTCGGGATCTGGGGATTCGGTCTCTTCGGGCAAACCGGTCATGGGTTTACCCTAATATGACGGAATCGCGGGGGGATTACGAAAAAAGGTCCCGGGGAGGAGCGATTGGGATGGCCGCGAAAAGGCGCAAAAGGCGCAAAAAAAGGATGGCCCGTTGAGGCGGGAGGGGAGCGGAAGGGCTACTCGGTTCCTTGTTGTTTCGCCTTAGAGTCTTCTTTTGCGGGCTGCTTCTTTTGGTTTTTGCCTTTCCCTTTCCCGTTGTCGGGCCAGGGGAGGACGAAGGCGCGTTTGGCGTAGGCTTCCCACAGGGCGGCCATTTCGGCGACTTTGCCGGGCATCTGGGCGGAGAGGTCGTTCAGTTCCGTGCGGTCTTTCTCCATGTCGTAGAGTTCCCACGGACCAGTGCGGCCTTTGGCCACCAGTTTCCATTGGCCCACGCGGACGGCGCGGTTGCCTTCGTGTTCCCAGTAGATGGCTTCCCGGTCGATGGCGCCGCCGCCTTTTCCGAAGAGGGGTTTCAGGCTGCGGCCTTCCATGGGGTGAATGTCCTGGCCGCCATGAAAGGTTTTTGGGTAGTCCGCGCCGGATACGTCCACGCAGGTGGCCATGAGGTCGATGAGGTGGCCGGGGGTGGGCTCCAGTTCGTCCTTCCGCCCCAGACCGTCCGGCCAGTGGATGATGAGGGGCGTGGAGATGCCGCCTTCGTGCACCCAGTGTTTGTACTCGCGGAAAGGCGTGTTGCTGGTGTTCGCCCATTCCAGGCCGTAGGCGATGAAGGTGTCCGCGGGTCCGGGCATGACGCCGCGGCCGCGCCGCACCTTCCAGCCGTCGCGCGTCTTGACAGGCACCATGTTGGTTTGCAACTCATCCGGCGACATGGGCTCGAGTTTTTCCTTGGGCTCGGCCTGGCTGTTTTTCGCCGTGCCGTTTTCCTCGGCGCAGCCGCCGTTGTCCGCCAGGAAGAAGATGAGGGTGTTCTCCCATTGGCCGGTGCTCTTCAAGGTTTCGACGATGTGGCCGATCCCCTGGTCCATGTTGTCCACCATGGCGGCATAGACTTCCCGCCGTTTTTCGAACCAGGCCTTTTCTTCACCGCTCAGGTCTTCCCAAATGGCGGCGTTGGAATCACGCGGGGTCAACGGCCAGTCCGCGCTGACGAGGTCCATGTCGATCATGCGCTGGTGGCGTTCCTTCCGGAGCGCGTCCCAACCTTCGGAGTAGCGGCCCTCATACTTGGCGATGTCCCGTTCGCGGGCGTGCATGGGCCAATGGGGAGAGGTGAAGGCCACATACATGAAGAAGGGATCGTCTGGCCGGCCGGCGACGTGCTCCTGGATGAACTTCGAGGCGAAGGCGCTGATCTGTTCCGTGTAATAGAAGTCGTCCGAGACCGCGCTGGGGGGAATCTGCTCGTTGTCCAGCGTCAGGCTGTTCGGATCGTAGAAACTGCCCGCTCCGTGGATGGTGCCGAAGAAACGGTCGAAGCCACGTTGGCGGGGCCAGTTGTCCTTGGGGCCGTCCGGTTCCACTGCCTTGGTAACGTGCCACTTACCGCTCATGTAGGTGCCATAGCCCGCTTTGCCGAGCACTTCCGCGATGGTCACGGAGTGACGGTTTAGTTCGCCGCGGTAACCGTCCTGGCCCTTGTCCTGCATCATGTGGCCGACGCCCGCCTGGTGTGGGTAGAGACCGGTCAGCAGGCTGGCGCGGGTGGGGCAGCAACGGGCCGTATTGTAAAACTGGGTCAGGCGCAGACCATCCGCCGCCAGAGCGTTCAGGTTGGGCGTCTGGATCTCGCCGCCGTAGCAACCGATGTCCGAGTAGCCCATGTCGTCCGCCATCATGATGATGATGTTGGGCTTGTCCACGGCATGAGAGGGCAGTGCCGTGAGGAGCAGAACGCCCAAGAACAGGGTCGAAAGGGAGAAGAATGGCTTCATAAACAGGGAGTATTCAGGGGGAAAGAAAACGGACGCTCAGTGTGCCGGGCCCCATCGGGCGGGTCAAGCTACGCAATTGTGCCGAGTAGCCGTCAAGGGACAACTCTATCGCAAAATTGTTCAAAGATGATAAGTGGCTCAGTCTGAGCCAGTCAGATGAAATGTGCCGTCTCTGCCTTTTGAAGACAGAAAGGGCTTCGCATACTTTTTGCTGACTCGTTCATACCCAGTGTCATTGAAAATAGGGGCTCTCCTTCTCACCTCGCTGTTGTGGATCTCAGGCGTAGCCGCCTTCGGTGGCGACGAAGCGACGATTTCGCGTGTGCGGATCGACTTTTCCTACGTGGAGGAGGAGGCGCGAAAGCTGGCGGCCAAGCCGTACGACGCTGAGCAGTACCACAAGATTCCCGAATCGCTTTCGTCTCTGAATTTCGACCAGTACCGGGCCATCAAGTTCCGGCCGGAGAAGACCCTCTGGCTGCCAGACAATGGAAACTTCCGGCTTCAGTTTTTTCATCCCGGCTACATTTTCGACATTCCGGTGCAGGTGCACGAATTTTCCGAAACGCACCGCCAGCACATCCGGTTCGTGGAGAGTTTCTTCGACTACACGGATCTGGCAATCGAAGGAAACATCCCGGTTTCCGTGGGCTACGCGGGGCTGAAAGTGCTCTATCCCCTGGACCCCAATCTGAAGCGCTGGGATGAAACATTGACCTTCCTGGGTTCCAACTACTTCCGGGCTTTGGGGCGGAATCAGCGCTACGGCATTTCCGCCCGGGGTCTGGCCTTGGACGCCGGTATGGAAGGAGTGGCCGAGGAATTTCCCGATTTCGTGGAGTTCTGGTTAGGAAAACCCAAGCCGGAGAGCACCGGGCTGACGATTTATGCGCTGATGGACAGCCCCAGCGTGGCGGGTGCTTATGAGTTCGTTCTGAAGCCCGGGGAAACCACGCGGATCGACGTAACGGTCACTCTTTTCTATCGCGACGTGAGCCGGGACATCGGCCTGGCGCCGCTGACCTCTATGTACTGGTATGGAGAAAACCACGAGCATCGCTTTGGCGATTACCGCCCGGAAGTGCATGATTCCGACGGCTTGCTGCTGGAACTCTCCGATGGGCGCTATGTGTGGCGGCCTTTGCTAAACACGCAACAGCTCCGCTCCGTGGCTTTTGGCGCGGAGAACCCGAAAGGCTTCGGCCTGTTGCAGCGGGACCGGGAGTTCGAACACTACGAGGATCTGCACAATCCCTACCACCGCACGCCGAGTCTCTTTATCCGGCCCAAGGGGGAGTGGGGCGCGGGAGCGGTGCGTCTGATAGAGCTGCCGACGAACAACGAGGGCATGGACAACGTGGTGGCCTACTGGAAGCCCAATGAGAAACCCGTGCCTGGCGAGCCTTATCGTTATGCCTACGAGATGCTCTGGACCATGGAAACGGACATGGAGCTGTCGCGGAACAAGGTAGTGGGGACACGGGTGGGGCACATCCCGCAGTTTCCGGACACGCGGCGTTTCGTGGTGGACTTTGCCGGACCACTGCTGGAAGCCATGGGCGATTCAGCCGATCCCCCCATCACGGCCGTAATCAATTCTGGCCCGAATGGGTTCGTGACGGAAAACGAATGCGTGAGGAACCCGCACACCAAGGGCTGGCGGGTGCTCTTTAAGCTGGACACCGATGACGACAACGTTTTGCCCGTGGAACTCACCTGTCACCTGCAACAGGGAGACCAGATCCTGACCGAGACCTGGAGTTACCTATGGAGTCCGTGAAAATGCCGCTTCCGGAGGACTTCGCCCTTCTGGAAGACTGGAACGATGCCTACCGGCAAGTGGAGAGCTACTTTGGCGCTCTGAGAATCCGGAACAAGCTGGTGTTGAGCCGGCTGGTTTACCAGGTGTTGACGCGCGTTGCAAAGAGGCTGGAAGACGAGCCCAAGCCCGGCGACCTGACGCCCCTGGTGGCGGAGGAAACCGACCGTCTGGTGGAGGAGTGGTTTATCCAGATCCTGGGCCGGGACGTGTCCGAAGGCACGGGCCGCGTTTCCGAACAGGGACGCCTGGCGTTGTTGCTGTCCGGCGTGACGGAGCGCTGGCAGGCCCGGCTGCTGAGCGAACCTCCCTGGCCGGAGGAAATGGTGGCCAGCATGCGCGCCGCCTATTTGCGGGCGGGTCCGGACTTCCAGATTTCGCAGATGACCCCACGGCCCATCGACCTGGGGCCGGTGTCCGCCGCGGCCCGCACGCTTCAGACCCTGGAGGGGCGGCCTTTTCTGAAAATGTTCGTGGTCTGGAGCCTGGCGCTGCTGGGGGTGGCCTTTCTCTTTTTTCTAACCCGTTGAACTAGGCAGTACGGACAAATTGGAGAACGGACCGGAAATGAATAAAAGAAAAGAGAACTCAGCGCCGCGAAGCGGCGAATACCTGAAGACGCGGCCCATTTTTATCCCGCCTTTGCGGGCTCTGCCGGCACCTTCCGCTTCGCTTCAGGGGTTTGCGAGCCGCTTCGCGGCCGAAGCAGTCTGCCTGGCTTCGTTCCCACTCTCTCTATTGGGGGGCGGCCCAATGCCGTTCGCGGCGCCTGGCCAGACAGTAAATGCTCTCGCGCCGGTCCGCCCCCAATTTGTCCACACTGCCTAATGTCCACGGTTTACACCACCATCCCTTATCCGCCACAGGCGCGGGAAGTGAAGATGACTCAGGGCCGGGCAAGAACCGCCGAGCCTGAAAGGCCCCCGGCGCCGAGCCGCATGGATCGCCGCTACTGGCGAGTGTTCGTCTTTTTCAGTGCTGTCATCCTGCTGAGTTTGTTGGGCATCTTCCTGATGGCGGACTTTCTTTGGCGCACGGGCTGGACGACGCCCAAGCTGACGCTGCTGGCGGTGTTTTCCGTTTTGTTCGGCTACATCGCTTTTGGTTGCTGCCACGCGCTGTTTGGGTTCCTCCAGATGCGGCGGAAAGGGGGCGATCCTTGCAAGATCACAAAGACACCGGGTTGGAGGGCGAAGTCCATCAAGGAGGCTCCCACCGCTATTGTTGTCCCTATTTACAACGAGTCCGTGGAGCGTGTCTTCGCGGGACTGTCTTCGGTGTATGAATCGTTGCTGAACACGGGCGAGATCGACTCGTTCGACTTTTTCGTGCTGAGCGATTCGACCGACACCTCCACATGGATCGCGGAAGAGCGGGCCTGGTTGAAACTGGTGCAGCGGCACAAGGCGATCGGGAGGATCTTCTATCGCCGCCGCCTGAAGAACATCGGAAAGAAGAGCGGCAACATCTCCGACTTCTGCCGCGCCTGGGGACAGCGCTACCGCTACATGATCGTGCTGGACGCGGACAGCGTGATGACGGGCGAGACCCTGACCAACATGGTTAAGATGATGGAAGCCTCGCCCCGCGCCGGACTGATCCAGACCGTGCCCGCCAGCATCAACGCGGAGACGGTGTTCGGACGGTTGCAGCAGTTCGCCGGACGCCTGTACGGGCCGATTTTCATGGGCGGCCTGAACTACTGGCAGCGGGAGAACGGGAACTACTGGGGCCACAACGCCATCATTCGCATGGCGCCTTTCATGGAACACTGCGATTTGCCGAGCCTGCCGGGCCAGAAGCCGTTTGGGGGCCAGATCTTGAGCCATGACTTTGTGGAGGCGGCGCTGCTGCGCAAAGCAGGCTGGGAGGTCTACCTCGCCCATGACCTGGAGGGCAGCTACGAAGAAGGGCCGCCGAACCTGATTGAAAGCGCCAAGCGGGACCGCCGTTGGTGCCAGGGAAACTTGCAGCACAGCATGCTGCTCTACGCCCGCGGCTTTCGGGGCCTGAGCCGGATTCACTTGGCCAATGGCATTCTGGGTTATCTTTCCTCGCCGCTGTGGCTGGCCTTTCTGATCTTGTCCACTTACATTGTCTATGCCCACCAGGAGAGCGGGTTGAGCCGAATTGCCGTGGCCTCATATAGCGACTTGTGGGACGTGGATATTGTCACTCATGGGTTGATCATCTTTCTGTTCACCATGGCGCTGCTCTTCACGCCGAAGATATGTGCCTTGATCGACCTGGCATTGAAGCCGGAACGCCAGCCGTTATTTGGTGGCTGGTGGAAAGGGGCCGCGAGTGCCTTGTTTGAAACCGTGATCTCCACGCTGATCGCGCCGGTGATGATGCTCTTTCACACCCAGTTTGTCTTCAGCGTGCTGGCGGGCCGTTCCACGCAGTGGGCGCCACAAAAGAGGGATGCGGACTTGGGCACAAGCTGGGCGGAGGCTATCCAGACGCATTGGGTACACACCCTACTGGGCGTGGCTTGGGGCGTGTTGGCCTGGAACCTGGATCCGCTGTTTTTCTGGTGGCTGTCGCCCGTGATCCTGGGCATGGCGCTATCCGTGCCGGTATCCGTTGTGACCAGCCGGCCCCTTCTGGGCCGCCGCCTCCGGAAGTGGGGCTTGCTGTTGTCTCCCGAAGAAACCAGCCCGCCGCCGGTGATCAGTTCGCTGCTGACCAAGACCTCGCGCAGCACGGGTAAAGCCAGCACGGAAAGCATTCCCGAGCCCCTGCGCGGTCTGCGGGACGTGGTGCTGGACCCCTACGCGAATGCCGTGCATGTGAGTCTATTGAGGGAACTCAAGTACCTTCCCCATGGCGAACTGGGTACTGAGGAAGAAGTGAAAGGCGTGTCCTTCGAGGATCTGAAGATCGACGCCGAAGCGCTCTTGATTCATGGCCCCAGCCGGATGCACGAGGAAAGGCTCGAGCGTCTCCTGTGCAGCGCGGATGTCTTGCTCTGGCTGCACAAGGAAGTATGGCGCCGACCCGCCGGGAAACTTTCCGTCTGGTGGCAAACCCGCATCCGCCGGTATCGCGACCGGTCCTGACAAGTCGTGACGGGCCGCCGTTCAGGACCGGGACACGGTTCGCGGCCCCAGCTATTCCGTGGTTTCTTCCGAAACGATCATCTGAACGGCCGTCAGGAAGCGCTGCACCAACTGCGTTCGATGGGTGAAGAGTTCTCCGATGGCGGGAAGATCGCCTAACAGGGGAACTTTCTCTTCTACATCCTGTTTATCCTCGCGAATGCCAATAAAGAGATACCCGCCGTTGGGAAACTTGCCTGAAAACGTTTGGCTCGTTTCCCGGAACACCGGTTCGTCCAGGCCGGGATGGTTCTCGGACTTTCGGAAGTTCAGAAACTCGCGGATCAAAGGCTTCAGGTTCGCGTTCAGAACCGAGGGATCGCCCGTGGGCTTCACCGCCAGTTCGATGATGACGCCGACATCGGTGGTGGTGAACTCACCGGGTATAGCCTCTCCAGTTTCGAGATCCTGGGTCATGGAGACGGGGTAGATAAACTCCCGGGTCACCGCCACGCGGGCTTTTTCCCCCTGCGGCAGGACCACCGTGGGAGCGGACATTAGATCGAGTCCAGACTGATTAGTATGAAACAACCGCCAGCCTTCCTCCGGTGGCAGGACCTTGGGATCGCCTGCCACAAAGCCGGTCAGGACGGGATCGTCCAGCAAGTCCGGGAGCGGGAACTCCAGGATGTTAAGCCGGACATGGAGTTCTTTCGCGTTTCGGGGCACGGAGGGGATCTTGGGCGCCGGGCCCGCCGGAGCGAGCGCGGGCGCCGGGGTGGCGTCTCCTCCGGTGGGAAGGGTGCGGCAACTGACTAACAAGGTGCCCGGTAGGATGAGGGCGAAGGCGAAGACCGAGAAAAGAATCACGCGAATCGTGCCCGCGGGTTTCCGGGCTGCTCCGATATCCAGCAAGCGCCGGAAGCGCTTCACCCGTCCGGTGTGGCTGGCGGCGGGAAGGGCCCAGCCGCACGCGTGGGCCGGAGTGGTGGTAGGTTTTCTCGGGAGCAAGGACAGCAAATGGTCCGCGTAGGGGACGGCGGCGAGACCGGAAGTCAGCACGGCGTCGTCACAAGCCTGCTCCCGCCATTCGGCGATACGCCGGCGCAATACCCAGGAAAGCGGATTCCACCAGGTCAGGAGAAAACAAAGGGAGCTTAGCAGCGTGGACCAGAGATCCCGCCGCCGGATGTGAGCCAGCTCATGCCTGACAATCGCCCAGGTCTTTTGACGCGGCCAGGCCCTGGCCTCCCGCGGAAGCACCAATGCCGGGCGAAAGAGGCCGAAGGTCATGGGCATGGCGTCTGGCGTGAGCCAGAGTAGGGGAGCGCGTTTCAAGTGCTGTCGCCGCGACTCGGCGGTCACCAGTTTGGACAACGGGTCCTCCGGGCCCGCCAACCGGGCCTGGGGCAGTGCTTTGGTGGGACATTTCAGACAACGCCTGAAGAGGAGCAGGATTCCGGTGGCCAGCCCAAGACACCACATCGCGGTGAGGCCGCGTGAAATCGAATCCCAGAAAGAAAGGGATGCTGAGTCTCGGGGATCTTGGGACGCCGGCCCCTTCGGTGAAGTGGTTGTAAAGTTTACCTCCTGGGTCAGAGTGCCGCCGGGAGATAGCAGAGAGGTTCTGGTGACGGCCCGAAGATCCCTCTCAAAAGGACGCCATCCGTATTCATCCGGCATCCAGGAAAGATTGAGGAGAAAGATGACCGGGAGGCCGATAGCGGCGATGACCGCGAGGGCGTGCCGGGTGCTGGCGGAAGCGCGGCGGGAAAGCCGCAGCACCACGGCGGCGAGAGCCAGCCAGGCAGCCGTTTTGATGGAAGCGCCCAGAAGCCAGGGCCAGGCGGCATCCAGGTAATCGAAGCATGTGGAGACGAACGCGTTCATGAACGGGGTTTGCGCTTGGGATGGGTTTTGGTGGCGCCCTTGGCCTTTGGCTTCCGGGAGGGTTTGGGTTTGGAAGAGTCTTCCTGCGATCTTTGGCGAGCTTTGGCGAGCAGGCCCTCGATGGTCTCGATCTCTTCGGCGCTGATGTTGACCGAGGGATCGTTCAGATAGGCGGCGAGGCCGTCACGCATGGAGCCGCCGAAGAAGGTGGAGAGCACCTTCCGCCAGGCCGCCTGGCCTTCGCGCTCTGGCGCCCGGGCGGGTTTGAAGACGTGTTCCCGGCCACGGGTGCCGCACTGAACCAGATGGCCCTTTTGTTCCAGCATCTTGATGATGGACCGCAGCGCGGGGCGCGTGGGGGGCGCGTCCATGTGTTGAGCGAGATCGCCCATCGTGGCCTGACCTAGAGAAAACAGGATCTCCATGACTTCCCGCTCCCGGCGGCTGAGCTGTTCGAAAATAGACATGAGGCGAAAAAGGGGGGGGGGGCGAATGGTGACGGAAGGATTTGAGGACTGATTTTTCAGTATTTTGTGCAGAGAGCAAGCTTAAATACTGGTTTTTCAGTATTTTGTTTCTGCATAGGCCGGGCAAGCCCTGGAAAACCGCCGCTATTGAAGAGAGGAACTATTTTGCCTGCGCCAACGTTGGCGCGGGTCCGGAAAGGAAGAATCTGGATGCGATGGGGCTGGTCCGGTTATATTGCGTTCCTTCCTTTATCATGAAGACGCCCCCCTTTTGCCTGGTCGCCAGCCTCGCGCTGGCCTTTCTAACGAGTTCCCTTCAGGCCGCGGATTGGCCCGTGTTGCTGGAAGAGAACTTCACCAGAGGCTCCAGCCAGTGGGAAGCCACGGATGAGAATGCCTGGCAGGTAAAGGAAGTGGAAGGCGGCAACCGCGTCTATGAATTGTTCGGCAAGAGCGACTACGAGCCACCGCACCGCAGCCCCTTTAACTACTCCCTCCTCAAGTATGTGACGGTGGGGGACTTCGAACTGACGGCAAAGGTGCAGACCACCAAGGAAAGTTACGGCCACCGCGACCTGTGCCTGTTTTTCGGGTACCAAGACCCGGCGCATTTCTATTACGTGCACCTGGGCCAGAAGATGGACGATCACGCCAACCAGATCTTCATTGTCAACGACGCGCCGCGCACGAAGATCTCCGAAAAGACCACGGAAGGCACGGCATGGCAGGACGCCACTTGGCACAACGTCAAGATCCGGCGGGAGGTGGAGAGCGGATTGATCGAGATCTATTTCGACGACATGGAGACGCCGGTCATGGTGGCGCATGATAAGACCTTTGTGTGGGGCCGGATCGGACTGGGGTCCTTCGATGACATCGGCATGTTCGATGACGTGGTGCTGAAAGGCGTGGAAGTGAAAGGGGAGAAGGCGGGAATGCCAGACCCGAAGAGCTTGAAGTTCGTGAAGTGGACCGAAGGCTTTGAAGTGCCGGATCCAGTGTCCGTGAGCCTGGATGAAAAGGGCAATGCCTATGTCACCCAGACCCAGCGGCGTAAGCTACAGGATCTGGACATTCGCGAACACAGAGACTGGATTCCGAACGACGTCAGCTTTCAGTGGGTGCGGGACAAGCAGGATTTCTATCAAAAGACCCTGGCGCCGGAGAACAGCGCGGCGAACCAGGCGCATGTGGAAGACCTGAATGGGGACGGTTCGCACGACTGGCGGGACCTGACGGTGTTGAGCGAAAAGATCCACCTCGTCAAAGACACGGATGGGGATGGCAAGGCGGACCAGATCAACGTATTCGCGGAGGATTTCAAAACTGAAGTCACCGGTATCGCCGCCGGCGTGCTCTACCATGATGGCGCGGTTTATTCGACGATTGCCCCGGACGTGTGGAAACTGCGCGACACGGATGGTGACGGTAAAGCCGACGAACGCGAAGTGGTGGCGCACGGCTTTGGGCTGCACATCGCTTATGCCGGTCACGACATGCACGGACTGACGGTGGGGCCGGATGGCCGGATCTACTGGTCCATCGGGGACAAAGGCATCGCGGTGAAGTCGAAGGAAGGGAAAGTCTTTCACTATCCGAATCAGGGCGGCGTGCTGCGTTGCGAGCCGGATGGCAGCCATTTCGAGGTCTTTGCCCATGGCTTGCGCAATGTGCAGGAGGTGGCCTTTGACGCGCACGGGAATCTCTTTGGCGTGGACAACGACTCCGACCAGGCGGGAGAGATGGAGCGCTTCGTCTACATCGTGCAGCACTCAGACGCGGGCTGGCGTTGCAACTGGCAGTACCGGGGCAGCGACTTCAATCCCTGGATGGATGAGGGCCTGTGGAAACCTTACTTCGAAGGTCAGCCGGCCTACATCGTGCCGCCGATCCAGAACTACGTGAACGGTCCCGCTGGCTTTGCCTTCAACCCTGGCACGGCGCTGAGCCCGGACTATAAGGACTACTTCTTTGTCGATCAGTTTTCCAGCGGCTACCAGAACGCCTTCCAGGCGAAGGAAAAGGGCGCGTCCTTTGAAATGGTAAACGACCATGTGATCGGCAACGGCATTCCGCTGATCGGGACCAACTTCGGGCCGGACGGGGCGCTCTATGCCGTGGACTGGGGCGGGGGCTATCCGCTGAATGAAAAGGGAGCCGTGTGGAAGATCGACGTGCCGGAGTACGCGGACTCCGCCATCCGGAAAGAGACCAAACGCCTGATCGAGGAAGGCGGGAGCGGCAAGGAAGAGGCCGAGCTGGTAACTATGTTGGGTCACGAAGACCAGCGCGTCCGGATGATCGCGCAGTTCGAACTGGTGAAGCGCGAGCGCAAAGACGCCCTAACAAAGGTGGCGCGAGACGAAAGCGCGGATCCACTGGCCCGGCTGCACGCCATCTGGGGGATCGGGCAACTGCTGCGTTATGACGCGGACGCCACCTATGCCGAACTGACCCCACTGGCGAAGGCGGGCGACGCGGAGGTCCGCGCCCAGGCCGCGAAGACCATTGGCGAAGGCAGTACCAATCAACCGGTCGCGAAGTACTTGGTGCCGCTGCTGAAAGACCCGAACGCCAGGGTGCGGTTTCAGGCGGCACTGGCCTTGGGAAATCTGGAGGCTCCGGAAGCGACCGAACCCCTTATCGAATTCATCAGCGGACTCGAACCGGATCAGGTGTATCTCCGGCACGCCGGGGTGCATGGTCTGACGGGCTGCGCTTATCCGGATACCCTGGCGGGTCTGGCGGATCATGCCTCTGAAGCCGTGCGGCTGGCGGCCTGCCTGGCGCTGCGCAACCGGGCAGACGCGGCGATTACCGCTTACTTAAACGACGCGTCCGAAATCGTGGCCACGGAAGCCGCGCGGGGCATTCACGATGACTGGACCATTCCGGACGCGATGCCCGCTCTGGCGGCGCTGGTGGAAAATCCACCCTATCAGAACGAGTCCCTGCTGCGCCGGGCCATCGGAGCAAACTTCCGGTTGGGCGGAGAGGCCGAGGTGAAACGCGTGGCCGAGTTCGCGGCGAACGGGGAGATGCCGAAAGCCATGCGGATGGAGGCGATCGACGCCCTCCTGGAGTGGCCCACGCCTCCGGTGCTGGACCGGGTGGACGGCCGCTACCGGCCGCTGGAAGCGCGGGACGTCGCGACGATCGGGAAGGCGGCAGCCAGTTCGGTGGACGCGCTTCTTCAGGACGCGGACGTGGAACTGCGGGAAGCCGGCATGGCCCTGGCGACGGAACTGAACATTCAGATCGAGCCGGGCACGCTGCTCACGGTGGTGGAAGATCAGGAAGCCCCCAGCGGTCTTCGTTTGCAGGCTTTGAAAACGCTTTCCAAACAAGCCGCTAAAGGAGAAGCCACTCACAAGGCAATCGATGCCGGGCTGGCCGCTAAGGACGCGAGCTTGCGCGCGGAAGCGCGTTCGCTGCTGGCCAAGACTTCCCCGGAGAAGGCGATTCCCCTGTTGAAAGAGGCGGTGAATTCGGACAAAGCCAAACTGCCGGAGCGCCAACAGGCCTTGCTGGATCTGGCTGCTACCGCTAAGCCGGAAGCGGATGAGTTGATCTTGGATTGGATGCGGAAGCTGACAGACGGCAAAGCGCCCCGGACCATGGCGCTGGACATCCTGACGGCCGCCGAGGGCCGGGCAAAAGAGGCGCCGGATCTCCAGAAAGCCCTGGATGCGTTCGAAACCGCTCGCGCCAAAAACGGCACTGGCAGCTTGGTCGATTCGGCGTCCGAATGCCTGGAAGGCGGCGACGCCACCAGGGGGAAGAAGGTCTTTACCACGCATCTTTCCGCGCAGTGCACGGCCTGCCACAAAGTGAAGGATGGCAAGGGCAGCAACGTGGGGCCCAATCTGAAAAGCGTCGGCGCGAAGAATCCGCGCGAATTTCTCCTGGAGTCCCTCCTCAATCCGCAGGCCAAGATCGCCAAGGGCTATGGCACCATCATGCTCACCCTGAAGAGCGGCGACCTGGTGAGCGGACAGTTCCGGGAAGAGACGGATCAGTTCGTGGAACTGCGGGACGCGGAAGGGGAATCCATCAAAGTTCCGCTGGAGGATATCGAAAACCGGACGCCTGTGATCTCGTCAATGCCTCCCATGCTTGGTATACTGAACAAACACGAACTTCGCGACGTGGTGGAATACCTCTCGACGCTGAAGGCCAAGTAATGTTCGTATCCATTGTATGAAACTCCCTAAACTCCCCGTTCTGGCCCTGCTGATACTGGGGCTGAGCTCCGCGGCCGTACGAGCCGAAAAGCTGAATTTCGTTTTCATCCTGGCCGACGATCTCGGCTACATGGATGTGGGGTTCAACAATCCCAAGACGTTTTACAATACCCCGAACCTGGATAGGCTGGCGGCCTCCGGCACGGTCTTCACCGAGTTCTACGCCGCCTGCCAAGTGTGCAGTCCCACCCGGGCCAGTATCATGACGGGGAAGTATCCGGCGCGCATCGACGCGACGAACTTCTTTTCCGGTAAGCGGGCGGGAAAGTTCCAGCCGGCGGAGTTCAACGACCAGATGGAGCTCGATGAGGTGACCCTGGCGGAGGCCTTCAAGGAAGCCGGCTACCGCACCTTTTTCGCGGGGAAGTGGCACTTGGGTGACAAGGGACACTGGCCGGAAGATCAGGGTTTCGACATTAACAAAGGCGGAGGAGGAAACGGCGCGCCCAGAAGTTACTTTTCGCCGTTTAAGAACGTGGAAAATCTGGATCAGGGGCCGGAAGGCGAGTTTCTGACCGACCGGCTCACCACGGAGTCCATCCGGTTTCTGCGGTCAGTCAAAGAGGACGAATCCTTCCTGCTCTATCTGTCCTTCTACCAGGTACACACGCCTCTGATGGCGCCGGAGGAACTGGTGGAAAAGTACGAGGCTAAGGCCGAACGCCGCGGGCTGACGGACGACGAAGGCCGCTGGGGAGAGGAAATGCAGGTCTGGCCGGACACGGACGAAGCACGCCGCGTTCGCATCCGCCAGGACCACGCGGTTTATGCCGGCATGGTGGAGAGTCTGGACCGCGCGGTGGGCCGTTTGATGCGGCGGCTGGACGAGCTTGGGCTCACTGACAACACCGCCATCATCTTCATGTCCGATAATGGGGGGCTTTGTTCTTCGGAAGGTTGGCCGACTTCGAACCTGCCGCTGCGCGGTGGCAAGGGATGGATGTATGAAGGCGGCATTCGCGAACCGGTGTTCTTTGTGTGGCCGGGGGTGACGAAGCCGGGAACGCGCTGCGATGTTCCCGCAATAAGCACGGATTTCTATCCCACTATGCTGGAGATGGCGGGGCTACCCTCCCGTCCCGAGCAGCACATGGATGGCGCGAGCCTGGTGAAGCTCTTGAAGAACCCGTTCGCCAAGTTCACCCGGGGCCCCATGTTCTGGCACTACCCGCATTATTCCAATCAGGGCGGGTTTCCCGCCAGCGCGATCCGGGACGGTCAGTACAAGCTGATTGAAAACCTGGAAGACGGCTCGGTGGAACTCTACGACCTGAGCGAAGATGCTTCCGAGCACAACAACCTGGAACAGCTGTTTCCTAAAAAAGCCGCGGAAATGCAAAAGCGGCTGAAGGCCTGGCGGCGGGAGGTAAAAGCCAAGCCCTTGCGGCCGAATCCCGAAACGGGAGCAGAGCCCCCCGTCCTTTGGTAAGGAAAGGGGGCTCGTGTCCAGAACAGAAACCGTTCAACCGGGCTCAGGCTTGAATGCGTTTCAACTTAACCGGGTAAGTGTTCCCGGAGTTCCACTGGGCGACATAGATGTTGTGCTCCGCGTCCACCCACAGGCCGTGGGGATGGACGAAGGGGCTGTTCTTTTCATCCATGGCGGGAGCCGTCAGGTGACCTTCCGCGTCCAAGGCGGGCGCGGTGCCTCCGGGATTCGAAACGACGCGGTTGTCCGCGTCGATGACCGATAGCAAACCTTCTAAGTGAGGCGCGACCATGTAATCGTCGCGAAGCGCCAACTGACAGACCCGCATGCCGGGAATGGGAATGGTCTGGAGGTGGATGCCGCTCAGGGTGAAACGTTTCAGGGCGTTGTCGGTGCGCGAACAGATCATGAGGGTGACGTTGTCAGGGTTGCGTGTATCCACAATGCCGCCGTGGGGTGTGTTCAGGGATTCCGGCTGATCGCCTTTGCCACCGAAATAATTCAGGAGTTTACCCTTGGCGTCATAGTGCATGACGTAGCTGCTGCCGTATCCGTCGCCGACGTAGAAGGTTCCGTCCGGCGCGGGCATCACATTCGTGGGAGCATACTTGGCTTTGCCGTCCGCGTAGGGCGCCACGGGGGGACGTTCCAGTGTCATGACCACCTTTCCTTTGAGGTCGGTCTTAAAGACCTTTCCAAGCTTGGTATCGGTTAGGAAAAGGAACTCCTCGCCATTTTCATTCACGATGTCGAGTCCGTGCGCTCCGGGGTATTCGGTGCCCCAAGACTCAAGCAGCTTTCCGCCCTTGTCGTAGATGAGGATGTTGTTCTTGACGTTGGTCTGGAACAGAACAAGCCGGCCGCGGGAGTCCTCGACCATTTCGTGACAATTGGCGACGGGATAGTTGGCAGGGTCCAGTTCACCCCAACCTTTTTCCACTTCATAGCGAAACGCGCCGTGTCCCAGGATGACCGGCTCCGAAGCGCGGGAGGTTAGGATATTAAAGCTTCCCGCCAAAGCGGCTGTGGAAGTGGCGAGGAATTTCCGGCGACAAACCGGGGATCTTGATGAAACGGGGGTTTTCATACCCCGAACTTAGTGAACGGATTACGAAATGTGAAGGGGCATTATCGCGGACCGTTCCCCTTTAGGGGATAGCGTGAAGTTTCCGAAAAAACCTTTGCTCCCGCTTGCCTGCCTTGAGTAACCTCAGCGTCCATCCCTAAACCTCTAAACAAAAAAACATGAGTAAAATCGTACCTACAATCAGTTCTGGAGTGGCCGGTCCCCTGGGTGTGCTCCATCTTCCCCGCCTGTGGATGAAAGCGTCTCTCGCCGCGGTGGGTAAATTGCATGACGACTACCCGGCCGCCGGCGCGGGCTATGACCAAATGGTGCTGGATGCCCTGGGCATCGATCGCGAGGTCTTTCTGAATCACATCAATTCGGCGAAGCCGAGCTATCCGCAACTGGAAGCCTGGATCCTGGAACAGAAGGGCGGCTCCCTGGATCAGGACGCCGTGGATAAGCTGAACGACGCCATCAAAGGTTACATTCATGATGACGGCACCCGTGCTGAGATTCTGGGCGCGGCTGGTATTCCGGACGACGGCACGATCAAAGATGCCGTGAATCTGAACAACCTGGATGACTGGACGATCTTCTACAGCCAAGAGATCGCCGGCTGAGGATCCGGAAGAAGAAAGTTACTGCCGCTGTTAGAAGCGGCGCATAAAAAAACCTGCCACCTTTCGGGTGGCAGGTTTTTTTCGTAAACTGACCGGGAGAGAACTGCCGGCAGGTACTGAGTTAAGGGTTCGACTTGCTTACTTTCTCTTCTTCTTGGCAGCTGCCTTCTTCTTAGCCGGAGCTTTCTTTTTGGCGGCGGCTTTCTTGGCCGGAGCCTTTTTCTTCACCGCGGCCTTCTTCTTAGCGGGCGCCTTCTTCTTAGCCGGAGCTTTCTTTTTGACCGCGGCCTTCTTGGCCGGAGCCTTTTTCTTCACCGCGGCTTTCTTTTTAGCGGGCGCCTTCTTCTTGACCGCGGCTTTCTTAGCCGGGGCCTTTTTCTTGGCTACCGCTTTCTTTTTCGCTGTAACTTTCTTTTTAGCCATAGGTTTCTAGTTCACGAATGATGCGATGCTTCCTAAGAGACCCGCATTGTTAAGAAAAGTAACACAAATTATTTTTTTGTTGCACGATTTTTTCTTGCGGTTCGCGCTTTTTTTGGATGGGCATGGCGGCCTGGAAATGTGAGTTCCGCGATACCTGATTTGTCCAATTCTCCTAAGCCTTCTTTTGCCATTTTTGCATACTGCGCCTGGGTGGCGTCATTGAGCGGAAGCTTTAACTTCACTTTGCGGGCAAGCTTCTGTGCGATACCGGAATCTTTCGCCGCATGCTCGGCGGAGAACCAGCAGTCGTGATCGCGATTGACCATGTCTTCCGCGTCCGTTTCCAGCACGCGAGAGTTGGCGCCGGTCTGGGAAAAGATCTCCCGAATCATATCGAGATCCAGACCCAGCGCGGATGCGAGACCCAAACCTTCGGCAAGGCCAGCGGTATTGATGTTCATGACCATGTTCACCAAGGCTTTGACTTCAGCCGCTTTACCGACGGGGCCTACATAGCGCAGGTTGATGCTTAGATTGTCCAGCAGGGACTTGTTGGCTTTGAAGGTATCTTCGTTGCCTCCGATCATCAGGTAGAGTTTACCTTCGCGGGCATGGCTGATGCTGGATGCCATGCAGCCTTCCAGGGCATCCGCCTTGCGGCGCCGGGCGGCGGTGGCGACTTCTTTCTGAATGTCGGGTGAAAGGGTGGCGCAATTGATGAAGAGTTTACCCGCCGCTTCCTGCAACAGGTTGTCTTTTTTGCCGAAGAAGATCTTCTTCATGGCGGCGTCGTTGGTGACGACGGTGAAGATGATATCCGCGCTGGCGGTGACTTCCGCGAGGGTCTTGCAGGCCGTGCTTCCTAACTCTTCAGCCAGGGCTTGGGCCGCGTCGCGGTTGACGTCATAGACGGCGGTGATCTTGTATTTCAGGTCATGAAGCCGGCGGGCCATATTGGCGCCCATGCGGCCTACTCCAACGAAGGCGATGCTCTTTTTCTTACTCATAGGGCTTTTGAAGGCTCGACGTTTACCTCAAATCGTTTCCGTGGCCAATCTCTTTCTGTGGCTTGGTGAGTCTATTTCTTTGGGCTTAGCATAACGGTCAGGTGTAAGCGGGGCCTGAAAGAGCCTCCTGAGACATTATTCACACCTCCCCGCAAGTTTCGTTCCTGCTCAGCGGTTGGCGGAAAGGTTTCACGGCGGCACGCTTTTTACATCGCGGAAGAACCGGTCCCGTGGTTTACATTCCAATCGTGCAACCACTCGCTAAAGTCTTGTTTGGACGCATGGCCGCCGCCAGAAACCCGGGTAAGGCCGCGCCCATGCAGGCCTACATGAAAACCGATCAGCCGTTCTATGGCATACAGGCGGTGGAGCGGCGGCAAATTTTCAAAGAGTGCGCGGCGGAGTATCCGGTAGGTTCTCGCGAGGCGTATGAAGACGTCATCCGAACGCTCTGGAACGGGAGCCATCGCGAAGATCTCTATCAGGCTCTGGAAACGGCGGAGCATTTCAAGACCTTCCGCACGCCGGAATCCTGGCCGCTGTATGAGTTTCTGGTTCGCACTTCTTCCAACTGGGACACCTTGGACTGGATTGCCACCAAGCTGATTGGCGGTCTGATTCCGCAGGATCGAAACCTGGAGCGTCACCTCAAAGTCTGGCGCTTCGATTCCAATGTCTGGGTGCGCCGGGCCTCTTTGCTGGCGCACTTGAAGCATGGGGCGGAAACGAACTTCGAGCTACTGGGCGAAACCATTCGCCTGCTGGCGCGGGACCGGGAGTTCTTCGTGCGCAAAGCCATCGGTTGGGTCCTGCGGGAAAAGGCCAAGACCCAACCGCGCTGGGTAATCGATTTTGTTCGCGAACTGGACGGACAATTGTCGAACTTGAGCCGGAGGGAGGCGCTGAAAAACGTAAGTCCGAAGGAAGATCCGGACCGGGATTTGTGATCCCGTGACTACTCGCCGGATTTGAGCGCTTTAGTGAAGAGATCCGTGTCCACGTTGCCTCCGCTGAGTACAAGGCCGGTTTTCTTACCCGCCATCATTTCGCGTTCTTGGAGTAAGGCGGCCAGGGGCGCGGCGCCCGCGCCTTCCGCGGCCTGGTGAGTGGTGGTGAAGTATAGCCGCATGGCCCGAAGGATTTCCTCTTCGCTGACGGTGACGACGCGGGACACTTCTCTAAGAATCACCTCAAGGGAGTGAGGATTCGGTACCCGGGTGGCGATACCGTCGGCGATGGTATCGCTGGTCTCCGTGGTAACGGCATGGCCGGCGGCAAATGAAAGCGCGTATGCGTTCGCCCGGGCGGCGGATACGCCAATCACCTCCACCCCATGGCCCAGAGCCCGCTTGGCGGCGGCCATGCCACAGATGCCTGAACCCAGACCGATGGGCAGGTACACCGCTTCCAACTCCGGCGCGGCCCGGAGAAATTCGTAGGCGCCCGTGGCCACCCCCCGCACCAATCGCCAGTGGAAGGAAGGAACGAAATGGAGGTTCCTGGCGTTCGCGAGAGTTTCGGCGATTTCCATGGCTGCCTGGAAGTCGCGACCCTGCTCGATTAGCTCAGCTCCGTAGCCAATCATGGCCCGGTTCTTGGCGGGACTATTTCCGTGGGGCACCACGACGGTGGCGGGAATGCCGAGGGCCCGTGCCGCGAACGCAATACTCTGTCCGTGGTTCCCCCGAGTGGCGGTGATGACCCCAGGCACGTCCGGTTGAGCGGACTTCAGATGGTCCATGTACACCAAACCGCCGCGGACTTTGAAAGCGCCGGTGGGCAGGTGGTTTTCGTGTTTGACCCAGACCTCGCAGCCGCAGGCTTCACTCAGGAGCGGCCAGGAGATTTGGGCGGTGGCCGTCAGGGTTTCATAGACTGTCGCCCCGGCGGCTTCGATCGCGGTCCGGTCGATCCCGTCAAAGTTCAGGGAGTTATCGTCTTGAGCCATGGTGAACGTTGTAGTGGAATAACACTCGACGCGCCGAACCGCAAAACCTCATCTGCTCTCTCCACTGTCATGAAATGTCCCCGCTGTGAAGCCCATCGCTTCAGTTTGGTTTCCTTGGACGAAGGTCTGTCCGCCCGCGAATGTGGTAACTGTGGCGGACATTGGCTGCCTTCCTTTCAGTATTGGCGCTGGCTGGAGAAGCACGGTCCGAACTTGCCGGAAAAACCAAAGGAAGAGGGGTTTGACGCGCCCACGGAAGGGCTGGACCGGGCCATGATCTGTCCGGAATGCGAACACATTCTGGTCAAGGCCGCGGCGGGACATGACCTTACGTTCCGGGTGGACCGCTGTTACCATTGCGGTGGGATTTGGCTGGACGCCAACGAGTGGGAAGCCCTGAAAAGCCGCAATCTTCACGACGACATTCATTTGATGTACACCCAGACTTGGCGTAAACGGGAAGGGAAGTCCCCGAAGGGTGGTTAGGCTTCGGCCGGATGAGGACCTGGCCGCTGTTTCCCGCCACTTTCCGCCGGCAATAACAACTCCCAACCCCATCTAGTCATGCGATCCACCAAGCTTCCGTGGGTGTGTGTCTGTCTCTTTCACTTTGCTTTCTCCGTGGCCGCCGAACCGACGCTGCAAGTGCACCCGGACAACCCGCGGTATTTTCAATACCTGGGACAACCGGCATTGGTCATCACGTCAGGGGAGCACTATGGCGCGGTCCTGAACCGCCCGTTTGACTACCGGGTCTATCTGAACACGCTGGCCGAGTCTGGACTGAACGGAACGCGGATCTTCAGCGGCGCCTACTGCGAACCGCCGGGCGCTTTCAAGATCGGCAACAACACGCTCGCGCCGCGGCCGGGAGACTTGATCTGTCCCTGGGCCCGAAGTGGCGAGTCCGGGTATGCCGGTGGGGGCAATAAGTTCGACCTCACCCAGTGGGATCCCGCCTACTTCGAACGGTTGGAGGCCTTCATGACCCTGGCGGCGGAGAAAGGGGTGATCGTGGAGTATGTCTTCTTCTGTCCTTTTTATAAGGAAAGCATGTGGGCGCTGAGCCCGATGAACGCAGACAATAACGTGAACGGCATTGGGGCAGTGGAAAGTGCCCGCGCCTACTCCATGGCAAGCGAAGCCGCGTTGCTTGAGGTGCAGGAAGCGTTGGTACGGAAAGTCGTGACGGAACTAAACCGCTTCGACAACCTCTACTTCGAAGTCTGTAACGAACCCTACATTAAGAACCTGCCGATGGATTGGCATGATCGCATGGCGGAGGTGATCCATCTGACGGAGCGGGACCTGAGCAAACAGCACTTGGTTTCCTGGAACGTCGCTAACAAGAAGGCGGAGATCAAAGATCCGTCTCCGGCCTACGCGATCTTCAATTTCCACTATGCGACGCCGCCGGAAACCGTGTTCCTGAATGCTCATCTGAACCTTCCGCTGGGCGACAATGAGACCGGCTTTAAAGGTCAGGAGAACCGGCCCTACCGGACGGAAGCCTGGGAGTTCATTCTGGCTGGGGGCGCTCTTTTCAATCACCTGGACTATTCCTTCGCGGTGGGCTTCGAGAACGGCGCTCACGTTTACACTCCGGATACCCCCGGGGGAGGCAACGCCACGCTTCGCCAGCAGCTTGCGTGGTTGGCGAAATTGATGAAGCGTTTCGACTTTGTCAGGATGGAGCCGCTGAGCGCCCCCACGGGAAAGCCCCGGGTGTATGGCTTGGTGGACGGTGGCGGGCAGAGCTTGCGCTATTTCGCCGAAGGGTTGGGCGGCGCCTATGCCGTCTCGTTGCCAGAGGGGGACTACATCGTGGAGTGGCACGACCCGAAAGCCTGCCGCCTGATTCGGCGGGAAGAAATGACCGCGCCGGCGGAGGGAAACCTGCCCCTGAGCCCGCCAAAGGTGGAGGAAGATCTAGCCCTGGCCATTTTCCGGAAGTGATCCGCGGTTTACGGGGTCTCTTTTCGCGCTAGGTTTTGGTTGCCTCTCGTGCCGGGAGGCGCCGAACTTTCCGCCGCTTTGCTGAACGATCCTAACAAGCAATCGAGAAACACGCCATTGGAGGTGCGGTGCTACTTTGTCCGGCACCGGAATGCGCTGGTGGTTCGCGCGGAGTTTTCCCCCCTGTATACGGATTACTACCTGCACCATATGCAGCATGGCATCCGCCTTTTGCCGGAGCATGACTTGCTGCTCAAGGACGGGCTGGCGGCCCTGACCCTGCACCTGGCCTCCCGCCCGTGGAATGAGGCGTCCGCCTTTACCATCAATCTGCAGGACCCGCTGCTGAACCTGTTTGTCACGGGTAGCAATCGGGACGGTACTGTGGTGGGCCGGGTCTTTACGAAAGAAGTGAAACAGGGCGGCCGGAACCTCTTTTTCTGCCGGACCGACCGGGACGGGGAGCCGGACAGGCAAAGCACGGTGGAGTTTCAGGGCACCGACATGTTTGAAGCCGTGGAGCACTACTACCGGTACAGCGAACAGCGCCCGGCTCGGTACTTTCACTACTCTGAAGAAGACCTGGTCATGGTGTCCGCGCAGCCGGACTGCGACATGCCATGGTTCCTCACGCTGGACGATGGGAAGATTCAGAGTCTGGACGAGGAAGAGGAACTCAGCCTGCTGGAGACCCGGATGTACCGGTTCGAGTGCGGGTGCGATGCGGACCGGATCTACCCGATAATCGCTTCGTTACCGGAGGAGGAAATCGATGCGTTTTTTGACCAGAGCGATCTGGCCGTCGCGATCTGTCCCCGCTGCGGGGCGCGGTTGAGTTTGAGCCGGGAGGGGCTGGAAACCTTTCTCGAGAGCCGGCGGACGGGATAGTTCCATGGGTGGGGCGGGGGAGGCTATGGCTTCCGCTTTCCGGCCTTGGAAGTGCTGGAGCCGGACCGCCGGTTCTTTTCCTGCTGTTCGAAAAGAGGAAGAAAGCGTTCCCGGATGAGTTGGAAGGCGGCTTCCAGGCCCTCGCGTTCGTAGGTCAGGCCGATCTCGGCCTCGATGGCGGTTGGATTGCCAAAGCAGGAGAGAAACTGGTTGGACGTCATGCGCGTCTGCATGTCGCCGTCCATGTGGCCGTGCTGTTCCAGGATCCAGAGCCGGGCGAAGAGTGCCAGCACGGCGTCGCCAGTCCAGGCTTTCTCACGCTGTTCCTTCAGGTCCATGAATGACGGCGGCGGGTGGTTCGAACTGTGAGGCGGGGCCGCCATCTTCCCGGGGCCGGATGGGTTTGAACATCAGGGCGACGACCGTCATGGCTCCAAAAGTAAGGCAGCCGCCGAAGATCAAAAGCCAATTCAGCCCCCAGTACTCCGCGATGAACCCGGCGGCGGCGCAGCCGGCGACCCGCGACCCGCCGCCAATGGCCATGGTCCAGACGCCCTGGATGGAATTCCGGAAACGGTCGCCCGCCAGCCGGTCGAGGAACATGATGGGCGCGATGTAGAGGGCCATGACCTCCATGCCGTGAACGGCCTGAATGGTCACCACAAGCCAGGGGACCGGGAAGAAGGCGATGAGGAACATGCGCAGACTCATCAGGGCGAGTCCCAGCACGAGAATGCCCTTCAGGCGCAGCCACCGGTGAATGCGCGGCATGTTCAGCGTGAAGATGACCTCGATGACCACCCCGGTGCAGATGATGAGTCCGATGGTGGAGCGGGGAATGCCGACTTCCTGACGCAGGTAGAGAGAGATGAACGCGTAATAGCCACCGGCCGCCGTGTAGGCGAGCGCGAGCCCGATGGCGAGGTAGCGGCCTTCCGGCGAGAAAAGCACCGCCAGCGCTTCGGTGGTGGGGAGCTTTCGTTTTTTTCCAGCCGGAGTCGCTTCCATCACTTGGTGACCCTGGAGCTTCGGCAGAAAGAAGCTGTTGCAGATGCTCAAGACGCAGAACGAAACCGCCAGGGGCACGATGGCGGACGAGCCGGCCTTTCTTTCGATGAGGAAGAAGAGGATCAAGCTGGGGAGAATGAAGCCCAGAGTGCCAAAGACCCGCACGAGTGGATAGGGTGGGACGTCGTGCCCGGCGTTCCGCTGCATGCCCGCGTAGGAAAAGTAAAAGCCGTCCTGGAGCGGGATCATGGCCACGAAGGCCAAACCGTGAAAAATGAACAAGCCCATGGTGAGCACCGCGCTTTGGGAAAAGTACATGCCGGTCAGAACCAGGCCGCTGATCACGAAGGCCAGGGCCAGGATGCGCCGGGAATCCACCTGCCGGTCGGCCAGCAGGGTAATCAGGGCCGGCGAAAAAAGCATGGGCAAGCTGGTCAGAGCCATGGCCAGGCCGATCTGTAAGCGGCTGAAGTGCGCTTCTTCCCACAGGAATACCGACAGCAGTGGCACAAGGCTGCCCATGACGGCAAAGGAAAGGAAGAACTGGGTGCGGATGGCGCGCATGGAGGGTGGGGAACTGTCTTCCGCCCCGGGGGCGGAAGGGCCAAACGATAGCGGTGTTCCGGCCTCGCAAAAGCGAAACCCCGCCGAAAAAAATCCGGTGGCTGGAGACGCTTCGGAAAGACTTCTATGCGTCCCGGGGCAGCGGCGTGTTGTCGTATTTTTCCTGGAGGGCCGCGATGCTCTCTCGCCAAGACGTTCCGTCTTTGGCCAGTTCGCCCAGCTCGGTCAGGTAGCTGACTTGATTGCCGCCGGGGATGAACGAAAAGAGCAAGCGGGCGGGACCGTCCACGGACTTCCATTCGTGAGGCGTCATCTTTGGCACGCGGACAATGGTTCCGGGCGTGGCGATGACTTCCGTGTCCGCGTAGCGGATCGCGACCTTGCCAGACTGGACGTAGAAAATCTCGTCCATGCTGGTGTGAAAATGCCAGTCCGGACCGAGGCCGGCGCCGGAGATGGTGGCATCGAAGCTTTCGATCAGTTCATCAGAGACAACCACCCGGATGGTGATCCCTCCGGCGGTGATATCTGGATGGGAAGACATGGCAGTGAATGAGCTTTCCCGGCACCTATTGCCCGGTCTTGGGCAGGCTGTCCAGCCACTGGATGAGGAGTTGCGGCCACTTGGCGGGCGGGAATTCGTGCAGGACGCGCTGGGGGATGAGATTGCCCACGCCATGAGCGCCTTGGTCGAACTCTTCCATCCTGACGGGCACGCCCAGGGTTTCCAGGTCCGCCTTGATTTCGCGCGGCATTTCGATGGGAGCGCCGCCGGGATTGCCGTCGTCCGTGGCATGGACGAGAAAGACCGGTGGGGTGTCTTTGGAAAACACAAAGGGCGACTCCTTCTCCCGCCAGTGCCAAGTGGCGAGGCCCACCGCGAAGTCTGGCCGGCTGCTGAGCCGGTCGATGGGGTCCTCCGCATTGGGGGCGCCCAAGTCGAAGTTCGCGGCGAGGTTCATGGACAGGTTTCCGCCCGCCGAATATCCAGCGATACCGACTTGGTGAGGGTCAATACCCCAATCCTCCGCGTGATAGCGGACGAGGCGAACAGCGCGTTTCGCGTCCATGAGGGTCAGGGCTTGAATGCCCGCATTGTCCACCCGGTGCGGCGGACGAAGCCGGTATCTCAAACCGATGATAGCGACCCCCATTTCATTGAAGACCTTCGCCGCATACACGACATGCGTCTTCCAGTCCAGCGCGCCATAACCGCCACCGGGACAGACAATCAGCGTCCGGCCAGTTCGTTTGGCTTCCGGAGGAAGGTAGACGGTGATGGAGGGAATGGTCACATTGGTGATCCGGGCATGTTCGTCCACCGTTTCCGGCGGCGCGTCTTCCAGGAACTGCGGAGGCCGGTCCGGCCAGAGGGGAATGGCGTCTGGTGTGTCCGGGCCGAGAAGTTCGCGGAGTTTATCCTGGGCCGCTACCGTTCCGGAACCCGGACCGCTGGCCGGCGGAGAGTCTGCCGCGATGGAATGATCGTGAGGAAGGGCACAGCTGACCAGCAAGGCGAGAAAGAACCGGCTCGTCACTCGCAGAGGGATTGTCGGAAGCATGGAAAGACCCTAACTCGCGTACGGACTTCGGATCAAGGCCGTGAATCAAGACGGAAAGGAGGAGGGGGCCTTCTTGGGACTCGGAACAACAGAGCCATGGTTCTTCTTCCAAGAGGATTCCGGAGCCTGGATCGGGCCACCCCCAATCTCGCCTCAAGCTGGGAATCGAGCCGCCCAAGCGTCCTTGCTATCTACCGGGAAACTGCGGATAATACAACTTTGAGACCGCGAGTCATGAATGCAGAGGTCAAAATTGCCTCAGCCTTCCAGTTTGCAATCGTGACGACGAAGGACAAAATAGAAGCCTCTCATGGCCAGGGGATCGTGATATGACTTTCCCGGGTGTGTTCACAACCACCCGCCAAAAAGATGCGCCCATAGCTCAGTTGGATAGAGCAACGGACTTCTAATCCGTAGGTCGCTGGTTCGAATCCAGCTGGGCGTGCTTGATGGTTCTCTTGGAGAGAGACGTCTGTGGAAGAGAATCGCCCGCGACGCGTTCAAGCTGCGATTGCGTGCTGGTCTCTTTCTCGTGAAGCCGGGCCCATGGGTTTGGATCTGATCGGTAGCGGGGAGGTGTCCCATTTCTAATGAACTGGTCTACCTGCAGTGCGCATTCGGGGGGTGCTCAGTCTTCGACCGTGTCGGGCTTGGAGAATCGGTCCGGTGCCTGGCGCCGCAAGTGGCGAAGGCGTTTGAAGAAATTCCGGCGGCGTTCCTGGATGAAATCGCGGTCGTAGATGCGGAGGGCCAGGTCGCGGAAGCCTTGGTCGAGTTCTTCCACGCTCATTTGCTGAGGCTGGAAGTTGATGTCAAAGAGGGTGCAGAGTTCCCAACTTCCTGGGTGGAGGATGCGGCCTTGATCCAGGAGGCGTTGGTAGAGGGGAGTGCCGGGGAAGGGGGTCATGAGGGTAATCTGCACCTCGTAGAGACCCGATTCTTTCACGAAGTCGAACACGGCGTCGAAGGAACTCTGATCGGTGCCGTCCAGGCCCAACACGAAGCAACCATTTACCGTAATGCCGGCGTCCTGGATGGCGGCGATGGAGGCCCGGTAGTGTTCGAGCTGTTTGCGTTTCCAGTCGATCTTGCCTTCCACGCCTTGGAGCCCCATGGTCTGCGGGCTTTCGAGACCGACGAGGATCTGGGCGCAGCCCGCCTCTTTCATCAGCCGCAAGAGGGTGGGGTCACGCGCCACGGAGATGTCGGTTTCCGTGAACCATTTCAATCCCTCCGGCGCCAGCGCTTCCACCAGGGCGCGGCCGTGCCGGCGGTCGGCAAAGGTGTTGTCGTCGGCGAATTCAATGAAGGGCTGGTCCCAGACCTTGCGAATCTCGCGAGTCTCCGCCACCACACGATCCACGGGTTTGGTGCGGAATTTTGGGTTCAGCCGGATGGATGCCGCGCAAAAGTCACAGTTCCACGGGCAGCCACGCTGCGTCTGAACGGTGATGCGGTTGTAGCGATCGGGGTCCAGGAGGCCGAATCGTGGCATGGGGGAATCCCCCAGGTCGAAGGTGCGGGTCCGGGCATCGTAGCGGGGACGGAGCCGCCCGGTGAGGAGGTCGGCGACCAGTTCCGCCCAGACGGGTTCCGCTTCGCCGACCACGATGGAATCGGCGTGGGCGGCGGCCTCGTCCGGCGCTAGTGTCACATGCAGGCCGCCCAGCAGGACGGTCGCGCCCGCCGCGCGGTAGCGGTCCGCCAGGACATACGCGTCCTTGATCATGGCGCTGAAGCTGGAGATCGCCACGACGTCGAACTCGCCGGGCAGGCCATCGATGGCGCCGAGGTCCGGCACTTCCACATATTCAACCTCAAGACTGTCCGGCGTCATTCCGGCCAGGGTCAGCAAGCCCAGGCTTGGGAGCGAGGCGATGACCTTGCTGCGTTCCACGAAACCGGGAAGGTTCAAACCCATCTCCATGAGTTCCTGGTTGTGGCAGCGCACGCCACTCATTGCGATCAACCCTAGCTTCATGGTTCCCCCTACAATGGCCGGAACGCGACTATTTGGGAAATTGATCCCTTTTTTCGAAACATCGAGACAGACGATGCATCCCAGGGGGAAGGGAAGGTTACATTCCGGCCAGGGTAGCCACCACGCCGGTTAAGACCCCGCTCACGGGGATGAAGAAAAGCGCGCGGAACGGCTTCTTCCACGCGCTGAGAAAACAGATCGCCGGCATCATGGCGGCGCCAGTGATGAATCCCGCCGCGGCGATGGCTTCCCACGGGGCCCTCACTTCCGTGACGTAGAGGGTGAGGACGAAAGCAAAGTTCACGAAACCCAACCCGAAAAAGGAAATATGACCGAGGCGGGTCAGCCGCCGGCGAAAGCTGTTGTAGCCGCCCATCCAGTCTTCGCGGTGGAAGAATAAGCCAATAACCGCTCCCGAAATCACCCCAAGGAGCATTCCCGCCCAGGCAACACGTAACATCAGGATTTCCATGACTTTGATGGAAGTTTAGCCTGCTGAGCTTAAGGGCCAATGTTTGAGATTGAGATACAGGGCAGTGTTCTGACAGACAAGGATGGAAATTTGCAGGCGCCGCATCCCATACCATGGGTGGCGTGTTTTGCGAAAAGAAGTCCGAATCAAGGGATTCGTTCTGCTCCGGCTCAAGGACGGCTCGTAAACTGACTATGAAATCTTATCTGGGATGGGCTTTGCTCCTGGCGCAGTGTTTCGTCACCGCGGCCATGACCGGAATGGTCTGGCTGGTCCAGGTGCTGGTTTACCCACAATTTTTGCAGGTCAGTCCCCCGGAATTTTTGGCTTATCATGCGGAGCATTCGGGCAGGATTGGAGTGGTGGTTGCGCCACTCATGATTCTGGAACTTGGGTTGGCGCTGGGAAGCGCCTGGTATTTTTGGAGGTCCCCGATCCGGGTCCCGATGGTGGCGGGAGCTTTGCTGGTGGCCGCGATCTGGCTCGTGACCTTCCTGGTGCAGGTTCCCGTACACCGGGCTCTATCCAGGGAATGGTCGGACACTGTGATCGAAGAACTCATTGCCGGGAACTGGGCGCGTACGGGGCTGTGGAGCGCTCGCTCGCTCGTTCTGCTCTGGTCGCTGATGGTTCTTCCGGCCGTTTCCAGGGCGCCCGGGAAGGTCACCTGACTTGGGGCGTGGGGGGCGGGACGAAAATTGCGCCGTGAAAAGTCTGCCCGCCGTTTGGCCGGGCCGGGGGATGAAGAAGTGACAAGACCGAAAGTCCGGCGCACAGTTTCCGCGATGAGAACCCTGTTGCGAAATCTGGCCGTCGCGGCGGCGCTGGGTGTGGTGGCGCTGGCGGCGATGATCGTCTTCATGCCGGGCCGGTTCCGCCTGGAGTCGGTCTCCCCCGACAAACACTACCGGGTGATAGGACTTCCGTTTAAGGGATCGGAACCACACCCTCTGGACGGAGCGCTCCGGCTGTCTATCTATCGCGACGGATCGGAACTCAAAAAGCAACAGACCTCTCTCCCTTTTGGGCGGGATCTGAAAATCGTTTGGAAACAGCCCCCCGCGCCAGGAATCGACGTTTTCAAGATCGAAAAAGACGAAGTGACCTTGATGACGTTCCAAGTCCTGGATCAGGGACTGCGATGTCTTGGCGGCTCTGACTACCTGGAGCCGGACCCGGACAAGAAGTAAGGCCCCCTGTCCCGGTATGGGTGGGCCTGGGAGGGCGGTCGTTTTCTTCTGGAAAGACGAGAAAGAAGGGCCGCGGACTGGTGGCAGACGGGGAGCCCGGAGGGGCGCTTCTTTTTTAGTTCTACTCTTCCTTACTTTCCTTCGTCACTCCCAGCACCTTTTCCGCGGCGGTGGCGCCCATGCGCATGGCTTTGTGCATGTTGGGGTAGCAGAAGCCGCCCTGGCGGCCGGTGGTCTGGGCGTTTTCCAGGCCATCGATGAACTTCTGGACGCTTTCCAGGTGAGGCTCGAAGCCCAGGGAAAAGACGGGATAGCCGTGCGGGGTGCGCAGGAGGTGGGTTTCCACAATGTCGTCTCGCGTGCAGATCTTCTCGGCTTCGAGGTCGGCGACGATCTGGTCGATGACACTCTGTTCGCCATTCCACTTGGCGTCACCGACTTCGCAGGTGGTCTCCACGATGAGCACGGTGTGGTCGGGCGGATTCACGGTGAGGCCCGCGTTCTTCGGCTCGCCCACGCGGTGGAAGACGTGGTTGCGGTAATAAATGTAGAGCGCGTCGATGGCCTTTTCCTTATTCACGAGGAGGCCGTAGACCGCGACGCCTTTGTTGCGGAGTTGTTTGGCGGACTGGCGCACTTCGTCCGGCAGGGCGTCGCCAAAGGCTTCGGCAAAGCTGCGGATGGGGATGGTGGAGATGACGTTTTCGCAGGCGACGCTGGATTCGTCTCCCGTCTTAGTATTCCGGTAAGTAATGCCGGTCACGCGCTTCCCGTCCGGGTCCAGCGAGATGCCGCTGACCTCCGCGCTGGTGATGACGTGGCAGCCGAGCCGCTCGATTTCCCCGGCCACGAGCCGGGGCATGGCTTCGGCGCCGTTGCGGGAGTAGTGCAGGGTCTCTTTGCTCAGCGCGCTTTCGACGGCCTCCACCTTGTTGCCCTTGATGCCGATCTTTGCCAGGGCATTGCGGATGACGTCCACGGCGGACAGGCGCGGCATCTTCGTCATGATGAAGGTGGCGGACATCTCCGTGGGGGGGAAGCCCCAGTAGCGGTGGGTGAACTCCCTAAAGAAGAACTCGTAGAGCGGCCGGCCGTAGAGTTGGATGAGGGCTTCCTCCGCGTCCTTGGGCACGCGGGGCTTGAGTTTAAAGTAGAACTGGTAGGCCAGGAGACCGGCGCAGCATTTAAAGAGGATGAAGGGATTCATGCCCTTTACCATGTCGGTGAACTGAAGCGGGTAGCGGTAGAAGGACCCCGCCCACTTGATCTTAGCATTCAGGTCTACCTCGATGCGCTCGTCGCCCATGATGTCGCGCATGGTCTCGAAGACCTCCTGGTCGAAGGCGTGCAGCATGTGTACGCCCAGGTCGTAGAAGTTTTCGCCGCGCTTGTGCCCGCGGGCCAGGCCGCCGAGGACCTCTTCCTTCTCGATGAGGACCACCTTCTTTCCCGCCTTGGCCAGGGTCAGGGCGGCATAGAGGCCACAAGGTCCCCCGCCGAGGATGGCGGTGTGGGCTTTGGGGCTCTCGCCGGACACGGTACCCGGCCCTGGGTGGGTGGAGGCGGAGCCCGCGGTGGAAAAGTCTGCTTGGGTCACGATGACGAAACGGGTTGAGGTGACGGGGTGGAGGAAGGTTCCGGCCCGGTGGCGGCGCGTTGCCGCGCGCCTCTAACGAGCATGTTCTCCAGTAGCGGGCCTCCCTCGGGTGACATTGATTTCCGGGGCCACTGAGAGGGGGCGGGCCTTATGCGGCCGGCGGGTCCTCGTGGCGTGTGGGTATTAATGATGCGCCGGAGTGGAGGCGCAAGGATTATGTCATGGGGCGAATTCCGCCTTGGCGTCACGCCCTCGATCCGCCCACGCGGCCTGGGTGGGCGAAAAAGTTTAAGGGTGGGATTGAAGCGAAACCGGCGGCGCCGGGGTGACATCCGCCCAGACTCAATGCTCCGTTGGAATAGCGAGTAAGAGGACCTTTTTACTCCAGCGGGACAATTATTCAAACATACCGGAGGGAGGGGCGTGAAGGAAAAAACGAAAAAAAACGACGAAAAGCTGTTGACCCTCTCAGGGGAATGCGTAGAGTAGCAAAACCGACCGGAACACGTCGGGCTTGGGCAGGCAACTGTCGATCGCGGTGAAGATTGCGATCGGCTTTTTTATCCCCAAGGATAAGCGATCTTTTAGAGTTTGGCTGATAATCTTGTTCCGGGCGCCACCAGAAAATGGGGTGCCGCGTCTCTAAGTGTAAGCTTGGATGATGCCAAAAGGAGTGAGAGATATCAGTGGAGAAGAAAAGGCTAATCGGTGCGTTGCGCGGTAAAAAACGCGTGACGCGCGGGTTGACTTAGCAGCAGGGATTGCGGGCTTTTTCAAGGATCTGACTTCGGTTGGATTTAAGGAAGGGCCGGGAATGCGCTGTTAAGTAAACCGTCAAAGATTTTCCAGTAGCTTCAGGTCAGAATTCTCACTCCAACCTGAAGTGAAATATGGAAGTCAGTTTACGTTTTACGGAGAGTTTGATTCTGGCTCAGAACGAACGCTGGCGGCGTGGATAAGACATGCAAGTCGGACGGGGAATCATTAAAGCTTGCTTTGAGGATTCCTAGTGGCGAACGGGTGAGTAACACGTGAGCAACATGCCTGGAAGTGGGGGATAGCCCGGGGAAACTCGGATTAATACCGCATGTGATTCAGTAAGGCATCTTACAAGGATTAAAGGTGGGGATCTTCGGACCTGCCGCTTCCAGATTGGCTCGCGGCCTATCAGCTTGTTGGTGAGGTAACGGCTTACCAAGGCGACGACGGGTAACTGGTCTGAGAGGATGATCAGTCACACTGGAACTGAGACACGGTCCAGACACCTACGGGTGGCAGCAGTCGAGAATCATTCACAATGGGCGCAAGCCTGATGGTGTGACGCCGCGTGGAGGATGACGGCCCTCGGGTTGTAAACTCCTGTCATCAGAGAGTAAGGTATGGGAGGTTAAGAGCTACCCGTATTGATAGTATCTGAAGAGGAAGGGACGGCTAACTTCGTGCCAGCAGCCGCGGTAATACGAAGGTCCCAAGCGTTGTTCGGAATTACTGGGCGTAAAGCGTGCGTAGGCGGCAGGGTAAGTCAGATGTGAAAGCCCGGGGCTCAACCCCGGAACTGCATCCGATACTGCCTTGCTAGAGTAGTGGAGGGGAGTCTGGAATTCACGGTGTAGCAGTGAAATGCGTAGATATCGTGAGGAACACTAGTGGCGAAGGCGAGACTCTGGACACTTACTGACGCTCAGGCACGAAGGCTAGGGGAGCGAAAAGGATTAGATACCCTTGTAGTCCTAGCAGTAAACGGTGCTCGCTTGGTGTGGGAGGATTCGACCCCTTCCGTGCCGGAGCTAACGCGTTAAGCGAGCCGCCTGGGGAGTACGGCCGCAAGGTTAAAACTCAAAGAAATTGACGGGGACCCGCACAAGCGGTGGAGTATGTGGCTTAATTCGATGCAACGCGAAGAACCTTACCTGGGCTTGACATGCTTGTCATAGTCCTGTGAAAGCAGGATGTCAGTTCGGCTGGACTTGCACAGGTGCTGCATGGCTGTCGTCAGCTCGTGTCGTGAGATGTTGGGTTAAGTCCCGCAACGAGCGCAACCCCTGTGAACTGTTGCCAGCACGTAATGGTGGGGACTCTGTTCAGACTGCCCAGTTTAACTGGGAGGAAGGTGGGGACGACGTCAAGTCAGTATGGCCCTTATGCCCAGGGCTGCACACGTACTACAATGCCCAGTACAATGTGAACCGATACCGCGAGGTGGAGGAAATCCAAAAAACTGGGCTCAATTCGGATCGCAGGCTGCAACTCGCCTGCGTGAAGTCGGAATCGCTAGTAATGGCGCATCAGCTACGGCGCCGTGAATACGTTCCCGGGTCTTGTACACACCGCCCGTCACATCATGGAAGCCGCCCGCACCCGAAGTGTCTGAGCTAACCGCAAGGAGGCAGGGCTCGAAGGTGTAGGTGGTAACTGGGATGAAGTCGTAACAAGGTAGCCGTAGGGGAACCTGCGGCTGGATCACCTCCTTTCTAGGGAGTCATTCACCGGACACCAAAACGTCCGTGTGAAGAGGTCGACACCTAAGTTTCTGCATAAAGTGGAAATACGGTGTCCGTGGAGTTCGAAAGGATTCTGCGACTTAAGTTATTCAAGCGCGTGTCTCGTGATTCGAGCCGTGCAACGTCCCGATTAGTCTTTACTTCTCCGGTTTATGGTTGATGCGATGGCGCGGAAAAAAGCCAGGATAAGCTGGGGGTATAGCTCAGCTGGTAGAGCGCCAGCTTTGCAAGCTGGATGTCAGGAGTTCGAATCTCCTTGCCTCCACCATCTCTTTATTCCTTTACGAAAGCAGCCGCTGAAGCCGGGAGTCAAATCCAGGCGATGGGGTGTCTGATGGAAACGGGTCTGTAGCTCAGTTGGTTAGAGCACCGCCTTGATAAGGCGGGGGTCACAGGTTCGAGCCCTGTCAGACCCACCACTCAGTGAAGGAAGCTGCGTAAGGGTATTAGAGTTTGTCTCGGTGGAAACCGCTTCTCCAAAGTATCAATCCAAATCGATAAGCCGACAGATGGCTCGTTCTTTGACAACTGCATAGTGGGTAAAATACAAGACTACAATTTGCACAGCATAATTGAATACCGGCAATTTTCCGTCGCTGGTATTCGGCTTGCGCATCTTGGATTTACTTAACATGAACGGCGAAAATTTTGGTCGAACCGTCCGGTGGTTTGGAAACCTTCTCGTAAAAGGGAGGGAATCAACTCTGGAGCGGGCGGAGAGATCAATCCTATTCAAGAATAGGGAACAAGTTACTAAGAGCATATGGTGAATGCCTTGGTGCCAACAGGCGATGAAGGACGTGGTAAGCTGCGATAAGCCTCGACTAGCTGCAAACAAGCTTAATCGGGGATTTCCGAATGGGGTAACCTGGCCAGGGTCATGCCTGGTCGTCTCTTCCTGAATACATAGGGAAGAGTTCGCGATACCTGGTGAAGTGAAACATCTCAGTAACCAGAGGAAAAGAAAGAGAATCGATTCCGTAAGTAGTGGCGAGCGAAAGCGGAACAGCCCAAACCGGAGGCTTTGCCTTCGGGGTTGTAGGGCCCCGTCATGGGACTGAAACGATTAGATGAAGCTTCTGGAAAGTTGCTCCATAGAAGGTGAAAGGCCTGTAATCGAAAATCCGATCAGCCCTAGGGTGTCCCTGAGTAATGCAGCACACGTGAAACGCTGCATGAATCTACGCGGACCATCGCGTAAGGCTAAATACTAGTTGGCGACCGATAGTGAACCAGTACCGTGAGGGAAAGGTGAAAAGTACCGCTGCGAGCGGAGTGAAATAGAACCTGAAACCATATGCTTACAAGGTGTCAAAGCCCCTTCGGGGGTGATGGCGTGCCTTTTGCTTAATGAGTCTGCGAGTTAGTGTCTGCAGCAAGCTTAAGCCCTTCTGGGGCGCAGGCGTAGCGAAAGCGAGTCCGAATAGGGCGATTTAGTTGCAGGGGCTAGACCCGAAGCGGAGGTGATCTACCCATGGCCAGGTTGAAGCTCGAGTAAAATCGAGTGAAGGACCGAACCGGTGTCTGTTGAAAAAGGCTCGGATGAGCTGTGGGTAGGAGTGAAAGGCTAATCAAACCCCGTGATAGCTGGTTCTCCTCGAAATGTATTTAGGTACAGCGTCGCGTGCTGACCCATGGGGGTAGAGCACTGAATGAGCTAGGGCCCATACCCGGGTACCAAACTCAATCAAACTCCGAATACCATGGGGTGTAGCGCGGCAGTGAGTCTGTGGGGGATAAGCTTCATAGTCGAAAGGGAAACAACCCAGATCAGCAGCTAAGGTGCCCAAATACCGCTCAGTGGAAAGGATGTGAGATTACTAAGACAGTGAGGATGTTGGCTTAGAAGCAGCCACCATTTAAAAAGTGCGTAATAGCTTACTCATCGAGTGACCTTGCGCCTAAAATGATTGGCGATAAGCGGTATACCGAAGCTCTGGGCGCGCAAGCGCGGTAGAGGAGCATTGTTAGCGCCTCGAAGCCTGATGGCGACTGAAGGTGGAGTGCTAACAAGAGAGAATGCAGACATGAGTAACGTTAAGGCAGGTGAAATTCCTGCCCGCCGTAAACCCAAGGTTTCCTGGGCAACGATCGTCGTCCCAGGGTTAGCCGGGACCTAAGCCGAGGCCGAAGGGCGTAGGCGATGGAAAGCGGATTAATATTTCCGCGCCGGCTATGGTTAAGTGTATGAGGGACGCAGGAGTGGAGAAAGTCCGCCGATTGAAAGTGGCGGTCCCGCAAGGGGACAGTGAGGCTACGGCCGATCTGGATCTTTCAAATCATCTGCCAAGAAAAGCTTATACATGTTCCCATGGCCGCCCGTACCGCAAACCGACACAGGTGGGTGAGTAGAGTATACTAAGGCGTAAGAGTGAACCCTGGTTAAGGAACTCGGCAAAATAGCCCCGTAACTTCGGGATAAGGGGTGCCTGCTTCGGCAGGCCGCAGTGAAAGGGGTCAACCGACTGTTTAGCAAAAACACAGCATTCTGCGAACTCGAAAGAGGATGTATAGGATGTGACACGTGACCAATGCCAAAAGATTAAGACGAGAGGTTAGCCTTCGGGCGAAGCTTCGAGCTCAAGTCCTGGTGAATGTCGGCCGTAACTATAACGGTCCTAAGGTAGCGAAATTCCTTGTCGGGTAAGTTCCGACCTGCACGAATCGTGTAACGAGTTGACCGCTGTCTCAACCGGGCGCTCAGTGAAATTGTAGTGGCGGTGAAGATGCCGCCTACCCGCAGAAGGACGGAAAGACCCTATGAACCTTAACTGTAAGCTGTTACTGGTTTCTCGTTTTTGATACTCAGCGTAAGTGGGAGACTGCGAAGCTGCCCTTGAGGGGGTAGCCGAGTCGCCAATGAGACACCACCTTTTAAATATGGGAAATCTAACCCGCATCCCTCATCGGGAGTGGGGACCATGGCAGCCGGTCAGTTTTACTGGGGCGGTATCCTCCCAAAAAGTAACGGAGGAGCGCGAAGGTGGGCTCAGCGTGGTTGGCAATCACGTGTCGAGTGTATAGGCACAAGCCCGCCTAACTGTGAGACGGACATGTCAAGCAGATACGAAAGTAGGCCTAAGTGATCCGGTGGTTGAATATGGAATTGCCATCGCTCAACGGATAAAAGGTACTCTAGGGATAACAGGCTGATCGCGCCCAAGAGTTCATATCGACGGCGCGGTTTGGCACCTCGATGTCGGCTCGTCACATCCTGGGGCTGGAGAAGGTCCCAAGGGTTCGGCTGTTCGCCGATTAAAGTGGCACGCGAGCTGGGTTCAGAACGTCGCGAGACAGTTCGGTCCTCTATCCTCTGTGGGCGTAGGAAAATTGAGGGGTTCAAACTCTAGTACGAGAGGACCGAGTTTGACGCACCTCTGGTGTTCCTGTTGTCGTGTCAACGGCATGGCAGGGCAGCTAAGTGCGGAATAGATAAGCGCTGAAAGCATCTAAGCGCCAAGCTACTCCCAAGATAAATTTTCCCTGAAGGATCGTGGAAGACTACCACGTCGATAGGCTACGGGTGTAAGCGCAGTAATGTGTTTAGCTTAGTAGTACTAATCATCCGTTCGACTTGTTCCCTCTTTCTTGAGAGGATTTACACTGAATAGCTAACGCTAACCGTTCTCTGTTAGAGATCCGGAAAGCAGCAAGCCAATGCACGAAAGTGCGCTGGCCGCGAAAAGTAGTTAACGTATCTTACTTCATTATGCAGTTGTCAGAGAACAGGCCAGGCGCCTAGCGCCTGCAATCTGAAGGCATCGATTGTTTCTCGACCGGAGAAGCAAAGTTGCTCTTTCTCAACATACTGGAACGATAGACAGACCATCGACTCATGATGGCCGCTGGAAGTCCGCTCTTCCTTCGCTACGGAAACATGGCGAAGCTTAAGATCGGGATTCTGGTGACCATAGCGTAGTGGAACCACCCGGCTCCATCCCGAACCCGGAAGTGAAACGCTGCAGCGCCGATGGTAGTGCGGCGATAGGCCGTGTGAGAGTAGGTCGTTGCCAGTTTAATTACCACCCCGTCTCCGGACGGGGTGGTTTTTCTTGTACGGGTTCCGCCGTTCTACTCAAAGTAGAGAGGAGGAAGGTCTATGTATTCGCGAAAGGGCTCTGGCCCAATGGCTACTCTAAGTAGATTTCCGTATTAAGTGAATGGGCTTCGCTCGCGAAAGGCCATTCAAAGCGCTCAACCTGATTGAGAAGAACGGACTCAGGCACCGGGTCCGGGCGTTCCTGATTTCGCTTTGCCAGGACGTTCCACGGCACTGAGAAAGCAACTACTTTCACGTAGGCTCCGTAGTCGAGACCTGCCCGAATCAACGGAGCCCGGCGGTCCCGTGTTAGAGATGTCGCATCCCAAATGACAGGCCGGCCTTTGGCCAAGTGATTTCGCAATTCCGCTTGGGCCGATTGTAACACGCGGCCTTCCATCCGGCGGGTCATTCGTTTGACGTCCAAGTCCTTCCGCAGACGATCCAAGCTGACTACGGCGTGACCGTTTCCGTAATCTTCGACCCAGGTGGTTTTTCCCGAGGCGGCGGGGCCGCATAGAAGGGTCAGGGCGCAAGAAGGACGGTCCCTCCAGCTGTAAGACCGGGCAATTGCTTCCTGGGGCGTGGCGATCTTGCCCGCCTCCGCGTCCCGAATGCCTTGAGCCAGAACGTGTTGCCGGAACGAGTCGGGTTGATCTGAAAGCTCTGTGTTGATGACTTCCTCCCAGTCCTTCCAGGGGGCCGGGTTGTTCCAGAGTCCTAATTCCACGGCCATCAGGCGAAAAAGCTCCAGCTTTTCCAGAGCGCTCTCGTTACCTCCTTGGTTCCTCCGGCCCCGGAGATCGGCGAGGGCCAGGAGATAGACCAACTCCAGGTCGCAGAGCCGGGCCAGTTTGCGGAACCCGAACTCTCCAGCTTCATCTGAGATCAATTTTCGAGGATCGTGGTGGTGTCCGATGCCTTCCAGGATTCGGGCGATATTTTCCCAGGGAAGACCCAGGGCATGATGCCGCATGGCAAACCAGGAGCGTCCCACGGCAGGGTGGCGGGGAGAGACGATCCGTTCTCGCCCATCCATCTCCGCTTTACGGGTGGTGAAGATTTTCCCCACGTCATGCAGCAGGGCGGAGAGCGCGAGAATTCGTTTCTTTTCCGGGGAAAGATGTGTGCCTTCGCCGCCAGGCTTAAGAATTTCGCCCATTTCCGTGAGAACCATATCGGTGTGAACGCCTGCGTGACCTTCCGCGTGCCACTCCGGATCTTGAGGGGTATCTTCCAGTTCCCTCAGCGTCACGAAATCTCCGCCCAGGCCCTCAATCCATTCGGAAAGGGAAGGGACTTGGCGGCTGGCAATTCGCTGGAGAAAGGGATGCACGGAAAGTAACTAGACTGCGCGTGATTCTCTCCGAAATCCAGGAATTCTACTTTGTCAGACTCGCCGCGGCCATGGTCCGGGGTAAGGTGTTGTGGGGCCAGTTGCCTTCGAACGTTTTCCCGGAAGCGTGGGTTCGCGAAGACTGGGCAACCTTATCAGACCTTGAGTGTGTGGAGATTACCCAGGCGGGTTTGGCGAGTGGTCTCAGGCTGCACCGGTTCAAGCGGACGATGAACCTTTCCAGGGTTACGAAAGTCCTGGGAATGCTCCGGGCGTTTGATCCCGGTTCGCTGCTGGACATCGGCAGCGGGAGGGGAGCGTTCTTGTGGCCCTTGCTGGATGCGTTTCCCAACCTGCCGGTCATGGCGGTGGAAACTTCCGCGGTAAGAGCCCGTCAGATCGAAACGGTCGCAGCCGGCGGGGTGAAGAATATTTCCGTCATTCAAGGAGATGTCACAAAGAAAGAGACGGTGGACTCCCTTGAGAATCATGATGTGGTGACTGCGTTGGAAGTGCTCGAGCATGTTCCAGAGGTGGAAGCGGCCTGCCGGGCCTGTGTCAGGCTTGCCAACCGGGCCGTCCTCGTGTCCGTGCCATCGAAGGAAGACGACAATCCCGAGCACATTCACTTACTGACCCGTTCACGCCTGGAGGGCCTTTTCGATCTTCCAGAGGTGAAGCGAATTCAGTTCGATGCCGTTCCGGGCCACCTTCTAGCCGTTGTTACCCTGAAAACCGAAAATGCCTGAACCGCCATCCCTGGTTAAGTATCCCCGGACGCCTCATCTCGCCGGTTCGCGACTCCAGCCGGGGGACGAGGACCTGGAAAGCGTTCCGTTTCAGAAACTTGCCGGGAGACACCTGGTGATCGAAGAGAAGGTGGATGGGGCGAATGCCGCCATCAGTTTTGATGAAAAAGGAAACCTCTGGCTGCAGAGCCGGGGACACTACCTGACCGGCGGACCGAGAGAGAGACACTTTTCCCTTTTCAAGCAGTGGGCGAACCGGCACGCCGCCGCGTTTTGGGAGGTGCTGGGGGATCGCTACACGCTCTATGGAGAGTGGGTCTATGCCCGCCATACCCTTTTCTACACGCATCTGCCGCACTATTTTCTGGAGTTTGACGTGTTGGACCGGGAGGCCGGTGGTTTCCTGTCCACGTCCCGCCGCAGGGATTTGCTGGGCAGCGCTCCCATGGAAAGCGTTCCCGTGCTTCACGAAGGAACGCTTCAGGTTCCGTCTTCCATGACCGGAATGATTGGCCACTCTGCGTATATCGAAAAAGGGCATCTCCAGACACTCCGGGAGGTGTGCGAAAGCCGCGGACTCGATCCGGAGCAGGCCCTGCGAGAGACCGATCCCGAAGTGCTGATGGAAGGTCTTTACGTAAAGATAGAGGAAAACGGCCAAGTTGTAGAAAGGCTCAAGTTCATCCGGCCCTCATTCCTGACGGCGGTGCAAGAGTCGGGTTCACACTGGCTGGACCGGCCGATAATTCCCAATCAACTGGCACCGGGTGCTCCATTTTTCGAGTAGGATGAAAAGTGCACTGGGATTGATCTCTGATGGCGAATGTGATTCGTTGTTTTGGTAAGTCATTGAAAAGACCCAATACGGCTATGTTTCGAACACCCCGATTCCATTCCGCTACATTTTTTGCAACGGCCGTGCTTTGTCTGTGGAACACTTTCAGCAGCTGGGCGCAGGACGGTTCCGTTACCCTCGAAGCGACCTATGCTCCTGGTAAGGAATACCACATGACCCTGGAGAACAACATCGTCATGCAGATTCCCTTTGGCGAGCAGTCCATGGAGCAGAAGGTAAACATGACCCAAAGCTTCATCATTCAGAGTTGGGCACCGGACGAAGAAGCGGACGCCCAGGCGGCCACGGTCTTAAAGGCGACATTGGATCACGTGGTGATGAAGACCACCGCCATGGGCATGGACATGACCTATGATTCCAAACAAACAGATGGTGGAGCGAATCTTTTCGCCCCCATGTTCGCGGACATTCTGGGGCGTCTGGTGCGGCTGGAACTGGACTCGGAGGGGAACGTTCTTTCCGTGGAGGCGGAAGGCAACGCCGCTGGGGGAGAGAGCCCGGCCCCGGCTGGCGCGGGCGGATTGGGGGCCATGTCCGCCAAACTGGGTCCGGAAGTCTTGGAGCAGTTCGTGGTGGCCCTGACGGCGTCCCTTCCGGGAAACACCGTGAAGCCGGGCGATACCTGGTCGACGGACCGGGAACTGGCGGCTGGAAGTTACGGCGCGATGATGGCGGACCTGACCTTTACCTATACGGGCGACGAGGAAATGGATGGGCACCCCGTGGCGGTTATCGAGACCGTTGGGAAATTTGCCGGCGAAGTCGACCTTGAGGCGGCTGGAGTAGGCTCCGGGGATACGGCAGGAGGCTTGGGCCCGGTTTCCGCTATCCAGATCGACGAGTCCACCATTTCCGGAAAGCTGTGCTTCGACAAGGCGCTCGGCATTCAGCGGTATTCCGAGCAGTCCATGGACTTGACCATCACCATGCCAAATCCCCTTGGCGGAGAGGCGCCCATGACCGTGCCGATGAAGCAAAAGACCGTGATCCATCTGGATTCCGTAGCCGATATCAAGGAATAGCCGCCGCTGGGCAATTCCTGCGTTGCGCATCCGGCGGAGCGGCCAGATGTAGAGACAGATGATCGCAGAAGCCAACCCCTTCCTTGCCGGTGTGGTTCATCTCCCGGCGCTGCCCGGCGCGCCCCGCTACGCGGGCAGCATGGACACCGTGATCGAGCGCGCCCTGCACGATGCGCGGACTTACGAGCACGGCGGGATGGACGCGTTGATCATCGAGAATTTTGGCGACGCGCCATTCACCGCTGGAACGGTGGAGCCTGAGACGCTGGCCGCCATGGCTTGCGCGGCACAGGCCATTAAAGAAGAAATTTCGATTCCTTACGGGTTCAATGTGCTGCGGAATGACGCGCACTCCGCCCTGGCACTCTGTGCCGCCGCGGGTGGCACCTTTATCCGGGTGAACGTGCATTCAGGGGCGATGGTGACGGACCAGGGAATCATCCAGGGCCAGGCCTATTCCACGATGCGGAAGCGCGCGGCGATTTGCCCGGCGGTCCGGGTGTTTGCGGACATTTTGGTCAAACATGCCGCTCCGCTCGGCGAAGCGCCGATCGAAAAGGCCGCTCTGGACACGCTCCAGCGGGGGCAGGCGGATGGGCTCATTGTGTCCGGCTGGGGCACCGGCGCCGCCGTGGTGGAGGAAGATTTGAAGGCCGTTCGCGGAGTCTGTCCGAATGCCTTCCTGCTGGTCGGCAGTGGGGCCAATGTCGAAAACGTGAAGGATCTGCTCGCCTATGCGGACGGCGTCATTGTGGGAAGTTCTCTCAAATACGACGGCCATTTGACGAACCCGGTGGACTTCGACCGGGTCCAGGCTTTCGTCGCTGCCGCCCGCGGGCTGGATGATTGAGGCCCATTGGATTTGGGGCCTATCGCGGCTAAGCCGTCAGTCTGCTCGCCTTTTCGTGCTCAGATTCTCGGAAGGAATGCGCGGTTCCGGATGAGCTTGCGCTATTTCAAGTCATCGCCGATGAAAAATCGACATCTGCGGTAGCTTGGGACAGGAGCATCCCGCTGGTCGATACCTAGGAAAACATTCAAAGCGCCCACCACTCTGGCAATACAAGTACCACGAGTGGCGTCAGGATTAGGACGGGTCTCCTGGCGCCGATTTCAGGGGAAGGCTATTGCCTGAGGGGCAATCACAACTTGAAAGGAAGCGCTCCTTTCGTCCTCGTGGATCCGAATACCCAAAAGTCCCACTTTCTGGTTGGGCAAGAGAGGGGGACGCCAGTCGTTTCCACGATTGTCTCGGCCGGACCCGGGCCCGGGAGTGGTGGAAAGTGAAAGCACGGAAAGAGCGATCGAGATCCTCCCGGGCCCTCTGACTTCGAATGAGTTTCAGCTGACTCAAGGCGAGCTGAAAGAGCTGGAGCTTGCGTCGCTCATTCCCCTGCAAGTGATTCAGGGGGGGAAGGGGGGACGGCTTGGCCCTGGTCAAAGTGCCTTTCCCGACGCCCGCCTGTTTTCCCCTCGCTTCCGGAGAGGTGCCGATGGGAGCGCCTATCATGCTTTTCGGAGATCCGCTGGTGCATGACAAGCGGCTCAATCAGGTCGCCAAGCGAGCCGATCTTGATGTGAATGTAGGCAAGTTCTCGGACTTTTGCCGAATCCTCACCAAGAATCGTAGCTTCTTGAGATATGGCGACAGCGGCGGGCCGGCCATCAACCGGGCGGGAAACGAAGAAATTGGCGTGGTAGCCGGCATTCGTGCTGACCTGATCAGGGACGCGATACGGGAATTCGAGTGCCGGGGGACAGAGCAAAACCCAATATCTGAGTCGACCTCAGGACTGGAAAAGAGACCTTTCGTCCCGATACTGCTGGGCCGGAATTTTTTCGCCCCGATGGAAAAAGGCGGCGCTTGCGCCCCCCGGACCAAAGTCTAAGATGGCTTAAGAGACTGTTGGAAAACGCCTGAACGCCGAACTTTGGATGGAAGGAGACAAGAATACTTGCCGCTTCGCGGAAATGGATTCAACCAACCCTTCGGGCCGCGGCCCTTTTCGCGTCTGGCTTTGTTGCCACTCGCTCATGGGTCTTGACCCATTCGCTCGCGGCGTCGCGCCAGACACTAAAGTGGCTCGCGGTTCGGCATCCAGCCGCTTTCCAACAGTCTCTTAACGGTCTTCCCGTTTTCCCAGTTTCTGTCTCTGTTTTTTCCTGCCATGGCCGCCGATCCCTTTGTTCACCTGCACCTTCATACGGAGTACTCGCTCCTGGACGGCGCGGTTCGGATCAAGGACCTGATGGCCAAAGCGGTGCGCTACAAGATGCCGGCGGTGGCGATGACGGACCACGGTAATGTGTTCGGCGCCATTGAGTTCTACACGCAGGCGAAGAAAGCCGGAATCAAACCCATCATTGGGTGCGAGGTGTATCTGACGCCTCCCGGCATCGGCATGGACGAGCGGAAGACCGATCCGGGAAAGAAACGGAACTCTCACCTCACCCTTCTGTCCGCCACGAACAAGGGCTGGGAAAACCTGATCAAGCTGGTCAGTAAGGCCCACCTGGAGGGCATGTACTATAAGCCGCGGATCGACAAAGAAGCCCTCGCCGAGCACTCGGAAGGTCTCATCTGCCTGAGCGGGTGCATCAACGGGGAGATCAACCAATTCATCCAGGAAGAACAGCTCGACGCCGCCCGCCGCAGCGTCGGCGAGTTCATCGACATTTTCGGCCGGGACAATTTCTACCTGGAAATGCACGACCACGGCATGGAGCAGCAGCGCAAGTGCAATGCCCAGCTCGTGGAGTTCAGCAAAGAGTTCGACCTTTCTCTGGTCGCCGCGAACGACGTTCACTTCCTGAACCGGAACGATCACGAGGCGCACGACGTCATGATCTGCATCGGCACGAACTCCCTGCTGATGGATGAGAACCGGATGCGCTACTCCCCGGAGGTCTATTTCAAGAAGGCCAACGAGATGCGGGCGCTGTTCAAGGACGTGCCCGAGGCCTTGGCGAACACGCTGGAGATTGCTGAAAAGTGCAACGTGGAACTGGAACTGGACTCCACCAGTTCCGCCAAGTATCCCCAGTTCCCCGCGCCGGGCGGTCAGAGCCGGGAAGAGTATTTCCGGGACAAGTGCTACGAGGGTTTGGCTTGGCGCTACGGGGAAGAGAAGGCCGAAACCGATGAGGAACTGAAGACCCGTCTCGACTACGAGATCAAGGTCATGCAGGACATGGGTTTCCTGAGTTACTTCCTCATCACTTGGGACTTCATCAAGTGGGCTAAGGACAACGGCGTGCCCGTGGGTCCGGGGCGCGGTTCGGCGGCGGGTTCTCTGGTCGCTTATGTCTTGGGTATTACGGACTTATGTCCCATCCGCTTCGGTCTGATTTTCGAACGTTTCCTCAACCCGGAACGTATTTCGCCGCCGGATATTGACGTGGACTTCTGCCAGGCAAGGCGGGGAAAGGTCATCGAGTACGTGCGCCAGAAGTATGGGGAGCGGGCCGTGTCCCACATCGTCACTTTTGGCACCCTGGGGGCCAAAAGCGTGGTGCGGGACGTGGGCCGCGTCATGGGTCTCAGCTACACTGAAGGGGACCGCATCGCCAAGATGATCCCCACGGAGCTGAACATTACCCTCTCCGACGCGCGAAAGAAGAATCCCGAGCTGCGGGACGCCATTGAGAATGAGGATTCCACCAACCAGCTCTGGCAATACGCCACCTATCTGGAAGGACTGACGCGCGGCACCGGCATTCACGCCGCCGGGGTGGTGATCGGGGACCGCGATCTCACGGACTACGTGCCGCTGACGCGCGGGAAGGAAGGGGAAGTCGTGACCCAGTTCGCGATGAACCCCCTGACCGAGTTGGGGATGTTGAAGATGGACTTCCTGGGTCTGAAGACCCTGACCGTCATCAAGGACGCGGAGGACCTCATTCAGCAGCACACGCCGGACTTTCGAATCGATGACACCGGCTTGGATGACCAAGCCACCTTCGACCTCCTGAACCGCGGCGAGACGATCGGCGTGTTCCAGTTGGAATCTGGCGGCATGATGAACCTCTGCCGTCAGTTCGGCGTGGACCGGATTGAAGACATCATCGCCTTGATCGCGCTTTACCGTCCGGGTCCCATGGACCTCATTCCGGACTACATCGACCGGAAGAAAGGGAAGAAAAAGGTCGAGTACTTGCACCCGCTTCTCGAGGAAGTTTCCTCCGAGACATACGGCATTCTCATCTACCAGGAGCAGGTGCAGCGGGCCGCAAACGTCCTGGCCGGGTACAGCCTCGGTGACGCCGACCTTCTCCGCCGCGCCATGGGTAAGAAGAAGCTGGAGGAGATGGTGAAGCAGCGCCAGATCTTCGTGGAAGGCTGCAAACGGGTGAACAACATCCACGAAAAGCTGGCCAACGAAGTCTTCGACTTGCTGGAAAAATTCGCGGGCTACGGCTTCAATAAGTCCCACTCCGCCGCCTACGGCTTGATCAGCTACCGCACCGCCTACCTAAAGGCGAACTACCCCGTGGAGTTCATGGCGGCCTTGCTTAGTAACGAGATTAACAATACGGACAAAATCTCCGTATTCGTCGCGGAATGTAAGCGCATGGGTATCGAGATCCTGGCGCCAGATGTGAACCGCAGTGCCTTGAAGTTCGCGCCTGAAGCCGCCACGGGAGACCACTCCGGTGGAGAGAAGAAAGCCATCCGCTTCGGACTGGCGGCCATCAAGAACGTGGGGGAAGCCGCCATGGAAACGGCGCTCGCGGAGCGGGCGAAGAACGGGCCCTTTGCCTCGCTGGACGATTTCGGTTCCCGGCTGGACACCAAACAGGTGAACCGGAAGATCCTGGAAAGCCTGATCAAGGCCGGCGCCTTTGACTTCACGGGCGAGTGGCGGGACGCCATGTTCTCCCGGCTCGGCCAGGTGGTTGCCTCCGCCAGCGCCGCGCAGCGCGACCGGGCCAGCGGCCAGGTGTCGCTCTTTGACATGGGGGACCTCGTCTCCGCCGCCCCCGCGCCCAGTGTGGATTCGGAAGACGTGGTGACCTGGAACAAGGAAGAGATGCTCACCCACGAAAAAGACCTGCTCGGGTTCTTTGTGACCGGCCACCCCCTGGATGCCTACCGCCACGCCATCGAAGACGAGCGGTTTAAAAAAATCGGCGAACTCGAACAGCTCAAGCAGGGTTCCAAGGGGTACCTCTTTGCCGGCATCGTGGGCGAAGTGCAGGTGAAGTACACCCGCCGGGATGGAAAGCCCTTTGCCGTCATGGTCATGGAGGACTTCACCGGTCCCACGGAGGTCATGGTGTGGAGCGATGAATACGCCAAGCGGAGCAGCCTGCTAATCAAGGGTAAGGTCATTGTGCTCAAGGCAAAGGTGGAGATGGATGCCCGCTCCGAGTCCCGGCGCCTCACGGCGGTAGACATCTTCCCGATTCAGGCCGAACCCATGCCGGACCCCGAGCAAACCCGGCGCAATGGCCCGTCCCGTCCCGCCGTCCCCAACGGAAACGGTGCGAAGAACGGCGCCAATGGTCACGGCGATGGCAATGGCAATGGTAATGGAGGCGGAGCGAAGAACCGCCCCGTCATCCTTCATCTTTCCTGCGGCCGGGATTCCGTGGAAGACCTGCTCTTTATCAAGGAACTTGCCAAGGCGAATGCCGGCGATCATCCGCTGGTCCTCCAGTTCCGCACCCAGGGTGGGCGGGAAGTGACCCTCCACGCGGGGCGCGGCTATTCGGTCTCAGATTCATTGGCGGAGTCGAAAGAGCTGGCGCGCTGGCTTTAAGTCACGGGCAGGCGCATTCCTGGCGAAGCGCTTGCTTGTTTGGGCGGCAGGCCCTAACCCATTACCATGCTGCGGCATGAAATCCTGGGCGATCCGGGGCGGGACAATGCGCTCTACGTGGTGGTGGATACCGGCCACCTGCAGACCCGCTTGCTCTTCGATTGTGGTGAAGGCTGCTTGACCCGTCTCAAGCACGGCGACGTGATGGCGATCGACCACGTGTTCTTTTCCCACTTTCACATGGATCACGTGGCGGGCTTCGACGGGTTTTTTCGCGCCAACTACGGACGAGAGATGGGGCCCGTGGAGGTGTGGGGACCGCCTGGCGCCATCGAGATCATGCACCACCGGTTCCAGGGTTTTCTGTGGAATCTCCATGGAGACCGGCCCGGACTCTGGCGGGTCCACGAGATTCAGGACACCGGGGTGGCCTCCGCGGAATTTTTTCTAGCGGAAGCTTTCACAGAACGGCATCCCCTGGAGCGGGCGAGTAGAGACGAAAACGGAACCGTCCTCCGTTTGCCGGACTTCAGCGTTTCAGCCATTGAGCTGGATCACGGAACTCCCTCCATGGGGTATCTGGTTCGCGAAGCTTCCAAGATCAACATCGATCCGCAACGGCTCCGCGAACTGGGGTTACCGGGTGGAAGGTGGCTGGAGCAGGTCAAGTCGGAGGCTTCGGGGGATCTAGAAGTAGAGATCGGTGGGAAGTTCTATGGAATCGGAGAACTGAAGGAAAAGCTCCTTTTGGAAACGCCCGGAGCGTCGCTGGCTTACCTTACCGATTTCGAACTCGGCAATGACGCAGAGCTGGAGCGGGTCGCGAATTTCATCCAGGGCTGCGACTTTTTGATCTGTGAGTGCCAATACCGGCACGAAGACCTGGACTTGGCTCAAAAGAACCGGCATTTGACCGCGAAACAGGCGGGCCGGTTGGCGTCGTCAGCGGGAGTGGGAGCATTGTGTTTGTTCCATCTTTCGGAGCGCTACGCGGAGGAAGAGTGGCCGTTGATCCTGGCTGAGGCGCGGGCTGAGTTCGGAAATACCCACTTTTCTCCCAGTTGGGAGATAGACTGAGATGAGAAGCCATTTGTCCTGGCTTGCTCCTTAATGTTTCAGAGTCGCGATATTTAGTTAAAGATATTGAAATATCTATAATTCCTGACTAAAACTCTTTGCAGGCAAGCTTCCGCAATTGGGTGCTTGGGTTCTTCGAAACCCTTCCTGCAGAGACTCATGACCTTCCGTTCAGAGACGTTTGAAACCGCCTGGGAGCGGTCTCGTCTCGATTATGACTCGTTCAGGATCAAGGAATTCCGGAGCCAACTCACTTCGCGAGAAGCGGCCTTGCCTGAGCTTTGCCAAGCCCACGAACTGGGCTGGCGTGGCCGTTTGCAGAACGAATGAAGCAAGAACGAACCGGCGGTCCGTTCCGATTCAATGACTCGAAAGAAGGTCTCGCCCGATTCTGGCGCGAACGACCAGGGGCGGCAGCGTGTCCGAATGCTCGCGCGGCATTGACACCCCGCGACCAGATGCGACAGATAGCGCCATGACGGCGGACGAGGCCCGGCAAATCATCCATGCATTTCAAGAACGGCACATCCTCGTCATCGGCGATGTCATGCTGGACCGCTTTATTTGGGGAAACGTTTCCCGGATTTCACCTGAAGCGCCGGTGCCCGTGGTAGAGGTGAAGAAAGAGTCTTTCTATCCCGGCGGAGCCGCGAACGTGGCGCGGAACCTTACGCCTTTCGGATCCAAAGTCAGCTTGGTGGGGCTCACGGGAGAGGATGAAAACGGACGTATTCTCAACCGGACTCTGAGCGGCTGCGGCATCGACGTAGGTCATCTCGTGGTGCTGGACGATTTTATTACGATTACCAAGACCCGCGTGGTGGCCCGGCACCAGCAGGTGGTCCGGATCGATCGCGAGAAGAAACGCGCGTTGACCGGCGAACAAAAGGAGAACCTTCTTTCCCAATTGAGAGCGCTCGCGCCGGAACTCAGTGGGATCATTATTGAAGACTACGGAAAAGGGCTCATCACGGCGGAGCTGGTCGAAGGCATCGTGGAGATCGCCCGCGAACACGGGCTGGTCACCACGGTCGATCCGAACCCTAACAATCCCATTCCCTGGAAGGGCGTGACCGCCGTAAAGCCGAACCGGAAAGAGGCCTTCCATGAGGCTGGGGTCATCGACGAGTTTGACGAAGAAACCGAGCCGGAAGAAGACGAGGCCCTGCTGGCCGTGGGTGATGCCCTGCTGGAAAAGTGGAACAGCGACCATGTCCTCATCACGCTGGGAGAACAAGGGATGATGCTCTTCAGCCGGGACGAACCGCCTTTTCACCTGCCGACTCGGGCGCAGGAGGTGTTCGACGTATCTGGCGCGGGCGACACGGCGATTGCTGTTTTTACTTTAGCCCTTTGTTCCGGAGGAACGCCCCGGGTGGCGGCGGAACTATCCAACCAGGCCAGCGGCATCGTGGTTGGAAAATTCGGCACCGCCCAGGTGACCAAGGAAGAACTCATCAGCGCCACCGCGGCGGCCCTGGCCGGGCACGAAGTGGAGGAAGAAGAATAGATCCGGGAGTATGAGCGAAGGGAGCCACGCAACAACGCTGATTCACGAGACCATCGACGCCCACCTGGAGGTGATGGCGGCGTTGAAGGCGCAAGCCGGCGAGATCGAAGCCATGGCGAATCTCGTGATCGCGGCCCTTCAGAAAGGCAATAAGATCTGTTTCTTCGGCAATGGAGGCAGCGCGGCGGACGCGCAGCACATGTCCGCCGAGATCGTGGTGCGCTACGTGCGAAATCGCCGGGCTTTGCCCGCCATCGCCTTCACCACGGACACTTCCATCCTCACGGCGGCGGCCAATGACTTTGGCTATGAATCCGTGTTTGCCCGCCAGGTGGAGGGCCTTTGTGTGCCGGGCGACATCGTGGCGGGACTTTCTACTTCCGGCAGCAGCGCGAATGTGGCGCGTGGACTGGAGCAGGCACGGGACATGGGCCTGACCACCTTTGCGTTTACCGGTAGCAAGGACGGTCCCTGCGCCGAGAGCGCCGACCACACTTTTCGCGTTCCGTCGGAGGTGACGGCGCGCATTCAGGAAGGCCACTATCTGGTCTGGCACATGATTTGTGACCTGGCCGAGCAGGCTTTCCTGGATACCTAAGCCTACTCCCCGCGAACGCTTTTTGGCAACGGCGCGAAGGAGTTTTTCGGTAATTGGACCCGCATTCTGGTGAGGAAAACTTCCGCCAGCCCTGACGAGTTCCGCACATGATAGATTTCGCCGATCGCGCGCTGTCGTCTCAGAAGTGGTGGCGCGATTTCATGGGACGTTTGGAGACGTTCCCCATGTTCCGCCGTATTGTGTCGAACATCGGTTGGGGCGTGGTGGAGCGCGTCATTGGGGCGCTGGTGTCCGTGGTGGTCGGCATTCAGGTGGCGCGGTACCTGGGTCCGGGCCGCCTGGGCTGGTTCCTGACCGCCTGCGCCTTTGTGCAATTGCTAACCGGTTTGTCGGACTTTGGGATGCGCCCCCTGGTGGTGAAGCGTTTGTTGGAGAAGCCGGAGGAAAAGGACGCCACCCTGGGTTCCGCCGCCCTTCTCATCCTGCTCACCTCTCTGGCCGCCTACCCGCTGGTGGCTCTTGCCGGGTATTGTGTTTTTGGCGGAGGCACTATTTTTCAGCTTTCCCTGGTGGTGGCGCTTTGCTGGTTTACGACCCCTTTGCAGAATCCTCAGATGTTCTGGTTTCAGGCCCGGCTCAGCGAGCGATACAATTCCTGGGCCCTGAACGGCGGCCAGATCATCGCCGGAGTGTTCCGTCTCCTGCTGATCTATTGGGTGGCGGGCGTGGAGTGGTTCGCGGTGGCCCTGCTCTTTGAAAGCGTCTGCCGCACGTTGATCCGGCATCTCTGTTACCGGCGTTCTGGTGAGTCTGTCAGGAAGTGGCGGGTCAGTGTGCCAGTCCTGAAGGAACTGTTTCGCGCCGGATGGCCGCTGGCCTTCGCCCTCATCGCGGAGGTGCTCTACTTCCGGCTGGACGTGTTGATGCTGAACGCCATGGCAGGAGCGGAAAGTGCCGGCACCTATGGGGCGGCTTCCCGGCTGTCGGAATTCTTCTATTGCATACCCATTATCCTGGGAAGTTCCCTCTTCCCCAGCATCATGAACGCCAAGCAGGCGGGGGAGACCCTTTACCGGAACCGCATGAAAGGGTATCTGAGGTTCAGCGCGTTGGCGGCTTACCTCCTGGCCGGCGGGCTGACCCTGGCGGCCGGGCCGGTCGTGCATCTGCTGTATGGCGAACCCTTTGCGGGTTCCGCCTCAGTGCTCATGATTCATGCCTGGGCCATGGTGCCGTACTTCGTGGGCTGGTGCCGCCAGGAATTCGCCACGGCGGAGGGTTTCCTGAAGCTCATGTTGCCGCTCACGCTCGTTGGCGCGGCGTTGAACGCCGCTCTGAATATCTGGCTTATTCCGCATTGGGCGGAAAAGGGCGCGGCGGTCGCCACCCTTATTTCCATGCTGGTGGTGTCGGTGGGGGCGTCCTTCCTTTTCCGGTCCCTGCGCGGTTTTGGCATCTGTCAGGTGAAAGCGCTCCTGTGGCCCTTTCCGTCCTTGAAAAATTTAGCCCACCACAGCTAAGCTGAGGTGAGAAAGCCTTGAGCCCTCCAGCGACTACCTTCCGTCTGGAAATGAGCGAACCCGTTCCGTTCGTCTACCTCGTCATCCCGGTGCACAACCGGAAGAAGATCACGCTGCACTGTCTGGAGACCTTGGGCTCCCAGGGCGTTTTCCAGTGGGCCAGTGTCATCGTGGTGGACGACGGCTCCACGGATGGCACCGCGGCCACCATCTCGCGGCTCTTCCCGCAGGTGGAAATTCTGCATGGCGATGGTTCGCTGTGGTGGACCGGAGCCATCGCGTTGGGCATGGCGCGGGCGATGCAGCGCGGCGCGGACTTTGTCATTTGGCTGAATGACGACTCGCCTCCGGAGAAGGGAGCCCTTCAGAAACTGGTGAAAGCGGCCTACCGTACCGGCGGCCTGGTCAGCGGGGTGACCCGGACCGAAACGGATTTTTCCTACGGTGGCTACCGTAAGACTTGGAAGGGCCTGGAACCCGTGGCGCCGGAGAGCACGGCGCCAAATGGGTTGATCCCCTGCGATTCCACCAACGGAAATTGTGTCTGTCTGCCGCGGGACTTGATCGAAAAGGTGGGCCCGCCACGGTTCCGCCGGGTGCCACACTATCATGGCGACACGGACTATTCACTGTCCGTGCGGAGGGCTGGTTTGGACTGCTATCTTCATCCGGAGGCCGTCTGCGAATCCCGCCATCATATGAAGGAAATTTTCCGGTCCTGGCTCTTGAGCGACCGGCCGATCTTCAAGGTATGGAAGGATGTGTTTTCCGTCCGGAGTTCTCTTTATTGGAAGGCCTGTTGGGCGGTGTATCTGCGGCATTGGAACCCGGCCGTGGGTTTCTTCCTGTTTTCCCGTCCCTATGCAAAGCTGATCGTCACCACTCTGTTCCGGCTGATGTTTCCGCTACGGCTGCTTCGGGCTTGGTTCGGAAGCTACTCCGAGTCCTGGCGGTGGGAAACTCAGGCGGATGCCGCGCCGGATGCTCCTCAGCAGGCCCTGCTGAGTTTCATGAATGAATAATCGCGCACTCATCGCCCTTACTCTGGTCTTCGGGCTGGGCCTGTCAGCCTTGTTGGCTCTGCTGATCTTTGGCAACCGGGGAAACAGCCTCACGGATCTCTATCTGTATTTGACGATCAGTGGCGGCATCCTGGGAATGCTGAAGCCCCGGCTGGGGGTCTATGTGCTGGTGTTTTCGACAGCCTATCTGGACCTGTTAAAACGTCTCCTTGTATTTGGCGGCCGGTTTTCGGTGGTCGATCTCTACCTGGTGCTCGGGTTTGCGCCGATCATCATGCTGGGTATTTCGGTGGGGACGGTGCTGGGTTTGATCGTGGGACGCCGTGGCCTGGACCGGTCGGAAGTTACCTTGATCGGGCTTTCCGTCCTGCTGGTCGGCATTGTTGCGGCCGTGGCGTATCTTCGCACGGAAAGCCCCATGAAAGTGGTTGAGGCGGTCGCCACGGGCGGATCGTTCACCACACTACTGTTTGTGGTTCCGGCTCTGTTTCCGCGATCGGAAGATTTCAAGAAGCTGCTCCTCTATATCTGCGTGGTGTTCGTCCCCGTGGCCCTCTATGCCCTCTACCAGTCCGTCTTTGGTATTACGCGTTTTGAGTATCAATACCTCCTCAGTGGGCTGACCACGGAGGTCAGGCAGTTGGACGAGTTGGTCTTCCGGCCATTTTCCACGCTGAACTCGGCACACTCCTTGTCTCTGATGATGGCCTGTCTGATGGTGCTCGCGGCCATTGGCGCCACTCGCCGGCGCGCCTTCGACTGGCTCTTTAAGAATGGCTTCCTGGTGGCTCTGTTCGCGGCGGCCGCGTTCGTATCTCTGACCCGGTCCGGTTGGGTCAGCGGATTGGTGGCCTTCACTTGCGCCTGGGCCTTTGCGCGGCCCTTGCGGGTGGCCGCCTTTTACGTTTCGGGAGCCGCCGTGGTGGTGGCGTTGTTTGTGTTTGCCGGTCCGCTGACGACTTTCATCAATCAGCACCAGGGCATGGTGGCGCGGGCCGTTCAGGGTGACTTCGGGCTCATGGCCCTCCACGTCGGCACCTTCATGGGGCGGCTGGAAGGCATGGAGAACCTGATGAACGATCCCAGCCTGTGGAAGCCTTTTGGGCTGGCGGCGGAAATCGGGAGAAACGGTGGCATGACCGGCCACTACTTCAGCCACGACGGCATCAGCGCCGCCATTCTTCAGTTCGGCTACATTCCGACTTTCATTGGTGTCTTGATCGCGGTGGCCGGGATCTACCGCCTTCACTCAGCTTATCTGAAGTGGCCGGACTGCGAGCAGAAGCGGATGGTCGTGTTGGGGTTGGCCTTGGCCGTCGGTATCCTGGCGAACCTGCTGTTCTCTCCGGAAGCCCTGAACATGTTCCCCACCAATGTTTACTTCTGGCTGTTCCTGGGAATGACGGTCTCCATCGTGAAAGAAGGCCGTGCCCTGGGTCTGCACCGGAAACCAGTGGCCGAACCCGCCGCGCCGGTGGCGGTGTTTGAACTGGTGGAGGACGAAGATGAATTCGAATCCTTATCTCCAGCAAGGCTCCGCCCGCCCGATCCGGTGCCAATGATTCTGGAGCCTGAGCCCCCAACTCGCCGGCCGTCTGGCCTGGCCCAGGACCCGCGAGCCCTGGCCGGGTACGTCCTACGCCGCCCGCGGTAAACCGGTTCACAGTCATGGAACTGTCCGTCTTTAAGGTCAATCAACTGGGGGATAACGTCCTCTTCCTGCCCGTGGTGGAAACACTGCAACGGGTGTTGCCGGACGCCGTGATCCATCTTCATACGGGCAGGATTGCCAGCCCACTCTACGAAGGCTTACTTCAGAATGGCACCCTGACGGACTATGACACGGCCCGTTTCCTGAATTCCTGGAAACGTCCCTGGGAACTCGGTCACTATGTGTTGCGGGGGCGCCGCCGCGTGGGAAAGACCTCGCTGCTGGCGTTCGACCAGGGAACCACCGCGTTTGTGATGGCAGCCATGAATGGAGCGCGTTCCCGTTTCACCTGGGATCGGACCAGGTGCAAAGGCCGCTGGCTCGCCGACCGGACGGTGAGCGTCCGGAATCCGAAAGCGCCCGTGGAAATTGATTGGGAAATCGCCCGGGGGATGCTGACGGCGCTGGATGCGGGGGACCTCTGGCCGGAGAAACCGCCAGTGCCACGGCTGGAACATTTGCGGTGTTTGAACGGGGTGGAAAGGGAGGCCAGCCGGGTAGTCATCCATGCCGGCGCCAGTCTGCCCTACAAGTCCTGGCCCATCGACCGGTACGTGGACCTCGCCAATCGCTACGCCGAATCGGCGGAAGTCTATTGGGTCGACCAACGCAAAGGCGAAGAAACTTTTCTCAGCGACCACGTTACCGTGGTACACAAGCCCTGCCTCCGTGAATTCATCGCCCTGGTGAAGTCGGCGGGCTTATTCGTGGGAAACAACAGCGGACCCATGCACATCGCTTCCGCCGTGGGCACGCCCGGCGTTGTCCTGACTGGCCCCTCCCAGCCGTGGTGGGATCCTTACTATCACGCGGAGCGCTTCCGCGTGCTGCGGCGACGGGACCTGCCCTGTCAGCCGTGTGACGGACGGTGGGACCAGGCGGGTGTCTGCGCCAGCGTCCGAAAATTTGAATGTCTGAAGGCCTGGAGTGTGGACCAGGTCCTGTCTGAATGTCTCCAATGGTCAAGCCAATGGAATCCAAAAAAACTAAGCCGCGAACCGTCCTCGACAACCAGTCCGGGCAAGACGCGGGCGGCATCGGCTACGGCAGAATTGCCGCGATAGCGCTGCCGCTGCTCCTTGCCGGCGCAGCCCTGTTCGCCTGGTTCCCCTATGCCACCGGCTACGGGCCGGAACGCGAGCCCATTGCCTACTGGCTCTACAACTTCTGGAAGGACCCCGACTGGCAGCATGGGGCCTTGGTTTTACCCATCATCGGCGCCATTCTCTGGTTCCGGCGAGGAACCCTGCTCGCGGGACTGAAAGGGCCGGGGCACTGGACAGGCCTTTTAGTGGTTTTGTTAGGGTTGCTTTGCTATGTCGCGGGTTACCGGGGGAATATCTATTACCTCGGCTTCGCGTCGTTCCAGATTCTGGCGGGCGGTCTCCTCATTTGGATGCTGGGTTACGGCGCTTTCCGGCGCCTCTTCTTTCTCTGGGCCTTCCTGGTCTTTGCGTGGCCCTTGTTCTTTTTGGAGAACCGGCTTGGCTTTCCGCTCCGGCTGCTGATGGCGGACGTTTGTTCCAGTATTCTGAACGTCGCTGGGGTGGAGAATGTGAGGAGCGGCACCGCCATTTATTCGGTGGCCAACCCGGAACTGGGCTTGGTTCAAGGGGAACGCTTTGCCATGGGCGTGGCCGACCCGTGCAGCGGGCTGCGATCCCTTTTTGCGTTGCTGATGACCGGGGCGCTGTATGGGTACTGGAAGTTTGGGCAGACTTGGCGCGCGGCGACTCTGTTTCTCTGCGCGATTCCCCTCGCGTTGGCCGGGAATGTGATCCGCATCCTTCTCCTGCTGGGAGGTATCCGTTGGCTGGGTGGTGAAGTCGCCATCGGAACGGAGGAAGATCCTACCCTCTTCCATACTGGCGCGGGACTCGTGGTGTTCGCCTTTGCCTTGGTGGGTTTGAATCTGATCAGCCGATTGCTGGAAAGGCTTAACAGGGGAGGTGGGACTCCAACGGCTCGCCCGGTTTCAAACAAGGGCGCGGCTTCCGGAGAGAACTCCGGAGCCCACCCCTCTCTCGCGTCTTGTTAGGGTGAACACTTCAGGCCAGACAATGAAAGTGCCAGTCACGATCAAAGCCATTTCGTTTGCCCTTCTGGCGGCGGGCACGGCGGCTTTTTGCGCGGGGAACAGCCAGCCCTCCACCGGAGCCGAGCCAGGGCTGTCCATGTATCTGCCGCCAGAGGTCAGTGAATGGCGGGGCGAGATCGTGGAAGCCAGCGAAGCGGAGAAACGCATTCTGCCGGCGGACACGGAAATCTCGAAAAGGCTGTATGAAAGGCGGAATGAAACGGGGCTGGATCAGGTCTTCTGCACCATTGTTCTCAGCGGAAAAGACCGCACCAGCATCCACCGGCCGGAGATCTGTCTGACGGGACAGGGTTGGCGAATCGTGGATGCGGATACCGTGGCTTTCGATTTGTCCAACGGGGAGAACCTCAAGGCCCGGAGGCTGACTTTGCAACGGGATTTACCCGCCGCCGAGGAAGTGAAGGAAGAACGGATCGCCACTGCCTACTATGTCTATTGGTTCGTGGGCAGCCGGGCCACCACGCCGGACCACTTCGACCGGATTCTCTCCACGGTCGGCAGCAACCTGCTCAGCAACGACAATCCGCGTTGGGCCTACGTGGGTGTCCTGACGCTAGTCACCGATTCCCTGGTCGAAGGCGGGAACGGGCCGGAGGAGACGATGGAGATTTTGTCAGGATTTCTCGGAGACGCCGTTCCCCGATTTCAGACGGTCTTCGAACCGGTGGGTTGGTTTTGAAAGAACCGGATACGTAAGAGGCTTGGCGGAACTCAATCAGTCATCGCCGAAACGTTTCAGCCCCGTCCATTGCAGAAAGGTTCCCCACAAAAATCCGGGGACGGCTTTCCGGTAGCGCGGCCAAAGCCGGGCGGGTTCGTGAACCAGCCGGTAGAACCACTCCAGGCCCGCGCGCTGAAGAGCGGGGGGCGCGGTAGGCATGAGGCCGGCGTGAAAGTCGAAGGCGGCGCCTACCCCGAGAAACACCAGGCCGCTGGTTTTTTTGACCATCTCCGCCATGAAGAGATCCTGTTTCGGCGTGCTCAGACCCACCCACACCAGGTCCGGCTTTGTGTCTTCCCATTGGCGGAGCAGGTCCGCTTCTTCTTCCGCGTTGAGGGGGCGAAAGGGGGGCGTGTAGGTGCCCACGATGTTCGCCTGAGGAAACCGTTTCAGGAGCCGGTCCCGTAACTGTTCCGCGACGCCTTCTTTTCCGCCGTAGAGAAAGTGACGCACTCCGGATTTCTGCCCGTGTTCGAAAACCGCCGCCATCAAATCAGGACCGTAAACGCGGCCCATGTGGCGCTTTCCGTGCAGCCAGCGTCCCGTCCACACCACGGGCATGCCATCCGGCGTGTTGAAGAGGGACTCGCAAAACGCGCGGCGCAGGGTGGGATCGCTTTGTGCTTCCACGATGCCGTGCGCTCCGGCAATGCAGACATAACCGCCTTCTTCACCAGCGGCCAGATTCAGCACGCGCTGGCAGGCGTCACCCAGGTTCAGGACGCCAATCGGCACGCCCAGCACGTCGATCTTTTCCGGTCCTGACCGTTCGCCCATACCCATGCAGAGAAGACCCCGAATCCTGGAAGTTTTCAACCGTTACCGCGAGTACGGCGGGGAAGACCTGGCCGTGGATCAGATCCATCGCCATCTTTCCCCGGAAGCGGACACGGAGCAAGCGCAGTTCCGCAGCGCGGATTGGATGGGACCCGGCGCGCCGCCTGTCTGGCAACAAGCGCTCTACATGTGGCGGAACCCCGAGGCCATGGAGCGGTTGAGGGAACTGAACGACTCCTTTCGTCCGGACGCCTGGCTGGTGCACAATGTTTTCCCCGTGGCGTCCGCCTCCGTGTTCCGGGAGGCCGGGAAACTGGGAGTGCCGCTCATCTTCATGCTGCACAACTACCGTCCCTTTGCCCTGAGCGGCTGGTGCGACGGGCCGGTGGACCTGAGCCGCCGCCGGTGGAATTTCCTGCACGAAAGCATCCGGGGAGCCTGGCAGGGATCTCGGCTGAAGAGCGCCTGGCTGTCTCTGGTCATGGAAAGCGCGCATGCCCTCGGCTGGTTCAAGAACGTTTCCGCGTGGGTCGCCATTTCGAACTTCATGGCGGCTGAGCTGCGGAAGGCCGGCGTGCCGCCGGAGAAGATCCACGTCCTCCGCCACGCGTGGGAACCCCAGCACCAGTCAGCGGCGTCCGAGGATCGGGGCTACTATCTTTTTATGGGCCGCCTGACGGAGGAAAAGGGCCTTTCGACCCTGCTGGCCGCGTGGCAGATCCTGGAAGAAAAGATGGGCGCCGCCGCGCCTGGACTGGTCATTGCCGGAGAGGGACCTCTGAAGCCTCTGGTTTTGGAGGCAGCGGAAAGTTCGAAGACCATTGGCTACGCCGGTTTCGTGCGGAGCCACGAAAAGCACGCGCTGATCCGGCGGTGCCGCGCGATGGTCGTTCCCTCAGTGTGGGGTGAACCTCTGGGCTTGGTCACCTATGAAGCTTATGAAGCAGGTAAGCCGGTTCTGGCGGCCCGTTCCGGGGGGCTGGCGGAAACTGTCCTCAACGGCCAGACTGGCATCCTCCATCCGGCGGGCGATGCCGAAGAGCTGGCGGCGCATGTCCGGGTGCTGGAGCGCATGCCATACGCCGAACGCGCGGCCATGGGCCGCGCGGGCCGCGACTGGTTGGAAGACCGGGCTTCGCCCGAACGTTGGCGGGCCCAGTTTGCTTCCATTCTAAGCTCCGCCACCCGCTGCCGCTTTTCTGCCTCTCCCGAAACTCATCCCGTATGCACACCATCCGAAAGTTCCTTTATCCCATACTCTGGGTAGCGATCTTGATCGTTGCCGTGCTGGGCACGGGCACTGACATGACTTTTCAGTGGCCCGGCTATCTCCTGTTGGGTCTGGTGGCGGCGAGCAGCGTGTTCCTGATCCGGGGTGCCCGCCGGACGGCGCCCCGGTTTTTCTGGAGCTGCCTTTTTGCCACGGTTCTATTTCTAGCCTACGTCGCGGCGCGGGCGATCCAGTCACCAGTGGAATACTTTGCCCGTGAAGACCTGGCGCTGGCGGGGGCCTGCTGGGTTGTCTATGCGGCCTCGGCGCTGATTTTTCCCCGCACGGTGCACCGTTCGTGGACGGTCTGGGCTTTTCTGGCGGCGGCTCTTCTCAGCGTGGCGCTGTGTTTCTGGCAGTTTTTTGGGGATCAGGCGCAGTGGATTTTGCCCGGCTACTCACGCAATTACCTGGACCGCGCCGGAGGGGTCTTTAACAACCCCAATCACCTGGCCGCTTTTCTGGCCATGCTCGCTTCATTTCTCGGCGGGTTCATCCTGTTTGGCCGGGGTAGCGTGGCCCGGCGGTTGTGGCTGGCCTTTGCCGTGGCGCTGTTGCTACTCGCCATGGGCATGACGAAGAGCCGGGGTGGATTGATCGCGGTGGCGGCGGGAGCGTCGGCCCTCGGCATCATGGCGATTCCCCTCCTGCGGACTTTCTGGAAAGACCGTTTCCCGCATGTGGCCACCGTGGCGGCGGTGGTGATCGCCGGGCTGGGCTCAGGGGCTCTCTGGCTGGGCGCCGGGCAACTGCGCCACCGGTTGGGGGGGCAGGTAGATCAGGAAGATTTCCGGCCCGCCATCTGGGCCTCCGCCCTGGAGCAGAACCGGCTGGAACCTCTCACTGGCACCGGCAGCCGCACGTTCCGGTACTACAGCCGCCAGTTCCGCCCCGAGAGTCTTCACGTTTCCGTGCCGGAGGCCGAATTTGCTCACAATGAGTATCTCCAGCTCCTGGCTGACTATGGGTGGATAGGCCTGCTGCTAGGGTTGTCCGTAGTGGGGACCCACCTGGTATCCGGGACGAGGTTTCTTCGCTGGTATGCCAAGCGGCAGTTTCCCCGGACGGGAGAAGCTGTCAGCGATCACCTGGGTCTCACCGCGGGTGCTCTAGCCGCGCTGGTGGCCGTGGCGGTGCATGCCTTTTTCGACTTCCACCTGCATGTGCCCGCCGTGGCCCTGCCGGCGGCCTTTGCGCTGGGCATCCTGGCCAATCCGCTCGGAGAACGCCAGCGCCGCCGGGTGGAAAAAGAGCCGACCCTGCCGATTGCCTTCTGGCTGGTCCGGGGCGGGACCGTAGCCGTTGGTGCCATGATGCTTTGGTTCGGTGGCCGCTTTGTGCGTTCGGAGTGGCACTACGAGCAGGCCCGGGTCGCCTATGTCCGGGGAAAGACGGACCTGACCACCTTCGGGCATCTCTACCGGGCACGAGAGCTGGATTCGCGAAACCCGCACATTTTCCTCCTGAGCGGCCATGCGCATCTGAAGGCGCTGGAAAACGGCATGCCGGAGAAAATCTTACGGGCCTACGCGGAACGGGCCCTGGATCACTATCTCATCGCCAGCCGTCTTTACCCTCAGGATACGGAGACCCTCATCAGTCTGGGGCAGGCGTACGATCTCCTGGGCGAGTTTGACGCGGCGGAGGTCTGTTATCGCCGGGCTCTCAAGGCGGCTCCGCTCTATGGAAATGTCATGATTGCGTATGCCGGGCACCTCGCCACGACCGGGCTGATGGCTGAAGCCGAAGCTCTCTATACTCTGGCCGCCAAGGCTCCGGCCTATCGCGACGATCAAGCGGCCTTTGAGGGCTTGCGCCAGATTGCTGAATTTCGCGAAACTGCTTACGATGGACCAAAAACCGCCTGGGAAACCGGAACCCCCTGATTTCTCTACTGGCGTTTCGCCTCAGAATCAGGAAACTACGGGGCACATGGCTTCGGAATTGAAAATCTTCAGCGGTTCGGCGCACCCCGCTCTGGCGGACGAAATTACTCGTTACCTGGGCGTGCACCGTTCGGACGCGACCGTCACCACCTTCCCGGACGGGGAAACCTTCGTAAAGATTAACGAAAACATCCGGGGCCGGGACGTCTTCATTGTTCAGCCCACCTGCCCGCCCACCAATCAGAACCTGATGGAGTTGCTGATCATGGTGGACGCCGCCCGCCGCGCCAGCGCGGAGCGCATTACGGCCGTGATTCCGTTTTTCGGATATGCCCGGCAGGACCGGAAAGACCAGCCCCGCGTCCCGATCACGGCCAAGCTGGTGGCGAACCTGCTGGTCGCCGCCGGGGTGCATCGCGTGCTGACCATGGACCTGCACGCGGGACAGATTCAGGGCTTTTTCGACATCCCGGTGGATCATCTTTACGCCATGCCGGTGCTCATCCAGTACCTGCGGCAGAACAACCTGCACGACAATCTGGTAGTGGTGTCACCCGACGTGGGGGGCATGAAAATGGCCCACGCCTATTCCACCGCGCTGGACGCGCCCCTGGCCATCGTGGCCAAACACCGCATCAGTGCCACCGAGGTGGAAGCGCTGGACGTGATCGGAGACGTGGATGGTTACCACGTCCTGATGGTGGACGACATCACGGAGACCGCCGGGACCCTCACCGCCGCCGCCAAGATCCTGAAACGCAACGGCGCGCAGTCCATCTACGCCGGGGTTTCCCACGCGGTCTTGAAGGAGCTGGGCCAAAAACGGATTGAGGAATCCGAGATCGTGGAACTGATCTGTACGAACAGCACTCCTTTCGCGAAGGGGAAAAAGGTGAATGTCGTCAGTGTGGCCGCTTTGCTCGGGGAAGGCATCCGCCGGATTCACCACGACGAATCGGTCACTTCTCTCTTTGACATCTCCTGATCGGCGTCTTATTTTCCCCGCCCTTTTCCATCCTCCAGCCGAAAGCGGGCAGGAAGGGTTAAAAACCCTTCAATCGATCCAGGGAATCAGGTGGTGGAAGCCGGGGATTTTTCTTTTTAACGTAACAGCCTAATTGGAGCCATGTCTCAGAGAGTCACTTTGAAAGCCGAAAAACGCGATGCCGTGGGCCGCGGAGGAGCCAAGCGCCTGCGCCGGGAAGGCATCGTGCCGGCCGTCGTGTATGGAGCCGAGCAGCGGAACTACACCATCCAGATTTCCGCGAAGGATTTCAGCGACGTGCTCCGCCACACCACCAGTGAAAACTTCCTGGTGACGCTGGAGATCGAAGGCGCCAACGAAAAGTCAAAGCTGGCCATCGTGCAGGACTACCAGAGCGACCCGCTTTCCGGTCAGATCGTCCATGTGGATTTCCACGCCGTGCGCGAAAACGAAGAAATTCACGCCAACCTCCCCATTGTTTTGCATGGCGAGCCCATCGGCGTGAAGAGCGGTGGCTTGCTGGAGCATCAGCTTCACAACCTGGAAGTGCACTGTCTGCCCTCCAAACTTCCCGAATCGCTTGAGTTGGACGTGACCAACCTGGAAGTCGGCGCCGCGGCGCACGTTTCCGACATCAAATTCCCGGAAGGCGTCCACACCTCCATGAACCAGGATGTGGTGGTGGCCATCGTGATCGCTTCCCGCGCGGCGGTTGCCGCCGAGGCGACCGGTGGAGAAGCGGCGGCGACTCCGGCTGCATAAGTCGCTCTCCCTTTCGGCGAGAGTCATTTTTTATTTCCTGTCTCCCGTTCACCCCGGAATCGGGTGGGGGAGACTGAGGTTCCGCCGCCGTGGACTCTGCCGCGTCTGAGACCGGAACACCCGCCGTCCAAATGGTGGTGGGACTGGGGAACCCGGGAAAGAAGTACGAGGCCACGCGCCATAACGTGGGCTTCGTCATCGTGGATTCCCTGGCGTCCCGGGCTGGGCTGGCCTGGAAAAAGGAAAAGAAGTTCCAGGCTGAAGTGGCGCGCGGAACGCACTGCGTCTTTGTAAAGCCACAGACCTACATGAACCTCAGTGGCCGCGCCGTGCAGTCGCTTTGTTCGTTTTACAAGATCCCGCCGCAGGCTGTCCTGGTGGTCTTTGATGACGCGGATCTTCCGCTCGGCCAACTGCGTTTTCGCCTCTCTGGCTCGGCTGGAGGGCATAATGGGATCAAGTCCATTATCCAGACTCTGGGCACGGACAAGGTGCCCCGGCTGAAGGTTGGCATCGGCCGGACAGAGGCCACGCGTGACGCCCGGCAGAAAATGGTGGGGCATGTCCTGGGACGCTTTGACGCCTCTGAAAAGGCGGAAATGGAAAAATCTCTGGCGCGTGCCGAGGATGCGGTAAATTATGCGCTCTCCCGCGGCCTTGGGGCGGCGATGAATCAATTTAACGAAAAGCCGAAAAAACCAAAGAAACAGCCCAAGCCGAAATCTGAAACTAAACCAGACACGGAATCAAAATCCCCAAGCCAGGAGGCAGCCGGGAATGGCTCCCCGGTGAACGACCAAGGTCATGAAAAGGAAATATGAAGGTGTGATCGTCCTGAATACGCAGGGCGCCGAAGAGAAAGTCGATGAGCTTGTGAGCGGCATCGGCAAAGAAATCGAAGAAGAAGGCGGCAAGCTCGAGCAGATCGACAAGCTGGGCCGGAAGGAATTCGCCTACAACGCGCGGCATCTCGCGCACGGCTACTATGTGAATTATCATTTCGAAGCCGAGCCCGAGATCATCGAAAAACTACGCGGCCGTCTGCAGATGAACGGTACCGTTCACTTGCAGTACTATCAGCGGAAGAACTGAGCGAGCCCGCTCTGGCGCGTTTGTGAGGAGGGCGGGTACTACCGCCCGGCCAAAGAAATGATGGCCAAGCCCGGCCACTGCTCCTATTCTCTGGTCTCATGGCAAATTTGAACAAAGTAATGCTCATCGGGAACCTGACCCGGGATCCTGAGGTGCGTTACACCCCGAAAGGAACGGCAGTGACCGACATTGGTCTGGCCGTGAACCGGCAATACTCCACGGACGAAGGGGAGCGCCGCGAGGAGACGACCTTTGTGGACGTGACCTTGTGGGGCCGCCAGGCGGAGATTGCCGGCCAGTACATGAAAAAAGGCCGGCCCATCTACGTGGAAGGCCGCCTTCAGATGGACACCTGGGAAGACAAGCAGTCCGGTCAGAAACGCAGCCGGCTGAAAATCGTGGGGGACAGCTTTCAATTCCTCGGCGGCCGTGGCGACGATAGCGGTGACTCCGGCGGAGGCGGCGGGGGTGGCCGTGGCGACTACTCCCGTGGCGGAGGAGGAAGTAGCGGCGGTGGCGGCGGTGGATACCGTTCCCGTGAAGAACCTTCCTACTCTGGTGGCGGTAGCGACAGTGGAGGCTCCAGCGGTGGAGGTGGCGGAGGCGGCTACTCTCAGGAGGAAGAAGAGGACGACATTCCGTTTTAAGGTCCTCGTCCTCAGATCGCGCTTTGCGATTGTTTCATTTTCGAACCAGCCCCACCGGCCCTTTGCGGCGGTGGGGCTTTTTCGTGCCCTGGTTTCGCCTTTTCCGGAGGCCTACGAAGGGCGCTTACCCCGCTCTTTCAGTTTTTCCCGCATGCGCTGGTAGAGGCGCTCGATGGCTTCCTCGGGGTTTTCCATCATCATGCTTTCTTTGATCTTGCTGGCGTAGATGCCGAAGGAAAACGGGGTGACCGCAGGCACTTCGATCAGTTGCCATTCCAGGTGTTCGGCCTCTTCCAGGTAGGCGTAGGCCCGCTCGGAATTCAGAAAGGTGTGGGTGGCCTCACGGTAGGCCTGGGTCAGCAGGGGGTGGTCTGGCTCGTGGTCCTCCAGCACGCGGAAGAGGATTTCCGCGCTCCAGCGAAGCTGGCGGAGTTTCCGTTCCGCGCCGGGAATATTTCGGGGCACCATCAGTCCCGTCTGGGCTACCCCGCGGAACTGCCACTTCACCAACTCCGAGCCTTTCAGAGCGGCGGCCAGATCTTCTTCCGCGCCTTCCCGTTTGAAGAGTTCGCGCCACTCCTCCAGCCCCATGGCCTGGAAAGATTTCAAGGAAAGGAGAAAACCGTAGTCGTCGATGGTGACCAGGGCATTGCCGCCGACGGCGTTTTTTACGCGGTGACTCAGGATGCGGGACAGCGCGTCATTCGCGCTTCGGCCGATGAGGCTGTGAAAGAAAAAATGGCAGCGGTCCGGGTCCGTCTCCTCGTCGCGGAATTCCTCAATCAAGAGCCGCTCCGTGGTGGGAATGGCGGAGAGAAGGAGTTGGTTCTGGAAATGATCGACCACTGCCCAGGCGTTGGTTTGAGAAATGGACCAGCGCTCCACCAGCCAGTCGATAACGGCTTCCGGTGGTTGGGCCTCTTCCACCAGACGGCGATTCGCTTCCGTGCGGAGGAGACCCACCTCGTTCGCCAGGCCGGAGGTGAGCGGCAGTTTGTTCGCGTTCCAGGCGGGCACCGTGGGCAGACGGCCGGCGGCGTTTTCCACGATGATTTCGCCGACACCGGTCTCGACGAGTTTGACCGTTTTCCCGGCCAGCACGAACACGTCGCCCAGCTTCAGGCCCTTCACGAAAGACTCCTCCACCGCGCCGAGACGCCGCCGTCCAAGGAGCACGTTCACCATGCCATCCGCGTGAATGGTGCCGACGTTCACCAGGTAATCCCGCTCCACTTTCTTACTGGGCGTGACGTAGAGGCCGTCTTTTTCGACGATCTTGCCAAAGGTGTCGCGGTACTGGCGTTGCAGCGATTCGCCGCCGCCTTCCAGATAGCGGATCAGGCGGTCGAACTCCGGGCGAGTGAGGTTCCGGAAGGGGTAGGCGCCAGTCACCACGGCAAACGCTTCATCAGCGGAAATACCACCGCCCATGGCCATGCCCACAAGGTGCTGGGCAATGACGTCGTAGGCGTTTTCCAGGACGTTGACGGGGTCGAGTTGGCGGCGCTTCGTCATCTCCGCGCAGACGATGCACTCGATAAGGTCATTGATGTTCGTGGCCACCAGGACGCCGTGGCTCATCTTGTGAATGGAATGGCCGGAGCGGCCCACGCGCTGGAGCGTGCGGGAAATCCCTTTGGGCGTGGAGACCATGATGACCGTGTCGATGGAGCCAATGTCGATGCCCAGTTCCAGGCTCGTGGAGCAGACCACGGCGCGCAGGGCGCCCATCTTCAGGCGATCCTCCACCTCCAGGCGCACGTCCCGGTCCAGGGAGGAATGGTGGGTTTCGACCAGGTGAGCCAGCTCTGGAAGGGCCAGTTTCAATTTGTGGGTCACGCCTTCCGCGCCGGAACGGGTATTGGTGAAGATGATGGTGGACTCGTTACGCTCCACGATCTGAGCCATGTCGCGTATCACCCGGTAAGCGGTGTAACCAGCGGGCGGATAGGCTTGTTTGCGCAGCGGCGTCATCACTTCCACCAGGCTTCGGCGCTCCATCTTGGCTTCGGCCAGGAAGCACGGCCGGTCTTTTCCCATGAGGAACTTTCCGACCTCTTCCAGCGGCGCCACGGTTGCGGACAGGCCCACGCGGCAGAGGCCTTTCCCGGATTCTTCCTTGGGATTGATGAGCCGCTCCAGCCGTTCCAGGGAGAGCATCAGGTGGGCGCCGCGCTTGTTCTCCGCCAGGGCGTGCAGTTCGTCGATGATGAAGAAGCCGCAGCGGGAGAACGCCTTGGCGTAGCCCGCCTGCGGGAGCAGGATGGCCAGGCTTTCCGGCGTGGTGATGAGCAGGTGGGGCGGCTTCCGCTTCATCTTCTGCCGGTCCGCTGGCGTGGTGTCGCCCGTGCGCAGCCCGACGGAGAGGGTTTCCGTCAGGCCCAGCCCTTCCAGCGGTTCGCGCAGGTTCTTCTCAATGTCATAAGCCAGCGCGCGGAGGGGGGAGACATAGACCGCCTGGATGCCGTTTGCCGGGAGACGTCCGGCCTCCGCTTCGCGGGCCAAGCGGTCGATGATGCCAAGAAATCCCGCCAGGGTCTTTCCGCTGCCGGTGGGGGAAGAGAGCAAGACGGACTCCCGTTTAAGAATGCGGGGCACGCAGAGTTCCTGGGCTTCGGTCGGTTTGCCGAAGCGCTCTTTGAACCAGCTCGCGACGGGCGGATGAAGCGCGTCGTAAAATCTACTCACGGTCTCTTGAAGGTGCTCCAGAGTTCGATGGCTTCTTCGTAGTAGCCTTCCAGAATGCGGGCCTGGGCCGCCTGCTCGAACTTTTCCCGGACCGCCCGGCTCGCCTCCCGGCCCATGGCTTCGTAGTGCCCGTCGTCGCCCATTAGGTCCAGCGCGGCATGAGCGAGAGAGTCTTGGTCGTTTTCACCCACCAGAAGGCCGCCCTTGCCGTCTTCCACCGCTTCGGGAATGCCGCCATGACGGGTCGCGACCGCGGGCAGTCCCGTGGCCATGGCCTCCAGCATGGCGTTGGGCACCCCTTCGCGATTTCCGTCTTTGCCCGTGCGGCTGGGGTGCAGGAAGAGGTGGCTTTCGTGACAAAGCCGGATGAGTTCCGGCTCCTCCACGAAGCCGGTAAACTTCACCGCGTGAGATATGCCGAGTTCCGCGGCCTGAGCCTCCAGCGTTTCCCGCAGCGGACCTTCTCCGGCAATCGTGAGGCTGGCGGTGGGATACTGGTGCAGAGCGGCGGCGAAAGCGCCCAGGGTCAAGTCGAGCCCCTTTTTCTCGATCAGCCGTCCCGCCTGAAGCCATTTCCAGGCGCCGTCTCTTGGGGCGGATCGCTGTTGAAACTCCCAGGCTTCCAAGGGAATGCCGGTGCGGTGCAGCCGCAGTTTTTCCGGATCGCACCCGGCTTCGATCAGATCGTCCATGAGCGCGTTCGACCGGGCAAGTACCAGGTCCACGGCCTGGAAAACTGCTCGCAGGGCCTTTCCGTGCGCGGGCCGGTTCAAGTCTACTCCAGCGTCCGCTCCATGAAACGAGACCACCGAAGGCAGGAGCCGGCGGGTGAGCAGGGGCCGGAGATGGGTGGCGATGTGGCCGAAATAGACGTGCAGCACCTGGGCGCCGCGGGCGTAGAGCAGGGCTTGAATCTGCTCCTGTTCCCGGCCGGAGATTGGCCAGGGCGCGCGCCGGACCTTTTTCCACCAGAAGCGCCGCCACTCCCGTTGCAAAGCCGAGGGCCTCCTCAGGATTTCGATCCATTCCTTAGGAAACGGAAATTTTTCCCCGTGCAGCCGTTTCTGTGTCAGGATAAGCGGCTGGAATTTCTGGAGCGCCAGGAGTTGCCGGTGGATGTGCAACATCTCCGGCGCCAGAAAGGTGGCGCAGTAGCAGGCAACGACCGGCGTTTGAGCAGACATCGATTCAGGAGATACCACCACACTACCGAATGGACTACCAGGAAAAGGCCAAACGAGTCATCCAACTGGAAATCGAAGAGCTGACCCGGCTCACCGGGCGCATCGACGCGAATTTTGGCCAGGCCGTGGAAGCGTTGAAATCCGCGCTGGAAAACCGGTGCAAGATCCTGGTGGTGGGGGTGGGAAAATCCGGCAACATCGGCGAAAAACTGGCCGCCACGCTGAACTCCACGGGCTCCACCACGGCGGCACTGAACTGCCAGAACGCCCTGCATGGCGACCTGGGCCTGGTGGACGAGGGCGATGCCATTCTGGCCCTCAGCTACAGCGGCGAGACCAGCGAGTTGATCGATCTGCTGCCGCACCTGCGGCGCCTGCATGTGACCATCATCGCCATCACGGGGCGGCCGGACTCCACCCTGGGACGGAACAGCGACATCGTGCTGGACGTGAACGTCACCCGTGAAGCCTGCCCCCTGAACCTGGCGCCCACCTCCAGCACCACAAACATGCTGGTGATGGGGGATGCCCTGGCCATGGTGCTGCTGGAAGCCCGCGGTTTTAGGAAGGAAGACTTCGCCGTGCTTCATCCAGGCGGTTCTCTGGGCCGGGCTCTCCTGACCAAGACGCGCGACATCATGCGGGCAGGCGATGCGTTCGTTGCGGTCGATCCGGAGGAAAATGTGCGCAGTGTCCTGGAAAAAATGACCAAGGCCCGGGCCGGCGCCGTGGTCGTGACGGGAGGGGACGGCGGCTTGCTGGGAATTTTTACTCAGGGGGATTTTACCCGCGCGTTCCAGACTCAGGCGGATGTAGGCATCGCCGTGGTCGGGGACTTGATGACGAAGAATCCCATCACCATCGCGGAGGAGAAACTGGCCGCGGAGGCCCTGAAGATTTTGGAAGATCACCGGATCGACGACCTGGTGGTGGTGAATGACATGAACCAGCCCGTGGGCGTGATCGACATTCAGGATCTAACCAGAATGCACATCCTTTAGCCCTGGGGTCATTTCCGCCACGGAAATTAAGGGCATGGGTTCTTGCCCCGGCATTCCTTGATTTCTAGGCCGCCGCTAGAAGCGGACACGTCCTTCGCGGAGGCGCGGGAGGGAATCAATTAAACCTGCGGCAATGGCGGCTGCTTACTTTTTTGGATAGTCCCCATCAAAGCGGAAGGTGCAACAACCCAGATCCAGGACGGTACCGCCTGCTTCCAGCCGCTCCCGAAAGGCGGGGGTCACCCCGCAAAAGCGAAAGCGGCCGTCTTTCCGGACTTTCACGATGCCAGCCTCCCGGAGGATGCGGACGTGCTTGGAGGTGTTGTAAGTCGTGGCGCCGGCCCGGTCCGCCACGGTCTGCAGGGGGAGCTCTTCAGAAGAATCCAGCAACTCCTTGACCAGCCGCCAGCGCGTCTCATCCGCCAAGGCCTTCAGCATGGGGATGCAGGGAGAGTCGCCACCTTCTTCGTTCGACATGATCTAATGTGATACGTCCATTGGGGGCGTTTCTGCAATGCGTTTTCACTGAAGATGCCAGCAAGCCTGGGACAGCGCGCCGATCTGGTTTCCCCCTGGAATTCCATGTGCCCCTTTGCATTGCACTTGAGAAGTGGCGGGGAAAGGTGCATCTAGCGTTCGCATTTTTTCGAAAACCCTGCTCGAAATTTTAGTTAATATAGTTTAACTAATACGTCGGGCACCAACCCAAGACTTGATTTTATGGCTATTGTAGCGACCAACTTGAAGAAAGGTCAGTGCATCTCCTATAAGGGCGAAACCGGCCTGGTGCTGAACATCGAGCACCGCACGCCCGGAAAAGGCAATGCCTTGATCATGGCGACTATCCGTTCGTTCCAGTCCGGCAAGACGAAGGACATCCGCTTCGCATCCGGCGACAAGGTGGACACGGTGAACGCGGACCGGCAGACTCTCGAGTTCAGCTATTCCGATCCCACGGGCGTTCACTTCATGGACCCCAATACCTTCGAAACCGTGACCCTGCCGGAAGATCTCATGGAAGAATACAAGGAGTACCTGACGGACGCGCTACCGGTGGAAGTTCTCTTCATTGAGGAAAAGCCGGTGTCCGTGGACTTCCCCGCCACGGTGGAACTGCTGGTGACGCAGTCCCCGGAAGGATTGAAAGGCGACACCGCGAACAATCCCACTAAGGAAGCTGAGATGGAAACCGGGCTGCGGGTGCAGGTTCCCCTGTTCATCAAAGAGGGCGATCGCCTGAAGATCGACACGCGTACTGGAAAATACGTCAGCCGCGTCTGACGTTCGCCGGTTGACGCGCGTCCGCCGCCAAACTTTACCCACCCACTTTCGCCGGAGGCATGGCAAGGAGCGCGCGCGCAGATACCAAGTCCGGCCGGGCGGCGGGTCGGAAACTTTCCGCCAGCGTCTCCTCCGGCAGTAAGCGCCGTACGGTAGCGGGCCGAGGCAATCGCCGGAAATCGGACAAGAGGCGTTCCCCGGCCAGGGCCGTGGAAGCGTTCATGGATGGCGGGAGGGCGTTTGCGTATTCGGGACCGTTTTTGCAGCGGATTCCCTGGAACCTGGTGCGGTTTATTTCCGGCCTGGCCTTGATACCCGTTCTGTGGGTGACCGTGGAGTCTTTTTTCATGAGCTTCGCCCACGCCGCCAGGACGGGTTCTTTTTGGCGGACGGAAGAATTCTGGTTCTTCATGCTGGGGATGATCGGCTGGCTGGTGTTGTTCTTTGGCCTGCGAGGCCGCCCCATGATGTGGCTCTACGTGGCGGGTCATGAGCTGACCCATGCCGTGTTTGTCCTGATCTGTGGCGGCAACGTGAAGAAGTTGCGCATCACCTCCGAAGGCGGTCATGTGGTGACGAACAAGAACAATATTCTCATCTCGCTTTCGCCGTACTTTGTTCCCTTCTACTCGGTGATCGTCATTGCGGTGTGGTGGTTGCTGGAGCGCTTTGTGTTTCACTTCAACGCCGGGCACGACTGGATCCTGTTTGGCGCCATTGGCCTGACGTGGTCGTTTCACCTGAGCTTCACGGTCTGGATGATCGCCCGGGAGCAACCGGACCTGCAGCAAAACGGCGTTTTCTTTTCCTTGATGCTCATCGGCTTAATCAATGCCCTGACCATCTCCGGCATGTTGATCGTCGCCTCGCCGACCCTGAGCGCCAGCTATTATACCCACACCTGGGTGCACAATCTCTATACCTTCGGAGCCCGCCTGGTGGAGTCCGTGCAGGAGATCGTGGCGTTTTTCGTGTAGGCCGAAAAGCGTGGTGGGAAAAGGGCGGAGCGCCCTCTTCTCTAAACCGTCCGCTCGAACGCGGCTTCGTAGGCGACTTCGCCTTTCACATTGCGTAGTTGAAACGCGATGCGGCTGCCTTCGGCGCTGGCCTTCAGTTCCACACAGAGGAATCCGCCCTGGACCTTGTGGAACCGGTGGTAACGCTTATCCTCGCCCGGAGTGCCGCCGGCGTGGGAGTCGCTGGCCGCGCCGACGCTGAACTCTTGGACGCCGGTGTCCGGATGGACGGAGTGAAATTGCCAGTGCCGGTCGCCGCACACGACGAAGAAATTGTCCGGCACGTTGGCCTGGAGCCAGGAGCGGATTTCGTTGCCTTCGTGGGCAAAGCCTTCGTTGGCGTGGTTGTCGTTTTTCTTCTTCCGGTCCGGTCCCACCAGCGGCGTGGGACTGACCAGCACCTTCCAGGTGGCGTCGCTCTCCAGGACGGTGCGTTTGAACCAGGCTTTCTGTTCTTCCCCCCAGATGGTCTTTTCCGGACCATCAGGCATCTTGTTAGGGGAGCGGAAGTCCCGGCCATCGGTGAACCAGACCTGCAGGTCGCGGCCCCAGCGGACGGTGCGGTAGCTGGACTCGCCCATGGGGCACTGTTGCCGGAAGATCTCCTGGCCTTCGGCGAAGGTCAGCTTGCCGTCCGTCTGGCCGGGCCAGCAGTCGTTGTCCAGGGTGTCGTGATCGTCCTTCAGCCAGTAGGTGGACGTATTGCGTATCGTTTCGACCAGGCGGGGCAGGCTGAACATGCGTTCCCAGTGCAGCCGGGCTAGAGCGGGCGTGACGGCGGAGGGCGCGTCGTTGTCGTAGTACACCAAGTCGCCCGTCATGACGATGAAGCTCGGGTCCAGGGCGTGCATGGAGGGATAGATCGGGTGTCCGTCCACATGATCGCGGTCCGGGTAGCCCTGGCAGGTCATGACGCAGAAGCGAAAGTCGCTGGGCGTGCCGGCTTCCGGCGCGGTGTGAAATCGGCCCCGCAGACTGGCGTGGACCGGCTTGCCGCCGGGCCCCGTGGTTTCGCTGACGTAATGATAAGTCGATCCCGGCTTCAAGCCGCTGAGCTGAAACTGGTGAATGAAATCTGTCTCCTCGCCGACTTCCACCCAGTCCGTTTCCACCGCGTCGCTCAGGTCTTCTTTCAGACCGTAGCGCAAGCGGACTTGGCCCGGTGCGCCGGGGCACGCGCCTTCGATGCCGGAGACAGGGATGGTCAGGTTCAGCGACTCTTCGCGTTTGCCCCGGCCTTGGAAGACAACACCATCGTTGTTGCGCTCCGGTGCCGCGGTCAGGCGCGTCCAGATAGTGGCGGTGGTGTCCGTCACTTCGCCGTTACGCAGGCCGGTGGCCTGGTGAGGCGCGGCGTTGTCTTCGGCGCGGAGGGCGAAGGTGGGAAGGTTCGCGGCCAGCACCGAGGCGGTGGTGCCTTTCACGAAACGGCGGCGGGACAGGGAGGAGAGGGGATTTTTCTTCATGGCTGGCAAAAGTCAGAAGACTCCTATTAAGTCATCTGGCCGCGCCCGGGCCAATGACAAAGTACGGCGCGAACAGGCCAGCCCGTATCGTCTACTTCCCAATGCAATACAACTGCGTCTTCGTCCGGATGAAAAGAGCGCCATTGGAAGCGGCGGGAGAGGCCAGCAGGCCTTCGTCGAGCTGGTTTTCCGCGACCACTTCGTAGGTGTCGCTGGCCTTTACCACGGTGGCGTAGCCGTCTTCGTCGAAGAAATAAACGTTGCCGCCCGCGTAGAGCAGGGAGGCGGAAACCGTTCCGCCGACGCGCTCGGACCAGAGGACCTCGCCTGTCTTGGCGTCCACACAGCTGCCCACGCTGTCGGCGGCCAGGAAGAGCAGGCCGTTCGCCAGTACCGGACTGGACCGCGGTGGGGCGCGTTTCAGAAGCTCCCACACCACGTTGGTTTCGCCAATCTCACCGCGCGCATCGCCGTCCAGGCGCACCGCCCAGAGTTGCGGTTTGCCGAGGCCGGTATTGATGAACACGTAGCTGAGTTCCGGGCTGTAAACGGGCCGGGAAGAGGGGGAGTGGGTGGGGTAGTGGACGCTCCAGATTTCCTCGCCCGTGTCGGGGTTGTAGGCCCAGCAGGCCTTGGCGCCGGAGCTGATCATCTGAGGCTGGCCGTCGACTTCGATGAATAGCGGCGTGCTGAAGGCCTTGCGCAGGTCGCCGCTGTTCACAGGGCGGTCATTGGCTTCGATGTCGTCGTAGTGGGTGGAGCGGTCCCGCCTCCAGAGGGTTTCGCCGGTCTTCTTGTCCAGGGCTACGTGGTACTGCTGATCCGTGCCATCGAAAGTCAGGATGATGGTGTCTTTCCACAACGCCACGGAGGAACCGGGACCGCGCCAGTGGCTGGCGGTCAGGTCCGTGCGGCGCCAGAGTTCTTCAAAGGTCTTCGTATCCAGGCAGACGGTGCCGTAGCTGCCCCAATGGAGGTAAACGCGCTCTGCATCCACGGCCGGGGAGGGGCTGGCGTAGGTGTTTACCTTGTTGGCCAGCGGCTCGGGATTGTCATTGGTGATGACGAGACGGTCCAGCAGCACTTCGCCCGTCTTTTCATCCAGGCAGATGACTGACATGGTGCGGCCGTTTTCGGACGCCGTGGTGACCCAGACTTTCCCGTCCAGAATGACAGGAGTGCCCCAGCCCATTCCGTGGATGGGGGCTTTCCAACGGATGTTTTCCGTCTCGCTCCAGTTGGTGGGAACCGCTTCTCCAACGGGCACATGGCCATCCTGGGTGGGGCCGCGAAACTCGGGCCAAGCCGCGAGTAGCAAGGAGGGAATGGCGGGCACCAAGAGGAGCGCCAGGAGGAAGGCATGGGGGCGGGGTTTCATGACGGATCGAGAAGGAAAAGGTTGCCTCTTGTATTATGCCGCGCAGCGCCGCATATAGTCCATGCTGTCCACGCAAAGTTTTTCGATGCCGGGGCTGTAGTCGAAGACTTCCACGGAGACCCATCCCTGGTAATCGATGTCTTTCAAAGCCTGGAAGATGGGCTCGAACTCCACTTCGCCCATGCCGGGTCCCAGCAGGTTGGGGTCATTGGCATGGAAGTGGGCCACGTAGTCCGCGTTTTCCCGGATGATGTCGGCCACCGGTTTGCTTTCGGTGGACATGGCTTTTACGTCCAGGTGCAGGCGGCAGTTTGGGGAGTTCACCAGCTTCATGAGATCCACGCCGGAGGCGGCGGTGTTGAGAAAGTCCCCCTCGCCGGGGCCCAGAGGTTCCAAGGCCAGGGTCACGCCTTTGTCTTCCAGCACCGGCATGGCGCGGCGGATGGTGTCGGCGGCAAACTCCAGGCCCTGCTCGTGAGAAACACCGGGCAGCAGATTGCGCTGGTGGGGTGAGCCCAGCACCATGATGGTGCCTTCCAAATCGCTGCACAGCCGGGCCAGCTCCGCCAAGTAGTCGCCCGTCTTTTTCCGGACCGCTTCGTCCGGAGTGGTCAGGTAGTAGCCTTCGGTTTTCGCCAGCAGCCAGTGGAGACCTACGCATTCCAGGTCCGCCGCCTTGATCCGCTCTTTCACCTCCTGCCGTTTCTCCGGGGTAATGTCGTAAGCGCTGGACGCGATGGTGAACGGGGCGATCTCGATGCCCGTGTAGCCGCATTCCCGGGCAAAGGCGAAGGCCTTTTCAAAAGGCCAATCCTGGAAGGTCTCGTTGCAAATAGCGTATTTCATGGGGAAAGGTTTTCGTTTTCGGGACAGGGAGTGGGAAAACATACATGAACGAAGCCGCCGGAAAAGCAAAGGACATCCTGTCCGGGGCCGAAGCGCTTCTGATCACGGCGGGCGCCGGAATTGGGGTGGATTCCGGGCTGCCGGACTTTCGCGGGAACGAGGGCTTCTGGAAAGCCTACCCGCCCTACCAGCGTCTCGGGATGAGCTTCGTGCAGATGGCGAATCCCGACAATTTCCATACCGATCCCGCCTTTGGCTGGGGGTTTTACGGGCACCGGTTGAACCTTTATTGCCGCACGAAACCGCACGCGGGATTTGCGATGCTTTGCGAGTTTGCCGAAAAACTACCGGGTGGAAGCTTCGTTTTTACTTCCAACGTCGATGGCCATTTTCAGGAAGCCGGGTTTTTGCCCGAACAGGTGGCGGAGTGCCATGGCAGCATCCGGCACCTGCAATGTTTCCACGACTGCCGGGACCGGATCTGGAGCGCGGACGGCGTGGAGATTGAGATCGACGAAACGACGATGCGCGCCCGGGAACCGCTGCCGATGTGTCCGGACTGTGGGGGCGTGGCGCGTCCGAATATTCTCATGTTCGGGGATTGGGGATGGAACCCGACCCGGACCAATGCCCAAGAAGACCGGCTGAAGCGCTGGCTCCGGGAGGTGTCGAACCTGCGACTCGTGGTTTTCGAGTTCGGAGCCGGTTCCGCCGTGCCGACGGTGCGAATGCAGTCCGAACGCGTGGCGAGGCTCCACTCCAACGCTGCCCTGATTCGTGTAAACCCGCGCGAGCCGGAGATCCCGGCGCAGATGAACGCGGGAGTCAGTTTGCCTTGTGGGGCGCTGGAAGCGATTCGGCAGTTGTTAATCGCTTTGTGACCTTGCTGAACGTTTGTCAAAAACCGAATGCAGCCTAAATCTTAGCCTTATGAAACGCTGCCCCTGGCCGAACCCGAAGAACGAACTCTACGTCCAGTATCACGACGAGGAGTGGGGGGTGCCGATTCATGACGACCGGGACTGGTTCGAGAAAATTATCCTGGACGGCGCCCAGGCCGGGCTGAGCTGGGAGACCATCCTGAACAAGCGGGAAAACTACCGGAAAGCCTTCGAGAATTTCGATGTGCAAAAAGTGGCGCGCTTCACGGAAAAGCGGATCGAGAAGCTGCTGCACAATCCGGGTATCGTCCGGAACCGCCTGAAGGTGCGCTCGGCGGTGGGCAACGCAAAGGGCTTCATCGCCATCCAGGAAGAGTTCGGCACCTTTGACGCCTACATCTGGCGGTTCACGGACGGAAAGACCAAGGTGAACCGCTGGAAGTCCATGGGCGACGTGCCGGCCTCCACGCCGGAGAGCGACGCGATGAGCAAGGACCTGAAGAAGCGGGGATTCAACTTCGTCGGCACCACCATCTGCTACGCCTTCATGCAGGCCGGCGGCATGGTGAACGATCACCTGGTGAGCTGTTTTCGTTATAAAGAGGTGGGTCGAGGGTGAGTGGGGACGACCGTTGGGTTTGAACCACAGAGGACACAGAGTGCACAGAGGTTTTGGACCGCTGATGACACGGATATCACAGATGGTGAATGGGCAAGCGTGCGCCTGGCGCCATTTATCAGTGCTATCTGCGTCATCTGTGGTTCATAGAGCGGTCGATAGGTCTGGCGCGGATGCGGGATGGTGGGGAATGCTTTCCTGGTTGTGTTTGGGGGGTGAATTCGAAAGACTGGTGGGGTGAGGAAACACCCCCTGTCTCTCATGGCCTGGCTTTCTTTGGCCGTTTGTCTGAGTCTCCCGGCTTTGGCGGATTCGCCGGAAGCGTCTGGTTGGCGGAGCTTGTTTAACGGGAAAGACCTGAGCGGTTGGATGGGCTTGAATGGAGAACCGGTGAACTGGGAAGTGGCGGAGGACGGAACGCTGCGGAACCGGGGTGGCATGGAGGGAGTCCGGGTGCTTTTGACTGAAGCAGAGTATGGCGACTTTGAGCTAAGCCTGGAATTCAATTACGACAAAGGCTGCAACAGCGGGGTCTTTTTCCGTACTCCGAACCTGGAGAAGGGACGGCCCGCGTTTGAAGGAAACGAGATCCAGATCGTGGACGAAGCGGAGCCCCGCTACGCGGAGAAAATGACCGAAGACCGCCGCACGGGGGCGTACTACAGCGTGGCGCCACCTTTGGCGAAGGCTGATAAGGGGCCCGGTGTCTGGCAAACCCTGATACTTCGTTGCGAGGGAAGTCACCTGTTGGTGAAGCTGAATGGCGTCACCGTTCAGGATGCGGATCTGAGCGAGTACCCTGAGGAATTGAAGAGCGAACACCCCGGCTTAGCTCTCGAAAAAGGACATCTGGGCGTGCAGAGTAAAGACACGCCCGTCCGCTTTCGTAAGCTGAAAGTCCGGCCCTTGTCCTGAAGATTTCCAGCCGCATTGCCAAAAGAAAAAGATCATGAATTCTGACAACCCCACCAAGCCATCTTCGCTCTACCTTCCTCGCCGGACGTTTCTCGCTGGGTCCACGGCTGCCCTGGCGGCTTCCGCCTTTCCGGCTGGCGTGCATGCCCAGGGGAATGAGGAATTGAAGATCGCGCTGATTGGCTGTGGCGGCCGTGGCACGGGCGCGGCTTCACAGGCCTTGCAGGCGGACGATCAGGTGAAGCTCTGGGCGATGGCGGACATTGATGAAGGGCAATTGGAGCGCAGCCGCGAAACGCTGGAAAAAGGTGGAGCCATCAGCCGCTCGCCGGAAGGGATGACCCACGCGGACAAGATGAACATTCCGCCGGAGCGGCGCTTCATTGGTCTGGACGCCTATCGCCGTGTGATGGAGATGGGCGACATCGACTTGGTCATTCTCACCACGCCGCCAGGTTTTCGGCCTATCCATTTCGAGGCCGCGGTTCGCGCGGGTAAACACGTCTTTATGGAAAAACCCGTGGCCGTGGATGGGCCGGGTATCCGCCAGGTGCTGGCGGCGGCCAAAGAAGCCAAGGCGAAGAACCTAAAGGTGGGTGTCGGATTGAACCGGCGGCACAGCCCGCTTCATCACGAGATGATGAAGCACCTGCACGATGGCGAGATTGGCGACATCGAATACATCCGCATGTACAACTGCCGCAGTGGGGTTGGAAAATTTCATCGCCGGGAAGAGGGGGAAACCGAACTCGAGTACCAGGTGAAGCATTGGTACTTTTTCACTTGGCTGAGCGGCGACTTCATTGTCGAACAAAGCGTGCACGACTACGATGTGGTGCAGTGGATGCTCCAGGAAGCTCACCCGGTGCAATGCCAGGGACAGGGTGGAAGGCTGGTGCGGAGCGGCAAAGAGTGGGGCCAGATCTACGACCACTTTTACATTGAGTACGACTATCAGGGCGGTACGAAAGTCATCACCCAGCACCGCCACATGCGGGACTGCTGGAATCAGGTGGGCGAAGAACTGTTAGGGCGAAAGGGAAAGGCGACTCTCATTGCCAAACAACGGGGTGAGATCACGCCTTTCGGCGCGGAGCGACCCACCTGGCGAGGCATGGAAACGGGCAACTCCTACCAGTTGGAGCATGACGTGCTTTTCAAGGCGATCCGGGAGAATACCCCGCACAACGAAGCCGAGCGAGGCGCCCACGCCACCCTGGCGGCCATCATGGGCCGCATGGCGGCCTACACGGGCAAGGTGGTGACTTGGGAAGACGCCCTGAACGCGGAGGAGAGCATCGTTTCCACCGCCGAGACCTGGGATGGACAAGCGCCCATCCAGCCGGATGAAGACGGATTCTATCCCGTGCCGATGCCGGGCCAGGGAAATGCTCAGGACCAGAAATCCGGCCGCCATTGATTACGGCGCCTGGTCCATGGCGGCGCGGTATTTTTCCAGCGCTTCTTCGTAGTCGCCTTCTTCCATGAGTTGCTGGGCGCGTATGGCCAGTTGGTCCGCGTTGCGCAGCGCTTCCTGGCGGCGGAGAACTTCCCGCGCGGCGATGTTGGAGACCTCAGAGGAAGAAGAATCGATACGGGCAGCTGGCGCTGGGGGAGGTGGTGCGGAGACTTCCTTTACGGAGGAAGAGCTTTGGCATCCGGAACCGGTAGTTAGAATCAGGGGTATTGCCAGACTGCTTGCGAACCGGGCGAGCGAGAGTTTGAAGGGGGTTGGGGGCCTCATTTGGACCGAGAGTATAGACGTTGGATCAAGCAGGAGAAGTGAAGAAGATTGCATTCGCCTGAATTTCTATTTCGATCAGAGGGTGGTCACGGGGGGAAGACGCAGCACACCCATGACGTAAAGTTCCACGGCCCTCGCTTCTTCGGCGTTGAGGTTGGTTTCCTCATTCATCTCGATCAGGATCTCCTGCCATTCTGAACGGGTGTAATCGTGAATGGGTTCGGGCGTGTGGCACTTTGCGCACTTGGTCAGGTAAAGGTGCCGGCCCAATTCCAGTTCGGTGGTGTTCGCCACGGGTGAAACGCTCAACAGAGCCGGGCCGATAGGCGGCGCGATTTGTTCGATTGATACACAGCCGCCCAGCAACAGAAGGCAACCTGTTGCGATTCCGTGGGCGAAACCGCGCAGGCTGCCTCTCCTGGAGAGGCAGCCGGGAAGGGAGCCGGAGGGCATCGGATTACAGGGCCCGGAAGCCCTTTTCCTGTTTGATTTCCATTATCAAAAATTCCAGCCGGCCAGCATGCGAATCTGGTTGTCTGGCTCAGAATCCAGGCCGGTGACTTGGAAGAGTGCGGCAGCCGTGATCCAGAAGCTCTTGTTCCGGTAAGAGACGGTGGGTCCCAGGTAGAGAGCGTCGTCAGACTTTTCTTCCCATTCTTCCAGTTCGAACTCGTGAAGGAGTTCGGCCCCGACGACCAGTTTTGGTGAAATCTGGTAAGCGAGGCCCGCGCTGTTCTTGATCTCCCCTTTGTTCTCATCCAGCGAGTCCAGGCCATCGCCTTCCCACTCGGCTTCCAGGGTGAAGTTATAAACGGCCATCAGCGGACCGAAGTTTTTCTGCAGGAGGAGCTTGGGCTCGAGGACGAACTTCGTGTCTCCCAGCTTGATCTCTCCGTAGATGGCGGAGCCGATGAAGTCCTCTATGGGGTCTGACAAGTTGTAGATGAATTCAACTGCCGTGTCTTGATAGGTGGCAATGTCTTCACCATCTTCAAAATTGTCGTAGCGCCAGTCGGCGACGTAGAGGGCGACCTGTAAGTTGTCGGTCAGACCGTATTCAAATTCGTGACGGAATTCGAAACGGTCGCGGTCATCATAGTTTTTCCAGGTGACCCATTGTTCGTATTCCAGCGAGCCCTTGGGCATGGTGGTGACTTCGTAGTTGTAGGCAAAGGCACGTTCGTCAGCGCGCGCGGTGGACAGCATCGCCGCAAAAACCAGCGCGGCGGAAGCCCAGCCGAAACGCACGAACCACGCCTGACCAGGGAGCGATAAGCAGCGATTGAGACTCAGTTTCATCGGCTGAGATTGGGACACAGTCTCAACACTATGTCAAACGGTTATTCTTTATCGTCTGATCCGGAATTCCCTGGATTAAAACCCTTTGCGATGGAGCTGGTCCAAGCTTCAACCCCTTTCAAAGCTGAAGAGCAGGGATTACCGATCCGCTTTTTCCACCCGCCGGCGTAGCTTTTTCAAGAGTGCGGGGTCTTCATCCAGTGCGCCGCAGAGAGCTTCGATGACAGCCAGGGTGGGACGGCTCACATAGTGCTCCATACCTTCCACGTCCTGGTAGATGGTCGCCTCATCGATTCCGAAGTGGCGCAAAAGCCTGGAAAGGGATTCGTGACGTTTCGTGATCGCTTTGCCTACCTTCCGACCCTCCTCCGTGAGGGTTAGTCCCCGGTACTTTTCGTAGACCACGTAACCTTCGGAATCCAGGCGCTGGATCATGTTCGTCACGCTAGGCTGGGAGAGTCCCAGGTTTTCGGCAATGTCCACCACCCGGGCATAGCCCTTCTGTTCGATGAGATTGTAGATCTGTTCCAGGTAGTCCTCCACGGCGGGTGACTGCGACCGGGAGGGGGAACCGCTCTGGCCGGGAGTGGAGGGTTGGGACGCGGTCATCGGATAATCCTTTGGAAAAGTAGCCGGAGAAGGGGAGCGGGGAAAGGGAAAGGAGCGGAAAACTTCCAGAGGCGGTTCAATGAAGTTTAGGATGTCTTGATTAAGTTTTACTTGATTAGGAAAAATAGGCAAGCCTATATTCCTGCATGTTTCAGAAGTTCTGCTCTTCATCGTGTCAGCGTTGCGCAACCCGGGGCCGGTTTCTACGGGCGGGAGGCTTGGTTTCTCTGGTTTTCTTGTCGCTCTCCGTTCTGACAGGCTGTCAACAAGGAGGCGAAGAAGAAGCTGGAGCCGGCGGCCCGCTCTCTGTTGTGGCCACCACCACGATGATCTCGGATATGGTCGCGGAAGTCGGCGGCGATAAGATCCAGGTCTTTTCCATGATGGGTCCGGGAGTTGATCCGCACCTATACAAGCCGACCGCCTCCGATATCGGTCACCTGAAGGATGCCGATGTTATCTTTTACAACGGCCTCTTCCTGGAAGGGCGCATGGCGGAATTGTTTGACCGGCTCAAACAGGAAGGCAAACCGGTTCACGCCGTTTCGGATAAGCTCCCGGAAGAGCAACTCCTGAATCCGGCGCAATTCCATGGTCATCCGGACCCCCACATTTGGGGCGATGCCGGTCTGTGGGCCACCACGGTCAGCGTCGTGGTAGAGGGACTGTCGAAGGCGGATCCCGAGAACGCCGCTCACTATGAGGCACAGGGAAACGTGGTTCGCGAAAAATACCAGGCGCTCCACGAATGGGCCCTGAAGAAAACCGCGGAACTACCCAAGGAAAAGCGCGTCCTGGTGACCAGCCACGACGCCTTTAACTACCTGGGCCGGGCCTATGGCTTTGAAGTGGTGGGCGTCCAGGGCATTTCCACCGTCAGCGAGGCGGGCTTGGCGGACCTGGCCCGGACGGTGGACTTCATCAAGCAGCGGAAAGTAAAAGCCATCTTTGTGGAGTCCAGCGTGCCCCGTGCCACCATCGAACGCATCAGTAAAGACTCCGGCGCCGTGGTGGGTGGAGAGCTTTTTTCCGACGCCATGGGTACGCCCGGTGAACTGGAAGACATCGGCGGCGAACAGATCGACCTCGGAACGTATGAAGGGATGCTCAAGCACAACCTGAACACCGCCGTGGAAGCCCTGAAGTGAGCGGCCCGGACTGTGCTATGCTCTAACGGACAGAGGAACATGGAAACTACCGCGCCAGCCCTGGAGACCCACGACCTGAGCGTGGCCTACCAGAAGAAACCCGTCCTCTACGGCGTGGACCTGGAGATTCCCGAAGGGAAACTGGTGGGAATTGTGGGGCCGAACGGAGCGGGCAAATCGACCCTCATCAAAGCCATAATGGGCCTGCTGCCCCTGCGCAGCGGCTGGGTGAAGGTCTTTGGTCAGCCTTTCGCGAAAGCGAAGCGCCGGGTGGGCTATGTGCCGCAGCGGGAGTCCGTGGACTGGGACTTTCCGGTGAACGTCATGGACGTGGTGTTGATGGGCCGCTATGGACACCTGGGCTGGATCAAGCGGCCATCAGCAGCCGATCGCGAGATCGCGCGCAACTGTCTGGACCAAGTGAACCTGCTGCCCTACGCGAACCGGCAGATTTCGAACTTGAGCGGCGGGCAGCAGCAGCGCGTTTTCCTGGCGCGGGCGCTGGCGCAAGAGAGCGATCTTTACCTGATGGACGAGCCCTTCGCCGGGGTGGATGCCGCCACGGAGGCCGCCATCATTGTTTTGCTCAAGGAACTGAAGGCCAGGGGAAAGACCATCCTGGTGGTGCACCACGACCTGACCACGGCGAAGGACTATTTTGACATGCTGGTGCTGCTGAACATGCGGGTCGTCGACTATGGAGACACCGCGGATGTGTTCACGGTGGAGAAGCTGCAGAAAACCTACGGCGGCCGCCTGACCCTGCTTAGCGACGTAACCCGGCAGGAGGCCAGGCAAAAAGCAGGAGAGGAAGTCTAGGTATCAGAATGAGTACAAGACTGACACCTTCCCGCTCTGTCCGGTGGCAGTCCACCGCCGGACTGGCGGTGGTGGTGTGGCTTGCGCTATTTGCCGTCACGCCCGCCGCGTGGGCGGACCGCATTGGAGACATCCAGGAGACGTCCGTCTGGGAGCAGGCGGGCCGTTTCTTCACCTTTCGGGACCCCGGCTTGCGCCTGGCGCTGGCGGGCTGCCTGCTACTGGGGCTGAGCTGTGGGCTGCTCGGCGGCTTTGTCGTGGTGCGAAAGATGGCGCTGGTGGGCGACACCCTTTCCCACGCCGTGCTGCCCGGCATTGCGCTGGGCTTCCTGTGGAACATGACGAAGGACCCCGTGGCCATCCTGGCCGGGGCTACTTTGGTGGGTTTGTTAGGAGTGATGGTGGTGGACTGGATCACCCGTACCACCACGCTCCAGCAGGATGCCGCGCTGGGGCTGGTGCTGTCCGCCTTTTACGGCGTGGGCATCTGCCTCGTCACCCGCATTCAGCGGCTGCCCACGGGGAACAAGAGCGGGATCGACAAGTTCATGTTTGGCCAGGCCGCGGCCTTGGGGGAGGACGACATCGTGCTCATGCTGGTGACGACGCTGGTGACGGTGGCCTTGATCGTGTTGTTTTATCGCGGGCTGCTGGTGCTGAGTTTCAATCGCGAATTTGGCGAAGCCATGGGGTTGCCCATGAAGCTGCTCCACCACCTGCTCATGTTGCTGACTGCTTTTGCCATTGTGGTGGCCATGCAGGCCGTGGGGGTGGTACTGGTATCAGCTATGCTGGTGATCCCGGCGGCCAGCGCGTATTTGATGACGGACCGGATGCATCGTCTGCTCTTGCTGGCGGCGCTCATCGGAATGGGGTCCGCGGCGCTGGGGGCATTCTTTTCCTTTCTGGGACACAACTTGCCGACGGGGCCTTTCATGGTCCTGGCGGGCACGGTGGTCTTCATCGGCAGTTTTCTGTTCAGTCCCCGCTATGGCTGGCTGACGCGGCTCTGGCGGCAGCACTCCCGGCGGTTGCGGACAGAACTGGAAAACACCCTGAAAGCCATGTACCGCGTCCAAGAAGATCGCGATTTTCACGGAGAAGGCGTGTCCGTCCTGGAGCTGGCGGAACGGAGGAAAGAAACCGTGGAAGAGATCCAGGCCCGGGTGAAAAACCTGCGGAGCGCCGGGCTTGCCACCCTGACCGAGGAAGGGCGCATGATTCATTTCACCCCGGAGGGATACCGTCAGGCCTGTCTCATCGTGCGCAACCACCGGCTCTGGGAGCTTTATCTCACCAACGTCGCGCACTTTGCGGCCGATCACGTTCACGCCGAAGCCGAGGAAGTAGAGCACGTCCTGGGCGAGGACACCGTGCGCCAACTGGAGCGCCGCCTGAAATTCCCCCGCCAGGACCCTCACGGGAAACCCATTCCCAGCTTACGCGACATGGTGGGCACATCCGCGGAGGAGGAACTCCAACGGGGCACGGAAACTCTCGGCTATAGGTGACCCGAGTCAGGAGATTTGAACTATGGAATCGCTGATCCCTCCGTTTGATGCCTACGCCGTGTTCGTGGAGCCGTGGACGCGTGACCTGGGATTGACCCTGCCCATCGTGCTGATGGGTTTCTTCGTGACCGCCGCCTGCGGCCTGATTGGAAACTACCTTATCCTGCGCCGCCTGGCGCTGGTGGGGGATGCCATCAGCCACTCCGTGCTGCCGGGTCTGGTGGTGGCGTTTCTCTTTTCCGGTTCCCTGCAGATCGGGGCCATGTTCGTGGGCGCGGTGGTGGCCGGCGTGCTCACCACCCTCCTCATCGAGCTCATCCACACGCGCAGCCGGGTCAAGACTGATGCCGCCATCGGCATCACGTTTTGCAGCCTCTTCGCGATCGGCGTCATCATGATCAATGCCTTCGCCGGTCAAGTGCACCTGGACACGGAGTGCGTGCTGTATGGGGAAATTGGCTACGTACCCCTGGAAGAAACCGTGTCGCTATTTGGAGGACGGTTGAATCTGGGGCCCGCTCCCGTTGTCACCATGGGCGTGGTGTTCGCTCTCGTGGCCGTGCTCGTACTGCTGTTTTACAAAGAGCTTCTCGTTAGTTCCTTCGACACTACCCTGGCGGCTTCCTTGGGCTTCGCGCCGCGGGTCATTCACTACTGCCTGATGTCTCTCCTGTCCGTGGTGGTGGTGGCGGCCTTTGAAAGCGTGGGGGCCATCCTGGTCATCGCCACGCTCATTCTTCCGGGAGCCACGGCGCAGATGATATCCACTCGCCTGCCCATCATCATGGGCCTATCGCTGGCGCACGCGGCGCTCAGCAGTCTTGGCGGGTATCACCTGGCCCGCTGGCTGGACTGCTCCACCGCGGGCGCCATGGTGGTTGCCGGCGCGGCGCTTTTCACGGCGGCGTGGGTGCTCTCTCCCCGCAGCACCATTCTCAGGAAGTGGAAGACGCGGCTCGGTTTCTTTGCCGGGGAAGAAGACCCCCAGGAAAAGGCCGCCGCGGCCCCGGCCGCGGCGGGTGACTAAGGGGAGCCGTTAGTCCAGACCGTACTCTTCCAGCACGCTCTTGGGAATGTGCTTCAGGGCCGCCTCGCTCGTGGCGCGGAGGTAGATCGGTGGGGCGGCGCCCGCTTCGTAGGCTTCCTTCCAGCGCGCCGCGCAGACGCACCAGCGGTCGCCCGGCTTCAATCCGGGAAAGCCATACTCGGGGTGCGGCGTGCTCAGGTCATTGCCATTGGCCGCGGAAAACTCCAGGAATTCCTCGGTCACCGCCGCGCAGACCGCGTGACAGCCCAGGTCGTGCGGTCCCGTGTGGCAGCGGCCCGTGCGGTGAAAGCCCGTCATCGGCGCCACGCCGCAGGTTTCCAGTTCGCCGCCCAATACATTCCGGTCTTCGTCGCTCATGGAAAAGGATTCAGATGAGGTGGGTCTGGTGGAAACCGCTTACTCGCCTTTGCCGTGGAAGGAAGGATCGACAATCGCCGGGCCCGAAAGCTCGCCCCGCTTTCCGGTCACCGCGCCGACCCGGCGGCTGATGAGACGGCGCACGGGCTGACCGGTTTCCGGATGTTCGGTCAGAGCCGGGTCTTTGATGCTGTGGCGAATCTCAAAACGAACCGGCGTTTCGTCCGGGGTGGATGGAATGGTTTCGTATTCGTAGAGCGGCGGCATGATGAGTCGAGTGGGATGAGTTGTGAAAGTAGAGCGCGGCCAATGTAGAGAGCCACGCTGGATTCGCCAGTGCGCGCACGGGAAAAACAAGTACTTTCAGCCTTGCTGCCTATCTTAAATACTATAAATTTAATAAAAATTTAGAAAATTAGCACAAAATACTTGCATCTGTAACGCTTGTTTGTTGTAATAGCAATGACGACACAACAGCTTATCTAATGCATCATAGCTCATTACTACCTGCCATGGCCGCTGGCGCGGCGTTCTTCCTTTTCTCAGCGACCCTTCCGTCAGCTCTAGCCGGAGAGGAGACTCCTCCACTCGCGGATCCGGCGCTGAGCGAGTCCGAAACGGCGAATGCGGTTGACTGGTTGACGGGCTCGGGTGTCAGTCTCGGCGGCTTCCTGTTTCCTCACCTGCATGCTTTTGGCGCATTTGGCGGCACCACGGGCGATGCCGCGGAGATGGCGGTGGGGCACCACGATCCGAGCCGGAATGCCATGCTTCAGTCCCTGGAGCCTTCGTTGTCGCTACGTTACGGCGACTATCTGGAGGGTTTCGCCACCTATTCGTTTCACACGACCGAAGGAGGCGATTTGGACGGCGACCTGGAGGAAGCCTTTCTCAAACTGAAGGATCTGCCATTTGGATTGGAACTGCGCGGCGGCCAGTTTCTGAACCGATTTGGTTTCCAGAACGCGGTGCATAACCACGGCTGGATGTTCGTGGATCAGAACCTGGTGAATGGCCGCATTCTCCAGGAGGGCGAATTGATGACCATGGGTGGTGAAGTGACGTGGATGATCCCGACGCCTTGGGTGTCCGCGCTCTCCATTTCCGCTGGAGGCTTACCGGAACACGACCACGATCATGAGCACGGACACGGTGAAGAGGCTGAGTTCGAAGGCGAAGGGGCCAACTACGACGCCTACCTCATTGGGCTGAACTACCTGGCGAAGTACGACTACAACGACTTCAATCAATTCAGCGGCACCTTCTCCGGCGCCTGGGGCGAAAACGAGTTTGGCCGGAACACGAGTATCTACGGCATTGGCTTCGAGTATCTGTGGCGGGAAAACGGCTACGAACCCGGTGGCCGCTCCCTGCGCTGGCGCACCGAAGCCATGCTCCGCCACATAGAGGCGGTGTCCGGCGAACTGCACGAGCATGAGCACGGCGACGACCACGAACATGAAGAAGAGCACGAGCACGGCGAGGAAGATCACGACGACCACGACGAGCATGGGGAAGAGCACCATGAGGACGAAGATCACGAACACGAAGATGAGGAGCGCCATTATGCGAACTTCGATGAGTTCGGTTTCTCCACTTCGTTGATCTACGGCTTCAACGATTTCGTGGAAACCGGGGTCCGGGCCGGCTGGGTGTCCGGCATCCGGGACATGGGTCTGGACGACCGCTGGCGGGTTTCTCCCATGGTCACCTGCTACCTGAACCGCGAACGGACGGTCCTGTTCCGGCTTCAGTACAACTACGACCAGAGCAACGACTTTGGCGGCGAGCACTCCGTGTGGGCACAGATCGGTATCAACTGGGGCGGCCCGGAAGTTCGCTGAATGGTCCTGACAAAGCCACCTAAAACTAATAATACCAACTTCATCGCGAGACGAAAATGAAGACGCAACCGAAGATCAAATCGCGGGGAGGCCTTTTCTTGGCGCTCTCATTTGCCCTGGTCCTGCTGGCCGGGGGAGCCGGACGGGCGGCCGCGGAAATGAAAGTGGTCACCCTGCATCCCATGATTACCGACTTGGCCCGCCAGGTGGGTGGTGACGATGTGCAGGTGACCGGTCTGATGAAGCCGGGAGACGATCCGCACCACTTCGAGCCGAATTCCGAAGGAATGAGCCAGATTCATTCCGCCCGCCTGGTGCTGGCTTCAGGAAAGGGACTGGAGCCTTACCTGAGCAAGCTGAACGATTCCCTCGGAACCGGGGGAGAAATCGTGGAGGTTGGCCGCCTGGTGCCGTCCATCAAGATCGAAGCCGATGCCGTCTTTGTCTGCTGCCCCGCTCACAGCGCCGGGGCGCTGGACCCGCACTGGTGGCACAGCATCAAGAACATGGAGCGTGCCGCGGGCATCGTGGCCGATGAATTCGCCAAGGCCGATCCCTCCCACGCCGGCGCCTACGCCGCCCGGGCCAAGGCCTACAAGAGCAGGCTGAGCGATCTCTATATCTGGGCAAAGAAAGAAATCTCCCGCATTCCGCGCAATGACCGGGAACTGGCTACCTCTCACGCTGCCTTCGGTTACTTCTGCAAAGAGTTCGGCTTCAAGTCCGTGCCAGTGCAGGGCCTGGGCCGGGAGAGTGAAGTGTCGTCTCAATACCTGGAAGAGACTGCCAACGCCATTCGGAAGTATGAGATAAAGGCGGTGTTTCCCGAGCGCCTGGCGAATCCCAAGCCGTTGGAGACCGTCACTCGCACCACGGGCGTTAGAGTGGCGGAACCCCTCATCGCCGATGGCTCCGCCGCCGGGGTGGAGACCTATGAGGCCTTTATGCGTCACAATGTGAGTGTGATTGTGGATGCCCTGGCGGGTTCCTGAGTCCTGGCGATAAGGCTGGCACCCTTTCTTTTTCACCACAAGACCTCCCATGCGCGGCTTTCCTGTTCTCAGCACCTTGGTTGCGATAGCGTTACTGGCTTTGGCCTGGTGGCCTCTATCCTATGTGACGGGGAAGTCGTCGCAGACGGGCGCGGAAAGTGGAACGGATTGCCCGCTTACGCCGCTCCCAACGGCGGCGGAGACTGGCGTGTCCTCTCCAGTGCCGGTGTTCCTCACGGTGCGTGCCTCTCATGCGCCCTCGAAGCTGACCCTCGTCTTAGACGGCGAAAACGAGATCGATCTCGCCGAGGGCGCCGATTGGACTGGAGAGATAACGAAAGAGCTGTCTATTGTTATTCCCACCGAAGGTATTGAGGCCTGGGTGGAAGCCCAGTGGCCGGAGGATGTCGCGAATGTGGCCTTGGCCATTTCCCTCACGCCGGAAGCGGGGGAGGAACGGCGCGTGACGCTGTGGTCCGATGGGCCCGAGCTTTCCGATCTGGCGGAGTTTATCTGGTAGGCGCAACTCTTACGATTTTCCCACCTTCAAACACTGGTCATGACTATCGATCTCAATCAGCAAGCCTGTGGCGAACCCCAGGGACACGAGTTGACCATCCGTGGATTGTCCGTGCGTTATGGAACGAACCTGGCGCTGGAGGACGTGCACCTTACCCTCCGCTGCGGGCGCTGCGCGGGGCTGATTGGTCCCAATGGAGCGGGAAAGAGTACCTTGATGAAGTCTCTCTCAGGGTTGGTCAAACCCATTGCGGGTCAGATTTCGTGGCGCGAGACTACATTGGGTAGAGGCAGTTCCGAGATTGCTTACCTGGCCCAGCGGGAAGAGGTGGACTGGAATTTTCCCCTCACGGTACGCGGCTTGGTCGAGATGGGGCGCTACCCGCACCTCGGCTGGTGGCGTGCCTACCGGAAGCGCGACGCCGAAGTGGTGGATGCCGCGCTGGAAGCCATGCGCCTGAGCGACTTGGCGGGCCGCCAGATCTGCGCTTTGTCTGGCGGACAACAGCAGCGAGCTTTCCTCGCTCGCGCCTTGGCGCAGGAGGCGCACATCCTTCTCCTGGACGAACCCTTTACCGGCCTGGACGAGCCCGCGCAGGAATTGCTCTCCGAACTCCTGAACCAACTGGCCGCCGAGGGCCGTCTGGTCATTGCCTCACATCACGACCTCGACTCCGTGCCCACTATTTTTGATGAAGTGGTACTACTGAACCGCCGCGTGGTGGCGGCGGGTCCGGTGGATCAGATCTACACGCCGGAAAACTTGAGCCGTTGCTTTCAGAGCGAGGCAAAACGTCTTTCAACTTCTAAAGTGGAGGGTGAGTCTGCAAGCCCTTCCTTTGCCGCATAACCTGTTAGTCAGGATTCAACCCGCTTCCGTTTTCGACCATGGACTGGCTCCTCGAACCCATACAGATTCCCCACATGCAGCGTGCCCTTCTGGTAGGCCTGCTGGCGGGTTTTGCCAATGGCTACGTCAGCGCCTTTGTGGTGCTGAAGAAGTCTGCCCTTATGGTTGGCTCCCTGTCACATAGCCTGCTGCCTGGCATCGCCATCGGAGTGCTGGTGGCGGGTCTGACGCCGGCCAGTGCTTTCATTGGCGCGCTGGTGGCGGGCCTGATCGTGGGTCTTGGTTCGTTGCTGCTATCGCGCGCGTCCCGCCTGGGGCACGAGACCGCTCTCGCCATTCTCTACACCTGCGCTTTTGCCGCTGGTGTGCTGCTCCTGAGCCGGGTGGGGGACAATGTGGACTTGAACCAGTATCTCTTGGGGAACATCCTTTTCGCTTCCGATGCGGACGTCGTGACCGTCTTCTGGGTCAGCGCCATCGCCATCACCGCCCTGACCGCCCTGCGCCGGCCCATCATCGTCAGCTTGTTCGAGCCCTCCGCCGCACAGGCCCTGGGGATCCCGGTCCGCTGGCTGAACCTCTTGCTCTTTGGACTGCTCATCTTGGTCCTCATTTCCACTCTTCAGGCCGTCGGCTGCATTCTGGCCATCGGCCTCATGGTCACGCCCGCCGCCACGGTCTATCTGCTGACGGACAACACGAACGCGCTTTTCTGGGGAGGAGGTCTGCTCGGCGCGGTGGGTTCCGTCACCGCGTTGCTGGTGGCCCATCATTTCAATCTCGGCCCCAGTACGTCCATCGTGCTGACGTTGGGGATCTTCTTTGCCTTGGCCTACGTGTTGAGTCCGAAGTATGGCCTGGCCCGGCATTTGAGAGGGCGAAGCGCGACGAGCCGGGCGGCGGTTCCCACGCCGTGACGCGCCACGCGGTGGTTTTGTCAGGAACCTTTCCCGAACTCGCTGCAAACAAGAGCTTCCCGAAATCGTAGGATTTCTGTAGGGAAGCTCATGCTTTTTCAGCGCGATGCCATGGCGGAACAGCTGTGGGGCCTGGCCAACGGCCATGGCTTCTACGCTGGCACCAGCTCCTGGAAGTACCCGGGCTGGTGCGGCACGCTATATGACGAGGAGTTGTATCTCTACAATCACAAGTTCTCCAAGGGCCAGTTCGAGCGGAACTGCCTGGTGGAATACGCCAAGGTGTTTCCCACCGTCTGCGTGGATGCCACCTATTACCGTTTCCCTAAGCAGGAATACTTTGAGGAACTGGCCGCCCAGGTGCCGGATGGCTTTCGCTTCTCTTTCAAGGTGCCGGACGATATTACCATCAAAACCTATCCGAACGCCGGGACCTTTGGGGGCAAAGCCGGGCAGGGGAATCCTGACTTCCTGGATTACCGCATCTTGAAGCACGTCTTCCTCCGCCGGCTGGAGGCCATCCGTCCTAAAGTCGGCCTGCTCATTTTCGAGTTTTCGCACTTCCACGCCGAGGACTTCGCGCATGGCCGGGACTTCGTGGATGCCCTGGACGGGTTCTTTACGGACCTGCCCAAAGACTGGCAGTACGCCGTGGAAGTGCGGAACCGGAACCTTCTGCACCCGGACTACTTCGCCATGCTGCGGCGGCATGGGGTGGCGCATCTCTACAACCAGTGGACCCACATGCCACCCGTGCTGGAACAGATGGCCGTGCACCCGCTGAACGACAACCCCTTCATCGCCGCCCGCTTCCTGCTGACTCCCGGTCACACCCAGGCCTGGACGGAAGAGCGCTTCTCGCCCTATCACCAGATCCACGAGTTGGATGCGGACGCGCGAAAGGCCATGATCGAGATGTTTGCCAAAGCCGGACGCAAAGCGTTACCGAATGGCCAGCCTTCGTATCTCTTTGTCGGGAACCATCTGGAGGGCAATGCGTTGCACACGCTTTCGGACGTGATGGGCGCGTCAGGTCTGTGGGGATAAACCAACACCAGGCCGGAAATATTGCGACGCGGAAAGGTGGAACGCGACCTCCGGGCGCGTTCACGAGTGGCCAGAAGGGGAGCTTGTCAGGCGGGTAGGGAGACCCAGTGATGGGGCAGTTTGGGTAGCCGTACGCGCCGCTCATTTTAGTGCGCCCGGCTCGCGAGTTCCTCGCCCGGAGGTCGAGGACCTTCGCAGCGTATGCCCCTCCAGGTTATTCGGTGAATCCTTTATCCCATTCGGAGAAAGCCTCCGCCAATTCCTTGACCTTCTCAGGATGCTCACCGGAGCGGTCTTTGGATTCAGAAACGTCCTCGGCCAAGTTGAAAAGCTGCCAGGAATCTTCTGGTTGGGTGCGAACAATCTTCCAATCCCCTTTACGGAGAGCGGCGTGATTCTTGTAAGTGAAGAGCAGGGTGTCGTGAGGGGATTGGTTCGTCTCTCCGGTCAAAACGGGCAGCGGGTTCTTGCCGTCCATGACCCGGTCTTCCGGCATCTTCGTTCCGGCCAATGTGGCACAGGCTGCGAGCAAGTCGGGCGACCAGAGCGGCGCGCTGACCTTGGCGCCGGCGGGAATCTGGCCGGGCCAGCGGGCGAGAGCCGCCACGCGGATACCGCCTTCCCAGCAGGTGACGCCGCCGTCTCGGAGCGGAGCGTTGGTGGAGACCTCCAGGCCCCGGCCCGGCAGCATGAAAGCGCCATTGTCCGACATGAAAAACAGGAAGGTGTTGTCGGCCTGGCCGGTCTCGTCCAGCGCCTGAAGCACCCGGCCGATGGCGTCGTCCAGAGCGGTAACCACGGCGCGATACCGCTCCACCTCATCCCTGGTGCCGGGGTCGCAGCCATAGCGTTCGAAGGCTTCCACCGGCGCCTGCCAGATGACGGGTTGGCCGAGCGCTTTGTTTTTGGCGTTCGGAAAGTGAGGAGCGTTGAAGGGCAGGTAGCAGAGCCAGGGCTGGCCTTCGTGTTTCCGAATGAAGGTCGCCGCCGCGTCCGCGAAGAGATCGGTGGAGTAGCCATTCAGGTAGGCTTCCTCCGTTCCGCGGTAGAGGTCATGATGTCCGCCGTAGATGTGGGTGTAGTAGTCGATGTTTCCGGAAACATTCCCCAGGAACTCGTCAAAGCCGCGCTCCGTGGGCCGGTAGCCAGGCGCAAAGCCCACGTTCCATTTGCCGAAACAGGCCGTGGTATACCCGGCGGGTTTGACGGCTTGGGAGATTAGGATCTCCTTTTTGTTTAACATCGGCCCGTAGTTTTCTTCCACGCCAACGAGCTGATGTTGTAGACCGTGGTGCTGGGGAATGCGGCCCGTCAGCAGGCAGGCCCGCGAAACCGTGCAGGTAGGCGAGGCGGTGTAGAAATCCGTGAGCACCGTGCCTTCCGCCGCCAGGCGTTCCAAGTTTGGCGCCAGGATGGGGGAGTCCGGGTTGTAGATCTTCAGATCGCCATAGCCAAGGTTATCCGCCGTGATGATGAGGATGTTAGGCTTGGCTGAGGCGGATAGGGTAGTCGCCAGGAGAGCTGAGATTGTCAGCAATGGGAGAATTGGGAAGAGAAGGAACCGTTGAAACTTCCAAGGAAACATCGTCTTTCAAAAGTAGTGATGACTTTGTTGGGGAAAGCGGGGGTGGGCTGATCAATTAGCCGCTTTTGCCAGGCCGGGTTTTGCCGCTCCCAAGTCATCCACGCTTTCTTCGAAGATCTTTTCGTAGCTTTCCCTGGCGTGAGCATAGGCAGCCTTGGCGTCTTCCATTTCGGATGGATCGATCATCGCTTCTTTCTGGCTCCAGCATTGCTCGACGGACTTCAGGCACCATTCAGCGCTTCGTTTGCTGGCGCGGATGGGCTGATCTCCAATCAGGACAAAGACCGGGTTTGTATGGCTGCTGGGCAGAATACGCATCGCCACCCAGGAACTGTGATCGATCTGTACGCCGTCGAAGGAGATGTCCTGGAGAGTTCCATCCGCTTCGATGACTTTCTCCGCGACCGGGTAGCCATTCACGATCAGTTCCACTTTCACGTCGCGGGTGCCGGGCAGCCGGGCGCGTTCGATGTGCCAGTACGGTTTTTGGACGTAGGGTTGCGCGGCGATGTCCGGCTTGTCGCGCTGAAGCCGGCCGTGTGGGGTATTGGACAAGGCTTCCGGATCTTCATGGAGCAGCGCTGCTACCTTGGCGGTGACGTTGACCGGGCCGGGTTCGCTCAGTTTCACCTCGCTACGACCCGCGCCCATCACCACGTCGTTTACTTTGAAATCGATGAGGTGACTGCGCCCGTCTGACACGTAGCCTTTCCCGGTGGAAATGCCCTCACACCAGTCATCGTAGTCCAACTCACCCGCCAGACGGATGTAGCTGCGGCCCAGGCCCACGCGCTCGCCGTAGATACAAGGGAAATCCGTCTCGCCACTGATGCGGGTACGGTAGCCGCAGTTCAGGGTGTGGTACCAGATATTCAGTTCCCACACGTAGGGCGTGTCCACCATGCTGAGAAAGTCAACCGCTGGCACCGGCGATCCGTCAGGTCCGGGGACCTTGTGGGTCAGGTCCACAATGTATTCATTCGCGCCAATGCCGTCATAAGGGGGGATCTCGTAGTTGGGAAGGTCGTCCGACTTCACCGCCAGACCCCATCCGCTGTGGGCCGGACCGCAGACCGCGCCTTGCTGTTGCGCCCATTTCAGCGTGTTCAGGCAGAGCGTGGGCCAGTGGTCTGAGGAATCGCCGCCTGGGTAGATCTGATCGCGCAACCGGAGCAGGCAAAGGTGCCCGGAACGATGCGAACCGAAGCCAGAAACCTCTACGTCATAACGGAGGAGGTAGGGATACTTCGAGGCGTCGCTGATGGCTCCCGTGAAGAACTGCTTCTGGTAGTCAAAGCACGGACCCCAAGTCAGGTTCGCGCCAATCTTGAGATCTTCCCCCCGGCAGTGCAGGGCCATGTCCGGAGCGTGTACGCCTTCGGTGGGATTCTCGTAGTGTTTGCAACCCGCCGCGTGAATGTGGTGATCGCCCGACCAGTAGCCAAAGTCCGAGGGGTCGATCCAGCGCTTCAACTCGAACCGCGCCGTCACCGGCTCGTTTCCCACCGTCACTTCCTGCTGCCGCGGCAGATATTCCGGCCCTCGGGTGCAGTAGATGACGTACTTCCCAGCAGGCAGGGGAAGGCTTTGGCCATGGTCGCGATACACCTGCGGATGGAAGCGGAAGTCCGGCGCGATGCGGTTCACCTGGCTGGGATAGGAAACGCCTTTTTCGTCTCGGATTTCAAAGCACGCCGTGGTGGGTTCTCCGCCTTCGTCAACGACTTCCAGTGTCAGCGGCATGGTGGGAGTAGCGTCGAAATTTACCAACAGGTCGCTACGGAAACCCAGGTCCTGGGAGCCCTGACCGACATCGAAGCTCAACACCGCAGAGACCTTGCCGGGGTGAGACGTTCTCAGGGCCAGGATGCGATACTCCAATGGCGCGCCGCTGAGCCCTTCGTTCAGGGGCCGGTCCACGAAAAACGCCGCTTCCACCTCTTCCTGTTCGGAAGAGATTCCCAGCGGCGCGGTCACTCCCGCTTCGTTGCGCACCTTCACGAGGTGCGCCGTCCAGTCGCCGGCCACCAACTGCGCCGCGGCTGGACCGCGTTCCACGCTGACGCGCGACTCGGGACTGATCTGCACCGCCATCAGGCAATGGGGATCGAGCACCGATTGAATCAGTTGGAGCTTATCTTCCTGAGTCGTCCCGTCCGCCAGCTCGAACAGCGTCTTGGTTTCTTCCGGCGGCAGGGGCCGTCCGATGTAGTCCAGCGCCTGGAGCAGGCGATTCAGGTTGACGCGGATGGGTTGCAGTGGTTCACCGTGCACCCGGGGCAGGGCATCCTGTCCTGGTGCTGGAGAAACGTGAAAAAGGCAAAGGCAGAGCGCGCCGAGCACCGCGCCCCCAGCCCGACGAAAGCGGAGAGTGTTCATCTTCGGGGATTTGAGTGAAGAGGTTTTGAAAACCCCTTCAGTCTTTCAAGATTCCCCGCGGCCGTCGAGCTTCTACGAGCCCTTCTTCACCTCCGCCATCATCTCCTTGAAGGCCTTTACGATCTTCACAGAAGCGTCTTTTTCCAGGTAGCTCGACCGCGCCCGCCACGTCTCGTAGCCGCCCCATTCATGCTGCTGGGGTGTGGGCAGGTAACCGTTGTAGCCGTTGGCCAGCTCGATAGTGAAGGTGGTTCCGAAGGGGCTCGACTCGCGCAGCTCCAGGCCCGTTTCCACGAAGGTCTCGCAGGGGAGGGTATTGATGCACAGGTCGCCGATCCGGATAGTCATGAGCTTCACCGGCACGGTGTCCGGGTAGTCTTTCATGAACAGCGTTTCCCGGGCATAGATCGCTTCCCGCGCGGAAAGTTGCCCGTTAGCCAGCTTTTCGGTGCTGTTCAGGATTTCATCCGCCCGGGTGACTTCCTCCGCGGTGGGCTTGCGCACACCCAGGCTCAGTTCCCGCGTTACCACCTCCACTGGCGCGTCTTTCTGATACTCGATGGTTTCGAAAGCGCCGCGCGCGGTATGGGCAATGGCCCGTGCCACAATCTGCATTTGTTCGCCAGGCGCGCGCCGGTAGCCGCTTTCTCGCGAGTAGTCGATGTTGTTGATATCCCCGCTGGTTCCGTTCGACATCACCGCGACGAAATCCGGATTCCCCGGCGCCACCTTTTCGGCCATGATGTCCGCGAAGCGCGCGAAGTAGTCGCCTGAAAGCTGGGCCTTCCCTGTCGAGTTCAGCGGCGGACTGCCGACGTAGTGCAGGCAGTAGTTGGAAAGCAGGGCGACCGGCTGTCCGGTTTCGACCGATCGGAAGGCCAGCACCGGTACGCTGGGGTCCGTCGGGCCGGCGGGTTCGGACGCCTTTCCGCCGCCCCGGTTGTAGCCTGGATTCATCCGTACTTTGTCACCCATGGAGCCGAAGGGATTTTCGTAGGGCTCCGTGACGAACCACCGACGGTTGAAGGCCTGAGCGCTGTTCTCGCCCACGGCCCAGCCCACTTCGCAGGGCTGAAGCTTGGCCACCGCGTCCGCGATGCTCTCCGCGATTTTATCTGGCAGCCACTTTTGGTAGGGCTCGCTTACGCTGGATTGAAACACCGGCGTCACCGTGGGAGCCGAGTGGCAGTGTGTGGCGGAGATCATCATTTGGTCCGCCGGGATGCCTGTCTTTTCACTGGCCAGTTGTTTCGCCGCGTCGACTACTTCCCGCAGCAGCACGCAGGAATCCACCACGGTGAACGTCACCGTCGTATCCGCGTCCGCCACCGCGATGGTCCGGGCGTGGATGCGCTCTTCCGTCAGTTCGACGAAACGCTCCGACATCGATCCATTGACCGAAATGGGGAAGTGCTCCGGTAGCGGCGTGATGTCCGTGACTATTCCCCCGGCTTTCAGGCCCGCCCACGAAACCGGCGCGACAGACAAAATCAAAACGGACAACAAACGCAGGGTGGCAAGCTTGAAGGCCGGAACTCGAAAGTTAGGAGGATTCATGGGTTTTTTGACTGGGGTTTGTGGTGTATCTCTGACCTTCCCGGGCTATACCCGGTTCAAATTGGGAAGACCAGTCCATGGGGACTCAGGCCGGAGGCCGTCCGGGATGAATACAGAAGCGGCGAATCCGTCTCACCAAGAACACAAAGGGTTCACACTCAGCGAATTTTACGTATATTAGATAAGATCATGCCCAGGCGACGATGGAAAACAGCTTTCTCGCTGACACTGGCAGCCGTAGCACTGGCGGCGGCGTGGGTCTGGGCGGGATCTGGCGAACCTCTGGCGAAAGAGGAGATAGTTCACCTGACCGTGCCGGGCACGAACATTCCGGTTTGCGGTACTTATTCCATCGTGGCGCTGGATCCGGAGACCGGCGAACTCGGCGTGGCGGTGCAGTCGCGCATTGTGGGAGTGGGCGCCATAGTTCCGTGGGCAAAAGCCGGAGTCGGCGCGGTGGCCAGCCAAGCCTATGCGAACCCGCGCTACGGTCCCGTAGGCATGCTCATGCTGGAGACGGGCGCCACGGCGGAGCAAACCGTCGCCATGCTGACGAGAGCGGACCCGCAGGCCGCCCAGAGGCAGGTCGGTATCATCGCTGCGACGGGTGAGCCGGCTACGTACACCGGGACGGATTGCGGCGCTTTTGCCGGCGGGCTGACTGGAAAGAACTATGCCGTGCTGGGCAATATCTTGACCAGCGAGGATGTGCTGAAAGCCATGGCCAAGACTTTTGAGGAAACGAAAGGGACCCTGGCGGACCGGCTCATCGCCGCGCTGGAAGCCGCGCAAGCCGCTGGTGGAGACAAGCGTGGGATGCAGTCCGCCGCTTTGCTGGTCGTCAGGGAGGGCTGGGGTTATGCCGGACTAAACGACCGTTTCCGCGACATCCGGGTGGACGAACATCCGGAACCCATTGCTGAACTGAAGCGAGTTTACGAAGAACACCGCAAGCTGTTTCCCCGGCCGGACGCTCCGGAACCTGAGCCCGCCCCCGAACCGGCTCCTGAGGCGCCGAAGAAATCTGCCGATACCCCCGCGGACAAAACCGCCAACAGCAAGGGCACGGAGAAAGAGGCTCCCATGGCGGAAAAACCCCCTGCCGCCGATCCGAAAACCGCTTCCGCGAAAGACACCGGAAAGAGCCCGAAAGGGGCTCTCGACTGAGCGGGGTGGATTTGATAGGGTCGCAGGATTCGCATCGGCATTGCCGATGATGTCATTGGAATAATCGATTCCGTGGATTCACGGAAATTTGGTATTTCTCTGACTAACTAAGCCCCTGTTAGCCTTGCCATGCTCGAGTTTTCGGACGCGCCCTATCAGTTTTATCCTCCGAAGCCCAATCCGGTCGTCGCCTGGCTGGCCCGGCAGGTGAACCGTCACTTCGCCCTGCCAGGACCGAATCATCGCATCGGTTCCATCAGATTGAGCGGGGGCGAAGCTGTACGGGAGCTTTCCGCCAAGGGCGAGCGGATGTTGTTCTTGCCGAACCATCCCACGCACAGCGATCCCCAGGCTATCAGCGAGGCCTACCGTCGCATGAGGGTCCAGTCCTGTTTCATGTGTGCCTACGATATTTTTGTGAGCAGCCAGTTGCGGGCCTGGGTGATCCAGCGCGTGGGCGGTTTCTCCGTGGACCGCGAAGCCAACGACAGCCGGGCGATGAAGACCGCGCTGGAGATCCTGCGGGAGGGTCGCTTTCCCCTGACCATTTTTCCCGAGGGAAATGTCTATCTGCGAAACGACCGCGTCATGCCCTTCATGGAAGGAGCCGCGTTCATGGCGCTGAAAGTCCAACACGACTTGGGCGCGGAAACGCCGCTCTGGGTGGTGCCGGTTTCCCTGAAATACACCCATGCCGGAGAGGTGGACGAAAAACTCTGGAACCGACTGGAAACCCTGGCCGCGGAGGCAGGCGTGACGCTGGATCCCACGCTTCCGGCGGCGACGCTGCTGGCCCAAACCGGGACCATTCTGATGCACCGGAAACTTCGCGACATGGGACTGTCGCATGGCGAAAAAGGAGGAGGCGGCGCAACCGAATCCGCGCATTCGGAAATTGAGGAGGTGGTGACGGCCCTGATTGCCAGCCTGGAGGAGAAACTGGCGCTGGTGGCTGCGAAGACGGAAGCGGCTTTGAAAGACCGGGTGCGGAAGATCCGTTCCGCCATTCACCAGAAACGGCTTAAGGCTTATGAAAACGAGCAGGCCGAGCCGGGAGACCGTCTGGCCAGCGAGGCCATGCTGGCCCTGCGCCTGACGAACTACCTGGAACCCTACGTGGCGGAGAACCCCACCGTGGACCGGGTGGCCGAGCTGGTGGAGAGTATCGCGGAAGACTATGCTTCGCGGATCCAGGCCAAATTGGGCAAGCGGGAGGCCCAGATTCACTTTGGCGCGCCCATTAACCTGATAGAACGGTTGGAAGAATATCAAACGGGAGCAAGGGCCGCCGTCCGGCGGCTGACGGCGGAATGTGAAGGCGCGGTGCAGGCGGGACTGGACGAGTTGAATGCCCGCAATGGCCACACAGGAGGCCAGCTTTGGAAAGCACCCGCGGTGGTATCCGGAGCCGCGAGCTCCGAACTGGCGGCGGCGTAGCGGGATTCTTGGAGGGGCCTCAAGATCAATGGATGAGCGGTTGGCCCTTCCTCAGTATCTCCGCCGTCTGGTTTTTGGATTGAACCCCGCAACGAGAGGCCTTCTCATGTCCAAACGCCCGATTCGGATTCGGTGTTCGTTCCTAAACCCCTGTTTCGCTCTTGCCACTCTGTAATGAACCGACGTGAATTTCTCCACACCGGAGCCGCTGGTGCGGCCCTGGGTCTGTCCGCCGCCAGCTTGCCGGGTCTCTTTTCCGCCACGGGATCGTTCGCGGCGGAAGCGGCCGGCACTGCGGTTTGCGATGTCTTTGTCTATGGTTCCACCCCGGGTGGATGCGCGGCCGCGATTGAGGCGGCGCGGCGCGGGTGCAAGGTGGTGATGGCTTGCCCGAAAAAACACGCGGGAGGCATGACGGCCAGTGGTCTGTGTACCACCGACGCGGTGCGGCGGGAGTTATTCGGCGGGCTGGTCCTGGAGTTCATCGAGGGCGTCCGGGAGGACTACCAGCGTACCCTGGGTGACAACCCCGCGCAGTTGGAACTGACACGCGATGGCTGGTTCTACGAGCCGTCCGTGGCTGAGCGCGTCTTTGATCGCATGCTGGAGCAGGAAGCCGAACGACTGGAGTTCTGGCGGGGGTATCATCTCCTGGAAGCCACCTTTCTGGAGGGAGGCAACCTGAAGTCCGTGTCCCTGGAAACTCCCGATGGTAAGACGATCACCGTGGAGGCCAGAACCTTCATCGACGGCACCTATGAAGGCGATCTGGCGGCAGCGGCCAAGGCGCCCTGCCGGGTGGCCCGTGAAGGGCGCGATGAATTTGGCGAGTCCAAGGCCGGCATCCACTACATGAACTGGCGGACCGGCGAGCAGATTCTAACGCCGGACACTGGCGAGCCTTCCCCCGCGATCCAGGCCTTCTGCGCGCGCTCCATTTTTACTAACGATCCCGATAAGCTGGTGCCGCTGGAAAAACCGGACACCTACGAGCAGCACCTCCAGGACTATCTGCCTCTCCTGGATGACTTTGCCAGCGGTCGCGTCAAGCGTCGCACCTACGGCACGGCCTTGCCTAACCGGAAATATCAGCTCAATGGGTCCATCGACCAGCTTACAAGCATCAATTGTCCCGGCGTGAGTTGGACCTGGCCGGAGGCGAGCAGGCACCACCGGGAGCGCCTGGAACGCTTTCACATCGACCACGCCGCCGGGTATGTCTGGTTCCTGCAAAACGATCCCCGCGTGCCGGATCACATCCGCCAGACCTGGAAGAAAGCCGGGTTGCACCGGGACGAGTTTCCTGACAACGGCCACTGGCCCTGGCAGATCTACGTGCGGCAGGGCCGCCGGATCGAGGGACGGGAAATCGTGACGCAGCACAACTTTGTGGTCAGCGACAAGACGGGCCGGACGCCAACGGTGCCGCACCCCATCGCTATTGGCGAACACTCCTTCGACGTGCACCCCTGCCACGACCGGCGTTTCGCCGTGGAGGGATACATGGAGGGCGTCCTATGGTACCCCAAGAAGGCCGAAGGCCCGGCCCAGCCAGGACAAGTGCCCTATGGCGCCATGCTGCCGAAGGGCTGCGACAACCTGCTCGTGCCCGTGGCCCTCTCCAGCACTCACATTGCCATGTCCGTTCTGCGGATGGAACCGCTCTGGATGACCACCGGCCAGGTGGCGGGCCTGGCGGCGGCCGTCGCGAAAGAGAAGAAGCAAACAGTCGCCAGCCTGGACCCCGAGCCTTTACCCGGGATGTTGAACATCAAAGTGGATCCCTACGCGTAAGAAGATCAAAACTGATCGTTAGCCCGCCGTCTCGCCCCGGTAGAATTCCGGCATGATGCGCACGGGGCGAATGTTGCGGACGGGATTCTCCAGGAGTTGAAGGAGAGCCTCGCCCACCTTCTTGGCAAAGGGCTGAGCGGCGCTGGTGTAGCGGGCCAGGGCCGGGACAGCGTGCCGGAGGTAGGTGTCGTCATCGCGGCTGATGACGGCGACTTCACCCGGCATGGTGAGACCGCGCCGCTGGAGATGGGTTAGTGCCGTCAGCGATTGGGCGGATCGCGCCACGAGGAAACCCGTCCGTCCCGAGGCCAACAGCTTGTCCAGGCGGCGGCAGACATTTTCAGCGGTGCCGTCGTGCCGTTCCACGCGGGTGTTCTCCGCCCCCTCGCGGAATCCGGTTTCGCTTTCCAGATCGCCTGGGGTGCCGCTTTTCGGCAGGAGCAGGGCCAGCCGCTGGTGCCCATGATTGCTCAGCCACTGCGCGGCGTGGCGGCAGGCGGCGCGGTAGTCCACGTCCACGGAGGGCAGGGGATTGTCCGGCGGGCTGGAGCCCACCACCAGGGCGGGGATGCCGCGATTGGCAAACCAACGCTGCATGGCTTCCGTGGAAACGTAAAGCAACCAGGCCGCGGCAGGCAGATTGCCCACCACGTCTTCGAGGACCTTTTCCGGGCGCGACTGGTAGGCCGAGGGGCGGCTGACAACCTCCAGCGCCCAGCTTTTCTCCGACAAGCGGGAACGCACTTCGTCAATCCAAAACAGCGCGGATGGCGGGATGGCGTCCAGCGGTTGTGGAGAAAGCAAAAAGACTGTGCGGGTCTGGGGGACGGGTTTGTTCGTGGCCTTGGGGCGGGCCAGGATTTCCCGGCGCCGGCCCTGTGAGGTTCGCAACCATCCGGAGGACTCCAGTTCGCTCAGGGCCGCCCTCACCGTGGGACGGCTCACCCGGAGCAGGGCGGCCAGTTCCCGTTCGCCCGGCAGGAAGCGGTTCCAGCGTCCGGCTTCAATTCCATTCCGGAGGATGTCCGTGGTTTGAGAAATGAGCGAAATCCGTTCCGGCAGCGTGGGCGGGAAGTGAGGATCACCTGAGGATGTCTTTTTCAAAACTGGTAACGGGGGCTTACCAGCAACGTGGCGTTGCCTGGCGCGAGGGGCAAGGGCAGAGTGAAACACCCTTTTCGATTCGACCCCCATGACTACCCCGCGTTCGAAAGCCGCTGGCCGTGTTGTTTATTCTTCCTTAGCTCACGCCAAGGCGGCGGTGATAGGCTTTACGTTGTGTTTGTTGGTATCGGTTCCGCCGGCGGTCCGCGCCGGAGAAGCGATCGAAACGGACATCTGCATCTATGGCGGCACCTCCGGAGGAGTGGCCGCGGCGGTTCAGGCGGCGCGGATGGGGAAGTCCGCCGTGCTGCTGGAACCGGGCAAGCACCTGGGCGGGATGACCTCGGGTGGATTGAGCGCGGTGGACATCGGTAACCCCCGGACGGTCGGGGGCATTGCGCGGGAATATTTCACCCGGCTGGCGGGCAGCTACGGCCGTGAACTGGCCTGGGACAAGAAGCTGAAAGGCGTGCCCACCGGCGGCGCCTTTGCCGTGGAGCCCCACACCGCTGAAGCGCTCTTTGTCACGTTCATGGAAGAAGCAGGCGTCCCGGTGCACTACGAGAAACGCCTGACGGAGGTGAAAAAAGACGGCGCCAGGATTACCGGGCTGGTGATGGACGACGGCACCGTGTTTCGCGCGCGGGTGTTTATCGACACGACCTACGAAGGAGATCTGATGGCCGCCGCCGGGGTATCCTACACCCTGACCCGGGAAGCCAACGCCCAATATGGCGAGTACCTGAATGGCGTGCAGTTCAAGGACAGTTACCAGCCCGTGGTCGAGTGGGGCGTGCCCGGCGAAAACGGTCGCCGCAAGGGTGGGAAAGGAATCTGGGACCGGGACATTCCGCTCGATCCTTATGTAGTGAAGGGAGATCCCTCCAGCGGACTGCTGCCGCTGATCAATTCCGGCCCAGTAGGGGAGGTAGGGAGCGAGGCCCCTGGCGTTCAGGCCTACTGCTACCGGCTCTGCATGACGGATGTGCCGGAGAATCGCATCCCCGTGACCAAACCGGAAGGTTACGACGTCAGCAGGTATGAACTGGTCGTACGGTTCATCGAAGCCTGTATTGCCGCCGGGGACGACATGGATCTCCGCTGGTTCTCGAAATACGATGCGCTTCCGAACGGGAAGTACGATTTCAATACCGCCACCTTTGGCGGCAACCTGCCGGGTGCCAGTTGGGCCTGGCCGGAAGCCTCCTGGGAAGAAAGGAAAGCTATCGCCAAAGCGCATGAATCTTACCATCGCGGCCTGCTCTACTTCCTCGCCACGGACCCCCGGGTGCCAGAAAAGGTCCGGGAGGACATGAATCGCTTTGGATTATGTAAAGACGAGTTTCTGGATACCGGTGGCTGGCCCCACCAGATCTATGTGCGCGAAGGCCGGCGCATGGTTTCCGATTTGGTCATGACCGAACACCATTGCCGAAGCGAGGTCGTGGCCGAACATTCCGTGGGTCTGGGCAGCTACGGTATGGACCTGCACGAAATCCGCCGCGTGGTGCACGACGGCATGGTGTGGCGGGAAGGGAAACTTGGCGGCCCCGTGCCGCAGCCTTATCCCATTGGGTATGCGGCCATCGTGCCGAAAGCGGAAGAGTGCGATAACCTCTACGTGACCTTTGCGGTGTCCGCCAGCCACATTGCCTTTGGTTCCATCCGCATGGAGCCCCCCTTCATGATCATGAGTCAGTCCGCCGCCACGGCGGCGTCCATTGCCATCGATGAAGATCAAGCCGTGCAGGATGTGGACTATGTTGCGCTGAAGAAACGGGCGGACGCGGACGGGAACATTGTGGAGTGGACCGTTGTTACCGCGAATGCCGAGCTGACGGACCGGGCCGGAATTTTCGTGGATGATAAGCTGGCCGAATACCAAGGCGAATGGACCCTCAGCGGCAGTTCATCTACTTTGTATGGCCCCGGCTATCGGCACGATGGATCGAAAGGACGGGGCGAAAAGACGGCCACGTTTACTCCCATGCTGCCGGAGGCGGGAAAATACGAAGTGCGATTTCTCTACACGCCGCACTCAAACCGGTCCACCCGGACCAAGGTCGTCGTCCATCACGAAGGCGGCGCTACGGAAGTCGCGGTCAACCAAAGGGAAGATCCCTTGAAAGATGGCGCGGCGCTTTCCCTGGGAACCTTCTCCTTTCCGGCGGGAAAGACAGGCAGCGTGGAAGTTTCCAATGAAGGGGCGGATGGTTTCGTGGTGGTGGATGCGGTGCAGTTCGTGCCGGTGAAGACTGAATGACCTCTTGTCCCCCGGGGCCGTCCGAGGTTATGTTTCCAGAGGTCCGTTAACCCCCTACGATGAGTGCAACCAGGCTTCCGGTTTGTGTCCGGCCTTGGCGCGGTTTTATTGCCGCCTTGGTCGTCCTCCTGTTCTTTTTGAGTACAGCCGCTCTGTGGGCGGCGGAGCCGGCACCCGAGGCATCCGATGCAGCCTTTCAGTGGCGTTTGTTCCTGGCGCCTTTCCACACGGTCATGCTGCATCTGCCCATTGGGTTTGTGTCCATTTCGCTGGTGTTGGAGTTGTACTACTGGCGAAGACCAAACCGGGAAATCTGGAAGGTAGTGGGTCTGGTGCTCTGGATCAGCGCGGGCAGCGCGATTTTAGTAACCATGTTAGGTTACTTTCGCGCCTCGGGAGGCGGGTATGAGTTGCATACACTGAAGCGGCACGAAAGCTTCGGCCTGGCGGTGGCCATTGTGACCGTCTTGGTCGCGGTGCTGCACACCCTGGCGCTGCACCATCAGAAAGCGATTCTTACCGTTGTTTACCGGACCGCGCTGGTGGCGGATATCGCGCTGCTGGTCATTACCGGCCACTTTGGAGGGAACCTGACCCACGGATCCAAATACCTGACCGAGAGCGCTCCGGAGTGGATGCGGGTGCTATTGGGCGAAGGATCTCATGGCCCCGAGAAACACGAACCAGACGGGACGGAAGGCAGCGGCTACTACACCACGGTTATTCAGCCGATCTTTGAGAAGAAATGCTATTCGTGTCACGGGCAGGAAAAGCAAAAGGGCGGCTACCGGATGGACACGGTGGACGGATTGATGGCCACGGGCGACAGCGAACTTCCCCCTATCGTTCCTGGCCGTGCCTTGGAAAGTTACCTCGTGGAAGTCCTGACCCTGCCAGAAGATGATGACTACGCCATGCCCCCGGAAGGAAAGGAACGCCTGACCCCGGAGGAAGTTCTGACCGTGATTCAGTGGATCTGGGACGGGGCTGCCACCACCTCGTCCGTGGCTCAGGCAGCCGATTCGGACGGCCCGCACAAGTAAGCGCGGAGGCAGGCGATGTCTTACGGTTTGGCGGCCGGTAACTCTTCCTCGACAGCCGGGTGCGGTACAGCCTCACTGATGACCGAACCGCGCCGGGCGAAAGAAATACCTTGTCCGGAGGTCGTGCCGATCATGATGGCTTCGATAATCGGTTCCGTGACGGGCGTGTTCGCATACCACTCGACGAGAAAATTCGCGCCACTGCCGCCCAGAGAGTCTTCCCGTTCCACAATGACCTCCGTGGTGCCCAGGGCGGGGAGCCGTACGGGTTTGTCGAGATAGGACTTCACCTCCCTGCCCTTGGTATCGAAGTAACGCACGGTCTTGACCACGATGGGACTGTCCGTGCTCGTGTTGCGGACGCTGAGCGTGATCGTCAGCAAGTAGGGATCGTTGGCGCGATGATAGACATGGGAATAGGCCGGAACGTAGACCACCTGGCCCTCAACCGGATTGGCGGTCAGGTGGTAAAGGTCGAATCGGGCGGTCTCCTCAGCCTCAAGGTTCGTGGGTGGGTGATGGCTCAGGGAGTCTTCGAACCCGTCCAGCCGGCGATCGATGTAGAGCCCGTAAAAGATCAAGGCCACCAGGAACACGGCAATGAAGATGGCCAGACGCTTCATCTGGCGATTGAAGGCTTCAACGGCGTCGACGTTCACTTTCTTTGCCATGCGGTCGTGCAACGCCGCATTGACGGCTAGACGGCCGCCAAGTTCAACCTCTTTCGAACGCTAGGCAGTGTGGACAAATTCGGGACGGACCGGCGCGAGACCATTTTTGGGCTGGCGAGGCGCCGTGAACGGCATTGGGCCTACCCCCAATAGAGTGAGCGGGAACAAAGCCAGGCGAAAAATGGGCCGCGTCTCCAAGAATCCGCCGCTTTGCGGCGCTAAGTTCTCTTTCACTTTCTTCATTTCCGGTCCGTTCTCCAATTTGTCCACGCTGCCTAGTGGAAACGCCGGACGGTTGGGAATGGCGGCCGCTTGGAAAAGCGGCGATCGGCCAGAGAAAGCAGGTTCGCCGTTCAGCCCGGCTGCCGTCTATTCCACAGGCTTCCGGGGGATCTCGTTGCGGGCGTTTAACTCGAAGATGTCCGCTGGGGTCAGCGCGGAGTCGAAGAAGTAAACTTCATCGATCCATCCCCGGAAATACTGGGACGGTTTTGCCGGGTCGAGACTGCGTCCGAGCGCCGCCTGAGTCGCTCCCGCGGGCTCGTCCGCCAGACTGGCCGGACCGTAGCCCGTCAGAGTTTCCAGGCTGCCGTCCACATAATGCAAGACGTGGGTGCCGATGTCGGCTCCCTCCGAGCTTCCGATAAAGATCAGCGCCACATGATGCCAGCGTCCGTCGCGCAGGTCGGTGGACCCGATGACGTAACCATCACCCACATCGATCCGTGCCGCGCCCACCGCGCCCTGCGTGGCGTCCGTATTCCAGCCTACTTGCCAGACCGGTCCACTGTCTCCGGTTCGCCAGCCGATGATGCCGCCGGCATCCTTGGGCTCTGCCTTGGGGGGGACCCGCACCCAGAAAGAAACGGTTTTCGGCGGAAGACCATTCCGGCAGGAAAACATGGGGTTGATCTGGCTATCCACGCCATTGAATACCAAGCCGCTGCCAAAGCGTCCGCCCGTGCGTTTGGGCGCCAACTCCAGATCGCCATTCTGATCCAGGTGGAAGTCGAAGGGGGAACCCTCCAAGCGCCGGCCCTGATCCTCCAGGATGCTGCCGGCGGCTTCGTCAAAGGCATAGTGGGCAAAGGCGAGATTGTCGGGAGGCAGGTCCGACAGGGCCTGGTAGAAGCGGTCGCCGTCGTACGCAATCCAGTCCAAGTCAGCCCGCGAGCGGTTGTCGGAGCGGATCGCCATACCCGCCGTGACCAGGACCGGAGAGGGCATGCCAGAGGTGCGGGTGGCTTCCACTTCTCCCTCGATGACGTGAATCTCCGACTCGCCTCCGGAACCCACCTCCACCGCGAAGCGGGTGCCCAGGTCCACGATGTTGATCTGCGGGGTGTTAACGACAAAGCCCACCGCCTGCCGTGGGACATAGGCGGTCAGTTTCCCGGACTGCAGGTAGCCCCGGTTCGGACGTTCCAGGTCGAACACGCAGGGTCCCTCCAGTGTAGCTTGAGCGCCGGAGTCGAAGGTGATCTCCATCAGACCCGACAGAAGGTGTAACCGGCCGGCGGAAAGCCAGCCATTTTCGACGGAGATGGTGGTTTCCGGACCCACCTTGACGTCGTGTTGCCAGGACACGCGTCCGACGAACTGGAGGGCTGCTTCGAGAGGCACCGGGGAGGCTGACACGGCGATGGTCGCGCCGTCGTCCACTTTTACCGCGCGCATGGCGAGTACCGCCACCAGGGCCGCCGCGGCCGCGGCGATGCCTGCCTTGACCCAGTCTCGCCATTCCGATTGCCGGGGACGGCGAAAATCGATGTTGCCCCCGCCTGCGGTTTCCATGCGGTGTCCCGGTCCCCGGGCGGACTCAATGGGAACCACGTTGGCGGGTTCCCGGGCGGAAAAATCAGTGGCCAGAGCGCGTTCGCCATCTTCCAGGCGGTAGAGCCAGGCCAGATTGGCGGACATGGCGGAGGCCTGAATGAAAAACTGCCGCGCTTCCCGGTCTTCCGTGAGCAAGACTTCCAACTGGGCGGCTTCTTCGCGAGTCAGTTCTTCCTCGCGGAGGGCGTCCAGATATTGGAGGATTTCGGTTGCCGTTTTCCGGTTCATGTCCTGAGGGGTTCAGACGTTCACGGGCCCGGGGCTCAGCCCCATCCGGCGGTTGACGCAGAGGAGCAGCATCCGGTGGATGCGCCGCAATTCTTTCCGCACCGTTGGCACGGAGCGGTGCACTTTTTCCGCGGTGGCCTTGGTGGTGCCGTGCGGCGCGTAGCGGTACCGAATCAAGAGACGGTCCTCCGCGGGCAGTTCCTGGACGCACTGTTCCAGCATCTGGCTTTGTTCCTGGAGGTCGTCTTCCATTTCAATAATCTCGTTCGTCAGCACTTCCATCAGCGCGTCGCTGAAAATCACTTTCTGGCGTTTCTTCTTTTTGCGGTGCTCCAGCACCTTGAAGTAGGCCACCTTGCAAGACCAAGCCATGAAGCTGGTCCCGATTTCAAATTCGTTGAATTTCTCCCAGAGCAGCGTGCTGGTTTCCTGAAAGACGTCTTCCGCGTCTTCCCGGTTTTGCATAAGGGAGAAGATGTAGCCAAATAGCCGCCGCTCGTGCTGTAGAAATAGTTGCACGAACAGGTCCGGGCTCGACTTCACCGTCTCCCGCTGTTTTTCCTCGCCAGCCATTTGTTCGTTCCGCGCGACCGCTTCCGTCTGAGCTTGCTTCCTACTCTTAAAATGGCCCAAACCGGCTGAAAGTGAAAAGGATTCAGTATTCCCCTTGGCGGTGGAGTGCCTCTGCCTGAACCGGTTTGCGGGGAGACAGGGTGGGAAATCGTCAAATCCTACTGGCTCTCGGATTAGGGGGGCAGGGCCGGATTTTTCCTGATTTTCAAGGGATCAAGCCCCGGCATTGAAGAAAACGAAAAAAGTATTTGAACGCCTTGCCCTAAAAGTTAACTATATAATCAATTAGTTATTTAAAACTCCATGAGCACACCTCTTAGAAACAACGTGACGGCCGCGGTTCCTGTATGGAAACGCGCTTCCTGGAATCCCTATCTCGTCGGTGCTGGGATCGGCATCCTGAGTTGGTTGGTTTTCCTTGTGGTTAACAAGCCGCTGGGCATGTCCACGGAAGTATCCAAATTCTCCGGCTGGCTGGCGAGTCTCTTTACCGGGATGGACGCGGTGAAAGAAAATCCCTACTGGGCCAAGACCACGCCGGCCTTCGGCTACAGCACGGTGTTTCTGGTCTTTACCGCCGTGGGCGCGCTGGTCAGTTCGCTGGCTTCCAAGACTTTCCGCTGGGAAACGGTGCCCGCCGTGTGGAAAGACCGGTTTGGCGTCAGTCCGGCCAAGCGCATGGCCGCCGCCTTCGTTGGGGGCGCGATCTTGCTCTACGGGGCCCGCATGGCCGGTGGCTGCACCAGTGGCCATGGCATCAGCGGAACGCTGCAACTGGCCGTCTCCAGCTGGCTCTTCTTCATCGTGATGTTCGTCGCCGGCGTGGGAACCGCCAGGCTGCTTTTCCCGAGCAAGAACTAAGGACACAAACTCTCACTCTTCTAATTCACTCTTAACCAGTTACACAAAATGAACTTACCCATTTCCACCAGCTCCGGCGCCGGGCTCGCATTGGCCGCTGTATTTGGCCTGGTCTTCGGCATTCTGCTGAACCGGGGCCGTGTCACCGACTACAATGTCATCGTTAACCTCTTCCGTTTCAAAGACTGGACCGTCCTGAAGATCATGTTCACGGCCATCGTAGTCGGGGGCATCGGGGTCTTCGCGATGACGGGGGCCGGTTGGCTCCAGGAGTACCACATTAAGGACGCCAACCTGCTGGGCGTCGCGCTCGGGGCCGCGCTGTTCGGCGCCGGCATGGTCCTATATGGCTATTGCCCGGGCACCGGGGTGGCCGCGGTGGCGACTGGCAGTCTGCACGCCCTGATGGGCTTTGCCGGCATGATTGTGGGCGGGGTGGCCTATGCGCTCAGCTACGGCTGGGTGAAGGAAAACCTCCTGAGCGTGGGCGCGCTGGGCAAGGTCCGCCTTCCCGAAGTGACCCATGTGCCGGACATCGCCTGGTTCGCGCTGCTGGCCGTTGTCTGGGTGGTGCTCTATCGCCTCTTGCCGAAAGGGAGCACGCCGCTGGCCTCGAAGGGCTGATTCTCCAGACCCGACAAACTCCTATTTCGTGATGCAGACGCCGGCGGTTTTCCGCCGGCGTCTGTGCGTTTAGGGCTCCTTCCGCAAGGTCCGCCAAACCCAGGCGGAGATACGCGAATCGGCCAGAAATTTGAGGTCGTTCTTTCGGAAACCGGGATCTATAACGGTGCTGCTCGCCGGGGCGTGGATGTCTTTGCTGCTCCGGCAACCCCCGAACTCTTTTCTTCGCCATGAAAATCCCCGTTCGTTTCCAAATTCCAAACCAAACAGCCAAGGGTCGAGTGGCGCGGATTGCCGCCTTGGGATGGATGTTGGCCGCTGGACTTTCTTCTCCGGCATTCGCTGCTCCCAAACCCGAGCCCGAAACCGGCCAAGGCCCTAAGATCGCCGCGGCCACCAAACCGAAGGAAAGCGCGAAGAATCAGAAAAAGAAGGCCAATGCTGCTCCGAAGAAGTCCAAAGCGGGGAAACTGGTCTATCCGCGGGCTAGCCTTGCCGAAACGGTGTTGGTGTCCGCTCCTGAAGTGCTGAAGCACGAGACCTTTCAGCGGGATTTCCCCGCCGGAGTGACCGCGAAAGACGGCCAGACTTGGGTGGCCTATCTGGAGCACGACGGCCAGGCCGATACCCTCTGGCTCGCTAAGGAAAACACCAAAGAGAATACCCTGGAACCCGTGGCCGCGATGAGCGAGCCGGGTATTCTGCACCAGCCCGCCTTGGCCGTGGATGGCCAGGGGGGCGTCTGGTGTTTCTGGGGGCAGACGGGAGACGACGACATCGTGCATCTGCATGCCCGGAACTACGTCAATGGCCAGTTGGGTGCCGGGGAGATTGTCGCGAAGTCCTCGGCCAGTGACACCTTTGCCGACGCTGGCACCGATGCCGATGGCCGGGTCTGGGTGGTCTGGCAGTCCATGCGGGCGGGGGAAGGGGACATCTTCTGCCGCTACTACGAGCCCGGCGCCGCTATGTGGTCCGAGGAACTGACCGTCTCTGCCGAAGAGGGGGGCGACTGGGAGCCACGGATCGCTTTCGATGGTTCCGGCGAAGGAGCCTGGGTCGTTTACGACAGTTCCGGAGGGAACGAATTCAACCTCTACCTGGCTCATATCGGACTCGACGGAAAATTGCTGGGCGAATACCCCATCGCCCATTCGCTGAACTATGAGGCCCGCGCCAGCATTCGGCGGACGGCGGATGGAAAGGGATTCTGGATCGCCGCCGAGCGGGGCAAGCAGCGCTGGGGACTCGACAACCGGGAGCACAACGACTGGAACGGCCTCAATTCTCAGAGGAAGATCCTCTTCGGTCGATTCGACCTGGATTCGAAAACCTTCGAGGAAATTTCCCTCGGCTGGGCGGGAGTGGCGGTCGCGCCCGGTAGCGCGGTGAACTTGCCGTCTGTTGGCGTGGACTACGAAGGGCACCCCTGGGTGGCCTACCGCTACTACGACACGGTTCTCTGGTCCATCGCGCTGACGCGCTACAATCCCGAGACCAAGACCTGGAGCCAGCCCACGACTCTGCCGCGGAGCAGCCTGGGCCAGGACCGTCGCGCTTGCTTCGTTCGCAGCGGCCGGCGCCTTCGTCTTCTCTGGCCCTCGGATCTCCGGACCAACAAGACCGTCCAGGTCGCGGGTGTTTACCTGGCGGAACTCGACTATACGGCAACGCTGGAAACCGCCACCGCCGGAGAACCGGAGTTCGAGAAATACGAAGACCCGCATCAACACCTCAACCTGGGTGACCCGACTCCCGAGCGGCCCGGTGATGACCGCCACGAATGGACCTTCGACGGCCAGACGTATGGCCTCTATTGGGGGGACTTCCACCGCCACACAGACGTCTCGAACTGCCGCACCGGCTTCGACGGCTGCATCGTGGAACACTTCCGCTATGCCTATGACATGGGGAAACTGGATTTCTTGGGCACTTCCGATCATACCGATATCGGCAAGCCCTATGACCCCTACGAATGGTGGCACAACCAGCGGCTGGCGGATGTCTTCTTCGCGCCCGGACAGTTCACCCCCATGTATGTCTATGAACGGGAACAACGATGGCCCTGGGGCCACCGGAACGTGGTTTTCGCCGAACGCGGCGGCCCCATTGTCTATATCAAGCGGGTGCTTTACCGGAACTCTCCCTGGCAACAACCGTATCCGGTCAGGGCCGGCCTGGACGAGATCTCCCCCCAGGAACTGTGGGACATTCTCAAAAAGACCGGGAAGCCGGTGGCTTGCGTGTCGCACACGGGAGCCACGGGCATGGGGACCGATTGGTCGCTGTACGACCAAATCGATCACGCCGTGGAAAACGTGGTGGAGATCTATCAAGGAGCCCGGGATAGCTATGAGGGGATCGATGTCCCTCAGCCTCCTGTCGCCATCGGGAGAATTCCCCTGGACCCCGGCGCTCCGCTGGCCACGGAACGGAGCAAGGCCAGTTTTGGACAGTATTCAGCCGGGGTTTATCAGAACGCCTTGGCTCAAGGACACCAGCTCGGAGTGTTCGCCAGCTCGGATCACCTGTCCGAGCACGTCTCTTACGGGGGCGTTTATGTGAAAGAATTCACCCGGGAGGGCATCGTGGAGGCTCTGAAGGCCCGCCGCACCGTCGCGGCCACGGACAAGATCTACGTGGAATTTTCCTGCTCCGGCCATCTCTTGGGCACCACGTATGAGACATCCGAGAAGCCCACTCTACGGATCAAGGTAGACGGCACCGCGCCGATTGCCCGCGTCACCGTGGTCCGGAACGAAGCCAACTACGAGACCTTTCAAGGTGACGGCCAAGCCACGGAATTCGAGGCCGAATTTACCGACGGCACGCCTGTCTCTGGGGAAAACCGGTATTACCTGCGCGTGGAACAGTTGGACGGGAACATGGCCTGGGCTTCTCCGGTGTGGGTGACGTTCAAGGAATGATGGGCGGGACTTGGGGAAATGTGGGATTTCTTGAAAAAAGAGACACAAAGTCCTTTAAAATTTTTTTCATTTTGTGGCTCGGTTAGCCATATACTTGGTGGAGAGTTTGCGGTCTCTTCCAAATCCAGGTATGGTTATTTGCGCCAGTGGCTCACGCCGCAACCCACTAAAATTTACCAAAAAATGAAACTGTATCGAATGTCCAAAGTATTGGCAGTCTGCATGTTAGGAGCCTTGATGGCGGCTCCATTCGCCTCCGCTGAGACCAGAATCTGGACCGATTCCAAGGGCCGGACGGTGGACGCGGAATTCATGCGTCTGGAAGCCGGGAAAGTGTATCTGAAACTGGCGGACGGCCGGGAAATTCCTTATCCGATGGATCTCCTGAGCGCCGAGGATCAGGCCTTTGTGAAGGAAATCGCTCCTCCGGATCTGGGTGAATATGTCAAGAAGCTGGACTACCTCGTTCTGAAGAAGCTTCAGGAAGTGGGCGTGAAGCCCAACCCGCTGACGACGGACGAGCAGTTCGTGCGGCGCGCATACCTCGACATCGCGGGCCGGATTCCGACCTACGCCGAGGCGGTGGACTTTCTGGAGTCCAGCGACCGCAAGAAACGGGTGAAGCTGATCGACCAGTTGCTCGATTCTCCGGCCTACGTCAGCAACACCTTTAACTACTACAGCGACCTGCTGCGCATTCGCACCCAGGTGAACATGGCGGCCAACTACCTGAAGGGCGATCCGTATGCCGACTGGGTGAAGGACGCCATTCGCGAAAACCGTCCCTTCGACAAGATGGTGACGGAATTGCTGACAGCCACCGGCAAGATCTGGGACAACCCGGCCACGGGATACCTGCTGACGGACGTGGGGATGCCGCTGTGTAACCTTTCCAATACCTTCACGGTGTTCCTGGGAACGGAAATCACCTGTGCCCAGTGTCACGACCATCCGTTCGAAGAAGTTTACCAGATGGACTTCTACAAGATGGCTTCCTTCTTCGGCGAAACGGACACCCGGGGTACCAACCGCGATGAAATGCAGTCGATCCGCCAGGAAGAACAGCGGCTTCAGAAAGAGCTGAAAGCCGCGGGTAAGCTGGGTGATAACCGTCAGTTCGACAACCAGCTCCGCAATATCCTGAATTCGAATAACTTCTACATTGCGAATACGGGTGAGAACAAGGTGCGCCTGCCCCATGATTACAAGTACGACGACGGCGAGCCGAATGCGACAGTGGCTCCCGCGACCTACTTCGGCGCCATGGTGAACGTCGAAGAATACGAAAATCCCCGGGTCGCCTTTGCGAACTGGATGACCTCACCGGAAAACCCCCGTTTCACGGTCAACCTGGTAAACCGTCTCTGGAAGCGTGCCTTTGGCTTGGCCCAGATCGAGCCCGTGGACAACATCCCTGGCCACTTGGACGGACAGGCCCAGAACTACGAACTGCTGAAGTTCCTGGAAGACATGATGAAGGACTTCAAGTATGACGTGAAGACCTTCATGAAGGTGATCTATAACTCCCAGGCCTATCAGCGGGAAGCCAGTCATGAAGCGCCGACCCTGACGCAGATCGACCGTGGTGAATATCCCTTCCAGGGCCCGGTTCTGCGCCGCATGACCGCGGAGCAAATCTGGGACTCTCTGGTGACTTTGACGACGCCGGATCCGGAAGGTTTGCAGCGCCGCGGCTGGGAAGACTACCGCGACATCATGAATACCGATCTGACAAAACTGGACGCGGACGGCGCGTGGGATTTGAAAGAACGCTGGAGGGACATCGGCAGCCTTGGTGCCGCCGATTCCGGGGCGGAAATGATGATGGGCGAGTCCATGATGGACATGAGCTCAGCCAAGATTGGCAGAGAAACCATGGTGCGGGCTTCCGAATTGACCCTTCCCGCCCGTCCCGGTCACTTCCTGCGGATGTTCGGTCAGTCTGACAAACAGTTGATCGAGAATTCCTGGCGTGGCGGTTCCGTGCCCCAAGTGATGTCCCTGATGAACGGAGAGATCACCAACTCGGTGCTGACCTCTGAGAATTCCGCGGTCATGCAGGCCGCCGCCGCTGAAAGAGGCCGCGGCGACCGGGTGGACAAGCTCTTCCTGAGTATCCTGACCCGTTATCCCACTTCCGACGAACGCAGCCGGGCCTACAGTGCAGCGCGTAGCGGCGGGGGACGCGATGATGATGAAGGGAAAAGCGAGCCGGGCTATGCGGACGTCATCTGGGCGCTCGTGAACACCCGTGAGTTCCTGTTCATCCAGTAACCCATTCCCTGAATATCGGAGTCAGAAAACAGAATCGTTTCACTCTTTCCAAACCAACCCGTAAGGACCTTTAGATATGAAAGATAAGTTTCTTCGCATGGATGATATGAGCCGCCGGCAGTTCGTGGCGAATACCGCCAAGACGATGCTCGGCGTCAGCTTCATGCCTTCCCTGATGTCGTCCGACGTCATTGCGGCGGGATCCGGCGGCAAGGCCGAAAACTGCATCTTCCTCTACATGAGTGGGGGGATGACGCACATGGACACGTTTGACCCCAAACCGGGCGCGGATACCCAGGGGAACACGAAAGCCATCGATACGGCGGTAGCCGGCATCAAGCTCGCGGAGTACCTGCCCAGCCTGGCCAAGCAGTTCAAGGACATCGCTTTGGTGCGTTCCATGAACCAGAAGACGGCGGACCACCGCCAGTCCCGCTACTGGATGCACACCAGCTACGCGCCGCGTGCTACCATCGTCCACCCCTCCATGGGTCCCTGGGCGCAGACCTTGCTCGGCAAGCGCCTCGAAACGCTGCCGGACAGCGTGGTCATTGGTGCCGGTGGCGAGCACCCGGGTGCGGGCTTCTTCGGTCCGGCGCTGTCTCCGCTGCCGATCGGCAATCCGGATGAGGGCATCAAGAACGTGACCGCCGCCGTGGATTCCAGTTCCTTCAAGAAGCGCTTGGACCTGATGAACGAATTCGACGCCTCTTTCCGGCGTAAGTTCGAGCACGAGGAAGTCAAAGCTTACACGGACTTCTACGACGAAACCCTGCGCCTCATGCAGAGCGAAGACCTCGAAGCCTTCGACCTGAAGAAAGAGTCCGACGATACCCGGCGGAAATACGGCATGAATTCCTTCGGTCAAGGCGTGCTGTTGGCCAAGCGCCTGGTGAAGAACGGCGTTCGCTTCATCGAAGTCGACTACGGCGGATGGGACATGCACAACAACCTGTGGGACGAGATCCCGGACCGCGCCGGAAACCTGGACATGGCGATCGGTTCGCTGATCGAGGATCTCAAGGCGGAAGGTTTGTTCGAGAAGACCCTCATCTGTCTGGGAACCGAATTTGGCCGGACCCCGCGCATCAACGCGAACGGCGGCCGTGACCACCACCCGCGTGCTTTCTCCGCGATGTTTGCGGGCGGCGGCATTCAGGGCGGTCAGGTCTTCGGGAAATCCGACGACAAGGGTATCGCCGTCGAAGAAGACCCGGTCGAACCGAAAGACTTCAACGCCACCATCGCCTATGCCATGGGCATTCCGCTGGACAAGGTGGTTTACTCTCCCTCCGGCCGTCCGTTCCTGGTCGCCGGTCATGTGGCCGATCCGAAGGATCCCTCCAAGGTTCTGCCCGAAGGGAAACCGATTATGCAGTTCTTCTCCTGATTGGTTGCCATACTCCGAAGAGCTGTCTCTGAGAGAAGGCCCGGTGGAAACACCGGGTCTTCTTTTTTGTATCGAAACGTTTCTTTGGCGCATGGCTGGGGGCCAGCGGGGAGGAAAAGCTTTCTTTGGACGCCGAATTTGAGTACGCTTCCCGGGATTTGGACCCCCGTGCGCGATCCCTCGGTGATTCCGTGAAACCAAAGAGTCCTGCTGTCTGGTGAGTGATTTCACTGCTTGGAGGGACAGATAGACCGCGCGGATCTTCCCTCTTGCCATGAACCCCTCCACCAAGACTCAGCGCTTGACCAAAGAACGGCCCGCCAACATCGAGCGCGCCTACGCTCTTCTCAAAGAGAATGAGGCCTTCCTCGAAGCCGTCATCGACAGCTTGCCCGTGGCCCTTTTTGCCAAGGATGCCTCCGATGGCTTTCGCTTCATTCTGTGGAATAAGAAGCAGGAGCAGATCACGACCATTCCAAAGGAAAAGGCTCTCGGAAAAACCGATTACGATCTTTTTTCGGGGGAGTCCGCCGACTACTTCCGGGAAGTCGATGAAGCCGTGCTGAGACGGGGCAAAATGATCAACGTGCCGGAGGAAATTATTGCCACGGACAAACTGGGCGATATCTGGCTGCACACCGTCAAAGTGCCGGTAAAAGATCCGAACGGGCAGGGTACCGTGATCGTCGGCATCAGTGAAGACATCACCGAAAAGGTAAAGTCCAAGGAGCAGCTCAAGCGGCTGAACGAAAATCTCAGCCAAGCGAATGAAGAACTGAAGAACACCCAGATGCAGCTCATCCAGGCAGAGAAGATGGAGTCCATCGGCCGCCTGGCTGCCGGCGTCGCTCACGAGGTCAAAAACCCGTTGGCTCTGCTCCTCATGGGGGTGGAGTACCTGTCCAGCGGGGTGGATCGGGAGGACGAGAACGTACCGGAAATCCTCGCGGAAATGCGGGAGGCCATCAACCGGGCGGACAGCATCATCCGGGGGTTGGTGGACTTCTCTTCTCAGCGCCAGTTGGCTCTGGTCAAAACCGACATCCGGTCCACGATCGAACAAGTGCTCTTGCTGGTTCGCCACGAAATCACCCGGAACAGCATTCAGGTGCAGGTGGATATGGAAGAAGAGCTCCCCGCCATCATGGCGGACAGCGCGAAGCTCGAACAGGTCTTCATTAACCTCATGATGAATGCCATCCACGCGATGGAAGAGGTCCCCAAGGGCCGCTTGGAGGTGCGTACTTACACCGAGTATCTGACCGACATCGAACGGGACGAGGGAGCGCGCACGGCAGACCATTTGCGCATGGGAGATCTGGTAGTGGTGGTAGAGATCCTAGACAATGGGGGCGGAATTCCGGAGGAGCATCTCCAGAAAGTATTCGACCCCTTCTTCACCACCAAGGCCACGGGCGTTGGCACGGGCTTGGGACTGTCCGTGGTTCGAAAGATTGTAGAGCTTCACAAAGGCGCCGTGGATATTACCAACCGGCCAGAAGGAGGAGTCAGGGTGAAGATTCGCTTCAAAGTACCGAGAAGAAAGGCGGAAGCCATTGACACCGCGCAAGCAACAGAGGCATAATCTTGTTAGTAGTACCCCCGATGACAAAAATCCTCGTTATCGACGATGAAGTTGGCTTCACCAAGCTTCTGAAAATGAACTTGGAACGCACCGGAAAGTATGAGGTGCGGATAGAGAATGAGTCCACGAATGCGATTGCTATCGCGCGGGAATTTCAGCCGGATCTCATCCTGCTGGATATCGTAATGCCGGATATGGATGGCGGCGATGTGGCCGCCATGATGCAGGCGGATCCGATGCTGGCGCGTACCCCAATCATCATGCTGACGGCTTTGGTTTCGCAAGGCGAGACCAGCAGCGACGCGGTGGCCCAAAGCGGTAACATGAATGTTCTGCCTAAGCCGGTGAACATGGAGTTGCTGACTCGTTGCATTGAAGAAGCGCTGGCCAGTGCCTCACTGGATTAGCTAACTTTGTCGCTTCAAGTTCCTTCCCGCTCTTTGGCCGGAGCGGGACTTCCGGTTGGGATTGATAAGCTTGATCGAGCTGGTCCAGGGATTCTTGGAATTCCTGGGGCGACAGTTGACGATTGGTCTATCTTGCCCGGCATGGATTCTTCCGCCCATTCCAAACCGTTGCCCGTGGATGAAACCCGTTGTGTCTTGGCCGAAGGCGTCCTCTGGGACAGCCGGACGCAACGCCTTCTGTGGATCGATATTGAGGGAAATGTCCTTTTTGCCCGTCAGGATGGCATAACCAAAAAGTTCGTCCTCGACTCTTGCCCGGGCACCGTGGCGCTTACGGAGAATGAGGAATTGGTTCTCCTGGCTTTGAAGACTGGGTTGTTCCTGTTGGATTTGAGAACCGGAGATACGGAGTTTTTTGCGCCGTTTCCCAATTCTGGCGATCAGGCTGAATTGCGTTTCAATGATGGCAAGCCAGACCCCACGGGTCACCTGTGGGTGGGCACCATGCACTTGGACGGGTTGGAGGGGCGGGGTTCCCTCTATTGGTTTGCCGGGGAAACAGAGTTGTGGGAGGCCCGCGTTTCTTCCACCACGGTGTCCAACGGGCTCGCCTGGTCCTCTGATGGCGGCACCTTCTTCTACACGGATAGTCCCACCCGCCGCATACGCGCGTTCGACTTTGACGGGCGGACCGGTACGCTTTCGCGCGAGCGAACGGTCGTTTCTATTCCAGAAGGCTGGGGATACCCGGACGGTTTCACCATCGACAGCGAAGACAAGCTGTGGGTTGCCCATTGGGCCGGTGGCCGGGTGGTCCGGTACGACCCTGAGTCCGGCGATCCCATGGAAGTCATCGAGGTGGGTGTGCCCCAAGTCACCAGCTGCACCTTTGGCGGGCCGGACTTGAGGACGCTTTACATCAGCACCGCGCAGGGTTCCCGGGACGCCGGGTATGTGGACCTGGAGCGTTACCCGCTGAGCGGGGCGGTTTTCGAAGTGCGGACCAGCGTGGAGGGAACCAAGAGCCATCCCTTTCTCCGTCCGGCTGGGAGAAAAAGTTGAGAAGGGTTGCCATGCCCCCCAAAAAAGAACGCTCCGTACCGCTTCAGCGGCCGGAGCGTCTTTTCTTTCAATAGCCGGTTCCCAAACTGACGGGCCGGTTTGAAAAGGGGAAGGAGAGTACCGATCTCAGTTGGAGTAGCCGCTTTCCCCGTGCGAGGCCTGGTCCAGGCCCACGGTTTCGTCCGCCTCGGTCACCCGGAGTCCGACGACGACTTTTACGATCAGAAGGGCCACCACGGAGACAATGCCGCTCCAAGCCACGGTTACGAGGACGCTCTTTGCCTGGGTCACTACTTGGGAAGCCACATTGATCTCCGGGTCGCGTAGAAAGACGCCGGTCAGGATGGCGCCGACAATGCCGCCGACACCGTGCACGCCAAACACGTCCAAGCTGTCGTCGTATTTGAACATCCGCTTCAGGGTCGTGGCACAGAAGTAACACAAGATGGCAGACGCGGCGCCGATCACGATGGACCCAAACACAGTGGTGGAACCTGAAGCCGGCGTGATGGCCACGAGTCCGGCCACGGCTCCGGTGGCGGCGCCCACGGCGGTGGGCTTGCCCGTTTTCAGCCATTCCACGAACATCCAGGCTAGCACGGCGGTGGCGGTGGCGACCTGGGTGGTGATCATCGCCATGCCCGCGCTGGCGTTCGCGGCCGCGGCACTACCCGCGTTGAAGCCGAACCACCCCACCCACAGCAAGGCGGCGCCGATGACCGTAAAGGGCACGCTGTGCGGCGCCATGGTTGCCTTTCCGTAGCCCTCACGGGGGCCTACCATGATGCAGGCCACCAGGCCCGCGATGCCCGCGTTGATGTGCACCACGGTCCCGCCGGCGAAGTCCAGCACGCCCCAGTCAGCGAACAGGCCGCCGCCCCAGGCCATGTGCCACACGGGCACGTAGGAAAAGATCGCCCAGATGGTGGTGAACAGCAGCACGGCGATGAACTTCATCCGCTCGGCAAAGGCGCCGACGATCAGCGCGGGGGTGATGATGATGAAGGTCATCTGAAAGGTGATCCAGACGCTTTCCGGAATGGAGTCGTTCACGGAGTCTTCCGTCAGCTTGCTCAGCATGAGATTTGAGAAATCGCCAAAGAAGGCCTTCTCATCCGAACCCGTGGCCAGGCTGTAGCCCAGGATGATCCACACCAGGGACATCACAGCGGCGATTACCAGGCACTGCATCAGCACGCTGAGGACGTTCTTGGCGCGGACCAAGCCGCCGTAGAAAAGAGCCAGACCGGGCAGCGTCATCAGTAGAACCAGGACCGTGGAGGTCAGCATCCACGCGGTGTCTCCCGTGTCGATGGCGGGCGGTGCGGAGGTAGCGGCGGCTGCCGCCTCCTGGGCGGCTCCGGATTGTGCGGCGAGCAGTCCGACACCGGACATGACTGCGAATAGCTTCAGGGTTTTCATTGGAATGAGTTGGGTTGAGCGGTCCTTCAGTCAGTTCTTGATCATTTTCCTGGCAATCCCCCCAAGATTGATAACTGGGAGTATGGACAAGGAAAAATACTAACCAGGAACTGGTAACAATGTTGGTTTTTCTGGTTCTATCTTATCCGGGGCTGGCTGACAAAAAGTTTTTCAGACGTATTCCGGGACGGATTTTGACAAGACAGGCTTTCGCCGGAACGCTAGGCTCCCACCGCCATGAAAGCCCCGTTTCTCTCCTTCTCAGCCGTCTTGTCCGCCTTGGTTTGGATCTGTTTGCTCAGCGGGCCCATACCGCTAAAGGCCGCCGCGGGCGACAAGCCGAATGTCATCTACATCATGGCGGATGACCTCGGATACGGAGACCTGGGCTGCTACGGGCAGAAGATCATGAAGACGCCGCGCATCGATGAAATGGCGGCGGAAGGCATGAAGTTCACCCAGCACTATGCGGGGAGCGCCCTCTGCGCGCCCACGCGTTCCTGCCTGATGACCGGCACTCACACCGGACACACCCGGGTGCGAAACAATGGCGGCGCGGATGGCGACCTTCACCCGGAAGACTTTACGGTGGGCGAGCTTCTCAAGCAGGTGGGGTACGCCACCGGCGCCATCGGCAAATGGGGCGTGGGGGAAGCCGGCACCACCGGCATCCCGACCCGGCAGGGCTTCGACTTCTTCTTTGGTTACCTGAATCAGTCCAACGCCCATCACTACTACCCGCCCTTCCTCTGGCGGAACGAGGAAAAGGAGCTCTACCCGGACAATCCGGAGAAGCGCACCCACTACAGCCACGACCTGATGACGGACGAAGCGCTCGGGTTCATTCGGGAACACAAAGACGGTCCCTTTTTTCTCTATGTGCCCTACACCATTCCTCACGTGAGCCTTGATGTGCCGGAGGATTCCATGGCGCCCTATGTGGGTACCATTGAGGAGACCGAGCCTTACGGAACGCCGGGCGGTCAGCACTACCGCTACGAGGAGAAGCCGCATGCCGCCTTTGCCGGCATGGTTTCCCGCCTGGACCGGGACGTGGGCCGCATTCTCGACCTCGTGGAGGAACTCGGCATCGCGGAAAACACGCTGGTCATCTTCACGAGCGACAATGGTCCCACCTCCGCCGGGGGCGCGGACCCGAAGTTCTTCGATGGCAATGGCCCCCTGCGCGGTATCAAATTTGAATTCTACGAAGGCGGCATTCGCGAGCCGATGATTGCCTGGTGGCCCGGCACCGTGGCCCCGGGCACGGAGAGCGATCACGTTTCCGCTCACTGGGATCTCATGCCCACCCTGGCGGAACTGACCGGACAACCCGTGCCGGAAAGTACGGACGGGATTTCCTTCCTTCCCACCCTGCTGGGAAACAGCGCGGAGCAGAAACAGCACGCATTTCTGTATTGGGAATGGCCGGGCGGCGGGGGCGTGCAGGCCGTGCGCCAAGGGGACTGGAAAGGCATCCGCCACAAGCTCCAGAAAGACGCGGACGCGCCCATCGAACTCTACAACCTGGCGAACGACCTCGGCGAAGAAACCGACGTGGCGGCTCAGCACCCTGACGTGGTGGCGGAGATCCATCGCATTATGACGGAGGAACGCATTGCGCCCGACCCGGACCCGCTCTTTACTCCCGCCAAGCCAAAGAAGGCCAAAAAGAAAAAGTCAGCGGAGTAAACTAATACAGGGCATCCATGAGCGGCGGCAGCGAAGAAGGTTTTGAGACCAGGGCTATCCACACAGGGCACGACTACGTGGACGGTACCGGCGCGGTCATTCCCCCGGTTTACCTGACTTCCACCTTCGAATACGGGAACGCTGGGGGGTTCGACTACACCCGCTCTGGGAACCCGAACTTTCGTCTCCTGGATCGCACCCTGGCCAGCCTGGAAGGCGGAAAATTCGCCACCGTGTTCGCCAGCGGCGTCTCCGCGATTACAGCCATCGTTTCCACGCTCAAGTCAGGCGACCTCGTCATCGCGGAAGAGAATGTCTATGGCTGCACCTTCCGCCTCTTTGCTCAGGTCTTTGAGAAGTTTGGGGTGCGGGTGAACTACTACGACTTCACTCAGCCGGCAGCGCTGGAAAGGATCGCCGAAGAAAAGCCGGTCCTGGTCTGGATCGAATCGCCGACCAATCCGCTGCTGAAGATCATCGACATCTCTGCCGTTTCTCAAGCGGCGGACGCGGTGGGGAGCACGGTGGTGGTGGACAACACCTTTGCCTCCAGCTATGTGCAGCGGCCCTTGGAATTGGGCGCCCACCTGTCCTTGTTGAGCACGACCAAGTATACCAATGGCCACTCCGATGCCCTGGGTGGCGCGGTGTGCACGAATTCCGAAGAATGGCGGGACAAGATGATTTTTGCCCAGAAGGCGCTCGGCCTGCAACCTTCTCCCTTTGACGCCTGGCTCACCCTGCGGGGGGTGAAGACTCAGTCTATCCGCATGGAACGCCACAGCGCGAACGGCCTGCGCTTTGCCGAGTTCCTGGAGCAGGAGGTAAAGCCAAAATACGTCCGCTACCCGCTCCTGCCGTCTCACCCGCAATACGAGATCGCGAAGCGCCAGATGAACGGCGGCTCCGGCATTGTGACCGTGGACTTCGGCCTGAGCCTGGAGAAGACGCTTCAGTTCGTGGAAAGCCTGCAATATTTCCCAAAGGCGGAGAGCCTGGGAGGCATCGAGTCTCTCTGCTGTCACCCGGCTTCCATGACCCACGCATCCGTGCCGAAAGAAACGCGGGAAAAGGTGGGGATCAGCGATTCGCTGGTGCGCTTCTCCGTGGGCATTGAAACCGTGGAAGACCTCATCGAAGACGTCCGGTCCGCCTTGGCGAAACTCTAGGCACTCCCATTGCTGTCCGCTTGACTGACCGGCTTCCGCTGCTTTCCGTTCTCCCATTTCATCTGATGCGCGATCTCCTCACAGACCCGGCCTGTTCCGCGGAAGATTTGGGCTGTCCCTTGCCGGACTCCCCGCACGCGGTGTCTGTCTGCCTGCCGCGCTGGGCGGATGTGGTGGGTTATGAGGAACAGCACCAGCCGACCGTGGACCGGATGCAGTGCGGGTATCCGCGTTTCTTCTTACATCCTAAAGTCCGCCATCTGTTTGCGGAAGCGGAGAAACAGTGTGCTGAGAGTGGCGAACACTGCGTGGTCTATCCCTCGCGTCAGCCGGCGGAAAGGTGCGTGGCTTATGTCAGGGAGAAAGGTGGCAATGCGGATCTGGGCCGCGTGGTGAAAACCGGGTGGGGGCAGTTGCATGCCGCGGTCGTGCCGGCGGAGAACCTGCCGGAAGCAATGGCCTACTGGCGACATTGCGGGGAAGTTGTCAGCAGCCGCCTGGCCGAAGCCATTTCACAGGGACAAGATCCCGAAGCGGATGAAGACGCGGGCCGCGCCGCCAAGGAAGAGATCCGCCAGCGCCTGGCTCAGGTGAGCGGTCAGAATAAAGAAGACGTGTTCCTGTTTCCCAGCGGCATGGCGGCGGTGTTCACCGTCCACCGCATTCTGAACGAACTCTTCCCCGGGCGAAAGAGCGTGCAGCTCGAGTTTCCCTATGTGGATGTTTTGAAGATCCAGGAGGAGTTCGGTCCCGGCGTTCACTTCATTCCCCTGATCAAAGACGGAGGCGTGGAGGAGGTGGAGGCGCTACTGGCCAAGGGCGAAACTCCGGCCGCCGTGTACTGCGAACTGGCCAGCAATCCGCTTCTCCGCAGTGTGGATGTGTTAGGGCTGAAGCCGGTGCTTGAGGCCGCGGGTGTGCCCATGATCGTGGATGACACGGTGGGCTGTGTGTTGAACATCGATGCCTTTCGCGCCGCCGATGTGGTGACCTCCAGCCTGACCAAGTATTTCTCCGGTTCCGGCGACGTCATGGCGGGCTCCGTCATCCTGCGGCACGACTCACCATTTCGCGAGGCGTTCCGCGAGCGTCTGTTGGCGGCGGGAGGCATGGACGAACTCTGGACCGGGGACGCCGTGGTGCTGGCCACGAATTCCCGCGGCTTTCAGGACAGAGTCGCCAAGATCAACCAAAACGCGGACCGCCTTTTCTCCTACCTCGAAAACCATCCTAAGGTGGAAGCTGTGTGGTATCCCCGGAATCAAATGCCGGAGATCTATCGCCAGATCCATCGCGAGAGCGGTGGCTACGGCGGCCTGTTGTCTATCCTGCTGAAAGATCCGGCCCGCGCCGCGCCCCGGTTCTACGATGCCCTGCGTATTTCAAAAGGACCAAGCCTGGGGACGAATTTTTCCCTGGTCTGCCCCTACACGCTGCTGGCGCATTACCAGGAACTGGACTGGGCCGCCCGCTGCGGCGTGGACCGCCACCTCATCCGCATCTCCGTGGGTCTGGAGGATCCGGAAGACTTGATCCAGCGCTTTGACGAAGCCTTCGCGGCGGCGGGGTGAATGTGAATGGTCCAAGTATTCTCTACTCCAACGAGCCGTCAGTTTACCGAGGGCCGAAGGCCCGCCGCATACCAGCCTGGGGCGTCAAGCCCCAGGAAAAGATGCAGGAGAAATACGAGGGCTGAAAGCCCGGCGCATCTGTCGAGGGCACGCCATCGTCCAGGGGAATGCGCCGGGCATTCAGCCCTTTTCAGTTTTCGATCACGTTTACCTGGGGCTTGACGCCCCAGGCTGGTATGCGCCCCACCTTTGGTGCGGAGAGAAGCAGAAATCGGAGAGAACCAGATTGGAAGCTCGAAGGTCTCAATACACCTCCTGGGATTGAAGCTACAAGTGATTGTCGGCCATTCTCACTCTTCCCAGCCCCTCGATTTCCCGCCCTTCAGTGACTGACGCAGCTTGCGGCGGCCGGCGCGGTGCTCGATCTGGCGCTTCTGTTTGGGCGTCAGGTCTTTTTCGCGTTCCCAGGGTTTCGGACCCGTGTCGCCGGCCATGATGCACCCCAGCGGCTCGATCTGGGCCACCACGTCAGCCAGTTCGAAGCGGTCAATCTGTTCCCGCACTTGAGTGGCGGACTTGTAGGCCACGGGTGTTTCGGACAGGTCCGCCCTTCCGTAAAACCAGCGGATGTCCAAGCCCTTGGTCGTCTTGGCGATGGTTCGGGCGATCAGGTCCTCGTCCAGGGAGCCGTCTTTTTTGCGGAAATCCCGCAGGGTGGCGGTGCGCGAACGGTTCCGGCCCGCGCCGTGCGGACAGAAAGAAAGGTAGGTTTCATTGTCGCGGCCCAGCGTCATCAGGATGGGCGCCGCCATGTTCAGCGGAATGAGGCCCAGCAGCGGGCGTCCCTCCGCGTCTTTCCAGGCTGGCGTGGCGCCCTTTCCGTGGAGGAAAATGTCGCCGCGCCGCCACACGAAATTGTGCTCGTTGCCGAACTCCGTGATCTTGGCCGCCTCGACCCGTTCCAGGAAGCGGTGGTGAATGCTCTGGTGGTTCGCCTTGGTCCAGCGGCCCACATATTGCAGGGCTTCCCAGTATTCCTGGCCCACGTCAGAGGTGGCGTCCAGCCAGGCGGCGGCCTTGGGGATGTTCTCCGCCACGCGGGCGGTTTCTTTCAGCGCTGCCTTTTGGCCGCGTTTGTAAACCTGGGCGCCCAGTCCGCGGGAACCGTGGTGAGTGACCAGCACGTAGAAGCCCGCCTCCGGGTTCCCGGCGTCGTGAAGTGGCTTGGCTACTTCGTCATATCCTTGCTTGGAGAGCACGTTCACCAGGTCTGGTCCCGGCGTCAGCTTTCCGATGTAGGCAAAGTGGTTTCCATCTCCCTGGTCGGCCATGTGAATGGCGGCATGGTGCTGCAGGCCGTTCAGGAATTTGTTGTCCCACACGCTTTCCTCCACCACGGGGTGGGGGACCAGGTCCTGTGGCTTGCGGCCGCCCACGCCAAAGCGGGTGGAGGCCATCAGGGAGTCCAGCATCTGGCCGGTGTCCTTTTCGCAGCGGAACACCGTGGCGTACATGGAGCAGCAGATGTCCGCGCTGTGGGCGGACGGGATGATGGCGTTCTTCACCGCGATGGCTCCGCCCACGGGGATGGTTGCTTCCGCGGCGCCGGCCGGACACGCGTCCGGCATGACGGCCCCGGCCTCGATGACCGGGCTTTTCAGAAGCTGCCGCATGAAACGGCGCACCGCCTGGATGTTGTTCTCGTCCTCGGGGCCGGTGGCCTCAATCGCTTCGCCAAAACCCAGTGGCGCGTCCCGGAGCCGCAGTTTGGCCGGAGCTTTGGGATAGTCCCGGGCCAGGAGTTTCAGAATGTAGTCCTTGTCTCCGATTCCCCGGGCCTCGTACGCGGCGGCGGCGTCCAGCAGGTCCCGGAATTGTCCGGAAGGCTGCCAGCCGGCGTCAATCAGATCCTGGCCGTTAACAAGAGACATGGGTAGGGAAGGTGGCTCCGATTCAACAATAGGTCCAGTCTTGGAGCCAGAGTTGGTAAGACTGGCCGGAACTCAACGTCATTCTCAGAAGAGCGGCGAAAGATTCGGTTGCCGAAGGCCGCGACGGATGCGCGGAAGGAGAGCGGAAATCTCGCCCCGTCATCGCGCCATGTCACAAATGAGAATAGGACGCCAAGAAATACTAGACGAACCAATTTTTAGTCTTGTCAAGGGTCTTAAAATTTTAGTAACCTTTATTACTTTAGATTCCAAGAACTTGGCGCGGGTTCTTTGGGATTTTATTGAACAAAAAAAGAGAATCCGCGTCCATACACTTGACAAATCGGGAAAAAAGAGTAGAACAGGCGCCCACATCCGACCCAGCCAAGGCGAATCTCGCGATTTTTTCGCGCTTAAATGAACTAATCCGGCGGGTAGCGACGTTTAGATAAGGTAGGGCGCAAGATCTTATCCGGCCTGACAAGGTGAGATCCTGGCTGGCCGTGCCCTTTTTCTCCGCTTCTAAAGCACTCACTCACCTTAAAACTTAGGATACAGCAATGGCTAATTTGGAACTAGACGGCGGTATTAAGATTTACCTCCGCGAAATTGGGAAGACGCCTCTTCTGACCCGCGAAGAAGAGGTCGAGCTCGCCGAACGCATTAAGAATGGCGACGAAGAAGCGCGTGCCCACATGATCAAGGCGAACTTGCGCCTGGTGGTGAAGATCGCTCAGGACTACGCGAACTACGGCCTGCCGTTGCTCGACCTGATCTCGGAAGGGAACATCGGCCTGATGAAGGCGGTGGAGCGTTTCGACCCCAACAAGGGTGGCAAGCTCAGCACCTACGCCGCGTGGTGGATCAAGCAGTCTATCAAGCGCGCGCTGGCCAACCAGAGCAAGACCATCCGCCTGCCCGTCCACATGGTGGACAAGATCTCCAAGATGCGCCGTGTGGCCATGGTTCTTTCCGAAGAGCTGGGCCGTGAGCCCACCGACGAGGAACTGGCGGAAGAAATCGGGATCGACCGCGCGAAGCTGTCCCACCTGAAGTCCGCGGCCCTGCGCCCGGCGTCCCTGGACGCTCCGATCAGCGATGACGACACGACTGAGTTCGGTGAAATCATCGGTGACGAACGCGCCCAGACTCCGCTGGAACTGCTCAGCCACAAGAACATGCACCTTCAGCTCGACGGGCTGTTGGAAGTGCTGGACGAGCGCGAGCGGAAAATCATCGACGCCCGCTTCGGTCTGATGGGGCAGAAGCCCAAGACCCTGGAAGAAGTCGGCCAGGAATTTGGCGTGACCCGCGAGCGGATTCGTCAGCTGCAGAACATCGCGCTGAAGAAATTGCGCCGCGCGCTTCAGAAGCGTGAAGATCCTGGTCCGCGCCCCTTGCGCAACACCAAGCCCAAGAAAGGCCGCAAGTCCAAGGATTACGAAGAGGAGTTGGACGACGATTTGGATGGTTTCGAGTTCGACCTTGAGGAAACCATCTTGGCGATGTAATCGCCAAACCAGTCGAAACAAACATTCATCCACCCCGGTGGAGAAAAGGGCGCCCCAAAAGCGGGCGCCCTTTTTTTGTTTAGGTTGGTTGGTTCGAAGCGTGACGTCGTGAAGAGGTGGTCCTCGACCTCCGGGCGAGGAACTTTCGCGCCGGACTGACGAATCAAGCCGGAGGCCGGTCCGTGCGAAACGTAGACGATTCGGGTTCTCTTGAAGTTGATTCCAGGTCCAAACAGGACTGAAGAGTTACCTTTTTTCTGCCTTCGCGAACGCGCTCGGAGATCGCGTTCCGTTCCGCCTTGAAACCAAAGGCGGATCGCTTTGAAACACGGGCCGTTTGAATCTGTTTCCCCAATTCGGAGAGGCTGCCACTTCAGGCTTTCCGCAGAAGGATTGCGTTGGTGTCGAACTCTCCGGTCAAAACGTCGCTAAGGATCACGATCGGGTCGCCAGCGTCGATCAGGCCGCGCGCTTTCAGGATGTCCATGGCGTTATTAATAGTGACATCAGGTTCGGTGGCGAACTCCATGACGAAAGGCGTGATAGCGCGGTTCATGTGGAGAGCACGGGCCACCTTTTCATCCGGCGAAAACGCAAAGATCGGGGAGTGTTTGGGCCGGCAATGGGCCACGTAGTTGGCCAGGACTCCCCGCGCGGTGAAGACCAGGATCACGGAGTCATTCAGGGAATCCGCCAGGACCACGGCGGACTTCACCGTGTGTTGCTTTTCGGTCTTCAACACCGCGTCCTGCGCGTAGCCAGCACAGGGCTCCCGTTCCATGCGCCGGGCAATGCGGTCGAGTATTTCAATACAACGCACGGGATATTTGCCGACGCTGGTTTCGCCGCTCACCATCACGGCGTCCGCTTGCTCGAAGATGGCGTTGGAAACGTCCGTCACCTCCGCCCGGGTAGGCACCGGGTTCTCGATCATGGACTCCAGCATGTGGGTGGCCACGATGACTTTCCGGCCGATGCGGGCGCATTCGCGCAGAATGGTCCGCTGAATGACGGGCAGCTCTTCAATGTGCACCTCGATCCCCAGATCTCCGCGAGCCACCATGACGGCGTCGCTGGCCAGGATGATTTCCTCCAGGTTCTTGACAGCCTCCTGGTCCTCGATCTTGGCGACAATCTTGGCGCGGCAGGACTTTTCCTCCAGCAACTCGCGCAGGTCGTTCACGTGGCCGCCGTCCCGCACAAAGCTGATGGCGACAAAGTCCACTTCCAACTCCACCGCCAGTTCGAGGTCCACGAGGTCCTTTTTCGTGAGGGACGGCAGGTTTACCCGGATTCCCGGCAGGTTGATGTGCCGGCGCGAACCCATCTTCCCGGCCGTGAGCGTCTTGCAGATGACGCGGGATCCTTCAATGCGGAGAATCTTGAAATGGATCTCTCCATTGTCTACCAGCATGATGTTTCCCACCGCCACATCCTGGGCCAGGCCGTCGTAGTTCGTCGTCGTGGAATTCGGTTCGGACGGCTCCGTGTCCATGGCCCGGAACTCCATGATGTCTCCTTTTGCCAGTTCGATGGGCGTCTCGAGAACTCCCGTCCGGATGGAAGGTCCCTGGAGGTCGATCAGAGTGGCGACGCTGCGGTCCTGTTCGGCACTCTGATGGCGAATAAACGACACCATCTGGCGCACCCAGTCGTGCGGAGCGTGGCTCATATTCAGCCGGAAAACATCCACCCCGGCCTCAATCAGTTCTCCGATGGATTCTTCCGATGCCGTGGCCGGACCCAGGGTGGCAATAATTTTAGTCTTTCGAAGCATGATGTCAGGAGTGAGAGAGCGCTGCCTGCTTCGATTTTCTTCGAAGGCATACAGTCAATCATTCACCGGACAGCAATTTGCCTGCCCGGTCGAGTCACGATGATGTCACGGCGGCGCCCGCCTTGGTGTTTACCGTTTCTTCGGATGGCGGCCGTTGCCGGAGTTTGAGAGGCCGGGTCTCGTCATCCATGCCGGAAGCGTCCATCTCCTCGGCTTGTGGCACGGGTTGGCAGGCATCGCGAGTACTGCCTTCCGCCAGGACCCAGACCTGGATGCTGCGCGCCACGACTTTGACCTTGGTGCAGGCCTTGATCAGGGCGGGATCGGAATGGACGAAACCCTCCTCATGATGCGTGTCGATCATCAGGGTCCAGCAGACGGAATGTTCCACCCCCGGAAGGCGGAAGGTCTTGTTGTCGTAGTGCGCGTTAAAGATCAGCAGAATGGAGTCCGTCTGAAGATCACCCGGTTCCACGGCCTGGCGGTTTACGAAAACGGCCACGGAACCCGGTTCGTCGGCATGCCAGCGTTCGGCGGGCATGGCCGCTCCTGAAGGATCGAACCAAGCCAGGTCCAGCGAGGTGGTCCCGTGGATCGGCCGGCCCGAGAAAAAGCGGCGCCGCCGCAGGACGGGGTGTTTCCGGCGGAATCTGACCAGCCGGCACACGAAGTTGAAAAACGCCTCGTCCTCGGGAGAGAGATCCCAATTCAGCCAACTGATCTCGCTGTCCTGGCAATAGGCGTTGTTGTTGCCGCCTTGGGTGCGGCCCATTTCGTCGCCGCCACAGATGAAGGGCACGCCCAGAGACATCATCATGGTGGTCAGGAAATTCCGGCGCTGCCGCAGCCGGACGGCCCGGATGTTCGGATCGTCCGTTTCGCCTTCCGTGCCGTGGTTCCAGGAGATGTTGTGAGAGTCTCCGTCCCGGTTGTTCTCGCCGTTGGCCTCGTTGTGTTTGTCGTTGTAGGACACCAAGTCCTTCAGCGTGAACCCGTCGTGAGACGTGATCATGTTGATGCTGGCGTGCGCCTCGCGTCCGTTGTGGCGGAACAGGTCTTCACTGCCCGTCAGGCGGGTGGCGAACTCCGCCAGGGTCTTGTGCGCGCCGACGTGGAAGCGCCGCATGGCATCGCGGAATTTCCCGTTCAGTTCGTGCCAGCCGATGGGAAAGCCTCCCACTTGGTAACCGCCCCGGCCCAGGTCCCAGGGCTCCGCGATCATTTTCACCGTGGAGAGCACGGGGTCCTGGTGCACCGCTTTCAGGAAAGATCCGGTGGGATTGAAGTTAGTGGGTTCCCTCGCCACCGTGACGCCCAAGTCAAAGCGAAAGCCGTCCACATGCATTTCCGTGACCCAGTAGCGCAGGCTTTCCAGCACCATCTTCAGGGTCTGCGGATGGGGCACGTTCATGGAGTTCCCGCAGCCGGTGAAATCCTGGTAGGCGCCCCGGTCGTTCGGCAGGGTCCGGTAGTAGACCAGGTTATCGATACCGCGGAAGCAGCACGTCGGGCCCATGTGCCAGGTTTCCCCCGTGTGGTTGTAAACCACGTCCAGAATGACCTCGATACCCGACCGGTGCAGGGCTTTCACCATTTCCTTGAACTCCCGAACCTGCTCGCCACGGACGCCTTTTGAAGAGAAGCGCGCTTCCGGGGCAAAGTAGCCAACGGTGTTGTAGCCCCAGTAGTTGGTAAACCCGCGTTCCACCAGGAACCCGTCGTCCAGGTGGTGATGCACTGGGAGCAACTGAATGGCAGTGACGCCCAGCTTTTTAAGATGCCGGATGGCGGGTTCGCTGGCCAGCCCGGCATAGGTGCCGCGTAAGTTTTCGGGAATTTCCGGATGGCGCTTGGTGAAGCCTTTGACATGGGCTTCGTAGATCAGCGTATCGCCCCAGGGAATGCGGGGAAGGCGGTCGCCCTCCCAGTCGAAGCGGTCGTCCACGACGACGCTCTTGGAAAGATCGCGGCCGCTGTCGCGCCGGTCCTTGCGCTTTTTGTCCAGGACTGTCATCGAGGCGGCCCAGGCCGTCGGACCGGTGATGGCCTTGGCGTAGGGGTCCAGCATCAGCTTGTAGCCGTTGAAAAATTGCCCGGCCTTGGGCTGCCAGGGACCATGGACCCGGTAACCGTAAAGCTGTCCTGGGCCAATACCCTTTAAGGCCACGTACCAGACGTGGTCGTGCTGATTCGGCATGCGGACGCGGGCGATCTCCTTCGATTCGTCCTCCGAATCGTAGAGACACAACTCCACGGCATGGCCGTGCTGAGAGAACAGGGCAAAATTGACCGACCCGTCCTCCAGAATGGAGACCCCAAGACGCTTGGGCGAGCCGGGCAAGACTTCCAGGTTAAGCATTGCCGGTCTGTTCCATCAAGGTTTTGGGGTCTTAGCGAATGGGGGTCAGTTACTTTCCGGCGGGAGTGGAGGCGGCGGCGGCGGCAATGCCGGGCAGCCGGGTGCCTTTGGCTTCGGGCGCGTCTTCCAACTTGGTGATCCGTTGAGCGCTCTTTGGCCGGACCTTGACAAACTGATGCTGGAAGGAGTCCCAATCATTCAGGATTTGCCGGGCCCGTTCGCTGCCGGTGTAGGCCAGGTGTTGTTCGATGAGGCCCCGCACTTTCTGAAGATCTTTTTCGCTTTGGACCTGTCCCACCTGGATCATCTCTGGGTTGAAGAGTTTTCCGAAGTGGCCTTCTTCATCCAGAACGAAGGCGGTGCCACCGCTCATGCCGGCGCCGAAGTTCTTCCCGGTGGTGCCGAGAATGACGACGGTGCCGTTGGTCATGTACTCGCAGCCGTGGTCGCCCACGCCTTCCACCACGGCGGTGCCGCCGGAATTGCGCACGCAGAAGCGTTCGCCCGCTTTGCCGCAGGCAAAGAGGCGGCCGCCAGTGGCGCCATACATGACCGTGTTCCCCATGATGGAGTTTTTGTGGGAGGGGAACTTGTGACCCGGCAGCGGCTTGATGATGATCTCACCCCCGGCCATGCCTTTACCCACATAGTCGTTGGCCTCACCGGTGAGGGTGATGCGGATGCCGCCAGCGAGGAAGGTGGCGAAACTCTGGCCCGCGCTGCCTTCGAAGTGAAGATCGATTGTGCCATCCGGCAGGCCGTTGTTTCCGTACAGGGCGGCGACCCGTCCGGCCAGTTTGGTCCCCACGTTGCGCTGGATGTTTTCCACCTTGTAGCTTTTCTGAACCGGCTGGCGGTTTTCGATGGCCGGCAGGATTTCTTCCAGGATGGTGTCGTCCAAAGGCTTGGCGTGAATGCCGTCGTTCCGCTCCTGCATACAGATGCGGGGCAACTCTTCCTTGGAGTTCTTGCCCACGTCGTAAAGGATGCGGTCGAGCTTAATGGAATTCGCTTTCGGATGGCCCGGGACCTCCCGTTGACGGAGGAACTCGGGACGACCGATCAGGTCATCCAGCTTGGCCACGCCCAGGTTCGCCATGATCTGGCGGGTTTCTTCCGCCACGGCGTTGAAGAAGTTTACCACGTTATCCACCGTGCCCTTGAACTTGGCGCGGAATTTCGGGTCCTGAGTGGCCACGCCCACGGGGCAGGTATTCAGGTGGCAGCGGCGCACAAACACGCAGCCCATGGCAATGAGGGCGATGGTGCCGAAGTTGAACTCTTCCGCGCCCAGGATGGCGGCGTGAACGATGTCCACGCCCGTGCGCAGGCCGCCGTCCGTCCGGAGCCGCACGCGGTTGCGCAGGCCGTTGAGCATGAGAACCTGCTGCGTTTCCGCGAGACCGATTTCCCAGGGCAGGCCGGCGTATTTGATGGAACTGAGGGGCGAGGCGCCCGTGCCGCCCTCGTGCCCGCTGATGAGAATGATGTCCGCGTTGGCCTTGGCCACGCCCGCGGCAACGGTTCCCACGCCGGTTTCCGCCACCAGTTTCACGCAGACACGGGCCCTTGGGTTTACTTCCTTCAGGTCGTGAATGAGCTGGGCGAGGTCTTCGATGGAATAAATGTCATGGTGCGGTGGCGGGCTGATCAAGGTGACGCCGGGCTGAGTATGGCGCAGCCGGGCAATCAGGCCGTTCACCTTGTGGCCGGGGAGCTGACCGCCTTCACCGGGCTTGGCGCCCTGGGCCATCTTGATCTCCAGTTCCTCCGCGTTCACCAAGTAGTGCGCGGAGACGCCGAAGCGGCCGGAAGCGATCTGCTTGATCTTCGAAGCCGCCCAGTCGCCATTTGGATACGGAGTGAAGCGGCGCGGATCTTCTCCGCCTTCGCCGGAATCGGACTTTCCGCCGATGCGGTTCATGGCGATGGCCAGCGTTTCGTGGGCCTCGGGGCTTATGGCTCCCAGAGACATGGCCGCCGTGGTGAAGCGGCGGCGGATGTTTTCCACGGGCTCCACTTCGTCGATGGAGATCGGCCCGCTCTCGCTGGGGACCAGTTCCAGCAGGTCGTGCAGAGCGACCGGCCGGTTTTCCAGCACGGCTTTCACATACTCCTCGTAGTCGTCCGGGTCGTTGGTGCGGACAAACGAATGGAAAGGCTTGATGACCTGACCGGTCAGGGCGTGGATCTCACCGTCACGGCGCTGGCGGAAATTGCCGGGATCTTCCAGGGCAAGGGGCGAACCGTTGTCCGCCACGGCTTCAAAGCCCAGTTTGTGGCGGGTGAGGCTTTCGGTGGCGATTTCCTTGAAGCCCACGCCTTCGATCTGAGACGGAGTGCCTGTAAAGCAGCGGGAAATCAGCTCCGTGCCCAAGCCGACGGCTTCGAAGATCTGCGCGCCCTGATAGCTGTTGAGCACTGAAATGCCCATCTTGGACATGATCTTGAGCACGCCTTTTTCCAGCGCCTTGTGGTAGTGCAACAGCGCATCGGAAGGCATCAACTCCGAGAAGTTGTTTTTCACGTCCGTCCGCATCATTTCCAGGATGCTTTCGTGAGCCAGGTATGGGCATACCGCGGTGGCGCCGAAGCCGATCAGGCAGGCCATCTGGTGCGTGTCGCGAGCCTCGCCGGAATCGATGATGAGGCTGCAGGACATGCGCCGCCGCTTGGCGACCAGGTGGTGATGCACCGCGCCGGTAACCATGAGGGCCGGGACGGCCACGCGCTCCGAGTTCACGGCGCGATCGGAGAGAATCAGGATGCGGGCGCCTTCGTCGATAGCCCGCACGGCTTCGTCGCAAATGCGGGTCACGGCTTTCTCGAGCCCTTCCGGTCCTTCGGAGACGGGCCAGGTGGTATCGATGGTGACGGTTGGGAAGTCTTCGGCCACCGTCTTCAGTTTTTCCAACTGGTGGGTGAAGAGGAAAGGATTCTCCAGGTGAATCACGCGGGCATGAGCGGGCGATTCGCCGAGGAAGTTGCCTTCCGCGCCGAGGTCGGCCTCCAGCGACATGACGAGATGCTCCCGGATAGGGTCGATGGGCGGGTTCGTGACTTGGGCAAAGAGCTGCTTAAAGTAGGCTGGCAAGAGCTTGGGCCGCAGGGAGAGGACGGACAGCGCCGCGTCGTCACCCATGCTGTAGACCACCTCCTGGCTGTCCTTCATCATGGGAGTGATGACCATGTCCAGTTCCTCCCGGTCCACGCCGAAGGCCACTTGGAGGCGGGAAAGTTCCAGCGGATCCGGGTGGTCGCCGGAGATCGGAGGGGTGGAGCTGACGTGATCTTTCAGCTTGATGCGGTTCTCCCGCAGCCACTGAGCATAGGGCGCCTGCGCGGCCAGCTCTTCCTTGATCTGCTTGTCGTAGCGGACTTCTCCGCGGACGGTATCGACCAGAATGATTTCGCCGGGGGCGAGACGGCCCTTCTTGATCGTGGTGGAGTCGTCGTAGCGGGTGGCGCCCACTTCGGAACCCAGGGAGAAAATGTTGTCTTCCGTGATCTTGTAACGCGCCGGGCGCAGGCCATTCCGGTCCAGGCTGGCGGCCACGACTTGACCGTCCGTGTAGACGAGACCCGCCGGGCCGTCCCAGGGTTCGCAGAAACAGCTGTGGTACTTATAGAATGCCGCGACTTCCGGAGGGGTGAAGGGATCGATTCGCCAGGCCGCCGGGACCAGCATGGCCATGGCGTGGGGCAGAGACCGGCCGGAGAGGACGAGCAGCTCCAAAGCGTTGTCCAAGCTGGCGGAGTCGGAGGACTTTGCGTCCGTCAGGTTGCGCAGCAATTCGATGTCGTCGCCCCAGATGTGACTTTCGAAGAGACCCTCCCGCGCCTTCATCCAGTTCCGGTTGCCGCGCAGGGTATTGATCTCCCCGTTGTGCGCCAGCATGCGGAAAGGCTGAGCCAGCGCCCAAGTGGGGAAGGTGTTGGTGGAGAAACGCTGGTGGTAGAGACAGATGGCCGTCTCGTAATCTTCGTTCGCCAGGTCCAGGTAAAATTTTTCCAGAGCCGTGGCCACCAGGAAGCCCTTGTAGGAAATCAGGCGGTGCGACAGGGAAGGGATGTAGAGCCGTTCGAGCTTTTCTTCGGCGGCCTGAATTTCGATCTCCCGGCGGGCCAGGTAGAGGGTCCGCTCGAAAGCATCTTCGTTCATGCTTTCCGGGCGCTTCAAGAGCAGGTGCTGAATGTCCGGCTGGGTGGCGATGGCTTTGGCTCCCAGCGCGTCTTGATTCACTGGGACCTGGCGCCAGCCAATGACGCCAATGCCGCGTTTCCGCATGACACCCTCGGCCAAGACACGGGCCTTCAGGTTGTCGTCATGGTCCGGCTTGGCCAGGAAGAAAACGCCCACCGCGAGTTCGTGGGGCTCGGTGATCTTTCCGCCCAGGCGTTCGGCCTCGGGAAGGAGGATCTTGTAGGGAAGCTGGGTGGAAACGCCGGCGCCGTCCCCGGTCTTGCCGTCCGCGTCGATGGCGCCGCGGTGAACCATGTTGCACACCGAAGTAATGCCCATGGAGAGAATCTTGTGGCTGGCTTCACCCAAGAGGTGCGCCACGACCCCCACACCGCAGGAATCCCGTTCCAGTTCAGGACGATGCAAGGAGCGATTCTGAGGATCGAGTTCAGGGGGCGTCATCATCATGGTCGTAGTAAAGCGTCTAGGTGGTGGCGGCAGCGAATGCAGGCAATGGTTTTTGACGGATCGTAAGGCGAGTCTTTCCTGGGAGTTTTCCCTCTTCCCGGAAGCGAGTGGCAAGGGAAAACCGCCCGTGCCAAGTCCCGGTCAGCGAAGTCATCTCCGCCGCTCCGGGACCCGTACCATAGACGGATTGAAGTTGGCCGTCAAAACTGTGTGCATCGGTAGGAAAGCCCTGCGCCTAAAGGGCTGGCAAGTTTAATGCCAATCGGGGGGGCGTCAAATCCACCACTGGGTGGGAAAAGTGCGGTTTTCGTAACGAATCGCGTAAAAATCCCCGTCCACGCGGGAGAATCCGGCAAGAGTACCGAGGGTTTTTCGAAGGTTCCTTCCATCCCTACATTTCTGGTTTCTGTAATTAATTGGAAAATCCATAAAATTAACGGATATTTCTCCATGCTGGAGACTAAAGACGAGCGCCGCTTGGAAGCACGTCACCTGGCTCAAGACCTCGCGCTGCGAGGCCTGGATGCGGAGGACATTTTTGAAGGGCTGTTCGACGCGGGGCTTCACCGGGAAATCTCCGATGATGAGATCGATGGAATCATTCGAGAGGTGGCCGTGGCGGATCGTTTCAAATCCGGTCACGGGCCCATCTTGAATCCTGTCTTCCGGGCTTTTGGAGGAGTGGTGGGGGTGTGGAACCTGGTGCTGCGGATCTTTGGCGCGGTGGTGCTGGTTGGAGGGGGCGTGGTTTGGTATTTCTTCGGATTCGACATGGTGCCACTCATTGCGATCATTGTGGGCCTGCTTCTCTTTCTGGCCCCCGGACGCGCGTTTTCAGACATCTTCGAGGACTGAGTGGGGACTCGCGCTGACTGGCGCAAAATCGGGCTTTTCAACCCTCGGACGCGCGTTACAGTGATCGCGCATGAGACTCAGTTTCAATTAAAGCTCCTTATAGAAACTGGAACCCACCTAGAGAAGGCTATTGTGGAAGCGATGGAAGAAACCCTCACCCTGTCGGCGCTTCGCCCTGGCGAAAAAGCAGTCATTGTTCGCTACCTTTCTGTTGATGAATCGCTACTGCGCTTCCGTGAAATGGGGCTGCTGCCTGGTACGGCGGTAAAGCTGGTTCGCCGCGCGCCCTTGGGAGATCCCATAGAGATATCCGTTCGCGGTTCGCTGCTGTCCGTGCGGGTGCCGCAGGCGGCCTTGATAGAAGTGGCGCGGCCGGAAGAAGCGTAAGGCCGAGCATCGGGGCTACCCGGCCCGGCAAGAGAACAGAGAAAAGGCAGAGCAGAGCGACTTTATTAGCATTGTGAGCGCGAAGGTGGAATCTCCGGACACGGTTTCCGCGGCGAAGGCCCGCCGTGTGTTTGCCTTGGTGGGAAATCCGAACTGCGGTAAGACCACCCTGTTTAACGCCCTCACCGGTCTGCGCCAGCGGGTCACGAACTATCCCGGGGTGACCGTGGAGCGGAAGGAAGGCACCTGCTTTTCCCAGCACGGAGAGGAATACCTCATCATTGACCTCCCCGGCGCCTACAGCCTGAAAGCGCGTTCTCCTGATGAGGAGATCCTCCGCGACGTTATCCTGGGACGGAGGAAAGATTCGCCCAAGCCGGATGCGGTGATCTGCGTTCTCGACGCCAGCAACGCGGAGCGGAATCTTTTTCTGGCCAGCCAGATCATCGAGCTGGGCGTGCCGGTGATCCTGGCGCTAAACATGACGGACGTCGCCGAGGCGCGGAAGATCCACCTGGACCCGCAGAAGCTCAGCGACGCGCTGGGGGTGCCGGTCATCCCGATGCAGGCCAATGCGCGGAAAGGCATCATCGAGTTGAGGATCGCCATGAGCCATCCTGAACTCCAGATTTCTCACCACAAAGTGGCGCTGCCAGAGGCCATCGAAAAGGCGATCAACGAAGCTGGTGACAAGACTTTGGGCCGGGCGGCCCTCTACATTCCAGAGGAGCTGAAGCCGCATGGGCATCATGAGTCTTGGGAAGATCACCTGATCGCCTCCCGGTATGAGACCATCCAGCAAATTTGTGAAGAAGTGGTAAGACACCACGAACCGGACTCCGTCACCATGACGGACCGGCTGGACGCCATCTTTCTGCACAAGTTCTGGGGCTGGGCCGCCATGGCGGGCATTCTGGGACTCTTGTTCTTCCTGATCTTCCGGTTCGCGGAGTATCCCATGGGCTGGATTGAGAGCCTCTTTGGCGCCGCCAGCGACGCGGTGACCAACGCCATGCCGGAAGGGGATTTGCGCGACCTGATCACGGACGGTGTGATCGCCGGCGTGGGTGGGGTCGTTATTTTCCTGCCGCAAATCATCATTCTGTTTTTCTTCATCGGCGTCATGGAAGACACCGGCTACATGTCGCGCGTGGCTTTCATGATGGACCGGGCCATGAGTAAGGTGGGCCTGAGCGGGAAGTCCTTCATCCCTCTGCTCAGTTCCTACGCTTGCGCCGTGCCGGGCATCATGGGCACGCGCACCGTGGAAAATCCCAAGGACCGGCTCATCACCATCCTGGTGGCGCCTTTCGCCTCCTGCACTGCGCGGGTCCCGGTATACCTGCTGATGATCGCCACCATCGTGCCTGCGGAGAAGGCCCCGGCTTTGACCAAGGCGGGCTACATGCTGGGACTCTACCTGCTGGGCACCATCGGCATCTTTGTTTTCGCGGCTATCTTCAACAAGGTGCTGAAGCGGAGGGCCGCGACTCACCAGATCATTGAGCTGCCCACTTACAAAAGGCCGTCCATGAAAGCGGTGGGCTTGCATCTGTGGGAACGGTCTTTCCTCTTTGTGCGCCGGGCGGGGACGATCATTCTCGGCATTTCCATTCTGCTTTGGGCGCTGGAAACCTATCCCAAGCAAGCGGAAGGGGACGCGGGCGACCAACTCGCGCAAAGCTACGCCGGCCGCATGGGGAAGGCCATCGAACCGGTGATCGAGCCCCTGGGCTTCGACTGGCGCTGCGGGATCGGGCTCGTCATGTCTTTCGCCGCCCGTGAGGTGTTCGTGAGTGCCATGTCCGTGACGTTCCATGTGGAAGACGCGGACAACGAAGAAGCCGCCATGACCGAACTGCGCCACCGGATGAAAGCCGCCACCCGCGACGATGGGACGCAACTCTTCACGCCGCTCGTGTGCCTGAGTCTGATGGTCTTCTACGTCTTCGCCATGCAGTGCGTCAGCACGCTGGCGATTGTGCGAAGGGAAACCAACTCCTGGAGGTGGCCCCTGTTTCAGCTGGGCTACATGACCGTGGTCGCCTACCTGGCTTCCCTGATCGTATACCAGGGCGGGAGGCTGCTCGGTTTTAGTTAGCGAGGGACGGCTGCGGAGCCGGTGGTCTGCGCCGGAATGGCGCTGGAAAGAAAGACAAATCGGCGGACGTGGTTTCGCTCTTTCTAATAGGAAAGTTTTTATGAACGCAGACTGGCAAACCTGGGCAGCCCCGGCAGTGGTCGCCGTCACGGCGGCTGGCTTTGTCTGGCGCTTTGTCCGCAATCGCCGCCGCGCCAAGTCTGGGAAGGGCTGCGGTCACGGCTGTGGGTGCGGGGTTCCGAGCGTGCGTGGAAAGGCCCCGAAATTGGGTCTGGGAAAGGGCCGGTAGGATCGAAGTGTGCCGCGCGCGAGATGAGTGAAGCCCTGGCAACGGACTCACCCAAAAGGCGGAAAAGACCGGGCGTTATCGATTGGCTGGTAGTCGCTTTGGTAGGCGTAATGTTGGCAGTGTCGGTCGGCTTGCTCTTCTCGAGTATGCTGGAAATGGCGAAACGGGCTTCCTGGATGGAAGAGGCAAGCGCTGTCTTCAGTGGCTGCAAGGCCTATGCCGGAGAGCACGAAGGCAATTTTCCCCCGGAGTTGGGCGGCCTCTACCCGGAATACGTGGAAAGACAATTCTCGTTGCGGGATAAGGAAGGAAATCCTCTTTGGATCTACCATCCGGGCCTGAATGTCGCGAGCCCTCCTGACCAGCCTTTGTTCTGGTCCCGGGAACCCGCCGGAAAGTTTGGCTACGCGGGTTTTTCGGTGAACGGCGACTTCTGGGAAAAACCGGAGGTGCCGGTCAGGCAGCCGTGAACCGCTCGAGTCTGATCGCGCTGAGGTCCTGGTCAATCCCGGTTCCCGGAAAGTAGCGCCTCAGGAATCGAACCGCGAACTGGCGGGATAAGAACCCAGGTTGCGGATGCGGAGAGAGACGGCTTCGGCGGCTTTAAGGGCCTCCACGGCGGCATCATCCACGGAACTGCCTTCGATCTCGACGAAGAAGCGGTACTTGTTCGGTTGACCCATGATGGGGCGGGACTCGATGCGCTTCAGGTTCACGCCGGACTTGGCGAAGGGTTCCAGAAAATGGAAGAGACTGCCGGAGGAGTCCGGAAGTTCCACCGCGAGGCTGGTCTTGGTGTTTTCCGGCGAAGGCGGATTGGCTTCGTGACCCACGACGAAGAACTGGGTGACGTTCGGCACCTCCGCCTGAATGGGGTAGTGCAGGACATCCAGGCCATAGCGCTCCGCGTTTTCCCGGGGCCCAATGGCGGCTGAGCCTTTTTCCTGGGAGGCAAAGATGACGGCGTTGGACGTGCTGGGCGTGGTGACCTGCTGAGCCTTCGGGTAGTGGGTCTTCAGCCACTTCTCGCAGTGGTGGAAGGGCGCGAAGTGCGAGTAAATCTTCGAGATGGAATCGCCCTCCCGGCCGAGCAGGGCCAGCTTGACGTTCAGGGCGATCTCTTCCCGGATGTGGATGCGGCTCTGTTCGCTGACGATCCGGTCCACCGTGGCGGTGATGATGCCTCCGGATGAGTTTTCGATGGGCACCACGGCCAAGCAATCCGGCGTTTCGTCCAGATAGTCGAACACCTCGTCCACGGAGGGACAGGGGACCAGAGTGGTGCCGTTGCCGTAACGTTTTCGCGCGACTAAATGGGAGAAACTACCTTCGGGTCCGAGATAAGCGACGGAGGAGGAGGATCGTTCAGCTTCCAGCATTTCAGTCATAGGGAGAGTTACCGGCAATGGGGCCGGTAACTTACGGTTTAAGAATATGTCGACAAACCTATTTTCGTGCCAGTATCGGCAGGAATCAGTCGAGTTGCTTCACTTTTCGGGGGATGGAGTGATTTGGCGTGTTTCGCCCCCCCGTTCCACGGTCTGGGACCGGGGGTGAGCTGGAAAGCTTACCCAATAACGGGTGGAAAATCCATTCTTTCGGCGAAATTCCTGAAAATCAGGAAGACCGGAGGGTGGAGGGAGGCGGAGGGGAATGGCCGCAACAAGGCGCAAGAGACGCAAAAATGGGATAGAGCGGTGGGAGCGCGCTTTGGGTTTCTGAACCACGGAGGACTCAGAGAGCACAGAGAAGTTGGAACTGCGGGGAAACTGACCGGTTCCTCGATGATTCCGGGACGTTTCGCACGTCGGTCCAAACTTCCTCTATAGACATTTTTTGCGCCTCTTGCGCTTTTTTGCGGCTATTGCGCCGCCCTTTAGGGTCAGCGTGGCGGGCCAAACGCATTCTCTGAACCACAGAGGACTCAGAGAGCACAGAGAAGATAGGGCTTTTCGGCGGCTGACCGGTTTCTCGAAGACTCCAAGGCACTTCAAATGCCGGTCAAAGCGTCCCTCTCAGGATAATTTTTTGCGCCTCTTGCGCCTCTTGCGCCTCTTGCGCCTTTTTGCGGCTATTCCGCCGTCCTTAGGGGCAGCGTGGCGGGCCAAACGCATTCTCTGAACCACAGAGGACTCAGAGGGCACAGAGAGTTTGGCGCTTTGGGGAAGCTGGCTGGTTCCTCGATGATTCCGGGACGTTTCGCACGTCGGTCCAAACTTCCTCAATAGACATTTTTTGCGCCTCTTGCGCCTTATTGCGGCTATTGCGCCGCCCTTTAGGGTCAGCGTGGCGGGCCAAACACATACTCTGAACCACAGAGGACTCAGAGAGCACAGAGAAGATAGGGCTTTTCGGCGGCTGACCGGTTTCTCGAAGACTCCAAAGGCATTTCAAATGCCGGTCAAAGCGTCCCTCTCAGGACAACTTTTTGCGCTTCTTGCGCCTTTTTGCGGCTATTCCTTCCCCGCTACCCTAATCGAGAGCCGCGGGGCGGGGGAAGCTGCCGAGGACGGTGACGCGCTGGCCTTTGCCTTCCAGGGTGCGGACGGTCTGCTGGAGGTGGGGCTCGGTGATGTGGCCTTTGATCTCCAGGTAGAAGGAAAAACGGTCCTTTTTCCCCGTGGGATGGCTTTCCATCTGGGCGACGTCCACCTCCAGGTCGGCCAGGGCCCGGAGGGTTTCGATCACGGAGGTAGTGTTGATCTCGTCCGCCACGCAGATAGCCGTCATGTCGTTCCCAGTGGGCGGACACTCGCGGCGGCCGACCACCACGAAACGGGTGGTGTGAGTTTCGTTTTCGATGTTCCGGGCAATGGGCGGAACCTGGTTGATGCGGGCGGCCAGGAGGGAGCCGACGGCGGCGGAGCCTTCCTCCTCCTTGGCCAGGGTGGCGGCGCGTTCGGTGCTGGAAACGGTGACCTGCTCCGCGTCGCCCAAGTGCTGGCGGAGCCAGTCGCGGCTCTGGGCCAGCACGCCGGGGTGGCCGAAGACTTTCCGGATGTCGTTCAGTTCCTCCAGGGACATCAGGCAGACGTGGACGGGGATGAGGAGCTGGGCGCAGATCTTCAGCGGCGTCTTGGCGAAGAGATCCAGGGTGTGGCGCACCGCGCCTTCCGTGGTGTTTTCGATGGGGACTACGCCATAGTCCGCCAGGCCTCGGTGAACCTGGTCGAAGACGTCGGAAAGGTTGAACTGAGGCAGGTAGTGAACGCTGCCGCCGAATTTTTCGATGGCGGCCTGGTGGGTCCAGGTGCCTTTCGGGCCCAGGTAGGCGATTTTCAGGTCTTCCTCCAGCGCCAGGGCGGCGGACATGATTTCCCGGTAAATCGCGCGGATGGACTTTTCGGGGAGACGGCCTTCGCTCTTCTCGACCAGGCGGCGGAGCAGGGCTTCTTCCCGTTCCGGCGCGTAGATCTCCAGGCCGTCCCGCTTTTTGATGACGCCTACCTCGTGGACCAGGTCGGCGCGCTCGTTGAGCAGCTTGAGGAGCTGCGTATCGATGGCGTCAATCTTGACCCGTATTTCGTCGAGCGTCATGGCGTGGTGGCGACTGGCGTTGGGAAAAGGTCAGTAGTGAAAGGCCAGAGCAGATCCTCTTCCAGTTACGCGTCTTCTGGCTTTTCCTCTTCCGGTTCGGTTTCGGAATCAGGCGATTCGTCGGCGGTGACGGCAGCCAATTCTTCGGTTTCGGTTTCCGTCTCTGCTTCCGCTTCGGGTTCGGACTCGTTTTCGGCAGCGGCGTCTTCCCCGGCGCTGTCTGCCGTTTCAACAACCGTTTCTTCTTCCGCCGGAGTTTCAGTCTCGGGCTCTTCCGTGCTTTCTTCCTCCGCGCCCTTTTTCGGCGTAGCGCCGAGGGAAAGCTGCTGTTCCTGTTCGGAGCCGCCGTTGGCGTCCGCGCCCTTCGGCAGCATGACCTGGCGCAGCTCTCCGGAGTTCGGCAAATCGTCCAGGTGACGGATGCCGAAGTGCTCCAGGAAGGTGTCCGTGGTTTCGTAAAGGAGCGGTTTGCCCGGCAGATCGGCTCGCCCGCCGATCTTGACCAGGCCGCGGTCGATGACCTTTTGCAGCACGCCGTCCACGCTCACGCCGCGCACGGCTTCGATGTCCGCCTTCGTAATGGGCTGGCGGTAGGCGATGATGGCGAGAGTTTCCAGGGCGGGGGGGCTGAGGCGTTCCGGCTTCGAGTCGGGCAGGAGGGCGCGGATGTAGTCCGCGAATTCCGGGCGGGTCACCAGGCGCCAGCCGTGGGCGTTTTCCACCAGGCGAATGGCCCGGCCGGTGGACTGGTAGATTTCGATCAGGTCCTGCAGGGCCTGGTCCACTTCCTTGGCCGTGATCTTCTGGAGCGCGGCGTCGGGATCGCCCAGTTCTTCCTCGTTGGCGCGGCGGACGGCCTTGGCGATTTCCTGGGTGGTGAGGGGCTCCGGGGCGGCGAATATCAGCGCTTCAACTATCTGCGTCAGTTCCATGAAGGGTAAAAAACGGAAAGGCGGGGGTCAGGTATTTTCCACACGGTGAATTTCGATGTCACCGAGAATCGCATCCTGGCGGACGCGAAATTGGTTCATTTTCATCAGCTCCAGCACGGCCAGGAAAGTCACGATGACCTCCCCTTTTGAGTTGGCCTGTTCAAAGATCAGGGAAAACAGCAGGGAACCGCCGGGCGGAATGAGTTCCAGCAGGTGCTCGATCTTTTCGCTGACCGTCCAGCGGTCGTCGATGATTTCGCCGAGGTCCTCCGTTTCCTCGAAGCGTTTCAGGACGTTCTGGAAGGCGCGGATCAGGTCGAAGATGGAGACGTCCGCCAGGGGGCGGGTTTCTTCCTCGTCGCGTTCGATCTCCTCCGGCAGGTGGCCGAAGAAGTCGGACTGCTCCTGCTCCCGGCGCTGAAGGAATTCGGCGGCGTCCTTGAATTTCTTATACTCGATGAGCTGGCGGATGAGGTCCCAGCGGGGATCTTCCTCCTCCGCGTCTTCCTCCGGCGGCTGCTGGTGCTTCGGCAGCAGGGAGCGGCTCTTGATGTAAATGAGGTTGGACGCCATGACGATGAACTCTCCCGCCAGGGAGATGTTCAGCAGCTTAAAGGCATCCATGTAGGCCAGGTACTGCGTGGTGATCCGGTCGATGGAGATGTCGTAAATATCGACCTCGTCCTTCTTGATCAAAAAGAGGAGCAGATCGAGGGGGCCCTCGAAAATCTCCATCTTAACTTTGTAGTCGGTCTCTACCACGAGCGGGAAAAAAGAAAGGCGTTCACCAAAGCCGAGCCTGCGCAAAAAGCAAGATGCTGGAACCCGGCATTGCAGTCCGGACAGGATTCCGCAAAATGGCCCATAAAGAAACCATGAAAGCCCCTTTGTTCACCCTGCTGCTGGCGGTGGCCGTTCTTTTGACGGCCCCGGTGGTCCGCTCCGCCGAGCCGGACCGGCCCAATATCCTCTTCGCGATTTCAGACGACCAGTCTTTTCCGCACGCCTCCGCCTACGGTTGCGAGTTCGTGCACACGCCCGCCTTCGACCGGATCGCCGGAAAAGGGGTGCTCTTCATGAATGCCTTTGCCCCTTCGCCGGGGTGCAGCCCTTCCCGGGCCGCCATGCTGACGGGGCGCTTTCCGTGGATGATCGAAAACGCCGGGACGCACGCCAGCGAGTTTCCCGCCAAATACGTGACCTACCCGGACCTGCTGGAACAGGGCGGCTACTTCGTGGGCTACACTGGGAAAGGCTGGGGACCGGGCAATTGGAAAGAAAGCGGCCGCACCCGGAATCCGGCGGGGCCGGAATTTTCCAAGCTGAAACTGCCCAAAGGCACCACGCCGGAGGGCATCAGCAGCAATGACTACTCCGGCAACTTCAAGGCCTTCCTGGAGCAGCGCCCGGCGGGGAAACCGTTCTTCTTCTGGTACGGCGCCACGGAACCGCACCGCTCTTACAAGAAAGGCATCGGCCTGGAGCAGGGGAAAAAGCTGGAGGACGTGACCGTGCCGGAATTCCTGCCCGACACCCTCGAGGTGCGGAGCGACCTGCTGGATTACGCGGTGGAGATCGAGTGGTTCGACAGTCACCTGGGCCGGATGCTGGACCTCCTGGAGGCGAATGGAGAGCTGGACAACACCCTGGTGGTCATCACCTCGGACAACGGCATGCCCTTTCCCCGGGCCAAGGCGAACTGCTACGAATACGGCATCCACCTGCCCCTGGCGGTCAGTTGGCCCGCCAAGGTGCCCGGCGGCCGGGTGGTGAAAGACGTGGTGAGCCTGGCGGAATTTTGCCCCACCTTCCTGGAAGTGGCCGGGGTGGAGCATCCCGGAGGCGACTACCCCCTGGCGACCGCCTCGCTCCTACCCGTGCTGGAAAGCGAAAAGGACGGCCAGGTGGACCCGGCCCGGCTCTATACCTATTCCTCCCGCGAGCGGCACTCCTCCTCCCGCTGGAATAACCTGGCCTACCCTCAGAGGGCGCTGCGGACGGAGCAGTATCTGTTCATCCGCAACTTCAAGCCCGAGCGCTGGCCCGCCGGCGCGCCCCAGAAGATGGGCGAGGGGAACTACCCGAAAGACGTCACCCAACTCGGCCCCATGCATGGTGGCTATCACGACATCGACGCCTGCCCGACCCTGGATTTCCTGGTCGAAAACCGCGATGACGAAAAGATCGGCCGCTACCTGGGCATGGCCGTGGCCAAGCGGCCCGCCGTGGAGATGTACGACATTAAGAACGATCCCGCCTGCCTCGCCAACCTCGCCAGCGATCCCGAACACGCCGGCGTCCGGGAAGCCCTGGAACGCCAGCTCAATCTCTACCTGGAAGAAACCAACGACGCCCGCGTCACCGCCCCCGACGGCGGCGACATCTGGGAAACCTACATGCGGTATTCCAAAATACGGACGTTTCCGAAGCCGGATTGGGCGGAGTAGGGGTTAGGGAGGAAAATCGCAATTTTGACCTTGTTGCTTTGACTGGTTGCGTCTACACGGACTAAGGGTACAAGAATATGGTTATCCAGGGGTTGAGAATTCTTGACTGACCCGAATGGCACGTAGTTAACGCCGATTTCGTCCCTCTAGCAGCCCTGTTTATCGGGGAAATGGAGGTCGTAAAGCTGCTTATCTACGTGCCATTCTTGACTGACCCTTTTTCCCTAGCCACAAACCAAGCAAACCTTGTATTCATGAAGGAAGACCGCTACGCCCACCAGAAAGGGTTTCGGATCATACTTGCGATAGAGGCCGAAATCGAATTGCCCAATCGTGTGAAGTTTGAGCTGGCGCGTTTGACCCACTAGCCGAAATCTGTGAGGGCTAACAAGACGCGGATGAACAACTGCCTGCCCGCGTCGAGTCGGAAGCGAAATGAACGTGCAAACTTCAACCCCGAACTCGGAGCGCGCTGACTGCAGGCAGTGACGTCGCTTTGACGTTCTACAGAGAACGAATCCGCTAAACGGTAAACTCTCGATTCATGGAAAAGCGCAATCAGCAGATCGCAATCGCTGGAGTCATTGGGACGTTTATAGCGGCAGGAGCCGCTGTATTGGTCATTCCAGAAGTCAGAATATTTTTTGGGCTCGATGATCCCCACCAAGTCCAAGTTCAGAATCATCTTTATCAATCTCAAGATGCTCAGAGCGCAGAAAAGTCTTTTCCAATTATACTCGTAGGTGAAGACGGCGAGGAACTTGATGGATCTGTGGTCGATGTCCAATTCCTGCTCACCTACAATGATGATTCACGAATCGGAATTCCGATTTACTACGGGTATTGCAATACAACCGAGGCAACTCAGAAAGTATCCTATTCGCGTTGGTATGCAAATGCTCCTCTTATTGGCGGAGAGGTTTCCCTAAGCGACAATGGCTTTGAATTTGTGCGAGAATTCCGTGAAGATGTGAGCCTCACAGCCAAAAACTGTTCTAGCCTCTACTATTCGACCTATCGAATAAACAAATCCAGCTATCCGATTCCCGCGGGAAGATACCAAATAAGGTTAGAGCTCTTTACAGATGAGGCGTTGGTTGCCGTAGCGAATGTGTGGTTGAAGCTGTTACCGAATCTCCCTGTTCGGGAGCACGACGGAAGAATTTTTGATCCTGAAGATTACCTCTCCCGTCCGCCAGTGAAGATCCAATCAGTCGAATAAGAAAAGGGGTCAGTCAAAAAATTTAGACACTGTGGGCCGAAGTTGGATTGGCCGCGCCGGATGGAGGATTTTAAGAGAGACGCCTGCTATCGTCTCCGCTAGAGGGGCAATAGTCCGATTATTGAGATGAGTTGAGAATTTTTGACTGACCCCTTTTCCTTTCCTTTTCGGCGGCTGTTCGAAAATCATTTACGTCATGCAAGAATTGCCGTGACTATTTCCATGGCATTAGTTAGGTAAAGAATTTTACCAATGGACGGCTCGATTTTCGGCAACGTCGTTCTTATTCAAAATAGAAAGAAAAATGAAATTATCTTTATTTTGGGACATTGTGACGCGCCGAATCACGGGCGCAACGAGGATTGCCGCGACACTGCTACTGGCCTTCTGCGGCCTTGTGACCACTGCTTGCGTCACGACAACAACGTCGAACCCCTTATCCGCTGAAGAGCAAAAATTGGTCGGAACGTGGACTCTCCAACAAGGGCCTGCTGCCACTGTAGTACAGTACCAAGAGAATCGCAGGGCTCGATCAACAGCGATTTACCAAGGCAGAACATATACCGGCACGAGTCGCTGGCAACTAGTGAACGGGCAGCTTGCTTACAGCAGCGGCATCATATACCGTCTCAACTTCATAGATAATGGCCAGGTTCAGGTTACGCTTGTCGATGGGAACGGCAGACTGCCTCGTTCCCTTGGGGGCACGCACAGGATGTATAAGTATTCACAGAGTCCAAGCGCAAGCCCTCAAGGCGCACTTGCCTACCTCGAAACAAAGCGGCCTTCTCGAAGTGGGGGCGGTATGTCTGAATCTGAAGCGCTTGCCGCAATGGCGCTTCTCATTGGTCTGATGGGTGCAATGGACGGACCTTCTGATTCATACGACCAGCGCGAAATTGATCGCAACAACGCCATAATTAGCGCCCAATCACAACAAATGGGAACCAATTCTTGGTAGGCGATTTGCTTGTGCTACGTAACATTTCGCTAACGCGAACCACAAACATAACAAGGCGGCGATACAAACTGCGGCACTCGAGACCCTTCCCACCCTCAGCATACCGCGCCGTTTGCGCCGTGGTACGCATCTGATGTTCGGCAAAAAATGATGTTGCGAGACGGAGTTGAATACCTACACCACCTTGAAGCGCTGCATAAACAGTCGCGGATCAAGAGCAACGGGACGCTGAAGCCTTTAATGGATGAACTGAGACTGGCGGGAGCGTATCTGGAGACTTTGTATATTGTTTCTACGTGCGCAAGCGGTTGCAAGGGAGGAGATCATCTGCACGAGTATTTAGCGGGGCGCTGCTACAACTTGGGGTGCGCGGCGTTCAGTCTCATTCGGATTGGATACTATGACGAAGCTCTGAGCCTGATTCGTAGCATGGGAGAGATCGCGAACCTTCAATCCCTATTTCTCACTGATTCTGACGAAGAGATAAGGTGGCGGGAGAGCACAAAGAGGGAGAGGATCCGAGATTTCGGGCCAGCAGCGATCCGCAGAAAGCTGGAAAATTCGGGCGGCCTCCTCCTGATGGATGCTGATACGTATTCGTCGCTCTGCGAGCAGGCAACCCATGTCACGCCTGACACCGAGCCGAATAGTTTTACAAAGGATGGCCATCCGAGGGTCGGCCCTCATCAACAGGAAGAAGGAGCGAAGAGAGCAATTTCAGGACTAGCCCTTATGTTGGGTTTCCTAGCATTGGGATGTTCGAAATTTACAGGAAATGACGCTTTGTTTGAAGAGATTTCACAAGTCTTCGAGGCAACGACTGATGCTGAATCTGAGAACCCGACTGCCGAACAAGATGGCGCTGACTAACCCGCTGCCGCCGTCGAGTCGGGAAAAAGAGTCGGGAAAAAGGGTCAGTCAAAAATTCTTGACACTTCTTAGGCTGAAGAAAGGCTGGCTGTGCCGAATGGAGGATTTTAAAATCTCTTTTATAAAATCCCTGCGTCACGGGCGGATTGATTTTGCGCCTTCATTCTGCTAGGTTTCGCCATGATCGCGGATTCCCTGAGGACTCAGATCGAAGCGCTCTCCTCAGACGAGCGTCGCGAACTCGTTGCGTTTCTCACCAAGTTGGAGTTGGAGTCTGACGAGGAATATTGGGACCGGGTGCGGAGGAGGCTGGCGGATGACTCCTCCGAAAAATGGGTTCCAGCCGACCAACTTTGAAGGATGCCGCGAGACTATCGCGTGTTTGTGAACCTTGAGTGCCTTGACGTTCTCAAAAAGACGGGCAAGCGCCGTGAAGCTGTCATTGGTTTCTTTCGTGTCCTCGGATCAATCGCCCATCTGGGGGGCGATTTTCAGATGATCGACCCAGAGTCTTCCCGCCGGTTCGAAGTCACTCACGTCGCTGGATTTGCGATTACTTGGTGGGTCGACGCCGCCGTTTACGAAGTGAAGGTCGTCGACGTTCATCCGATCGCAAATTAGGAGAAGTGAGTTTGGACGTTCTCCAAAAAATAGATGATTGAGCCGGGTGAGAGTGAGATCAACAGACTGCGGAATCGGTCCACCTTACTCTTCCGGCTTTTCCCGTTTTCCCGGGCCCTGGCGGGCCCGCTGGGGATCGTAGTCCGGGTTGGGGTGCATGAGTTGGGCGCCGGTGGCTTGGCGCCAGTTTTCGAGCATGGTGCGGAGGGTCTTGGCGCGGTCGGGTTGTTGGGTGGCGAGGTTGGTGGTTTCGCTGAGGTCTTCGGCCAGGTTGTAGAGTTCGAGGCTGCCGTCTTCGTAGCGTTCGATGAGTTTCCAGCTTCCCGCGCGGACGGCGCCGTAGGGGCCGGTGTTGCCGGCGTGGTAGTGGGGGAAGTGCCAGAAGAGGGCTTCGCGTTCCAGGCTGGCTTTGGGGTTTTTGAGGAGGGGTACCAGGCTGAGGCCGTCCATGGTGGCGTTGTGCGCGGCTTCGCCGGGGGCGCCGGAGGCGGCCAGGATAGTGCGGTAAAAGTCGATGCTGCACACGGGATCCGCGCAGACGCCGCCGGGCTGGGTGACGCCGGGCCACTTCACGATGAGCGGCACGCGGTGGCCGCCTTCGTAGGCGGAACCTTTGCCGCGGCGGAGCGGGGCGTTGTCCGTGATGCCGGTTTCGCCGAGCTTGTCCGTGCCGGTGTATTTGTGGCTCAGGCCGCCGTTGTCGGAGGAGAAGATGACCAGGGTGTTTTCCGTCAGGCCCAGTTCCTCCAGCTTGGCCAGGACGCGGCCCGCGCTTTCGTCCAGGCTCTGGGTCATGGCGGCGTAGGCGGCATTGTCATGGACCGCGCCGTCTTTGATGAGGCCCTCGTATTTCTTCACCAGCTCCGGTTTTCCCTGAATGGGGGTGTGCACGACGTAGTAGGGGAAGTAGATGAAGAAGGGTTCGTCCTTCCACTGGTCGATCAGTTTCAGGCACTGGGTGGTGAGGTGATCGGTCAGGTAGTCGCCCTCCTTCGCCTCCGGCAGATCGAGTTTGTTTGGCAGAAAATAGCCGCCGGGGGGCGAACCGCTTTCCGTGCCGCCGATGTTCACGTCAAAGCCCTGGTGCTCCGGCAGGAACTCGCCGCCGCCGAGGTGCCATTTGCCGATGTGGGCGGTGTGATAGCCGGCGGCTTGCAGCGCTTCGGCGATGGTGGTGTGGCGCTGCTCCAGGTGGAGCGTCCAGTCCGGGGGACTGAGCTTCGCGTAGGGCAGCTTCGTGCCGGGAATCCAGTTCGTGACATGCAGGCGGGCCGGATACATACCGGTCATGACAGCGGCGCGGGTGGGGGAGCAGACCGTGCAGGCGGCGTAAGCGTCGGTGAAGCGGACCCCCTCCGCGGCGAGGCGGTCGAGGTTGGGTGTTTCGTGGAGGTCGCTCCCGTAGCAGCCTAGCCCGTTCCAGCCCAGGTCATCCGCGAGCAGAAGAACAATGTTAGGACGCTCCGCGCCGTGAGCCGTTCCGAGCAAAAAAGCGCCAGAAACCAGAAAGAAAAGCCAGTGTTTCATCGTCATCTTAAAGAACCCTATTTCCCGTTCCAGCCGGACGCTAATCCCTGATTAACAGGGGGTCGAGCCTGAATCCCGCTTTACGGCTGGCAGGAAAAACGCTTCATTGTCCTTCATGATCGTTCCTCACCCCCGTTCGATCGTCGCGCTTCCGGCTGCCCTGGTATTGGCGCCGCTGGCGATGACGATGTGGGGTTCGTTGGCCCTGGGGCAGGCGGACTACCAGCGGTCGTTCGACGAGCAGAATCTGCCGCCCGTGCTGGAGGTCCTGGAGACGGGGGAATACGAACTCTGCGAGCGCATTTGCAGCGTGGCGATCCAGCGCGGCCAGCCCGCCCTGGAGTGGCGGACCATGAAAGTCCGGGCCATGATGGCCCAGGGCCGGGCCCAGGAAGCCTACGAATTCGCCCACGAAATTCTGGCGAACTATCCGAAGAGCCTACCGGGGCTGATGTTCGTCTATGACCTGGCCGACCAACTGGGCGATCAGGAAACGGCGGATGAGATCCTGCTCCAGTTCAATGATGTCGCGCTCGCGCTGAAGAAGGAAGACCGCACGCCTTCGGACTGGATCGCCATGGGGAAAGCCGCCCTCGCGCTGGGGGCCGATCCGCAGACCGTGCTGAAGCAGTATTTCGAACCCGCCCGGCGCATGCACAAAGAGACCGATCCGCCACCAGTGGGGGTCTACCTGGCTGTCGGCGACCTGGCCCTGGAGAAGTTTGATTACAGCCGCGCGGCAGACGAGTTCCGGGCTGGGCTGAAGGCGTATCCGAACGACCCGGACCTGCGCTTTGGCCTGGCGGAAGCCTATTTCCCCAGCGACCGGCAGAAGGCCATGGAGACCGTGGACCGGGTGCTGGAGCGCAACCCCAAGCACATCGGTGGCATTCTGCTGCGCGCGGAATACTGGATCGATTCCGAGCAATACAAGGATGCCGAGGAACTGCTGGGCATGCTCTTTTCCTTCAACCCCTCGGAGCCCAGGGGCTGGGCCTACCAGGCGGTGTTGGGGGAACTAGCGTATGCCGACGCAAAATTGTTCGAGAACTTCCGGAGCAAAGCCCTGGAACGCTGGGATCAGGACCCGGAAATCGATCACCTGATCGGCCGGGTGCTGTCGCGGAACTACCGTTTCGCCGAGGGAGAAGCCCGGCAGCGGGCTGCCCTGGAGATGAACCCAAACTTTCTGCCCGCCAAGTTGCAACTGGCGCTCGATCTCCTGCGCCTGGGTGAAGAGGAAGAAGCCTGGAAACTGGCGGAAGAAGTGGCCGCGGCGGACCCCTACAACGTGGTGGCTCATAACCTGACGATCCTGCGGGACCAGATCAAAAACTTCGAGGTCATCTCCACGCCCGAGTTTCTCGTCCAGATGCCGAAGGACGAGGTGAAAATCTACGGGGACCGCGCTTTGGAAATTCTCGTGGAGGCCCGTAAGGTACTCTGCGAGAAATACGGACTGGAACTGAACGAGCCCGTCCTGGTGGAGTTCTTCCCGGAGCAGCAGGACTTCGCCATCCGCACCTTTGGGAACCTGGGCGGGCAGGGCATCCTGGGCGCCTGCTTTGGCGCGGTGGTCACCATGAACAGCCCCGGCGGCCTGGCGGCGGGTCACCAGAACTGGGAGGCCACGCTGTGGCATGAGTTCTGTCACGTGGTGACTTTGTCAGTCACGAAGAACAAGATGCCCCGCTGGCTCAGTGAAGGCATTTCCGTGTATGAGGAAATGGAGCGCAACGAAGTATGGGGCCAGAAGATGACGCCGCGCTACCGGGAGATGATCCTGGGTGAGGACGCCCTGACGCCCGTGGGCCAACTGAGCAGCGCGTTCATCAGCCCGGAAAGCGGGGAGGCTTTGATGTTCGCTTACTACCAGTCCATGCTGGTGGTGAAGTATCTGATCGATACCTACGGCATCGAATCGTTCCGGGGCATTTTGAGAGACCTGGGAGACGGCGAACTGATCAACGACGCCATCTCCAGCAACACGGCGCCCATCGAAGACGTGGAAGCGGATTTCGATCACTACGCCGCTCAACTGGCGCAGAACCTGGGGAAAGGCGTGGACTGGACGATTCCTCAAGGTGAGGAGTTGCAGGCCTTGAAGAACCCGTCGGACCTGGCGGCTTACCTTGAAAAGCACCCGGAGAATCACTGGGCGCGGCAGACTCACACGATGAGCCTGCTTTCGATGAAGCGATGGGCGGAAGCCGCGGACTCCGCCCAGGCCTTGATCGACCTGTTTCCTGGCTACCTGGAAGAGAACAACGGCTACTGGCTGAAGGCGATGGCCTGCCGGGAACTGAATCGGGAAGGAGATGAAGCGGCCGCCCTGAGCGCATTGGCCGCCCGTTCCGCGGATGCGATGGGGGCCTACGATCGCCTGCTGGATTTGAACCTGGAAGCTAAGCGATGGGAAGAGGTGGAAACCAACGCCCGCCGGATCCTGGCGGTGAATCCCTTCCAGCGGAAACCGCATTACTGCCTGGGGGTGGCAGATGAAGCCCTGGCCCACCGGGGGCAAGCCGTGGACTCCTTCGAGCGTCTGCTTCTCTTGCGTCCTGAGAACCCGGCGGAAGTGCGCTATCGGCTGGCCCGGTTGTTGAGAGAAGACGACGCGGCTGAGGCGAAGCGTTACCTGCTGGATGCGCTGGCTGAGGCGCCGCGTTACCGGGACGCGCATTCCCTCTTGTTGGAAATGAATCAGCCGAAGTCCAAAGCGCCAGCTTCGGGGCCGGCCGCCACGCCGAAGCCCGGTAAGGCCCCAGCGAAAGACACCCCAAATCCTGACGGGCTTCACCCTGAAAAATCCAAAGAGAACCGCGCCGGGCCAGCGCCCGCAACTGAACCTGAAGGGAAAACGAGAGCAGAGCCATGAAGACCCGTGCCCTTTTCTCAATCCACTGGCGCCGGTTGGCCATGGCGCTTGTTTCCCTGGTGGTTCCGGCGCTGGTCTCCGCGCAGGAAAGTAGCGGTGAGGGTGGAACGCCGAAGAACTTCGGGGTCACGGATGGCTCCGCGCCCGAGAGCGCGCGGGACTACCGCTATGGGCGATATGAAGACTTTCCCACTTGGGATGTTAGCAAGGAAACGCCGAACGACATTTTCACTTTCGCCCGGCTGCGCTACCAGTCCGGCACCTGGATGGGGCGGCGGAGCAAGTGGCTGATCGACTACCCGGACAGCGACTTGAATTTTTCGTATCGCCTGCAGCAGCTCACCTCCCTGGAGGTGAATCCAGAGCCAGTGGTGGTGGACATCGATCCGGAGCAACTCCGGCATTATCCCTTCGTCTACATGCTGGAAGCGGGCGACATCTACTTGTCCGATGACGAGGCCCGCATCCTCCGGGAGTATCTCCTGAATGGCGGCTTTATCATGGTGGACGATTTCTGGGGCTACCGGGAGTGGGACAATTTCTACCAGGGCCTGAAACAGATCTTTCCCGACCGGGAGCCTCAGGAGCTAAGCCTGGATCATCCCATCTTTCACATCGTATTTGAGCTGAAGATCAAGCCGCAGATTCCGGCGGTGGGGATCGCCCTTCAGAACCGGGACCTGGGTATCACCTATGAGTCCAAAAATGGTTCCGAGGTAGCGCAATACAAAGGGGTCTATGACGACAACGGCCGCATGTGCATGATGATCTGTTTCAATACCGACCTCGGAGACGGCTGGGAAGAGGAGGGAACCGATCCCTGGTATTTTAGAGAGTTCTCCGAAAAGTATGCCTACCCACTGGGGATCAATATCATTTTTTATGCCCTGACCCACTGACCGAAACGGCCTTGGGCCGGACATGAATTAAGCCCAAATTTCTCACCAAGTTCCAACATCCTATGTCAACGCCATCCATTCCGATACGAGAAGACGACCCCGAGTTCGAAAAGGAGCGGGCGACCGTGGATAAACTTCACGCGGCCTACAGCACCATTACCGAAGAGTTGTCCAAGGTCATCATCGGACAGAAAGAAGTGGTGGAGCAGATGCTCATCGCGCTGCTGGCGGGCGGGCACAGTATCGTGACAGGGCCTCCCGGCCTGGCGAAGACCTTGCTGATAAAAACGCTGTCCCAGCTTTTCAGCCTGAGTTTCCAGCGCATTCAGTTCACGCCTGACCTGATGCCGGCGGACATTACCGGCACGGAGATCCTCGAAGAGACCGAGCACGGCCGGGAACTGGTCTTCGCGAAAGGTCCCATCTTCGCGAACATGATCCTGGCGGATGAAATCAACCGCACGCCGCCAAAGACCCAGTCCGCCCTGTTGGAGGCCATGCAGGAGCACCAGGTGACCGTGGCGGGGGAGAGCATGAAGCTGGAGGAACCTTTCTTCGTGTTGGCCACGCAGAACCCCATCGAAATGGAGGGCACCTACCCGCTGCCGGAAGCCCAGTTGGACCGTTTCATGATGAACATCGTGATCGACTACCTGAGCGAAGACGATGAAGTGGCGGTGGTGACCCAAACCACGGGCGAGTTCAAGGCGAAGATCGAAGCCATGTTCACCGGGCAGGACTTGATTCAGTGTCAGGAGATTGTGCGGAAGGTGCCCATCGCGGAAGACGTGGCGCGTTATGCCGTGCGCCTGGCGGCGGCGTCGCGGCCGGGGCGGGAAGGCGTGCCGGACTTCGTGAACGAGTGGGTGAACTGGGGCGCCGGCCTGCGCGCCGGGCAGTACCTGGTCCTGGGCGGCAAGACGCGGGCGCTCTTGAAAGGCCGGTCCCACGTGACGATCGAAGACATCCGGACCCTGGCGCTGCCGGTGCTGCGCCACCGTATCCTGGTGAACTACCGGGCCCAGGCCGAAGGCGTCAGCGTGGATGACGTGATCGCCCGGTTGATCGACAGCGTGCCGGAGAAAGCCGCCGCCAAAGTTAAAGCCTGACCGAAGAGGGCATGAAGGACGCCTCCGCCACCGCCGCAAGAACCGGCGCCCCGCCGAGAAGCATGGGCTTTCTCGACACGGCCGCGCTGATGCGCATCAAGTCCCTGGAACTGCGCGCCCGCGTGGTGGTGGAGGGTTTTCTCAAGGGCCTCCACCGCAGCCCGTATCATGGCTTTTCCGTGGAGTTCAGCGAGTATCGCCAGTACGTGCAGGGAGACGATCCCCGCTACATTGACTGGAAAGTGCTGGCGCGGAGCGACCGGGTGTTCATCAAGAAGTTTGAGGACGAGACCAACCTGCGCTGCCAGTTGCTGGTGGATAACAGCCGGTCCATGGCCTACGGCAGCGGGGAGGTTACCAAGGCACAGTACGCCGCGACCCTGGCCGCGACGCTGGCCTGTTTCCTGATGGCTCAGGGCGATGCCGTGGGGCTGACGACCTTTGATGAGAAAGTGGATCAGCACGTACCGGCCCGGAACCGGCCCGGACACCTGAGACGGGTGATGCTTCACCTGGAGAAAGCCCCTTCCGGAAAGGGCACCGACGTGTCCCAGCCGCTGGCTCATGTGAGCGAACTGATGACCCGGCGGGGCATTCTGGTACTGGTCTCGGATCTGTTGGCGCCCCTAGACACCCTGGAAACGCAGCTTTCCTATCTGTCCGCCGCCGGACATGACGTGGTGGTGTTTCAGGTCATGGATCCCATGGAGTTGAGCTTCGACTTTCAGAAAGCCACCCACTTCCGGGACCTGGAGTCCGGCGCCGATCTGTATGTGGACCCTGGAGTGGCGCGGGCTGGTTACTTGAAAAGGCTGCAAGCTCACCTGGATGCCCTGCGGCGCACCTGTGAAAAGCACGGCATCGAGTACCACCTGCTGCCCACGGACCGTCCCCTGGAGTTGATGCTGCATGACTTCATCGTGGCGCGCCGCCGGGTGTCCTTGCCGGCGCGGGCGCGGAACCTGAGCAGTGGAGGCGGTGGTAAGGGAGGCAGCACTTCGAACCGGAACGCCGCGTGAATTTTCTTTTCCCTTTATACTTGTTAGGAGCCGCGGCGGTGATTGCGCCGCTGCTCTATCATTTGCGGCGCCGGCCGCCGAAGGAGCACCTGCCGTTCAGCTCCCACATGTTCCTGGAAAAGAGCCCGGAACTCCTGACGCGGCGCAGTAGGCTGGAGCACCTGCTGTTGCTCCTCCTGCGTTGCCTGGCCATTGCCTTGTTGGCCCTGGCCTTTTCCCGTCCGTTTTTGCGCACTGAGATGCCCGCGGTCGAGGTGACTGGGGCCGCCCGGCTGCTGATGCTGGACACCAGTGCCTCCATGCGCAGGGCGGGGCTTTGGGAGAAAGCGGTGGAAGAAGCCAAGGCCGCCATCGCCAAGAGCGGAGACGGAGACCTGCTGGCGCTGATGACCTTCGACCGCCAGCCATCGCTCAAGATGAGTTTTGAAGACTGGCGCAGCTTACCCGTCGAGCAGCGAAAGGAACGGGCGCGGCAGATTGTGGACGGATTGAAGCCCGGTTGGGCCTCCTCCGATGGAGGCGCGGCGTTGATCCAGGCCGCCGGGATCATGGATGAAGTCGTCTCCGCCGGTGAACAGGAAGGGAGCCGCGATCGTCAAATCATCGTGGTGAGTGATTTTCAGGAAGGTCTGAACCTGGACGCGCTGGCCGGGTTCGCCTGGCCGCAGGACCTTGCCGTGGAGCCCCGCCTCCTCCAACCGAAGGATTTGGACAACTTCGGTTTGGCTCTGGTGGCCGCCCAGGCGGACGACGAAGCAGACGAGTTTGAAGAAGAAGCCGCCTCGGTTTCCGCTGGCGAAAGTGAGCTACCCGGGGAGAACATCCAGGTCCGGGTGCGCAATACGCGGGACTCCGCCGTGGAGCGTTTCTCACTTTATTGGAAAGACGAACCAGCGCGGGGACTGAAAGGCGGCATCAATCCCGGCGCCAGCCGCATCCTGACCGCGCCACCCCGGACCGATCCTACCAAGGACGGCGTGCTGGTGATGGATGGCGACAGTGAAGACTTTGATAACCTGGCCTACGTGACCCGGCTACAGCCCCGGCCGGTGCGGGTGCTTTATCATGGGGAAAAAGTTTCCGAGACCGACACGTCCTCCGCGTTTTTCTACTTCAGCCGGGCCATGCAGCCGACAGATACCTTCGAGCCGACGGTCAGTGTGCACAAGAAAGGCACGCCCGCGGAACTCCAGGACATCGACTTCGTTGTGGCAACCGCCTCCTTCGCCGAGGCTCAGTTACCGGCCTTAACCCGGTGGGTCGAAAATGGCGGCACCTTGCTCTATGCCATGCGTGAGGGCGACACTGGAGAGAGTCTTCAAGGGCTAACCGGGCTGACGGGCCTGAAAGGCAGCGAAGCCCAGGTAACTGAGTATGCCATGCTGGCGGATTTGGACTTCGAACATCCGTTGCTGCTCTCTTTCGCCAAAGCCCGGGTGCGCGACTTTACGAAGGTGCACTTCTGGAAGCACCGCTCGCTTTCCTGGCCGGAGACGGAGGACGGGAAAGTGGTTCGCGTGGCGAACTTCGACGACGGCCAACCAGCCTGGCTGGAGGTGCCTCGCGGCAAGGGGAAGGTCCTGGTGTTTGCTTCGTCGTGGGCGCCCTCGGACAGCCAGTTGGCCTTGTCCACGAAGTTTGTGCCGTTGCTCTATTCAGCTTTCCGTCTGGCGGGCTATTCCGCCAGCCGGCCGCCGCTTTACTACGTGGGTGACGTGTTGCAACTGCCGCCCGGAGTCGCATCCGTGACCCTTCCCGGTGGCGAAAGCCGGAAAGTTCCAGCCGCGGGGGGGAGCTTCGCGGAGACCAGCGAGCCTGGCATTTACACAGCTGACACCGGGACGCGGGTCTATTCTTACGCGGTCAACGTGGCGCCGTCTGAAAGCCGGGTGTCGCCAATGGAGATGGAACGCTTGAACGAGCTTGGCGTGGTGCTGGCGGCCACGGCAGATGGCGCTACCGGTGGCGCCGTGGCGGGAGAGAGCCCGGAAGACACGCAGCGCAAACAGGCGGACCGAGAGCTGGAACAACATCAGCGCATGTGGTGGTGGCTACTTTTAGCGGCGGGAGCGATTTTGTTAGTGGAGACTTGGCTGGCTGGCCGTGCCCGCCGCGCCAGACCGGCGGCGGATACTTCCGCCACCGTTACCGCTGGTTAAATGTGGATGGAACGAGAAGGCCTTTCATTCCGGCTTGAGCCGGTGACGAAGGTGGGAACGAAAGAATGAGGAGAGACAGACCATGATCGACCGAGTGCTAGCCAAGAAGCTGGAGCCGCTCATCGCGGCGGAGACGCTTTGCCGCCAACGGCGCGTGATCGCCCTAACCTTTACCCTGGGGGCGGCCGTCCTGGCGGTCGTGGCGGCGGGTTGCGCCGCGGAGTGGTGGACGCTTTCCCGGTGGCCAGCGTTTGGGCTCGTTGCCTTGGTCTTGGTGGCGGGCTGGGCCGCCTGGAAACTGGCCGGCCGGATTCCGGTGGATCTCAGGACCGTGGCCCGCCGGGTGGAAGACGTTCACCCAGACTTGCAGGCGGCGTTGCTGACGGCGGTCGAGCAAGAACCTCAGAATGGAGAACGCCTGGGTTTTCTCCAGGAGCGCGTGGTCTTTGAAGCAGTCAGCCACGCCGTGGATCACCATGACTGGCGGAGCACGGGCCGGCGTCGCTACCTTGGCGCTGGCTGGTTATACGGATTTTCCATGCTCCTGGTGGCGGTCTCTATCGGAGCGCTCATTTTTGCCACCGTCCCTCGGACTGTCGAAGTGATCGTCGAAAATGTCCCAGGGATTGAGGAGGAACCGCCGGTAGCAGAAATCTCCGTGACGCCCGGAGACGCCGAAGTAGAGCGGGACACGCGGCTGGTGGTGGAAGCGCGCTTCGAAGGAAAAGTACTTCCGGCGGGCGCGGACATCGTGATGACGCCCCTGGAAGAAGGGGCAGTGGAGACCCGCATTCCCATGCGCGGAACCGTAGAGGAAAGTGTCTTTGGTGGCTTAATTACCAAGGTAGAAAAAGACGCGGAATACCGGGTGGAGTTTAAGGGCGGGCAGTCTGAAACCTTTAAGATCACGACCTACGAGCATCCGCGAATGGAAGAAGCGGACGCTACCATCACACCGCCGGAATACGCCAAGCAGGAACCGAAGGAGATCAAGAACGTTCAGAAATTCAGCGTGCTGGAGGGGTCCAAAGTCGATTTCCGCATCAAGATCAACAAACCCGTGGTGGCGGCCGAACTCTTCGGCGAGGACGAAACGGTCATCCCGCTGACGCCCAGCGCGGACGATCCCACGGTGCTGGAAGGCAAGATGCAGCCGGGCGACTCCCAGAAGTACCGCGTGCACCTGGTGGATGCCGCCGACCGGGCCAACAAGCGGCCGCCGTGGTTGACGGTGAATGTGAAAAAGAACCTGCCGCCAAAAATCGATCTCACTTTCCCGAAGCGAGACGTGGCGGTGTCCGCCCTGCAGGAACTGCCGCTGGAGGCCAAAGTCTGGGACGATCTGGGCGTGACCCGCAGCGGAGCGACCCTGGTCTTCGACGGGAAGGAGAAAGACGTACTGCTGAGCGAGGAAGAACTGAAGGGCGGAAAGAAGCACGACCTGGAGACACTGCTCTCCATGGAAGACTACAAAGCCGAGCCACGTCAGTTGGTGGCTTACTATTTCTGGGCAGAAGACCAGGGCCCATCGGGCGAAACGCGCCGCTCCATGAGCGACATGTTCTTTGCCGAGGTTCGGCATTTTGAAGACATCTTCCGCGAAGGCCAGTCCGCCGGCGGTCAGGGCCAGGGAGAGGGCGGCGAGTCCGAGAAATTGCTGAAGCTTCAGAAAGACGTCATCAACGCTACTTGGAAACTGGTGCGCGACACCGCGGGCGGGAAGACCTTTGACCAAGCCGGGAGTGACGTGGATGTGGTGAAGCAATCCGAAGAGGTGGCCATCGGAAAAGTCCAGGAATCACTGGAACGCGTGGAAGACGCGGAGATCCGGGAGTTTTTCCAGAAGGCTGCCGAGTCCATGGAACAAGCCGTGGGTGAGTTGGAGGGCGTGCTGAACACGAAAGACACGAAGGAATTGACCACCGCTCTCGCCACGGAACGCGCCGCCTACGAATGGCTCATCAAGGCGCAGAGCCGGGAGCACCAGGTGACGCGGGCCCAGAACTCACAAGGAAGCGGGCAGCAGGCACAAGAGAAGCAACTCATGCAGTTGGAACTAAAGCAGGAGGATCAACGCTACGAAGAACAGCGTGAAGCCACGGAAGAAGCGATGATGGATCCTCAGCAGCAAGAGAACCTGCAGGTCTTGAACCGGCTGAAAGAACTGGCCCGGCGTCAGGAGGCCATTGCGGAAAAGATCAAGGAACTGGAAAATCTTCTCGAAGAAGCCAAGACCGAGGCTGAGAAAGACGAATTGCGCCGTCAGCTCAAGCGTCTCCAGGAAGAGCAGGAACAGTTGCTGCGCGACTTGGACGACTTGATGGAGCGCATGGACGAACCGGACAACCGGCCCAACATGGCCCAGGAACGTGAGGAACTGGAGCAAACCCGCGAGAACGTGCGGGAGACCGCCGAGCAGTTGGAGCAGGAACAACTGGCGGACGCCGCGAACTCCGCCACCCGGGCGCAGCGGGACCTCGAACAGACGCGCGATGAGTTCCGGGAACGCACCGCGAACCAATTTGAAGACGACCTGCGTTCCATGCGCGACCGGGCGCGGGAACTCGCGTCCAACCAGGAAACCCTTTCCGGAAAAATGGATGAGCGCAATGAAACGGGAGATCCCTTCGACAGGGAAACAGGGCCCCTGGCGAATCTGGAACTGGGCCGGGAGATGCAGGAACAGATGGACTTGCTGGATGGCCTCTTGAAGGACATGCAGCGCGTCAGCGAAGAAGCGGATGTCGCGGAACCGCTTCTCTCCACGAAACTCTATGAAGCGGTGCGCCGGGCCCAGACCCAGCGGGTGGAGGAGAACCTGGCTGAAGCGCGAGACTATGTGAAGTTCGGCGCCAAGGACCGTGCCCAGGAAGCGGACGCCCAGGCGTCGCGGGGCATCGATCAATTGAAAGAGGACGTCGAACGCGCCGCGGAAGCGGTCCTCGGAAGCGAGACCGACGCTTTGCGCATGGCACAGTCCGAGCTGGATGATCTCATTCGGCAGGTAGAAGAGAAAGAAATGAAGAACGGTCAGGCCGGGCAGGAGGGACAGGCCGGGGAGACCAAGCCCATGGAACTGGCCGACGCCCGGGACTCAAAGGGTCAGTCCCCGGGCCAGCAGGGCAACCAAGGAGAGGAAGAAGGCGAGAAAGGCCGCCAGGCAGGGGCCGGTCAGCAACCGGGCCAACAACCTGAGGGCCAGGAAGGTCAGGAAGGACAAGGCCAACACCCCGGCAAAGGTCAGGGGCAGCAGGAAGGTAAAGAACCCACCCAAGCTGGCAAGGGCCAGCAACCGGGCCCCGGGCAAGGTCAAGAGGGTCAACTAGGACAGCAGCCGGGTCAAGGTCAGGAGGGGCAAGAACCCGGTCAGCAGGGCCAGGAAGGACAAGGTCAAGGCCAGGGCCAGGGGCAAGAAGGACAGCAAGCCGGACAAGGCCAGGGCCAAGGGGGTGAAGGCCAACAACCCGGTCAGGGACAAGGCACCGGTGAGCAGCCGGGCCAACAACCTGGCCAACAACCTGGCAAGGGCCAATCGGGATCGTTGGCCGGTGGGATGACGGCGGGCGGCGCGGACAACGGCGGTGGCGGCGGGTCTGCCAACTATGGAGGTGGGGACGACCGGCGCCGGCGCCTGCTTGGGGGCGTGGGACGGCCCGCGTTTTTCGATCAAGCCTCCGAAGCCCGTCCGGAAGACGAGGCACCCCTGACGGGAGAAGAATTTGCCGAATGGTCAGACCGCTTGCGTAGCGTGGAGGAGATTCTGGAAATGCCCGACTTGAAAAACAACGCCGCCCGGGTGTTGGACAACGCGCGTTCCATGCGCATCGACTACCGGCGGAACAACCTGCCACCCCAGGTGGATGACATCCAGACGCGCATCATCGATCCGCTGGTGGAACTGCGCAGCCGCGTTTCCGAAGAGTTGGCCAAGCGGAACCAGGAGAATCCGTTAGTGCCCATCGACCGCGACCCGGTGCCGCCGGAATATCGCGACCTGGTGCGCCGGTATTACACTGAACTGGGAACCGGGCGGTGATGTTGTTTTCCTGGATAGCTCCTGGCGAGTCCCTGAGGATGGCGGGCGGGCAAGTGGCCTGGACCGTTGCGGGGATCGTGGTCTTGTTCGGGCTTATCTTGTTGGTTTGGGACTACCGCCGTCGCAGGCGGCGTCCCTTGGCCGGCTGGATCGCATTTTTTGCAAAGACCGCGGCCCTGGCGCTGTTGGCCCTGGCCATCCTGGAGCCGATGGTGACCGGGGAGTCTCCGCGTAAGGGGGCCAATGACTTCGTCGTTCTGGCGGATAACAGCCGGGGCATGATGCTGGCGAAAGGTACGGCGGCGGATCCGCAAAAGGCATTCGCCACGTCTTCGGGCGAGCTTCCAGAGTGGATGGAAGAGCTGGAGAACACCTTCCGCGTGCAGTCCTTTGCCTTCGACCGCCGTCTGCGGCGTGTGTCAGATCTGTCGAGTCTGGACTACGCGGGCGAAGGGTCTGCCATGGGTTCTGCCTTGGGAGCTTTGTCAGACCGCTACCAGAAGCGGCCGCTGGCCGGCGTGCTGGTGGTCACGGACGGAAACGCCACGGATGAGATCGATTGGGACCGGCTTCTCGACGAAAGCGAAAAATCCCAAGCCCCCATCTTTCCCGTGGTTGCTGGGGGCAGCGACGAACCGGACCTGGGCTTTACCGGCGCGGTGGTCACGCAGACTTCGTTTGAGGACGCTCCGGTCTCCGTGGCGGCCACCGTCTCCGCGCAGGGTTTTGCGGGGAAGTCCGCGGACGTAGTGGTGAAAGGCGAGGACGGAAAGGAACTGACTCGCGAAAACCATCTCTTTGAAGACGCGGAAGCCAGCCACGTCTTCAGTCTTCGCATACCCCTGGCCAAGCCGGGCGTGTCATTCCTGACGCTGGAGGTCGAAGAGTCCGGGAAGAAGCCAGACCAGGTGGCGGAAGCGACCGAGGAGAATAACCGCTACACCGTCGCGGTGGACCGGGGCGCGGATCAATACCGGGTGCTTTACGTCACCGGCCGGCCGAACTGGGAATACAAATTCTTCAATCGAGCCCTGAGCGGAGATTCCCAGATCCAGCTCGTCAGCCTGGTGCGGATCGCGAAACGGGAGCCGAAGTTCGAGTGGCGCGGAAGGGTGGGGGAGATGTCCAACCCCCTCTTTCGTGGGTTCCAGAATGAAGCGGTGGAAGAGTCTCAGCGCTACGATCAGCCGGTCTTGATTCGCATGAACACGCGGGACAAGGACGAACTGAGCCAGGGCTTTCCGAAAGACCGGGAGAACCTCTTTGGCGAGTACCACGCCGTCATCATCGACGACCTGGAGGCGGAGTTTTTCACCCAGGAACAGATGACCCTCCTGGAGAACTTCGTCAGTCTTCGGGGCGGTTCGCTGTTGATGCTGGGCGGCCAGGAATCGTTCCAGCCTGGCGGCTATGATAAAACGCCGATTGGGCGCATGCTGCCGGTCTATCTCGATCAGTTGGACAGGAACCCGGCTTCCGAAGACGCGCGCTTCGATCTGACCCGGGAAGGAAATCTGGAGCCCTCTGTCCGTCTGCGGCCGGACGAGCGCGAGGAAGAGATTCGCCTGGCCATGATGCCGGGATTTTACGTGGTGAACCGGCTGTTTGCCATTAAGCCGGGCGCCAGCGTTCTGGCGACCGTGAAGGACGATGCCGGTCAGACCCACCCCGCCATCGTCACCCAGCGCTACGGAGAAGGGCGCTCCGCCGCCATGACCGTGGGCGACCTCTGGCGTTGGGGGATGATGGATGAGAAGGCGCGGGAAGACATGGAGAAAGCCTGGCGCCAGTTGGTGAGGTCGCTCGTGGTGGACGTGCCGGACTTGATTGAGCTGGAAACCCGGCGCGAAGGCACCGATGCGGCGGACCGGGTCAATCTTTCCGTCCGCGTCCGGGACAAAGCCTACCGGCCCCTGGGCAGCGCCTCGGTGAAATTCGAGATTACCGAACCCAGCGGCGAGGTCAGCGAACTCTACGCCGAACCCAGCCTGGCCGAGGCGGGGCTGTATGAGGCCGCCTACTACCCGGACTCTCCCGGTGGCTACCGCGTCCAGGCCGTGGTGACGGATGAAGAAAGCGAGCCACTGGGCACGGCGGAGACAGGTTGGAGCCTGAACCCCAATGCCGATGAATATCGCAACCTCCGGCCCAATCGCGAGCTGTTGGAAAAGTTGGCACAGCAGACCGGCGGTAAGGTCTTGAGCCTGGGTGAACTGGGCGAGTTTGCCTCGTCCGTGAAGGACCTGGACGTGCCCGTCATGGAAGTGTGGACCCGGCCCCTCTGGCATGCGCCCTGGGTCATCGCCATCATCCTGGCATTGCTGGCGCTGGAATGGGGACTGCGGCGTTGGAGTGGAGGCATATGAGATTTTGACCGATTAGGAAGTAAAGAAATGATCAACCTCACGTCAGTCAGTCGCACCTTTCAGAGAATTGCCTTTTTGGTGTTTTTGTCAGGGTGTTGGTGCCTGTTCTCCGGGTCGCCGGTTGCCGCGGCCGCGCCCCAGCGTGGCTGGACCGTCCTGGTCGTGGTGGGAGCGGAAGGCGCGGAAAACTATGGCAAGGAATTCGATGAAGCCGCCCGCCGGTGGCGAGATGCCTGTGGTCTGGGTGGGGTCTCCTGCGAGGTAATCGGTCTGGAGGCCAAAAAGGGCGGCAAGAGTGACTTCGACGCTCTGAAAGACGAACTCGCCAAGGCCGCGAAGGAAAAGAAAGAAACGCCCCTCTGGGTCGTGTTGATTGGTCACGGCACCTTTGACGGACGTTCTGCCAAGTTCAATCTACGCGGGCCGGACGTTTCCGCCCAGGAATTGGCCGCCTGGCTGAAGCCCGTGAAGCGGCCGCTGGTGGTGGTGAACACCGCCTCATCCAGTTCGCCGTTCCTGAACACCGTCGCGGGGAAAGACCGCATTGTTATTACCGCCACAAAGAGCCCGGACGAGATCTTCTACACTCGGTTTGGCGAGTACATGGCCGACGCCATTGGCGGCAAGCCGGAGGCGGATGCCGACAACGACGAGCAAGTCTCCCTCCTGGAAGCCTTTCTCTACGCCTCGAACCGCGTGCAGGAGTACTACGACAAAGAAGGACTGCTCGCCACGGAACACGCGATTATCGACGACAATGGCGACGGCAAAGGCACCCGGGCCGACTGGTTCGAAGGGGTTCGCGTAGTCAAGTCGCCCGCCGAGGGCGAGGAACCCGACGGCCTCCGTGCTCACCAACTCCACCTTGTTCCGAACGAACTGGAGGCCCTGATGCCCGAACCCCTGCGCAAGCAGCGGGACGAACTGGAGCTTCAGGTAAGAGCCCTGATCCGGCAGAAGGATGAATTGCCGGAAGATGACTACTATAAGAAGCTGGAGGCGCTCTTTCTGAAGATCGCGAAGATCTACGATGAGGTTGAGTCCGGCCTGAAGCGGGAGGGCGACAGCGGATAGCCGCGTCTGACTTTTCTCGATCTGCTCGCCTTCCCTTTTGATCTTTTCCCACGGACGGCCATCTTGGGAACGTGAAACGGATCGGCCTGACGAAACGCGCCCACGTCTCCCGTGGTGGGAGACTGGTGGCCGTGATCGCCCTAGTGCTGATGGTAGGGCTGGCGGGCTTCTTTTCCCACACCCTGGGCTGGGTGCTGTGGGTGATCCTGGGGCTGGGTTGCGTGGGACTGGCCGGCTTGCTGTCCTGGAAGTCCACGGATGAAGGACCGGAAGGTCTCCAAGAGTCCCTGATTCGCGCCGCGCGGGAGGCCATGGAGAAGGAGATGGAAACCATCGACCAGAAGCGGCGCGAGTTTGCCAAAATGGTCATGGCCTACGGCGAGTGGCTGGAGTTTCCAAACTTCGAGGAATTGAAAGCCCAGGACTGGGTCGCGGAGGTGAAGTCGGAAAAAGATTCCGAGATCCGCCGCCTGGTCGATGCCGAGTCTGACCGGATGCTCGCGCAATTCACAAAAGGCGCCTACTGGGAGGGCGGCGTCTTTCAGCACCGCCTGCTCATGGGGGAGGTGTTGCAGTTCGTGGAGTCCATCGCCAAAACTTATCAGCCGGAATCCACGCGTCCGTTGCTGGAAACGAACCTGGAAGCGGTGCTGAAGGCCATCAACCGGGCGTCTTTGCACGTTATTCTTCTACTGGAAGAACTGCCGCTGATCGATCTGAAGGATTACAACCTGCGCAAACTCTACGAAGGCATCCGCCGCGCGGGCAATGTGTATAAGAAGTACGAGGAAATCTCGCCCTTGCTGGAGCCCGTGCGCTACCTCTGGCAGACCAGCAAGTTTCTGCTCACGTCCAATCCCGTGCTGGCGGCGGGCTGGATCGCGGGCACGGAGCTGGCCCGCTACGGCACGAAGAAGATCGGGAAAAAGATGGTGGACGCCTACCTGCTTTCCCTGGTGCGCCAGTCCCTGCGCATCATCGCCACGGAGACCGCCACCATTTTCGACCGCACCCACCGTTACCGGGACCCGGACTGGGTCTATGGCGTGGAACTGACGCACCTGGTCAGTGCGTTTCCGCTGTCCCGCGAAACCCTGCGCGGTGCGTTCCGGGAACTGGGCAAAGTGCCGTTGGCCAGCACCTACGACCGCATTTTCCTTTACCGTTGCCTGGCCCAGCACATCAGCCCGAAGCCACAGCTCTTTGCCCAGGCCGATCTGTTGCCCATTGAGTTGAGAGAGCAACTGGCCACCCGGCTCACTCATTTCTTCAAACGCTTCGTCCACGGCAGGCAGTCTTCCAAGGTGCTCGAATGGAAGGAAGGCGTGGAAGAGCGCCTCCAGATTTCTCTGGACGTGGAAGTGATCGAGGGGCCGCACTCCCGCCGCGAGTTGATTGTGAACTCTCTGGAGTCTCTAGCCTCGTTTCTTCACAGCGTCACGGCCTGCCGCTCGGAGAGGGTGGTGGACCTGCTTCGCTCCACCCAACTCTACCGCATGCTCAGCCCGGAAGCCGGGGAAGCCGCGCTGCGGGGGCTGAGAGCCCAGAAGGAAGAGGACTTTTTCTTTCCCGATCTGGAACCGTCCAGCGACCTGGTGAAACCCTACCTGGAAGACATCTGCGACTTGGACGCCCGCGTGGGAGACCGCTCGCTACGCAGCTATTGGGTGGCCCGGGAAGCCGCGGAGTACTTCCGGTTCGATGGCTGGAAAACCCTGGAGCGCCGTCTGGCCAAGCACTACGCGGCTACCGCTTCGCGATCCCTGGTGCCCGAGAGCCCGGAACGGGCGGTACCGGAATCCCTCGCCTACATCCTGCCTGAGTTCCTGGAAGAGGGCGAGCGACCCTCGTTTCTCTACCGGGAGGTAACCATCGATCACGCGAAGCCCAACGCCCAGTGGGCGGAACTGGAGCGCGAATATTCCCGCCGCTTTCTCGTGGGCACCTCCGCCAATCGCGTGCTGCTCTTTGCGCAGAATCCGAACCGGCCAAATCACGAACCCGAGAAGACGGTATTGCTCTGGGAAGCGGACTCCCCGGGTGTCCAGGCCAGCTTTGAGGGCCGGCTCGGGGTGCGGGACTGCATTCTCCAGGGCGGGCTCTGGCACTTCGACCGGGACGATGGGGGCCGCCGGGTTCGTATTCCCGGCATGCGCTTTAAGAGCCAGCGGGGGTACCTGGCGGCGTTGCGGGATTTCCTGGGCATCGCCAAGTAAGAAGTGTTCCCCGCCGGAGCTTTTCGGCTAGGATGGGAAAGTGATCGACCCCTCCACGACCCCCAACGATCCTAGATCGTTCCCAAGCCAGGCAGATGCCGCCTCGGGAACACCCGTGTCTCATGGCGGGAAAGCAGAGCGGCCGCGGGAGCAGAACGAGCATCTGTCGTTTTTCCGGTATATCTGGGGTCCGGTCAGCTACACAATGGCCCGCCGCCTGATCGTGCGGGGCATGGCGCTGGTCTATCTGATCGCCATTGTTTCCTGGTGGGTCCAGGCGCCGGATCTGGTGGGCGAGGACGGCTTGGTCCCGGCCGGGGCACAACTGGAGCGAATTCAGGCTTACTTTGAAAATAATGGAGGAAGCGCGTTTTGGAACTACCCCACGCTGTTTCACTGGGGCTTCAGCGACGGGTGGCTGATGGCGGCCTGTCTGGTGGGGACCGTGCTGGCGGTGCTGGCGCTGGCGGGCGTTTTCCAGGGCCCCTGCTTCCTGTTGCTCTGGGGGATTTACCTTTCGCTGGCGAACACGGGCGGCATTTTCATGAGCTACCAGTGGGACACCCTGCTGCAGGAGGCGGGTCTGCTGGTGCTGTTCCTGGCGCCGTGGCAAGCCTGGGCCCACTGGCGCACCGCGGACGAGCCGGATACCTGGGCCTCCCGGCTGGGCATCCTGCTGTTTCAGTGGCTGCTCTTCCGGCTCATGTTCTTCTCCGGCTACACAAAGATGACGGCGGGCGACCCCAGTTGGAAAGACGGCACCGCCATGACCTACCACTACCTGACCCAGCCTCTTCCGGCTTGGACGGCCTGGTTTGCTCATCAATTACCCCGCTGGTTCCACGTCGGCTCCTGCTGGATCATGCTGATGATCGAACTGGTGGTCCCGTTTTTCATCTTCTTCGGCAGCCGGGTCCGGTGGGTGGCCGGCCTGCTGACGGCGGGCCTCATGGCTCTGATCTTCCTGACCGGGAACTACAACTTTTTCAACATCCTCACCGGAGTATTGTGCTTGAGCTGCTTCGCGGACCGTGTCTGGCCGCGATGGCTCTTGAGATGGACCGGTATGCGGGTGCCAGAAATTCCGCGATCTTTGGGAACTCAGTGGCAGGTTTTCCGGTCGCTGGAAACCTGGCCCGCCGCCTTGCGGGATGGCTTCGCCACGGTGTGCGGAGGGGCGATCTTTCTGGTCTCTCTGGTGGTCTGCTACACCCAGTTGGCGGACAACCCCGCGAACCGGAATCCGATGGTCCGGTTCGTTAGTTCCAAAATAGCGCCTTTCCGGGCCGTGAACGGATACGGGCTGTTCCGCGTGATGACCAAGGACCGGCCGGAGATCGTCCTGGAAGGCAGCCCGGACGGAGTGGAATGGCGGGAATACGACCTGCGCTGGAAGCCCGGCCCGCTGGACGAACGGCCCCGCTTCGTCGCCCCACACCAGCCCCGGCTGGACTGGCAGTTCTGGTTTTTTGCCCTGGAAAGGCGCTATCACCCTCAATCGCGAAACGCGGAGTGGTTCTCCACGCTCTTGGTCAAACTCCTGAACGGAGACGAGTCCGCGCAGGTCTTCTTTGAGGAAAATCCCTTTCCAAACCAGCCGCCCAAGTATCTCCGGGCACTGCTCTACTTGTACGACTTCACTACGGCGGAAGAGCGGCGGGAAACGGGGGACTGGTGGAAACGGAAACCCCAGAGATTGTTTTTGGGCGAGGTATCCCGCCGGGAATGAGGGGCGTTTGCTCCCTTTCGTTGAGAAAGCCGGGCCGGGTGGTATAGTTGCGCCTCAGCCAACTGCCTTGGCAATGCCAGTAATTGGTTGTTTCTACCGTAAAAACCTTCCATTTCCATAATACCTGTCACCCCCCTCATGGAGGCAATAATCGATTTTCTCAAAGTCATCGGCATTCTCTTGCTGGTTGTCATGGTCTTTAACGTGCTCATCATCGTGCACGAATGGGGTCACTTTCTGGCCGCCCGTTGGCGTGGGCTGAAGGTGGACCGGTTTCAGATTTGGTTCGGCAAACCCATCTGGAAAAAGACCTACAATGGCGTGCAGTACGGCTTGGGTAGCATTCCCGCCGGCGGCTTCGTCGCCCTGCCCCAGATGGCGCCCATGGAGGCCATCGAAGGGAAAAACACGGAGGAAGGCGGACAGCGGGAGGAATTGCCCCCCATCAGCCCGCTGGACAAGATCATCGTAGCCTTTGCCGGGCCGCTTTTCAGTTTCTTGCTGGCGGTCTTTTTCGCCGTCGTCGTCTGGGTGGTCGGAAAGCCGGAAGCCGCCAATGCCGCCAGCCACAACGTGGGCTGGGTGTACCCCGAAAGTCCGGCCGCGGCCGCGGGTTTCCAGGTGGGAGACGAGATCGTTTCCGTGGACGGAAAGCCCATCAAGCATTTCCACGGCATGATCGACAGCGTGGACTGGAACGTCATTACCAGCGAGAGGGAACAGATTCCCTTTGTCATCAACCGGCCCGGCAAGGGGGAGATGACGTTGACCCTTGAGAAGGACCTCGATAAGGACCGGGAAGAACAGCGGAAAGAGGACGAAAAGCTTTCCTGGTACTCCCGCCTCTTCTACGCGATTTTCAGCCGTCCGGGGCTGTTCGATTCCGGGCTCCGTGGGGAGGAGATCCCCATGATTGCGAATGTGTTGGAACACGGTCCCGCGGACGAAGCCGGCCTGCGATCAAAGGACCTGATTGTGAAGATTGACGGAAAACCGGTCACGAGCCGTTTTCAGGTGATCGATTTCATCGACAGTCAAGAAGGCAAGACCTTCGACTTGACCTATCAGCGGGACGGGGTGGACCACACGGTTCAAATCACGCCACGCGTGCCGGACCGGATTCCCAAGAGCATCCAGGAAGAGCTGGAAAAAGAAAACAAGACCTTCCCTCCGAAGGCAGGCTTTGACTGGGACGATTGGGGCAAGTCCAAGATCGACAAACCCACTCCCATTGCCCAGATCACGGACAGTTTCCGCGTCATCACGAATACCCTGAGTGCCGTGTTCTCTCCGAAAACCGGTGTCTCCGCGAGCCATCTCAGCGGTCCCGTGGGGATCATGGACCTTTACTACCGGCTGTTCGATCACCCGGACGGCTGGCGTCTCGTTATCTGGTTCAGCGTGGTGCTGAATATCAACCTGGCCATTTTGAACCTGCTGCCCCTGCCGGTTTTGGACGGGGGCCACATCGTGATGGGGATCTTGGAGGGAATCCGGAGGAAGCCGCTTAACTTCCGGGCGCTCGAAGTCATTCAGACGGTCTGTGTCGTCTTTCTTCTCGGGTTCATGCTGTTTGTGACCATGAAAGACACCGGGGCTCTCTTTGGCCGAAACCGGGAAATGCCGGCGTATCTGCCACCCGATCAACGGGAACAACAGGCAAAGCCCGAGACCCAAGACCCTTCGCCGGAGCCTGCCGCGCCGGAAACGGCGCCCGCCGGACAGTAGCGTAAAAGGCGCTACCTGTGCTACCATACGGTACACAAGGTATGCTTCCCTATTGCGAGAATCCATTCCGTTACCAGCGGCGCGTCACCCGGGAGGTGCGCGTGGGGCCCGTCGGCATTGGCGGAGCCAACCCCATTCGTGTCCAGTCCATGCTGACTTCAGACACGCGGGACGCTGAGGCCTGCGTGAAAGAAGCCCTGGAGCTGGCGGAGGTGGGCTGTGAAATCGTCCGCGTCACTGCCCAGACGCGGGTCATCGCGCAAAACCTGGAACCCATTGTGGCGGGCATTCGCGCTGCGGGCTGTGAGGTGCCGATTGTGGCCGACATCCATTTCAAGCCGGATGCCGCGCTGGAAGCCGCCAAGTGGGTGGAGAAAGTGCGCGTCAATCCCGGCAACTATGCCGACAAGAAGAAGTTCCAGGTTCGCGAATACACGGATACCGAATACGAGGCGGAACTGGAGCGCATTGAGGAACAGTTTTCCCCATTGGTGACCCTTTGCCAGGAGCGCGGGGTGGCCATGCGGATCGGCACGAATCACGGCTCCCTGAGCGACCGCATCATGAACCGGTATGGCGACACGCCGCTGGGCATGGTGGAAAGCGCGCTTGAGTTCGCCCGCATCGCCCGGCAACACGGCTATCACCAGTTCGTCTTTTCCATGAAGGCGAGCAATCCGAAGGTCATGATCGAGGCCTACCGTCTGCTGGTGGCCCGGCTGGCGGAGGAAGGACCGGACTGGAACTACCCCATTCACCTGGGCGTTACCGAGGCCGGCGACGGCGAAGACGGCCGCATCAAGAGCGCCATCGGTATCGGCTCGCTACTGGCGGACGGCATTGGAGATACGATCCGGGTTTCTCTCACGGAAGACAGCATTCACGAAATTCCCGTGGCGCGAAAGTTGATCGAAACGGTTCAGGCTGAGGTGTCGCGTTTTGAGAGGCCTTTGATCGAAAACGATCTCCTCCCATGGGACCTCTACTCCTACGAACGCCGCAAGTCCGAGCCGCTGGCGGTGGATGGCCTGGAATTGGGCGGCGAACACGAGGTAAAGGTCTACACGTCCCGGAAGAAGTGGGACGCCCTGGCGCACAAGCTAGACCGGCTGGGAGATTTCAAACCGGAAGCGGTGGTTGAAGATTCCCCGGTAGTGGAGATCGATCCGCGGGATCACGACGCCGTGCGGGCCATTAACGGGGCAGAGAATCCTCAACTTGTGACCGTCCTCAATGGTCTGGAAATTCCGCCGGTGGCGGCTTTCCGCCTTCTCGCATCGCGGCTGGATGCCCGGCACCCCATTCTCTTAAAGGACACCCTCCATCCCGTGGAGGAAGCGGGGCGCGACTTCGTGGAAACCCTGCTCGGTTCCAGCGTCGCCATTGGCGCGTTGCTCAGCGATGGGGTGGGGGATGCCGTCATCGTTCAGGGCGAAGAAGCCCCCGGTCAGTCCCTGCGGCTGGCCTACAACATCCTTCAAGCGGCCGGCGCCCGCATCTTCAAGACCGACTACGTTGCCTGTCCCTCCTGCGGCCGGACACTCTTCAATCTCCAGACCACCACGCAGAAAATCCGCGAAGCCACCGGCCACCTCAAGGGCGTTCGGATCGCCGTCATGGGCTGCATCGTCAACGGCCCTGGCGAAATGGCGGATGCCGACTTCGGGTACGTGGGTGGCGCGCCGGGCAAGATCAATCTCTACGTCGGCAAAGAGGCCGTGAAGTTCAACATCCCGGAAGCCGAAGCCGTGGACCGGTTGATCGATCTCATCAAAGAGCACGAACGGTGGATCGAGGCGCCTGAAAAGACCGCTGAGGATGCTGATGTGGAATCCGCTCAGACGGTGGTGGGGGCGCAAGCGTGAGTACGGACGCCCTTTGTTGGGAAACCACAGAGAACACGGAGGACACAGAGCTTGGGAACCACAGACGATGCAGATGGCATGAGATCGGGAACAGCGCCAGTACAGAACATCTGTGATATCAGAGTAATCAGCGGTCCAAAAATCTCTGTGTCCTCAGTGCTCTCTGTGGTCAAGAAAAGAGGTTAGCTCCCGTCTAGCAGACTTGCATGGCCGCCGCGAAAAGCCGTCAGGATCCGTTTCCGTACCCGAACGAGGTGTATCCCACCGACTGGTTCCGGCGGTTGGAACTCGGAGAAGTGTTTGAGCGTCAGGAGGCGCCGGTGGAAGTCGATCTGGGCTGTGGGGATGGGGGCTTTTTGCTGGCGATGGCGGAGGCGTATCCGCAGCGGAACTTTCTTGGCGTGGAACGCTTGCTGGGAAGGGTGAGAAAGGTCTGCCGGGGAGCGGACAAACGGGGCCTGACGAATGTGCGCGCCCTGCGGGTTGAGACGACCTATGCCATCGAGTGGCTGCTGCCCCGGGCCTTCGCGGACCGCGTTCACCTGCTCTTCCCCGATCCCTGGCCAAAGGAAAAACACCGGAAGCATCGGCTCATGTTGCAGGCCGGGTTTCTACGCTCCGTGCACCATCTCTTGAAACCAGGTGGGGAGTTTATTTTCAAGACGGATCACGAAGACTACTTTTCGGAAGCGTCCGCGTTTGTGAAAGAAGAAGGCCTGGAATGGTTTGTCCCAATACCCTGGGAAGAAGGTGAGTCCGGCAAGGACCCCGCATTCTACGCGGAGACCGACTTCGAGCGACACTGGAAAACTCAGGGCTGCACGATCCAGGCTCTGCGGTTGAAAAGAGTGTAGCGCCAGGGTCAGGAGAGGAGTTCGGAAATCAGCATTGGCAGACTGGCATTGGGTGTTTAATTGCTAAAAAAATAGCAAAAAGGATTGACGGTTCGCGGCGGAGACGAGAAACTTCGACGAGTTCAAATTCTCCCAAAGCTCTTCCTTGGACAACATGAAAATCAATCTCGGCTATTTGTGTTCCAGTATTGCTAAAAACTTAGCGGTATGTGTATTGCTGGGGATAGCGCTTTTGATTTGCGGCTGTCTCGCGGTGTCTCCTCAAGCTAACTTGACAGCATACAATCCTCTCAGATCGGGAAAGGCTCCCGTCATGGCGGCGGGGGCGATTCCCTTATACGCCCCGGCGTCATCTTCTGCTTATTCAGCCGGAGCATTGCCCCGGGAGCAGCGCTACGACCCGGGCTTCAATACGGAACGTTATGACGAGATCGAGGAGAACGCTTTCCTCGCCGTGGGGCGGCATCCCTTGTCCACCTTTGCCGCGGATGTGGATACCGCGTCATACGCGAATGTCCGCCGCTTCATCAACGAAAAGAATCCGGTGCCGAAGGGCGCGGTGAGGATTGAGGAAATGCTGAACTACTTTGCCTACGACTATCCCGCGCCGGGAGATGAAGCGCTGTTCTCTGTTTCCACCGAAGTCGCTGCCAGTCCGTGGACGCCGGAGCACCGGCTGTTACGCATCGGCATCCGGGGGGAAGAAATACCCGAGTTCGAGCGCGAGCCGGCGAACTTGGTCTTTCTCATCGACGTCTCAGGATCCATGAGCGATCCGGACAAGCTGCCGCTGGTGAAACGCAGCCTGCAGATGCTCGCGGAACAGTTGGACGGGAGAGACCGCATCGCCATGGTGGTGTACGCGGGCGCGGCGGGAATGGCGCTGCCTTCCACGCCGTGTTCGGAAACGGCAAAGATCGTGCGGGCTCTGGACGACTTGAAAGCTGGGGGCTCCACCAATGGCGGGCAAGGCATCAAGCTGGCCTACAAGACCGCGCGGAACCACTTCATCCAGGGCGGGATCAACCGCGTCATCCTGGCCACGGATGGAGACTTTAACGTAGGGGTGACCAATGAAAGCGACTTGGTCGATCTGATTGAAGAAAACGCGAAATCCGGCGTGTTTCTGACTGTGTTAGGCTATGGCACGGGAAACCTGAACGATTCCAATCTCGAGAAACTCGCAAACAAGGGGAACGGCAACTATGCCTATATCGATTCTCTGCTGGAAGCGCGCAAAGCGCTGGTGGAAGAGATGGGCGGTTCCCTCGTTACCATTGCCAAGGACGTGAAATTCCAGGTGGAGTTCAATCCCGCCACCGTTCAGGCCCATAGGCTCCTGGGATATGAGAACCGGTTGCTGGCGGATGAGGACTTTAACGATGATACCAAGGACGCGGGGGAGATAGGGGCTGGGCACCGGATGACCGCGCTGTATGAAATCGTGCCAGCTGGGGTGAAGTTGGATCTACCGGGAGTCGATCCGTTGAAGTATCAGAAGACGGGCGCCACCCATACTCCGGGGGCCGCCAGTGGCGAGCTGTGCACCGTGAAGATCCGCTACAAACAGCCTTCCGGTTCCAAGAGCAGTCTGATCAGTCATGTGGTTCCAGATGATCCGAAAGACTTTTCCGCGGCTTCGGCGGACTTCAAATTTGCCGCGTCCGTGGCAGCCTTTGGCATGTGGCTGAGGGATTCCCAGCATAGGGGGACGACCTCAAAAGAAAAGGTTCTGGCCTGGGCGGAGGCGGGGCGCGGCTTGGACCGCTTTGGATACCGGAACGAGTTCATGGACTTGGTTCGCCGGGCCCGGAGGGGCTGAGAGATTTGTCGTTCGCTGCATCACTCTGGCCTTGGTTGCCAACCGAAGGCAGGGGCTGGACGGTGAAGGTCTGTCCATTCAGATACCCACGGAGCCTCAGCCGTGGTCCGTCTGAGGAGATCGTCACCGCTCCAGTCTCCGACTGGTCAAAGAGCGTGATGCCTTGTGCTTCGAGAAACTTTCGCCAGGCTTCGGGAATCCGTTCGTTGTCCGGGAAGTCCGCGTTTGTGGAAATAACGGCAGACGGAGAGGCGGCGCGGATGAACTCCTCCAGCCCGCTGTAGTCGTCCCGGTGCCGGCCTTTCACCAGCACGTTGCAGTGCAGGGAGGGTTCGTTTTCGAGGAGCCATTTTTCGGTGATGAATCCGCTGTCGGAAAGAAACAGGATCTTCCACGGACCGTGCTCCAGGCGCAGGACCAGGCAGCGGTCGTCCGCCACCCGTTGGCCGGGATAGCCGGGCGGAGGGAAGAGCGTTTCCAGGCGAGTGTCCGGGCCCAGTTTCCACGCATCCCCACGCACTGCTTGGCGCAGCCGGTGACGATCCGGTCCGAGCGCTTCCAGGAAGATGTCATAGGAGGGCGAGCGGTTTTCCAGAGCGGTCTCGATGAGCTGCCGGGGATGATAAGCTTCGCTTATCAGGCTGGCGCCCGCGATGTGGTTGGCGTCGCCATGAGTGAGTGCCAGGCCGTCCAGCCGGTTGACGCCGTGTTGTTCCAGCCACCCGCCAGTGACAAAGGCGGCCGCGTTTTCGTCTCCGCAGTCGATCAGCCATTCCGTCCGGCGGCCCCAGCCTCGCCGCACGGTGATCGCCTGCGCGCCTCCGGCATCGGCGGTGTCGAACACCACGACCTCACAGCCTTTCCCACGGCCCAGGGTAGCGGGGGAAACATGGAAACTGCCGCCCGGAATAGTGGCGAAACCGGAGACCAGGAGAGTGATCAGTTTTACCAGGGCACAGTTGATGAGGTTGGTCAGGCTGCTTAGCCAGAAAAGATGGACGAGCGAGAATGCCAGGCTGATCATCGCGGCGGAAAGCACCGGCACGGCCAGCCAGGCGACGAAGACGTTCGCCAGCATGGCCACCGGCGTCACGATGTGGAAGTGATGGATGGTCAGGAGAAGAGATCCAGCCCACGCCGCGACCGAAACGGCCACCGTTGCCGCCACGTGGCGGCCCATCGTCATCAGTGCGCGTCTGCCTTTTGAAATCAGCGCCGTGGGGAGAAACGGGTCCGGTTGGAGGGGGCGGGTCATCCAGGGGATCAAGCGGGGCGGAAGGAGGACAATGGCGGTCAGCACGGCGAACGAAAGCTGAAAGCCCGGCAGGAAAAGCTGCTGAGTATTGAGGGCCAGGATGATCAATGCCGCCAGTCCCAGGCTGTTCGTCAGGCGCGCCTTACGTTCGAGAAGGAAGCCGGTCATGACCGCCGCCGCCATGATGGCGGCTCTCACCGCCGAAGGTCTCAGTCCCGTCACGAGGGCATAGAAGAATACCGCCAGGATTGCGAGGAACAGCGCCGTCCGGCGCGGCACACGAAGAAAGATGAGCCCGTGCGTCAGAATTAAGGCGAAGATCCCGACATGCAGCCCGGACACGGCAAAGAGATGCAGCGTGCCGCTGAGCCGGAAGCTTTCCAGGACAGGCTCGGGAGCTTCATCCCGGATTCCGAGAACCATGGCTTTGAGGATTGCCGATGCCTCAGGCGCTTGTTCCAAGCCCCGGGTAATGGCCGCCGCCATCCAGTCCCGGGCCAGGTGGGCGATGTCCAGCAGACGGCTTCCCTGGTGGTGGGCCGCCACGGAGAGCCGATGGTAGCGCGTCACCTCGACCTCAGCCACGGCATCCTGGGCCCGGAAGTAATAGACAGCAGGATCGAACGATCCCGGGTTCCTCGCGGAGGGAACGGCGCCCAGCCAGCCTGTGAATCGAATCCTGTCTCCATGGGACAGTCCGTTTTTTGGCAGTCTTCGGGAATAGAAGCGGACATTCGCGGTACCGGCGAAAGTAGTCCCCTGACCGGAAACCCGTTCCAGCCGCAGAAGACAGCTCGCGGCGCCGGAATCGTAGATCTTTGGTTCGTCGATCACCACCCCTTCCGCTTCGATTTCGAATCGAGGATTGTCAGGGCTCGCCCTATCCAGCGGAGTAATGGGTGGCAGCGCTTCGCATTGAGCCAGGTGCAGAGAATGCACGAGCCCGAACACCGTGGCCGTGAAGATCAGGAGAGGGAAGAAGCGTCGCGACGCCAGCGCCCAGAATGCCATCGCCACCGCGACGGGTGTCAAAATCCACCAGGCAGGCGCCAGGCTGTCCGCCAGCAGAATGCCGCCCATGGCCGCGACCGCGACCCAGGCCAGGGGTGAGCGATAACCCGGAAGCCGCCTGATGCTGGAGGCGTCTGTTACCGGTGCCGTGTCATCGGACATGCAGCCGGTTATACGAATTTTCTTCTTTTGACCAAGGATTCGTTTTTGATGGAAAATTTTTCTGTTTACAAATGTAGCCGTTTTTGTCTACATTTGTAGTCATGAAGCCGATACCCCGTATTTCCGAGTCGGAATGGAAGGTTATGGAGGTTGTCTGGGCCGGACCGCCCGTGACCGCCCAGCAAGTCGTTTCCGAAGTAGGAGAGGCGGAGGGATGGAAGCCGCAGACAGTCAAGACCCTCCTGGCCCGCCTCGTGAAAAAAGGGGCGCTTCGCGCCGAGGCGGAGGCCAACCGCTATCTCTACCATCCGGTGGTGTCCCGGGCCGAGGCCGTCGCGGTGGAAACGGACACCTTCCTCGACCGCATCAGCCGGGGTTCTCTGACGCCCATGCTCGTTCACCTGGCTCAGTCTCGCCGGCCTTTGGATGAAGCCGAGATCGAAGCGCTGCGAAAGCTTTTGCCGCCCAAGAAAGAAACGAAGAAAACCCGCAAAGGAGATACCCCGTCATGAACGAAAGTCTGTCAGATTTATTTCATCCGCTTCTCATCGCGTCCCGCGACGCGGCCCTTATGGCCTTGGCGGTGGGCGGAGTTCTCGCCCTGGCCCGGCACCGGATACCCGCGGCATGGCGGCATGCTTTGTGGCTGCTGGTGGCGGTCCGTCTCGCTCTTCCCGTGCTGCCTTCCAGTCCGCTTTCCTGGCAGCGACTTCTTCCTTCGGAAGCGCAGGGAAAAGGCGCGGAGCACGGGCTGGTGGAGGCGCCTCTCCCAGAGGGAGCACTACCTGCCCAGTCTGGTCACGCGGTAGAGCCCATTCCTTCGCCGGGAGTTTCAGGGTCCCATAATGAGGTGCCGGAATCGAACAAGACAGAGGTTTTGTCCTCCCCTGCTGTTCCGGAAACACTTGGCGCGGGGAGAGTCCCGTGGATGGCTCTGGTATTGGGACTCTGGCTCATGGGAACGGGTGGCATCCTGATTCTTGGCGCGGGCCTTACCTGGCGGTTCCGCGGGCGGCTGAAGCGTTTTACCCACCGGAACCATCCCCGGCAAGGAGAAGTGGAAGCCCTACTCTGGGAGCTGTGTCAGGATTTGGGAATTCGCCGGCCTCCCCGCCCGCGGCTGACTGAGGCAGTATCCGCGCCCGCCCTTACAGGTTTGTTCAGGCCGGAGATCTTGGTCCCTCCGGCGGTTCTGGATCGATTGGATGCTTCCGGTCTCCGGCTCGTGCTGCTGCATGAGTTGGGTCATCTCCGCCGGGCGGATCTTTGGGTGAACCTAGGCCTTTCCCTTCTCCAGGCTATTCATTGGTTTAACCCGCTGGTGTGGTGGGCATTTCACCGGACGCGCCTGGAGAGCGAGCGGGCCACCGATGCCTGGGTCTTGCGCCGGGCCGGGGAAGACGGACCGTCCGGATATGGAGAAACTCTCTTGTGCTTACTGGAACAGGTTAGTAAACCGAAAGCCGCCACCCATGCTGGGGTGGTCAGTGTCCTGGAAAATCCGCGTGACTTGCACCGGCGGCTGGCCGCGATAGGCCGCTTCACTCACCGGCGAAACCGGCTGGCGGTAGCGGTTTCCGGGATCTTGATCCTGGGACTGGCCACCGTGGGACTGACCCAGGCACCCAAACAGACCGGCGACCCGAAAGCTGGCGCCACGGTCTCCGCCGCAAGTCCGGACGGTGAGGTGCTGGAGTGCATCGTGAAATCTGCCGATGGAAACCCAGTCCCGGAAGCTGAAGTGTTTTTCTATCAGTATCGTCAGGCGGGCCCCGGAAAGGACGAGAGCGTTCAGCCGCTGGGAACCACCGGAAAGGACGGAGTCATTCGTGTTCCGGTCCTGCCCGAGTGGAAAGAGAACAAGTGGAGATTGGGCGTCATTGCCGTCCGGCATCCGGAGGCTGGGTATGGGATCGCGACAGCTTCACAGATGCCTCCCGAGCCATTGGAGATCGGTCTCGAGCGTGGTCTCCCGCTGAGCTTCCGCGTTACCGGGCCGAAAGGCGATCCGGTTCCTGAACTGACGCTGTTTGTCCGGTCGGTACAGACCCCCGTGCTCAAATCGGGGAAAATGGACAAAGGCGGGTTTCCCCGAGTCTGGGTAGAGGATCTGCCGGACCTTCCGGCGGGGTTCTGGAACGCCACGACGGATGAAAACGGTTACTGCCAGATCCAAGGCTTGCCGGAGGGGCTTTACTACGTGGACCACAAGGATGCCCGGTTTGCCCAAGTTCCCGGCCAGCATGCGGCAAGTTTCCAACACAAGCCGGAGGCGGGAGGAAAAGAGGTGAATCTCCAGCTCATGCCCGCCAGCAAGATTCAGGGCACTGTCCGACTGCCGGATGGCACCCCGGTACCAAACGCGTTCGTCAAGGCTCTCGAAGATTATTCCTATCAAATGGGAGGCAGCGCGGCGGAGGAGCTTACGGACGAAAACGGACACTATGAACTGGGGCGGTTGTTGCCTTCCAACTACGACCTCAGCGTGACGTTGACCGGGGAACTGGAGAAAGACTGGGTGGGCATTGTGCGAACTGAGGTGCAATTGGCGGAAGGGGAGACCCTGAACCATCAGGACATTGCCGTGGTGAAGGGCGGACTTGTCACGGGTAAGGTGACCTTGTCCGACACCGGTGAAGGCGCCGCCGGGTTTGATCTGGGCGGAACCTCCGTGCATGCCACCTCACCGCTTCATCAATGGTGGTCCACCACGGAGGCCGATGGGACGTATCGCTTCCGCCTTCCCCCGGGAAAGCGAAAAGTCTATCCCGGGGGCCTCCCTCCGGAAGGCTACAGCCGTACCTCTTCGGACACTGGCCAGCAGGAGACTGTCTTGGACCTGAAAGAGGGGGGCACCTATGGCGCGGACTTCACGCTCTACCGGGAGATGGAGATTCAGGGCGTGGTGGTCGATGCGGCGGGAAACCCGGTTCCGGACGCGACGGTGACGTGCCCGGACATTCACAACTCTTTCCGTCAAAGAGATGTCATTACGGATGAGGATGGAAAGTTTAGCCTGAACTTGCTGCCCGGAACGTCCCGGGTGCAGCTCATTGCTTCCCACGGCGACCAGCTTTCCCAGGGCGGTCAATGGTTTGAGCTTGGAGAGGAAGCCCGGCTCGAACTTATGGCGGCGCCCTTCGCCAAGGCCACGGGTCAGGTGGTGGATGAAGCGGGACAGCCGATAGAAGGCGCCAGAGTGGCATGGACCAGCGAAACCATCAGAGACATTCCCACGGAAACGTTCACGGACGCTGGGGGACACTTTCAGGCCGAAAAGATCCTGCCGGGGGAGCGCATCGGATTTTGGGCCAGCAAAGACGGGTACGGGGAAAACGTGGAACAGGCGGATCTCATTGCCGGCCAGACCGCCGAGGTCCCGCTCATTACTTTGCTGACGGCCGATGCTTCCCTGGCGGGCCGCGTGGTGGATCTTTCAGGAAGTCCCGTGGCCGGTGCTTTGGTGACCGTGGACGGTTACCTGCAACCCTCAGAGGTCGAGACCTTCGCGGATGAGAACGGCTTCTTCGAACTAAAAGGCGTGGTGCCCGGTTGGCTTTGGGTCAGGGCGGCCAACCCGAGGACGGGGAGCGCGCGCTTCGTTAAAGTCAGGGCCCGGACCGGAAGCCGGGACGTGGTGGCTGTACTGCCGGACGAACCCTACGAGTGGCATGAGGAGAAGATCACCGACCATACCGGAAAGCCCGCGCCACCGCTGAAGGTGGATACCTGGTTTAATACGGATGGGCCGCTGCCCGCGGCACAGCCAGGGAAGGTCCGTTTCCTGTGCTTTGTCGGTTTGGACCGGCCCTTGATCTTCTTTTCTAATACCTTGCCGGCCCTGCAAAAGATCCGGGAGGACTTTCCCAGTGATGAACTGGAGATCATCGCCGTGCACGGCTCCTGGCCCAGGGAAGAAGTCGCGGAAATCCTGAAGAGTGATTACCCGGACTTTGCCCTGCCGTTGGGAATCGAGTCCGTGGACTCGCCGATGAGCGAGGCCTTTGGCATCCAGTATTGGCTGAACGTCGTGATCGACCGGGAGGGGAAGGTTGCGTATCAAAACCGCCGTGGCTGGAAGAAAGTCAGGGAAACGCTGGCGGAGCTATTGGGGGTGGAAGCCAAGGAAGAGGGCGAAAAGGCGGACAACTAGCTTTGGCCATGAGGGTGGTGCCATGATGGCCTGGGTGCCCAAAAAACCGCTTGAGAACCGGCCCTGCATCGCTTAAGAAACAGGTCCGCAGACATACAGGTCGGCCGGAATTTTTATTTAATTCTGTAAACAGACGCTAGACCCAAAATTTTTGGAATAGCCGAAGATTTACAGTAATTAAAAATCAGCTTGAAATTTCTATAAAAGCTGTAATAATTTCGGTCAGTCGGCTGCGGGTATAGCTTAATGGTAAAGCCCCAGCCTTCCAAGCTGGTTATGCGAGTTCGATTCTCGCTACCCGCTCCATTTCTCCTTCACCCGAGCCTGTGTGTGCGATATGAAAACGCCTTCCCGTCTTTCGGCCGCCTTGGCGGTGGCCTGTCTCGCCGCTTTGAGTGGCAATGCCCAAGCAGGGCCTGATTGCGCCGCCGTGGGAGACCGGGTCAGTTCCGCCGTGGCCGCCAATCCCGATCAGATCCTGACCGTGGTGGAAGACGCGCTCATCGCCTACAACGAGTGCTCCTGCGAAATCATCACCGCCGCCCTTCAGTCGTCCGGGGCGGATGCTGCTTTGACCGAGAAGATCGTCTTTGTCGCCGTGAAGACCGCGCCCACCTCGGCGCCTTCCATCGCCGAATGCGCCATTGCCGCCCGGCCTGAGCAAACCGACGCCATCCGGAAAGCCTTCGCCGATGCATTCAATGGCTCCGACGTTCCTGAAGTGACTGAGGTCAAACCGAAACCGGAACCGGCCAAGGCTGAGAAAAAGGAGACCGGCTCTGCTTCGAATGCGACCTCGGGCTCCTCCTATTACTACGACGGGGGTAAGGAAGTCGCGGTTTACGGCGGCGACGCTGGCGGGAAGGAAGTTTACTACGATTCGCTGGAGATGGATTATTCGAAATCGCCTTCTCCCGGACTTTCCTACGAAAGCAGCGAGTCGGTCTTTGGCGGTGCCCCGCTGGCGATGAATCAGATCCTGCTGGTTCCGCCGGTAGCTGCCTCGCGGCCCACGGTGGTCGAAGAGGTGAAAGTCATCAAGAAAGTGGAGACCAAGACAGTGACGAAGCGGATCGTCGTCATTCCACCGCCGCAGGTGCCGCAGACTCCCTCATCACCCACGGCCACGAGTCCCTAAGTTCCCCGGAAAGCGAAAATTTCCCAGGAAGGCCTGCCGAATTGCGCGGGCCTTTTTCTTGTACGGAGGGACGAAATACACCAGGCGGAGAGAGTGTGTCTCAGGATGGCGGATACGGAAATTCCCTTAAATATTAAGTCTTGCGTAATTTTAAAAACTCATCATAATTATAGAAGCTTTGGAATTTCCTCGGGCTCCCTATGAAGTTTTTTTTAACCGCCCTCATCGCTCTAGTTTGCCTCTCGGCTACGCTTCCTGCTTCAGCTCAGGGGCTTCTCGGGATTGGGAAAGGTGAAAGCGGCTCAGACCTGCAAAAGTCCAACCCCCTGCGGTTCACCGTTGGAGTGGAGGGAGGGTACGACTCCAATGTCACCACCGCTCCGGACGGGGAGGAAGAGGACTCCTTTTACATCGGGGCTGGCATCGGGGCTTCCTACGCGCTGGCCACGAAGGTATCTCGCCTGGAGATCGGCGGCAGTTTCAATACTTTTTACTATCTGGACACTGGCGACGCGGATGACGAGTTGTTTTACAATGCCCGCCTCACCGCGAACCTGACCCATCAGATTAGCCGCCGCGTCAGTTTTTCGAATACGGGCTACATCGCCTATGAAGTCGAACCTGATTATCTGATCGGGGCTTCGGTTTCGCTGAGAGACGATCAATATCTATACGGATACAACCGGGCCTCGATGAGCTTTCAGCTCACCAACCGGCTTTCCACCGTGTCCCACTACACCATCAGCGGCATCCAGTATGAAGACAGCGTGCTGGGGCGGCAGGAGGACCGGTTGAGTCACCTCATTGGCCAGCAGGTTCGCTATTCGCTGAACCGGGTGACGACCGCCACGGCGGAGTACCGCTTCGGCATCGTGAACTTTCAGTCAGCGCCCAATGACTCCATCTCGCACTACGCTCTCGCGGGCCTGGAACATCAGTTTTCACCCTATACGACGGGGACGGTCGCGGCTGGCGCCGAGTACCGGGACTTCGATCGCTACGACAGCCTGACCCGTCCCTACGGGGAAGCCTCCCTCCGTTACAAGCTGACGGACGACACTACCCTGAGCTGGCTGGGCCGCGTGGGTCTGGAAGACAGCGAGCTGGGCGACTACCACGACCGCTACAGCTACCGCACCGGCCTCGTCGCCACTCATGGCTTTACGCCGCGGGTGAGAGGCACCTTGGGAGTCAGCTATGTGCACAGCGAATTCGATGCCAGGGGCGACAGCGACCTGGATGACCTGAGTGACGACGCGGTCAGCCTGCAACTGGGCGTTTCCTACCGCATCTATCAAAACGTGGATCTGAACGCCGGTTACACCTACACCACCATTTATACCGGTGACAGCCTGCGGGACTACGACCGGCACCGGGCGAATGTAGGCGTCAGTTCCACCTTCTAACGGGCCTTCGGTTATTCCTGGGCGGGCTAAAAACCGAAGAGTACGTTTTGGTTCTGTTCGAACTCCAAAGCCGGCGCTAAGATGTGGTGAAATTTAGCTAGGAAATATTGATTATTTACGATTTCTTACTATCTTCATAATTTCCAACATGACTCGTCCCGCGCCGGAAGAGGGCCTTCACGCTCGCGATTACCTCCAGATCATCCGGAATCGGCTGCCGATTATTCTGCTGACCTTTGCATTGGTCTTTCTGACGGCGGTGGCCGTCACCCATATCCTGCCCAAAGAATACCTGGGGCGCGCTTCTTTGGAGATCGTTCAGAATGACGAGGACCTGAACGTCTTTCAAAGTCCTAACGGCGCCGCCGTGGCTGAGCTGGCGCAGATGAATTTCATCCAGACTCAGTTCGAGATCATTTCCAGCCAGCAGACGCTGTATCGTGTCATCGAAGAGAATGACCTGATCTCCAAGTGGAACGCGGGCACCAAGCAGAATGCCTACCGCATATTGCTGAAAAAGCTGGATACCAGCGCCCGCCGGAACACCAACATCATCGACATCGAGGTGTATGCGGACTCCCCCGATGAAGCCTCGGAACTGGCCAACGCCATTGCCAAAAGCTACTCCGACCGGCGCCTGGAGAGCGAGAAGGCCCGCATGGACAAGGCGCTGACCGCTCTGAACAACGAACTCGAACACCAGCGCGAGGTCGTGAACGGCCTCCGCGACGAGATGCTGGCTCTGATGCGGAAATATGACGTGGTGGACCTGGACACTTCCGGCCGCTTCACCGGGCTGACCGGAGAGGCGATGACCGCCACGCCCCGGGTGCTGGAACAGAGCGAGCTGGACCTGTACAACAACCGGCAGAGCATCGAGAAGATCCGCACCCAGATCGAAAAGCTGAAAAACCTCAGCGGAGACGAGTTGATCGAACAGGCCGTGTCTTTGGACGTGGCGGACGTCACCGTTCAGGAGTTGTACCCGCAGTATCTCATGGAGCAGAAGGAAAAGGAAAAGCTGCTCAATGACGGTCTGGGCCCCAGACATCCCAAAGTGCTTTCCATGCAGGCACAGGCGGACAAAACCCGGCAACTACTGGAGGGTGGGGTGGAAAACATCCGCAGAACCTTGCAGACCCAGTTGGAGATCGCGGAAGAGGCTCTGACTAAAATCGAAACGCTGCACGATCAGAAGGCTGACGAGTCCATGACCGAGCGGGAAACCCACGTGGCCTACGCGGAAGCGAAGAACGAGTACGAGACTCAGCGGTCCAATCTTCAGGCCATGTATGAGAAACTCTACCAGGCGAAGATCGATCAGAACATGACGAGCACGCCTATCCAGGTGCACGAGATGGCCGAGCCCAACCCCAGCCCCGCGAAACCCAATGTACCGCTGAACCTCATCCTCGGTGGCATTGTGGGTCTGGGCATGGGGATCGGCCTGGCCTTCTTCCTGGAATACATGGACAACAGCGTGAAGACGCTGGAGGAAGTGGAAAACCTCATGGGTGTGCCCGTGCTGGCCGTGGTGCCGGAAGAAGTGAGCATCCTGCTCTACGATGGGCCGAACTCGCCCGACGCGGAGGCCTACCGCATCCTGCGAACGAACATTGAGTTCAACCGGCGCAATACCAACGCCAACGCCATTTCCGTGACCAGCGGCACGCCGGGGGAGGGCAAGTCCACCACCCTGGCGAACCTGGCCTATGTCTGTGCCCAGGGTGGGTATACCACGCTCCTGATCGATGCTGACCTGCGCCGTCCCAAGCTGCACCATTACCTGGGCTATCAGAACAGCGTGGGTTTGAGCAACTACCTGACTTCCAACGTGCCGTTGGAGGAAGTGGTAGTGCGCTCCCATGTGGACAATCTGTGGTTCTTGCCCAGCGGGCCCGCGCCGGAGGATCCCGCCGGCGTGCTGAACTCCGCCAAGATGACCGAGCTGATCGACGAAATGAAGAGTCGCTTCGACGTCGTCCTGATCGACTCCCCGCCCATCCTGGGTGTGAGCGACGCTTCCGTGCTGACCAACCTTGCGGATCTTACCATGGTGGTCATCCAGCACCGCAAGGTGCCGCAGAAGACCTTGCAGCGGGTACGGCAGAGCGTCGAAAACGCCGGCGGACACATGATCGGCGTGGTGCTGAACAACGTGGACCTCCGCAGCGATGGTCAGTATCAGTACTACACCAGCTATTACACGTATTACACGCAGCCCAAATCGACGTCGCGCCAGGGCAAACCCGCTTCCCGCCGGTCGAAGAACCAAGCGCCCAATTCCCGGATGCAACCCGCCAACCAGTTCGAACTGGACGAGGATGACTACAACGAGTTGTACTAACCCCATGCGCGTTGTTCCCAACGTGTTTCGAACGTCCTTGCCGGTTTTGAAAGCAAACTGGCAACGGCGCCTTTTCGTACTTTGGGCGATCACTGTGTCGCTGGGGGGTGTGGTACAGACCCGCGCGGATGAAGCCACGCTTCGTCCGGGCGACAAGATCCGGCTCGAGATTAAGGGCGTGCCCGACTACGAGAAACTGGACATCAATGGCGAGTACACCATTGGGGAAGAAGGCACTATTCCCTTGCCCTACATTTCCAACCCCCACGCGGCGGGGGAAAAGCCCTCCATTCTGGCCCGGAAGATCGAGCAAGCCTACCGCTCCGCCGAGATCTATACCAATCCCACCATCGTAATCAATGCCGACTCCGACGCCAGCCAGCGGGTGGTCTCCGTGACTGGCGGGGTGACGCGAAACGGAGCGTTGAATTACTATGACGGCATGACCTTGCTGGATGCCATATCCCAGTCCGGCGGCCTGACGGACTTTGCGAAGCAGAAAGATGTAAAGGTCATTCGCGGCCAGCAGGTGTCCGTACACAATCTGGACGCCGTGATTCGCGACACCCGGTTGAATATCACTCTAAGGCCGGGGGACAACATCGTCGTCCCGGAATCGGGCCGGAAGTTGTAGGAGGTTGCGCTTTAGTTTGCGGGGGGGAATGGAGCGATCGCTTTCGCTATTCCGTCGCTTCTTTGTCCCATTCACCAGTAGGCCTGGCCGCGTATGGGAGATTTTTTGGGTCTGGTCTTGTTTTCCCGGAGGCCATCGGGTTTGAGGGAATGAATGAATGCTAGGACGAATGGCACTCGGTTAAGCGCGGTGACCGGTCAAATCGAGCCCTTCAACGGCGGCGACTGGCACTGACAGATCCCCGATGAAATCGCTTAACCGGGGTCTCAGGGCCGGAGGGCCAAAGGCGCGGCGCATACCAGCCTGGGGCGCGAGCCCCAGGAAAACGGTTCCCCATGAATATCGAGGGCCGTAGGTCCGGCGCACCCCCCTTCCCTGGGGATGGCGGCGGAGTCACGGCGCGCCCGGATGCGCCGGGCCTTGACTTCGCTTTGCTCGCCCCCTGGGCTGCCCTGCCGGGCAGTCTACCTGCGCTTCGCTTCGGTTCAGCCCTCGAAATTTGTCAATCCGCCTAACCTGGGCCTTTGGCCCAGGCTGGTATGCGCCGCGCCGTTGGCGCTCATCACCGGCGGAGTACGATCAGCCAGGCCCGGCCCGCGAAACTTTGGGGCGCACATCCGGCGAGAAGGCCACGCGATACCTGTCCGGAAATTGCGTCGCAATTGGATCCCGCAACAGGCCCGGTCACCACGCTTATCCGAGTGCCATTCATGCTAGGACCGCGTTTGCCAAACCTGTCCCACCGTGCCTCCGGTTCCCACCCCAAAGCGATGGTCCGAACCGGACTGGCAGACAGATCACCGCAGTCCAAGGACGCTACACGTCCCCGTTAGCGTTGAAATTCGGGGAGACCTTTGTGAGAAGCGAATCCGGTAGGGTACCGCCGAGCCTATGTGATATGCGGGTACGGATCCGGAAGGATCTCCGCACCGAAATAGGATCTTCGTTTCAATACCCCGCTTTCCGCGGAGCAACCCGACGGGGACATTTCCGCATTCGATTCCGCCAGCTCAGTTGCTGGCGGAGCTGGCTTTCTCTGGACTGCCGTCCGTTTTACCTTCGGAGGTTTCTTCCACCACCGGCATGATCAGGATCTCCGCGGCCTTGCCGTCGCTCAGGTATTGGGCGGCCAGTTCCTTGAGTTCGTCCAGGGTAATGGCTTCGTGGTCCGGGATGAAAGTCTGTGCCCATTCCAGGCGCTGGGGGTATTCCTGGGAAGAGGCCATCACGCTGCCCAGCCAGTAGCGGTTCTGGCGGCGGGCTTCCTCCAACTGGGTGATGAGCGGTTTCTTGGCGCGCTCCAGTTCGTCTTCCGTGATGTTTCCGGCGGCCAGATCCTTGGCGATTTCAGCAACAACGGCCGCTACTTTCTCCGTCTGGCTGGGATCCACCTCCGTGAAGGCGAAGAAGTAGCCATAGTCCGTGAAGACATCGCTGGCGATGTGGTGGGCGAAGGGGCTGTAAGCGTCGCCCAGTTCTTCGCGCACTTTCACCCGCAAGCGGTCGTCCATGATGGAAGAAAGCATGCCGAGGCGGCGGGTCTTCTGGATGTCCCAGATGTCGTCCGTCTTCCAGTAAACCAGCACCAGGGCCTTCGGGATGGTGGTTTCGAACTCATAGCGTTCCGTAACCGGCGTGTCGGGGAAGGAAACTTTCCGTTCTTCGGTGTAGGCCGGTTTCTCCGCTTCGCGCTGGGGGAGGGAACCGAACACCTCCGTGACCGCGGTTTCCACGGCGGAGCCTTCCAGATCGCCAACGAGAGTCAGCTCCAGGTAGCCATTTTCCAAGGCGGGAGTCACCCAGGCCCGGGCCTCGTCGAGGGTGCGTTGGAGCAGGACTTCCTGTTCCGGGAAGCCGAAGCGCGGGTCGCCGCCATGCAGGAATCTGGTGGCCTTCAGCTGCATCAGGCCCTGGGGCGTGTGCTCCAGTTGCTGGTAGTAGGGGGGAATCTGGCGGGCGAACTGGCTGGCGGCTTCTTCGCGGAAGCCGGGCGCAGTCAGGTAGGCGCGCAACAGGAGCAGTTCGTCCCGCAGGTCCGCCGGGGTGGTCCGGCCGGAAAGGACGAAGGCGTCATCTTCCACGGCAAAGGAGACGTCCACCGTTTTCCCGGCAAAGAGGGTTTGGAGATCGTCATAGCTGTGGGCTTCCAGGCCGCCCTGTTCGAAGACTTCTCCTAGGAAGATCGAAAGGCCGGGCTGGTCCTTGGGCTCCGTCAGTTTTCCGGCACCGATGCGGGCGTAGACCTGGATGGTGTTGTCTTCGAATTCCGTGGACTTGTAGTTCACCCGCACGCCGTTCTTGAGGGCGAGTTGCACGATCTCCAGGTCTTCATCCACCTTCCGGTCCGCGATCTCGCCAGGGGCGGGCAGATCGGTATAAGCGAAGGCTTGGTCTTCCACCTCCGCCGGCGGTTCCACGGCGATGGCCTTGCTGGCTTCGTAGGCGGCGGTCAGGGTTTCCACCGGGTCGCCATCGAGCTTCAGGTTCCCGCTGACGAAGAGCAGGTTCTCTTTGCTGTCCCAGAGGCTGGCCCATAGTTGCCGGCATTCTTCGGTGGTCACCTTGTCCAGTTCGGCTTTCACGCGGTCCACGTCGTCCACTGGGCTGGTAAAGACACGGCGCTGGCCGAGCCGTTCGGCAATGCTGTTGGCCAAGTCCTTGGACTGCCGGGTGTTCACTTTCAGGGCCGCGTTGTCATAGGCGTTGGCGATCTTGGCGGTGGCTTCGCGCAGTTCGGCTTCGGTGAAGCCAAATTCGATGGAGCGGCGCAGTTCCTGTTCGGCCAAGTTAAATGCGGCCTTCCAGTTTTCCGGGTCGCATTCCACCTCCAGGGAGCCGTACTGGGCAAAGTTCAGGTCGAAGAGGTCGTAGGCGTGGGCATTGCCGCTGATGATGACGGAGTCCGCTTTCTTGGCGAGGATGCCGAGGCGGCGGTTCAGCATCATGGCCGCCAGGTTGTAGCGCAGGTCGCGGGCGCGGCGGGCGGCGGTGTCCGGTTCGGGGGTGATGGGTTTGTGAGAGTCGAAAGAGATCGTGGTCTCGCCCGCTTCGTCATCGTGGTAGTAATGCACCGCGAAACCGCGTTCGGTCAGTTTACCGAGGTCCGGTTCGGGCACGTCTTTTTCCGGGGCGGGCAGATCCGTGAAGAAGTCCTTGATCCGCTTTTCCATGTCCGCCACGTCGATGTCGCCCACGACGACGACGGCCATGCGGTCGGAGGTGTACCAGGTGTTGTAAAAGTTTTCGAAACGCTCGCGGGGGGCGTTCTTGATGACTTCTTCCGTGCCGATGGGCAGACGATGGCTGAGGAGAGAGTCCGGAAGGGCGAAGTCGATCTGCTCCATGAAAGTGCGCCAGCCGACGGAGTCACGGGCGCGTTTTTCAGAAAGGATGACGCCGCGCTCACGGTCGATTTCCGGCGCCGGCAGCTTCATGCGGTTCGCGTAGTCGCGCAGGAGGAGGAGGCTCTGGTCGATGATGTCCGGGTCCGTGTTGGGCAGTTCCAGTTTGTAGACCGTCTCGTGGAAAGAGGTGTGAGCATTCGTGTGGGAGCCGAAGGCCATGCCCAGGCGCTGGAAATACTCCACCATTTCGCCGGAAGGGAAGTTGTCCGTTCCGTTAAAGGCCATGTGCTCCAGGAAGTGGGCCAGGCCCTGCTGGTCGTCGGTTTCCATGAGAGAACCGGCATCGACATACAGGCGGAGGCTGACGCGGTCCGGCGGCTCCGCGTTGGGCATGATGGCGTAGCGCAGGCCGTTGTCCAGGAGTCCCCAAGTCACGGCGGGGTCGGGTTTTAGATCGCTGTCTTCCTGAGCCAAGGGAATGGGAGTAACGTCAGCGGCGCGGAGCCGTGAGGGAGCGAACGCGACGGCGGCTACCAGGAGAAGGCTAAAGAAAGCGGACCTGAAAAGGCCCGGCACGGTGGAAAGGGGGGCTTTGGCTTCCATGATGGTTCTATTAGAGAGGCGTCTGCCGCCCCGTTCTTTGTTTAGAGTCCTGACAGAGGATTACGTTATGAAATTCCTGGAGCTGCCGCGTTTTTGTTACGCGTTCGCGTCCTGGCGGCGGTTAAACTCGACGCAATCGGCGTATTTAACAAGACGGCCTCCGAAAATATCCAGAGCGCTGCCGATGGTCAGATCGACCCGGCCCTGGCTGAGAGCGTGGACCCGTTCCAGGTCTTCCAGGGCGTAAGCGCCGCCGGCGTAGGTGATGGGTTTCTTCCCCCAGTCCCCGAGCAGGCGGACGAGGGCTTCGTCGATGCCCTCGCACTTTCCCTCCACATCCGCCGCGTGAACGAGGAATTCCGCGCAAGAGCTCGCTAGAGCGTCCAGGGTCTCCGGGGTGACGCGCAGGTCCGTGGGAGTTTGCCAGCGGTTCATGGCCACGACCCATGTGGCGGACCCCGGCTCGCGGCGGCAGCTGAGGTCCAGGACCAGGCGGTCTGCCCCCACGGCTCCGGCGAGGGCCTGGAGGCGGTCCTCCTGGAAGTGACCCTCTTTGTCAAAAAGCCAGGAGGTGACGATGACGTGGCTGGCCCCGGCCCCCAGCCAGGCGGCGGCGTTCTCTGCCCGGATGCCGCCACCGATGTGGAATCCTCCGGGGTAGGCCGCCAGAGCTTCCCGGGCCGCGGCTTCATTTCCAGGGCCGAGCATGATGACGTGTCCCCCGGTCAGGTGATCCTGCCGGTAGAGGTCCGCGAAGTGGGCGGGAGGCCGGTCGCTGATGAAATTCGTGCGCAGTTCACCCTTGGCCGAGGCATCGTCCCCATCTTTGAGAGTGCCGCCGACGATCTGTTTCACTTTGCCGTCGTGAAGGTCGATGCAGGGGCGGAAACGAGTCATCTTTCTGAAGGTGCGGGAACTAAGAGACGACGGGTTTTGGGAAAAGGCAATGGTGGGGTGGGGCGGTAGCGAGGCTCTCAATTCCGTGGATGACGAAGGGCTGCGTCATGGCACGGACATCACGCGCACCAAGGCGCTGGACAGGGCAAATGCCGGCTTCGGGCATGATCTAACGTTTTTAACAACGAACCGATAGAAACGGTGCTGTGTGCGCGTATTCGGACAACGAAGCCATCGATCCGCCGGGTACCCCCATGAATGTCGCGGCGGAAGACGGATGACCACGACAGTACCTATGACCATGACAAAATCAGAACCCCCGAAACGTTCGCGTTGGGGAATCCGCCGGATCTGCCGCCGGCTCTCCTGGGGCGGAATGGTGCTCGCCCTATTGGGCATCTACCTGGCCCTGTATAAGTGGTGGTTTCTGCCGGGCGTTGCGTCTGGGCGAATTTCCACGGAGAGCGACAATGGAACGAAGGTGGAGGGACTGACGAAAGAGGACGTTTTCTTTTCCCTTTTCGCCCCGGCTGTTTACGTGGATTCTGAGCTGACGGACTGGCGCACCCGCCGCTACTTGAGCAGTGTCTGGGAAGGCGTGCTAGCCGAGCCAACCACGGAGGGCTGGCGTGCGGCTGGGGAGCCGGATGACGACGCCCCACACCGAGACCAATTCACTCTTGGCAAGCTGGACAAAGAGCGAATGGAAGACGCGCGGGCGACCGCCGCGGCGGGGGAGACCTACGTCACGCAGTGCCTTCTGCGACCCGCCGCGCAGGCGGAGGATGCAGAGGGGGATCCGGATAAGCCTGAGAAGGTGTGGTATTTCGGTTCCTCCCGCTCCGGGACCCTCCGGGAAATCACAGAGCAGCGGGCGATCCAGCTGAGCCAGGAAAGACAAGGCGGTCTCTGGTCCAGCCTGAATCTGTATGTCGAGCCGGATTCCGATGACGCGGAAACGGCTAAAGGATATCGGCTCGTCATCTATCCAGCCGGAACTTCGCTCCACGACTACTACGCGAAGATCGCGGAGGCACTTGGCGGGTCTGGAGTGGGTGAGAAAGATCGGCTGTTCTGCACTCGAATTCGAATGAAGGGAGAATTCCCAGGCCGCCACATGTCCTCCGAGAAAAGGCTACGGATGTTGACCCGTGTATCCGGGGGCTGATGCCGCCCCCTACGCCGCGCAGAAAAAGTCTTCCCCCTCCTGAAAGCCCAAGGACTGGACCACGTGGCGGATGTGTTCGCGTTTTCCGGGCTGGCCGACGGCGCCGATGACGACGGTGTCGTAGGCGTCGGCCAGGTCTCGCTGGCTCTTGACGGGGATGTCGCGAATGATTTCTCCAATGCGCTTGGGGTTCACCTCGTAGAAGGCGTGAATTTCGGCCTTGGCCTCCTGGAGGGCGGTGGCGAGTTTTTTACCGATGGGACCGGCGCCGCAGAGGGAGATGCCTTTTTCCTGCACCTGGGGCAGGCAGGCGAGGTAGTGGGCCTTGGCGCGAATGAAGTTGTCCTGAGAATAGCGGTCGTACTTCCGCGTGGCGCGGTTGGCGCTGTCGTGCCAGTCCAGGAGAAGCTGGTCGACCTTGCCGATCTTCCGGCCCGTGCCGAGCAGCCTGAGCCAGAAGTCGTAGTCCTCCGCCCAGGGGTGGTCCCGGTAGCCTTCCAGGATCTCAAACACCTCCCGCCGGACCAGGGTGCTGGGGTTTGCCACGGGGCTGTCGACAAAGCGCTGGGCGGCGATGTCTTCCGGGGTCACCACGGAGTTCAGCCACTTTTCATACTCCGCGTAGCCTTCGCGGGGCTCGGTGGTGCTCAGGTCCGACTTGCGGCGGCGGATGCGGACCAGCGTGCCGCAGGCGGCGAGGTCCGGGTTCTCATTCAGGAGCCGCACTTGGTGCTGGAGGCGGGCCGGGTAGGCAAAGTCGTCCGCGTCCATGCGGGCGATGAGAGGGGCGGCGGCTTCTTTCCAGCCAAAGTTCAGGGCGGTGACGAAGCCGCTGCCGGCGGGAGCGTGAAGCACCTTGATCCGGTGGTCGCGCCGGGCGTACTTTTTCATCAGGGAAAACGTGCCGTCCTGGGAGTCGTGATCCAGCAGCAGCAGTTCGAAGTCCGGCAGAGTCTGCGCCAGACAACTTTCGATGGCCATCGGCAGGGTCCGGGCCGCGTTCCGGGCCGGGAGGAGAATGGAAACGGCGGGCGTGGCGTCGCTCATTCGGCCAGCCCCTTCGCGTAGGCCGACACCGGGCCGCCCGGTTCTTCTTCTTCAAAGACGATGGTCATGGGGTTGCAGCAGATCTCGCAGTCGTAATCGATCTCACAGGGCATTTCTCCGGGCGCGGGGAGGGCGACTTCAAAGGTCTCAAAACAGGTGGGGCAAACGACGGGAAGGCAGTCCATGACGATTTCGGTATCTCCCACAAGTTTGACTCAAGCCCAAAATCCGTTTCCTATCCATCAACTTTGTTCCAAGCTGCTCAAGTCATGTGGTCTTTGCTCATTCTATTCTTCATTCTGGCGATCGCGGTGTCTTTCCTGTGTTCCGTGTGGGAAGCGGTGCTGCTGTCCGTGACACACCCCTATGTGCAGAACCTGGAGGACTCGGGATCGAAAGCGGGGAAATTGCTGCGAAGGCTGAAGGAAGACATCAACCGGCCGCTGACCTCCATCCTGACATTGAACACCATCGCCCACACGGCGGGAGCGATGGGGGTGGCGGCACAGGTGAAGGTGCTGGCCAATGACGGGCTGATCGAGGGCATTGCCGCCGGCATCATGACCATTGCGATCCTGGTGTTTTCCGAGATTGTCCCGAAGAACCTGGGCGCGCACTACTGGCGGGCCTGGGCGCCGTGGGTGGCGCACGCGCTGACTTGGATCTGTGTGCCGCTGAAGCCGGCGGTCTGGCTGGCGGGGAAAATCACCATCGGTAAAGGGCACCACACCGGCACCTTTACGCGGGAAGAGTTTGCCGCCATGGCGGACATTGGCACCCAGGAGGGGAAACTGGAGGACAGCGAGACGCGCATCCTGAAGAACCTGTTCCGCTTTCAGCACTCCTTCGTATATGACATCATGACGCCCCGGGTGGTGGTTTTTGCCCTGCGGCAGGACTCCACGGTGGAGGAGTTTTTCACCAGCCATGTGAACACGCCCTTTTCCCGCATTCCCATCTATGGGGAGAACCGGGACGACATCAGCGGCTTCGTGCTGAAGAGCGACCTGCTGCTGGCGCAGGCAAAGGGGCAGGGGAGCAAGCCGCTGTCCGGCCTGAAGCGTCCGATCCAGTCCGTGCATGAAACCATGAGCGTGGCGGACGTGTTCGACAAATTCATCACCACCCGCGAACACATCTTCCTGGTGCTGGACGAATACGGCGGACTGCAAGGCCTGGTCACCCTGGAAGACGTGGTGGAAACCCTCCTGGGCCTGGAGATTGTCGATGAGGCAGACCGCATCGAAGACCTGCAAACCCTGGCGCGGAAGCTGTGGCAGAAGCGGGCCGAGCGTATGGGGATTGAGCTGGAAGTCGAAGAGGGGAGCGAAGGGGGTTAGGCTGGGAAGACCAGCCTGGGCAGGGCGAAGCGATTCCGGAGTTCCGTGGTCTGGTTTTGTCTTCTCCATGGGCCCCTGTTTCGGTTAGCCTGCCGGACATGGGGTGGGTAGGACCGGCAGATGAAGCGAGTCGCGAAGGATCCACCCAGAATCGGAACGGCTGGCGCCGCCCGCTTTTTGTTGTGACGGTTGCCTCGTTTTTGTTGGTGGCTGCTTACTGTTTGAGTTATGTATGGTGGGCGCGGGACATGATGCGGCCGGGCGGATCGCACATGTCGAAAACGGGATACGCGATATCCACTCCCTGCGAGCCGGGCTGGGAGGTAACGTTGGACTATTTCGTCGACACTCTTTGGGCACCTCTACGGGCTTTGGACGAGAGGCGTGATCGGGTGCGCCATGCGAGCCATTTCAATGGCGCTTGGGTGGCAGAGGATGGCAGGCTCAAGTTGTTCGTGAAGCTGGGCAGCAACGGAAAGGGGCAGGTACGGTGCGAAGGATTTCCCCAGCCCTTGATGGAGGGCCGCTGGTCGTGGGATGAAAACGAGCGGGAGTCAGTCAACCGGCATGCCATGGTTCACACACCCGATAAAGGGGGTGTCGCCATGTTTCTTCATGAAGGTGTCTTGTACATTGTGCTGAGCGAGCCGGTGGCCGATGAGGGAGCGAAGCGTGGTCCAGAGAAAGGTCCATTCGCGGACCCTCTTGACGGTCTAAATGAGGAAACCGAAAGCCGGTTTATTGCAAAGTTTCGCCGTTTGAATGGAAAGGAGGCGGCTGAAGCGTGGATGCGGCCCGAAGAAGAGAGTGTCCCGGAAGATCCGCTGACGCACACTGGTAATGAAGAGTCCGGTTAGCACTGAACGTCATCCCCGGCCCAGGGTGACTCGCGCCGTGGCTTGCCGGCTTCAGTTCTACGGTGGGGTGGTCCTGTTGCTGCTTGTCCTGTGGGGATTCCTCTATGTTTACGTGTTCCAGTGGTATGGCCAGACGGCGATAGTGGATTTTCCCGCGTGCCGATTCGAGGCCGGTCAGACGCACGGCCTGGTGGGACTGGAAGCGGAGTGGCCGGGCTACGGCCGCGGCTTTGACTGGCGGTTTGAGGCAGGAGAAACGGCACCGGTGCTTTGGCACCTGGATATCACGCACTTTCCCTCTTCCTCCCTCCGTAAGGGTTTCTACGCGGTCTGGTTTCCGCTTTGGGTTGTCCTTCTTCCCTTGGGGGCCGCAGGTGGAATTCTCCTGTGGCGTGGAGTGTGGATGCGGCTGGCAGGCCTTCGAGCCGCCAGTTCGTGAGACCGGCGCATGCCGAAACCTTCTGACGGCCATAAACCGCCCAGAGGATCGAACGTCTGATCCTCGGATTGTGTGGTTTTCTGATTGTTCCGGCCGTTCGGCCTTCCTCAATGCAGATACAAAATGCGGCTGCAGTTCAGGCAGTGCACCAGGCCTTTCTGGGCCTTTACTTCCACTTCGAGGGACTTGATGACTTTCATGTGGCAGCCGCCGCACTGACCGTTTTCCAGGGGGACGACGGCGGTGCCGCCTTTGCTGTGCATGAGCCGGTCGTAGATGTTCAGGGTGTCCGGCTCCACCTTGGCGGCCAGTCCGGTGCGCTCCTGTTCCAGTTCGGCGAGTTGTTTTTCGAAGTTTTCCCGGCGCTTGGCGTACTGGGCCAGTTCGTCTTCCACGACTTTCTGGCCGTGGTCCAGGGCTTCATTGGCGGCGGCGAGCTTGGCCTTCAGCTCGTCGGCGTGCTCCATGAGCTCCAGCTCTTTGTCTTCCAGGCCGCTGATCTCGGACTCATAGCGTTCCACTTCTTCGCCCAGGGCGCGGTATTCCTCGTTCTTGCGGGTCTCGTACTGCTGGATCTTGAGGCGGGCGATGGATTGATTCCGCGTATCGACATCCAGTTCCAGTTTCTTCAGGGCCACCTCGTTTTCCTGGACGGCGTGCTTCGCGGCGGCGACGGCCTTTTTTTCGCCCTCTACCCGGGACCGGGCGGCGGCTTCCTCCAGGGGAATGCGTTCCAAGTCTTTCTTCAGTTCCCGAATTTTCTGGTCGCGATCCTGAAGGATGAGGAGGGTTTCGATTTCGTGATACATCGGCGGTCCGCTTCGGCCCTTCTGGCCGGGTCTTACTCAAAGCCTAATATAGCTCCACTGGCGAGCGCTTTCCGTCTTCCACGCTGAGAACCTTGGCCCCTTCCTCGCCCAGGGTGGCGACGCGCAGGTCCCAGATTTGGCGGTCGATTTCCTGGAAGGCCTCCAGGGAGAACTTCGTGGGCGGCGCCATCTTGGCCTTGGTCTTTTCGATCCGGAGGAGCGCGTCGTGCAGGATGGGGCCGGGCACTTTCTCGATATGCGTGCGGGCTTCCTCCACCAGGTCGATGCGGTGGCAGATCATGGCCAGGTCGTTTCCGGCTTCGATACAGGCGCGGATGGTCTCTTCAAAGGTCACTTCATTCAGGATGGCGCCCATGTCCAGGTCATCTGTCATGACCAGGCCCTCGTAGCCGAGCTGATTGCGGAGGAACTGGCCGATGATGTTTTTCGAAAGCGAGGCCGGCCAGCGCGGGCGGTCCGCGTCCCAGCAGGGGTAGTGGGAATGGCAGGTCATGATGCTGTCCAGGTCCGGCAGCAGGGCGCGGTAGGGCACCAGCTCGTCCGCTTCCATCTCCTCCAGCGTCTTGTTGATGACCGGCAGTTCGTGGTGGGGATCCACCTCGGCGGAGGCATAGCCGGGGAAGTGTTTCCCGCTGGACAGGACGCCCTGCTTTCGCAGGCAGAGGTTGAACACGCTGGCGTTGTCGATGACTTCCTTGGCCGTCTTACCCCAGCAGCGGCCTTTCAGGGAGTTGTCCGCCTCGTCATCGTAGGACAGGTCCAGCACCGGGCAGAGGTCCAGGTTGAAGCCGAAGACGCGCAGGACTTTCCCGGTGAGTTCGCCGTGTTTCTTGATGAGATCCAGGTCGCCCTTTTCGCGCAGTTGCTGGGCATTCGGCGGTTCGCTGCCGATGAGGCGCAGGCGGGAGACGCGGCCGCCTTCCTGGTCGATGGTGATAAAGGGCTCGATCTCCGAGAGGTCGCGCAAATCATCGATGAGTTTCCGAAGTTGCTCCGGGCTCTTAATGTTTCGTCCAAAGAGGATGAAACCGCCGGGCTGAAGGGCGCGGAAGCGTTTGGCCGTGTCCGGGTCCAGCTCCGGTCCCGGCACCCCGGTGAGGAGAAGTTGGCCCAGGCGTTTTTCGTCGGTCATGGTGATGTTTTCTAACTGCGTTCGGCGGAGAAGTGTCGCCACTCTAAGGCGCTGGGATTGGGAATGACAAAGGGTTTTTGTTTTGGCGCCTCCGGGCTCGCCGGTTAAGACATTGCATTGTGAAAAGCGCCATCCCCATTCTGCGGATCTTTGATGAAACCAAGGCGCGGGAGCATTACGCGGGCTACCTGGGATTTCAGGTGGACTGGGAATACCGGTTCGAGCCGGACACGCCCATCTTCATGCAGGTGTCGCGGGACGCCTGTGTGCTGAACCTCTCCGAGCATGTGGGCGACGGCACGCCGGGGACCTTCATCCGCGTGGAAACGCCGGACCTGTTCGCTTTCCACGAAAGCCTTCGCGCCAAGCCCTACAAATATTTCAGGCCCCCGGAGCCCATCGAACAGCCGTGGGGACTCACGGAGTTTTATGTTACCGATCCCTTTGGAAACCGGCTCATCTTTTACAGGCGGACGGCGGGCTGAGAGAAATGGAAGGCGGAAATGAATGGAGTTTCAAAAGGGTTTCGCCACTGGGTGAGCGGGCTGGTGGCGGTGGTCCTCCTGGTGGGGGGTTACCTGGGCGCCTACTTTGGGATGGTGTCCAGAGTGCCGCCTAACCCGTACTTGCCTATCTTCCTTTCGCCGCGGCCGTTCTACGGGTGGGAGAATCCCGTGGTATATCACTTTTTCTCGCCTGCTTTCTATTTGGATCAACGCTTCTTCCGGAGAAGTTACTGGGAAGGTCAGATTCAAGTGGAGGTGTGGGATTTCTGAAGGCGAAAAATCAGTTCAACTAAGGCTCTAGCATGAAAGCGTTTCTCTTGTTCGAACCGGAGGTGTTTGGTCGGGGTGTAAGGGTGTAAGTTGATGATTGGCATCGATGATGACTGCTGCCTCAGAAACAGCCCACCCCGTCCGCACCTTTCTCGCCGTGGTTCCGGATCCGGAGGCATTGAGCTGGCTGAAGGGAGAGCAGACGCGGGTGCGGAAGTTGTTGGATCGGAAGGTCTCTGGAAAAACCAAAGAGGCGCTGCGGTGGATTGCCCGCGATCAGATTCACCTGACGCTGAAGTTCCTGGGCATGGCGGAGCCGGAAGTGCTGGAGCAGCTCGGCGCTGGCGTGACACAGGTGCTGCGGCACGTAGCGCCGTTTGAAATACCGTTGGGGCGGCCCGCGCCGTTCCCAGACGCCCGGCGGCCAGTGGTGATTGCCTGTAAATTGGGCGGAGGTGACGGAATGGGAGCGCATGAATTGCAGCGCCTGGCGGACTGGGTCGGGCAGGCGGCGAAGGCCTGTGGGTTTGAGCTGGAAGAGCGAGCATATCGCCCCCATATCACCCTCGCCCGGGTGAAGCGCGGCTACCGGCCGAAGTGGGAGGAGCCGGTCGCAAAGCAGCCGAAAGGAGCAAAAAGTGTGGCGCCCGTCACCATGCGCGTGTCGGAGGTGGTGCTGTTTCGCAGCGACACTTCGCCGGGTGGAGGCGGGCCGGTGTATTCGGAATTGGGGCGGTTTGGGTTGGGAGAGGGGTGAGGAGCCAGGCGAGATGAGCTAACCTTTTCGCTTATCGAAAAGCTTCTCAGGAACCGGGCTGGAGGCCCGGCCGCCCAAAGCGAAGATTAAATGAGAAGGCAGTGAGGCCGCGCGAGCGGTCTGAGATAGAATCGCTGTCTATGAACTCATCAATACCATCCCATACGCTCGGCATCGACCTCGGTGATAAGAAACACGCGGT